>NZ_JASGFN010000014.1:0-233414 GCF_047605525.1 Paraburkholderia sp. | reverse complement strand
CCTTCGCGCGCGCGCGGCCGGCCGGCCGCGTGCGTCGAATGCTCAACGTGCTCGCGGCGCTCGCGCTGACGCTCGTGGTCCTGAGCGGCTGGCTCGCGGCGGCCCAGGTGTCCGCGCAGGCGCTCGACAACGCCGCGGTGATGGCACTGGCCCAGGCCACCGCGCGGGCTTTTCCGGCCGCGTCGCCGACCCGCGCCGATCCGTCCGCGCCGGATCTCAGCGCGATCGGAATGCGCCTCGTCGAACAACGCGTACTGCCGCTCGGGCCGTTGCAGCGCGCGAACGAATTCGTTTATCTGAACGGCGACCAGCAGCCGGTGGTGCTGCTGTCGGCCGCGGCGCCGTTCGCGCGCGCGCAGCCGCAGTGGTCCGCGCGGCGCGTCGGCGAGCTGCGGCTGTTGACGTGGACCGCGCAGCGGCAGCGCTTCGTCGTGGCGGGCAACGCGCGCACCCACGGCCTGATGCGCGTCGCCGACGTGATGACCGCGCGGTAACGCCGCTGAAAGCCGACGAAAAATCGATCCGGCAAAGTCCGCGGAATAAAATGCGTTCACGGATGTTTACAGGTCGAATACGCGAGGCGCCGGCGGCAACCGCGGCCGGCCCCGCGCGCATCGATACCGACCCGAGTGAACCCGATGCCGACCCCAAGCCCCAGAACCGGGACCCATCATGGATGTCCGTGACGAGCTGATGGAACACGTGCCGCGTCTGCGGCGCTATGCGCGGGCGCTGATCAACAATCGCGAACTCGCCGACGACCTCGTGCAGGACACGCTCGAACGCGCGCTCGCCCGCACCCGTCTGTTCCAGCCCGGCACCGATCTGCGCGCGTGGCTCTTTACGATCATGCACAACGTATTTGCGAATCAGGCGCGCAAGGCGTCGGCGCGCGCGGTCCACGTCGCGGTCGACGACGACAGCATCCCCGAAAGCGAGCTTGCCGTGCCGTCGGGCCAGACCCGCTCGCTGGAAATGCGCGACCTCGACTACGCGTTGCAGCGTCTGCCGGTCGAGCAGCGCGAGGTGGTACTGCTGGTCGGCCTCGAGGAAATGAGCTATGCCGACGTCGCGCTTGCGTTGAACATCCCGATCGGCACCGTGATGTCGCGGCTGTCGCGCGGACGCGAACGGCTGCGGGCCTTGATGGCGGGCACCCAGCCCGGTGCGAAATTACAGGTGGTGCGATGAGCGAGCCGCAAATGCCGATCGGCGAAGAAGATCTGCACGCATACGTGGACGGCACGCTGTCCGGAGAGCGCCGTGCCGAAGTGGAGCGCGCGCTCGAACAGAACCCGGAGCTGGCCGCGCGCGTCAGCGATTATTTTTCGCTCAACGGCATGTTCCATGAGCGCTACGACCGCGTGCTCAGCGAACCCGTGCCGAAGCGTCTGCAAACGGGCGCGCCGCGCCGCTCGCGAATTGCCGCGGACTGGCCGCGCTACGCCGCGCAGTTCGGCGGCATGGCGGCGATGCTAGTGCTGGGCATCGGAATCGGCATGCACAGGAGCGATCTGATCCCGCCGGTCGCGCTCGATCACACCGATATGCAGGCGGTCAGCGCGGACAGCGCCGAGAATTTCGCGCGCCAGGCAGCGCTCGCGCACGTGGTCTACATGCCGGCGATCGACCGGCCGAGCGACATGAGCGCCGATCACGAGCAGGATTTCGTGCAATGGCTCGCGGACCGGCTCGGCACCCAGGTGCATCCGCCGATGCTGTCGAAGAGCGGCTTCATGCTGTCGGGCGGCCGTCTGCTGCCCGGCGCCGACGGCCCGACCGCGCAGTTCATGTACCGCGGACCCAACGGGGAGCGCGTGACGCTGTGCATCTCGCACCGGCGCGAGAACTCGAACACGACGGCGTTCAAGCTGTATCAGTCGGGGCCGGTCAATGTGTTCTACTGGGTCGACGGCGATTTCGGCTATGCGGTATCGGGCGGAATCGATCGCAAGACGCTGTTGCAGCTTGCGCATGATGTTTATGCGCAATTGACGGGGGTGGCGCCGGGTTGATGGGAGTGGGATGGCGGGGTGCCGGCGCCGCGCAGTTCGCGCGGCGTCACGCCCAGCAAACGCCCGATCCAGTGAGCCATATGGCTCTGGTGCGCAAAGCCGGTATCGAGCGCAATCTGGCTCGCGCTGAGCCGGCCTTCGAGCAGCAGCGCTTTCGCGCGCTCCACCCTGCGCTGCACCACGTACTGATGCACGGGCACGCCGAGCGTTTCGCGAAACAGCGCCTTGAAGTGCGGCACGCTGAGTTGCGCCTGCGCGGCGAGGTCGTCGAGCGTCAGACGCTGGTCGAGATGCGCGTCGATAAATTCGATCACGCGTGCCGCCGTGCGCGGCGCAAGTGTGCGCCGCCGGTTGCCGGACTCCGGCGCGCCGCCGACCAGCCGCACCACCATCGCCGTGCACAGACCTTTCGGCGTAGAGTGGATCGGACGCGTCGTCTGCCTCGAGCTCCGCGCGCAGCGCCCATGCGAGATGCTGAAAGCGCGGATCGCGCATCTGGAAGCGCGGATGCAGTTGCGCGTCCGACGATTTCAGCGCCAGTTGCTCGACGGTCCGCTGCGCAAATTCCACGGCGAACCATACGCTGAAAATCGTGCAGGCGGCGTCATCGGTCCATTGACCTTCGAGTCCCGCGGGGATCACGTCGGCGTCGCCATGCGCCTGAATCCGCGCGAGGCGGCGCGCATCGCACAGGCAGCGCGCCGTCACCGGCGCACCGACATGCACGCCCACCCGGTGATGCCGGAACGCCGGCATCCGGTGCAAACCGGCCGACACGTTCACCAGTTCCGCGCCGAAGCCCTGCCAGCCGAGCGCCCGGCTCGTGCGCACGGCGACGCGAGAACCGCTGTGCGGCGCGGGCGCGGATATCGGGCTGGCTGCGGGTGTGATGGCGTTCATCGCTGTTCTCCTGGCGGGCGGCGAGATCCGTGCATTGTGCGGTGTTTTTTGCGGTTTCGCTGAAGCTACGGGATTCCGTGGTGTCCGGTACCGCCGAAGCGATTCGCACCACTTGCGCCGCCTCGCTGCAAAAAATCATCCGGATCCGCGCAACGTCATCCGCATCTGCGCGCTTTGCCGGCAACACGCTCCTACGATGACGCCATACCGATCCCCAGGGAGCACGACGTGTTCGTCATTTTTGGAGCAGCGGGCCACGTGGGCCGCGCAAGCGCGAGCGCGCTGCGTCGCGCGGGCCGCGATGTGCGCGCGGTGGTTCGCGACGCGGCGCAAGGCGAAGCGCTGGCGGCAATCGGCTGCGAGATCGCGCTCGCCGATCTGAACGATGCGGAATCGGTCGCGCGCGCGATCGACGGCGCGCAGGCGGTGCAGTTGCTGTGTCCGCTGCCGCGCGCGCATGACGATCCGGCTGCCGCGATGCGGCGCATGATCGACGCGAGCGTCGCCGCGTTACGCGCGGCTGCGCCGCCACGCCTGCTCGCGCTGTCCGACTATGGCGCCGAACACGCGGACGGCACCGGCATCACGACACTGTTCCACTACCTCGAAACACAGTTGCGTCCCGTCGATTCGTCGCTGACGTTTCTGCGCGCCGCGGAGCACATGCACAACTGGGCGCGCGTGCTGCCCGTCGCGCTCGAACGCGGCGTGCTGCCGAGCCTGCATCATCCGCTCGACAAGCTGTTCCCGACCGTCGCCGCGCGGGACGTCGGCCAGCTCGCGGCCGAGTTGCTGGCCGACGCACGGGTATCGCGCGCGACGCCGCGAATCGTCAGTATCGAGGCAGACCGGCGAGTTAGCGCACTCGACGTGGCACGCACACTGGAAGAGCTGGCGGGACGGCCGGTCGTGGCGCAGGCGGTGCCGCGCAACGACTGGAGCGCCGTGCTACGCGGCGCCGGGCTTGGCGAGCGGCACGCACGATTGATCGTCGATCTGTACGACGCGCACAACGCGGCCCGTATCGATGTCGAAAGGAATGTCCGCGAGCGACGCTTCGGCGCGACGACGTTGAAAGAGGTACTGGCGGCGCTGGTCTCGCGCGTAGCCGGCGCCGAAACGGCGGCGCGTTGAGAAGCACGAACACAGCACACAGGACGTTCAATACAGGAGAGAGAACATGCCCACCTGCCCGTTGCGGCGCGCCTTCATCGATACCGGATCGGGACAATGCCCGGCTCGCCGGCCGGGCGACAGCGCGCGGCACTGGCTGCATATAGCGATGACGCTTTCGAGCCTGCTCGGCTGGCGCGCGCTGACGGATCTGCTTGACGCGATTCCCGACAGCAACGACGACTTCGGGCTGTTCTGAGTTCCGTGATTTGAGTCACACGCGGCGCGCCGACTCAGAAAAACAGCAGCGAACGCAACTCGATGCTGCGTCGCGGCCGCGCGTCGGGCGGCGACGACGGATCGTCGAACGCCGTATGCGCGGTCAGCCGCGCAATGCCGTCGCCGGCCGAATCGTAGATTTTCAGCAGCAGCACCTCGTCGGGCGTCATCAGCGGAAAGTAGTACCAGTGGTGTCGTGGATCGAACACGAATGCGTAGGTTTCGCCGACCTTGTCCGGGTAGATCAGATCGGACGGAACGAGATCGTTGAGCGCGATGCTGCGCGAATCGCACAGCGCGAGCGGCGACGATTCGACCGGCCAGCCGACCGGCCGCCACAGGTTGACGATCGCCACCCGGCCCTTGAGCAGTTCCGCCGCCTCATGCGGCGGCAGATGATCGCGCACGCGGCGCGGTCCCGACACGAAGGTCTGATCGTTGTGAACGTACTTGACGGGCTCGCGTACGCTGCTCGCTCGCGCCGTGCGGCCATCGCGCAGCGTGTGATCGAAGATGACGACACGCTTCGCCCCCGTCCAGCGCCTGAGCAATGCTTCAGATTCCGGATAGTAAATGCGCTCGATCGCGGCGGGATCGGAGAAATCGTTGAGCGCGCTTGCATGACGGCGCAGTTCGAAGCCGTTGCGATCGAGCGACAGACCGCCAGGCGGCGGCGTCAACCGCGCATTGGCGACCTTGACACGCTCGGTCCGATAAACGCCACTGCGCCGCGGCACACCGGCGGGCGGATCGTATGCATAGGTGGCGGGTTTTACGCCGTTGGCGACGAGGTAGTTCAGGTCGGCTTCAACCACCCCCGGTTGTTCGACGACGATATCGCTCATGGTTTGCGCTCCATCACGTGCGCTCGAAACGCGCCGGGCCGCACTGTCAATCCGGCGCGATGTCCCCGATCACGTGAAACGATTCGAGCGTGTACCCCATGTTGAAATACCCCGCGCGCGCATAAATCGCGATCCGCTCGAGGCGCTCCGGATCGTCGTGCCGCGCGGCGTACGCGTCCCGCGATCGGGCCGCGATCCGCTCCGTATCGTGATGAAGCCGTTGTCGCACGGCTTCGAAGGGGCGGAACACGGTCCGCCGACAGATCGATGCGAGGTTGATTGACATCGTGCGTGCTCCTGCTCGTGGCATTCATCGAATCTAGTCACGGGCGCACGCTTGTGCAAACAAGCATTTGTGCAATGCTTTGCGACGCGGATGCAATGTCCGCGCGGCGTTTTTGCGAGGGTTCCTGGACCGCCGGTTTGCGTCAGTCGGGCGACGCGTCGCAGGCGGGATCGAGAGAAGACGCCCTGGCCGGCCGTTCCGACACAGCAAGCCGTTGCAGCGTCACCATGCCGAGCAAAGCGAGTCCAAGTCCCAACGTGAAGTCAGCATGGATTCCCGCGCGGTCGACGATGGTGCCTCCCACTGCCGACCCCAGCGCAATCGCCACCTGGATCACGCTGACGAACATGGCCGACCCTGCTTCGGCCATGTCTGCCGTATCGCGCTGAATCCATACGCTGAAGCAGAGCGGGAGTGCTCCGAACGCGATTCCCCACAGCAGCATCCCCGCGGTCTCGCCGATCGGCGAATGCTCGAGCAGCAGCATCGACGACATCGCGCCCAGCAACAGCAATGCCATCGCGGCGACAGACTTCTTCAGATGGTCCGACACCACCATCGAAGTCAACGCATTGGAGAAGAAGCCGATCAGGCCGAAGCCGAAAAGCAGCAGCGTGATGGCATTCAACGAGAAGTCGTGTTCCAGCAGCGGAGCAATGTACGTATAGGTCGAAAAATGCGCGCCAAAGACGAGCGCGACCATCAGCATGCTCAGCCTCGTGCGAGACCGGCGCAGCAGTGTCCTGAAGTCCGCGATCCGCAACGCCGATGCCGATGGCAACGAAGGTACCAGCCACGCCTGCGCCAGCAACGCGAGCGACACCAGGCCCGCGGTGGCGGCGAACGCCATGCGCCAGGATGCAAACGACGCGATAAAGGTCCCGAGCGGCACGCCGATGACGGTTGCGCAGGTGACGCCGGTCAGAATGGTAGCCGTCGCCCTGGCCGCGTCTTTTGCCTGCACGAGTCGCGGGGCGGCCGCCGTCGCCAGCGTCCAGAAGCCGCCCAGCGCGGCGCCGAGCAATGCCCGTCCCACGAGCATGACCGCAAGGTCCGGGGCGACCGCGCACACGACGTTCGCAATCAGGAGCGCCGCGGTGAGAAGCAGAAAAACGTAGCGGCGGTCCATGCGGCCGGCGCCGACTATCAGCGTCGGCGCGAATATCGCGGCCATGACACCGGGCGTGGTGACCATGAGACCGGCGACACCGGTCGAAACGCCCAGGTCGTGTGCGATCTGCGGCAACAGTCCGACCGGCAAAAACTCGGCCGTTACGAACGCGAACGCACTCACGGCGACGGCGATGACGGATAGCCATTGACCCGTGGACGTTGAACTTCCCTCCGGAGAGGCTGAAGTCGTAGATGTATCGATTTGCATGAGGACGCGAATGCCAGGTTGAAGCCTGACACTCTAGGCAGGGTTTCCGCCCGGAAAAAGCATCATCCGCTGAAAAGACTAGCTGGCGTGGCTGAACAATGTGGGCGCGGCGGCTGCTTGCTCATTCGATAACCGGGCGGTCTGCGATTGCAGCGCTCTCGATCGCTCGTTACATGGAGTCGGCCTTGTCGAGTGCGTAGGGCCTAATTTCCGTCCGGGCGTGGTTTCCTCTGCGAGTGCCGGTTCCGTTGCCTGCATTCTCATCACGCTAGAACGATTCGTTGAATGGCCGCAGATCGATTTCCTGCGACCACGCGCTGCGTTGCTGCCGGTGGAGGTGCCAGTACGCGTCGGCGATGTCTTCGGGTTGGAGCAAACCGTCCGGTCCACGTTCGGCCACGCGTTGCGGCGCGGAGGTACGCAGACGCTCGCCGTCGATGCCGCCATCCACCACCACGTGCGCAACATGTATGTTCCGCGGACCGAATTCGCGCGCGAGGCTCTGCGCGAGCGAGCGCAAGCCGGCTTTGGCGGAAGCGAATGCGGCAAACGGCGGTCGGCCGCGCAGCGACGCAGTTGCACCCGTGAACAGCAGAGAACCCCCTCCGGCCGCCAGTAACGGTCGCAACGCCGCACGGGCGAACAGGAAGCCGCCGAGCGTCGTAACACGCCATGCCGCCTCGAATTGCGCGGCACTCAGTTCGAGCGTCGGCGCACGCGTTGCGCCCGCGGCGTTGAAAATCGCGACCTCGAGCGTGCCGTGTCCAGCGAGTTGCCCCGCAATGGCGGCGAGATCGCTCTCGCTCGTGACGTCGCCGGGCAACGCACAGGCCCGCCCTCCAGCACGCTGGATTTCGTCGACGATCGCATCGAGCCGCTCGCGAGAGCGCGCTGTCACCGCGACGCGCAAACCCTCCTGAGCGAAACGGCGCGCGAGCGCCGCCCCTAATCCGGCGCTCGCGCCCACCCCGGCAATCCATGCGACACGCGCGGTCGCCTCGTCGTCCCGGACAGATTCGGTCATTGCACTCTCCTTCGGATCGTCGCCGCGACACGACAGATGTAGCGGCGCCAGGCGCATGTGCCCATTACGTCAGCATAGGCGCCAGTTGCCGATCGTTGAAATATTTAATCGTGGGGCACATGAAGGCGCCGAGGCGAAGCCGATGAGACATGTGCCGATTTCCGTTGCTGACTGGTCGCGACAGTTTAGTCCCGTGTCGCCGCGGCTATGCGGTGATTAAACTCAAGCAAGATGCGGGGCGATTGAGCCAGATCCCAAATGTGAGTGGACGGCCTTCCAGGTGCACAGAATGGAGCGCTCCGCGGGACGCGTAACGCCTGAGGATTTCGGCGACCGCCGCGAAGTGTCGCAGCCCGGCGAGCGGCCGCATACTGGAGAGGTTCGGACTATTTCAGACTCAAGCTCGGGCAGCCGCCCGCAATCTGTCGAAATCCCCACCAGGTGCGTCGCGCTGGCCGATCGAGCCGGACTCGCACCCTGGGCGGAACCTCTCCCGGGTTGCTTACCCCACCGCTTCGCCAACCATCGGTACCGCATGTGTTTGCTCGCAAGTCCCCACTCTCGCCAAAGAATGCCCGGAAACGGTCGCGGATATCGTTCATGCCCAGTGCCCCCCGGAGTCGACCACATACACGCACGTGGCCCCGTGCGGCGGCTTCGATCCACTCAGTACGAACGACGCCTTGCGTTTGCGGCTTCACGCCGCGTGTTTCGGTGCGGTGGTCTCTGCATTGACGTCACCCGGCAGCTCGATACGCTTGATGTCACCGAGAATAAAGACATACGAGGCCGCACCCAGCAGTGCGACTGCGCCGATGAACATGAGCCCCCAGTAGAAAGAGCCGGTCAGCGCCACGATTGCGCCGATCACGATCGGCGTGACGATCCCGGCGATGTTGGCCGTGAAATTGAAGATGCCTCCGGTGAGACCCATCAGCCGCTTCGGCGCGATGTCGGGAACGATCGACCAGCCCAGCCCGCCCATGCCCTGACCGAAGAATGCCAGCGACATGACCGCGATGACGGCCGCATCGCTCTTCACGAAGATAGCCGCCACGATGCTCGACGAAAGCAGAAGCCCGGTGATGATGGGCAGCTTGCGGGCCACGTTCACGCGCCCGGTGCGCCGCAACAGCAGATCGGAAAGCCAGCCGCCGAACAGCACGCCTACCGACGCGCCAAGGAACGGCAGGATGGCGAAGAAGCCGATCTTGAGCCACGCCATGTGACGCTCGGTGACGAGGTAAGTCGGAAACCAGGTGAGAAAGAATACGACCGTCGAATTGCCCGCGAACTGCCCGATTGCCGCGCCCCAGATTGCGCGCCGGCGAAGCAGGCTGCCGACGTCGTGCCAGGAAAACGCACGCCGCGCATCGGCTGTCGTTGCCAGGCCGCCGCCCGCGCCGATGTACTCGCGCTCGGCGTCGTTCATCGTGGGCGATTCGTGCGGCTCGTGATAGCGCAGCCACCAGACGAGCGCAAACACCAGGCCCGCCGCGCCGACGATCACGAACATTGCGCGCCAGCCGAATGCCGCGATGATCCAGAACAGGAGCGGGCTGAATACGGCGAGACCGATATACTGCCCCACCTGGTAAATGCTGGTCGCCCGCGCCCGCTCACGTTGCGGAAACCAGTGGCCCACCACGCGGCTATTGGCCGAAAAACACGGCGACTCAGCAACGCCGAGGCCCAGCCGATAGATCATCAGCGAGACGAGCCCGCCGGACAGGCCGTTAAGCACGATAAACGTCGACCAGCTCGCCACCGCCATGAAATAGGTCTTCCGCGCGCCGAGCCGATCGAGCAGCAATCCCGCGGGAATCTGGGAAAGCGTGTAAGTCCACGAAAATGCGGAGAACACGATACCCATCATTCCCACCGACAGGCCGAGATCTTTGCTGAGGCTCGGCGCGGCGATACCCAGCACCGTGCGATCGAGGTAGTTGATCACGGTGCCGATTGCGAGCAACGCGAGAATCGAGAAGCGTGTGCGCGAACGGCGCGCCGGTGCGAGCGACAGATCGTCGGTGGACGATAGCGTTGCCTCGGTTTTCATGTTTGTCTCCAATATTGAAAGTGCAGACGTCTTCGCTGCGTCTGTTACGTTCACCACCGGACGCGCCGGGTCCGCTTACACGCTTTCCCAGTTGCCGGAGCGAATGCTGCGCGCGATGGCTTCGAGCGTCGCGACGGTATCGATCGATTCGGCTTCCGTACTACCGTTCCAATGCTCACGGCCAAGCGCCACCGCACGCGCGTAATTCTCCGCTTCAGCGAGAAAGCCACTGCCGCCCGCAAACGCAATCGTTTCTCTCGGCGTGCTGGACGGCACGCCCCGGCGCAGATGAATCTCAGGCGGACCGGCCTCGGGCGGGCTGTTGAGGAACGTGGTTTCGAGAATGCCGTCGGTGCCGGCAATCAGCGCGTGGCGATGGTAGGCCGTATTGAAACTACATGCGATCTGGCCCAGCAGACCGCCCGGGAATTCCAGATTCGCGATCACCGTGAGATCGACCTTCGTTTCCGACCAGCGCGCGATGGCGTTCACCCGCGTCGGCTTCTCGCCGGCCACCATGCGCACCATGTTCGTTGCATAGCTACCCGCGTCGAGCAATGCGCCGCCACCGCGCTGCGGATCGAGCCGGATATTGGCGGGGTCGCTGAACTTCACGCCAAAGCAGGCAATGATCGTTTGCAGCCGCCCAATGGCGCCTTCGTCCAGCAAACGACGCAGCGCAAGCGTCTGCTCCTGCGCGCGATAGGGATAGGCCTCGGCGAGGAAGACGCCGTTGCGCCGCGCGGCGTCGAACATGGCCAGCGTCTCGGCTTTCGAAACGGCAATCGGCTTTTCGCACAGCACATGCTTGCCGGCTTCGACGGCCTTGATGACCCACTCGGCGTGCAGCGTGTTGGGCAGCGGCACGTAGACGGCATCGATATCCGGATCGTCGAGCAGCGCCTCGTATGAGCCGTGGGCACGCGGCACCTCGAGTTCGCTCGCGAATTGCGTGGCCTTTTTCAGATCGCGGCTCGCCACGGCGACCACATCGACGAGCGACGAAGGCGCGACGCCCGCGATAAACGAGCGAGCAATCTTTGCGGCACCGAGCACGCCGAAGCGCAGAGGTTTGATATTTTCCATGATGTCCTGAACAGGAAAGTTAGGAGGCGAGTGATTCGAAGCGGTCCCGATGCCATGACGCATCCCCGTCGGGACGCTGCGCATCGAAACCGAACAGCCGTCGCGGCGTGTCCCACTGGATCTGTCCGCGGATCGCCGCATCAGGCACGATCGCCTCGAACAGCGTCAGCAGCGGGCCATAGTCGAGCCGCTCGGGTGCGCGCAGAAACGGCCAGTCGGAGCCCCACACGCAATGCTCCGGTCCGAATGCGCGCAACAGCGCGTGCGCGTAGGGCCAGGTGTCTTCGTAGGGATGCGGCGCGCGGGAGTATTTTTGCCAGCCCGAAAGCTTGACGTTCACCCTGCCGCTCTGAGCGAGACGCAACAGCGCGTCGAAGCCCGCCTGGCCAATCCCGTCCTTGCTGTTCGGGCGCCCGCAATGATCGACCACGATCGCCGCGGGCTGCCGCGCGAGCCACGGACCCAGCGCGCTCATCTGGTCGCCGCTCACCTGCACCTGGGCGATCATGCCGAGATCCGCCAGCAACCCAAAAAGAGGGCCCGCGCCTGTCACGAGGTCGATGCCCTCCATCGCGGGATTGAACGCCACCCCGACCACGCCCGTGCGACGCAACGCGGCAAGCTCGCCGCGGCTAATATCGTTGTCGACCACGGCCACGCCGCGAAAGCGTCCTTCCCAGGTTTCAAGCGTGTCGATCAGGCAGCGGTTGTCGGTCCGATATCCGCTCGTCGGGCCGACCAGCAGTGCGTGGCGCACACCATAGGCGTCCATGACGCGCACGAACTGCGTCGGCGTGCCCACCTCCTGCTGCGCGGGCCGATAAGCGGTGTCGTCGCGATACGGAAAGCGAACGGGATCGAACACGTGACAATGGCAATCGATCTTGTCGTCGTCGAATACGGTCATGATGTTGTGCTCCCTGTCAGACCTTTGCGGCGGCGCTCGCGCGATCCACGACGCGCCGCGCGCCGCGATACGCCAGATCGATACGCGACTCGGCAGGCAGCGACGGCATGGGCATCTCGACGCTCAGCGCGACATCGGACGGCAACGCCCGGAGCAGCGCGTCGAGCGGCAACGCGCCGTCGCCCGGCGCGAGCCGCGCGGTGCGCGCCTCGCGTATTGCTTCCTCGTCGTTGGCCGGCTGCGCACCAGGCGCGTCGCAAAGCTGGGCGAAACCGATCGACTCCGGCGGCACGGCGGCAACATCATCCGGCGTACTACCCGCGCGAGACAGATGCAACGCGTCGATCACCAGCGCGAGATTAGGCTGCGCGGCGCATTCAATCGCCGCGCGCGCCTGCGCGAGCGTGCCCACATGCCGCCAGCGCATGAATTCCAGACCGATTCGCAAACCGAATGGTTTTGCAAGAACGGCGAGCGCGGCGAGATTCGCGGCAAGTCTTGGCTGGTCGGAGTCATCGCCCGACACGCTCACGCAGGAAGCCCCGAGCGATGCCGCCGTTTCGAACAACGGCACGAAAGATCGAGGATCGAGATCCGGCACGATCGGGACGAATTCAACATCGAGGACTGAGACGCCTTCCCCGTCGAGCGTATCGCGCAGCGCTCTACAGGCTTCGCTTCCCGCGGTGACCGGATAGGCGACCCCGCCCGGCGTGGCCGGATGCAGGCGCAGCCCCACGCCATTGAAGCCCGCCTTGGCCGCGAGACGCACCCACTGCTCGGGCGCGTATTCCAGCACCGTCAAATGCGCGACGGCAAGCGGGCGTGCAATATGTTCGGCGGGGTTCAATACGTGGCCCTCCCGCCCGTGAGGTCGAAGGTAAAGCCGGTGGTAAAGCTGCATGCGGGACTGACTACCCAGCTCACCATCCGGCCGACCTCCTCGATCTGCAGGAAGCGGCCCATCGGGATCTTCGCCTTGCTCGCGACAATGTGTTCATCCGACATTTCGCGAAACAGTTCCGTCTCGACCATCGCGGGCGCGATGCAGTTGATCAGCACATTGTCGTGAGCGAGCTCCTTGGCCGCCGATTTCGTGAAAGCGATCACGCCCGCCTTTGCCGCCGAGTATGCGGAAATGAACTGCACGCCCTCTTTCCCGGCAATCGAGGCGACGTTGAGAATGCGCCCGCCGCCCCGCTTGCGCATGTGGGGGACCGCTACGCGGCACGTGTAGAACACGCTGTTCAGATCGACGGCCAGCACCTGTTGCCAGGTCTCGACGGGATACTCCCAGCTCGGCGCCACCGGTCCGTTGATGCCCGCGTTGTTCACGAGAATATCGACCTGGCCCAGCGCGGCGACCGTCGCCTCGAATGCGCGCTCCACCGCCTCATACGAGGAAACATCCACGGACGCCAGATGATCCGGCGTGAAGCCGAGACGCTTTGCATCGCAGCCGCCGGTATCGAGATCCCAGACGGCGACGCGCGCACCGTCCGCTTTGAGCTGGCGCGCGATGCCGAGCCCGATGCCGCGTGCGGCGCCCGTGACGATCGCGACCTGCCCGTCGAGAGTGTGACTCATGGCAAACATTTCCTTTGAAGTTCAGGTACAGGAGGAATCGGTATTCGCGAGGACGATGCGTTTGATGTCGCCGACCACGAACAGGTATGAGAGCGCGCCGATCAGCGTGACCGCCGAAATGAAGGCGAGCGCGTACACGAACGAGCCCGTCGCGTTGACGATCAGCCCGATCACGAGAGGCGTGACGATGCCGGCCGCGTTCGCGAACAGGTTGAAGATGCCGCCGCTCAGCCCGAGCAGGCCCTTCGGCGCGATATCGGAAACGATCATCCAGGCAAGCGCGGACATCCCTTGCGCGAAGTACGCGACGCAGAGAATCGCGATCACCGCCGCGGTCGAATCGACATAGTTCGCCAGCGCAATGGTCGCCGCGAGCAACAGTCCGGAAATGACCGGCAGCTTGCGCGCCCAGTTCAGCGAGACGCCGCGGCGCAGCATGGCGTCGGAGATCCAGCCGCCCGAGAGCGTGCCCACCGAGGCCGCAATGAACGGCAGCACGGCCACGATGCCGACCTTCAGCCACGGCATATGGCGCTCGGTGACGAGATAGGTCGGGAACCACGTGAGGAAGAACACGTTGGTCGAGTTGCAGGCGAACTGGCCGATGCAGATACCGAACATGCTGCGGCGGCGCAGCAGCGCGCCGACATCGGACCAGCGAAAGCGCGTGGCTTGCTGGCTGCCGTCGACAACGCCGCCGCCGCTCGCGATATGGTCGAGCTCGGCACGGTTCGCGCGCTTCGACTGATGCGGCTCGTGAAAGCGCAGCAGCCAGACCGCGCCGAAGGCAACGCCGACCGCGCCGACCATGCCGAAGAGCGCGCGCCATCCATAGCGTTGTTCGAGCCAGAAGAGCAGCGGGCTGAGAAACGCGAGGCCCACGTATTCGGCGAACGTGTAGACACCGGTGGCGCGGGCCCGCTCGCTTTGCGGAAACCAGACCGCCACGACCCGGCTGTTGGTCGGGAAACATGGTGCTTCGGCCGCGCCGATCAAAAGACGCATGACGAGCAGCGAAACGAATCCGGTCGCGAGCCCTTGCAGCCCGGTGAAAAACGACCACAAGGTCAACGCAAAGAAATAGGTCCAGCGGGTGCCGACACGGTCGAGTAGAAGGCCGCCCGGGATCTGCGAAGCGGTATAGGTCCACGAAAACGCGGAGAAAATCACGCCCATGAGCGCCGGCGTGAGGCCGAGGTCATGGCTCATCCCTGGCGCCGCAATGCCCGCGACGCTCCGGTCGAGATAGTTGATCGTCGTGCCGACCGCCAGCAGCGCGAGGATGCCGAATCGGGTGCGGGTGCGGGCGGCGGCGGCCGTGGTCTCGCGGGACTGAGCGGCCTGGGTGGCAGGCGCTCGAGGCGTCTGGATCGGGTTCATCGCGTCTCCATCGTTGGTCTTCGGGCGCGCCGCCGGGTTCTGGAGCCCTCTTCAGACTGGCGCGTTCCTCGATGGAGATACTAGGGAGTTGCTGGCTGGCTGTCGTATGCCGAGTTTCAGCTATCCTATAACTTTTGGTTAATCGCCCGGTGCGGGCACCGAGGGGGACATGCGTTTCAAGCTCCGGCAGATGGAAGTGTTTCGCGCGGTGATGCTCACCGGTTCGATCAACGCGGCCGCGAAAATGCTCTACGTTTCGCAGCCTGCCATCAGCAAGCTCGTCTCCCATACCGAAACCACGCTGGGACTGCGCCTGTTCGAGCGCACCAAAGGCCGCCTGATTCCCACCGCGGAAGCCCAGGCGCTCTTTCGCGAAGTCGAACAGGTCTACCAGTCGGCGCTGCGCGTCGACGAATTCGCGCGGGCGCTCGCACTCGGCCCGGCGAGCCTGTTGCGCGTTGCATGCAGCCCTTCGCTCGCCACGACGATCGTGGCGCCCGCCATCGTGGAGCTCAAGCGCAAGCTGCCGGGGCTGCGGGTCGACTGGCACACGACGCTCATGGCGGAAATGCCACTGGAGGTATTGAGTAAAACCGTGGACGTCGCCGTGACTTCGATGCCGATCGAGCACGAGCATCTCGAAGTCGTACCGTTCATGCGCGGACGCATGGTTTGCGTGCTGCCGCCGAATCACCCGCTCTCGGCGCAAGAACGCATTGCGCTTGCCGACCTCCAGGCGGAACCGATGATTCTGTTTCGCCGCGACATTCCGTTCGGTACGGTGATCGTGCGGGCCTGCCAGCAAGCGGATGTCGATCTCACGTCGGTGGTCGACGTGACGCGCGCCGACCAGGCACTGGCGCTCGTGCGAGGCGGGCTGGGACTCGCCATCGTCGACGAGTTCGCGGCGCAAGAGGGAGATTGCCTCGTGCGCCCGCTTGTCGAGAACCTCGAAATGATCTCGACTTTCGTCTATTCGAAGTTTTCGCCACCGCCGAGAAGCGCCATGCTGCTAATGAAGGCCATCTATCAGCGCGCCGGGCAACTGGGAAGTCAGATAGGCAGTTTCCCAGGCGCCGCTGCCTGATCCAGACCTCGCCCGCTCGCGCAGCGTCAAAACGTGCCGCTGCGCGAATCGGCGCCCGGTTGATAGTGACGCTGGGTCTGTTGCGGATTCCGGTTGATCAGGGGGCGCGCGTAAAGCGGATGATGCAAACTCCGCACTTCGTGTTCGAGTTCGAAGCAACGCGCGCCGGACGCCGGATTCAGGATGTTGGCAAACCGGTACTGGTGAGGCTCTTCGCCATATGCGACGCCGTGCCCGACCAGACGCGCGTAAGGCTCGGAAAAGCGGGCGGTGTAAATCGCGATGTGATGCCCGTCGTATTCCGGGATCGTCTCCGGGGTTTCCGCATACAGCAGTTGCTGATGCGTTCCGACGTCGATCACCGCGCACTGCTCCCCGTCCTCGTCCTTCACTTCAACGGGCGTGCTGAAAACATCCCGATAGAAGTCGGCGATCTGTGCGGCACTACCGAGCGGAACATCGAGCTTGACGAAGGCCATTCCCAGATCGATCGTCGACCACGGAACCGAGGCCGGCCGGCGCCGGGGATCGAGGCAGTGATAGCGATTCCCCCACGGACAGGTCACCTCGACGTAGTCGGCGCGTTCGGCCCATCCGAACTGTGTGTTGCCGAGCAGCGGCGCAACAGCCTGCAATCGCGTGACGAGCGCATCCAGTTCGCCGACGACGAGACCGACGCTGCCTCGCAGACGCTGTGCCGTTCCGGTCGGCAAATGAATCTGCGATCGGCCGATATTGATCCACATATTGCCGACACCGGTCATCATGAACGGGTCCCGCGTGAGCCCGAGTCCGCTGACGTAAAAGGTGGTGGCGAGGAGCTGGTCGGGAACCCGAAGATTGACGTGCTCGAGCAGGATCAGGTTGCCTGTATCGTCGTCTGCGTAGATGTGTTCCATTTCGTCTGCGTCGTGATCCAGAACTACTCGTTCTCGTCGAAGTAATGCCCAAACTTCGACTGCTTCGTGCGGATATAGCGCTCGTTTTCCTCGCGCATCGGAATCGCCAGCGCGACGCGCTCGCACACCGGAATGCCGTGCTTCGACAGCGTATGAAACTTCTCCGGGTTGTTGCTCATCAGCCGCACCGACGTGACCTTCAGCGTGCGCAGAATGCCCGCGGCCGAATCGTATTCGCGTGAATCATCGGGCAGGCCGAGATCGAGATTGGCCTCGACGGTATCGCGCCCCTGCTCCTGCAGCGCATACGCGCGAATCTTGTTCGACAGGCCGATGCCGCGCCCTTCGTGCCCGCGCAGATACAGCAGCACGCCGCAGCCTTCGGCCGCGATATAGCGCAGCGCGAGATCGAGTTGCTCGCCGCAGTCGCAACGATACGAACCGAGCACGTCGCCCGTCAGGCACTCCGAATGCAGGCGCGTCAGCACGGACGACCTGTCGGCGACATCGCCCATCACGAGCGCGAGATGCTCCGCGCCGCTGTCGACCACGCGAAACACGTAGGAAGTGAACGTGCCGTAGCGCGTGGGAAGCGTGGCGGTGGCATCGAGAACGACGCATTCGCCGGTGACGGCGCCGTCCGCTGCCGGCGATGAATCCTGAGACGTGAGCATGGCGTTAAACAAGGGGGCTGACATGAACCCGGTCAGGCCGGGGATAAGGTGTGGAGTGCGAGTTTACCGCTAATCCGCATGACGCACGCGGATGCCCCTTCGCGGCCGTACCGATCCGGCACGCATCGTGTGAACCGCCACACGTATTCCCGGTGTACCTCGGGGGCACGTCACGCCTATACTGGAATCGCCTGTCCTGTCCCTCACGACGGCGCGCCATCTCGGCGTGCTGCATTGCGAAACGGAGCCGCTCCATGACAAGCGTTGCACAGCTTCTTAAAACAAAACCGAACCCCTCCGGCGTCTACACGGTCGGCGCCGACGATTCTGTCTACGAGGCGATCCGGCTGATGGCCGAAAAGGGCATCGGCGCGCTGGTGGTGACGGACGGCGACAGCATCGCCGGGATCGTCACCGAGCGCGACTATGCGCGCAAGGTGGTGCTGATGGATCGTTCGTCGAAAGCGACCCCGGTGCGCGACATCATGAGCAAGGCGGTGCGCTTCGTTCGCCCCGACCAGACGACCGAAGACTGCATGGCGCTGATGACCGAGCGGCGCATGCGTCACCTGCCGGTCATCGAGAACGACCGGCTCGTGGGTATGGTATCGATAGGGGATCTGGTGAAGAACATCATCGCGGAACAGCAGTTCACCATCCAGCAACTCGAGTTCTATATCCACGGCGAACGGCCCTAGCGCGGACACATACATGCCCTTCGCCGAGCCGCTGAGCATGGATCTCTAACGCATCGAGCGCGCCCGGCACATGCAAGAAGTCGATGCAAAAAAGCCCAAACCTCGAAGAGCTTGGGCCAAGCCACCTTGCGGCAGCGGAGGTTCCCTCAAACAGGAATGCAACGCGCGCGAACGACACGCTGGTAGTGCGTTCGCGCGGCGCGCCCGATTGAAACAAACACCAGGTGATTTGAAGCCGTGCGTGCAAGGTTGCAGCATGCACGGCTACGCAGCCCGCAGTTCGCGATCAATTACCGAAATACACGCCGTGCGCGCCGCTCATCGGCTGCATCATGCCGCCGGACTGGGAAGAACCGCTCGTCGGCGCGCCGTAACCGCTCGTATCGGCGGCCGGCTGCGTCTGCGCGACGGTCGGATTCTGCGCCTGGACCTGCTGTTCGGCTGCCTGGATGTTGCCCGGGTAATTCGTGTCGTTCGACGTCGCCGGGTTATAGCCCGCATGTTCCAACTGGATCAGTTCGCCGCGGACCTGCGCGCGGGTGACGGGCTGCTGGCTCGACTGCGCGAACGATACGACCGGTGCGGCGAGAGCTGCTGCAATAGCCACTGCCTTGAAGAGCGATTTCATGATGACTTACCTCCAAGCTGGTTTTGTCTGCTGCATCGCCTGTCACACTGTTGTGGAAGCGATTAATTTCAGTCTAGTCACCGGCTTTTCGAGGGAAAACCCTTAATTACGAGATAAATAATTGTTCACGTCGCAATAATGAAGGGGATTTTCATCAATCCATCTGTCATGCATAAAGCATACGGTAACAATTGTCGGGATCGTAACCTTTGCGTCTGGGGTTTCCGAAATACGTCTGACCTCAGAAACGATCGGAATCCACGCTCGCGAACCGACCGCGATTTCATGCTCCCGAATGCGGGATCAGCAACAGCTTGCGCGGTCCGCTGACGAACGCGCTGCCCGGCTCGAAAAAGCGCAGCGGCCGATGCATCTCCCGCGACAACCCGATGCGCGTCGTCACGCCGACCGGCGCCTGCCCCGTCTCGATCGCGCCGATCCACAGTCCGCGCCCTGTGCACAGATCGCGGCCGTCGAACGCCTGGCCGATGCCGAACGCCACCGTCAGCCGGCCTGGTCCACGCGCGAGATCGCGCAGCGGCACGCCGGGGCGGCGCGCTTCCATCAGCGGCAGTCCCTCGAGCGGCTCGATCGCGCGCAGCAGGATGCCGGCGCCGACCTCCTCCGCCTCGGCCGACATGTTGAGCATGTACGACACGCCATAAGTCAGCCGCACATACGCATGGCCGCGCGCGAGAAACATCGAGCCGTTGTACGGGCGGCGGCCGATAAACGCATGGCTCGTCGAATCGCCGACCGGATACGCCTCGGTTTCGACGATGCGGCCGCTGATGCGGCCTTCGGGCAGATCGTGAACCAGGTATTTGCCGACCATGAAGCGCGCCAGTTCGATCGTGTCGACCGGCAGATCGTCGCGGCGCAGTGGCCGGATGGGAAGAAGCTCGTTTCGCATGCGTCGTCCGGTTTTCCTGAACTTGTCGTTGAACGTCTCGCGCGGGTCTGAAGCATGTGGCAAAAGCCGGCGCAAGGAAACCGCCGCCCTGAATACACATCGACGGGCAATCTCACGCCTCGCTCCGCCCCAATCAGCCTGTTCGTTGTACCGAAGCCTCACTTTCACGCCCCCTCGAAGTCAACATGGCACTAATTGTTGTATCGTGTGTCACCGGCGTGCAGCACCTTCCCCGCGACCTCTTCGGCTTGCCGGCCCGCGCGCCGCGCGGCCGGCTCGACCTCGATACCACGCGTATTTGCAGAACTGCTGTACCCATGCCATTCAGATCGGATCCCGCTGTACCCGCTGGTGTAACCATCGTCCCCATCCGGGGAACCGATGTACCGATGACAACAGGAGAAAGTCGAATGAAAGTATTCCCGGTAATCAGGATGATCGGTGGCGCGCTAGTCGTTCTCGCCTCCCTCAACGCGTACGCGCAAAACAACGATGCGGCCGCATCGGCCGCGCCGGCGGCATCCGCGCCGACCGCCAAGCAGGTCCGCGCGGCCAACCGTGCGCTGTCCCGCAAGGTCCGCAGCGCGCTCGCGAAGACGAAGGGCCTGAACGTGTCGAACATCACCGTGCGCGCCCGCGACGGCGCGATAACGCTGGCGGGCTCGGTGCCGGAGCAGCCGATGATCGAGCTCGCGACCACGACCGCACAAAACGTGGCCGGCGTGAAGTCGGTGCGCAATGCGCTGACGATCCGCGCAATCGGCCAGTAAGCCGGGCTCCGACGTTGCTGTAGGGAAACACCTTGGCGCCGATGTCCGGCCGGATGGCATCGGCGCCAGTTCATCGCTTCACACCGGCTTTGCCACAACACGACGGCGTAACCGCGCGCGTAACCGCTTCTTCCGTTGCACAATGATTCGCCGCCGGACCGCATATCGAGCCGGGGCTTCGCGGCGCCTGTCGCACGCGTGCTCGCAGTGGCACGGCGGTGCTCCGTTCCGTCGTTATTATTCTTTATAATTTAATAACTTACCGTGCATACTTAAAGTATAAATTTAAGTCTGTACCGGCATCGCAAGTGAGCTGGCGCAGCCTCGCCCCGTCGTCTACCCGTATTGAAAGGAAGCCCGAATGACTTCGCCCACGACCGCTTTGCCCCGTTGGACCCTCGTCGTGCCATTCGTCGGCTGGATCGTGCTCGGCGCCGCCTATGCGGTGCCGGGCAACGCGTTGCTGCTTTCGCTGGTCGGCGTGGCGCTGTGCGCCGCGGTCTTTGCCGCCGTGCACCATGCGGAAGTGGTCGCGCATCGCATCGGCGAGCCGTTCGGCACGCTGGTGCTGGCGGTCGCCGTCACGGTGATCGAGGTGGCGCTGATCGTCTCGGTGATGCTGACGTCCGGCCCCGAAAAAGCCGGCCTCGCGCGCGACACCGTGTTCGCCGCGGTGATGATCGTCTGCAACGGGATCGTCGGGCTGTGTCTGCTGGTGGGCGGCATCCGCCATCTCGAACAGGACTTCCAGAGCCGCGGCGCGGCGGCGGCGCTGGCGGTGCTCGCATCGCTGTCGGTGCTGACGCTCGTGATGCCGAACTTCACGACCACGAACGCCGGCCCGATCCTGTCGAGTTCGCAACTGGCGTTCGCGGGGATTTCGTCGCTGGTGCTGTACTGCGTGTTCGTGTTCGTGCAGACCGTGCGCCATCGCGATTACTTTCTCGCCGACGTGCCCGACGAAGACGTCCACGCCGAGCCGCCCAGCGGCCGTGACGCGCTGATCAGCGGCGCGCTGCTGCTGGTGAGCCTCGTCGCCGTGGTGCTGCTCGCGAAGGTGCTGTCGCCGGTGGTCGAGAACGCCGTGCTGAACGCGGGCGCGCCGCCGGCGGTGGTCGGTATCGTGATTGCGGCGCTGGTGTTGTTGCCGGAAGGGCTCGCCGCGTTGCGCGCGGCGCGCGGCGATCGGCTGCAGACCAGTCTGAACCTCGCGCTCGGCTCGGCGCTCGCCAGTATCGGCCTGACCATTCCGACCGTCGCCGGCGTGTTTCTGTACATCGGCCAGCCCATCGTGCTCGGCATCAACGGCAAGGAAATGGTGCTGCTCGCGCTCACGCTCGTGGTCGGCACGCTGACGCTCAGCACCGGACGCACGACGATCCTGCAAGGCGCGGTGCATCTGTCGCTGTTCGCGGCGTATCTGTTTCTGTCGTTTGCGCCGTGATGGCGGGCGGCACGGCACGGCCGCCTCGCTTCCCCGCCGCCTCGTTCACTCCTCCCAATGCTCGACGATCCAGTCGCGGAACAGATTCAGCTTCTGCTGCTGCGCGACTGAATCCGGATAGACGAAGTAATAGCGCCAGCCGGTCTTCAGCACCGTATCGAACGGCCGCACGAGACGCCGCGCCGCGACGTCCTCGTCGATCAGCGCGAGATCGCTGATCGCGACGCCGAAGCCCTGCGCCGCGGCATTGGTCGCCATGTCGAGCGTATCGAAGCTCGGGCCGAGCCCGGCGTCGATCGCGGCGGCGCCCTCCGCGTCCGTCTCCGCCACTTTGGCCAGCCACGTCTTCCAGTCGCGATGATCGCGTGTCGGATGCAGCAGCGTATGGCGCGCGAGGTCGGCCACCTGATCGAGCGGCTTGTCCTTCAGCAGTTCCGGCGTGCAGACCGGCGTGAGACGCTCCTCGAACAGCGATACCGCCTGCACGTCCGCGCCCGGCGACGATCCGTAGATGATCGCCGCATCGAAAGGCTCGCTCTGGAAGTCGACGTCGTGCTGCCACGTCGTCGTGATCTGCACGTGCAGATCCGGATATTCGGACTGGAAGCGCATGATTTTCGGCAGCATCCAGCGCATCACGCAGGTCGGCACCTTCAACGCGAGATCGGTGCGCTGCCTCGTCAGGCGCAGCGACATTTCCTCGATGCGCGCGAAGCTTTCCTTCACGGCCGGCAGCAGCATTTCGCCTTCGGCGGTCAGCGTCAGGCCCTTCGCGTGACGCTTGAAGAGCGGAAACTTGTAATACTCCTCGAGCGCGATGATCTGCCGGCTGACCGCGCCCTGCGTCAGGCACAAATGGTCGGCGGCGCGCGTGAAACTGCGATGGCGCGCGACGGTTTCGAAAATCTGCAGCGCGTTGAGCGGCGGAAGGCGTCGCATCGGCATACTCACGATCAGAA
This sequence comes from Paraburkholderia sp., assembly GCF_047605525.1. GTDB lineage: Bacteria > Pseudomonadota > Gammaproteobacteria > Burkholderiales > Burkholderiaceae > Paraburkholderia. The sequence goes on along the minus strand of NZ_JASGFN010000014.1, from coordinate 210,480 downwards.
AAAATCATTGCGCGGCCATGAACGGCGCCCATCGCCGCCCTGCCCGTCAAGCCGACAGGATACGCGATCGGCCGCCTCTACACGAGCCGCCGCGCGGGCACAACCGCATGCATTCGGCTCATGGCGTACGCGAAAACGCGCGGTCCGGCCGACGCTGCACCGGCGTGGTGCAGAAAAATGCGCGACAACCGCACCAGAACCGAGCTTTCCTCATACCTCGATGCAAGCCGCGCGAAGCGGCGAAATATGGACGTTAACCCGGATGCGCCATTGCCTTATGCGTTCCGCCGCCTGTCTCGAGCGCGTCCCGGCCCATCCCGCGGCACCGAGCCATGAGCGTACGTCATGCCTTCCATGCGCATATTTCGATTGGCGCGGGATTTTGGCAAACCTACAGTGCATCCACGCGCGGTATATCCGGCAGCGGTCACGGCAATTCATCGGCAATAGGCGTTCAACACAGGAGACCGCCATGCAGCAGATCAAACGGGGTAGAAGGCAGGCCATCAAGACGATCGGTACGGCGCTCGCGGCATCCGCGCTGCCGATGCCGTTTCTCAATCTGCGCGCGCAGGAGCACAACTTCAGCGGCAAGACGCTGCGCATCCTGACGTGGTCGGACGATACCGGCACGGCCGCGCTGCGCAACATCGCCGCGACCTTCACCGCGAAGACCGGCGCGAAGGTGATCGCCGATCGCGCCGACGGCACCTCCGGCATGGTCGCCAAGGTCAAGGCGAGCGGCGAGCGGCCGACCTACGACGTGATCACGCTCGCCGGCGTCGGCGCGTCGGGTCTCGCGGACGCCGGCCTGCTGATGAAGCCCGATCTCGACCGCCTGCCGAACCTGAAGGACGTCGCGCCGCAATATCGGACCGGCGCGAACGGCTTCGGCATCGGCTATCTGCTGTGGTCGGACGGGCTGATCTACAACACCGCGACGGTCAAGACCGCGCCTGCCTCGTACGAAGCACTGTGGGACCCGAAATACACCGGCCGCGTGTTCCTGCCGCCGCCCGAATGGGCCGAAGCGGTCGACCTCGCGATCATCGCCGCGAAGATGAACGGCGGCTCGCAGCAGAACATCGAGCCGGGCTTCAAAAAGCTCGCGCAACTGAAGGACCACGTGATGACGCTCGGCGAGAACCCGAACCAGATTGCCGACCTGTTCCGCACCGGCTCGCTCGATATCGGCGGCATCTACTCGCCGGCGTTTTTCCCGGACCAGATCCGCAAGCCCGAGTACAAGATGGGCGTGACCTACGGGATGAAGGAAGGCTTCGCGACGCAACTGATGTTCACGGTGATCCCGAAAGCGCATCCGGGCGACGCCGATCTGATCCATGCGTTCATCAATCATTCGCTCGACGCGGGCGTGCAAGGCCGGATGGCCGCCGACGTGCTGAACGGTCCGGTCAATTCGAAAGCGGTGATTCCGGCCGAAAGCCGCGCGTTCGTGCCGAGCCCGCAACAGATCGCCGAGAAGGCCGTGCTGCACGACGACAAGGCGCTCGCCGCCGTGCAGCCGGCGTGGATCAAGCGCTACACCGAAATCTTCTCGGCGTAACCGCAATGCTCGCGCGCTTCTCGCGGCGTGCCGCGATGATGCCGGACGAAGCGGCACCGGGCCCGGCGCCCGGCGCCGTGGTTGCCGCTGCCGCGGCCGAACCCGCCGCGACCGCGCTCGCGAAGGCGCGGCCGTGGCTGCTGCTCGCGCCGATCCTGCTGTTTCTCGCGGTGCTCGGCGCGGCGGCGCTGGTCGTGCTGCGCATGAGCTTCGGCAGCTCCGGCAACGAATGGCGCAGCTTCACGCTGCAGAACTACGCGGACCTGGTCGACGGCTACTTCATCAGGTCGTTGTGGCTGACGCTGCGGCTCGCGTTCCAGAGCATGATCTTCGCGGTGCTGCTGGCGATTCCGGTCGCGCTCGCCATGGCGCGCACGAAGTCGCGGCTCGCGCGGCGGCTGCTGCTCGCGGGCGTGCTGCTGCCGCTGCTCGTCAATCTGCTGCTGCAAGGCTATGGCTGGCTCGTGATTCTCGGCCCGGCCGGCCTGCTCAATCACGCGCTGCTCGCGAGCGGACTCGTCGAGCGTCCGGTGCTGTGGCTGTATCGCGAGCATGGCGTGCTGCTCGGGCTGATTCAGACCGCGTTTCCGCTCGCGGTGCTGCCGCTTTCCAGCGCGATGCGCGCGGTGTCGATCTCCTATGAAGAAGCCGCCGCGACGCTCGGCGCGACGCGCTGGCAAACGCTGCGTCACGTGTTGTTGCCGCTCGCGATGCCCGGCCTCGTGTCGGGTGCGCTGCTGGTGTTCGCATACAACGCGAGCGCGTTCGCGGTGCCGCTGCTGCTCGGCGGACGCCGCGTGCCGATGCTCGCGGTGCTGGTCCACGATCAGGTCGCGCCGCTGCTGAACTGGCCGGCGGCGTCCGCCTCCGGCGTCGTGCTGATGATCGCGACGCTGACCGTGATGGCGCTGTCGCAACGGCTCGTGCGCCGCACTCAACGTCTGACCGGGGAGCCTCACGCATGAGCACGCCGCTGCCTGTTTCGCATCTGCCGCAACCGGCGCCGCGCACGCCACGCTGGCCGCGCCTGCCGCATACGATGCCCGGCCAGCTCGGCCGCGCGACCGCGCTGGTCGCCGGCGTCGTGCTGTTTCTCACCGCGCTGCCGATCCTGACGATGATCGCGATGTCGTTCAGCGCGGCCGACACGCTCGAATTTCCGCCGCACGCATACAGCCTGCACTGGTATCGCGCCGCGTGGCACAGCTTCGTGTCGCCCGACTCGACGGACACCCTCTCGATGGGCGCGGCGCTCACGACGAGCCTCGTCGTCGCGTTCTCGACGATGCTGATCGCGACGCTGGTTTCGGTGCCCGCCGCCTATGCGTTGAGCCGCTACCGTTTTCGCGGCAAGCCGGTGGTCGAGCAACTGGTCGCGCTGCCGCTCGTCTATCCGCTCGTGATGCTCGGCCTGTCGCTGCTGCTGGTGTTCAACGTGCTGCCGGTCGAGCTCGGCGTATTTCGGCTCATCATCGCGCACGTGATCCTCGCGCTGCCGTTCACCGTGAAGAACTGCGCGGCCTCGGTCGCGTCGATCGGCCCGGAGTTCGAGGAAGCGGCCTGCGTGATGGGCGCGAGCCCCGGCCGAGCGCTCATCGACGTGGTGCTGCCGCTGATGCGCCCCGGCATTCTCGCCGGCATGCTGTTCGCGTTCATCGTGTCGTTCAACGAGTTCACGGTGACCTTCTTCCTGTACAGCATCGATACGATGACGCTGCCGGTGTGGCTGTACAGCCGCACGGTGTCGTCGCTCGATCCGACCGTGTTCTGTTTCGCCGTCGTCATCGTCGCGATCGACTTCGCGCTGATCTGGCTGCTCGAAAAGCTGATCGGCGACGAAGGGGTCGCGCTTTGAGTTCCCCCGTGCCGGAGCCTTCCATGACCCATCTGACCTTGCAGGCCGTGACGCGCCGTTTCGGCACGGTGCACGCCGTCGACGACGTCGATCTGAGCGTGCCCGACGGCAAGCTCGTGTGCTTTCTCGGGCCGTCCGGCTGCGGCAAGACCACGCTGCTGCGAATGATCGCCGGGCTCGAGACGCCCACCTCGGGCAGCATTCATTTCGCCGGCCGCGACATCACGCGGCTGCCCGCGAATCGCCGCGACTTCGGCATGGTGTTCCAGTCGCTCGCGCTGTTTCCGCACATGACGGTCGCGCAGAACGTCGCGTATCCGCTGAAGCTGCGCAAGGTCGCGAAAGACCGGCAAACGAAGCGCGTCGCCGAGCTGCTGGAACTGATCCAGTTGCCGCATATGGCGAACCGGCCGGTGACGCAACTGTCGGGCGGCCAGCGCCAGCGCGTCGCGATTGCGCGCGCGATCGCGTCGGAGCCGCAACTGCTGCTGCTCGACGAACCGCTGTCCGCGCTCGACGCGAAGCTGCGCGAGGCGATGCAGGTCGAAATCCGCCTGCTGCAGCAACGCCTCGGCATCACGACGATCATGGTCACGCACGACCAGCGCGAAGCGATGACGATGGCCGACGAAATCGTCGTGATGGAGAAAGGCCGTATCGCGCAGGTCGGCAAGCCGCTCGACATCTATCGCGATCCGGTCAGCGAGTTCGTCGCCGACTTCATCGGCCTCGGCAACATCCTGCCGGTCCAGTACGACGGCGCGGGCGGCGTGAGCCTGCCGGGCGGCCGACGCATCGCGGTCGCGCAAAATCCACGCGCGCCGCTCGCCGATAGCCCGCAGGCCGGCGACGCGATCCGTCTGCTGATCCGCCCCGAGGACATCTGCGTGAAGGCGGCCTCGGACACGGCGGGACCCAACCGGCTGCCCGGCATCGTCACGTTCATTCGCGACGTTGGCGCGTCGCTCGAAGCGACGATCGATTGCAGCGGCTTCACGCTGACCGCCGCGACCACGCCGCGCGAAACGCCGGGACTCGCGCTCGGCATGCCGGTGCTCGCGGAACTGCCACCGCACGCGTGCAAGCTGATCGCCGCGCGCGCCGCGCACTGAGCCGAACACGTCACGCACCCACCTCAATTCAATAACGACGCTTTTCGACAGAGGAACAGATCATGAACCAGCGCTCCGCTCTCCAATCGCCCCGCCGCGCGAAGCCACGCCGCGTGCTCGCCACGCTCGCCGCGACGCTGGCGATGACCGCGCTCGGCGCGCTGTGCGCGCTGCCGTCGACCGCGCGCGCCGACGCGCTCGACGACATCGCGAAATCCGGCACGGTGCGCATCGGCGTGTTCGAGGACTATCCGCCGTTCGGCTCGATCGGCCCGGACATGAAACCGGTCGGCTATGACATCGACGTCGCGAACCTGATCGGCAAGACGCTCAATGCGAAGGTCGAACTCGTGCCGGTGACCGGCGACAACCGCATGGCATTTCTCGCCGACCACAAGGCCGACATGCTGCTGTCGGTCGGCCAGACACCGGAGCGCGAAAAAGTGATCGACTTCTCGCAGCCTTACGCGCCGTACTACCTCGCGGTATTCGGCCCGAAATCGCTGCACGTGAAGAACGCCGGCGATCTCGCCGGCAAGTCGATTTCGGTCGCGCGCGGCACGCTCGAAGACCTGAGCGTCACGAAGATCGCGCCGCCCACCGCGAACATCAAACGTTTCGACGATCCGAACGGCGCTATTTCAGCGTTTCTTTCTGGTCAGGTACAGTTGATGGTAGTCGGCAACGACGTCGGTGCGACGATTCTCGCGCGTCATCCGGCCATCGATCCGGAGCAGAAGTTCTCGCTGTTCAGCTCGCCCGATCACGTCGGGCTGAACAAGAACGAGCCGCGCCTGAAGGCGAAGGTCGACGAAACGATTGCGAAGGCCCGCAAGGACGGCACGCTGAACGCGATTTCGCAGAAGTGGCTGCGCGCGCCGCTGCCGGCCAGTCTCTAACTTTCCCGCGCCGACGGTGGCCGCCCGATTGGGGGCTCTCTCCATCATCGGCGATAACCGGAGTCTGATCCAACGATGAGCGCCAAGCCATGACCTACGCGTTCGATTTCAGCGGCTTCGGCCTCTATGCGGGCATGCTCGCGCGCGGCGCCGCCGTGACCCTCGGGCTCACGGCGGTCTCGACGCTGCTCGGCGGACTCGTCGGCATTGCCGGCGCGAGCATCGCGGCGGCCGGGCCGAAGTGGGCGCGCTGGCTGGTCGCGAGCTATGTCGAGCTGATCCGCAATACGCCATTTCTCGTGCAGTTGTTCTTCGTGTTCTTCGGCTTGCCGAGCCTCGGCATCCATATCGACGAAATACAGGCCGCGATTCTCGCGATGACCGTCAATCTCGGCGCGTACGCAACCGAGATCGTGCGCGCCGGCATCGATTCGATTTCGCGTGGCCAGGTGCAGGCCGCGCAGGCGCTCGGTCTGCACGGACGCCAGGTGTTCCGTCACGTGGTGCTGCCGCAGGCGCTCGCCAACGTGTTTCCCGCGCTGCTCGGCCAGGTGCTGATCGTGATGCTCGGCTCGGCCGTCGTGTCGCAGATCTCGGTGCCCGACCTGACCTATGCGGCGAACTTCATCCAGTCGCGCAACTTCCGTTCGTTCGAGAGTTACGTGATCATCACCGCAACCTATCTGCTGATGTCGATCGTGCTGCGGCAACTGCTGAACCGCTGCGGCCGCAGCCTGTTCGCGGGTCGCGCCGCGCGCGGCAACGACAACGGCAGCGCGCCGCGCAACTGGCGCAGCCGCCTGATGTGGCGCGGCGCGCGCACGCTGCCGACGGAGCGCTGACCATGGTCGAATTCACGCTGTGGGACATCGCCCACAATCTGCTGCTCGCCGCGCGCTGGACGGTGCTGCTGTCGCTGATCGCGTTCGTCGGCGGCGGGATCGTCGGCTTGCTGCTGCTCGCGCTGCGCGTGTCGCCGATCGCCTGGCTGCGCCGCATCGTCGTGCTGTACGTCGAGGTATTTCAGGGCACGCCGCTGCTGATGCAGCTCTTTCTGACGTTCTTCGGCCTGCCGCTGCTCGGTGTCGACGTGTCGCCGTGGACCGCGGCGGCGGTCACGCTGACGCTCTATACGAGCGCGTACCTGGTCGACATCTGGCGCGGCTGCGTCGAGGCGGTGCCGCGCGGCCAGTGGGCGGCGGGCGCGAGTCTGGGCATGACGTTCGACCAGCAGTTGCGCTATATCGTGTGGCCGCAGGCGCTGAAGATCGCGGTCGCGCCGACGGTCGGCTTTCTCGTGCAGGTCGTGAAAAGCACCGCGCTGGCGTCGATCATCGGCTTCACCGAACTGACGAAGACCGGCACGATGATTACCAACGCCGCGTTCCGGCCGTTTCCGATCTACGGCATGGTCGCGATGATCTACTTCGCGATGTGCTTTCCGCTCACGTGGTATGCGCGGGTGCTCGAGAAGCGGCAGAAGGTGGGACAGCATCGATGAAATAAGCGCGCACGCACGACGCGAGCGATAAGAAAACGGCAACCGTGCGCATTGTGCGGTTGCCGTTTTTTTCAACCAGCGCTGAAGGCTTGCCGGCCTGGTTCCGCCTGTCGCGCCAATACGCGTTGCAAGACGGGCTCGGCTCGCCGCACATCCCATAGCGCCTCCCGGCGCCCGAACCGCGACACCAACCGATGCGTTACCATCGACGCATCAACCCGTCGGCATGACGGGCGCGAGCCGATGCGCCGCCACGCATCGTATTGCGACGCACGATTGCGTCGAGTCACTTCAGCCGCAGGAGCCGCCGATGAACGATTCGCAATGCACTCAATTTCTCTCGGATATTCGCAAACCGCTGCTCGCACTGCACAAGGCGATTCTCGATCACGAACGCGCGATCTACGAAAAGGAATTCGGCCCGGTGACGCCGGCGGCGTTCCTGCAGGTGCTGATCAACGGTTCGGGGTTTCGCTGGCTCTCGCCGCTGTCGACGGTGATCGCGAGCGTCGACGAAATTCTCGACGACACGGAAGCCGAAGCCGCCGATCGACGCGCGACGGCCGAGGCCGTCGTCGGGCTGTTCTCACCCGATCAGCCGAACAATATTTTTCTGCCGCGTTATCTGCCGCTGTTGCAGGCCGATCCGGCAATCCTGCATTACCACGGCGAGGTGTCGCGACTGTTGCGCGACGCGCAGGCGCCGCAGCCAGGATCAGGCACGGATCCGCGGTGAACCGGAAGCAAGCCGGGTACGAGCGCGGCGGCGTGTTCGATCAGATCGGTATGACGACGGATGCGCTGCCGGCTCCTGAATCTTCTCACCGTTGAGAAAGCCGCTTCCCGCCGGCGATGCGCCATCGCTTGACGCGAGGTTCATCTGTCGCGATGAATGAATGACGGGTCAATGACCTGGGTCGACTTTCGTCGCCAGCACGAATCCCCCTTGTTTGAAGGCATTTCGTACCCGGTCCGTAAGAGTGCGGGTGCGCGGCGTTGCGGTTTCATCGATCGGACGACTACGCGAATGAGCCGCCGAGCAGATTTCCTGGCCTTGCTGACTAAAACAACGGTGAGCTTTTGCGGGACGTCCTGGGAGAGAACTATTCGTCATGCTCATCCCTTCACAGGTCGAAGCGACGACCGCCCGATCCTAGCCGCGCCCCCGCGGCAGATACGGCAGCGGATCGACCGGCTTGCCGTCGCGACGCACCTCGAAGCCGACCGACACGCGCGAATTGCTTTCGTCGCCCATCTCCGCGATCTGCTGTCCCTTGCGAACCACGTCGCCCATCCTGACCAGCAGTTTGCGGTTATGCGAATACGCGGTCAGAAAGTCCTTGTTGTGCTGCACGATGATCAGACTGCCATAGCCGTTCAGTCCGGTGCCCGCGTACATCACTTTGCCGTCGGCGGCGGCCCGCACCGGGTCGCCCGGCTTGCCGCCGATTTCGATGCCGCGCGTTTCACCCGGCTGGAATGCTTCGACCACGCTGCCCGACGCAGGCCACGCGAGCATCACGCTGTTCGCATGCCGGCGGGTTTCCTGCATGACTTCGCGAACCTCGGCGGCGTCGGGAGCCGGCGCGGCTTGTGTCGAAGGCTGTGCCGGCGTCTGCGTCGAAGCCTGTGCGGACGTGGACGTGACAGCAGCCGCCCGCGCCGTTTCCGGCGACGCGACATGCAGCACCTGCCCCGGCTTGAGCCGCGCCGATGCCTTCAGGCCATTCCACGCCTGCAACTGTTTGACGCTGCAGTGATGACGCTGCGCGACGCGCGCAAGCGTGTCGCCGCGCTTGACGCGATAGACGAGCGGCGGCGACGTTTTCGGCGGTGCGCTCTGGTCGGCGTCGATCGGCGGTTGCGGGGCTGCCGCCGGGGCGTCAGCCGGCGCGCCCGCATTCGCCGCCGGCACGCCGGATGCGGCGACGGCGCTCACTGCCGCGCCGTTCTGCGCGTCCTGCTGCCCGACGTTCGCGCAACCGCCGAGCGCCAGCGCGACCCAGACGCCCGCGAGACCGGCCTGCAACGTTCTGTCGAAACGTTTTCTCATCCTGTTCGACTCCTGCTCCTGTTCGTGGACGGGCTGGATGCCGTAGCGCCGCCTCGTATGGCGCTCATCCCGTGTCTGGCCAGCCTCGTCCGATCCTTCGCGTGCGGGTGTCGATGTTCGTTGCCGGCGCATTAAAACCGGGACAAATTCAGCGAAAACCGGATTGGGGCCAGATTGCCCATCAAAATTCTCGCGGAATTGTAAAGTGCCTTTTAATAAAAACATCACGCGCCATACACACTGATACAAACCTTACCAACGGTATTTCGGCGGTTACGGCAGCGCGGTCTTTCGGCGCGGACAAAGGCAAAAACGCTACGTCCCGGGGTAGCAATTCACAATTGCTGGCAGTTGCCTTATCGGCCAACGCGACTGGAACTTGAATCGCCGTAAGACGCGGCGAACGGCCGTTGCGAAGTGGTGTGCAGACCAGCGGGCAACAGCGGACAGGCACCGCGGGGGTGAGAAAAGCGCATAGCCCAGCCGCGCAAATCCGCGCTAGAACTTATGCCGGATTGCCGCGCGCACCACGACCTGCTTCGACGTCGACGACGGCGACTGCGTGCCGGGGATGAACGCGTAATCGAGAATCGACAGCGTGGAATCGCCGGTGACCTGCTGATATTCGCCCTGCAGATAGACGTCGGTGCGCTTGGACAGGTTGTAGTCCGCCATCAGCCCGAACGTGTGGATGCGCGGCTTCACGCCGCCGTTCGACGCGTCGTACGTTTCCATCGTGTAGACGTACTGCGCGCCGACGAACAGCATCGGCGAAATCTGATATTTGCCGTTCACCTCGAAGTTCTGATACTTCAGCGAATTCAGCAGCACGCCCGGCGGCGTGACGGGCACGAGCGGCACCAGCGGCTCGATGCCGAGATAACCGTTGGCGGTCGGCTGCAGATAGTTCGAATTGCTGTAGACGAAGCCGGCCGTCGCCGGCCCGACCGTATAGGTGATGCCGCCGCCGAACACGCGCATGCGCGTCGCGACGAAGCCCGCGTCGTTCGTCGTGATCGCGCCGTTCGAGCCGTTGCCCGGATTGTCGGCTTGCAGATAGGCCGCGGCGACCAGCAGGCCACTGTACGCGTACTGGCCGCCGAAGCTGTACGCGCGATTGTTCGCGAAGCCGGTGTCGTTGCTGAAGCTGTAGGTGCCGCCGAACTGGAAGCCCGAGATCGACGGGCTCGTGTACTTGACCGTGTTGTCGAGGCGGAACGTGTTGTCGGTGTTGTCGTTGTCGTAGGGATGCGAGAACAGCTCGCCAGCCCAGCTGCCGTTGGCCGTGGTCTGCGCCAGATAATCGACGACGGAATCGTACTGCCGCCCGAACGTCAGCGTGCCATAGGGCTGTGAACTGAGACCGACGAAAGCCTGGCGGCCGAACAGCCGCCCGCCCTGCCCGAGCCGCCCGGAATTGAGATCGAAACCGTTCTCGAGCTGAAAGATCGCCTTGAGTCCGCCGCCCAGTTCCTCGGAGCCTTTCAGGCCCCAGCGGCTGCCTTGCGCCAGGCCGCTCGCGAGTTCATAGACATGGCCGCGGCCGACGTTATTCGTGTAGTTGATCCCTTCGTCGATCACGCCATACAGCGCGACGCTGGTCTGCGCGCGAGCGGGCGCGACCAAAGCGGCAGACGCAGCAACGGAGACAGCCAGCGCGAACACTTGCTTGTTCATGATGATCTCCCTGCACCTCGAGTAATCGGATAACCCGATCCGCCCGCTTTGTTCTCGATGCCCTTTATTTCCGACGTTTCCGGCAGTGCTGAAGACTGCTTCGTTGGCGCTGCGCGTTTCAGAAATCGTCACACGACATAGGCTGGCCGTCCATGAGAGGATGCGCCGATATTCGAGAATGTTGCTAATTCTCCACTGCGTGCGGTCCCCCCTTTTTTGGCGACGCGGCTTCAGGTAAATGGGCCGCCGCCTCGCGGCGCTCGCAGCCGATTGGTCACAAAAAGAAATATAATCGAGCGCCTTTGCTGCGACGCACCGGAACTCCGCGTCGCACCGGGGGTCATCTTTACACTCCGCCGACGCCGCGCATGCAGAACCGGCCGAAGGCGGCGACACGGGTCGCGGACGATGCCAGTACGGTTCGCCCGGCCGCGGCGGCATCCAATTCCATACTAAAAAAGCCTTGTGAGACGCCCGTCGCGCTGGATCAGCGCGCCGTCACACGGGGCTTCTTTTGACTCGAACAATGCAACAATCTTCTTCCCGTCTGATCGAGCTCGATTTTTTCCGCGGACTGGTTCTGTTGATCATCGTTGTCGATCACATCGGCGGCAGCATTCTGTCGCGCGTCACGCTGCATGCGTACGCGTTGTGCGATGCCGCCGAAGTATTCGTGTTCCTCGGCGGCTTCGCGACCGCCACCGCCTATGCGGCCCTCGCCGAGCGGCGCAACGAAACGATCGCGCGCAGCCGCTTCCTGCGGCGCTCGCTCGAAATCTACCGCGCGTTTCTCGTGACCGCCGGGCTCATGCTGCTGGTCAGCGCGCTGCTCACCGCACTCAGCATCGACGGCCCGAATCTCGCCACCACCGATCTCGACGATCTGCTCGACACGCCGCTCGCCGCGCTGCGCGACATCCTGCTGCTGCGCCGCCAGCCTTACCTCGCCTCCGTGCTGCCGATGTACGCGTTCTTCGCGCTGCTGGTGCCGGCGATCCTGCCGCTCGCGCGCGGCAAGCCGTGGCTGCTGCTCGCCGGCAGCATCGCGCTGTGGGCCGGCGCGCCGGCGATCGGCCAATATCTGCCCGCCGCATCCGACATGCAATGGGACTTCAACCCGTTCGCATGGCAACTGATGTTCGTGCTCGGCGTGCTCGCGCGCTGCCAGCCGGTCTATCAGCGGATCAGCGCGCACCGGCTCGGCTGGCTCGTCAGCGTGCTCGCGTTCGCGGTGGTCGCGGGCGCCGCGTACTACAAGCTCTTTCTCATGCATGAGCCGCTGGACGGGAGCCTCAAGCGGAATCTGTCGTATCTGCGCGCGGGCAACTTCGTCGCGATCGCGTGGCTCACCGCGAATCTGATCGAACTCGGCTGGGCGAAGAAAATCGCGCGCCGGCTGCCGTGGATCGGCTTGATCGGGCGTCAGGGGCTGTTGTGCTTTATCGCCGGCGCGGTCATTTCGCTCGTGATCGACTCGCTTCTGTATGCGGCCACCGACGGCTATCTGAACTATCCGCTCGGGCTGCTCGCCGACACGGCGGCGGTCGGCACGCTGTTCGCGGTCGCGCTCGGCGTGGAACCGTTCAGGCGCTTCGTCGGGCGCTTCGTTACCGCGCGGCTTCGGACATCGTCTTGAGTGCGCTGAGCGTGTCCTGTGGCCCGCTTCGGATACACCAAAAGACCAGCCGGCCTTCCCCACTCACATGCGTCGATTTCTCCATTTCGCCCTCGTTCTGCTTGCCGTCACCGTCGGCGCGCCCGCGTTCGCGAGCACCGTCGCGAGCCGCAGTTTCCATTCCGAAGCACTTGGCCGCGACTGGAGCTATATGATCTATCTGCCGGCCGCCTACCGGCCGGATGGCCCGCGCCTGCCGGTGCTGTACCTGCTGCACGGCAATAACGGCGACGCCGGCGACTGGATCACGCGAGGCCATCTGCAAAGCACCGTGGACGCGCTGATCGAACGCAGGGAGATCCCGCCCGTCGTGATCGTGATGCCGCAAGGGGGCACGGACTGGTACGTCGATCGCAAGGAAAAGATGGAAACCGCGTTCTTCGACGATCTGCTGCCCGAGATCGAGGCGCGCTACGCGGTGTCGACGCAACGCGGCGGCCGGATGATCGGCGGCGTATCGATGGGCGGCTTCGGCGCGCTGCGCTATACGCTGACCCAGCCGGCGCTGTTCTGCGGCACGCTGCTGCTGAGCCCGGCGATCTATGTGAACGAGCCGCCGCGCGCGTCGGCGGCACGGCGCGTCGGCGTATTCGGCGAACGGCAGTTCGATCCGCGCGTCTGGCGCGAACTCAACTATCCGGCGCAGTGGGATCACTATATGAGCCGGCCGTATCGCGTGCCGATGTTCATTGCGGCCGGCGACGACGACCTCGATATCCAGGCCGACGCATCGCTGCTATACACGCATCTGCGGCGCGCCGGCAATCCGGCGGCGCTGCGCATTATCGATGGCGGGCATACGTGGGAAGTGTGGAGCGCGCTACTGCCGGCCGCGCTCGAATACACGCTCGACTGCGTGAAGCCGCCGGCGCAGGAGCATCCGTCGAATCACCGGCCCTGATCGGCCACAACGGCGCTGAACGGCCGGCGCTCCGGTCCCGACTACTGCACGAGATCGGTCCACAGCACCATCAACACCGTCATCAGCGCCGGACCGATGAAAATGCCGAGCAAGCCGAACGTCTCCGCGCCGCCGAGTATGCCGAACAGCACGAGCAGGAACGGCAGGCGCGTCGAGTTGCCGATCAGCACCGGCCGCACGAAGTGCTCGGCGACGAACACGACGACCGCGCCGAACACCGCGAGTCCGATTGCCGCGGCGAGCGAACCCTGCGCGAGCAGCCACAGCGCCGCGAGCCCGAACGTGATCGGCGCGCAGAACGGCAGCATCGCGGCAATCGCCGTGACGAAACCGAGCAGCGCCGCATGCGGCACGCCGGTCACGAAATAGGCGACGCCGAGCAGCACGCCCTCGCCGACACCGACCACGACCAGTCCCGAGACCGTGCCGCGCACCGCGATCGCCATGCGCTGGACCAGTTCCGCGCCGCCGTCGCCGAAACCGCTGCGCGCGGCCTTCAGCAACGAGCCGGACAGACGCGGCCCCGCCTGAAAAATCACGAACAGCGTGACCAGCATGAACGCGAACACCATCGCCGCGCGCGCGGCGCGCGCGCCGAAATGGCGGCCCAGCGTCATCACGGTGTCGCTGTGCAGCCCCTTCATCGCGGCCGAGTCGCGCAGCGGCTGCGCGAGATTGGCCTGCCACCACGCGGTGATCTGCTGCACGCCGAATGGCAAACGCTCGATAAAGCCCGGCATCGCAATGCCGTTCTCCTGCACGTTCCTGAACCAGTCGTTGAGCTCGTGTGCCTCGTGCAGCGCCTGCCCGATGCCGAGCCCGACCGGCAGCACCACCAGCAGCGCGATCAGGAGCGTGAACACCGCGGCGAGCAGGGTCGTGCGGCCGGCGAACCAGCGGCTGCTCGCGACCTTGTGCAACAACGGCCACAACGCGATCGCGACGACGCCCGCCCATGCGATCACCACGATGAAATCGCGCACCACCCACAGCGCGAGCAGCACGAGTCCGATATAAAGCGCAATCGACGCGGCTTTCTGTTTTTTCAGGCGCTCCGCGGCGGCGGACGGCGATGCGGGAGAAGCGGGAGGAACGACGGGAGGGCGCGAAATCATATAAACCCTTGTTTCTTCGAGGATGTGCGCGCGAGCCGACCTGAAAATATCAAACCCGCTACACTTGCGGCTCGGCTCGTCACTATCCGCACATCTTAAAGGAAGCGCCGGCGCCCTTTACGGACAGCACTTCTCGTCGCGCTGGCGGCAACACAGCGTTGCAAAAATAGGCATTATTAAAAAATCACATAAAAAGCCTGCATCAGCCGTCATTCCAGCCAATCGCGCCTGTCACACGCGATTATTGCTGATTGCAGAACAGTGTTTCAACGGTGGCACAATGGCTCTCCGTCGCGCGCGGTACTAAATTCGGCTGTCCACAATACGGAGCCGATGATGATGACCCTGGAGTCCATCCCCCTCGACGGTACCAATGGCGTACGCATCGAAATTCTCGAGCGCTCCGACACGACGCTGGTGATCCGCTGGGTCGAGCCCGGCCGCTGTCACTACGGCGAGCAGCGCTGGCGACGCCGCTCGGCGCATACGTCCGGAACCTGCGCGGTATCGCGCCGCAAGATCCGCCGCGGCGACGCCGTGTTCAAGCCGGCGGAACGTCCGGCGCCATCGAACGCCTCCGCGATGATCTGCGCTGAAATCCTCGAACCGCTTCTCGAAGCCGCGTGACGCGCGGGCCACGCCCCCTCCCGTGATCCAGCTTTGACCCCGCCTTGACTCCCCTACTGCCCGCGCGCCCGTAGCGTCCGCATGCCCGGCCCCCCGCGGCATTGCACGCTGCGCTACGGCGCGGCGCCGGCCTCACGCTCCCCGGTTGCCGCCCTTCGCCTCGTGCGCTAAGGTGAACCCGTTGCGCCCGCTCAAGCGCCGGCCGCCAGCCGGCATGCTCCCGGCATCAGAGCGCCGCGCCTTCCACCCACTGCGCCACGCCCGCCGTGGCGCCGTTCGAGGGCACATCATGGCAGAAGACACGCCGCAAACCCGCGCGGCTTCCGCATCCCCCGCCTCCTCCATTTCCGCACCGCCCGCTCCGCTGATCGCGCCGCAGCAGTTCTCGCTCGACGTGCTGCTCGAGAAATACGCGAAAGGCGACGAGCAATCGGCCGACGACGTATTCCGGCGCGTCGCGCGCGGCGTCGCCGAAGCCGAGCCGCCGGAACTGCGCGCGTCGGTCGAGGCGCTGTTCGTCGACAATCTGCGGCACGGCGCGCTCGGCGCGGGCCGCATCATGAGCGCGGCGGGCAGCGGCATCGCCGCGACGCTGATCAACTGTTTCGTGCAGCCGGTCGGCGACTCGATCCAGGGCGTCGACGAGCAGGGTCTGCCGGGCATCTACGTCGCGCTGCTGCAGGCGGCCGAAACGATGCGCCGCGGCGGCGGCGTCGGCTACAACTTCTCCGCGATCCGGCCCAAGGGCGCGCGGGTTCACACGACGAGTTCGTCGGCCTCGGGCCCGTGCAGCTATATGGACGTGTTCGACGCGTCGTGCCGCACCGTCGAGAGCGCGGGCTCGCGGCGCGGCGCGCAGATGGCCGTGCTCGACTGCAACCACCCGGACCTGCTCGAATTCATCGAGGCCAAGCATTCGAAAGGCCGCTGGAACAATTTCAACGTGTCGGTCGGCGTCACCGACGAATTCATGCGCGCGGTCGAGGAAGACGAGCCGTGGCAACTGGTGCATCGCGCCGATCCGTCGCCCGCGCTGCGCGCGGCCGGCGACGTCCGGCAGCGCGAGGACGGGCTGTGGGTCTACGGCGAGCATCCGGCGCGCGCGATCTGGGAGCGCATCATGCGCTCGACGTACGACATCGCCGAGCCCGGCATCGTGTTCATTTCGCGGATGAACGAGGACAACAATCTGCGCGCCGTCGAAACGATCCGCGCGACCAACCCGTGCGGCGAGCAGCCGCTGCCCGCGTATGGCTGCTGCAATCTCGGCCCGCTGAATCTGACGCGCTTCGTCGTCGATCCGTTCGCGCAGTTGCAGGGCCGCAAGCCGTCGTTCGACTGGGACGCACTGGCGCGGCGCACGCGCACGCAGGTGCGCTTTCTCGACAACGTGCTCGACGTCACGCTGTGGCCGCTGCCGCAGCAATACGACGAGTCGCGCGCGAAGCGGCGCATCGGCGTCGGCTTCACCGGCCTCGGCGACACGCTCGTGATGCTCGGGCTGCGCTACGACTCGCAGGAAGGCCGCGACTTCGCGGTGCGCATCGCGCGGCTGATGCGCGACGACGCGTATCGCGCGTCCGTCGAACTCGCGAAGGAACGCGGCGCGTTTCCGCTGTTCGACGCCGCGCATTATCTGGAAGCGGGCACCTTCGCGTCGCGGCTGCCCGACGAGATCCAGCAGGCGATCCGCCGCGACGGCATCCGCAACAGCCATCTGCTGTCGATCGCGCCGACCGGCACCGTGAGCCTCGCGTTCGCGGACAACGCGTCGAACGGCATCGAGCCCGCCTTCTCGTGGACCTACCGGCGCATGAAGGTGATGGCCGACGGCGGGCGCGAATCGTTCGACGTCGAGGACTACGCATACCGGCTCTATCGCGAACTCGGCGGCGACGTGAACCGGCTGCCGGACTATTTCGTCAGCGCATTGCAGATGTCGGCGCGCGATCATCTCGACATGATGGCGGCCGTGCAGCCGTACGTCGACACGTCGATCTCGAAGACCGTCAACGTGCCCGCCGACTATCCGTTCGCGGCATTCGAAAGCCTCTATTTCGACGCGTGGAAAAGCGGTCTGAAAGGCCTCGCCACCTATCGCCCGAACGACACGCTCGGCGCGGTGCTGAGCGTCACGCCGGCACAGACCGACGACACGCTCGCCGACAGCGATCTCGATCCGCTGCGTATCGCGATCGATCATCGGCCCAAAGGCGAATTGCCGGCGATCATCGAGAAGGTCGAGTATCTGACCCAAGCCGGCAAGAAATCGCTGTACGTCGCGGTGTCGTTCATCGAGGTGACCGGACGCCTCGGCGGCGAGGACGTGACGATCGAGCGGCCGATCGAGTTCTTTATCCCCACCGGCCAGCGCGACGAGTCGCAACAGTGGATCACCGCGACGATGCGTTCGCTGTCGCTCGCCGCGCGCGGCGGCTTCGTCGCGCGCAATCTGCAGGACATGCGCAAGGTGTCGTGGGATCGTGGCCAGGTGCGGCTTGGCGAAGTACAGCGTCTCGACGGACATCGCGCGCCGCGCTGGCACGATTCGGAAGTCGCCGCGCTCGCGTTCGCGATCCAGCAGATCCTGTATCGACGCGGCTTTCTCGATGCCGAAGGCAATCAGGTGACGTCGCGGATGCTGACGCGCCGGCCGCGCGGGCAAATGAAAACGGAGACGGCGTTATCGGCCGACTTCGGCATCCGGGCGAATCCCGACGACAATACGGACACGTTGACGCAGCCGGACAGCACGCAAGGGCTGCATACGATGCTCGGACGCAAGTGCGGTTCGTGCGGCGCGAATGCGGTGATTCGCAAGGATGGATGCGATTTCTGTACCGCGTGTGGGGAAGTCGGGGCATGCGGGTAGTGCCTGCCGCAAATACCTGGTGTTGCGCTACGACGCGCGGGGGTGCCCGCGACCCTTCGCATCACCGGTTGCAGGCCGCAATTTCCTTCCAGATCGCGCAAGACCGTGCAATCCTTCGCCGCTGCCGATTCCGTATTCTGGCCGCGCGATGGAGCATCATCGCGACGACACGTCCGCCACTCGCCGGCGTACCGCACCGCCCGGAGGTCCAAACGCGATGAATCAGCGAAAAGTCCTTGTTTATTACGCATGGAGCCGGCCGGCCGAGAGCGGCGCGCCGCTCCATGTCATCGAAGATCGCTTCCCGGCGCTCTTCGAAAGCCGCCGGACGGGCTTCCCTCAATTTCATGAGTTCGCGGACCCGCAGCGCTTCGACCAGGGCATTGCCGGCTTCCTCGATCACATCATGAAGCGCAACTTCACCACGTTCGTCGAGCTGGCGTCCGGGTTGACCGGCCACGAAGTCCGGCAGACGGAGCGGGTCGCGGACGACGGAACGCTCACGCCGCTCAGCGCCGACGTTCTCGACGGCATGGATACGCTCATCGTCATCAGCTTCGATTCGTTTTCGACAGCGCAAAAGGCTGAGCGCCGCGAAGTCGAAGCGCTCCAGACATTCCTCGGCGACCCCGACCATCTGGCGTTCGTCTGCCCGCACCACGACATTGGGGATCCGGACGAGCTTCCGGAAAGCGAGCGTCTGCAACATCAGATCGAAGAATATCGACATCACGGCGACAGGACGATTCCGCCGCGGCAACGCTTCGGCGGCTTCGCGCGTTCTCTTCTTGCGGGTCTCGGCGTGCCGGTGGAAAACCGCTTCGGACTGCGGCCCGCCGTCAATGCGGACGGATCGCCTGCCGCAATCGAAGTGGAGACGGCACTCGACCGATTCAGCCTTCTGGCAAACGTAACGACTTTCAACCTTCATCCGCATCTGCCGCAACTCGAGCGACTCGGCGAAGCGATCGGAAAACTCGACGTGCTGGCGCGGCAGCGCATCGATGACGGCGCGCCGCCGCATCCGTTCTCGCGCGAACGCACCACATTCGACGCCCTGCTGCAGTCACGCCCGGAAGCGTTCAACGGCGGCCTTCTCGTCGGCGATACGACGCTCTGGAGTTCGACGGCCGGCGGCGTGGACAGCCTGCGCCAGTTGTGGACGAACGTCGTGCAACGGCCGCCGCGATCGGACAGGCACCGCGGCTCCTGAGCCTGCCCACGTTCGTCTCCCCTGGCACCCCGCTGGCGCGCGTGGTGTTCGTCAACCGTGCGCCGCCCGCCTGTTCGCAGCGATGCCGCGCTGACCGGAAATGCCGCGGCGGTTGTGCCAAACTACGCCATCAGTATCCCGGCGGACACCGCCGTTCCCTACTTCCGGATCGCATCGGGCGGAGGCGCGGATGATTATCGTCTTTCCATCACACAGCACCGCGTGGCGATTTCATCGGCGGCCTCGCGACTGGAGCCGGCGAAATGGCTGAAACCGCGCGCCGCCTGCCGGGCCGGCCGCCCCTGATCTCGATCGACGAAATCCTGCACGCGCGTCCGCAGCAACCTGTCGCAACCACGCGCGGGCGCGGCTGGAACGGTGTGACAGTCGATGTTCATCGCCCCTATTTCGATTGCGCCGAAAGCTATGCCGGGCTCGATCACCACCTCGTCTGCTACTGCCCGTCCGGTAGCGCGACGCTGGTCCAGCGCCGCGCCGGGGCCGTTCATCGGGGCGTGGTTGCCGCCGGAACCTCGTACATCATGCCGGCCGGCTACGACTCGACGTGGGAAGGCAATTCAGGACGGACTGTGAGGTTGCGCATTCCGCCCGTACTCGTCGACCGCGCGGCCGGGCAGCTCGGCCACCATCGCGTTCACGTCGAAATCCGCAATGTCTTTCTGGTACGCGACCCGGTAATCGAGCAACTCGCGCAGAGCCTTCTCATGGAAATGAACCGCGAGACGCACCCCGCTCAGGTGCTGATCGCCGATTCGATTTCGAATGCACTGGCCGCGCATCTGCTGCGCAGCTATTCCGCTTTCGGCACGCCCGAACGCACGCTGGACCGCTCGCTCAGCAAGCTCGAAATCGCCCGGCTGACCGAATTCATCGAGGACAATCTCGACCGGCCGATCTGCCTCGACGACCTCGCGAACCTTGCGAACGTCAGCCGGTTTCATCTGAGCCGTCTCTTCAAACGGACCGTGGGCGTCACGGCGATCTGCTTCGTCGAGCAGTGCCGGATCCGCCGGGCACAAGCGTTGATTGCCGAAACCAGTCTACCGCTTGCGGAAATCGCGCTGGAGACGGGGTTTGCCGATCAAAGCCATTTCACCCGGCGATTTCATCGTCACGTCGGTTGTACCCCGGCTGTCTTCGCGCGCGAGCAGGGGCGGCGTCGGACGGCGCGGCGATCGGCGCGCTCCGCCGATGAAACCGAAGGCTAGCCGCCGCCGCTCACCCCACTCTCGCGTAGTAAAGATTCTGCGGATGCTTCGCCTCCGCGAAGAAAAACCAGCGCTCCGCGACGAGCCCCGCATACTGCACGAGACACGCCGCGGCCAGCAACGCGAACGACGCGCCGATCGGCTGCAATCCGGCGCCGAGCACGATCAGCACGACCGGCGCGACGAACGCACTCGCAAGAAACCCCCACTTGACGCCCCGCAGCGTCCGCGCCGATTTGCCGTGAAAAAACTCGCGCAGATTGAACGCGCCCGCGGTAAAGCCGCGCGTCACCTGCACGAGCTTCGGATTGCGGATACCGGTCGCGCTCTGCACGGTCGACTTCGGCCGCAAGCGCGCGTTGCGCGCGAGCGACGCGCAACGGCTCGCACACCCGGCGAGCGTCAGCACACACGCGCAGATCGCAAGTCCGACCATCAGCGCGGGCGCTCCCCACGCACTCAATGCCGTCGCCAGCGTGAAGCCCGACGCGCAGCCGAGCAGCACGAAGTTCACGAGCGTCAGCGGCGTTGCCCATTCCTGCAGAAAGCGCAGGCATGCATAAATCATCGCGGTGCAGACGAACAGCGCGGCGCTCGCCAGCACACCGAGCCAACCGAGCGCGAGCGACCACGGCGAGCCGAACCAGTGCGCGACGCCATACAGGAACGCACAGGCGAGAAACGCGGGCAGACACAGACATTCGCGCGACAGCCACGAGGTTCGCCACATCGCGATCGCGCGCCATGCGCGTTCCGGATGACCGAGATGGAAGAACGACGCGATCAGGCCAAGGCCACCCAGCAGTACCGAGAGCGCGGCCCCCGCGACATAAAACGCGGCGGTGGGCGGCGCGACGAAGCCGCGCCGCGCCGCGCTCTCCACACCGACGAGCGCAATCAGCAAGCCCTGCGCGGCGCCGCTCAACGTCGTCAAGAACACTACGGAAAATGCCGGATTCATCGTGGGGCCCCGTCTTCGTTTAGTCGCTCAATCGCTCAATCATTCGGTCGTTCAGCCGTTCAGATGCGCGTCGCGATCGACGCGAGGCGCACTTCGCCGCGTTCGAGTTGCGCTTCGAGTTGCGAATCCGGAGAGGCCGACGATTGCGCCGCGTCATCCGCGGAATCATCCATCGTTGAACCGGTCGATTTGCAGGAACACGCTTCGCTGCCGCAACCCGTGGACGTCGTCGGCACACGCGGCAAATAATGATTCGCCGGGCGTGTGTTCCACTCGGGCATCAACTGATAACCGCCACGCTCCCTGATCGCGCGCGACACCACCGAGTCGGGATCGTGGATATCGCCGAAGAGCCGCGCCGAAGTCGGGCACGCGAGCACACACGCCGGCTGGCGATCGCGCTCCGACAGATTCTCGTCATGGATGCGATCGACGCACAACGTGCACTTGGTCATCTCCTTGCGCTCTTCGTCGATCTCGCGCGCGCCGTACGGACATGCCCACGCGCAATACTTGCAGCCGATACAGCGATCGAAATCGACCAGCACCAGCCCGTCCTCCTTGCGCTTGTAGCTCGCGCCGGTCGGACAGACCGGCACGCACGGCGGGTCCTCGCAGTGCAGACACGACTTCGGAAAATGGATCATTTCCGTGTCGGGGAAACTGCCGGCCTCGAAACTCTGCACGCGGTTGAAGAACGTGCCGGACGGATCCGCATCGTACGGATTGAAGTCGGCGAGACTGCCCGATTCGCCCGACGTGTTCCACTCCTTGCAACTCGTCACGCACGCGTGGCATCCCACGCATACATTCAGATCGATCACCAGTGCCATCTGGGTCATCGGAAGCTCCTTGCCGTTTCAGCCATCGTTGCCGTCACCGTTACTTGCGCCGGGCCGCGCCGCGCAGACGGGCCGCGAATTCGCCGCGTCCCGCGAAATAGGTCTGCACGATGCGCGACACCACGCCCTCCCGCGCTATCTCGCCCGGCAACGCGGGCATCGCGGCGAATTGCGGCAGCGTGTGCCGCGCATCGGCTTCGGCCGGATAGATGCGCACGCGCACGTCGTACCATGCGGCCTGCCCGGTCACCGGGTCGGAGTTCGACAGCCGCGCGTCCGTTTCATTGCGGCCCGGCAGTTCGTCGGTGATCAGATGATTGAGCAGGAAGCCCCGCTGCGATTCGTTCGCGTTCGGGCCGAGATTCCACGCGCCCGCCGCCTTGCCGATCGCATTCCATGTCCAGACCGTTCCGGGTTCGACGGTTTCGCTGAAACGCGCCATGCAGCGCACCCGGCCCCATTGCGATTCGACGTAAATCCAGCCGCCGTCGCTAATCCCGCTCGCCGCCGCCGTTTGCGGATTCACATACAGATAGTTCTCGCCGTGAATCTGGCGCAGCCACGCATTCTGCGAATCCCACGAGTGATACATCGCCATCGGCCGCTGTGTCACCGCGGCCAGCGGGAAATGCGCGAGGTCCGTCGCCGCGCTTTCGAGCGGCGCGTACCAGAACGGCAGCGGATCGAAATAGCGCTCGAGGCGCGCGCGCAGATGCTCGGGCGGTTGTCTGCCGCTGCTGCGCCCCTGCGCGGCGAGCCGGAATTTCTGCATCACGTCCGAGTAAAGCTGGATCAGAATCGGCTCGCTGAACTTGCGAAAGCCGTTCTTGACGGACCAGTCGAGATACGGCCCATTGCAGTTGCGCATGTACTGCATCGTGTCGGGCAGGCGGTAATGGAATACGCAATTGTTGCGCGCGTACTGTTCCCATTGATTCGGGTTCGGCTCGCCCACCAGCGCCTTGTCGCCATCCTTGCCGCGCCAGCCGATCAGAAAGCCGACGCCGGAATCGGGTGTCGTAGTGTGATTGACGATGAAGTCGGGATAGTCGCGAAAACGCCGCGCGCCGTCCGCCGTCGTGAACGCCGGAAACTTCAGGCGCGACGCGAGTTCGATCAGCACTTCCTGAAACGGCTTGCATTCGCCGGTAGGCGGCACGACCGGCACCCGGACCGAATCGACCGGGCCGTCAAACTCGGAGATCGGCCGGTCGAGCATCGACATCGCGTCGTGGCGTTCGAGGTAAGTCGTGTCGGGCAGGATCAGATCGGCGAACGCGGTCATCTCCGACTGGAACGCATCGCACACGACGAGAAACGGAATCTTGTACTCGCCGTTCGCATGCTTGTCGGCGAGCATCTCGCGCACTTTCATCGTATTCATCGATGAATTCCACGCCATGTTGGCCATGAAAATCATCAGCGTGTCGATCGGATATGGATCACCGCGCCACGCGTTGGTAATCACGCTATGCATGACGCCGTGCACCGCGAGCGGATATTCCCACGAGAACGCCTTGTCGATGCGCACCGGGCCGCCCTGTTCGTCGATGAACAGATCCTCGGGCGCGGCGGGCCAGCCGAGCGGCCCCGTGGCGAGCGGCGTATTCGGCTTCACCGCATCGGGACTGTTCGGCGGTTTCGCCGATGGCGGCACCGCGCGCGGAAACGGCGACTTGTGACGGAAACCGCCGGGGCGGTCGATCGTGCCGAGCAGCGACATCAGCACGGCCAGCGCGCGAATCGACTGAAAGCCGTTCGAATGCGCGGCGAGGCCGCGCATCGCATGAAAGGCGACCGGGTTGCCGGTGACGGTGTCATGCGTTTCGCCCCACGCGTCGGTCCAGCGGATCGGCAATGTAATGCGGTGCCGGCGGTTCGTCTCGATCATCTCGCCGGCGAGACGGCGAATCGTATCGGCCGCGATGCCGGTGATCTGCGCGGCCCATTCGGGCGTGCAGGCGGCCACGCGCTCGCGCAGCAACGCGAACGACGGCGCGACCGGCTTGCCGTCATCGAGCGTATAGCGGCCGTCGAGCGCGGGTGTCACGCCCGGCGCATGATGCGGCACCGCGCGCGCGGTGCGCGGGTCCCACCATAGATGATTCTGAGGAAACAGCGGATTGCCCACCGGGCGATCGGGATCGCGCACGAACAGGCCGAAGTTTTCGCTGCCTTCGTCGAGATCGATCAGCTCCGCCGCATTCGTATAGCGCTGCACGAACTCGTGATCCCACGCATCGGCGGCAATCAGTTCGTGCAGAAACGCCATGAAGAGCGCGCCATCGGTACCGGGCTTGATCGGTACCCATTCGTCGGCAATCGCCGCATAGCCGGTGCGGATCGGATTGATCGCGATGAAGCGCCCGCCCGCGCGCTTGAACTTCGAGATCGCGATCTTCAGCGGATTCGAATGATGATCCTCCGCCGTGCCGATCATGAAGAAGAGTTTGGCGCTGTCGAGATCCGGTCCGCCGAATTCCCAGAACGAACCGCCGATCGTATAGATCATGCCGGCCGCCATGTTCGCCGAGCAGAAGCCGCCGTGCGCCGCGTAGTTGGGGGTGCCGAACTGCTTCGCGAAAAGTCCGGTCAGCGCCTGCATCTGATCGCGGCCGGTGAAGAGCGCGAACTTCTTCGGATCGGTCGCGCGGATCGCGGAGAGACGTTTTTCGAGCACGTCGAACGCGACGTCCCACGACACCGGTTCGAACTGCGCGCTGCCGCGCTCCGCGCCGGCCTTGCGCATCAGCGGCTGCGTGAGACGCGCGGGCGAGTACTGCTTCATGATGCCCGACGCACCCTTCGCGCAGATCACGCCCTGGTTGAGCGGATGCTCCGGATTGCCGTCGATATAGCGCACCTCGCCGTCGCGCAGATGCACGCGGATGCCGCAGCGGCATGCGCACATGTAGCAGGTGGTGGTCTTGACGTCGAGCCGTTCGTTCTGCGTGCGGGCGTGGTGCTCCATGCGCAATCTCCGTCGCTGTTCCCGTGTGCCGAAGCGATGACGACACGGTATCTATCGACCATCCTATTCGTGTCGGCGTCACAAGGGAAATCGCCATTTTCGAGAGAAACTATCCGGCATGCCGATAGTTTCCGTTTGGCTTTCAGCGATGCGGGCTGCTATCGGCGTGGCCGGTTGCACGGGTTCAAGCGCGTCCCGCCAGTTGCGCGAGCAGCGCATCCGGAATCTCGACCCCCTCTTTTTGCGCGGTCTCCGCGAGACGCTCCCTGCGAGATCCGGGCAGGCGCACGTCGTCGTCCATCAGCATCATGTCGATCAACGCTTCCACGCGCGACAGATAAGTGTCGTCGCCGGCGAGCGCGCCTGGATCGATCGCCCAGAACAGATGGCCGATGCGCGAGCGCTCGCCTTCCTCGGTGAGGAACGAGCCCGCTTCATAGCCGAAGTTCGCGCCGGTCAGCGCGGCGGCCAGCAATTCGACGATCAGCGCCAGCATCGCCCCTTTTGCTCCGCCGAACGGCAGCATCATGCCGTCGAGCGCGGCGCGCGCGTCGGTGGTCGGCTGGCCGTCGCGGGTGGTCGCCCAGCCTTCGGGGATCGGCTTGCCGTCGCGCGCGGCGAGCGCGATCCTGCCGCGCGCGATCTGCGACAGCGCAAGGTCGATCACGAGCGGATCGCCGTTGCGCCGCGGGAACACCGCGGCGACCGGATTGGTGCCGAACAGCGCGCGGCGGCCGCCCCACGCGGGCATCGCGGCCGGCGAATTGCTGAACGCGAGCGCGACCATGCCTGCCTGGCCGAGCGCGGCCAGATGCGCGGCGCCGACGCCGAAATGGTGGCTGCGCCGCACGCCCGCCACCGCGCTGCCGAATTGCCGCGCGCGAGCGGCGAGTGTCGCGATCGCGAGATCGCAGGCCGGATACGCGAGACCGTCCGCGCCGTCGATCAACACCGCCGCGCCGCGATCCGCGACGATGGCCGGCTGCGCGGCCGGATCGACGCGGCCGTTGCGCAGTTGCGCGCAGTACATCGGCAGCCGCGATACGCCGTGCGACGACAGGCCGCGCACGTCGGCATAGACGAGCGCGCGCGCCGTTGATTCAGCGATCGCCGGCAACGCGCCCGCGCGGCGCAGCGCGTCGACGGCAAGCGTGGTGAGCGCATCGGGAAGCAGTCGGGCCATCTAACCTTCCTCTGGTTTCGTTGTCATCAGCGCATCACTTTGTCATTGTCGGCGCGAAGCTTCAAGTTCGACCGCCGGCACCGATCCTCACTTGGCCCCTTCCTCGAACAGTGCCGCCCCGCCCGGCAAGCCGCGCTCCTCGAGACCACGCTGACCCGCCTGCGCCGGCTTCGGCTTGCGCGCCGGCTGGGCCAACGCCTCGGCCTGCACCTCGCGCGGCGCGGCGAGAAATTCACGCGCCGCGCGCGCATCGAATGCACCTTCCCAGCGCGCGACCACCAGCGTCGCGACGACATTGCCGATCATATTGGTCAGCGCGCGGACTTCGTTGAGCACGCGGTCGACGCCGAGAATCAGCGTGATGCCCGCCACCGGAATGATGTTGTGCGTCGACAGTGTCGCGGTCAGCGCAACCAGCGCGGCACCCGCCACGCCCGCTCCGCCCTTCGACGTCAGCATCAGGATCGCCAGCAGCCCCAGTTGCTGCATCAGCGTCAGATGCGTATTGGTGGCTTGCGCGATGAAGAGGGACGTCATCGTCAGATAGATCGCCGCGCCGTCGAGGTTGAACGAATAGCCGGTGGGCAGCACGAGCCCGACGATCGCGCGCGGACAACCCATGCGTTCGAGCTTTTCCATCAGCCGCGGCAGCACGGATTCCGTGGTGGACGTGCCGAGCACGATCAGCAGTTCCTCGCGGAAGTACCTGAGCAGCGGCCACAGTCCCACGCCCGCCCAGCGCGCCGCCGCGCCGAGCACGATGCCGACGAACAGGATGCTCGTGAGGTAGAAGCACAGGATCAGCAGGCCGAGCTGCTGCAACGTGCCGATGCCGTATTTGCCGACCGTGAATGCGATCGCGCCGAACGCGCCGAGCGGCGCAAGCCGCATGATCATTTCGACGATGCGCATCAGCGTGTCGCCGAACTGCTCGATGCCGCGCATCAGCAGCCGGCTGCGCTGCGACATGATCGACAGCGCGATGCCGAACAGCACCGAGAACAGCAGCACCTGCAGCAGATCGCCGCGCGCGAACGCGCCGACCACCGAGTTCGGCACGATCATGTCGATGAAACTCGACGACGCCGTGTGCGCGGTCTCGACGTAATGCGTGACCGCGTGCGCGTCGAGCGACGCGGGATCGATGTTCAACCCGGCCCCCGGACGCAGCACGTTCGCGACGACGAGACCGAGCACCAGCGCAATCGTCGTCACCACCTCGAAGTACAGCAGCGTCTTGAAGCCGACGCGGCCGACCTGCTTGAGGCTTTCCATTCGCGCGATGCCCACGGAAACCGTGCAGAAGATCACGAGCGTGATCAGCATCTTGATGAGGCGAATGAAGGTATCGCCGAGAGGTTTCATCTGCACGCCGAATGCGGGTGCGAAATGACCGACGAGAATGCCGGCCGCAAGGCCGATCAGGACCTGCACATAGAGATGTTTGAGCACGCGCAAGATGGTGTCTCCTCCACTCGCTGCTGCCAGATGTCGAGCCGGCGCCCTGCCCATGATCTGCGGGTCACGGCAGGCGTCTCGGCCATTTCTCCGTGCCGGCGCGCGCCGGGAATGTGGGGCCGCTCCGCGCGCCACATGACGCGCGGCGGGCCGGAGCGGTAAAGCCGCCCGCGTCAGGCGCTTTCGAACAGACGCGTGAGCACGAACTCGCGATGACCGAGCGCTTCGGCTGCGGTGAAGCGGCCATTGATCGTCGCCATCATGCAACTGAGCAGCTTGTCGCCGCTCTGGTCGAGATTCTGCTCGCGTTGCAGGATGCCGGTCACGTCCACGTCGATATGCTCGCCCATCGTGCGCACCGTGCGCGGATTCGCGCAGATCTTGATGACCGGCACGATCGGATTGCCGATCACGTTGCCCTGGCCCGTCGGGAAGAAATGCACGACGAAGCCCGATGCCGCGCACAACGTCACCATCTCGGCCGCCGCCGAGGACGAATCCATGAACCACAGCCCCGCATGCGTCGGTTCCTCGGCTTTATCGAGCACGCCGTCGACCATGCACTTCTTGCCGATCTTCTGGATGTTGCCGAGCGCCTTTTCCTCGATCGTCGTCAGACCGCCCGCGATGTTGCCCTTGGTCGGCTGCGACTCGGACAGGTCGTCCGTTTTCCAGCGGTTGATCATGTCCTGATAGCGGTCGAACATGAACTGGAAGCGCTCGCGCACGCCGTCGTTCGCGCAGCGCGCGGCGACGATCTGCTCGCCGCCGGTCAGCTCCGAGGTCTCGCCGAACACGAGCGTGGTGCCGAGCCCGTATAGCTTGTCGAACGCATTGCCGACGGTCGGATTCGCGCCGCAGCCCGACGTGGTGTCCGACTCGCCGCATTTGGTGGACACCCACAGGTCCGAAATCGGACATTCCTCGCGATCGAGCGACGTCGCGTACTGCACCATGTCCTTCGCCGCCTTCGACGCGCGCAGGATCGTATCGTGATCGCCGTGCAGCTCGATGCCGAAGCCCATCACCGGCTTACCGGTTTTCGCAATGCCGTCGACCACGCGCTTGGTCCACCCCTCCTCGATGCCGATCACGACCACCGCCGCGACGTTCGGGTTGCTGCCCGCGCCGATCAGCGTGCGGAAATGCAGCTCGAGGTCGGCGCCGAATTGCAGCCGGCCATAAGGATGTGGCAGCGCCATCGTGCCCTTGATGTTGTGTTCGACCGCCTGCGCGGCGGCGTTGGAAAGGTCGTCGACCGGCAGGATGATCACGTGGTTGCGTACGCCCACGCGGCCGTTGTCGCGACGATAGCCGCGGAAAGTCGTATCCAGGTCAATCACGCTCATGGTGTCTCTCTCGTTCGGGTTGATGCAAGTGTGAGGCGGCTCGATGCCGGGCAGCGGGAATGCGCGGGGAATGCGCGCAAAAGCACGCGCCGTTGCTTACCAGCGCTTCGTCTTGATGTTGTGCACGTGCGCGTGCTCGCCGGCCTTGATCGGCGCGACCACCTTGCCGATGTCGACACCGTACTTGAACACCGTGTCGCCGACGGCCATGTCTTTCAGCGCGACCTTGTGGCCGATCGGGATGTCCTGCTTCGCCGGCACGGTGACGATCTCGTCGTCGTCCATGATCCATGCGTTGAGCAGCGTGCCCGCCTTGATGCCCTCGACGACCGCCACGCCGACCGTGTCCTTTGCTTCATGCAGAACGATGTGGATCGTCCTGCGCTCAGCCGACGCGCCTGCTGAGGTGTCGTTGATGTCTGCCGTGGGATTGCTCATTAGCGTCTCCGTTCATGATTTGAATGCGGTGTGGGGCCCGCCGGGGCAGCGCCGCGAAGTGCGCCGCGGTGAACTGATATTAGACGCCGGTCTGCCCGATGTCAACTAGGTCATCTATATGTGTTAGAAGACTCGAACACTGTCGCGACGAGCCGACAGATCGGGATTCATCCAGATGTGCCAGATGATCTTGTCGTTTAGAATCAGGGCGGGTTCAACCATGGCGAGCGGCACGACTCGCGTATCCCAGAGGTTTTCATGAGCACGCTCGCGATCAATGCGCCCGCGCTGGGCGGCACGCGGTACAAGGAAGTCAAGAGCGCGATTCTTGCCGCGCTCGCGGCCGGCGAATGGAAAGGCGGCGAATGCATTCCTTCGGAAAAGCGCCTCGCCGAACGCTTCGGCGTGTCGATCGGCACGCTGCGCAAAGCCATCGACGAACTATGCGCCGAGAACATCCTGATCCGTCATCAGGGCCTCGGCACGTTCGTGTCGATGCATCAGCGCGACCGGCACTTCTTCCGCTTCTTCCGCGTCGTGCGGCGCGACGGCGACAAGGCCTACCCCGTCGTCACGCTGATCGAGTTCAGGAAAGCGCGCGCATCGCGCGAGGTGGCCGCCGTGCTCGGCATCGAAACCGGCGCGCGCGTGCTGCAGTTCGTCAACGGACTCGCGCTGCACGGCAAGACGGTGCTGATCGAACATATCACCGTGCCCGAGGCGCTGTTTCCGGGCCTCACGGAAAGCAAGCTGCGCAACCGGCCGAACACGCTCTACAACTTCTATCAGGACGGCTTCGGCATCAACGTCGTCGATACCGACGAACGCGTGAGCGTCGCGCTCGCGAATCCGCTCGAAAGCGCGCAGCTCGGCGTCGAGGTTGGCGCGCCGCTGCTCGAGATTCGCCGCATCGCGTATTCGTATCACCGCAGCGCGGTCGAATTGCGGATTTCGCGGCTCAACACCGGGGAGTACGAGTACATCGGCACGCGCGCGGGGCGCGACGAGGAAAAGTAACGGCGCAATCAGCAGCCGTGCTTCACGGCTTCAGTTCACGGCTTCAGATCGGCGTCAGTACCGGCTCGCCCGCGAAATGCCGCCGCGCGTTGTTCAGGAAGTTGTCGACCGAAGCCGTGATCGCTTCCGGCGAACGGCCGGCCACGTGCGGCGTCAGCACCACGTTGCGCAGTTCGAGCAGCGCCCGCGGCGGCTCCGGCTCGCCTTCGTAGACGTCGAGCGCGGCGCCCGCAATCGCCTCCGTGGCGAGCGCGCGGGCCAGCGCGGCGAGATCGACCACGCTGCCGCGCGATACGTTGACCAGGAAACCGTGCGGGCCGAGCGCCGCCAGCACCTTTTCATCGATCAGATGCCGCGTGCCCGCGCCGCCCGGCGTCGCGACGATCAGGAAGTCGCTCCAGCGCGCAAGCGCTTCCACACTATCGAAATAACGCAGCAGCGGCGCATCCTCGCGCGGCTTGCGGTTGTGATAACCGACCTCCATGTCGAAGCCGCCCGCGCGCCGCGCAACCTTTGCGCCGATATGGCCGAGCCCGACGATCCCCAAACGCTTGTTGGAAACCTGCGGGCGCAACGGCAGGCGGTCGCGCCAGACGCCTTCGCGCGTCGCGCGGTCGAGTTGCGGCACGTCGCGCACCACCGCGAGCAGCAACGCGAACGCGTGATCGGCGACGCACTGATCGTTGGTGCCCGCGCCGTTGACGAGCACGATGCCGCGCGAGCGCGCGTGCTCGACGGGGAGGTTTTCATAGCCGGCGCCGAGCGCGCTGACGAGTTCGAGCCGCGGCATGCGGTCGATTTCGGCGGCGGCCATCCCGGTCGTGCCGTTCGTCAGCACCGCGCGGATCGCCGCGCCGTGCGTCGCGATCGCGGCTTCGCGCAGCGCCGGTTCGGGGGCGTAGATGACGTCGAACTCGGCATCGACACTTGCGCGGCTCGCGTCGTTCAAATGAATCAGGATCAGCAGGGATGGCTTCATGACGGCGTTTTTCCCGATGGCGTGAATAGACGGAATCTGGGTGATACCTTTGGCGATCGAGTGTAGCAAGGCTCGGCCGCGCGCGCAGAAAGGGCGCGCTCAAGTTCACGTGAACGCAGCCGTTATTTCACGGGACACATCTGTGCAAAAACGACACGCCGCAAGTCTTTCATTTCGGCCGGGGCCAACCCGGCATAAAATACCGCAATTCCGACCCCGAGAACCTCATGCTGGATACCCTGAAGAGCGGCGCCGCGCCCATCAACGACGACTCCGGGATGTTCGAACTCGCGCCCGTTTCGCTGTGGCTCGAGGACTTCAGCGGCCTACGCGCGCTGTTCGAGACGTGGCGCGCCGAAGGGGTGACCGATCTGCGTGCCTGGTTCGCCGAAGAGCCGCACCGGGTCGCCGAGTGCGCGCACAGCATCCGCGTGATCAAGGTCAATCGCCAGACCCTCACACAGTTCGAGGCCGCCGATTTCGACACGCTCACGAACAATCTGGCGTCGGTGTTCCGCGACGACATGCTGAAGACGCATCTCGAGGAGCTCTGCCAGTTGTGGTCCGGCCAGTTGCACTTCACGAGCCATACGGTCAACTACACGCTCGGCGGCCGGCGGCTCGACGTGCTGCTCAAGGGCGCGGTGCTGCCCGGTCACGAGGAGCGCTGGGATCGCGTGCTCGTGTCGACCGAAGACATTACCGAGCTCGAAGGCGCGCGGCACCGTGTCGGGCTCGCGGAGCAATATGCGCGCGGCCTGTTCGAGCATTCGCCGGTGTCGCTGTGGGTCGAGGATTTCAGCGCGGTCAAACGCCTGCTCGACGGCGCGCGCGCGGCGGGCATCAACGATTTCCGCGTGTTTACCGATGTGCATCCGGAGTTCGTCGAACGCTGCATGGCGGAAATTCACGTGCTCGACGTGAATCATCACACGCTCGGAATGTTCGCCGCGAAAGACAAGAAAACGCTGTTGGCACGCCTCGCGGACGTATTCCGCGACGACATGCGCCCGCATTTCCGTGAGCAACTGATCGACCTGTGGGACAACAAGCTGTTCCAGCAGCGCGAGGTGCTCAACTACTCGCTCGACGGCAACGAGGTGCACATGCATCTGCAATTCTCGGTGCTGCCCGGTCACGAGAACAACTGGGATCTCGTGCTGGTCGCGCTCACCGACATCACCGCGCGCAAGAAGGCCGAGGCGTACCTCGAATTCCTCGGCAAGCACGACGTGCTGACCAAGCTGCGCAACCGTTCGTTCTACGTCGATGAGCTGAACCGTCTCGAACGCAAGGGACCGTGGCCGGTAACGATCATCATGGCCGATCTGAACGGGCTGAAGCGCGTGAACGACCAGCTCGGCCACGCGGCCGGCGACGCGCTGCTGCGGCGCGCCGGCGAAGTGCTCGCGAAGGCGATGGAGCCGCCGTTCCACGCGGCGCGTATCGGCGGCGACGAGTTCGCGATCCTGATGCCGGACACCGACGAGCGCGGCGGCGCCGCGATGATCGATGCGATCCGCCAGTTGGTGGAGATGAACAACCAGTTCTATCCGGGCTCGCCGCTGAGCTTCTCGATGGGCGCGGCCACCTGCCAGCGCGGCGACCGGCTCGAATCGGGCGTGCAGCGCGCCGATCTGCTGATGTATGAAGAAAAGCGCGCGCACTACGAGAGTCAGTTGGGAGCGAATGCGGCGAGTAAATGAGCGCGTGCCGCAGGTGGCGCGTTCAGCTTCGATGCTCACTCAGGTTGACGCTTCATACCCCTCGACCCGGCCGCTTCGCCGCCAGCACGGCCAGCCACTCGCCGGCCGCAATTCAGGCGCCCGGAAAGCGCAACTCGAAACGCACGACGCCCGGCAGCGGACAGACGACGCGCGCGCTGCCGCCATGCAGATGCATGATCGCCTTCACGATCGCGAGCCCCAGCCCGTTCGATTCGGTGAAGGCGCTGCGCGCCGCGTCGCCGCGATAGAAGCGGTCGAACAGACGGTCCAGTTGCGCCGACGGAATCGGCTCGCCCGCGTTTTCGACCGTCACGGTCGCGCCCGCGTCGTCCTGCGCGCCGCTCAGACGCACGACCGTGTCGCCCGCGCCGTAGCGCACCGCATTGACGACCAGATTGTTGATCGCGCGGCGGCACAGCATCGGATTGGCCGACGCCACGCCCGCCGCGTCGACTTCGAAGCGCATCCCGCGCTCGTCGGCGAGGCCTTCGAAATAGTCGGCGATTCTGACGAGTTCCGCGCGCAGATCGACCGGCTGGCGCTCGATCGATAACCCGGCATGGTCCGCGTGCGCGAGAAACAGGATGTTCTCGACGATATGGCTCAGACGGTCCAGCTCTTCCAGATTCGATTCGAGCAGTTGCTGATATTCGTCGATCTCGCGCGGTTGCGCGAGCGCCACCTGGGTCTGACCGACCAGCGCGCCGACCGGCGTGCGGATCTCGTGCGCGAGATCGGCGGAAAACTGCTGCAGGCGCTGGTAGCCGTCCGCGAGACGATCGAGCATCGCGTTGAACGCATGCGTGAGCTGGCGCAGTTCGAGCGGCGCGGCCGCGCTGTCGAGACGCACGGCGAGATTCGCCGGACTGATCTGCGCGGCCCGCGTCGCGATCTCGCGCACCGGCCGCAACGCGCGGCGCAGCACGCAGTAGGCCAGCAGCGTCGCGGCCAGCATGCCGATCAGCGTCGCCAGCACGATGCGGTTGCGGTACTCGGCCAGCATGCGCATCTCCTGGGTCATCGGATGCCCGGCGATCACCTCGACTTCGGTGTCGTCCTCGCGCGCTTTCGCCGTGGCGACCGCCCAATGCACCGGCACGCCGTCGGGCAGACGCGTCTGCAGGATGTCGGCGACATCCTGCGGGTTGCCGGCCGGCCCCGCTGGCAACGCGGGCAACGCAATGTGGGCCGGATTCACGTCGACGAACGGTGCTTCGCCGGGACGGCGAAACAGCAGCACGTCCTCTTCCGCGCCGAGCATCGTCTCGAACAGCAGCGGCCGTTTCTTCAATTCGCTAACCGAATAAAGATCATGCACGAGCCGGCTGAAATGCTCGACGCGGCCGCTCAGCACGACATCGGCGCGGCGTTTCAGCGCCACCTCGGCGGAGTGATAGAAATACGCGCCGAGCGAGCCGATCACGACACAGGCGATCAGCGCGAACAGTAGCGTGGTGCGCGCGGTCAGCGAGCGTTCGGTCCAGAGTTTCATGCGCCGTCGCCGAACGTATAGCCGATGCTGCGCACCGTGTGGATCAGCTTCTTCTCGAACGGGTGATCGATCTTCGCGCGCAGCCGTTTGATCGCCACGTCGACGACGTTGGTGTCGCTGTCGAAGTTCATGTCCCACACTTCCGATGCGATCTGCGAGCGCGACAATGCTTCGCCCTCGCGGCGCACCAGCAGATGCAGCAGCATGAACTCCTTGTTGGTCAGCGGAATGTCGACGCCCTCGCGCGTGACGCGGCGGCGCAGCACGTCGAGCTTCAGGTCGGCCACTTCGAACACGTCGCTCTCGCGGATCACGCCGCGGCGCAGCAGCGTGCGAATGCGCAACACCAGCTCGGTAAACGAAAACGGCTTGACGAGGTAATCATCCGCGCCGAGTTCGAGACCGCGGATACGGTCGCTCACGTGATCGCGCGCGGTCAGGAAGATCACCGGCAGATCGCGGCGCGCGCGCAACGCGCGCATGATTTCCCACCCGTCGATACCGGGCAGCATCACGTCGAGCACCACCAGATCGTATTCCTGCTCGAGCGCCATGTGCAGACCGTCCGTGCCGGTGCGCGCGAGGTCGACCGCATAGCCGCTTTCGCGCAGGCCCTTCTTCAGGTAATCGCCGGTCTTCGGATCGTCTTCGATGACGAGAATGCTCATGATGCTCGATGCTCCTGCCTGCTGTTCCACTCGACGAGCCACTGCCGCGCGCGACGGAAAAGGCCATTCTACGTGGCCGCCGCACGCCATTCATGACGTTTTTGTCATCCTGCCGTCACCCTGACGAGCCGATGCGGGAGCTAGGCTGTCCACACCGTTCACCCCTTCATTCACCTCTGTTACCCCTTCCTGGAGCAGCCTCATGAAGATCGTTCCCGCGCGGATGCTGCGCGCACTCGCCGCCCCCGCGCTCGCCGCCGCCCTGTTCACCGCGATGTCAGCGGCTTCGGCCCAGAACGCGGCGCCGACCGGCGTGCGCGGCACGGTGACGTCGCTGGCCGGCGACGTGCTGAAAGTCCACACGCGCGACGGCAAGGACGTCGACGTGAAGCTCGCGGCCGACACGCCGATTCGCGGCGTCACGCTCGCCAACGTCAACGACATCAAGCCGGACAGCTATGTCGGCACCGCCGCGATTCCGCAAGCCGACGGCACGCTGAAGGCGCTCGAAGTGCACGTGTTCCCGGCCAGCATGCGCGGCTCCGGCGAAGGCCATCGCCCGTGGGATCTCGGTGCGAACAGCACGATGACGAACGGCACGGTCGGCTCGCTGGTGGTCAGCAACGGCCGCACGATCACCGTCAAGTACAAGGACGGCGAGAAGAAGATCGTGATTCCGCAGGACGTGCCGATCGTCAGCCTGGAACCGGGCAGCCGCGCGCTGCTGGTGCCGGGCGCGAAGGTCGTGCTGTTCGCGCATAAGGAAGCGGATGGCTCGATGGCGGCGAACTTCATTTCGGCCGGCGAGCATGGCGTGACGCCGCCGATGTAAGGCGACGCGCGCGTTCTTTCCGCATCTCATTCGAGCGGCCGCGTTCTGCTGAAAGAACGCGGCTTGTCGCACCGCTTGTCGCACCTTTACGCTGTATTTTCCGCCGATGCCGATGTCCGAGCCGCAAACCAGGCCTCAACCATTCGTGATTGTTCACCCGCTCGTCGTACGCGTGACGCACTGGATCAACGCGTTCGCGATGGTCTGCATGGTGATGAGCGGCTGGGCGATCTACAACGCGTCGCCGATCTTTCCGTTCAGATTTCCCGTGTGGGCGACGGTCGGCGGATGGCTGGGCGGCTCGATCGCGTGGCATTTCGCGGCGATGTGGCTGCTGTGCGCGAACGGACTGCTGTATCTCGCGTACGGCATCGCGAGCGGACATCTGCGGCGCAAGCTGCTGCCGGTTCGCCCCCGCGACGTGGCGCGCGATGCCGCGTTGGCGCTGCGTTTCAGATTGCCGCACGACACCGGCGGATACAACGCGGTGCAGCGCGCGCTCTATCTGCTCGTGCTGCTGCTCGGCGTGCTGCTCGTCGCATCGGGACTGTCGATCTGGAAGCCGGTGCAATTCTCGTGGCTGACCGCGCTGTTCGGCGGTTTCGATTTCGCGCGGCGCGTGCATTTCGTCGCGATGGCCGGCGTGGTCGGCTTCGTCGTCGTGCATCTGACGCTGGTGCTGCTGGTGCCGCGCACGTTGCCGCCGATGTTCACGGGCCGCGCGCGCCGTACCTCGCAGCGGATGCCCGAAGCACATGGAAGGACTCGCGCATGAGCGCCCCGAAACGACCCGATACCACGGACGATGCCAACGACATGCCGCGCCGGTCCACTGCGCCGCGGCTCAGCCTCGCCGATCATCGGCCGCGGATCGAGCAGTTGCAGCGGCGCCTGTTTTTGCGCTCGTCGCTGTCGATCGGCGCGCTCGCGATGCTCTCCGGCTGCAACATGCAGGACAACGATTCCGTCGACAAGGTGCTGTGGGCGATGTCGCGCTGGAACGATCGCGTGCAGGCGTGGCTGTTCAATCGCGACAAGCTCGCGCCGACCTATTCGGCGCGCGACATCACCGATCCATTCCCGTTCAACGCGTTCTATCCGGAGTTCGACGCGCCGGATATCGACGGCTCGACCTACCGGCTCGAAGTGTCGGGGCTCGTCGCCGACAAGCGCAACTGGAATCTCGATCAGTTGCGCGCACTGCCGCAGGTCTCGCAGATCACGCGCCATGTCTGCATCGAAGGATGGAGCGCGATCGGACAATGGCGCGGCGTACCGTTTCACACCTTCCTCGAACGGATCGGCGCCGATCTGAGCGCGCGCTATGTGGGCTTCAAATGCGCGGACCGCTATTACTCGAGTCTCGACATGGCGACCGCGCTGCATCCGCAAACGCAATTGACGCTCGACTTCGGCAACGAGCCGCTGCCGGCCAAATATGGCTATCCGCTGAAGCTGCGCGTGCCGACCAAGCTCGGGTTCAAGAACCCGAAGCATATCGCGGCGATCTTCGTGACCAATACGAATCCCGGCGGCTACTGGGAAGACCAGGGCTACAACTGGTTCAGCGGACTTTGACTATCCGCCGGCCGTCCTACACGACGGTCACGTAACGCGGCACCGGCTTCTGCGCGCGCGGCGGCGCATCGTGAGCGGTGCGCATG
Source organism: Paraburkholderia sp. (assembly GCF_047605525.1). Taxonomy (GTDB): domain Bacteria; phylum Pseudomonadota; class Gammaproteobacteria; order Burkholderiales; family Burkholderiaceae; genus Paraburkholderia. The sequence continues at coordinate 172,582 of NZ_JASGFN010000014.1, read as the reverse complement.
CGTTTGACCTCGTCGACGGGACTCAGGCCAAACAGCCGCTTGAACTCGCGGCTGAATTGCGACGCGCTTTCGTAACCGACGCGCGCCGCGGCCGCGCCCGCGTTCAGGCCATCCTGCACCATCAACAGCCGCGCGTGATGCAAACGGGTGGTCTTCACGTACTGCATCGGCGAAGTCGCCGTCACTGCCTTGAACTGCGCATGAAATACCGCGAGGCTCATGCCCGCTTCGGACGCGAGCGTATCGACGTCGAGCGTCCCGTGGTAGTCCGCATGAATGCGCCGCAGCGCTTTCGCAATACGGCCGAAGTGATTCTGATGCGTGAGCGCCGCGCGGATCGCGCCGCCCTGCTCGCCGGTCAGCACGCGATAGCAGATTTCGCGCACGATGCCGGGCGCGAGAATGCGCGCGTCGAGCGGCGACGCGAGCGCGTCCATCAGACGCTGCACCGCATTGCTCAATGCCGGGTCGAGCGCCGTCGAGTAGATGCCGACCGGCTCGTGCCGCGCGACCCCCTCGGTTTCGTTGAGCGCCATCAGCAGTTCAGCCACCATCGTCAGATCGACGCGCACGGAGATGCCGAGGAACGGCTCCTGCGCGCTCGCCTCGGTCTCGCATTCGAACGGCAGCGGCACCGACAGCACCAGATACTGCTGCGCGTCGTACTGAAACACCTGATCGCCGAGATAGCCGCGCTTGCGCCCCTGACAGACGATCACGATACTCGGCTCGTACATCACCGGCATGCGCGGCATCGGATTATTCGCGCGCAGCAGATTGACGCCTTCGAGATTCGTGCGCGTCATGCCCGCATTCGGTGCGAGCACGTCGAACAATTCGAGCATGCGTTGTTGCGCGGGATTGTTCGTGGCGGGGACGACAACTTGAGTGGACATGACGGTATGGTGACGGCAAAGAGAATAATGCCTGAAATCTAGCATCAAACAGCCTGCTGCGCTTTCGCCCAGGAGTTTTAGGCAAATCTTCAAGACATTCAGGTATTCCCGGACCCAAGGGGGCGCTCCTATCATGGGAACCCTGCCGGATCGCCTTTTTGCCGCGCGACGCACGTCTGGCCGTTCGCCGTCCCTGGCCGCGCCGTTAGCCGCCCTGCCGCGAATGGCGTGCAGCGCCGCTCGCGCCACGATCCCGGTTCCTGCTGGGGTTCGCCGCATCCGTCACGCAGGTTGCGTATCGCTGGCGCCTTGCACCCTTGCGCCCACATCTTCTTTGCTGGAGCTGCCCATGAGCACGACTTATGCCTATGCAGCGAGCGACGCGACCGCGCCGCTCGCCCCGTTCGAAATCCAGCGCCGCGCACCGCGCGCCCATGATGTGCAGATGGAAGTTCTGTTCTGCGGCGTGTGCCATTCCGATTTGCATCAGGCACGCAATGAATGGAAGAACACGATGTACCCGGTCGTGCCGGGCCACGAGATCGTGGGCCGCGTCACCGCGGTTGGCCCGAAGGTGACGAAGTACAAGCCTGGCGATCTCGTCGCGGTTGGCTGTCTGGTCGACTCGTGCCGCACGTGCGCGAGTTGCGCGGAAGGTCTCGAGCAGTATTGCGAAAACGGTTTTGTCGGCACGTACAACGGTATTGACCGCGTCGACGGCCAGGTCACGTATGGCGGCTATTCGACGCAACTGGTCGTCGACGAAGCGTTCACGCTGAGCGTGCCGGCCAATCTCGATCCCGCTGGCGTCGCGCCGCTACTGTGCGCGGGCATCACGACGTATTCGCCGCTGCGCACATGGGGCGCGGGTCCGGGCAAGAAAGTCGGCATTGTGGGCCTCGGCGGTCTCGGCCATATGGGGGTGAAGCTGGCGCGCGCGATGGGTGCGCATGTCGTGCTGTTTACGACGTCGCCGTCGAAGATCGAGGATGCGAAGCGGCTTGGCGCGCATGAAGTCGTGATTTCGAAGAACCCGGAAGAGATGGAAGCGCATGTGAACAGCTTCGATTTCATTCTGAATACCGTGGCTGCGCAGCACGATCTGAATCCGTTTTTGAATCTGCTGAAGCGGGATGGGACGATGACGCTGGTGGGCGCGCCGGAGCACGATCATCCGTCGCCGCAGGTGTTCAATCTGATCTTCAAGCGGCGGCGCCTCGCCGGGTCGCTCATTGGCGGTATTGCGGAGACGCAGGAGATGCTGGATTTTTGTGGCCGGCATGGCATTACTTCTGATATCGAGATGATTCCGATGCAGAAGATTAATGATGCGTATGAGCGCATGCTCAAGAGTGATGTGAAGTATCGGTTTGTAATTGATATGAATTCCTTGCGGAAGTAATTGGGGTTTTGCTCGCGCGGCGGATGGTTTTTTTTGCCTGCGGCGCGTTGCTTTTTTCTTTGTTCTTGTGGTGTTGGCCTTTTCTTGAAGTCATGTCGGTCTATTGGCGTTGCCCCTGTGCGGGGCGGCACCTACTTTCTTTGCTGCTGCAAAGAAAGTAGGCAAAGAAAACAGCTTCACACCGCCAATTCTTAAGTGGGTCCCCTTGGCCTGTAAAGGGCAGTGGTACATCTGGAATCCGTGCCCTCGCGCATTCCGCTTTCGTGACAAGGCAGTCATTCTTCCGGCGGCGCTGCGCGCGCCGTAGCCCCGCTCAAATACCATCGGCCCTTTCAGCGCCTCGCCGAGGCGAAGCCGATGGCTCCCGCTAACACAAGAGTTACCTGCTGGTTTCTCTGGCAGACCCGTCCGCGACGCACGCAGTGCGGAGTGGGAGCGGATGAGCGCTTTGTCACTGAGGCGGAGTATGCGGAAACACAGATTCCAGATGTACCACTACCGGTAGTGGACCGGGGTGCCCACTTATGAGCTGGCGGTGTGAAGCTGCTTTCTTTGCCTACTTTCTTTGCAGCAGCAAAGAAAGTAGGTGCCGCCCCGCACAGGGGCAACGCCAATAGACCGACATGACTTCAAGAAAAGGCCAACACCACAAAGAACACCGACAAAAAACCAAAGCACCGCCGGCAAAAACCGCCCCAAGCAAAAAAGAACCACTTTAACTGGAGTTTGCCCCGTGATTGACAGAATAACTGCAATGCGCACATTCATCCGAATCGTGGACACCAACAGCTTCACCCGCGCAGCGGAATCCCTGAACATCCCCCGCGCGACAGCAACAACCATCGTCCAGAACCTGGAAGCCCTGCTAGGCACAGCCCTCTTAGTCCGCACGACGCGCCGCCTGAGCGTCACACCGGAAGGCGCCTCCTATTACGAACGCTGCGCGCAAATCCTCGCCGACATCGACGAGATGGAAGCCAGCATCCGTCATGCAACCGATAACCTGACCGGCCGCCTGCGCATCGAAATGCCCAGCGCCATCGCCAGCGCAATCGTGCTGCCCGCACTCGACGACTTCCACACCCGCTATCCGAATCTCGATCTCGCTCTCGGCGTCACCAACCGCACCGTCGATCTGATATCCGAAGCAATCGACTGCAGCATCCAGCTCGGCGAATTGCCGGATTCGAATCTCGTCGCCCGACACCTCGGCACGCTCGAACACGTGACCTGCGCGAGTCCGGGATATCTGGCGCGCCACGGCGCGCCCGCCGATCTCGACGATCTGCGCGCGCATGTCGCGGTCAATTGCATATCGCCGCATAGCGGCCGCGAATGCGACTTCGATTTCGAAGTGGACGGCGAAGCGCTCAGCGTCAAACTCAAAGGCTTCGTTCAGGTCAGCGACGAGCAGGCCTATCTGACCTGCGGATTGCAAGGCCTCGGTCTGATTCAGCCCGCGCGGATCGCCGCACAGCCTTTCCTCGATTCCGGATTGCTGCGCGAAGTACTGCCGCAATGGAAACCCGTGCCGATGCCGGTCTCGGTCGCGTACGTGAAAAACCGCCGCGTGTCGCCGCGCGTGCGCGCGTTCGTCGACTGGCTCGCGGAACTGTTCGAAAAGGCCGGGCACGTCGAGCAGGATCTGTCGCGCGTGCGTCAGTTGCTGCGCGGCCTGCATCCCGCGTGAAGCGGGAGCAGGCGCGCCGATATGCGCGTGTCAGTCCGGTAGCTTGACCGGCACCGGCCGCGTCAGAAGATCTACGTAGAAGTTGAAAAAGGCCGGATTGTCGAAACGTTTGACGATCGTCATCTTCTGCAAACCCGCCGGCGGCGAACTCGTATAGCCCGTTGCCCTGCCGTCATTGGCGCCGAAGCTCGTATCCACGTCCACCCACTCCTCGACGGTCTGCGTCGCGAACGAAGGATGCATCAGATACGCGAGCGTCAGCGTGTCCCAGATGTTCGTCGTGTAATTCGGGTTCGTCTCGAAGCCGTTCTTGCCGTCGAAACCATAGCCGTTCAGCGTCTTGAACAGTTGCGTGATGATGGTCTGCTTCGTCGGATCATGCGCGACACGATCGTAAAGCGCCTTGTCCATCTGCACGGTATCCGTCACGTCGAGCGGAACCACCACCTGTTTGATCGGCAGACGCAGCACCGTTTTCGCCGCCTCGGGATCGAACCACCAGTTGAATTCGGCGGTCGCCGTGGTATTGCCGGGCACGTCGATCGCGCCGCCCATGTAGATGATCTGCCTGATCAACGGCACGATCTCGGGATGCTCGCGCGTCGCCAGTGCAATGTTGGTCAGCGGACCGATCGCGAGTATCGTCACCTCGCCCGGATAGCGCTTCACCGACTCGACGATGAAGTCCACCGCGCTCTGGCTTTGCACCTTCGTATGCGTGGCGAAACCGTCCGGCGGCGCGACGAGGTCGCTGTCCGATTTCGGCTCGGGCGTGTTCCATGCGCCGAGATAGCCGTCGCCGCTGGGGAATTCCTTCAGCTCCGCCTGAATCGTTGCAAAGTCGTGCGATAGCGCGTAATTGGCGCCCGCGTACACGCCGATCTGCTGGTCGACGCCCAGGCGCTCGACCGATTTCAGCGCATCGGCGACGCCCTGCTTCAGCCATTGATTGCCGGACACGACGGTAATGCCAAGTACTTTCAGCGAACCCTGCGCCTGCAATTGCGCGGCCATCACGCCGAGCTGGCCGTCGTCGCTGAGCGTGTTGTAGTCGCTATCGATGATGACTTTCGGCGGGCCGGCCGGAGCATTGAGATCGCTGCCGCCGCAAGCAGCGAGGTTGAGAACGGTTGTCACGCTTGCCGCCCAGATCAATGCCACGAGAATTCGCCTCATCGATGCCTCCTTTGAATGCCGCCGTGCCACGCGGCCGGGGAAAGTCATCATAGGCGTAAACCGGATGAAATAAAATTGTCATGCGAAACGAATCATCGACGCGATGCCGAGTCCGGAATCACACCCGCTGCCGGGCCAGACATTCCGGGCCCGACGCAAAGCGGCGCGCCGTCCTTGAGACGGCGCGCCGCTTTCACTACTGCTTCAACAAGCCCGCGATTTACTGCGACTCTTCCGCCCACACGGCGTTTTCACGCGCCATCAGCGCAGTCGACGCCGCCGGCCCGAACGTGCCCGCCGAATAGGAGCGCGGCCGCTCGCCGGACTTCGCCCAGCCGTCGAGAATCGGCTCGGCCCACGCCCATGCCGCTTCGAGCTCGTCGCGGCGCATGAAGTGCGTGAGACGCCCGCGGATCACGTCGATCAGCAGACGCTCGTATGCCTCCGCGCGACGCTCGGTGAACGCCTGCTGCAAGTCCAGATTCAGGCTCACCGGCAGCATGTGCATGCCGCTGCCCGGCTCCTTCGCGAGCATCTGCAACTGAATCGACTCTTCGGGCTGCAACTGGATCACGAGCCGGTTGCCGTAGTTGCGCCCGCCGCTCGGAATGATCGAGAACGGCAGCTCGGAGAATTCGATGACGATCTCCGAGAGCTTCTTCTGCATCCGCTTGCCGGTGCGCAGGAAGAACGGCACGTGGGCCCAACGCCAGTTGTTGATATGCGCGCGCAGCGCGACGAAGGTCTCCGCGCGGCTGCCGGCCGGCACGTTCTCTTCCTCGAGATAGCCCTTGACCGCCTCGCCGTCCACCGCGCCGGCCGTATATTGGCCGCGCACCGTGTCGCGCGCGATGTCCTCGGGCGTCATCGGACGCAGCGAGCGCAGCACCTTGAGCTTTTCGTCGCGCACCGCGTCCGGATCGAGCGACACCGGCGGCTCCATCGCGACGATGCACAGCAGTTGCAGCAGGTGGTTCTGCACCATGTCGCGCAGCGCGCCGGTCTTGTCATAGAACCCCGCGCGGCTGCCCACGCCGACCGTCTCGGCCACCGTGATCTGCACGCTCTTGATGTACGGCGCCTGCCACAGCGGCCCGAAAATCGGATTGCCGAAGCGCAACACCATCAGGTTCTGCACGGTTTCCTTGCCGAGATAGTGGTCGATCCGGTAGATCTGCGCTTCGCTGAAATGTCTGCCGACCGCGATGTTGATCTCCTGCGCGGACGCAAGATCGTGGCCGAGCGGCTTTTCGAGCACCACGCGCGAGTGGTCGTCGACGAGCCCCGCCGCCGCAAGGTTGTCGCAGATGTGCATGAACAGATCCGGCGACGTCGCGAGATAGAACACGCGGCGCACGCCCTCGCGCGATGCTTCCTTCAGGCGCTGGTAGTCGTCGGGAGAATCGACGTCCATGCGCACGTATTCGAACAGCGCGAGAAATTTGTCCCACGCGGATGCATCGAAGGCCTTCTTGTCGATGAACGGCTTCGCCTTCTGCTCCATGAATTCGGCGATGTATTCGTCGCGCGACCAAGGCTTGCGGCCGATCGTCAGAATGCGAGTGTCCGGTGGCAGATTGCAGTGCAGATGCGCCATGTAAAGCGCGGGCAGCAGCTTGCGGAACGACAGGTCGCCGGTACCGCCGAAGATGATCATGTCGAGCGGCAGGTCGGGTGTAGCGGAAGCTTGTTGGGTCGTCATGGCACGGGTCGCAGCGTCTTGATGGAGAAGGCGTCGATCAGGAATCGGCAGCCGGCGAACGGGCACACAGCAAATGCCCGCGGCAGCGCTTTTTCCGGCAAACGCCTATGGTGCAACGTTTTGAGATAGTTTGCACGGCAACATCTGCCGCAGGTTGGCGCAAGATGCCAAGCGTGGGCGGCAGACGACTGTTTTTTAGGGATTTTTTGCAGGCAGGCCGCGCAGGCGGCCCGCTCGTCGCGAGCCTCAGCCGCGGAACAACGCGTCGCGCGCCACGCGGCACGCGGCGAGATCCCACGCCGCGCAGCCCACGCTCTTGAATACGACAGGCTTGCGTGGCGACAGCGCCGCATCCGCCAGCACATCGGCAATCCCGCCGACGCGCGCCCAGTCCACGCCCGCCTGGATGAAGTCGCCGGCTTCGTGCTTCGCGCCGGCCAGATCGTCGACGAACAGCGCGCTGCCGGCGATCGTGTTCGCACCGATCTCGACCATCGCCGGCGTGAACGCGCCGACGCCGATCACGAGCCGTCCGCTGCGCGCCGCTTCGTCGTAGACCGGCTGTTTGCTCGTGGTCAGCGCGATCACGACGTCGACCGAATCGGGAATCGGCGCGCCGTCCTGAGCGAACGGCCGCAGTTCGCGCACCTTGCCGCGCTGCGCCGCGCAGAACGCCTCGGCGCGCGCGGGCGCGCTGCCCGTCACCCACACACGCGCGTCGGGGAACAGCTCGCCGATCGCATCGAGATGATTGAGCGCCTGTGTGCCGGTACCGATCAGCAGGAATTCGCGCGGCGCGCTCGCGGCGAACGTGTCGACGCCGAGCATCGACATGGCCGCGGTACGGCGCCCCGTCACGGTCGGGCCATCGAGGATGAACAGCGTCTCGCCGGTATCGGCGTCGAAGGCCATGACCTGGCCGTGGATCGTCGGCAGGTCGCGCGCGCCATTGCTCGCGCACACGTTGACGAGCTTGTGAATCGCGAGATCGGGTGCGGTGGCGGGCATCGACAGCATGATGCCGCCCGCGTTGAGCGGCACGACGAGCCGCTCGGGACTCGTGATGCGCTGCTGCGCGTAGTCGATGCTCGCGCGTTTCAATGCGTCGACGAGCGCTGCGCACGGCATCAGCCGCGCGGTCGCGGCGGCGTCGAAGATCTGCGTGGTCGGGCGGGTCATGAGCGGGGTTTTCCAATCCTGGTGAGGGGTTGAGTTCGGCTGGTTTGCTTGATCGCTCGCCTGAAGCCGTGCAAGCGACACGAGCCGGCATGGCGTCACCGTAACCGAGCGGCACGAAAATGACCAGCCGGTCGATGCAAAGCAGGAGAAATCGCGCGGGCAGCCCAATCCCGCCTGTTACTTATACCCACTGACTTACCCGCCGCGTGGCTACCGCCGCCCGCGTCACTGCGCCCCGTTCTGATTGCCCTTCTTACCGTTCTTGAACATCGCGCGACATGCCGGACTCAGTTCATCGATGTGCTGCTTCATGCAGGCGGTGATTTTCTCTTTATCGGGAATTTCAGACGCGCAGAAATGCATTGCATCGCCGCGACACGCGTGGGCCTGTTCGTCACGGGTCGCGGCATTCGACGCAGCGGCGGCGCCCAGCGCGACGAGGCTGGCGGCAAGCAGACAGAGGGCTCGGTTCATGGGAAATCCGATAGTCGAAAGTCGGTGAAAACTCCGCCAGCAGAAAACGGGCCTGATCGCTGATTGGGTGCGGCTTCCCCGCCATGACCCGCCGCGCCCGCGCGCCGCGAACGAGCGCCCCTAACGCGCGCGACGGCTGAGCGTCATCCCCCGGCCCGCATAAAACCGCGTGATCGTCGCGAACGGCAGATATACGTCGGCCTGATGCGGTGCGACGCCCGACGGATTATGAAACCACACGCCCTCGCGATCGCGGCCGTGCAGCAGGATCAGATGACCGCCCTGCCGCTGGTTCGGCCGCTCCGGATAGCGGATCTCGGGGCTCACCGAGACGATCGCGAGCGTATCGGCGTCCAGCCGCGCGGCGATCTCTTCGAGCGACGCCTGTGGCAACACGTCGACATGGAGGCCGAACGCGCGGCCCGCCCAGCCGGCGAACGGCTGGTAGATCAGGCCGTCGACGCCACCGTCCTCCCGCATCCGGTAGACGCCGTGGCGCAGCGCGTCGTCGAGCAACGCCGCGCGCGACGGATGGCCGATGCGCCAGTAGTCGAGCGCCGACTCGAGGCACGTCAGTCCGCATAGCCGTTGCGCCCAGAAGCGGTAGCGCCCGGGATCGGCAAAACCGCTGCGCCGCCAGTGCGGATCGTCGCACGGGTCGCAGCGGCGCTCGACGATGTCGCGCACCCACTCGGGGCTGCCCCATTGCGTGTAGTACGGCACGTCGGCATGACGGAGTACGGGTTCGTTCATCGCGGGTATCGCGGATATCGGTCGTGGAAGCGTGCGCGGTGGGACCGGCAAATTTGCGGCGGATTCACAGCATGCTGCGCGGCCGCTGCATCGTGCCGTCGAAGAAACGCTGCAGCCGGAACGCCGACAGATCGAGCGACGCGTCGCCGGCGTCGTTCATTTCCGCAAGCAGCTTGCCGACGATCGGCCCCATCGCGAAACCATGACCGCAGAAGCCGGTGGCGATCGTCAGGCCGGGGACCCGCGGCGGCGCATCGATCACCGGAATGCCGTCGGGCAGCACGTCGATCAGGCCGGCCCACGCTTCGACCACCTGTGCGTCCTTCAATGCCGGAAACAGCGCGCGCAGTTTTTTCAGCGCGCGCGGCGCATGGCTCGCGTTCGGCTGCGGCTGCGGATCGCGCGGATACAGCACCCGCTCGGCCTCGGGCACGCCGCCCGGCAGACGCTCGCGCAAATCGCGCAGGCACGCGCCATTCAGATGAAAGCTGAATTTCTCGCGCTGCTTCCACAGTTCGGGCAGGTACCATTTGAGCGCGCGGAAATGGCCGAGCGTCATGTCGACGTCGACCTGCATGTCGTCGGCGAGATTGATCGCGCCGTTCGCGCGCTGCCGCACGCCGAGGCCATGCCCCCAGAACGTCGACGCGGTGATCGGCGGCAGTGGATTGGTGCGCATGCAGGTGCCGCGCACCGCCTGCTGCGGCAGTTCGAGGCCGAGCGTCCTGAGCAGCCGCCAACTGCTCGCGCCGGCCGCGCAGATGAAACGCGACGTGCGCACCGTGCCGCGCTCGGTCACGACGCCGGCGATCGCGCCGCCCGCGCGCTCGACCGCGACCACTCCGCAGCCTTCGAAGAACAGCGCGCCGGCTTCGGCGGCGCGCGCCGCGAACGCCGCGGCGGCCCGGCGCGGTTCGGCCTGGCCGTCGCTCGGCGTGTACAGACCGCCGAGCGCCGGGCCCTGCATGCCGGTCACGACCGTATCGATCTGCCGGCGATCGAGCGTGCGCGTGTCGAGCCCGTACTGGCGCGCGACGTCCATCCATTGCTGGAACGAGGCCCAGTCCTCCTCATCGGTCGCGACGTAGAGGCAGCCGCCCTGGCGCCATTCGAGATCGAAATTCAGCTCGCGTTCGAGTTCCTTCCATAACGGGATGCTCGCCATCATCAGCGGCACCTCGGCGGCTTCGCGGCCCTGCTGACGCACGAATCCCCACGCGCGCGACGACTGCTGCCCGGCGATGCGCGACTTGTCGAGCACCACCACCGCCAGCCCGCGGCGCGCCAGATAATAAGCCGCCGCGCAGCCCATGATGCCGGCGCCGGCGATCACGACGTCGGCGTGGGTGGGGAACGGCTGGTCGGCGCAAGTGAAGTTCGAATGCAGCGGATAAGTCGTGGTCATCGGGTGGGCGGGGTTTCAGATGTGGGCGTCATCTTCGCAGGCCGAAGGGGTGGTCCGCAATGTTGTCCGCCGAAGAGGCCGTCAGCGGCAGGCGCGCGGCGGGGTTGTCCAGTTCCGCGCCGTTTATTCTCCACACAGATATTCGACAAATATTCGTGACACGTATATTTGACAGATATCCGTGTCACGAATAAACTGCATTTATTCGTCTCGCAGATAATCCGCCATGCTCCATCTCATTGCCACATCGAACCAGCTAGCCCAGTTGCTCGCGGCCAGCAGACGGCAAGCCGGTTTCACGCAGGCCGAGGCGGCCTCGCGCATCGGCGTCAGCCAAAGCCGCATTTCGGCGCTGGAGACCGATGCGAGCGCGCTCACCCTCACCCAGTTGCTGGCGCTGTGCGGCGCCTACGGGCTGCAGTTGCAGGTGAGCGACAAGCACCAGCCGGTTCCCGAGCCGGCGCCTGGCGTCGAGTGGTGAGATGGCGCGGACAACTTCTTCGCGGGCCTTGTCGGTATGGGCCAACGGCGAGCGCGTCGGCGTCTGGCGCCTGCCCTCGCGCGGCCCGATGACGTTCACCTACGATCTGTCGTGGATTGCCTCGCCCGCGGGCCGGCCACTATCGCTGTCGCTGCCGTTCACGCCCGGCAACCTGCCGCACAGGGGGCCGAGAGTACTCAACTACTTCGACAATCTGCTGCCCGACAGCGACATCATCCGCAAACGCATCGCGCAGCGCTACCAGACCGAAACGCTCGACACGTTCGACCTGCTGCGGGCGATCGGACGCGACTGCGTCGGCGCGGTCCAGCTGCTAGCCGAAGACGACGTGCCGGCCGGCGTCGACCGGATCGAAGGCACGCCGCTTTCGGACGACGAGATCGAGGTGCTGCTCGCGCAAACGGTCGGCGGTCCGGCGCTCGGCGCACCCGATGCGCCCGACTATCGCGACGACTTTCGCATTTCGCTCGCCGGCGCGCAGGAGAAAACCGCGCTGCTCTGGTACGACGGCAAATGGCAGCGGCCACACGGCGCGACGCCAACCACGCATATTTTCAAGCTGCCGCTCGGACTGGTCGGCAACCGGCTCGCCGATCTCAGCACGTCGGTGGAAAACGAGTGGCTGTGTCTGCGGATTCTGCGCGAGTACGGTCTGCCGGTTGCGAACACGGAAGTGCTGAGGTTCGGCAAGCAACGCGTGCTCGCCGTCGAGCGCTTCGACCGGCAAATGCATTCGAGCGGCAAATGGCTGCTGCGCCTGCCGCAGGAAGACTTCTGCCAGGTCTACGGCGTGCCGTCGCATCGCAAATACGAAAACGAGGGCGGCCCCGGTGTGCGTGATCTCGCGCGGATCCTGCTGCAATCGGTCGAGGCGCGGCAGGACCTCGATACCCTGCTCGCGAGCCAGATCCTGTTCTGGATGCTCGCGGCGCCGGACGGCCACGCGAAGAACTTCAGCATCCGCCTGCTCGCGGGCGGCCGCTTCCGGCTCACGCCGCTCTACGACGTGATGTCGATCTGGCCGGTGGAGGGTAACGGCCCGAACCAGTGGTCGTGGTACAAGGCGCGGCTCGCGATGGGCTTGTGGTCGCGCAGCAAGCATGACGCGTTTCGCGACGTGCAGCGGCGGCACTTCAACGCGATGGCGGTGAAGTGCTCGTACGGCGCCCACGCCGAGCCGCTGATCCAGAGGTTGATCGAGCAGACGCCCGCGGTAATCGAGCGGGTCGCGGCGGCATTGCCCGAACGGTTTCCGGGCAAGGTCGCGGAGCGCATTTTCAAGGGGTTGAAAACTTCGGCGGCGCGGCTCGACAAAATGCCGGCGAGCTGAACGTGTGCCACCCATCGCTCCACTCACGCATTCCCTACCGTTACGTCCTCGTTTCACCGGTAAAATGCTTTCATGCGAAATGAATCAGAAAAATCGCTGGCACGGCCATTGCGCATCTCGACCGATGGCCCCGGCGGCACTCAGACAAAATCAGAATTGGCGAAATTTTTTACGGTACATTTGCTGTCCCTCCGCGCAGGCGATTCATGCGCATTGCGTGCGCACGGCCGCACTGCGCCTGACGCATCGCACTTCCCCAGTACTCTCCTTTAAAGACGGCGGATTCTCACGCAGTATGGCCAACGAAACACACTCACCAGACTCCATCGCGGTTGCCGAGCGCGTACGCGAGTTGATGAGCCGGCATGGAATCGGCAAACGCCAGCAAACCACGGAGCTATGCCGCATCCTCGACCTGAGTTTTTCCCAGGGGCACCGCAAGCTGCGCGGCAATAGTCCGTGGACCTTGTCGCAGATCAAGAAAGTCGCCGAGGTGTTCGACGAACCCGCAGCGCAACTGTTCGGCGCGCAATCGCTCGATCCGGGCGTGGTCGGCGCGGTCGCCCAGGAAGCGGTGTTCTGCATCGGCGCGACCGAGATTGCGTGTACGGCCTGGGTCGGCGCCGCGCTCGAGCCGGGCAGCCGCCCGGAATTCGTCGCGTATTCGCGGCTCGGCCAGTGGCGCGTCGCGCGCCACGACGGCGCGCTGTATCAGAGCGCGTACGAGGTTCACAAGATCGAGATCTATCCGCGTCGCGCCGAAACCGACAAGCCGACCATCGCGGTCGTCGACGACGATCAGGCGAGCGCCGACAACCTGCGCGACTACCTGGAGCGCAGTGGCTTCGCGGCGGTGGCGATCTACGGGCTTGCCGCCTTTACCGAGCAGTTGCAGACGCAGGTGTTCGACGGCGTGATCATCGACTGGCTGTTCGGCGCGCAAACCTCGGCGGCCGCGATTAGCGCGGTGCGCGCGTCGGAGAATCCGGATGCGCCGATCTTCGTGCTGACCGGCGAGCTGCTGACCGGTAAGGCCAGCGAATCGGAAATCAGCCAGGTGATCCGCAATTACGACGTCGCGTGCTATGAGAAGCCCGCGCGCATGGCGATTCTCGTGGCCGATCTGTCGAAGCGGTTGAACCGGCCGTAAGCGCCGGCCGTAAGCGCCGGCCGTGATACGTCGGCCCTGAGGCGCGTGCGACGTACCGACGGCACCGCTCAGCCGCCGCCGTCACATCGCGTTATGCCGCGCCGTCAACGCGCGCTGCAGCGCATTCTTCAGATCCTCGTAATGTACCGGCTTTAATAACGCCTCGAAAAACGGCGGCGGCCCGTTTTCTCCCTCCTGCACGACCTCCGGCGCGTACGCGCTCACCACGATCACCGGCACGCCCGCCGACGGGCCGCCGCGCGTCGCGAAATCCGCCAGAAACGTGTAGCCGTCGCGCTCCGGCATGTGCAGATCGAGCAGCACCACGTCGCAGCGGCGCGTGTCGAGCCACGCGAGCGCGTCGTCGGCATTGCCGAGCGCGTGCGCATCGAAGCCCATGTGCGCGACCATTTCACTGAGCGATTCGCGAATCAGCCGGTTGTCGTCGACGATCAGCACGCACGGCCGCGCGCCGCCCGGCTCGGCCTGCGCCGCGACGCCGGACAGCTCGACGGTCGCGACCGGCACGACCGGAATCGTCACGGTGAAGGTCGTGCCCTCGCCGACCCGGCTGGCGACATCGACCGTGCCGCCGAACAGCTTCACCAGCCCCTGCACGATCGTGAGTCCCATCCCCGCTCCCTCGAAGCGGCGCGTGCGCGACGCGTCGAGTTGCGTGAACTCCTCGAAGATCAGCGGAATCTGCGCGTGCGGCACGCCCGGCCCCGTATCGCTGACGATGAAGATCAGCAGCGCCGGCTGCTGCCGCAGCTCGACCCGCACGGTGCCGGTTTCGGTGTAGCGGATCGCGTTGGTGACGAGGTTGTTGACGATCTGCCGGATCCGGTGCGGGTCCGACTCGACGAGCCCGCTGACGCCGCTCGCCGCGCTTTCGAGCCTGAGCCCGCGCGCTTCGGCGGCCATCGTGTGTTCGTCGACGATCGACGCGAGCAGCTCGCGCGGCTCGAAATGCTCGTGACGCAGCTCGAGCTTGCCGGCGCCGAGGCGCGCGTAGTCGGTCAGGTCCTTCATCTGCGCTTCGAGATGGCGCGCGGCGGTCTCGAGCCGCTGGATCACCTTGCGGTCGGCCTCGGAGTGATAGTTGAAGCCCAGCAGTTCCACCGACGACACGATCGCGTGCAACGGCGTGCGCAGCTCGTGGCTGATCATGCCGAGAAACGCGTCCTTCGCGAGACTGGCCTCGCGCGCCGCGCGGCTCGCCTGATGCTCGGCTTCGAGCGCCGCGCGCTGCTGATGCATGAGCCGCGTGCGGCGCCGGCCGTTCAACACGAGCAGCAGCGTCGCCGCCGCCGATAACAGCAGCAGCAACAGGCCGCCCGCGAACAGCATGCGGCGCTTGTCGATGAAATCGCGGTTCATCGCCTCGCGGTCGGCGACGTCGGCGAAACGGCGCGAGAGCGCGAGGTCGTTGACTTCGCCCCAGTGCTGGCGCAACTGCGCGACGATCTGCCCGGTGCGGCCGCGATTCTTCGGCAGCACGTCCATCTCGGGCTGGATGTCGTCGAGCAGATGATCGAGCGAGCGGATCTCGTCGAGCTGCCGTTGCAGCAGCGCGAGCTGCGTGGAGAGCCGCTGCGTCGAGCCGGCCATCACGTGCAGTTTCGATTGCAGCAGCTGGAAGCGCAGCAGCAGCCGCTGATAGTCGTCGTCGGCGCCGGACTGATACAGCAGCAACTGGTTCTCGAAGCGCGCGTACGCGATCTGCAATTGCGCCGCGTCCCAGTAGAAGCCGTCGTAAGTGCCGGTCAGCGGCTCGGTCGCGCGCGAGTTCAGCAGATTCGCGTACAGCAGATAGCCGATCGCGCCGGCCGGCGCCGCGAGCGCAGTCAGCCAGATCAGCACGTGCAGCACGCGGCGCCACGGACGGCGCGCTATTTGACGATGAGGGCCTTGATCTGCCATACGAATTTCGAGTCGCCGAGCGCGCCCGCCAGTTCATCCGGAAACGCGTCGCGCGGATAGATGAGGAACAGCGGCCCGAAGTCGCTGAGTTTCAGGCGCTGGCCGTTCATGCTGTACGCGACGATCACGCCGTAGCGCTGGCTGTCCGATACCGGCACGGTGTACGTGTAGTCGTCGAATGTGTGGAATTCGATCTCGGTGCCGTACGCGCCGACCGTCTTCAGAATGTCGCCGAGCAGCGGCCCCGTGAACGTGGAGCGCGGCGTCCAGGTGGTAGCGGTCGTGATCGAGTGCACGGGCAGCGCGAGCAGTTGGGCCTCGCTGAAATGATAGGCACGATGCCCGGCGTCGTTGGTGTTGGTGATCTTGCCCTGCACGTCGAGCGACAGCGGCGGCGCGGCCTGCGCGGCCGGCTGCGCGTGCGCGAAACAGACGGCCAGCGCGAGGAGCAGGCCCATCATCCAGCGCGCCCGCCCGGCGGCACCGGGGCCGCCACGCAGCGTTGCAATCACGTTGGCCATCTATTTTCTTATCCGTTGTCCATTGAACCGCGGGACCCGCCGGCCGCTGCCGTCGACACGGCAGCATTGCCTCATCCAGTGCAAAGCAAAGCGCCGTACCGTGGCGTGCCGTGCGGTCAAACGCGCGCCACCCCGATACGCGAGCTTTGACCCGCATGCATAATATCGCCAAAATCCAGTGTCTCAAAAGCGGGGATGCGCAACGTGGCGTCGACGCATCAGCAGCGTTGCTCATACCGTTGCCCGCGCCCTCGCCGACACCCCGTCCACGCGCCGCCTCGCGTCCGAACAGTCATGAACGAGCCAGTCATGAACAAGCCGGTTTTGCCCCTGACGTATGAACAGCTCGATCACTGGATCGAATCGCTGCAACCCGCGTTGCTCGCCGAGCGCTTCACGATGGCGCTCGGTATTTTGCGCGGCGGTGCACCGCTCGCGCTGATGGTGTCGCACGCGGTCGGCACGCCGGTCGCGTTTCTGCGTTACGAGCGCGGCTCGCGCACGGTCGCGTGGGATTCGACGCTGCCGATCCCCCCCGCGGGAGCGAAAGTGCTGTTGTGCGAGGACATCGCCGGACGCGGCTTCACGCTCGTCGATTGCATCGCGTTCCTGCGCGGGCACGGGCTCGAAGTCAGAACGCTGACCGGCGCGGTCGACGACCTGAGCCGCGCGCAGCCCGACTATGCGATCGACGCGCGCGGCTACTTCGCGCTGTTTCCGTGGGAGCGCCAGGCATACACCGAGCGTTATCGCGAGGACTGGGCGCGCGTCGAAGCCGGCGCCGCGCCCGCGATGGCCGACGACCACGAATACGCGACCTATGCGATCGATCTCGACGGCATCCTGCTGCCCGACGTGCCGCTCGCGCGCTACGACGAAGACCTCGACGCCGCGCTCGCCGAACGCGACGCACTGCTGCCGTTCGAGGTGCTGCCCGGCATCGATCTGCAGCGCGTGCGCACGATCATCACGGGCCGCCCGGAGATGGACCGCGCGCGCACCGAGGCCTGGCTCGCGCGCCACGGCTTCGGTCATATGCAGCTCGTGATGCGCGCGCCCGGCACGCACGACGACAGCCCCGCCGGCGCGGCCGCGCACAAGGCCGGCGCGGCGCGGCGCGGCGGCGTCACGCATTTTGTCGAAAGCGATCCGGTGCAGGCGCTGTTGATCGCTCAGCAGGCGCCGCTGTTGCGCGTGATCTGGTGGGATGCGCTCACGCGCACCGGGGTGCTGGTGGGCGCGCGGGCTTGGAATTGAGATTGAGCGATGCGGGTTGAACGTACGCCGAACCGGCGTCAGGCACGCAGCCGCAGATGCCGCGCGGCCCGCTGCGACGCGACGACGATCAGCTTCATCGTCGCGCGTGTCGCGCCGACGAACAGCTTGCGCGCGATGCGCTCGTCGAACGACTCGAAGTCGATTTCAGTGAAAATCACGCACGGCGCCGCCTGTCCCTTGAAGCGATAAATCGACTCGAACAGCACGTCGCCCTCGCGATATTCCGGGTTGCCGAACAGATCGTATTTGCCGGTAAAGCTGCGCAGCCGATGCGGCCCGAGATGATCGAGCGCGGTCATCGCCGAACCTTCCCGGCCACGAAACGACAGCACCGCGATGTCCTGTTTGCGAAAACCCAGTGACAGCGCCTGGGTGATCGCGCGCTTGGTCGCGTCGATGCCGCTTTCGGGGGCCTGCGCTTCGTCGTAGATCGACGCCGAAATCTCGGAGCCGTCGAACGGACTGCCCGACGCAAGCGCCGCCGCCAGCGGCACCGAGCCGCCGAGCACGTCGCGCAGATAGTCGAGAATGTCGCGCGGACTGCGGTAGTTGGTGGTTTCCTTCAACGTGGTCCAGCCCGGCAACGCGACCGGCTCGCGCATGTACAGGTTCTGCAACGGATCCTCGAGCCACCACCACGCGCCGCCGGGCCGCAGCAGGCGCTCGAGCGCGGCGACCCACGGCTGCTGGAAGTCCTGCCCTTCGTCGACGATCAACACGTCGAATTGCCAGTGCGGCTGGATCGGCGTGTCGGCGAACACGGCTTCCAACTGATCGAACACCTGCGCGGCCTGGAAATCGGGCGCGCGGCCCGCGTCGCGCGCCACCCAGTCGCACAACTGGTGATAGTTCGCGACCTTCGCCTCCGGCGGCGCGACCCGCGCGATGTGATCGGCGAGCGGCCGGTTGAAGCACACGTACAGCGGTCGCGCGCCGCGCGCGACCGCGTCTTTCATCACCTGCACCGCGAGTTGGGTCTTGCCTGAGCCGGCGGTGCCGATCACGCGCAGGCGGAACGGCGCGAATTCGAGCCGTCGCGCCCATGTCGCGAGTCCGCCGGCCAGACGCGTGACGAGCGTGCCGGCCTGGCCGACGAGCGCGCTCGTATCGGGCGTGAGCGCGAGTTCGTCGGCGAGAAAATGGTGGATTTTCGACGCGCAGGCAAGGCGCGGCTCGTCGGCCGGCAGCGCGTCGCGGATCACCGCCGCGAGCCGGTCGCGCCGCGTCGCGTCGACGATGCGCGCCGGATTCACGCCGGCGATCGCCGCATCCTTGACGATGTGATCGGGACAGTAGAGCAGTTCCTCGATGAAATACGTGCCCGCGCCGAATGCCGCGGTAAAGCGCCGGTGCAAGCCCTCGATCGTATGCGCGAGCGCGATCGCGACATTGCGCTCGGTCTGCAGATAAACCTTGACGAGTCCCTTCGGCGTTTCGCGCAGAAAACCGGTTTTCTGCTCGACGATCATCACGCGGCCCGCCGGGCTCACGATCACGAAATCGGCCTCGCCGAACACCGAGAAGTTCTGGTTCAGACGTGTCCAGTGCACGCCGTGGTAGACCGTGTAGTCGGCGGGCAGCGCCTTTTCGAGCAACGCCAGCGTTTCGCGTTCGCGCGCGGCCGCGCCGGTCGCTTCGAGGCTCTTCCAGTCGTCGGGAACAATGCGGGCCATGCGGTGCCTCAACGGGTTGAATGCGTGGGTCGAGCTGCGTGAGTCCAGATGCGCGGTTCGGGGTGCGGTCATTGTACGCAACGACGTATCGCGCCGGCGGGACGCGCAAAGGGACGCGCATCGTGTATCGTTACTGATTGAACGCCGCGCGCCGTGCGCGGCTTGCCAAACCGTAAAGGAAGGGATTTACCGGATGATTACGATCTGGGGGCGTGCCAATTCGGTCAACGTCCAGAAAGTCTTGTGGTGCTGCGACGAACTCGTGCTGCCGTTCGACCGCATCGACGCCGGCCTGCAGTTCGGCCGCAACAACGAACCCGAATACCTCGCGATGAATCCGACCGGCAAGATTCCGACGCTGGTCGACGACGACTTCGTGCTGTGGGAATCCAACTCGATCCTGCGTTATCTCGCGATGCAATACGGCGAATCGAGCCTGCTGTATCCGGACGAGCCGAAACTGCGCGCGAGCATCGACCGCTGGCTGGACTGGTCGCTGTCGACGCTGCAGCCCGCCGAGCGTCCGGTGTTCTGGGCGCTCGTGCGCACGCCCGAAGCCCAACGCGATGCCGCCAGGCTCGCCACCGACGTCAGCGCGGTCACCGTGCTGTGGCGCCTGCTCGATACGCATCTGCAATGGCGCTTCTTTCTCGAAGGCGAGAAGTTTACGCTCGCCGACATCGTGATCGGCGCGTATGCGAAACGCTGGTTCGGGCTCGACGGCATGGAGCGCCCGCCGCTGCCGAATCTGGAGCGCTGGTATTTACGAATCGCGACGCGCTCGGGGTTCAAGAAGTATGTGGACTTTCCGTTGACCTGATTGGCGGCTTCGTCGCTCGCTGGCCACTGCCCGCGCGTGGCGACGCCGCCCATTGCCGCTCCTGAAACCACGACCGGCCGGCGGCGCCGCGCGCGGGCCTCTATAATCGACCCATGAAGACCGCCAAGCCCGCCAAACTCACCGCAACCGGCCGCGAGGCCATTGCCCCCCATTCCGCCGGTCCCAGCGGCAATCATGGGCACCGCCGCGCGCATGCTTTAGCGCATACGCACGGTGCATCCCAGGAAGCCGCGCTGACACTCGCCGAGGAATATTGCCGCGAACGCGGCGAAAAGCTCACGCCGATCCGGCGCAAGGTGCTCGAACTGCTGCTGAATTCCGGACGCGCGACCAAGGCGTATTCGCTACTCGACGAAATGCGCCAGATCCACCCCGGATCCGCGCCACCGACCGTCTACCGCGCGCTCGACTTTCTGCTGTCAGCCGGGCTCGTGCATCGGATCGAATCGATCAATGCGTTCACCGTGTGCCACGATCTGACGCAATGCCAGCACGGCATCCTCGTCGTGTGTCAGCAATGTGGCAGTGTCACCGAGTTGCACCAGCCGAAGCTGCGCCAGGCGCTCGTCGCGCAGATCGAGGACGCGGGCTACCGTCTCGCGAGCGACGAAATCGAATTGAAGGGACTGTGCGCGGCCTGTCAGGCGGCCGAAGCGGCGAGCATCAAGGGAGTGGCAACGCCGGCCGCCGCGGCGAAATAACGACGCATCCCGCAGCCCGGTGCGCGGGTTGCGCCGACATGCCGCGCTCCGACGATCACAGGCAGATCATGAGCGGCGGCCAGAAGCGGCGATCAGCCTGCGCCGCGCGCGTCGATCGCGTCGTGCAGCAGTGTCACGAGATCGTCGGGCAACGCGGGTTTGGTCATGAAAAACTGGAAGCCTTCGCCGATGCTGCGCAGACGGTACGCGTCGTCGGTATGCCCGGTGAGCGCCACCGCGACCGAGGGCGAATGACCGCCGCAAATCTCGTGATCGCGCAGCCGCTGGATCAGGTAGAAGCCGTCCATCGCCGGCAGGTCGAGATCGCAGACGACCGCGTCGGGTAACAGTCGCATCGCCGCTTCGACCCCCTCTTCCGCATCCGCCACCGCGCAAACCTTCGCGCCTTCCGCCTCGAGTAGCAAGGTCAGCGACTCCCGGCTGTCCGGGTCGTCTTCCACTAGCACGATCGTGGCCTGATCGAGCCTCATTGCTGCGTTCATTGTCTGTTGTTGCTCTGGAAAACCGGTTAGGCCATACGATTCGGCCGTTGTTTCACTTTGCTGCCTGCCGCCGAACCGCGCGGCCGCGGTGTTGCTGTCCATGGTTCCGACTCGATTTCGCACGCCGAGTTGCAGGCAGGTCGCGATTGTAAAACATCGCCGTCACACCCTTCCCGAGTACAACGCGTGCGCACGGTAACGCGCCAAAATTGCACGCCGATGAAAAAAACGGTCGCCGACGCCCGGCGCGGTTTGTCCGCTCATGCTGCCCAGTTTCCGCGGCGTGCCGGCTGCCGGCACCCGATGCGCCGGCGCGGTTCGTGCCAACCCCGTTTGCACGGCCCTCTCCGCCCGGCATCGTTTCTGTTCCTCGTATCGTTTGCGTGACGCCGGCGCTTCCGTTCGTCCCGCGCGGTGTCACATTCATTCCAGTGATAGCACGCCGCGTGCCGTGATGCCGCGCTTCGCGGCGCGCGAACAGCGCGCCATGGACAGACTGCCGATGTCTTGCGAATGCGTTGCGCGGCGGCGCTATCATTTTGCTGCCCGCTTGTCGTAGCCTGTTGCGGCCTGCTTCCATTTGCCGCCGCCGATCGATGTCCCCGCAGCCCCCACCGACACCAACCGACACCATGCCCGCTACCACGCCCACACTGTCTTCAACGACGCTCGAGATCCTCCGCCACGTCAGCACCGCCACGCTGACCACGCAATTGTTCAAGCGCGGTCTGCGCAACACGTTCATGCAGGGCGTCGCGCCGCTCGCGCCACGCCGCGGCGCGAATCTGGTCGGGCCGGCCTTCACGCTGCGCAACATCCCGTCGCGCGAGGACATCGACGTGCTCGAACTGTTTGCGGACCCGGAATACGCGCAGCGCAAATGCGTCGAGACGATTCCGGCGGGCCACGTGCTCGTGCAGGACTGCCGCGGCGAACGCGGCAGTGCGTCGTTCGGTTCGATTCTTTCGTTGCGTTTGCAGGTGCGCGGCGTCGCCGGCATGGTTTCCGACGGCCCGGTGCGCGACAGCGCGACGATTGCCGCGCTCGACATGCCGGTGTTCTGCGCGGGCGCAAGCGCGCCGCCCAATCTGATCCGCCATCACGCGGTCGATATCAACGTGCCGATCGGCTGCGGCGGCGTCGCGGTGTTTCCGGGAGACGTGATCGTCGGCGATACGGATGGCGTCGTCGTCATTCCGCTCAAGATGGTCGATGACGTCGCGCAAGCGGCTGCGGAGCAGGAACAGCTCGAAGCGTTTCTGACCGAACGGATTCGCGAAGGCGCGGCGCTGCCGGGTACTTATCCGCCGAATGACGCGACGAAAACGGCGTTTGAGGAATGGAAGAAGAAGCGAGGCGTTTAGGCCGGCCTTCAAGTCGCTTCAGGAATCGAGCCCGGCGTCGGCGCGTGCTCGGGTACGAAGCGCGCTTCTCGGATGCGCGCCGCGTCAATCGGCCTTTTTTGCCCCGATCCCCTGCACCAGCAACGCAACCGCGTGCCGCGCGATCTCCTCGCCGCCCAGCTTGCGCCGCACAGGATCATTGCGCCACAGCTTCGACGCCGCGAGCGGCAGAATCGTCATGCCCAGCACCGTGACGAACACGAGAGAGGGCTCGATCGACGCGTTCAGGCGCCCCTCCTTCTGCCAGCGCTCGATCGCCGACAGCGACGCGTTCTGGTACGTGTTGCCGAATCGCTCATGCATGCGCTGGCGCAGCAGCCCGCCGTCGCTCATCACTTCGCGCACCCATAACGACGCAAACCACGGGTTATCGCTTGCAACCTGAACGAGCCGTTGCGCGAACTGCGTGATCGCCGCGACCGGGTCGTCGGCATGCTCCTGAAACGGCAGACCCAGGCTCGTGCGCAGCGGCACGAAACGCTCGTCGATCAACACGTCGAGCAGTTGATCGCGCGTCTTGAAGTAGTAATGCATCATTGCGGGCGTGAAACCCGCCTCGCGGGCGATCTCGCCGAGCGACGTATCGACGATGCCCTGCTTCGCGAACAGCGTAAGCGCCGCGTCGAGCAAACGGGCGCGCTGTTCGGGACCGCGCGCGGCGCCGGTCGGTCTGCCCGGACGGCGGGCCGCCGGAACAGCGGGAGCGCCGATCGTTGTGCCCGCGTCGCGTCGTGACGCCTTCGCAGTCTTGCCACGCGGTGGCGCGACGGCCGAGATCGATTTCGCTATGGGCCTTACCGCGGGTTTCGCCGCGGCGTCATCTGACGGATTCCTTGCCATTGCATTCAATTTGACGGGGAAAGCGATGTCGCATATATTAATCGCCAAGTTAATTAATTTCAACTCATCCCCGCCATGGAACACCCCGCCACACCCGCGCCCATCGAATCCGCGCAAGCGGATTCGCGGCCGGCCTCTCCCGCCACCGATCATCCGCCGATCCGGCTGCTGTTTCCGGCGCTGCTGCTGGTCATGCTGCTCGCCGCGCTCGACCAGACGATCGTCTCGACCGCGCTGCCCACCATCGTCGGCGAACTCGGCGGACTCAACAATCTGTCGTGGGTCGTCACCGCCTACCTGCTCAGCTCGACCATCGTCGTGCCGCTGTATGGCAAATTCGGCGACCTGTTCGGCCGCAAGATCGTGTTGCAGACCGCGATCGTCGTATTCCTCGTCGGCTCGGCGCTGTGCGGCATCGCGCAGAACATGGGCCAGTTGATCGTGCTGCGCGCGCTGCAAGGCCTCGGCGGCGGCGGCCTGCTCGTCGTCACGATGGCCGCGATCGCCGACGTGATTCCGCCCGCCGAGCGCGGCCGCTATCAGGGCGTGTTCGGCGGCGTGTTCGGTCTCGCGACGGTGGTCGGTCCGCTGCTCGGCGGCTTTCTGGTCGAGCACCTCACGTGGCGCTGGATTTTCTATATCAACCTGCCGCTCGGCATCGTTTCGCTCATCGTGATCGGCGCGGTGTTCAGGCCGCACGTGCGTCACGTGAAGCACACGATCGACTACATGGGCGCCGCGTTTCTCGCCGGCGCGCTGACCTGCATCATCCTGTTCACGAGCCAGGGCGGCACGATCCTGCCGTGGACGTCGCCGCAACTGTGGTTCACGCTCGGCATGGGGCTCGTGTCGATCTGGGGCTTCATTCACGAAGAGCGCAGCGCGGTCGAGCCGATCATGCCGCTCGAACTGTTCAGACAGCGCACGTTCCTGATCAGCAGCCTGATCAGCTTCATCATCGGCGTGTCGCTATTCGGCTCGGTCACGTTTCTGCCGCTCTATCTGCAGGTCGTGAAAGGCTCCACGCCGTCGGAAGCCGGCATGCAGATGCTGCCGATGATGGGCGGCCTCTTCATCATGTCGATGGTGACCGGCCGCGTCATCAGCAAGATCGGCAAGTACCGGATGTTCCCGATCATGGGCACGTTCCTCGTATCGATCGCCATGGTGCTGCTCGCGCGCCTGCAGATCGACACGCCGATTCATGTGATGTATCTGTACATGGGTCTGCTCGGCTGCGGTCTCGGCATGGTGATGCAGGTGCTGGTTCTCGCGGTGCAGAACACCGTCGAATTCAGGCATATGGGCGTTTCGACCTCCGGCGTCACGCTGTTCCGTTCGATCGGCGGCTCGATCGGCGTGGCGGGTTTCGGCGCGGTGTTCTCGAACGGACTCACCGGGCGCCTCGAAAAACTGATTCCGCCCGATACCGAACTGCCGCATGCACTCGGACCCGCCGCGATCCATCAGCTACCCGACGCATTGCGCAACGATTACCTGCATGCGTTCGCGGGCGCGCTGCACACCGTGTATCTGTCGGCCGCGTGCGTGGTGGTGCTCGCTTTCGCACTCGCGTGGCTGTTGAAGGATCATCCATTGCGCAAGCACTGAAAACGAATGCCCGATTCATGCGCTGATGCAAACGCTTAATGGCAAACGTTCGATGACAATCATGACGACGAGGCCGCACGCATAACGCGTCGGCCTCGTTCCTTTTTCAGCGCACTCGCGTGGCCACTCATCCGGCGTCGCGAAGTATCGACGCGCAACCTTCGACGCTTCGCATCCCTTCGCGAGCACGTTGAAAAAAACCGCGGATATGCTCGTTATGAGCACATGTACTTTCATCGTACCTGCGAATGTGCGGTAGCACACATTCTCAGGTACGAACGTTAATTGACGTTCCCAATGAAACGCCACATATTGGAAACGCGGCAACGTAGGCGCGACTTACGTCTCCGAAACTCTCCGGCGCATGTGGATCGTGATTCCGCGGACAACGTTCCTGCCTCAACACGATCCGGAGCATGCCTTCAATGGCATCGTTTTCCACAGGTGGGTCCAACATATGTCCACCCAGACAGCAACCGGCCATAGTTTTCCGACACCCTGCAAACGCTGCGGTGGCGCACTGTACCGGCAGGTCAACTACTGCCCGTATTGCGGCGCCGTACATCCGCTCGAGTCGGACCCGCACAAACACATGGCGACTGCCGGCCGCCGCGCGAGCATCACGCACAAACCCTTGCGCCGATTCGCGGAAGATTCGCCGGACGCACCGGACGAAATCGCCGTCGCCACGCGCCCGATGCCTGCCGAGAAGTTCCTTCCGGACAAGCCGCTCATGAATACGGCGCTCGTCGCGTCCGATACCCAGGTCGAGTTTGAAGAGCCTCTGTATGCGCCACGCAACAGGTGGACAATCTGGCGTGTGTCGTATGCGATTGGCGCGGTTGTCGCCATAGGCCTGGCGTATGTTGGCTATACGCTCTTCAGCGACAGCAGCGGATCCGACGATACGGGCATCGAGCAGACCACTCAGGATGCGCAGACGACAACCGGCACGATTGCACCGCCTGCGCCGCTCGCGGCGATCACGTCGACGCCGTCGGCTGCTCAACCGCAAGCGGTGCATGCTTCCGCCGCGCCGATACCGGTCATGCAAGCCGTGCCCGCTGCGAAGCCCGCGCCTGTCGTTCCAGTTGCACCCATTGCACCCGCTCTTGCCGTTGCAACTGCGATGCCGTCCATCGCCGCCGCATCCGCGCGACCCGCGATGCAGTTCCACGATGCCGCGCAAGCATTGCAGAGCGCGCGTCTCGCGTTCCGTGGCAACGACCTGTCCAAAGCGCAGGCCGCGCTCGCCGCCGCGCAGGCATTGCAACCCGGCAACGCCGATGCGAAAGATCTGGCCGCCCAGTTGCGGCCGCTCGCCGAGCGACGCGACAACGCACTGCAAGCGGCGCAGGCATGCGTCGCGCAGCAGTCATGGCCGTGCGCTCGTCAGCACGCGAACGAAGCACTCGCGGTCGACAGCGGCAACGATGCGGCGAAAACCATCCTCGAACGCGTGATCCGCGAGACCGGCTGGGCGCCGCTCAATTCGCATGCGGCGACCACGGGCGCCGGGCAAGGCGGGCCGCTCGCACAGGCGCAGTTGCAGCCCCCGCTGCCCTCGCTGCCGCCGCTGCCCATCGGCAAATAGGCAAACAACAGACGAACGAAGCAAACGGCAAATCGGCAAACCGCGAACTCGCCGCGACAGCAGCACGCGGCGGCATCGCGCGAACCGCAACGGCGCGGCGAGCGACGGCACGTCGATGCGTGATCGAAGGCACGGGATGAAAGCACGGGAATCGGCGCGTCGACGCCCGACGTCCGCAAAACGGCTCCCATTACCAGATCGAATCACCGCTGTCTGTGTCGACCCGCACGTTTCCTGCGTCCTCTGAGCGGAAACAGACGGACCAGGCTCTCGCGGCGCATTGAAATGACATCGCAGCCGGATTACTGGTGCTTTCGCGCGCCGGCGCGCGAAGCGAAATAAACCTGACCGATAGGTAGAGAGACCATGCTGAAGAGACTTCTCGCGGGATGGCTGGGGCTGGCGGCATTGGTCGTATATTCGCTGGCGGGGGGCGCGGAACCCGCGCATTACAAGATCGTCACGGGACCGGAGCGTGGCACGTATATCCAGATCGGCAACGATCTGTCGAAATGGGTGGCGCAGCCGGTCGGCATCGATCTCGAAGTGGTCGCCTCGAAAGGCTCGGCCGAAAACGTGCAACGCATGCGTTTCGAGCCCGGCGTGAAGCTCGCGCTCGTGCAGTCCGACGTGTACCAGGCGTTCGTCGACATGGCCAATGCGGGCAACGCGGATGCGGGCACGATGATCCGGCCGCTGCGGCTCATCATGCCGCTCTACGACGAGGAAATTAACGTCGTCGTGCGCGCGGATTCGCCGATGAAAACGCTCGCCGACATCAAGGACAAGACCATCAGCGTCGGCCTGCTCGGCAGCGGCACCGCGCAATCGGCGACGACGCTCTATCACCTGATGTTCGGTCAGCCGATTCCCGAGCAGAACATCCAGCATCTGAGCAATGAAGATGCGCTCGCCGCGCTGATCGTGAAGAAAATCGACGTCGCGATCATCGTGGTCGGACAGCCGGCGAATCTGTTCAATGAAATGAAACCCGACCTGCTGCAACAACTGCGTCTGCTGCGCGCCGATCCGAACGCGCCGGAAACCATACGCGCGAAGCAGACCTACTTCCCGACGACGATCCGCCAGAGCAGCTATCCGGGCTGGCTCAAGGAGGACGTGCCGGCCCTGACCGTGAAGGCTTTTCTCGTCACTTACGACTACGGTTTGCGCGACACCGTCAGCAATCTGAATCATTTCGCCGACTCGCTGTGCGCGAACTTCGACAATCTGCAGGAGCACGGCCACCCGAAATGGAAGCAGGTGAAGCTCGAACTGCCGACGCTGGTGCGCGGATGGAAGTACTACGGCCCGGTCGAAAATCATCTGCGTGCGTGCATCGCGAACCGCGGCGCGGCAATCAACGCGGCCGCGACACAGGCCGCGCAGAAGCCGCGCACACCCTGCTCGGAACAGGAGCGGATGCTCCTGCTGTGCAAATAGCGAAGTAGCGAAATAGCGCGTGCCCGAGCGGCAGAACCCGGCGGCGCAATAACGCGAGCGATGCGAGCGCTCAAACGCGCTCGCGTTCCGTCGCGCATGACGCGGCAGTTGCATCCATCGCGCGTTGCAGTGCCTCGTACACCTTCGGACGATTGCATTGCGACACGTTAAAGCGCAGAAAACCCGCCGCCGTCCGCGACGCGCTGAACACGTTGCCCGGCGCGAACACCACGCCCGCGCTCAACGCGTGGCGTGCGACATCGGCGGCATCGAGCGCATCGGGCAGACGCGCCCACACGAACAGGCCCGCGCGCGGCAGCGTCCAGATATCGAGGCCCGCATAGCCGAGACGCCTGACCGTCTCGCCCATCGCATCGGCGAGCTTCGCGCGCATCGCCTCGAGATGGCGCCGATACGTACCGTCGACGAGCATCCGATGCACGACACTCGCCGCGAGCTGGCCGTTGCCGAACGACGTCGCGAGCTTCAGGTCGATCAGCGGCTCGATCCATTCGGCGCGCGCGGCAATATAGCCGCAGCGCACCGCCGCCGACAGCGTCTTCGAAAAGCTGCCGATCGACACGACCCGCGCGAGCCCGTCGAATGCGGCGAGACGCGGCGCGGCCTCGTCCTCGAAGTCGGCAAAGATATCGTCCTCGACGATCAGCAGATCGTGCTCGCCCGCGAGCTTCAGCAGCCGGTGCGCGACGGCCGGCGCGAGCGTTGCGCCGGTCGGATTGTGGATCGCCGAGTTGGTCACATAAAGCCGCGGACGGTGCTCGATCAGCGCGCGCTCGAAAGCGGCGAGATCCGGTCCCTGCGGCGTATAGGGCACGCTCGCGATCCGCACGCGATGCGCGCGCAGCAACGCCTGAAAATTGAAGTAGCACGGATCGTCGATCAATACCGTGTCGCCGGGTTCGAGCAGGAAGCGGCAGACGAGATCGAGCGCATGCGTGCCGCCGTCGGTCAGCATGATCTGCTCCGGCGGCGCATCGACCCCATGCTGCGCGAGCCGCCACGCGAGCTGCTGGCGCAGCGCGGGCAACCCGGCCGGACTCGCGTAATCGGCCAGCGGCGACTGCGGATCGCGCGCCACCGCCCGCAGCGCGCGGCGCACGCCGTCTTCCGGCAGCCACGAAGCCGGCATCCAGCCGCAGCCCGGCTTCAGGTCTTTCGAACCCGCCTCCAGCGATTGCCGCGTCAGCCACAACGGATCGACCTCGCGATCGAGCCGCGGCCCGAGATCGGCCAGCGCGAGTGGCGGCGCATGGCCCGACACGAAGAAGCCGGAACCGCGCCGCGCGACGATCACCCCTTGCGCGACCAGACGGTCGTAGGCTTCCACCACGGTCGATTTCGACACGCCGAGCGTGCCGGTCATCGCGCGGATCGACGGCACGCGCGCGCCCGGCATCAGCGAACGGCTCGCGATGCGCTCGCGCAGACTGTCCATTACCAGGTCGACGCGCGTGCCCGGCGCTGGCTGATTGGTCCCGCTTTCCGCCATCTGTACTGCTCCATGTTCGGTACAGTTTGTACGAATTGTACTGATCTGTAGCTTACCCTTTCCGATGGCGGGGCGCATCATGGGTCTCTTTCGGCGCAGGAATTTTTCCCATGGACAAAACCACCAGCGGCTGGCTCAGCGGCTTTGCCGGCGTACTGATTTTCAGCGGCTCGCTGCCGGCTACCCGTCTTGCGGTGCAGGGGCTCGATCCGGTGTTTCTGACCGTGGCGCGCGCGACGATCGCGGGCATCCTCGGGTTGCTGCTGTTGCTCGTGTTTCGCGAGACCCGCCCCGCGCGTCGCGATCTGCTGCCGCTCGTGGTGGTCGCGCTCGGCGTCGTGGTGGGCTTTCCGCTGCTGACCGCGCTTGCGCTGCGTCACGTGAGCGCGGCGCATGCGATCGTGTTCATCGGTCTGTTGCCGCTCTCCACCGCGATCTTCGGCGTGCTGCGCGGCGGCGAGCGGCCGCAGCCGGCGTTCTGGCTGTTCTCGGCGTTCGGTAGCGGCGCGGTGGCCGCGTTCGCGCTGCGGCACGGCGTCGATGCGGCACCGCTCGGCGACGCGCTGATGCTCGCCGCGATCGTCGTGTGCGGACTCGGCTATGCGGAAGGCGCGCGCCTGTCGCGTCATCTCGGCGGCTGGCAGGTGATTTCCTGGGCGCTCGTGCTGTCGCTGCCGCTGATGCTGCCGCTCGCATGGTGGACGCGGCCCGCTTCGTTCGACGGCATCGGCGCCGCGGCGTTGTGGGGTCTCGCGTACGTGTCGCTGTTCAGCATGCTGATCGGCTTCGTGTTCTGGTATCGCGGACTCGCGCTCGGCGGCATCGCCGCGGTCGGGCAACTGCAACTGCTGCAGCCGTTCTTCGGGCTGCTGCTCGCCGGACTGCTGCTGCACGAACAGGTACCGCCGTCGATGATCATCGTCACCGTCGTCGTGGTCGCCTGCGTGGCGGGCGCACGGCACTTCTCGCGCGCGGCGCCGGCACGGCCGGCCGTCTGAGGCAGTCAGGCCGCCCCGACTCCGGACGGCGCTTTTTCAGGATGGAATTGCGCGACCCGCGGATCGATATGTCATCATTCCCGTGATCGCTCAACCACCGCCCCGCGCCGCGACTTACGATGCCGACCGCTTTTGCCCAAACCGTCGAAGCCCGCTTTGCCGAACTCACGCCGACCTCGAAACGCGTCGCCAGCTACATGCTCGCGAATCTCGACCGGCTCGGTCTCGAAACCGCCGACCAGATCGCACAGCAAGCCGGCACGAGCGGTATTTCGGTGGGTCGCTTTCTGCGCAGCATCGGCTACCGGAACCTCGACGACCTGAAGCGCGAACTGCGCGGCACGCAGGAGCGTCCGTGGCTGATTACCGACCGGCTCGACGCATTCCGCCGCGGCACGGGCCAGGCTGCGCAAACCAGTGAGTCCGGCGAGCGCACCGCCGACACCCCTCTCTCCTCGCCCCGCGACGCCGCGCTCGCGCAGTCGCTCGAACTCGAGACCGCCGCGATCCAGCATGTGTACGAGCTTGCGCGCTCGCCGGCGTTCGCCCGCGCCGCCGCGCGCATCGCCCATGCCGACGCGATCTACATCCTCGGCATTCAATCGACGCGCGGCATCAGCAACGCGTTCTACAGCTACCTCGAATACATCCGCCCGCGCGTGTTCTATTCCGACGGCATGTCGGGTTCCTACGTCGATTCGCTGAACTCGGAATTCAGCGCGCCGTATCTGATCGTCACCGACACGCGCGCGTACTCGGCGATCGCCCGGCGCTATTGCGAAGCCGCGTCGCGCCGCGGCCTGCCGTTCGCGCTCGTCACCGATATCTACTGTCCGTGGGCGCGCGATTTCGACGGCGATCTCCTGCAGGTCAAGACCGATGTCGGCCAGTTCTGGGATTCGCTCGCGCCGCTCACGTGCCTGTTCAATCTGCTGATCTCGGCGGTCGTCGAGCAGCTCGGACCGGCTATCGACGAACGCGTGGCGCGCAACCGCGAGTTGCAGAGCGAATTCGATCAGTTCGATCTTTGATTGCCGTGGCGATACGGCATTGGTGTCACGCTGCAATAGTGAAAATCTCCGCCGGCATTTCCGGCAATCACAGGAATACGCAGGAACCCGCATGAACCCGACCCGACCCGCGTCCCCGGCAACGCAGCCGCCCGACACCCCGCGCAACGCTCCCCACATCCGCGACGCCACCGAAGCCGATCTGCCCGCGATCCAGGCGATCTACGCGCATCACGTGCTGACCGGCGTCGCCTCGTTCGAGGAAACCCCGCCGTCCGTCGACGATTTGCGCGCGCGGCTCGCGGCGGTGCGCAGCCACGGCCTGCCGTACATGGTCGCGGAGATCGACGGCGTGGTCGCCGGCTATTGCTACGCGACGCCGTATCGTCCGCGCGCCGCCTATCGCAACACGATCGAAGATTCGATCTACGTCAGCGATGCGTATCGCGGACGCGGCATCGGACGCGTGCTGCTGCAGGCACTGATCGAACGCTGCGAAAATGGACCGTGGCGTCAGATGATCGCGGTGATCGCCGACGGCGGCAGCGGCGGCTCGCTGTCGTTGCACAGCCAGCTCGGCTTCGAGCTGACCGGCACGCTGAAAGCGGTCGGCTACAAGCACGGCCGCTGGCTCGACACGACGCTGATGCAGCGCACGCTCGGCCACGGCGCATCGACCGGTCCCGACGACGTTTCAAACGAACCGGCCGACGCGGGCCGCTGACCCGCGCGCGGGCAGCGCGCTGGCGACACGCGACGGCGCCGCGTTAGAATCCGTGCATGCCGA
This sequence comes from Paraburkholderia sp., assembly GCF_047605525.1. Taxonomy (GTDB): domain Bacteria; phylum Pseudomonadota; class Gammaproteobacteria; order Burkholderiales; family Burkholderiaceae; genus Paraburkholderia. The sequence continues at coordinate 140,287 of NZ_JASGFN010000014.1, read as the reverse complement.
ACATGCCGCCTTCCGCCCCGTCCGCGTCCACCGGTTCCAGCCATCCGGCCAGCGCCGCGCCGCGCAACGAATACACCGTCGACGAACTCGCGCGCGTTACCGATACCACGGTGCGCAACGTGCGCGCGTATCAGGACCGCGGGCTGCTCGCGCCGCCGGAAAAGCGCGGCCGGGTCGGCGTATACGACGACACGCACGTGTCGCGTCTGAAGCTGATCAATCATCTGCTCGCGCGCGGCTACACGCTCGCGAACATCCAGGACCTCATCAAGGCGGTCGACGAAGGCCACGACCTGCGCTCGATCCTCGGGCTCGAAACCGCGATCGGCGGACGCTGGTCGCGCGAGCGGCCACGCAGGTACTCGCTCGTCGAACTGCTGCGGATGTTCGGCGACAAGGCCTCGCCGGGCGCGCTCGCGAAAGCGGTCGAGCTCGGTTTGCTCGAGCGCGACGGGCTGTCGTTCGTGTCGGGCAATCCCACCGCGATCGCCGCCGGCGCGACGATGGCGAAAGAAGGCATCCCGCTCGCCGATCTGCTCGACGCGGTGAGCATCGCGCGACCGCATTTCAACGCGGTCGCGAAGGCGCTCGTCGATCTCGTGGTGCGTCAGCTCGACCGCTACGAAGCCGACGCGCTGCCGCCACCCGCCGACGTACCCGCGCTCGTCGATGCGATCTGGCGCTTGCGGCCGCTCGCGAGCGTGCTCGTCGAAGGCGAGATGAACCGCGCGCTCGAGGAAGCGTCCGGCGATTATCTCGGCGACCGCGTCGCGGCCATCATGGAGAAGAAGCTCGGCCACGCGGCGGAAGATCAGGCGGTGAAGCGCGCGGCGACGAAGAAAGGCAAAACGAAGAAATAAGCTACATGCCCCACTCCACTCGCGACGGCGCGAGCCTTTGCTCCGCTGCCACCACGCGGTTCGCATGCGCGTCATATCCAAAGCTGCATTGCTTCGTTTGAACGACTCGGCCTCCATGCGACGATCGTCGGATGTCGCCGCAATGCGTTTCCGGCAACGCTCCGGACACGCAACGCGCGCCTGTCAATCGACCGCAATGGAGCTCGCCGCATGGCCCGCCATACCCGTTTCACGCTACACGTCGCCGCCGTGCTGCTCGCGGCTCTCACCGCCTCGAGCGCCGCCGCGCAGAACCACGACACGAATGACGGCAACGCCAAAGTACTGCGCATCGGCTACCAGAAGTCCGGCCTGCTCGCGATACTCAAGGCACAAGGCTCGCTCGACGCCAGGCTCAAACCGCTCGGCTACAGCATCAAGTGGTTCGAATTCCCGGCCGGTCCTCAACTGCTCGAAGCGTTGAACGCGAACAGCATCGATTTCGGCTATACGGGCGCGCCGCCCGCGATATTCGCGCAGGCGGGCGGGGTGCGGTTCGTCTATGTCGGCGCGGAGCCTTCGGGACCTCACGCGGAAGCGATCCTCGTCAGAAGCGATTCGCCGCTGCGCAACGTGACCGATCTCAAGGGCAAACGCGTCGCGTTGCAGAAGGGCTCGAGCTCGAACTATCTGCTGCTCGCGGCACTGAAGCAAGCGGGCCTGCGATACGAGGACGTGCATGCCGTGTACCTCGCGCCGGCCGATGCACGCGCCGCGTTCGAAAGCGGCAGCGTCGATGCGTGGGTGATCTGGGATCCGTACTACGCGGCCGCGCAGCAATCGCTGAAGGCGCGCACGCTGGTCGACTATGCAAAGCTCGACAGCCCGTACAACTTCTACGAAGCAACCCGCGACTTCGCGCAGCAGCATCCCGATGTGATCGGCGCGATTCTCGGCCAGTTGCGCGGCACGGGCCTGTGGGTCAATGCGCATCCGGTGGAAACGGCCGCGCTGATCGCGCCGCAGGTCGGCCTCGACCAGCAGATCGTCGAGACCTGGGTGCGCCGCTATCCATACGGCACGAGCGCGGTGAACAGCGAGATTGTGCGCTCGCAGCAACGCGTCGCCGATGCGTTCTACGGCGCGCGGCTGATTCCGCGCCAAAACTCGCCGTGGCCGACAACGTCTGGCAAAGCCCGGTCGTCGCAGCGGCGCTGGCCGCGCATTGACGGGCCGGCAACGCCCATCCTAGAGCCGGGAGTCTAACCGCCGCCTTGCATCCTTCGTTTCCAGCCTCTATTGTTACATCATTCAATGTAACAGTTAAGAGCGTAAATAAGGAGACGGATCGGATGAACGCCCGCCAGATGCCCCACGACGCCGCGCCTTCGGATATCGATATCGCGATCATCGGCTCCGGTTTTGCGGGCCTCGGCATGGCGATCCGCCTGCGCCAGGCCGGCATCACCGACTTCGTCATCGCCGAGAAAGCCGCTTCGGTCGGTGGCACCTGGCGTGACAACCACTACCCCGGCTGCGCGTGCGACGTCCAATCGCACGTCTATTCGTTTTCGTTCGCACCGAATCCGCGCTGGAGCCGCATGTTCGCGCGCCAGCCGGAAATTCGCGCGTACCTCGAGGACTGCGCGCGGCGCTTCGACATCGGGCGGCATCTGCGCTTCGGTCATGAACTCGCGAGCGCGGTCTACGACGAAGCGCGCCACCGCTGGCAACTGAGCTTCGCGAACGGCCAGCGCTGGTCGGCGCGCGTGCTGATCTCGGGCATGGGCGGTCTGTCGCGCGCGGCGCTGCCCGACATTCCCGGCATCGAAAACTTCCAGGGCAACGCGTTTCATTCACAGCACTGGGATCACGACTATCCGCTCGAAGGCAAACGCGTCGCCGTGATCGGCACCGGTGCGAGCGCGATCCAGTTCGTGCCGCAAATCCAGCCGCGCGTCGCGCATCTCGATCTGTTTCAGCGCACGCCGCCGTGGATCATGCCGAAGGCCGACCGGCCGGTGAAGCCGTTCGAGCAGTGGCTGTTCAAACGTCTGCCGTTCACGCAGAAGATCATGCGTTCGGCGCTTTACTGCATGCTCGAATCGCGCGCGGTCGGCTTCGCGGTGCATCCGTCGCTGATGAAGACCGCGCAAAAGGTCGCCGAGCGTCATCTGCGCCGCCAGGTGCCCGATCCGCAACTGCGCGCGACGCTCACGCCGGACTACACGATGGGCTGCAAGCGCATCCTGATTTCGAACGACTATTTCCCCGCCGTCTCGCAAGCGAACGTGTCGGTGAAAACCACCGGCATCGCGCGTATCGAGGCCGACGCGGTCGTCACGGCCGACGGCGTGCGTCATCCGGCCGACTGCCTGATCTTCGGCACCGGCTTTCAGGTCGCCGATCCGTTTGCGCCCGGCGTCGTGCGCGGACGCGGCGGCATCGATATCGTCGACACATGGCGCGACGGCGCGCACGCGTACCTCGGCACGACATTGCCCGGCTACCCGAATTTTTTCATGATCGTCGGACCGAACACCGGCCTCGGCCATAACTCGATGGTGTTCATGATCGAGTCGCAGGTCGAATACATCCTGCAGGCGCTGCGGACGATGGAGACCGAACGCGCCGCCGCGATCGAAGTGCGCCCGCAGGTCGAGCGTGCTTACAACGAGCGGATCCAGCGGCAGCTCGATCGCGCGATCTGGTCGACGGGCGGCTGCAGAAGCTGGTATCTCGACCCGAAGAGCGGCAGGAACACGACGCTATGGCCGGGCTTCGCGTACCGGTTCCGGCAGGTCACGCGCACGTTCCGCATCGGCGATTACTTCGCGTATTCGCCCGCCTCGCAGACGGACGAATATGCGGACCATCCGGCCGGCGCGGCGGCACACCCCGCGCAACCCGCGCACGCGCGCGGCAACGCCGCGGTCGCGTCGGCCGAGGCGACCTGAGCACATAGCTGGGCCCATCACAACGACAGCGCATCGATCAGGGAAGACAAACCGATGAAGAACTTTACCGACAGAGTGGCCGCGATCACCGGCGCGGGCTCGGGCATGGGCCGCTCGCTCGCGATCCAGCTCGCGCGCGAGGGCTGCCATCTCGCGCTCGCCGACCGCAACGCGGCGAGCCTCGCCGAGACCGCGCAGCTCGCGCGGACCGCCGCGCCGCAGGTGGTCGGCGCGCCGCTGCGCATCACGACACGCGTACTCGACGTCGCCGACCGCACCGCGATGTTCGACTGGGCCGCCGCGACGGCGCTCGAGCACGAGCGCGTCAATCTCGTGTTCAACAACGCGGGCGTCGCGCTGTCGAGCACGATCGACGGCATGGAATACGCCGATCTCGAATGGATCGTCGGCATCAACTTCTGGGGCGTGGTGCACGGCACGAAAGCGTTTCTGCCGTATCTGAAGGCGTCCGGCGCGGGACATATCGTCAATACGTCGAGCGTATTCGGCCTGTTCGCGCAACCCGGCATGAGCGGTTACAACGCGACCAAATTCGCGGTGCGCGGCTTCACCGAAGCGTTGCGCCAGGAACTCGATCTGATGCAATGCGGCGTTTCGGCGACCTGCGTGCATCCGGGCGGCATCCGCACCAACATCGCGCAGGCGAGCCGGATTTCGCCGAACATGGTCGGCTTCATGGTCGAGAACGAACAGCAAGGCAAGGACGACTTCGAGAAGTTCTTCATCACCAGCGCCGACGAAGCCGCGCGCGTGATTCTCGACGGCGTGCGCAGGAACGAACGGCGTGTGCTGATCGGGCGCGACGCGCGCGCCGCGGACTGGCTCGCGCGCACATTGCCGGCCGCGTATCAGGCACTCGTCGTGATGCAGACGCGCCGGCTCAAACGCGCCGCCGCAAAGCGCGCGCGCCGCGCCGCGCAGATCGACGGCAAGCGCGCGTGACGAACATGCAATGAGCACGCCACGCCGGATACGACACGCCGCGCGAAACCCTCGATACCGCGCATTACACCGAACGCAACGCCGGGCACGACACCAGGCACTTCATCGTGCCCGCAGAACACAGGGAGAAAGGCCATGATGCCAGTTCGCCGCGACCTACGTTTCAACCTGCCGCCGGAGCGCGCGTGCGACTGGCACGCGCAAGGCCCGCACGTCACGCACTTCTTCAATGCGCTGTCGCTGCTGTTCCCGGCCGGCGAACGGTTCTTCATGGATTCGGTGCGCAACTATCGCGACCGGATCGACGACCCCGAGCTGAAGAAACAGGTGCTCGGCTTCATCGGTCAGGAAGCGATGCATACGCGCGAGCACGTCGAATACAACCATCTGCTGCAGCAGGCGGGGTTGCCCGCGCACAAGCTCGACAGGCGGCTGTGGACGATGCTGAACTTCTTCCGCAAGGTGCTGCCGCAGTCGTATCAGCTTGCGATCACGGTCTGTCTCGAACACTACACGGCGATGCTCGCCGGTCTGCTGCTCGAGGACTCGACGCGCATCGGCGGTTCGGTCGAAGGCTATACGCAGATGTGGACCTGGCACGCGCTCGAGGAAACCGAGCACAAGTCCGTTTCGTACGACGTGTGGAACACGGTGCTCAAGCCCGGCCCCGGCCGCTATCTGCTGCGCGCCGGCACGATGCTCTCCACGACCGTGCTGTTCTGGCTGATCGTATTCGACTACAACGTGCGGCTCATCATCGCCGATCGCAAACGCGGCGGTCATCTGCGTGGCATGTGGCGGCTCACGAAATATCTGTACGGTCCGCGCCACGGCGTGTTTCCGCGCATCGCCGGCGAATGGCTGAGCTTTTTCCGGCCGGGCTTTCATCCGTGGGATCACGACAATCGCGCGCAACTCGCGCGCATCGACGGCCTCGTCGCCGCGGTCGACGCCGCCAGCACGGCCGAGCCGCATACGCGCGGCGCAACGCGACGCGACGTGCGGGCGGCGGCTTGATACGCGAGACGCTGTCGGTCGATGCCGGCGACGTGCGGCTCGCGGTCTACGTCAGCGGACCGCGCGGCGCAACGCCGATCGTGCTCGTGCACGGCTACCCCGATTCCGCGGCGGTGTGGGAACCGGTGCGCGCGCAACTGGACACACGCTATCGCGTGATCGCATACGACGTACGCGGCGCGGGCGCCTCGGATGCACCGGCCACGCGCGCCGCGTACCGGCTCGAACGCCTGGCCGCCGATCTCGCCGCGGTCGCGGCCGCGACCTGCGGCGCGCAGCCGTTTCATCTCGTCGGACACGACTGGGGTTCGATTCAAAGCTGGGAAGCAGTCACCGATCCCGCGTTCAAAGGCCGTATTGCGTCATACACGTCGATCTCCGGACCTTGTCTCGATCATGCGTCGATCGATTTGCGTGGGGGCGCGGCTGCCCACGCCAAGGAGCGGAAAACGCAGCGTCCCGAACGTCCATTCGGCAGCGGCGTTCGGCAAACGCTGAAGTCCTGGTACATCCTCTTCTTCCATCTGCCGTGGCTGCCGGAACTGGTGTGGCGCGCGGGCGGCGCGCGCATGTGGCCGCTGTGGCTGCGCGTGACCGAGCGCGTGCGAGCCGGGCGCGATCCCGCGCAACGGCGCAACACGATCAACGGGCTCAATCTCTATCGCGCGAATTTCATCGACAGACTGCTGCGGCCCCGCGCGCGTCACGCGCATGCGCCGGTGCAATTCATCGTGCCGCTGCGCGACCGCTATGTGGGGCCGGCGCTGTCGCTCGGACTCGAAGGCTGGCTCGGCGCGTACGAACGCATCGAGATCGATGCGGGCCACTGGGTCGTATTGCGCGACCCCGGGCGGATCGCGCTGCAGATCGCGCGTTTTATCGACGCGCATCGCGTGAATGAAACGGAGCGGCACGCGCCGGCCCAGGCGCCGCATCCGGCAGCCGGGGCCGGCACGGCGTCTAACGCGCGCGCGGCAAGCGCGTAAACAACGTCGGATAGTCGATTACGAGGCCATCGCCGTCTATCGTCATGTCCGCCGTGAAGTCGCGGAAAATGCCCTCGTAGCGGTACTCGCGATTCAACTCGATGCACGTGTACGCCTGCTCGACACGCGTAACCTGTAAGTCCGGTGTCGAGATATACGCGACCGCGATCGGCCGGCGCTCGCCTTCGGCCAGTTGCAGCCGGCGGATCGGCAACGTGTTGGTAAACGGTGTCGCGGCGATATCGATGTCGATACAGCCTTCGATCGCGCTCAGCATGAGACCGTGACCATCGTGCCAACGGCCCGCGCCGTCGCCATGCAACTCCAGCTCGCCGCCGCCGACGATCTTCAGCCACGCATGGCGCGTGCGCCATTGCGCGTCGCAGCGCACCGTGTAATGCAGTCCATACGCTTTGCCGTAGCGCTGTCCGACAACGACGCTCTCGACCGCGAAGCCGTCGTCGCGCGCATCGAACGCCAGATGCTCGATGCCGTCGCCCTCTTCCGAAGCCCATCGTAGTTCACGCATCGGCTGCTCCTCGCAAAACGGCGCGGCGCGCGCCGGGTTGTCTATCGTAGCGCGAAAGCGCGCGGGCACGGCGCATCCGGCCCAGGCGCGCACGGACGACAAATAGCCACTATCAACGCCGACGATGCCTCGCGCGACGTCGCTGGATTATGCTCGCGATGTGTGATGATCCGGAATCCAACTCCGCTGCCGCCGCCGTGACCGACGCGCAACCCAACCCGCTCAGTACCCTGCTTCGTACGCTGATCCGTACGCTGCTGCGCAGCCTCGGCCAGGTCGTACTGCAACCGAACGCCTTCACCGGCGCATGCCTGCTCGCCGCCTGGCTGCTGAGCGGGCCGCGGCTCGCTTGCGCCGCGCTGATCGGCGCGATCGCGGCCAACGTGAACGCGGCGCTCGCCGGTTGTCCCGAGGCCGAAGCACATGCCGGCCTGCATGGATTCAACGGTGCGCTCGCGGGCCTCGTCGCGTTCATTTTCATTGCCGATCCGCTGACTGCGTCGGCTGTGTCGATTGCCGCCGCAAGCGGTACCGCGTGGCTGCTGCGGCCGTGGTCGCGCTGGCTGCGCAGGCGTGGCCTGAGCGCCTTTTCGAGCCCGTTCCTGATCGTCACGTGGCTGTGGTTGCCGCTGGTCGCAAGTCGTTCCCCGACCCTGGGTTCAATGCCGTTTCATCCGCCCGATGCCGTGCGTTTCGGCAGCGGCGTGCTCGCCGGCCTCGCGCAAGCCGGCTTTGCGTCCGGCGTGCCGGCGGGTTTGCTCGTTCTGCTCGGGATTGCCGCTGCTTCGCGCAAACAGGCGCTGTACGGACTTGTCGGCGCGGGACTCGCAAGCGCCGCGCATCTGTTGCTCGGCGCAACCGCTGGTTCGCTCGACGCCGGTCAACTGGGATTCAACGGTGCACTCACCGCGCTCGCGCTGGCCGGCGTCGGCTTCGCTCCGGCACTTGGCGGCATCGCAATATCGGTGCTGCTACAAGCGGTCGCCGTGCACTTCGGCTGGCCGGCGATGACCGCGCCGTTCGTACTCGCCGCGTGGAGCATCCAATGGTGGCAACGCCGCATCGCGCGCGAGCCGGCGAGGCAGGCGAGCAATGCACAACGTGTTACCACGAACTGACCTGCCCGATAAGGCAATGTTGCTTCTGGCACGCGGTCACGACAAGGACCAGGGATCAACCTTGCCACCCTCGATCACGAAGTGCTTCGCATCGGGATTCGAGGGAAATAGGCGCCAGTCCTCATCATCGGGTATCGCATCCGCAAGAATTACCAGTCGGATCTCTCTGGCCAGCGAAATAACAGCATCACCGTTCTCACCCGCCTCGATATCCAAAACAGCCGTTGGGCCATGTGTCACGAGGAGATTGCGGATTCGTTGTGTTGTCACTCTCGTACTCTCTTCAGATGCCGCGAAGTCCGAGTAAGACGCAACGATCGCGTGTCCCTGCTCGATGCGCCAGTCACACTGAATATGCAGCGCCCAATCGCCCAGATACTTGATAGTGCCTCTGCTGGTCCTTACCTCCCGAAGCGGTCCGAACTGTAACGTAAGCATGTCAGCTGCGTGCGCCACTCCGCTAACGTCAAGGCCGATCAAGGCGGAAAGGTGACGTCCTACCTGCTCTTTCGTATCGGTCATTTCAATTTGTCTCCAAACAGGTCCAGGGCGCGCTCCATCATGCCGTGATACTCAAGATAGTCCTCCTGGATATCGTAATGAAGGCGGCGAGCTTGATCTTTGTTCAGTCCAAGTGCTTTGACTACTGCCTTAAATTGCTTGTTCTGCGCCTGATTGTTACCAGGCCGGCCATCGGCGCCGGCGAGCTGCATAGCGTCGCCATCCGGCATGCCGGGCTGATAGACAAACGGCGGTGCATTGTCGAGATTCTGCGGTACGCGCGGGCTCCTGCCATAGAGCGAACTTGCCATGCTCGCGTCGTCCGCCTGTTGTGCGCTCCCGCGACAATTGCATGCCCATGAGTAACCCAAGGCTTCGGCCATTTCGTAACCGGTTGAATACGACCGAAGCTTATCCTGCGGAAAGAATGCGCCGGTTTCGACGTTCAGCGCCATTACGGATGGCGTTGGCGGGAGCCTGGAGAACATTGAATATGTCACGCGGCAAAGCAGGCATTCTGCCTCGCCCCGGGTGCCGTTCTGTTTCTGTTGCTCCATTTGACCTCTTCTAATTTCCCAGAAAACACCCGACGAATTAACCATCCAAAGGATCCACGGTCAACAGCTTTAAATTGCGATAGAACCTTTCTGACAAATATTGACAATAATTCCCGGTATCTCATTTTCAGGCGCATTCTTCCGGTATAGCGTCTCAGCAAAAAAGGCGACATTGAGCCGCCATTTCCGTAAGTGATCGAGGCCGGTCAGTGCTTCGTTGAGGAAGCGTTCATAGCCTCCAGTTTGTCGCTCACGCCTTGAGCAGCGTCCAGCGAGAAGCGTTACCGCGTCCGCCGGTGCCAGTTGACGGTTGGGAAGCCCCTTTGGGGTCGAGCACAAGTACGAGCGTCGGCATTGGTTCCGGCGTGCTGACCGTCCGCATCGCGGCGAGCAACGCACAACGCGTCACCACGAACTGACCTTCGTGCGGTAGCATCGCAAGCCGGCTCGCGCAAGGCGCGGCCTTTCGCGGGCTCGACAGCTCAAGCACCAACGCCGGCCGACCGCTTTGCATGGAGGCAGACATGTCGTTCACTCATTCACCCGCCGGCCGCATCGCCGAATCCGGCCCGCGATCGGAAGCGGAACAGCAGACCCGCATCGACCTTGCCGCCGCCTACCGGCTCGCCGCGCTCAACGGCTGGGACGATCTGATCTACACGCATATCTCGGCGAGCGTGCCCAGCGAACCGGGCCACTTCCTGATCAATCCGTTCGGCCTCGCATTCGATGAGGTGTGCGCGTCGAATCTCGTGAAGATCGATATCGCCGGCAATATCGTCGGCGCCAGTGAGCATCCGGTGAACGCGACCGGCTTCGCACTGCACGCAGCCGTGCATGCGGCGCGCACCGACGCGTTCTGCGTGATGCATCTGCATAACACCGCAGGCGTGGCCGTATCCGCACAACCGGCCGGTTTGCTGCCGGCGTCGCAGCACGCGCTGCGCTTTTACGGCCAGCTCGCCTATCACGACTACGAAGGCCTTGCGTTCACGCCGGCCGAGGGCGAGCGCCTCGTCGCGCATCTCGCCGGCAAACCGGCGATGCTGTTGCGCAATCACGGTACGCTGACGGTCGGCCGCACGGTCGCCGAAGCTTATGTCCTGATGGCGACGCTGCTGACGGCCTGCGAAATCCAGTTGCAGGCGCAAGCCTGCGGCACGCCGCTGGTGACGCCAAACGACACGATCGCCGCACGCACGGCGGAGCAGCTCTACGACGGCGGTGCGATCGAAGGCGCGCTCGAATGGCCGGCGCTGCTGCGCAAGCTCGACCGGCTCGACCGCGGCTATCGCGAGTGAATTTGCGCTCGAATTTGCGCGAGCATCCGCAAACGAGCTGGCGACGGTGCCCGAATTCGCTTTACTTCATCCTCAACAGTATTTCCCCACGGAGTCATGCCATGCCCACGTTTCATATCGAACTCTTCGAAGGCCGCACGCTGGAACAGAAACGCCAGTTCGTCGAAGCCATCACCAGGGCGACCTGCGAATCGCTCGGCGTCGAACCGAATTCGGTCGACATCATCCTCACCGACGTGAAGCGCGAAAACTGGGCAACGGGTGGACGTTTGTGGTCGGAAGCGTGATTCGCCTGAATGCGATCGCATCGTGTCGACATCAGGTTGAGATCACATCGATGTCGCATTGATACAACAGGAATGGGCACCAGGAAGACCCGGCACTCGCGATGCATGACGGCCATCGCACGCCGCAAAAAAAGCTGCGCGCTTTAAGCACGCAGCTACATGAAGGGCAACGCGTATTCTCAACGCGTTGCCGTGGCGGCAAAACAACGCCGCCTCTTTCACCTAAGTATTTAGAACTTGTGGATGATGCCCACGCCGACAGCAACCATGCTGCGCGACGACGACGGCGAGCTGTTCTGGCCGTCACCGATATCCGCCGTTGCGTTGATGATCGACTTGCCGTTCGTGCCCAGCGTCTGACCGCTGGCACGCTGATACGCTTCCAGCGCGTACAGGCCGGTGCGCTTCGACAGCGTGTAGTACTGCGAGAGGTTGACCTGGTTGTAGGTAGCCGCGCTCGTGATGCCGTTCGACTGCGTCGCACGGGTGTAGCTATAGCCGGCGGCCAGGTCCAGCACCGAGATCGGCTTCCAGTGCAGCACCGCGCCGCCCGTGTTCCAGATCTGCGTGCCCTGGAACAGCGACGCCGTGCCCGCCGCGTATTGCACGTTCGAGTACGCGAACGAGACGTCCCACTGCGAGTTGAACGCGTAGCCGCCCGTCACCGCAATGCGCTGCTGCTTCGCCGCCGACTGGAAACCGTTGTTGATACCCGACACGCCCGGCTGTGCGCCGTTGTTCGACATCGTCGAGTTCGCACCCCACGCGCCGCCGTTCGAGTTGCCGTTGTCGATGCGCTGGATACCTGCCGCGATACCGAACGGGCCGGCGATGTACTGTGCCGCCGCGCTCCAGGTCTGGCCGGCGCTGAAGCTGCCCGGCGTGCCGCCCAGCGAGTACGAACCGCTGACCGTCAGGCCGTGGAAGTTCGGCGACGTATAGACCAGCGAGTTGTTCGCGCGGTACAGCGTATCCAGCGAGTCGATATCGCCCGGGTGCGCGCCGTATGCACCGGTCAGCCACGTGGTCGGGCTGTACGGCGAGAGCAGCGTGTAGTACGACGTGTATTGGCGACCAGCCGTCAGGGTACCGAACGTGCTATTCGTCATACCGACCCACGCCTGACGGTTGAACGCCAGACCCGACACGCCTTGCGCGCCGGTTGCGCTGTTGAAGCCCTGCTCCAACTGGAAGATCGCCTTCGTGCCGCCGCCCAGATCTTCGGCGCCCTTCAGGCCGAAACGGCTACCCGCCCAAATGCCGTTGATCATCTTGACTTGCGAGTGGCCACCCGAATTCGAGCCCAGTGCCGCCGAGCTGCTTTGATAACCGAACCCCGTATCGACAATACCGTACAACGTCACGCTGCTTTGTGCATGCGCGCCCAGGGCGACCAACCCCAAGGCCGAAGTTACGAGTGCCTTTTTCATTTCTACTCCTCTGTTAAAAACTTTCTATACGCGGCCTTTGCAAGCGCCGCTGAGTGTGGAAGATAATTTTTCTGGATCAGAACACCGGGTGGCCGTTAATCACGCTTGGCAACCAGGTCGAAAACCACGGGACGTAAGTCACGATGTTGATCGCGCTGAAGATAGCGAGGTAATACGGCCACGCCACCTTGGTAGTTTCACCAATCGACACATTGCCGATCGCGCAACCAATGAACTGCACCGAGCCGATCGGCGGATGCACGAGACCCAGTGCGCAATTCAACAGGATCATGATGCCGAACTGCACCGGGCCTACGCCGTTGTGCATGGCCATCGGCAGGAACAGCGGCGTCGTGATCAGGATGTGCGCCGCCATGTCGACGAACGTACCGAGGAAAACCTGAATCACGTTGATGTACAGCAGCATCAGCCACGGCAGGCTCGTCGCGCCGTCGAGCATGCGTTCGATCGCATCCGGAATCTCCAGATACGCCATCTGGAAGCGCAGCATGTTCGACACGCCGATCAGCAGCAGCACGACGCCCGTGGTCTTCGCGGCCTTGCCGAGTGCATGGACGAGTTTGCTCAGCGTCATCGAGCGATACACGACGATGGTCAGGATGAGCGAGTACCCCACCGCGATCGCCGCGGCTTCCGTCGCGGTGGCAATACCGCGCGCCACGCAGAACAGAATGATGGCGATCACCATCAGACCCGGCACCGCGCCGATGAACGTGCGCAACACCGCCATCCAGCCCGGGAATTTCTGCAGTTCGGTCGAACCGTCCGGACGGCGCGGATAGCCGTACTTGACGGCCTGCCAGTATGCGGCGATCAGCACGAGGCCCATCACCCACAGCACCGGCAGCAGACCCGAGAACAGCAGATCGCCGATCGACACGCCGCTCATCTGCTGCCCGTGCAGCACGCCGCTCACGCCTTGCGCCGCGAACGCATAGATGATCATGTTGGTCGAAGTCGGCATCAGCGCGCCGGCGAGCGACGAGTGCGTCGTCACGTTGACCGCGTAGGCCGCGCTGTAGCCTTCGCGCTTCATCATCGGAATGACCACGCCGCCCATCGCCGACGTATCCGCGGTCGGCGAACCCGACACGCCGCCGAACAGCGTGCAGGCGACCACGTTGGCCATGCCGAGGCCACCGCGGAAATGGCCGACGGTCGCCTGTGCGAAACGCAGGATGCGGTCGGCGATACCGCCGTGGAGCATCAGTTCGCCCGAGAAGATGAAGAACGGCACCGCGAGGAACGAGAACGCGTTCATGCCCGAGATCATCGCCTGCATCGCGGTCGCGGTCGGCAGGCCTTCGTACAGGTACGTCAGAACGCAGGACAACCCGAGTGCGAACGAAACCGGAACCCCGAGAAAGAGGAAAACCAGAAAACTGACTGTGAGAAGCGCAAGTTCCATGATTGTTCTACTTTTGTTTCCGGTCGAAGAGCGCGAGCAGATGCTCGGTCGAGAACATCGCGATACAGATGCTCGCGACGATCGGAATGCAATAACGCAGCCCTTCCGGCAAACCGAGGATCGGAATCCGATCGTGTATCGTGGTTTCCGCCATCTCCCAGCAACCGATGAAAACCGTCACCGCGAAAACGATCAGGCAGATGTGTTGAATCCCCGTCACGATGGACTGGCCTGTCGGCGGCAGTTTCTTCACAAACGAGTCGAGCCCGATGTGACCGCCTTCGCGCACTTTGAGCGCGGCGCCGAACATCGCGATCACGATGACGAGCAGCAACGCGATGGGCTCGACGAAATCGGGCGCATCGGCAAAAACGTAGCGCATCACCACGCCATAAATCACGAGCAGACACAGTGAGGCGAGGCTGACCGACGCCACCGCCTGCAACGCGTGGAAAAGAAAATCATTTGGGCGTTTCAGAAAACTCATTGACCCAGTCCTTCTTACGACCGATCTGTCTTGAAAATTCAGCAGTCGTCTCCGGACGCAACCATTGCGCGCGACACGGCACAGCGCGGCGCGAAGCCGGCGGGATCTCCCGCCGCGCAATTCACGCCGCTCAGGCCATAAACGTTGCTGATACGGGTTGCGCCAGGGACGCGAGACTTACTTGATTGCCTGGATTTCGTCGACGATCTGCTTCATTTGCGGCGTCTTTTCGTACTTCGCCCACACCGGCTGCATCGCCTTCACGAAAGCCGCGCGGTCGATCTGCGAAGCCGGGATGATCGTTGCGCCACCCTTCGTGACCGTCTTCTGTGCGTCGGCTTCGCGCGCGGTCCACAGTTTCACGTAGTAAGGCACCGAGTCGACCGCCGCCTTCTTGATGATCTGCTGTTCCTGCGGGCTCAACGTATCCCACACCTTCTTCGAGAACACCACCACTTCCGGCGTCATCGAATGCTCGGTCTCCGAAAAGACGGTTGCGACTTCATAGTGCTTGGTCTCTTCGTACGACGGCAGGTTGTTTTCCGCGCCGTCGACGAGGCCGGTCTTCAGGCCCGTATAGACTTCCGCGAACGGCATCGGGGTCGGCGTGCCGCCCATCGCCTTGATTTCGTCGACCATCAGGTCCGACGGCTGTACGCGCACCTTCACGCCCTTCATGTCAGCCGGCGATTTGATCGGCTTCTTCGCGTACATCGAGCGTGCGCCGCTCTCGTAGAACGTCAGCGCGATCATGCCCTTCGCCGCGAATGCGTCGAGGATCTTCTGGCCTTCCGGGCCATACATCACCTTGCGGAAATGGTCGGTGTCACGGAACAGGAACGGCAGCGACGGGATCATCGATTCCGGCACGATCTCGTTGAACGCCGCGCCGTTGATGCGCCCCATGTCGAGTGCGCCGATGCGGATCTGGTCGATCGTGTCGTTTTCGGAACCGAGCGCGCTGTTGCCGAAGACCTTGATCGAGTCCTTGCCGTTGGTCGCCTTGCTGATCTCGTCACCCATGTACTTCACGGCCATGTTGGTCGGGAAGGTGTCGCCGTGCACGTCCGCGGAGCGGAACACGCGTGCTTCGGCCGACATCGTGCTGAACGCCAGTGCCGCGGCTGCGACGATCATCGAAACACGGGAAGAGGCAAACTTCTTGTTCATCGTGACATTCCTTGAAAAATAGACCATCCCATCGATTGCGGATGTGACATGGTTTTGATGCGTCTCCGGCGCCGCGCTCGCCCCTCGCGGGCTGCGTGCGTGTTGCCGTACTGGCTGTGCAACGTCCCCGGCACAGATATCCAGCACTCCAGCCACTCACTCGACTTCCTTACTTCGATCACGCCAGCGAGCTTTCCGGCCCACATGAAAAAACGTGTTGCCGACGAAAGCCGCCGTATTCGCACTCAAAACCCAAACTCGCAGAAAGCCATTTGTTTGGGCTTATATGTTGTACGACGACATACGAAGTCTATAAAAGCGCTTTTGACTTGTACAGACGGTATTTACCCGCACCCAGGAAAGGACCGGTACTCCTGACCGGCGTGGCATGGGATCAACGCGCGCGCACCACACGGCGCGGCGGGAACACCAATGGGGAAAAGGTCTCGCGAAGTGTTGTTTTTTGAGAGGAAGAACCGAATAATCGCTGCCTTTATATCATTTGTTGTACGACGAGTGACGAATAATCGGCCCTAAAATACGCTGAAAATAAAAACGCCGGGAGAAATGCTTCGTCCCGGCGCATGCGGTGTGCAAGCCTGATTACAGCGGGCCCGCGAATTCGGGCTCGGGCAGCCCGGTCACACCGGGGCGCACCGCGAACACATGGCCGTCATGCTCGCTCGCGCCGTTGCCCGGACGAATCGACGTGACGAACAGCGTGTCCAGACGAGTCCCGCCGAATGCGCACATGGTCGGCTTCACGGCCGGCACCGCGATCTGCCGGTCGAGTTTGCCTTGCGGCGTGAAGCGCAGCAGCAGGCCGGCGTCGTTCGCGCAGATCCAGTAGCAGCCCTCGGCGTCCACCGCGGCGCCGTCGGGACGGCCCGCGTAGTGGTTCAGATCGGCGAACACGCGCCGGTTGCGCGGCTCGCCCGTCTCGACGTCGTAGTCGAACGCCCAGATCAGCCGGCGCAGCGGATGCGAATCGGACAGATACATCGTCGTGCCGTCCGGCGACCAGCCGAGGCCATTCTGCGTGATCAGCGAATCGATGATCGGCGCGGACAACACGCCCTTGCCGTCGAAGCGGTACAGCGCGCCGTCCGGAATCGCCGCCGCCATGTCCTGCACCATCGTGCCGGCCCAGAAGCGCCCTTGCCGGTCGCAGCGACCGTCGTTGAAACGCATGCCGCCGCGCGGGAATTCAGGCGCCGCGAGCTTGCGCACCGTCGCTTGCAACGCTTCGCCAAGCGTGACCGCGAAAAGCCCGCTCTCGCAGCCGGCGAGCACCGTACCCTCACGATTGAACGCGATACAGGCAACCTGCTCCGGCAACTGCCATTCGGTGCGCTCGCCCGTTTCGACGCGCGCCCGCACGATCTTCTTCGCCGGAATGTCGACCCAGTACAGCGCCTGTTCGGCCGCGCGCCAGACCGGGCTTTCGCCCGTCGCCGCGGGCAGCGGCCCGGCTGCTTCGAGCCGCTCCACTTTCAGATTGGCCATCGCGCCCATTATTGCGGCTTCTCCGTCGATTCCCGCTTCGGCTCCATCGGTCCCGCGAGCACGAACGGACCGCCCTGGAAGCGCTGGGTCGGATCGTCGTAACGGGGGTCGGGAGCGGCCGCCGGGAACAGATGCTCGAACTGCTCCGAACTGTCCTTCGGACGGAAGCCGAGGAACGCGGCCTTCGTGTTATCCACCCACGAAATGCGGTTGTTCGATACACCGTACACGATCGCATGGCCGATGCGATTCGTGAACAGCGAGCAGCGCACGAGTTCGATGAAATCGCGATAGCTCAGATACGTGACGAGCATGCGCGCGTTCTTCGGCTGCTCGAACGACGAGCCGATCCGCAGGCACACGGTCTCCAGACCGAAGCGGTCGAAGTAGTAGCGCGACAGCGATTCGCCGAAGCACTTGGTCACGCCGTACAGGCCGTCGGGACGCAGCGGCGAGTCGACATCGACGACCGAGGTCACCGGATGGAAACCCACCGCGTGGTTCGAGCTCGCGTAGATGATGCGCTTCACGCCGTGCTTCTGCGCGGCCGAGTACAGGTTGTACAGGCCGCGGATATTCGCTTCTAGCAGGTCTTCGAACGGCGCCTCGACGGAAATGCCGCCGAGATGCACCACCGCGTCCACGCCTTCGAGCAGCGCGTGAACCGCCGCTTCGTCCGCGAGATCGACGACGGAAGCTTCCTCGTGCGGCGCGGCTTCATCCAGCGAAGCGATGTCGGAGACGCGCACGATGTCGGCCCAGTCGGCAAGCGCGGGGCGCAACTGCTTGCCGAGGTTGCCGGCGGCGCCGGTGAGCAGCAGACGGCGGAAGGGTTTCTTTGCCGCGGAGCGGTCAACATTCGAATCGGTCATGTCTTTTGTTTCTGTGTTTCTGTGATTACAGGCGGATCAGAACCGGATCAACCGGGCAGGTGCCCGATCAAGCGTCAGGTCACCGGCGCCGGGTTGAACAGCGTCAGCGCATTATGAAGCTTGAGCTTTTCCGCGCAGGTCTCCTTACGGCCGCTCGCGACTTCGAGCATCAGATGGAACAACTCCCAGCCCACCTCCTCGATGCTGGACTGGCCGGTCGCGATCGTACCCGCGTTGATGTCCATCAGATCGAACCAGCGGCGCGCGAGGTCCGAGCGCGTCGCGACCTTGATGACGGGCACTTCGGCGAGGCTGTACGGCGTGCCGCGGCCGGTCGTGAACACATGCAGCGTGATGCCCGAGGCGACCTGCAGCGTGCCGCAGATGAAGTCGCTGGCCGGCGTCGCCGCGTAGATCAGGCCCTTCTGGTTGACCTTCTCGCCCGGCGACAGCACGCCGGAGATCGCCGAGTTGCCGGACTTGATGATCGAGCCCATCGCCTTTTCGACGATGTTCGACAGGCCGCCCTTCTTGTTGCCGGGCGTCGTGTTCGCGCTGCGATCCGCGCCGCCGCGCTTCAGATAATTGTCGTACCACTGCATCTCGCGGATGATCGCCTGCGCGACGTCCGCGTTGGCCGCGCGCGCGGTGAGCTGATCGACGCCGTCGCGCACTTCGGTCACTTCGGAGAACATCACCGTCGCGCCGGCGCGCACCAGCAGGTCGGTCGCGAAGCCGACGGCCGGGTTCGCGGTCAGGCCCGAGAACGCGTCGCTGCCGCCGCACTGCACGCCGACGACGAGATCGGATGCCGGGCAGGTTTCGCGGCGGCGGTTGTTCAGGCGCCTGAGATGCCCGTCGGCCATCCGCATGATCGACTCGATCATCGACTGGAAGCCGACGTGCGATTCGTCCTGCAGCACGACGACGTCGCCGTTCTGGTCCAGCGCGACGTCACCGACGTCGGCGACGTCGTCGACGAGCGCGGCCGCCGCGATCGGAATCGTGCCCGGTGGCATCAGACGCTCGGGCTGCAACTTCTCGCAGCCGAGGCTCACCATCATCACCTCGCCGCCGAAATTCGGGTTCAGCGCGATGTTGCGCACGGTGCGGATCGGCACCATCGCGTCCGGCGCGTCGATCGCCACGCCGCAGCCGTAGGTGTGGCCGAGGCTCACCACGTCGTCGACATTCGGATATTTCGGTAGCAGCTCGGCCTTGATGCGCGTGACCGCGTGCTGAACCACGTCGGCGACGCACTGCACGGTGGTCGTGATCGCGAGGATGTTGCGGGTGCCGACCGAGCCGTCCGCGTTGCGGTAGCCCTCGAACGTATAGCCGTCGAGCGGCGGCATGTCCGGCGCCTTCGTCGTTGCGATCGGCAGGTCTTCGAGTCCCGGCGGGCTCGGCATGCGAATCACGTGCTCGTTGATCCAGCTCCCCTTCGGCAGCGCCTTCAGCGCGTAGCCGATCACCACGTTGTAGCGGATGACCTCGTCGCCCTCGGCCAGATCGGCCAGCGCGACCTTGTGGCCCTGCGGCACGCGCTCGCGCAGCCTGAGGCCGTCCGGGAATACCGCGCCCTCGCCCAGACCGCCGTCGTTGACGACGATCGCGACGTTGTCGTTGGGATGAACGCGTATGTAGAGCGGAGTGTGTTCCATTGATCGATCCTTAGGGCCCTATAAGCCTGCTGCGCGGGCTAATCATACGTCATCCTACAACACGAAAACTTGCCCAGACGTTCCGTATTTACCCTATAGGGTGGATTATGCCGTGAAAATCCCGTTGAGTTACTGGATTTGTTGTTGTACGATGACGTATAAGAAATTTAAATTTCTACTGAATTTCTACTAGTACGAATCTGGCTCGTGCTAGTCGACAAGACTAATCGACCCATACCGACGCCTGGATACTCATCATGACGACACCGCAGGAACTCAAGCAGATCGTTTCGGAAGGCCTCCTGTCCTTCCCCGTTACCGACTTCGACGCCCAGGGCGACTTCCGCGCCGACACTTACGCCAAGCGCCTCGAATGGCTCGCGCCGTACGGCGCCTCGGCACTGTTCGTCGCCGGCGGCACGGGCGAATTCTTCTCGCTGACGCAAGACGACTACTCGAACGTCGTGCGCACCGCGACCGAAGTCTGCAAGGGCAAGGTGCCGATTCTCGCCGGCGCCGGCGGCCCGACCCGCGTCGCGATCGCCTACGCGAAGGAAGCCGAACGCCACGGCGCGCAAGGCATCCTGCTGATGCCGCACTACCTGACCGAGGCGAGCCAGGAAGGCATCGCGGTGCACGCCGAAGAAGTCTGCAAGGCCGTGCCGAACATGGGCGTCATCATCTACAACCGCGCGAACTCGAAGCTCAACGCCGACATGCTCGAGCGTCTGGCCGAGCGCTGCCCGAACCTGATCGGCTTCAAGGACGGCGTGGGCGAGATCGAAAACATGGTGACGATCCGCCGCCGCCTCGGCGACCGCTTCTCGTACCTCGGCGGCCTGCCGACCGCGGAAGTCTATGCCGCCGCCTACAAGGCGCTGGGCGTGCCGGTGTACTCGTCGGCGGTATTCAACTTCATTCCGAAGACCGCCATGGCGTTCTACCGCGCGATCGCCGCTGACGACCACGCAACGGTCGGCAAGCTACTCGACGAATTCTTCCTGCCGTACCTGAAGATCCGCAACCGCCGCGCAGGCTACGCGGTCAGCATCGTCAAGGCGGGCGCGAAGCTGGTCGGCCACGACGCGGGTCCGGTGCGCGCGCCGCTGACCGATCTGACGCCGGAAGAAATGGAACAGCTCGACGCGCTGATCAAAAAGCTCGGAGCGCAGTAACACATCGGCGTCACGGCTTGCGCGAAGCGCGCCAGCCCTACGAACGCGGGCCGCGCGGACGGCCCCGTCGCGAGCGCCCGGCACGGCAACGTCGCCGGGCGTTTCTGCTTTTGCACGACAGATGCTTTTGCACGACAGACAACACAAAACCCAGGAGATGACCCATGGACATGAGCCGCCCGGCCGGTTCCACTCATGCCGCCAACAGCGCCAGCAGCGCCGATGCGTCGGCGCGCACCAAGGTCCGCTACGCCATTCTGCTGCTGATCTTTCTGATCACCACGCTCAACTACGCGGATCGCGCGACGCTGTCCGTCACCGGCTCCGCGATGCGCGCGGCATTCAGCCTCGACGCGATCCGCATGGGCTATATCTTCTCCGCGTTCAGTTGGGCCTACGTGCTGTCGCAACTGCCGGCGGGCTGGCTGCTCGATCGCTTCGGCGCGCGGCGCGTGTACGCGGCGAGCATCTTCTCGTGGTCGCTGTTCACGTTGCTGCAAAGCTCGATCGGGCTGCTCGGCAGCGCCGGCGCCGCGATCACCGCGCTGTTCGCGCTGCGCTTCGCGATGGGCGCGGCCGAATCGCCGGCGTTCCCGGCTAATGCGAAGGTCGTCGCGAGCTGGTTTCCGACCAACGAGCGCGGCACCGCGTCGGCGATATTCAACGCCGCGCAATACTTCGCCGCAGTCGTGTTCACGCCGCTGATGGCGTGGCTCACCCACGCGTTCGGCTGGCACTCGGTCTATGTCGTGATGGGCGTGATCGGGCTGCTGCTCGCGCTCACGTGGCTCAAGGCGATGAAGAACCCCGCCGACCACCCGCGCGTGTCGCGCGCCGAACTCGAATACATCGAGCAAGGCGGAGGCCTCGTGGGCGGCGCGCGCAGGACGAGTCCCGACGACGTGTCGAAGGCCGGCGGCTGGGCGCTCGTGCGCCAGCTGCTCGGCAACCGCATGCTGCTCGGCGTCTATCTCGCGCAGTACTGCATCAACGTGCTCACGTACTTCTTCCTGACCTGGTTTCCGATCTATCTCGTGCAGGCGCGCGGCATGACGATCCTGCACGCGGGCCTCGTGGCTTCGCTGCCGGCGATCTGCGGTTTTCTCGGCGGGG
This sequence comes from Paraburkholderia sp., assembly GCF_047605525.1. Classification (GTDB taxonomy): domain Bacteria; phylum Pseudomonadota; class Gammaproteobacteria; order Burkholderiales; family Burkholderiaceae; genus Paraburkholderia. The sequence continues at coordinate 118,386 of NZ_JASGFN010000014.1, read as the reverse complement.
TGCTCGGCGGCGTGCTGTCGGACGGACTGATCCGCCGCGGCGCGTCGCTGACGGTCGCGCGCAAGGTGCCGATCGTCGGCGGGATGCTGCTGTCGACCTGCATCATCGGCTGCAACTACGTGTCGACCGACTGGATCGTCGTCGCGCTGATGTCGCTCGCGTTCTTCGGCAAGGGTATCGGCGCGCTCGGCTGGGCGGTGGTCGCCGATACGTCGCCGAAGGAAGCGCTGGGTCTGTCCGGCGCGATCTTCAACATGTTCGGCAACGTCGCCGGCATCGTCACGCCGATCGTGATCGGCTATCTGGTCGCGCGCTCGGGTTCGTTCAACGGCGCGCTCGTGTTCGTCGGCGCGAATGCGCTGCTCACGGTGATCAGCTATCTCGTGATCGTCAAGGACATCAGGCGCGTCGAATTGCGCGAAGCGTGAGCCCGTCGCAGTTATCGTACTTCCACCCGCTCAGGCAGGCGCGCCGCCGAACGGGCACCCGCCGATATCTGTGATATTTGCGCCTAAAATGATCAGGCGCTTATATAATCAGTCATCAGACGACGATATAATGAAACGCAGGTATCTCAGCAAACTTCCGATCAAGGAGCGTTTTCGATGGCTACACCACTAGCATCCGCGGCACCGCCACGACGCGCTCGCAATCTTGCCGAGTTCGTCGTCAACTACGTCACCGAGCAGATCACGGCCAACGTGCTGAAACCCGGCGACAAACTCCCGACCGAATCGCAGTTGATGAACACGCTGAGCGTCAGCCGCACGGTGATTCGCGAGGCAATTTCACGTCTGCAGGCAGGCAAGGTCATCGAGACGCGGCACGGTATCGGTAGCTTCGTGCTCGAGCCGCAGCGCGAAAAGCTCGGCATCGACATGGTGCCGGCCACCACGCTGCGCGACGTGCTGTCCATTCTCGAGCTGCGCATCAGCCTCGAAACCGAATGCGCGGGTCTCGCCGCGCAACGCGCGAAGCCGGACGACCTCGAACGCATGCGCGTCGCGCTCGACGCAATCGAAGCCACGCGCCACAACGGGCTCGACAGCGTGGACGCGGACCTGCAGTTCCACATCTCGGTTGCGCGCGCGACGGGCAACCGCTATTTCGTCGACATCCTCTCGCAGATGGGCAGCGCGCTGATTCCGCGCAACCGGCTCGATTCGGCCGGCATTGCGCGCGCCGATCCGGCCGCGTATCTGACGCTCGTCAATCTCGAACACGAGAGCATTCTCGAAGCGATCACGCGGCACGACGCGGAAGGCGCGCGCGCGGCAATGCGCATGCATCTGTCGAATAGCCGTGAACGGCTGCGTCGCGCGAATGAGGCGAACGACGCGAATAGCTGATTGCGCGTAGGGTGCGGATAAAAAAAATGGCCGGGAAATTTCCTGGCCATTTTTTTTGCTGCGGTGCTCCCCTCAGGGCAGACTCATGCGTTAGCCACGCGTGAGCTCGCCGTCCCGACGGCGCCACAGTTCCAGCGGATTGCCGTCGGCCAGTGGCTGCGGCAGCAGTTCAGCCGGGAAATCCTGGTAGCACACCGGGCGCAGGAAGCGATCGATCGAGGTCGTGCCGACCGACGTCGCGCGGCTGTCCGACGTTGCCGGGAACGGGCCGCCGTGAACCATCGCGTGACACACTTCGACGCCGGTCGGGAAGCCGTTGACCAGAATCCGGCCCGCCTTGCGTTCGAGAATCGGCACGAGCTTGCGCGCGGCCGCGAGGTCGGCGTTGTCCATCTGCAGCGTCGCGGTCAACTGGCCGGCGAAGTGCTCGGCCACCTTCAGCATGTCCTGCTCGTCCTTGCAGCGGATGATCGTCGAGGCCGGGCCGAACACTTCGTCTTCGAGCGCCGGGTTCGCGAGGAACGTCTGCGCGTCGGTCACGAACAGCGCCGCGCACGCCTGCGTCGGGCCGCTTGCGGCGACGCCGCGCGCCACCACTTCGACGCCCTTCGTCGCAGCGAGCTTGCTCTCGCCGTCTTCATAGGCGGCGTGGATGCCCGAAGTCAGCATGGTCTGCGCCGGCTTGGCCGCGAGCGCTTCCGATGCCGTCGCGACGAAGCCCTTCAGCGCGTCGCCGTCGATCGCGATCGCGAGGCCCGGGTTCGTGCAGAACTGGCCCGCGCCGAGCACGAGCGAGTCGACGAAACCGCGCGCGATGCTCTCGCCGCGCGCCGCCAGCGCGTTCGGCAGCAGGAACACCGGGTTGATGCTGCTCATTTCGGCGTAAACCGGAATCGGCTCGGGACGCGCCGCCGCGACGCGCATCAGCGACGTGCCGCCCGCGCGCGAACCGGTGAAGCCGACCGCCTTGATGGCCGGATGCGCGACCAGCGCCTCGCCGACCGAGCTACCCGCGCCGACGATCATCGAGAACACGCCTTCCGGGAGATCCATTTCCTGCGCGACGCGCTGGATCACGCGGCCCACCAGTTCCGACGTGCCGAGGTGCGCGCGGTGCGCCTTCACGACGACCGGGCAGCCGGCCGCGAGCGCCGCGGCGGTGTCGCCGCCCGCCACCGAAAACGCGAGCGGGAAGTTGCTGGCACCGAACACGGCGACCGGGCCGAGCGCGATTTTCTGCATGCGCAGATCCGAGCGCGGCAGCGGCTTGCGATCCGGCAGCGGCGAATCGAGCGTGGCATTGAGCCACTGGCCCGAGCGCACGGTCTGCGCGAACAGTTTGAGCTGGCCGGTGGTACGGCCGCGCTCGCCTTCGAGACGCGCCTTCGGCAGACCGGATTCCGCCTGCGCGCGCTCGATCAGCTCGTCGCCAAGCGCGCTGATGCCATCGGCGATACGATCGAGAAACTCGGCGCGCACCGCGAGCGGCAGTTGACGATACGGGTCGAACGCCTGTTGCGCGAGCGCGCAGGCCTCTTCGACATTGGCGACGGTGCCGCTGCCGAACACCGGTTCGGCAATCTCGGAACCCGTGGCAGGATTGAATGCGCGCAGCGGTTTTTCCGCGCCGCGCACCGCTTTGCGACCGATCAGCATTTCGCCGGTAACAGGCATTTTTGCTTTCCTCAAATGAAGGCTTAAGATATAGGTCATCCTACAACACCGTGGGGACTCCATGCAACCCAAAAAGCTTGTCGGAAGGAGATATTCGGGTTTACGTGGCCGTTACAACGTGCGGCGTCGATGCTAATCTGCCACCAGATGTACGACGACTTATAACTTCATTTTATCGCGTTATCTGGCGCCGTTTCAGCTTTTCCCGATCCATCGCAGTTCGAGGAGATACCGCATGCCCGCCGTCACGCCTTACCAGTCCTTGCCCAACCGCTTCCGGCACGCGGTGCGCGGCGGAGAAACCCAGATCGGCTGCTGGGCGTCGCTCGCCAGTCCGATCGCCACCGAGCTGCTTGGCACGATCGGCTTCGACTGGATGCTGCTGGACGCCGAGCACGCGCCCAACGACGTACTCACGCTGATCCCGCAACTGATGGCGCTCAAGGACAGCGGCAGCGCCCCGGTCGTGCGGCCGCCGGCCAACGACAGCGTCGTCATCAAGCGCTTTCTCGACAGCGGCTTCTCGAACTTCCTCGTGCCGTTCGTCGACAGCGCCGCCGACGCCGCCCGCGCCGTCGCGTCGACACGCTACCCGCCGCAAGGCATCCGCGGCGTGTCGGTCGGCCATCGCGGCAACCGCTACGGCACCGTGGCCGACTACTTCAGCGTCGCCAACGACAACGTCTGCGTGATCCCGCAGATCGAAAGCCGCAAGGCAGTCGACGCAATCGACAGTATTCTGGCGGTGGACGGCATCGACGCGGTCTTCATCGGCCCGTCCGATCTCGCGGCGTCGTACGGCCAGCTCGGCAACGCGGGCCATCCCGATGTGCAGCAGGCAATCGCGCACGTGTTCGAGCGCGCGCAAGCGGCCGGTAAATCGAGCGGCATTCTCGCGCCGGTGCAAGCCGACGCGGAACGTTATCTGTCGATGGGCGCGCGCATCGTCGCGGTCTGCGCGGATCTGGGGCTGCTCAAAGGCGCCGCGCAAGCGGTACAGAAACACTTCATGCAGAAACCGGCGGGTGAGGCTTGAACGCCACCGCCACGACATCTTCGGAGCATTCCATGAAAAAAGCAGGCTTTATCGGACTCGGCATCATGGGCAAGCCCATGGCCGCCAACATTCTGAAGAACGGCGTGCCGCTCGCCGCATTCACGCGCAGCGGCGTGCCCGACGAGCTCACCCAGGCCGGCGCCGTCGCATGCGACTCCCCGGCGGCGGTGGCCGCGCACGCGGACGTGATCTTCGTGATGGTGCCGGACACGCCGGACGTCGAGAAGGTCCTGTTCGGCGAGAACGGTCTGGCGAGCGCACTGCGCGCGGGTCAGATCGTGGTCGATATGAGCTCGATCTCGCCGATGGCGACGCGCGAGTTCGCGGCGCGCGTGCGCGATGCCGGCGCCGACTATCTCGACGCGCCGGTATCGGGCGGCGAAGTCGGCGCGAAGGCCGGTTCGCTGACGATCATGGTCGGCGGCGAGCAAGCCACGTTCGATACCGTCAAGCCGCTCTTCGACATGATGGGCAAGAACGTCACGCTGATCGGCGCGGTCGGCGCGGGCCAGGTGTGCAAGGTCGCGAACCAGGTGATCGTCGCGGCGACCATCGAGGCGGTCGGCGAAGCACTGCTGCTCGCGTCGAAGGCCGGTGTCGACGCGGCGCGCGTGCGTGAGGCGCTGATGGGCGGCTTCGCGTCGTCGCGCATTCTCGAAGTGCACGGCGAGCGCATGACCAAACGCTCGTTCGATCCGGGCTTTCGCATCGAGCTGCACCAGAAGGACCTGAACCTCGCGTTGTCGACCGCGCAGGCGCTCGGCGTGTCGCTGCCGAACACCGCCACCTGCCAGGCACTCTTCAATGCGTGCGTCGCGCACGGCGGCAAGGCGTGGGATCACTCCGCGATGGTGCGTGCGCTGGAAGTGCTCGCCAATCACGAGATCGGGCAGAAGACCGCTTGATTTAACGGACGCGACATATGCGTCGCGCCGCCAGGCGCGCATATGCGCCCGTTGCGATCGGGCTTGCCGTCCGTCTTCATGTGACTGATTGTGACTGATGGCTGGCTCGATCGCACTTCGCCGTCTGATCATCGCGCGTAGTCCGCACGCGATGCCCTCCTCGCCTCCCAAGCGGTAAAAGCCTCACGCCATCGCGTCTCTCAAGACCGGCGCCCACTCCTACGCTTTGGCCAACGTATGACTGTCAGCGATGTGCAGCCTGACGCCCGGTCAGGCGCAAGAATCATCCACCGCCCATTCCCTACCCCTGTGATCGGCTGTTAGCCTCGCGGCCTCAACAACAACGGGCGGAATGGGCAATATCAGGAGTAAAGCGCGCCCATACGGAATAGCGAGGCAGACAGGAAAACTAATGCGGATGAATGAGGTTGTCGTCGCGCTGAAATATCAAAACTGCAATCGTTGGATGAAGGCCAAAACTATGCTGTCAGATCGCTACCCCAAAATTTATCAATTGTTCGGCGCATACCTTAATCAGGATTCTGATTTATGGGGAGATACGATTCCGGAAATTGTTTCGTGCTACAGGAGGGACTGCCCGCGGGAAAACTACCTCGAAATGATTCACGAAATAGATTCGTTCATCAGCGAACATCCGGATGATCTGGACTCGGCGTTCGAAACGGATTACGGACGAGATTTTGACCCGGCGCCATGGGGCTACACGACCGCTTCGTTTCTCGAAGAACTCAAGCGTCTTTTGAGCGAGTAGACAGCCGGTCTGATGCCTTGAGGGTTGCTATGGAAAACGAATCACCTTACCCGAATCTGGACTTATTGATTCACGGCTATTTCAATCAGGATTTCGATTTATGGGGCGACAACGTGCAGGAAATTATCTCCTGCTTCAAGGAGGAGAATGACCAAACTCTTCACACGTTGATCACGGGTGAAATTGACCGCTTTAAGCGCGACCATTCTGCCAACCTAGACGAATATTTTGAAGAAAAATATGGTTTTTACGTTGATCCCGAACCTTGGGGTTACACGATCGCCTCATTCCTTGACGAATTAAAGCGGCTTCTCAGCGAGTAGTCCGCTTGCCGCCACGCGTGAATGATTTCACGCTTCCCGGCACACGCACGCGTGGCGATATTCACATTTCACGTCAGCCACTCCAGCGTGTGACTGTCAGCGATGCGCAGCCTGACGCCCGGTCAGACGCAAGAATCATCCATCGCCCATTCCCTACCCCTGTGATCGGCTGTTAGCCTGGCAGCCTCGAACAATGGTTTTCGTCACACTGAAATACGAAACCTACAACGGCATGCCGTATTACATTCTTACCGCCTACCTTGGATGAGAGAAATGAGTTCGTCAGAGCGCTATCCAGCAATGGACCATCTCTTCAATACATATTTCGGCCAGGACTTCGATCTGTTTGGAGAAACCGTTCCAGAAATTGTCGCGTGTTACAAGAAAGACAGTCCTTACGATTACGAAAATCTGGTTCGTGAAATAGACTCGTTCAGGGGCAACCATCCGGATGACCTGGACGCCACATTTAAACAGTTGTTCGGGCGGGGCTTTCGTCCCGAGGGGTGGGGCTATACGACCGCTTCTCTCCTTGACGAGATACAGCGCCTCCTGAACGAGTAGACAGCCCGTCTGATCCCGGCACAGGCACGCGCGGCGATGTTCGCATTTCACGTCAGCCACTCAATGCGGACTCCAGCCGTCGCCAGGTTTGGCTAGCCACCAATACCTACGGCGCGGCCCCCAGGATCTTGCCAACCGCATCAACCCAGCCAACAAAAAAACGGCGCCCAGTTCATCATGGACGCCGCCTCTTTTCACTCCCGCGTCAACCAGCTAGCGCCGCCCGCCCCTCACTTTCACTTCGCCGTCACCACATCGCCCGCAGCCCACATCGGATCCGGCACCTTGTCCGAGCTCCTCGCCATCAGGCAGACCACAGCCGCGGCGATCAGGTCGAACACGGCGAGCACGACGAACAACGGGCTATAGCCGATCTGCGTGACCAGCACGCCGAACAGCGCGGTGAATGCCGCGGCGCCCAGATAACCGGCCATGCCGCCCATGCCCGTCGCGGTCGCGACTTCGTTCTTGCCGAACATGTCCGACGTGATCGCGTACAGCGCGCCCGACAGCGTCTGGTGCGCGAAGCCGCCGACACACAGCAGCGCCACCGCCATGTACGGGCTCTCGACCAGGCCGATGCACGCCGGCCCGATCATGAACAGCGCGCCGACGACGAACACCAGCTTGCGCGACGTGAACAGCGACACCTTCAGGTATCTGTGAAACAGCGGGCTCAGATAACCGCCGAGCACGCAGCCGATATCGGCGGCGAGGAACGGCATCCACGCGAACATCGCGACTTCCTTCAGGTTCATGTGACGCTCGGTCATCATGTACAACGGGATCCACGCGTTGAACGTTTGCCAGGCCGGCTCGGAAAGAATCCGCGGAATACCGATCGCCCAGAAATCGCGGCTCGAGAGCATCGAGCGCCAGTTACGCTTCGGCGTGTTGACGTCGTCGCTATGCTTCGCTTCCTGGCCGCTCAGAATGTAGTCGCGCTCGGCGTTGCCCAGCAGCTTCTGGTGGCGCGGATGCTTGTAGACGACCATCCACAGCACGCTCCAGACGATGCCCGCCACGCCGACGATCACGAACGCCAGTTGCCACTGGCCGCGCAGCAGCGCCCACACCACCAGCGGCGGCGCGAGCAGCGCGCCGATCGACGAGCCGATGTTGAACCAGCCGATCGCGACCGAACGCTCCCTGGCCGGGAACCACTCGCTCGTCGCCTTCACGCCGGCCGGGATACCCGCCGATTCGGCGAGGCCGAGCAGACCGCGGAACACCGCGAGGCTGCGCCAGCCCGTCGCCCATGCGGCCGCCGCGCACGCCACCGACCACGCAAGCGCGAACACCGCGAAGCCGAGTTTGGTGCCGACCGTGTCGAGCACGAAGCCGGCGACCGGCTGCATGAACGCATAGCAGAGCTGCCATGCCACCACCACGTGCGAATACTGCTCGGTCGTGATGTCGAGGTCTTTCATCAACGTCGGCGCCGCGACCGACAACGTATTGCGCGCCAGGTAATTGATGATCAGCCCGGCCGCGACCAGACCGACCATCCACCAGCGGATGCCCTTGATCTTCATTGCTGCGTCTCCTCGTGATGCACCGCCCGTCAGACCGCCGGGTCTTCCTTGCGCGAATAGTCGATGCCGACGAAACCGCCGCCCTGAAAGCGCTGACCGAGCGCGTCGAGCGGGTTCGGGCGCGACAGGATGTCCGCGGCGTAGTCTTCGGCGTTCTGCTTCGGCTGATAGCCGAGACGCGCGGCGCCGCTGTTGTCCCACCAGCTGCGCGTGTTCGCCGACACACCCCAGATCGTCAGGAAGCCGACGTCTTCCGCCTCGACACAGCGGTCGAGAAAGTGCATCAGGTCCTCATGGCCGAACCAGGTGCTCAGGTGGCGCGGCTCGGTCGGACGCTCGAGGCAGCTACCGATGCGCACGCACACGCTTTCGATACCGTGTTTGTCCCAGTACATTCTCGCGAGCGCCTCGCCCCACACCTTCGAAAGGCCGTAGAAGCCGTCCGGGCGCAGCTCGCAGTCGAGGCTCAGGTGTTCGGTCACCGGATACATGCCGATCGCGTGGTTCGAGCTCGCGAACACGATGCGTTTCACGCCGTTGCGGCGCGCGCCTTCATAGACTTCGACGAGGCCGCGCAGATTGTTCTCGATGATCTCGGGCAGCGGCCGCTCGACGCTCGTGCCGGCGAAGTGGATCAGCACGTCCACGCCGTTGAGCAGCCGGTCGACGACCGCCGGCTCGCGCAGATCGCCGTTCATTACGTCTTCGCCTTCGACGAGCGGCGTCAGGACTTTCGAGCCCGCGGCCGAACGCAACGGAATGCCGCGCGCGACAAATGCAGCACGTACCACGGAGCCGAGCTGACCACCGGCGCCACTCAGGGCAATCTTCTTCATAAGGGATTCCTTTAACTGCGCCGCGCGCGAGATCGTCATGTTGTACGATAACGTACTATCCACGATGACCAGGTGGATTTCAACTAGGCACTTACCCTTAAGTTCAAATAGACGAGCTAGGGAATCTGTTAAGAAACAATGAGGTATGACGCTTCTATTTATGTGACATCGTATAACTAAGATGCTCTCTTATTGGCAAGCGTGTCTCGGATGCGAGACGGGCTTCATCCGTGTGCTTACCAGCTTCGACAACGGCCGCGTCGATTGATGGCGAACGGCGCGACAACGACGCCAACCGGGATATCCGCGCAGTGTGACGCGCATCGTTGCTGCAGCGCGGTCGATTGACGCATCGCGCGCCGCAACGCACGAAACGAGCCGCGCGACGCAATGAAGAAAACTTGATACTCATCAACAGCTTGCCGAACAAATCGGTGCGCGCCGCCTGAAACAAGGTGGTTTTTTGACGCACGCCGCATCGCAACACAATCCCTTTCCATCCCCTACTCTTGCGTCATCTGCCAGCGCAGTGCGCACCGACATCGGTCGACGCGCGTAACTCCGCTCACGCGGCTATCACGCACAACACGATCATGAACTCCGCAATATCGGCATTCGATCTCGCCCGCATTCAATTCGCGTTCACCGTCTCCTTTCACATCGTTTTTCCCGCGCTCAGCATCGGTCTCGCCAGTTTCATCGCCGTTCTCGAATGGCGCTGGCTGAAAACCGGCAAGGCGTACTACAAAGATCTTTGCCTGTTCTGGTCGAAGATCTTCGCAGTGGCCTTCGGCATGGGCGTCGTCTCCGGCGTCGTCATGAGCTATCAGTTCGGCACCAACTGGTCGGGCTTCTCGAGTTTCGCCGGACCCATTACCGGCCCGCTGCTGATGTACGAAGTGATGACCGCGTTCTTTCTCGAAGCGGGCTTCCTCGGCATCATGCTGTTCGGCTGGCAGCGCGTGAGTCCGCGCGCGCACTTCGGCGCGACGTTGATGGTCGCGATCGGCACGCTGATCTCGACGTTCTGGATTCTCGCGTCCAATAGCTGGATGCAGACGCCGCAAGGCTTCGAAGTCGTCAACGGCCAGGTCGTGCCGCTCGACTGGTTCAAGATCATCTTCAATCCGTCATTCCCGTACCGGCTCGCGGATATGGCGCTCGCGGCGTTCATCGTCGCGGCGCTCGTCGTCGCGGCGGCCGGCGCATGGCATCTGCTGCGCGGCCGGCGCGATCCGGCCGTGAAGAAGATGTTCTCGATGGCGCTGTGGCTGCTGCTGATTCTCACGCCGGTCCAGGCGTTCGTCGGCGATCAGCACGGCCTGAATACGCGCAAGTATCAGCCGGCGAAGATCGCGGCGATCGAAGGTCTGTGGAACACCGAAAAAGGCGGCACCGCGCTGAACCTGTTCGGCATCCCCGACATGAAAGCGGAAACCACGCGCTACGCGGTGTCGATTCCGCACCTCGGCAGCCTGATCCTCACGCATAGCTGGGACGGCGAAATTCGCGGCCTGAAGGAATTCCCGCCGCGGGATCGGCCGAATTCGACCGTCGTGTTCTGGAGCTTCCGCATCATGGCCGGGCTCGGCGTGCTGATGATCGCGATGTCGGTCGCGGCCTGGGTATTGCGCCGCCGCGGCCGGCTGTTCGAAGCAAAGTGGTTCCAGCGCCTGTGCGTCGCGATGGGGCCGAGCGGCTTCGTCACGCTGCTGGCCGGCTGGGTCACCACCGAAGCGGGCCGCCAGCCGTGGGTCGTGTACGGCGTGATGCGCACCTCGCAGGCGGTTTCGCCGCTGACCACGCAGCAGGTCGGCCTGTCGCTGATGACGTTCGTGGTCGTCTACTTCCTCGTGTTCGGCACCGGCATCTACTACATGCTGAAGCTGATGCGCAAGGGTCCAGCGCTGCCGGGCAGCACACCTGACGACGTGCCGCAGCCGACGCCCGCGCAGACCGCGCGCCGCCCCCTGTCCGCCGCCGATCAGATGATCGACGCCGTCTAACCCTGCCAGAAGCGAGAAAAAAATGGACGTAACCGTCGTATGGGCCGCGATCATCGCGCTGGGCCTTTTCATGTACGTCGTGCTGGACGGCTTCGACCTCGGCATCGGCATCGTCTTTCCGTTCTTCCCCGATGAAAAAGAACGCGACCTGATGATGAACACGGTCGCGCCGGTATGGGACGGCAACGAAACCTGGCTGGTGCTGGGCGGCGCCGCACTGTTCGCGGTGTTTCCGGTCGTCTATTCGACCGTGCTGTCGGCGCTGTATCTGCCGCTCGTCTTCATGCTCGTGTGCCTGATCTTTCGCGGCGTGTCGTTCGAAATCCGCGCGAAGGCGCGCCGCACGAAGCACCTGTGGGACCTCGCGTTCATCGGCGGCTCGGCGGGCGCGACGTTCTTCCAGGGCATCGTGCTCGGCGCGTTCCTGCAAGGCATCCCGGTGATCGACGGCGCCTACGCCGGCGACGCGTTCGGCTGGCTCACGCCGTTCAGCCTGCTGACGGGCCTCGGGCTCGTCGCCACCTATGCGCTGCTCGGCTGCTGCTGGCTCGTCGCGAAGACCGACGGCGATCTGCAGCGCCGCCTGCATCGCGTCGTGTGGCCGCTCACGCTGGTGCTGCTCGGCTTCATCGCGATCGTGAGCCTGTGGACGCCGCTGATGGATGCGGGCATCGCGCAACGCTGGTTCCACGACGGGATCTTCTATCGACTGCTGCCGGTGCCGTTCCTCGTCGCGATCTGCACGTTCTTCATGCACCGCGCGGTGCGCGCGCGGCATCACAACACGCCGTTCGTGCTCGCGCTGACGCTCGTGCTGCTCGGCTACCTCGGGCTGCTCGTGAGCCTGTGGCCGTACGCGATTCCGTCGAGCATGACGCTGTGGGAAGCCGCCGCGCCGCGCACGAGCCAGACGTTCACGCTGGCCGGCGCGGCGGTGATCCTGCCGATCATCATCGCGTACACGACGATGGGTTACTGGATCTTTCGAGGCAAGGTGCGTCATGGCGACCAACATCACTATCACTGACCCCGCGGGCTCCCGCGCCGCCCGCAAGCTGCCGGGCTGGCTCTGGTTCATCGCGCTCTGGTGCTTCGGCGTGGCCGCGGCGATGTCGCTCGGTTTCGCGTTCAGGCTTCTGATGAATGCGACGTTGTTTGCGGTCGGATAGCGCCGCGCGAATACACGCCAATCAATGCGTTAATTAACGCGCCAATCAGCGGGCATAACCTGCCGGATCGCGCGCGAACCGCTTCAAAAATGGTTCGCGCGACTCGTCTACGTAGCAAGCCGGAACCTATGCGCGAGAGACCTGCCTTACACATCACGTAGCATAGCGAACCATGCCGGCAGCCGGTCACGCGCGTCGAAACGGTCAAGCAAAGCCGCGCGAAGCACGGCAAGGGAGCGGGACAACAGCGGGTCGAAGCGGTACCGGATGCGGCAACGAAGCGGCACTCAACGCGGCGGCGAGCGTGACCAGGACAGCGGCAACGATCCTGGCCACGGCGGCGTCAATAACCGCGCCACCAAAATCGCACGGAAAGCGGCATACGGATCGACTCGCCGGGTGGCCCGGAGATCGACACAGAAGCGCGGGAAAACCGGCCATGATGCGTTTCACGAGAACAGAAGCAGAAGACTTTGCAACAACGCCCCCTGCAATGGCGCCAGCCCTTAACGGACAGGCTCGACTCGCGGAGACATCATGAAGTTTCTTGTGGCCGACGACCATGAACTGATCCGGCAAGGCGTCAAGGGGATGCTGCGCGGTTTCGATCCCGAAGCCCAGTTCGACGAAGCCGATAGCTGGGAAACCCTCGCGACCGCCGCGCGGCCCGATGCGAATCACGATCTCGCGATCGTCGATCTGCATATGCCGGGCATGAGCGGCGCGACGTCGCTCGAAACCCTGCTCAAGGCAAATCCGGCGCTGCCGGTCGTGGTGCTGTCCGCGGAGGAATCACCCGACGAAATGCGCGCGGTGCTGGCGGCCGGCGCGCTCGGCTTCGTGCCGAAGCGGCAGCCCGCCAGCGTGATGCTGAAGGCGATCGAGCTGGTGCTCTCCGGTGGCGCGTATGTGCCGATGGAGGCGCTGAGTCTGCTGGGTTCGCGAGAGACGGCGGCCGCATGCGGAAGCGCCGCGTCGAGCGCCAATGCGGATGCAGTGGCGGCCGGCATGTCCGCCCAGATCGCCGCCGCGCAATCCGCCTCTGCCGCGCCCGCGCCTGGCCAGGCCGCCGCCGGCCGGATCGAACCGCTCACCCAGGTCCCGGCGCTGCAGCCGCATCAGCAGCATTTGCTGGAAAACCTGTCGCCGCGTCAGCAGGACATCATGCGGCTCGTGCATCGCGGCTGGACCAACAAGATGATCGCGCGCGACCTCGGCGTCGCGGAAGGCACCGTCAAGGTGCATCTGTCGGTGATCTTCCGGGCGCTCGGCGTGCATAACCGCTCGACCGCGATTGCGGTGATCAACGGCTGGCTCGAAGCCGGGAAGACGTTGTAGCGTTTCTGGCTGCGGGTTTTCCAGGGCGTCGGGATGGGATGGCGGGCCAGCGCGTTTCGCCGCGCGCCCGGCGCCCGTCCCGGCTTACGGCGAGCCCGCCGCTTCGCGGGACTCGCCGGGTTCACCCGCCCGAACGGCCACGGGGCGCATCACAGCGGCGCCCGCCGCATCCTGTCCCAACGCCGGCGCCCCCGCCTCCCGCCCCTTGTTCAGCTCCGCCTGCTGCCACAGCATTTCGAGCGTGCGCCGCAGACGCGCGGGCGTGACGGGCTTGTGCAGCACGGGAATGCCCTGCGACGCGAGCGCCGCCAGTTCCGCCGACGCCATATCGCCGGTAATCAGCAGGGTTACGACGTTGCCGTGCCCCGTGCGCGCGAGTGCGGCGCGCACCGCCGTCAGCGCCTGCGCGCCGGTGCGGTGATTCGCGAGCTGGTAATCGCACAGCACCGCGTCGGGGACGAAGTCGCCCGCGAGCACCGCGAGCGCTTCGACTTCGTCGCGTACGCCATGCACGCCGCAGCCCCAGCGCTCGAGCAGACTCGCGAGGCCTTCGAGAATCGACGGATCGTCGTCGATGCAGAGCACATTGCGCCCCTGCGCGGCCGAGCCGGCCCCTTCGGAGTCGTTCAGGCTCGAGACGATGCCGCTCGGGTCGCCCGCCTGCACCGGAAAACGGAACACCGAGCCGCGGCCCGGCGCCGAGCGCAGTTGCAGCTCCCCGCCGAGCAGGCCGACGAGGCGCTTCACGGTCGGCAGCCCGAGCCCATGACCCTGGCGCGCATCGCGCTGCGGATTCGCGACCTGATAGAACTCCTCGAAAATGTGCTCGTGCTCCTCCGGCGCAATGCCGACGCCCGAATCGCGCACTTCGACATAGCCGCCCTTCGGCCGTCCCGCGCGCCGCAGACCCAGCCAGATCGCGCCTTCGTCGGTGTAACGCACGGAGTTCGACAGCAGATTGCTCAGCACGCGCTCGAGCAGCACCGGATCGTCGTACACGACCATCGAGGTCGGCGCGATGCGCAGCGCAAGCCCCTTCGCGGCGGCCTGCGGACGATACTGGCTGCCGACCCGCTCGAACAGCTCGGAGAGCCGGAAATGCAGCCGGATCACCTGGGTCACGCCGCTTTCGAGCCGCGCGAGATCGAGCACCTGGTTGAACAACTGGTTCAGCGCCTCGACGTTGTAGACGATATGTCCGGCCGTCTTCGCGTGCTGCGCGGGCGTCGCCGCCGGATCGTTGAGCGACGCCGCGAGCAGGCCGATCGCATGCAGCGGCTGACGCAGATCGTGGCTTGCCGCCGCGAAAAAGCGTGTCTTCGCGAGGCTCGCTTCCTCGGCGACGCGCTTTTGCGCCGCCAGCGATTCCGCGAGGTACTGCTGATCGACGCGGGCCTGCACGACCTGGCGAAACAGCTTGCGGTAGCTCATCGCATAGACGTTGATCGCGCAGAAGAAGAACGCGAGGACGATCGCGAGAATCGTGCGATCGAACGTATGCGAGCCGAAATGCAGCACGATCGACGGAAACAGCAGGAAGGGAATCGAGGTCGAGAAATTCAGCAGATCGAAGCCGTTCGACATGAACACGCCGGCCGCGAGCGTCACGAGCATCACGGTGTGCAACAGCGGCAGATCGGTTTGCGGACTCTGGAACGCGAACCACACCGCGAAGCCCGGTCCGCTGTACAGCAACACGCCGCGCACCGCGTGCAGATAAATCCAGTCGCGCGGCGACACGAGATGCGGATAGCGGCGATTGCAGATCCACAGCGCGAGGCTCGCGCAATTGGCCGCCGCATAAAAGCCGAAGCATGCGATAAAGAGCGGCGGCGACGGCACGTGCGGCCAGTAGATCGCGACCAGCACCGCGATCGAAAACCAGTGCGAAAAGAAAGCAATCGGATCCTGCGCGTACAGCACGCGCACCACGTCTTCGTCGATTGCCCGCTGAATCGGGTCGGCCCGCATCACGCGGTCTCCTTTGTCGATCGGAGTGAGCGCTCGAGCACTTACTCCGATCCCATGCAGTTTTATCGGTGTCGGGGCTCGGCGACTTCGTCAAGGCGACCGGGCTCTGGCTCGATTGCACGCGAGCCGCCCAAAGTCGCGCAAAACCCCGCCGGATCCCCGTGAATCCGCGCGGCACCCCATTCCACGCGGCGCGGCTTTCCCCTGCGCCGCCTGCGCCGGCTACCCACTCCTCAGACGAATCGGTTACAACTCGTCAGAAGGTTTACCCGGCAGTTTACCCATCAGCTAACACTTAATCCATATAGGC
Organism: Paraburkholderia sp.; assembly: GCF_047605525.1. Classification (GTDB taxonomy): domain Bacteria; phylum Pseudomonadota; class Gammaproteobacteria; order Burkholderiales; family Burkholderiaceae; genus Paraburkholderia. Next base: position 102,577 of record NZ_JASGFN010000014.1, on the reverse strand, counting down.
GAAGGCCTTGCCGCGAACCATACTGCATTCACGTTTCAGCGCGGCATCTCAGGCGGCATCCCACGCCTGGCGGCTCACCGCCCGGTTCCCGCGCTCCCTGTCCCACCCCTTGACGGAGGTTTCCATGGGCGCAGTCCCGAGCTACGAGTTCGCCCGCCAACTCGACGACGCGATCCTGCCCGACCTGTGGCGCAGGCGCACCCGCTTGTCCGCGGACGAAATGGTGTCGATGGTCGAACTGGTCAAGCGTGCATTGCGGACCTACCACCCGCTCGAATTGCAGGCGCTCGGCGAAGACAAGGAAGAACTGGTCGCGCAGTTCATCTACGCGAAGGTGCTGCGCCTCGCGCCCGGCCACACCGAAACGAGCGCCTGCGCCGACAGCGCGCCGTCCAACAGCTACGCGGTGTGCGCGTATTTTCGCCGCTATCTGATCGACTGCCTGCGCAGCGCGTGCCATCAGCGCAACGTGTCGATGGAAAACGAAGGCATGACGCAGGAAATCGATCTGCACGCGCAGGCGCTCGAGGATCCGGTGCAAAGCGTGCTGCTGCAGTATGGCCTCGACGAACAGCGCGTACGGTGCGCGGCGCGCGAGTTCATCGAAGGTCTCGACGAACCCGAGCGCATCGTGCTGGCCGGCAGCCTCGGCTGGTGCTCGGAAGGAAAAGGCGGGCTCTCGGCGGTGGCGGCTCAGCATCGGGTCCCCTCTTATCACTATCGCGCCGTCAAACTCGGCGTCACGATGAAAAAGACGGCCGGCGCCGGCGAATTTTCCAATACGAAGATCGGCCGCTGGCTCACCGACGTGCTCGGCATCGAGATCGACATCGAAAATCGCGCGGCGATCCTGATCGCGCTGAATCTGCTCGCGGCCGAATCGAGCGATAGCGAAATGAATGAAGTGGCCGCGTAACAGGCCACGGGAGACCACGGGGAAATAACTCGAGAGGGCGCATCAAAGGCTCCTGACTACCCGCCCGTGCAGCCGGCTCGCCAGAAAGCCGCATCACAGGCCACACAGAAAGCGATGGGACCTACGCATGACCGGCGGTCCGGTGGGGGACCGGCAACGGCCGCTCCGTCATGCATCCTGACACGTCGCACGCTACGGCTGCGCGCCCTCCACGGCGCGCTTTTTTTGCGCGCGCATTCCGCCTACGATAAAAAAGCTGCCGCCGCATGCCGTCTTTGTTCCGAAGCAAGGCTTCCGTCTCCCCACAACATCCCATTCCAGACGAGGTGGTCCTGATGAACCGCTTATCGAGCGCGCCGACGGCGCTGCAACGGCATTACGAGGTGGTCGTGATCGGTTCGGGCTACGGCGGCGCGATTGCCGCGAGCCGCATGGCGCGCGCGGGCCGCAGCGTGTGCGTGCTCGAGCGCGGACGCGAATTCATGGCCGGCGAATACCCGCGCACGCCGGTACAGGGGGCCGAGCAGATCCAGTACAACACGGCCGAGGCGCAGATCGGCTCGCCGCTCGCGCTGCTGGAAGTGCACGTGAACGAGGACGTCAACGCGGTGGTCGGCTGCGGTCTGGGCGGCACGTCGCTGATCAATGCGAACGTCGCGCTCGAAGCCGACCCGCGCCTGTGGGACGACCCGCGCTGGCCGGCCGCGCTGCGTCACGACAAGACCGGGCGCGACGAAGGCTACGCGCGCGCGCGAAAGATGCTGTCGCCGTCATCCGTGCCCGCGAACTTCCCGACGCTGCCGAAGCTGCAGGCGCTCGAAAAATCGGCGCAGGCGCTCGGCATGGCAAACCGCTTCAGCCGCCCGCCGATCACCGTCACGTTCAAGGAAGGCCCGAATGAGGCCGGTGTCGAGCAGCAGGCCTGTGTCGGTTGCGGCGATTGCAACTCGGGTTGCAACTACGACGCGAAGAACTCGACCCATATGAACTATCTGCCCGATGCGGTCGCGCATGGCGCACGGATTTTCACCGGCACGGCCGTGCATTCGGTGCTGCGCGATCCGGACACGCAGCAATGGAAGGTGAATTTCCAGCTCGTGGATCTCGGGCGCGAAAGCTATGACGCGCCGGATCTGTTCGTGCTGGCCGATATCGTCATCGTCGCGGCGGGCACGATCGGCTCGACCGCGCTGCTGCTGCGCTCGCGCAAAGCGGGCTTGAGCACGTCCGACCTGCTGGGGCAGCATTTCACCGGCAACGGCGACGTGCTCGCGTTCGCGTACAACACGAAAGAGACGATCAACGGCGTCGGCTGGGGCCCGCACAAGAAGGGCGACATTCCGGCGGTCGGGCCGACCATCACCGGTCTGATCGACAATCGCGATGAAAAATACGTGCCGAACGTCACGGACGGCTACGTGATCGAGGAAGGCTCGCTCGCCGGCGCCGTCGGCGAAGCGCTGGTCGCCATGCTCGGCGCGGTCGCGCCGCTCGAAGGCGTCGATGCCGCCGGGCCGCCGTCGCTGTCCGAGCGGATCGCCTACGAGGCGCGCTCGCTCGACAGCCTGATTCGCGGCCCGTATCACGGCGCGCTCAATCACACGCAAAGCTATCTCGTGATGGCGCACGACGACGAAAACGGCCGCATCACGATCGACGACACAGGCCGCGCGCGCCTCGAATGGAAGAACGCGGGCCGCCAGCCGGTCTTCCAGACGATCGAAAACGTGCTGATCAAGGCCACCGTGCCGCTCGGCGGCAAATACCTGCGCAACCCGATTTCGACGAAGATTCTCGGCCGGCGCACCGTCACCGTGCATCCGCTCGGCGGCTGCGGAATGGGTGAGGATGCGCAGCACGGCGTGGTCGATCATAGGGGCCGCGTGTTCAGCGGCGCGGCCGGCGACGCGGTACACGACGGCCTCTACGTGATGGACGGCGCCGTGATGCCGATGTCGCTCGGCGTGAATCCGCTGCTGACCATCTCCGCGCTCGCCGAGCGCAATTGCGCGCTGCTCGCGCAAGCGCATGACTGGCCGATCGATTACACGTCGAAGGGCACGGCCGCCGCGCCGCCCGCGCAGAAAATCGGCCTGCGCTTCACGGAGACGATGGTCGGCACTTACACCGGCACGCCCGCCCCGGCCGCGGCCGGCGAGCCCGCGAAGAGCCGGATCGAATTCACGCTGACGGTCGAATCGGACGATCTGGCCGATATGCTCGCCAACCCGGATCATCTCGCGCGCACGGCCGGCACGCTGACCTGCCCCGCGCTGTCCGCGCAACCGCTGACGATCACGGACGGCACCTTCAATCTGTTCATCGTCAATGCATCGGACGTGGACGAGCGCAACATGACTTACCACATGACGCTCAACGCGGCCGAGGGCAAGACCTACTATCTGACCGGCAAGAAGATCATTACCCGCACGTCGCCGATCAATCTGTGGGAGCAGACCAACACGCTGTATGCGGAGATTCGCGAGTCCGCGCGGGACGACGCGCCCGCGATCGGCACCGCGAAGCTGGTCATCACGCCGGAGAACTTCCTGAAGCAGCAGCGCACGCTCGAAGTCACGCATGCGCCCGATCTGAAAACGCGCCTCGAATGGACACTGAAGTTCGGCAGGTTCTTCGCGGGTGTGCTGTTCACCGAATACGGTGGGGTGGCCGCGCCATTGCAGTTCTACGATCCCAGCCTGCCGCCGCGCGCGAAGCGCACGCTGCGCGCGCCGCCGCCGCAAATCACGTTCTTCAAGACACCCGACGGCACGACGCTCAAGCTCACGCGCTACTTCGACCCGGGCGCCGGCAAGCCCGCGAAGCCGCTCCTGCTGATTCACGGCTCGGGCGTATCGAGCCGCATCTTTTCGACCGATCTGACGCCGACCAATCTCGTCGAATATCTGTGCGCATCGGGCTATGACGTGTGGCTCGTCGATCTGCGCGTGAGCATCGAGCTGCCGAGCGTGCTGGTGCCGACCAACGTCGACAAGGTCGCGCGCGAGGACATCCCCGCCGCGGTCGCGAAGATTCGCGAGCTGACCGGCGCGCCGAACATTCAGGTGCTCGGTCATTGCATGGGCGGGCTCGCGCTGAGCATGTCGCTGATGCATAAACTCGAGGGCGTGCGCTCGGCGGTCATTTCGCAGGTAGCCGCGCATCCGGTGCCGGGCACGCTGCAGCGCATCAAGGCCGGCTTGCATATTCCCGACCTGATGCAGCATCTGCGCGTGCGCGATCTGACTGCCTATACGCAGGAGGACTCGTGGCCCGCGAACCTGTTCGACGAGGCACTGCGCCTCTACCCGCTCGATCACGACGAAGGCTGCGGCAGTCCGATCTGTCATCGCGCGACGTTCCTGTACGGCCTGCTCTACGAGCACGAAAAGCTCAACGAAACGCTGCATGCGAACCTGCAGGAACTGTTCGGCATTCACGACGTGGCGGTCTTCAAGCATCTGGCCGCGATGGTGCGGGCCGGCAAGGTCGTCGATGCGAACGGCGACGACGTGTACCTGACCGGCGCGAACGGCACGAAAGGACTGGCGGGAATGCGTCTGCCGATCGGCTTTATTCACGGCGAGAAGAACGAGACCTATCTGCCCGAAAGCACCGCGCGCACCTACGACATGTTGCGCGAGCGCTTCCCCGAGCAGCCGTATGAGCGGCATCTGATTCCGGGCTATGGACACATCGACTGCATGTTCGGCAAGAACGCGGCGGTCGATGTTTACCCGGTGATCGTGCAGTATCTGAATGCGCATTGACGGCGGCGCCCTGCGTGGAGAGGCGCGGCGCGTTATCTGCGCGTGACGGGTTCTCGTCGCGCCCGCCTTCCGGTATGGTTCGTGTTGCGTTCCTGTTGCGCCACGCGCGGCCAGGCCCACACCCCGCTTTCGTCGCGCCTTCATTCACTTTGCACTCGATACGATGAAAAAATTCCTTCTGGCCTTGTTCACCGCCGGCCTGCTCGGCAACACCGTCGCCGCCACCAACGTACAGGCGGCGGAACTTCACGTAATGACCTCGGGCGGCTTCACCGCCGCCTATAAAGCGCTCGGGCCGAAGTTCGCGGCAACGACCGGCAACACGCTCGACACGATCCTCGGACCGTCGATGGGTCAATCGCCCGAAGCGATTCCGAACCGGCTCGCGCGCGGCGAATCCGCGGACGTCGTCATCATGGTCGGCTATGCACTCGACGATCTGATCAAGCAGGGCAAGGTCATCCCGGCTTCGCGCGTGGAGCTCGCCGATTCGCGCATCGGCATGGTCGTGCGCGACGGCGCGCCGAAGCCCGATATCAGCACGGTCGAAGGCTTGAAGGACGCGCTGCTGCACGCGAAATCGATTGCCTATTCGGACAGCGCGAGCGGCGTCTATATTCAGCGCGAGCTGTTCAAGCGGCTCGGCATCGAGGATCAGGTCAGCGCGAAAGCGAAGATGGTGCCGAAGATTCCGGTCGCGTCGGTGGTTGCGAACGGCGAATACGAAATCGGCTTCCAGCAGGTCAGCGAGTTGCTGCCGGTGAAGGGCGCGGCATTCGTCGGCAAGATTCCGGAGTCGGTGCAATCGGTCACGCGCTTTGCCGCCGGCATTCCGGTGAACGCGCCGCATCCGCGGGAAGCGAAGGCGCTGCTCGACTATCTGGCGTCGCCGGCCGTGCAGGAAACGGTTCGCTCGACCGGGCTCGATTCGGTCACCGCGCATTGACGATTGAAAACGGCGCGCGCCGCGCCCGACCTCAGAACAGCTTGCCCGGATTCAGAATGCCGCGTGGATCGAGCGCGTGCCTGATCGCGGTCATCGCCGCGAGTTCAGCGGGCGAGCGGGAAATCGGCAGGAACTCGCGCTTGAGCGATCCAATGCCGTGTTCCGCCGACACCGAGCCGTGCAACGGCCCCAGCATCTCGTAGACGAACGCATAGACCGCGTGATGATCGACGCCGGGCACCGAATGGCCGTCTACCGTCAGATGCAGATTCGAGTCGCCGATATGGCCGAAGAAATACGCTTCGTTGCCGGGCCAGCGCTGATCGAGTGCCGCGCGGCAACGGTCGACGAACGCGCCGATGCCGCCGATCGGCAGGCTCACGTCGAAGTTGATCGGATCGAGCCGGGCCGGAAACTCCGCCGTGCATTCGCGGATCGCCCATAACGCGCGTGCATCGGCAACCGACTGCGCGATCACCGCGTCGCGCAGCGCGCCCGCTTCGAGTGCATCGCTCAGCACTTGCGCAAAGCGTTCGCCGTCGTCGTCCGCATCGAAACCCGCGTGTTCGATCAGCGCATACAGCGGATGCGCTGCGTCGAACGGCGAGCGCGTGCCCGTCAGCTTCACGCCGAAGTCGTAGAAGTCCGGCCACATGATCTCGAACGCGCCGATGTCGTTGCCGAAGCGCGTCGCCAGATGGCGCAGCAGGCTCACCGCGGCATCGTAGTTATCGAGCGCGACGAGCGCCGTATGACGCGCCGCGCGCCGCGGATGCAATCGCAACACCGCGCGCGTGATCACGCCGAGCGTGCCCTCCGAGCCGATGAACCAGTGCTTCAGGTCGTAGCCGGTGTTGTTCTTGACCATCTTGCCGAGCGAGCTCAGCACGTCGCCGTTGGCCAGCACCACTTCGAGCCCGAGCACCTGGTCGCGCGCGGTGCCGGACTGGATCACGCGATTGCCGCCCGCGTTGGTCGCGAGATTGCCGCCGATCTGGCACGAGCCGCGCGCGCCGAGATCGAGCGCGAGTTCGAAGCCCGCTTCCCCGGCGGCCTCCTGCGCGGCCTGCAATGTCGTGCCGGCGCGCACGGTCAGCGTGGCCGACGCGGCGTCGAGTTCTTCGATGCCGGTCAGGCGTTCGAGCGACAGCGCGATATCGGTGGCGCGCGCGATCGCGCCGCCCGCCAGCCCGGTCATGCCGCCTTGCGGCACCACCGGTTGATACGCCGCGTGACAGATCGCGAGAGCGCGCGAAACTTCCTCCGTCGTGCGTGGCAGCAGCAGCGCCGCCGGACGCGTCGGCTCGTGACGCGTCCAGTCGGTCATCGCGTGTTCGCCGATCTGCTCGCCGACGCGCACCGCGTCCTCGCCAAGCGCGGCACGCAACGCGTCGAGCGTTGCCGCGAGCGGCGCGGTGGCCGGTGTTTCATCGTGAGTGATGCGCTGATCCGTCATGCAGGGGTCCCTTGTTGAGCCGAAGCCGAAGCGGCGTGTTTCTTGCGGTAGCCCATCGAGTCGTTGATGCGGCCGAGAATGTAGTCGCCCGCCGCGACCGGCTGGTATTTGACTTGCGCGTCGCTCGCGCCGAGTTCGCGCGGATCGACGAGCGCGCCGTAGGTCGGATCGTAGAACGTCGCGATCGAATAGCGCTCGCGCCCCGACGCATTGATCACGCGATGCAGCGTCGAGCGGAAGCGGTCGTTGGTCCAGCGCGCGAGCAGATCGCCGACGTTCACGACGAAGCTGCCTTCGATCGGCGGCGCGTCGATCCACGTATCGTTGGCGATTTCGCGCACCTGCAGGCCGCCCACCTGGTCCTGCCACAGCAGCGTGATGCAGCCGTAGTCGGTATGCGGCGCGACGCCGAACTGATCCTCGTCCGATTGCGGCGGCTGCGGCGGGTAATACACCATCTGTGTGCGCTGCATGCGCTTCGTGTAGCGTGGCGCGAAGAAGTTTTCATCGATGCCGAGACTCACCGCGACCGCGCGCAGCAGATCCGCGCCGCACGCGCCGACGGCCTCGTAATAGCCGTACAGCACCGGACGCAGCTCCGGCATGAAGTCCGGCCAGTTGTTCGGTCCGCGCAGCGCCTGGCCCGCCAGCACGTCGGGATCGTCTTCCGGCAACTCGAGCCCGATGCTGAAAAACTCCTTGTAGTCGGGACGCTTCGCCTGATACATCGTCGCGTCGCCGAGCGCATTGAAACCGCGATGCCGGTGATTGACCGCCGCGCGCCGCTTCGTGTCGACCGGGAACGCAAAGAACGTGCGCGCGGCCTGCGCGGCGGCGTCGATCGTCGCTTGCGGCACGCCGTGATTGACGATGTAGAAAAAGCCGATCGTCGTACACGCCTCGTGAATTTCCTTCGCGACGCGCCGTAGTGCGTGCGGGTCGCCCGCGCGTACGCCGGCAAGATCGATGATCGGAATGCGGGTCACGGACATCGCGCTGCTCCTTCAGGGATCGATGAATCGGTTGCATCGGCCGGCGCATCCGGCATCCGGCCGACGCAAGACGCGGCGCGAAGCGCTGCGAAGTCCAGCGCCACGCCGCTTTCATTGCAGTTGTATATACCGCCAAAAGCGCACCTGCAAGTTGCTTTACACACCTTCATATCAGGGCTTTTCTCTACTCACGCAAGCATTTATTTTTCGCCGGAAACGCGGTATATACTGCCGTGCATGAAGCGCGACGGGCGGCCCGTGCGCGACGCGCTCCGAAAACATTTCAACACCCCGACACCTCAACACCTGTTTGCTCCCCGGAGAATCCCATGCGTATCCTTGCAGGCTGGAAATCGAGTCTGGTCATGCTGGCGCTGTGCGCGGCAAGCGTCGCCGCCCACGCTGAAGACCAGCTCGCCAAAGTGAAGAAGGCCGGCGAACTGGTGGTCGGCACCGAAATGCAGTTCGCGCCGTTCGACTTCCTCGAGAACGGTCAACAGGCCGGCTTCAACAAGGATCTGTTCGCGGAGATCGGCAAGGAGCTCGGCGTGAAAGTGCGCTTCATCGACCTGCCGTGGCCGAGCGTGCTGCCGGGTCTCGAAGCAGGCAAGTTCGACATGGTGGGCGGCCCGTTGACGGTCACGAAGGCGCGCATGGAACGCTACACGTACACGCTGCCCGTCGCCGACGCGACCGACGCGCTGCTCAAGCGCGCGAACGATGCGTCGATCAAGCAGTCGGCGGATATCGCGGGCAAGACGGTCGGCGCGGGCAAGGGCACCGCGCAGCTCGACCAGTTGAAGAGCTATGTGGCCACGCTGCCGAAGCCGCCTGAAATCCGCGAGTACGTCGACAACAACCAGGCTTACGCGGACCTCGCCGCCGGCCGTATCGCGGCGGTCGCGAACTCGGTGACGAACATCGCGTATGTCGCGAAGCAGCGCCCGGAAATGTTCGCGGTCGTGCAGCCGCCGTTCGGCGCGAACGTGTACTTTGCGTATGCGCTACGCAAGGACGCCGACAGCAAGCCGCTCGCCGACGCGTTCAACGCCGCGCTCGTGAAGATGCACAACGACGGCCGTCTCGCCGCGCTGCAGAAGAAATGGTTCGGCGTCGCGATGGAGGTGCCGACCACGCTGCCCACGCCGAACTACTGAGCGTTCCCGATGCGGGCGATGCGCGCGTTGTCATCGCGCGCGTCGCCCTTCGTGTCTCACTGGCCGTCATCGTCATGTTCAACACGACCGTCTTCGTTCAGGGCCTGCCGCTGCTGCTGCACGCGGCGCTCGCCACCATCGGCATTTCGCTGACGGGGCTCGTGATCGGCTTCTTCGTCGGCATCGGCGTGTGCACCGCGCGGCTTTCGCGGCATCGCGCCGCGCGTCTCGCGGGGGGCGCCTATGTGTTCTTCTTTCGCGGCGTGCCGATGCTCGTGCAACTGCTGCTCGTGTACTACCTGCTGCCGTTCGCGGGCATCAACGTGTCGCCGATCGTCGCCGCGATCAGCGCGGTGTCGTTGTGCTCCGCGTCGTATATCGCCGAAATTCTGCGCGGCGGCTTTCTGAGCATTCCGCCGGGGCATCTCGAAGCCGCGCGCATGCTCGGGCTGTCGCCGCTCGATACGCTGCGGCGCATTCTGGTGCCGCAGGCGTTCCGCCTGACGCTGCCGTCGCTCGTCAACGAAATGGTGCTGCTGATCAAGGCGTCGTCGCTGATCTCGGTGGTCGGCGTCGCCGAAATCACCCGCACCGCGCAGAACATCGCCGCGAGCACGTACCGGCCGCTCGAAGCGTATGTGGCGGCCGGGCTCATCTACTTCGTGATCTGCGGTTCGCTCGCGCTCGTCGCGCACGCCGCGGAATACCGTTTGCGGCACGCCTGATCGCCCCGCGCTCACCCGAACCCCGCCATGCAAACGTTCGACCCCACCGTCATCACGCACAACCTGCAGCCGATCGCCGCCGGCCTCGCGACGACGCTCGTCACCTGGGCCGCGGGGGTCGCGATCGGTCTCGTGATCGGCTTTCTGATCGCGGTGCTGCAACTCTTCTGCGGACGCTGGGTGCGCGGCGCGCTGCGCGTCTATATCGAGCTATTTCGCGGCACGCCGTTTCTCGTGCAACTGTTTCTGCTGTACTACGGCGGCCCGTCGTTCGGCCTCACGCTCGAACCGATGACGGCCGGCATACTCGGCCTCGGCCTGTACGGCAGCGCGTATTTCGCCGAAGCGTTCCGCTCCGGCTTCCAGTCGGTGCCGCGCGGCCATCTCGAAGCCGCGTCGTGCCTCGGGCTCACGCGCTGGCAGGCGATCCTGCGCATCCAGGCACCGCAGATGCTGGTGCTGATCGTGCCGGCGCTGACCAACCTGATCATCGTATTGAGCAAGGAAACCGCGGTGCTGTCGATCGTCACCGTGCCCGAACTCACGTTCGTGCTGACCGGCATCGGCTCAGCCACGTTTGCTTTCGTCGAAACCCTGCTGGTGCTGTGCGTGTGCTACCTCGCGCTGGTCGAGCTGACCTCGCGCGCGGGCATGTGGGCCGAAACCCGCCTCGCGCGCTTCATGGCATGATCCAGGATCTGGAAACACCTATGAACGCCATCACCGACATGCCCTCTTCCGCGTCTCCCGCCATCGTCCCGGCGCACGCCGCGCCGCTGATCGAAGTGCGCGATCTGCGCAAGCGCTTCGGTGACGTCGACGTGCTGCGCGGCGTCGATCTGGAGATCGCGCGCTCGGAAGTGGTCTGCATCATCGGGCCGTCCGGTTCGGGCAAGAGCACGCTGCTGCGCTGTATCGCGGCGCTCGAAACCTACGATCAGGGCGACGTGCGCATCGAAGGCGAACTGCTCGGCTATACCGAGCGCAACGGCCGCCGCGTGCGCGCATCGCAGGGCGAAATCAATCGCGTGCGCCGCAACGTCGGCATGGTGTTCCAGCAGTTCAACCTGTGGCCGCACATGACCGCGCTCGGCAACGTGATGGAGGCGCTGCTGCGCGTGCGGCGGCTGTCGCGCGACGAAGCGCGCCGCCGCGCGAATGCGATACTGGAGACGGTCGGCCTCGCGCAAAAGGGCGACGCGTATCCGGCGAAACTGTCGGGCGGCCAGCAGCAGCGCGTCGCGATTGCGCGCGCGCTCGCAATGGAACCGCACATCATGCTGTTCGACGAGCCGACCTCGGCGCTCGACCCCGAACTCGTCGGCGAAGTGCTGCAGGTGATGAAGCAGCTCGCGCGCGACGGCATGACGATGGCCGTCGTCACGCATGAAATGGGCTTTGCCGCGCAGGTCGCCGACAAGGTCGTGTTCATCGACCAAGGGCGCATTGCCGTGCAGGGCAAGCCGCGCGAAGTCTTTCACGATGCCGCCCAGCCGCGTCTGCGACAATTCCTGCAGAACTATTTCGACCGCAATGCGTTCTGGACGCGCGGCCCCGACGACACCCAGCCGATATGAGCTCGACCCTTCGCTCCAAGCCTCGCGGCAAACTCGCTGCTCACGCGCCGGGCACCGCGGCGCGGACCGCGCGCACGACCGACGACGCGCCGGCCGCGCGCTACGAGCAGGTCAAGCAGCATATCCGCCAGATCATCGAGTCGGGCCAGCGTCAGGCGGGCGATCGTCTGCCGTCCGAACTGGATCTCGTCGCGACGCTCGGCGTCTCGCGCATGACGGTCAATCGAGCGCTGCGCGAACTCGCCGACGCGGGGCTCGTCACGCGCGTGTCCGGCGTCGGCACGTTCGTCGCGCCGAACAAGCCGCAATCGACGCTGCTGATGATCGCCCATATCGGCGACGAGATCCGCTCGCGCGGCCATGCGTATCGTTGCGACATGACGCTGTTGCAGCGCGAGACCGCGTCGGTAACGGTGTCGAATGCGTTGGGGCTGCCGCCCGGCGCATCGGTGTTTCATGTGATCTGCGTGCACCGCGAGAACGGCCTGCCGGTGCAGCTCGAGGATCGCTACGTGAATCCGGCCGTCGCACCGGATTTCCTGCAGCACGATTTCTCGGCATTGAAGCCCTCCGAGTATCTGCTGACGGTCGTGCCGATGCACGATCTCGAACATGTTGTCGACGCGGCGCTGCCGACATCCGCCGAGGCCGAGCTACTGGAAATCCACCCGGAAGAACCCTGCCTCACGCTGACGCGCCGCACGTGGACGGGCGGCGTGGCGGTGACGTTCGCGCGTTTCGTGCATCCGGGCTCGCGCTATCGGCTCGGCTGCCGTTTTTCGCCAAGTACGTCGCAGCGCCAGGGTTGAAGATTGAAGCGCGGGTTGGGATTACACCGTCCCCGCCAGATGAAAACGCGACGCCGGATGCCATAGCCGCACCGACGTCGCGACGTTCTCGCCGACCCACGTGCGCCGCCACAGCAGCAGACACGGCTCGCCGATCTCCATCATCAGATGCCGGCGCACGTAGGCGTCCGGCTTTTGCGCATAGATGCGAAACTCGGCGCGCTGCACCGGCGCGAGCCGCATCATGTAGTGATTCGGCGTTTCGACCGAAAAGTCCTGCTGAAGATATTCCGGAAACACCTTCGGATTGACGTAGCGGTCCTCGTACTGGATCGGCTCGTCTTCTTCGCTGTGCACGATGCACGAGTGAAACACCGGGCCGCTCGCGAGACCGAGTGCTTCGAGCGCATCGGGGTCGTCGCCCGGTTCGAGCGTCAGCACGCGCGCCGCATGGCGATGACCGCGCGCGGCGATTTCATCGGCGATATTGCGGATCTCGAGTACCGTCGATTCATACCGCTGCGGCGCGACGAACGTGCCCGAGCCTTGCACGCGCGTGAGCACGCGCTCGGCGGTCAGCTCGCGCAGCGCGCGCGACACCGTCATGCGCGCGACGCCGAATTCCTTGACCAGCTCCGTTTCGGAAGGGATCAGTCCGCCCGGCTTCCATTCGCCGTCGCTGATGCGCTGCATCACGTAGCGCTTGATCTGTTCATAGGCGGGCATCGCCTTGACCGGCGTGTCGCGATTGCGTTCGGCGGGGTTCTGCTTCTGCCCGGCCTGTGCGGCGGGCGCCTTGTGCGCCTGTGTAGTTGTTTTCACTCCAAACCTCGTGGGTGGTACGCCGGTCGTACATGTTGTATGCCGTGGCCGAATTCTCCGGCGGCCGGACCCAATCTTACCCGCTTCGACGCTGGCGGCGAGCGTTTTGTCGGCGCGCTACCAGATAAACGGCACGAAGCGGTAGCGCACCCGTTCCATGTATTGCAGGTAGCCGTCGAGCTGTTCGGCGAGCATGCGTTCCTCGCGCACCGCGCGCCAGGCGAAGCCGTACGCCATCACCGGCAGCGCGACGAGTCCCCACCACGAGCCGAGCATCAGCGGCGTGCCGAGAAAGAACAGCAGTGCGGCCGCATACATCGGATGACGGACATACGCATAAGGACCGGTGTCGGCGACCTTGTGCCCGCGGCTCGCCTGGATCTTCACGATCGGCGCCGCATAGCTGTTCGCGCGGAATACGAAACGGCACAGCACGATGCACAGGAACACGCACAGCGCGCCGAAGCTCACGAGCCCGAGCGGCAACGGCGCGGACCAGCGAAAGCGCATCGCGTCGAAGCCCATCAGGATCATCCAGCCGACCCACACGATTCCGAGCGCGGCCACGAACAGACGATCCCAGCGGCTCTGCTGCGCCTGCACGAACGGCGCGAGCCGTTCGGCGAGCAGCGCGGGATCGTAACGCGCGAGCCATGAGCCGAGCCACAGGCTCAACAGCGCCAGCTCGATCAGATACCACCACGCGGCCGGCCACGCGAGCGTCCCGGCCGCGCCGAACAACAGCACGCCCATGAAGACGAGCCATGCGAGCGACTGCAGGATCATGCGCGTGAGCATCGCGGCTCTCCTTTATGCGGTGTCCTCGCGCGTGCGCACGCGCTCGAATACATCGGCGATATCGATGCCCTCGAGGTTCAGGCCGAAGCGCTCGCGCAGACAGTCCGCCAGTTCGGCGGCGCTCGCGATGCGCCGCTCGGTGACGAGCTGCCCCGCGCCGTCGCGTTCGCTCAACTGGTCGTTGAACAGCGTGGCGCGCACGTCGGACAACACGCGGCACACCATCAGGTTATGCGCGAACACCGAGTCCGGCGACGCCGACGTGTACCAGTTCGAGGTTTCGTAATCGATCCATTCGACCGGGCACAGATCGAAGCGATAGACGCGCGCCCAGCTTTCGCCGGGTATCTGCACTTCGAGATACAGCATGTCGTGTCCGGCGTCGGCGAGACGGAACGTGCCGAGCGGAATCGGTTGCGCGAGCCCCGCGATCAGACGCAGCGGAGCGGTGAGCGTCACGCTGCCGAAGCCGACGTCGGCGATCCACGCATCGCCGTCGATATCGATGCGCAGCACCATATGCGTACGCGGCGGGATCGCGCCGGACTCGCGGCCCCATAGCACGCGCCCGAGCATCGGCGTGATCCTGAAACCGAGCTGCATCAGCACGTTTGCGAACAGCGTGTTCTGTTCGAAGCAGTAGCCGCCGCGTTGTTCGGCGACGAGCTTGCGCTCGACCGATTCGAGATCGAGCCTGACCGGACGGCGCGTGAGCGGATTCAGGTTCTCGAACGGGATTGCCGCGGGATGCAGCCGGTGAATCGCCCGCAGCACGTCCAGCGTGGCCGCGCGCGGGCCGGTGTAGCCGATGCGGGCGAAGTAGTTGTCCAGATTGACGGTATGAGACATCGGCGGAGTTCCGGTTGGGTTGCGGATTCGGCGCTCGCGGGCCGGCGCAAACGATCATAGCCGCTTTCGACGCAGGCGCGGCATGGGGTGGCGATGCCGAAGAGCAACGTATTTCCGTAACCCCGCCATGACCGTCGCGCCTACATCCCCTTCAACGCCGACGTCGCGATCGACGGCACCGTAATGCCGTGGCTCGACGCGAACTGCACGGCCGAGCTGAGCGTCGACATCAGCGACTGCAACTGCCCCGGCGCCGACTGCGCGATATACGATGCGCTTTGCGCGGTCTGCGGATTCACGCCCGATTGCAGCAGCGCGGTCGGACTCATCTGACCGATGCCGCCGAGCCCCGACTTCAGGCTCGAATACTGGCTCACGCCCTTGCCGAGCGACGATAGTCCATCGGTGAACGCCTGCTTGTCGACCGGTGCCGACGACGCGCCGCCGCTCGCGTGGCTCGCGAACGCATCGGTCAGCTTCTGCGACAGCGACTGCTGCGTGCTGCCCACCTGCGTCAACTGACTCACCGACGGCGTGCCGCCGCTCAACAGACCCGCCGCCTGTTGCGCCTGGCCGGCCGCGCCCGACATGCCCATCGCCGACGCGAGGCTCGATTGGCCGCTCAATACCTGCTGATTCGCGCCCACGTAGTTCTGCAACAACTGCGACACGCCGCCCGAGGAAGCGCTGGCTGAATTGCCGCCCAGCGCATTGCCGAGCATGCCGGCCGCCCCGCCTCCCGCCGAATTGTCGCCGCCGCCGCCGACACCGAACTGCTTCAGGTTCAACTGCGCCTGCGCCGCGCCGCCCGTCAACAGACCGGCGCTCGTCAGCAGCGAAATCAGAAGAATGCGTCGATTCATTTCCATCTCCTTACTTAGGGCTTTCGGGTTAATCGTGCGCTTCGACACGCGACGTCACGACACGTTCTGTATGACCACACCAATACGATCTATTTACATAGTTATTAACGATCGATTACGCGCTAATGCCATTTATGGGTAGTCCGTAAATCATTGATTTACATGTCAGTAATATTGATGAGAATCGTTCTCATTTGTGTTGACTCTGTCAATTCGCGTGCGTACGATCACGCCATCTACTGCCCGGTATCCCGGGAATACGCGAGTTCGCGCCAGGCAGTCGCAACGTTGCTCAGATCAGTCGAAACTACACTAATAAGGATCTCGATGAAGTTCGCTCAACTCAATGGAGTGCGCTCCCGCGCGCGTCCTTTTTGCGACCCCTCGGCACGCACCGGCGCAACTCATCGTACGCGTTTGCCCTCGATGCGGCGCGTCGCTCTGTGCACGGCCCTCGCGTGGGCCTCGCTGACCGCCAACGCGGTGATGGCCGAGACCAATCCCGATGCGAATCCGGAAGCGCCCGAAGCCGACCTGAAAATCCAGGCGACCCAGACGAACCAGTGGACCGGTTTCTGGAATCGCGAACAGATGCTCGGCGACATCGGCGGTCTGCGGCCGTGGCTCGGCAAATACGGCGTGACGTTCCAGCTCACCGAAACCAGCGAAGTGCTCGCCAATCTGCGCGGCGGTCTCGCGCGCGGCGCCGACTACGACGGCCTCACGACCGCCACCGTGCAGATGGACACGCAAAAGGCATTCGGTCTGCCGGGCGGCCTCTTCAACGTCAGCGCGCTGCAGATTCACGGCGCCAACCTGAGCGCAAACAAGCTCGGCACGCTGAACACGGCGAGCGGCATCGAAGCCGATGACGCGACGCGTCTGTGGGAACTCTGGTATCAGCAGTCGTTCCTGAACAAGCGCGTCGACGTCAAGATCGGTCAGCAGAGTATCGATCAGGAATTCATCACGAGCTCGTATGCGGCGCTGTTCCTCAACACGATGTTCGGCTGGCCCGCGCTGCCCTCGTACGACATGCCGTCGGGCGGCCCCGCCTATCCGCTTTCGGGCCTCGGCGTGCGGGTGCGCGGCCAGATCACGCCGTCGCTGACCGCGCTCGCCGGCGTGTATTCGGGCGACCCGCTCGGCAACAATCCCGACAACATGAGCGGGACGAACTTCAACCTGCACAACGGCGCGTTGTGGATCGGCGAACTGCAATACTCGATCAACCAGCCGGCCGAGGGTGAAATGGTCGGCATGGGCAACAACGGTCTGCCGGGCACGTACAAGATCGGCGTCTGGTACAACACCAACAAGTTCGCGGATCAGCGTTACGACAGCACGGGTCTGTCGCTCGCGAATCCGGCGTCGAGCGGCAATCCCGCGAATCACAGCGGCAACTACAGCATTTACGCGGTCGCCGACCAGATGATCTGGCGTCCGGACCCCGACGAGCCGCGCAGCCTCGGCGTCTTCGCGCGCGTGATGGGCGCGCCGGGCGACCGCAATCTCGTGAGCCTCGCGGCCAACCTCGGCATCGTGCTGAAGGCGCCGTTCAAGGGCCGCGACGACGACAGCGCCGGCCTCGCGTTGACCTACATCAAGGTCGGCAATCACGTGAACGGACTCGATCAGGACTTCCGCGCCTTCAGCGGCGGCCCGTACGGCGTGCGCACGAGCGAAACCGCGCTCGAGGCGACCTATCAGTACCAGGTCAATGGATGGTGGCAACTGCAGGCCGACGCGCAATACACTTTCAATGCCGGCGCCGGCCAGAATCCGAACGACCCGACGCAGCCGCTGCGCAATACGTTCGTCGTCGGCGTGCGGACCATAATCAATTTCTGATGCCGCCCGCGGCGACCCCATCCGCAACTACACGCAACCATACGCAACCGGACCAGCAACTTCCCATGCTTTCGATCCTCATCGCCATCACCGCTTTGTGCACCCGCACGGAGGCCCAATCGTGAACCAACCCACGCGCAAGTTTTCGCCGCGCGCCGCGCGGGCCCTGATCGCCGCAACAGCAGGCGCCGCCGTTCTCGCGACGGCCGCCAGCGCATACGCCGAGCCGCAAGGCTTCCTCGAAACCGTCAAGCATCACACGACGCTGATCAACACCGTGCCCGATAACGGCGACCAGAACCCGTACGCGATCGTGGTCGCGCCGGTCAGCGCCGGCACGATCAAGAAAGGCGACGTGCTGGTCGGCAACTTCAACAACTCGACGAACCTGCAGGGCACCGGCAGCACGATCGTCAACTATCACCCGGACACCAAACAGATGACGGTGTTCGCGACCGTGCCGCGCGACCTGAAGGAATGCCCGGGCGGCATCGGCCTGTCGACCGCGATGACGATGCTGAAGTCGGGCTGGGTGATCGTCGGCAGCACGCCGAGCAACGACGGCACGACCGGCACCAAGGGCGCCGGCTGCCTGATCGTGATCGACCCGCAGGGCAAGATCGCGTCGACGATCACGAGCCCGAACATCAACGACCCGTGGGGCAACATGGCGGTCGTCGATAACGGCACGAGCGCGACGCTGTTCGTCAGCAACGCGGGCTTCGGCGTCGGCGGCGCGGACGGCAATCCACCGGTGTTCAAGCAGGCCACCGTGCTGCGCCTCGACCTCGACGTGCCGGAAGGCAAGCCGCCCGTCGTGAAGAAGGAAACCGTGATCGGCAGCGGCTTCGGCGCGCAGGCCGACAAGGGCGTGTTCCTCGTCGGGCCGACCGGCCTCGCGCTGTCGGCCGATCAGAAACTGCTGTACGTGTCCGACGCGATCGGCAACCGCATCACCGAAATCGACGATCCGCTCACGCGCGACACCAGCGCGGGCGTCGGCCGCGAGCTGACCGCCGACGGCCTGCTGCACCGTCCGCTCGCGATGGCCACCGCGCCGAACGGCCACCTGCTCGTGACCAACGCGCTGAACGGCCAGGTGGTCGAGATCGACCCCGCGACCGGCAAGCAGATCTACGCACGCTGGATCGATACCGACAAGGCGCAATCGCCGCCGGGCAACGGCGACCTGTTCGGCATCGCAATGACGCCGGAAGGCGACGGCTTTTACTACGTCGAAGACGACGTGAATACCCTGGTGCTCGCGAAGTAAACTACGAGTATCAAAAGCTTCATGAAGGTGAAGTGATCATGACAAACGATCAACCCCCACGGCCGTCACGGCGCGGCTTTCTGAAGGCCGGCGGCGCCGCGGTGGCGGCCGGCGCGAGCCTGGGTACCACACTCGGCGCCGGCCTCACGACGCCGCAGACGGCGCTCGCGAAAGCACCGGCGCATAGCGCGCAGAGCAGCGACCCGCAGCTCGCGGTCGAGCCGTTCTACGGCGCGCATCAAGGCGGCATCGTCACGCCGCAGCAGAGCCACGCCTACGTCGCCGCGCTCGATCTGACCACCGACAAGCGCGACGACGTGATCGCGCTGCTGCGCACCTGGACCGAAGCGGCCGCGCATCTCACCCAAGGCGGCACGGCCGCCGCGCTGCCGGCGGGCAACGCCGGCGACAACCAGGCGGCGCCCGACTCCGGCGACGTGCTCGGCATCGGCCCGTGCGGTCTGACGATCACGTTCGGCTTCGGCCCCGGCCTCTTCACGCAGGACGGCAAGGACCGCTACGGGCTCGCCTCGCGCCGCCCCGCCGCGCTCGTCGATCTGCCGCGCTTCAACGGCGATCAACTGATCAAGGAGAAGACCGGCGGCGACCTCTTCATCCAGGCGTGCGCGAACGATGCGCAGGTCGCGTTTCATGCGGTGCGGCAACTGACGCGCCGCGCGTATGGCGTCGCGACGATGCGCTGGGGCCAGGCCGGCTTCCTGTCGGGTCCGCGCGGCCAGACGCCGCGCAATCTGATGGGCTTCAAGGACGGCACCAACAATCCGTCGATCGCGAAGCCGGATCTGATGAACCAGTTCGTGTGGGCCCGCGCGACCGACGACGCGCCGTGGATGGAAGGCGGCACCTATACGGTCGTGCGCCGCATCCGCATCACGCTCGAACACTGGGACAACATGGAGCTCGGCTTCCAGGAGCAGGTGTTCGGCCGCCACAAGTACAGCGGCGCGCCGATCGGCGGCAAGAACGAGTTCGACCCGGTGGACCTGAAAGCGGAAGACAAGGACGGCAATCCGATGATTCCGGAGAACTCGCACGTGCGTCTGTCGAATCGGGACAGCAACAACGGCGCGCAGATTCTGCGCCGCTCGTATTCGTATAACGAAGGCACCAACTTCTATATCGAGCGCTGGCCGCCGTGGCGCCAGGAAACCGAGTACGACGCGGGGCTGATTTTCATCGCGCATCAAAGCGACCCGCGCACCGGCTTCATCCCGATCAACAACCGCCTCGCGAAGTTCGACATGATGAACCAGTTCACGACGCACGTCGGCAGCGCGATTTTCGCGGTGCCGCCGGGCGCGAAGCCGGGTTCGTACATCGGCGCGGGGCTGTTCGAGACCTGACGCACGCAGTCGCCATCCGATTCGTCATGCAAGCCGCGTGATTCACGGAGTGCCGTGAATCACGCGCACCATCCATCAATCCATACCAACACAACGGACGTCCTGAACATGGCTCATTCCTGGTTTGCCACCCGCCTGCGCGCGCTCGGCGGCGTAGCCGCGCTCACCCTCACCGCTATCGCGACGATGCCGTCGGCGGCCCATGCGGCCTCGATCACGCTGTACAACGCGCAGCACGAGCAGGTCGTCAATCTGCTCGCGAAAGACTTCGAGAAGGAATCGGGCATTTCGGTGAAAATCCGCAGCGGCGAAGGCCCGGCGCTCGCCGCGCAGATCGTCGCGGAAGGCGCGGCGTCGCCCGCCGACGTGTACTTCACGGAGAACTCGCCGGAGCTGATGCTGCTGGAAGAGAAAGGGCTGCTCGCCAAGGTCGACGCGGCGACGCTCGCCGCGGTGCCGGCGCGCTTCAGCTCGCCCACCGGCGTATGGGTCGCGGTGACCGCGCGTGAAAACGTGCTCGCGTACAACACGGCGAAGCTGCAGCCGTCGCAACTGCCGCAATCGCTGTTCGATCTCGCGAAGCCGGAATGGAAAGGCAAGGTCGGCATCGCGCCGAGCGACGGCGACTTCCTGCCGCTCGTGAGCGCGGTGCTCGCGCTGAAGGGCGAAGAGCAGACGCTCGCATGGCTGAAAGGCCTGAAGACCAACTCGCAGATCTTCGACGACGACGAAGGCGTGGTGGCCGCGGTGAACCGCGGCGCGGTCGTGACCGGTCTGATCAACAACTACTACTGGTCGCGCCTGCATGCGGAAATCGGCGACGCGAAAACCCGCAGCGCGATCTATCACTTCGGCCACGGCGACGCGGGCGCGCTCGTCAACGTGTCCGGCGCGGCCGTGCTGAAGTCGGCGCACAACCCCGACGGCGCGCAGAAGTTTCTCGCGTACCTGGTCAGCGAACGCGCGCAGCAGTTGATGGCGAATAGCCACGTGATGTTCGAGTATCCGCTGCACGCGGGTGTCGCGCCGGACCCGGCGCTCAAGCCGTTCGCCGAACTGAATCCGCCCGCGCTGACGATCCAGCAGCTCGGCGACGATAGCCAGGCCGGCAAGCTGCTGCGCCAGGCTGGTCTGCTGTAAATGAGCGAAGCACTGTCAGCCGGTCCGCCGGCTGTCCCTACCGTCCCGGCGCGCGTGCGTACGCGCGCGCCGCGCGGTCTGTTCGCGGCGGCGGCACTCAGCGCTTTGCTGGTGCTGCTGCCGATTGCGTTTACGTTCTGGCGCGCGGCGAGCTTCGGCATCGGCGACGCGCTCGATCTGATCTGGCGCCCGCTCGTCGGCGAACTGCTCGTCAACACGGTGCTGATCACCATCGCGACCACGCTCGTATGCGCGGCGATCGGCACGGCCGCCGCGTGGTTCGTCGAGCGCACGCATCTGCCCGGACGCCGCGCGTGGGCCGTGCTGTGCGCCGCGCCGCTCGCGATGCCGGCGTTCATTTCGAGCTATGCATGGGTGTCGCTCAGCGAAGATCTGCAGGATTTCAACGGCGCGCTGCTCGTGCTCACCTGCGCGTATTTCCCGCTCGTCTATCTGCCGGTCGCCGCCGCGCTGCGCGGCATGGACCCGGCGCTCGAGGAAAGCGCGCGCGCGCTCGGCTGCAACCGCTGGAGCAGTTTCACGCGCGTCGTGCTGCCGCAACTGCGCCCGGCGCTGCTCGGCGGCATGCTGCTCGTCGCGCTCGGCGTGCTGTCCGAGTTCGGCGCGTTCACGCTGCTGCGCTATCGCACCTTCACGACGCAGATCTACGCGGAATTCCGCACCAGTTTCGACGGCGGCGGCGCATCGCTGCTGGCCTGCCTGCTGATCGCGATCTGTCTCGTCGTGCTCGCGTTCGAGTTTCGCGTGCGCGGCACCGCGCGCTATGAGCGCGTCGATCGCGGCGCGCGCCGCGCGGTGCTGCGCTACGAACTCGGCGCGTGGCGCTGGGTCGTCGTCGCGGGCTTCGCGCTGCTCACACTCGCGACGCTCGGCGTGCCGCTCGGCATGATCGGCTTCTGGCTCACGCAGCCGGGCGCGGCCGCGGTAACACCCGCCGACGTGTCGCCCGAACTGCTGCTGAACGCGACCTTGTCGTCGCTCGGCTTCGGCCTCGCCGCCGCGCTGCTGACCACGCTGCTCGTCGTGCCGCTCGCGTTTCTGCTGGTGCGTTATCCGACGCGGTTCGCGACGCTGTTCGAACGCAGCGTGTTTCTCGCGCAGGGCGTGCCGGGGCTCGTCATCGCACTGGCGATCGTCTCGCTCGCGGTGCATGCGCTGCAGCCGCTTTATCAGAGCGCGACGCTGCTCGTGATCGCGTACGCGATCCTGTTCATGCCGGTCGCGCTCGTCAGCGTGCGCGCCGCGTTCATGCAGGCGCAGCCGCGCCTCGAGGAAACCGCCCGCGCACTCGGACTGAACTGGACGCAAACGCTCGTGCGCGTGGTGCTGCCACTCGCGGGCCCCGGACTCGGCGCGGCCGCGGCGATGGTGTTCATCTCGGTCGTCACCGAGCTGAACGCGACGCTGCTGTTGTCGCCGCTCGACACGCGAACACTCGCGACCCAGGTGTGGGCCGACACGTCGACGATGGCGTTCGCCGCGGCCGCGCCGTATGCAGCGCTGCTCACCGGCATTTCGCTGGCCGCGTCGGGGCTGCTGTTCATGCTGTTCGGCCGCTCGGCGCTGCTCGGCGAACACCGTTGAATCGATTTAATTGCGGATTTTCATGAGCGAACTTCGTATCCGCGGACTGCGGAAAGCGTTCGACGGCCACCCGGTGCTGCACGGCATCGATCTGTCGGTCGAGCGCGGCACCCTGCTCGCGCTGCTCGGTCCGTCGGGCAGCGGCAAGACCACGCTGCTGCGGCTGTTGTGCGGCTTCGAACGCGCGGACGGCGGCAGCGTCGAGATCGACGGCCGGCGGGTGGCCGGCGACGACCTGCACGTGCCGTCGGAACAGCGCCGCATCGGCTACGTGCCGCAGGAAGGCGCGCTGTTTCCGCATCTGTCGGTCGCGGACAACATCGTGTTCGGCCTGCCGCGCACGCAGCGCCGCGCGCGCCATCGCGTCGCCGAACTGCTGGAGCTGGTCGGCCTGCCCGCGCATTTCGGCGAGCGAGCGCCGCAGCAACTGTCCGGCGGTCAGCAGCAGCGCGTCGCGCTCGCGCGTGCGCTGGCTCCCGCGCCGACTCTGGTGATGCTCGACGAACCGTTCTCGTCGCTCGACGCCGCGTTGCGCGTCGAAACCCGTCATGCGGTGGCGAGCGCGCTCGCCGCGGCCGGCGCGACCGCGGTGCTGGTCACGCACGATCAGGCTGAGGCGTTGTCGCTCGGACACGAAGTCGCGGTGCTGTGGAACGGCCGGCTGATTCAAACCGCGACGCCTGAAACGCTGTACCGCAGGCCGGTGACGCGCGAGCTCGCGTCGTTCGTCGGCGAGGCGGTGTTGCTGCCGGGCGACGCGCGCCAGGATCGCGTGAGTTGCGAGCTGGGCGAGTTGACGTTGGTCGCGCCGCCCGGCAACGGTGCGGTCGACGTGATGCTGCGTCCCGAGCAGATCCGTTTGCTGCGCGCCGGCGAGAGCGCGCGGAGCGGCGCCGCGCACGATGCGCTCGTCACCGACGTGATCTTCCAGGGGCAAGATGCGAGTGTCGCGCTGCAATTGCAGTCCGCCACGCACACGATGGTGCGCGCGCGCGTGCCGGGGTATCTGTGTCCGCGCGCGGGCGACCGGGTGAGAATTGCGGTGGACGGGGACGTGACCGCTTATTTGCGCGGCTGACCGTCGTGCTTCATCCTGCCGCCGCCCCCACGCCCCGCCCCGGCGTACGCAGCGACAGATCCTGCACCATCTGCTGCGCCAGATAATCGCAGGTCGGCCTGTCCGACTTCGCGCTGCGCGCGACCACGATATCGAGCGGCGCGATCTTCGGCAGCCCCTGCGCGTCGCCGAGAATCGCGAGCCGCGGCGGCACGCTGCAACGCGTGAGCGCGATCACCGACAAACCCGCATCGACGGTCGCGACGAGCCCCATCAGGCTCGCGCTGCTGAACGCCGCGCGATAGCGGATGCGCGCGGCGTCGAGCGCGGCCAGCGTATGCTGCCGCGCGAGGCAGCCCGGCTCGTACAGTCCCACCGGCAACGGCGACACCGCGAGCACCGGCGTATCCACCGACGCCCCTACCCACACCATCGGCTCGCTGCGCACGAATTCGCCGCGCAGCTTGCGGTCGCGCGTGACGAACGCGAGGTCGATCTTGTTGTCGGCGAGCATCGGCGCGAGCGCCGTGCTTTGCGCGCAAACGATCTCGATCTCGACGTGCGGATACAGCGTCGCGAAGCGCCGCAACACCGGCGACAGCAGCGACGACACGTAATCGTCCGGCGCGCCGAGCACCACACGCCCTGTCACCTCCGGCCGCACGATCGCGGACCACGCCTCCTCCTGCAGCGCGAGCGAGCGCCGCGCGTATTCGAGCAGCGTATTGCCGGGCCGCGTCAGCGACAGGCTGCGCGTGTTGCGCGCGAACAGCGTCGTGCCGAGCATCGCTTCGAGCCGCTTGATCTGCATGCTGACCGCCGCCTGCGAGCGATGCACGTTCGCGGCCGCCTTCGTGAAGCTGCCCGCGTCCACGACCGCGACGAAGCTGCGCAACAGGTCGATGTCGAATTCAGGGTTCACGATTTATCAATCCAGCTTATGGAATTGCTCAATTTAATTCGTTTGTGACTGGGCCGCAAGCCGCGCAATACTCGGGGCCATCACTTCACTGGAGTTGTTGCGCATGTCTCTCACCTCGCGTCAACACGGCGCGATCATGCTGGCAAGCGGCGGGCTGCTGATGGGCACGCTCGGCGTTTTCGTCGAGGAAGCGCGGCTCGATGCGCTGACGCTGGTGTTCTTTCGCTGCCTGTTCGGCTTTCTGTCGCTCGCCGCGTATTGCGCGTGGAAGGGCTTTTTCACGCGCGCGCAGTTCACGCGTCGCACGGTCGTGCTCGCGCTGATCTCCGGGGTATTGATGGTCACGCAGTGGGTCGGCTTTTTCGACGCGATTCACCGCACCAGCATCGCGGTCGCGACCGTGGTGTTTCATGTGCAGCCGTTCTGGGTCGTGCTGATCGGCGCGGCGCTCTTCAACGAGCGGCTGGGCACGGACCGGCTCGGCTGGATCGCGACCGCGTTCGTCGGGCTCGTGCTCGCATCGGGCGTGGTCGCGACCGATCATCTTCAGGGCCATACGCGCTATCTGATCGGCCTCGGCGAAGCGCTGTTCGGCTCGCTGCTTTACGCAGCCGTGACCCTGATCGCGAAGAGTCTCGGCGAGCTGCGCCCGCATCTGCTGACGCTCGCGCAGTGCGCGGTCGGCGTGGTGTGCCTGCCGCTCATCGCGCCGCTCGTCGCCCCGCTGACGCTTACGCATATCGGCCTGCTGCAGTGGTTCTGGCTGATCGGCATGGGCGTGCTGCACACGGGATTGTCGTATGTGCTGATTTACGGCGCGCTGCCGAAGCTGACCACGCCGGTAATCGCGGTGCTGCTGTTCGTTTATCCGCTGACCGCGATCGTGGTGGATGCGGTGGTGTACGGCCGCGCGCTGTCGCTGCCGCAACTCGCCGGCATGGTGCTGATCGTCGCGGCGAGCCTCGGCGTCAACCTCGGCTGGCCGCTGCTGTCGCTGCTGCATCCCAGGGCCTGTTCACGCTAATAACGGGCTTGCGCTGGCCGCCAGAAGGGCCGAGCGCAAGGATGCGACGAAGCGAATACCCGACGTATTCGCGAGGAGCATGACGCCGCGATCGGCCCTTCTGGCGGCCAGCCCGCGATCCATTTTTTTAGTCAGGGGAACATGCCTTTGCGCCCACAGTGCTGCGTCGCTCGTCGCTTGTTTGGCGGAGCCAAACGGCGCTCCTCCCTCCTTGCACTGCGAGCGCAAAGGCATGTTCGCAAGTCCGTTATTAGCGTGAACAGGCCCTGGGGCGGGTAGCCACGCGAAGTAAGCTGCACCGCCCGCCTTGAATCCGCGCGGACCTGACCTCACCGCGCGAACCTCACTGCGGCAGCGTCTCGCCCTTCGTCTCAGGCGCGAACGGAATCACGAACAGGCCGATCACGAACGCAATCGCCGTCAACGCGACCGGCACCCCGAGCGTCTGCATATGCAGCACCGCGGCACCCAGCAGGAAGTTGACGCCGGCGCCGATAAACCGCCCGAACGACGTGCAGAACGCGAACGCGGTCGCCCGTACGCGGGTTTCGAACTGCTCCGGCAGCCACAGGCTGAACAGCGCGAAATTGCCGCCGAAGAAGCCGAGCACGAACAGCCACGCGATGAACGGCGCGAGCCCGTTCGGCAGATAGAACGCCCAGCCGAAACTCGCCGCGATCGACACCGCCATGCCCGCGAAATACACCGCGAGCGTCCGCTTGCGGCCGATGCGCTCGGCAAGCGGCGGCAGCGCGAGACAGCCGAGGATCGTGCCGATCGACAGCAGCCCCGTGGCGAGCGACGCGGTGCGGATCGAATCGGCCTTCGACATGCCGGCGCGCGCCGCGAGCTGAATCACCGCGGACGGTTCATACACCGCGCCCGCCCACAGACCGATGATCGCAATCGTCAACAGAATGCACGCGACCCACGTGCGGCGCCGGTAAGCCGGCCCGAGGATTTCGCGCAGCGGCTTCACGCGCGCGGTATTCGCCTCGGCCTTCTGCCACTTCTCCGGCTCCTTCACGCGCAGCAGGATCAGAATCGCGACCACGACCGGCACCGCGCCGGTCAGGAACATCGCACGCCAGCCGAAATGCACGCCGATCGTGTAATTGAGCGCGGCGGCGAGAAAGAAGCCCGCGTAGTAGCCGGTCTGCAGATAACCGGCGCCCATCTTGCGACGATCCTCCGGCCACGCCTCGGCCACGTAGGTGCCCGCGAGCGCCCATTCGCCGCCGATCCCGACGCCGGCAATGAAACGATAGATACCGAGCTGCCACACATTGGTCGAGGTGGCCGCGAGTCCCGTGAAAATCGCGAACGTGAAGATCGTGGCGGCGAGCACCTTGGTGCGGCCGAAGCGATCGGCGAGCGGCCCCCAGATGAACGACAACCCCCAGCCGACGAGAAACAGCGCGAACAGGATCGAGCCGGCAAGACCGACGTTCGACGGCGTCGCCGCGAAGCCGGAGCGCGGCAGCAATTCGGTGAGCGCCGGCGTGAGCACCAGCGCGTAAATGAACGAGTCCATGCCGTCGAGCGTCCAGCCGGCCCACGCTCCCCAGAACCCTGCGATCTGCGAACGATTGAGCGGTGTGCGCCGCCGCGCGGCCGCGCCGCGGTCGGTCAGTGTATTCATCATGCTCCTCCAGCCTACGATGGCGAACGTAACGAAAAACAACGGGGTGCGCGCTTGTTGATAGCCCGGCGAGGTCCTCATACTCCTCGTGAAGAGGACCGCGCGCGAGCCTGGCGGGAATCTGGGCGCAACTTCTTCCGACGAATTTTTCCGGCTGACTTTTTCCGGGTTTGCCCGCGCTGCAAAACGCGTCTTTTTATATACAATATTTGAAATCATGAGCGACGCAACTGAAGGTTTTCCCCTGGAGTCCACCGCGCGCGGGCCGATTCTTCCGGCCGCGGCGCGGCGCGAAAGCACCTCGCACGTGATCGCCCAGGCGCTGCGCACGGCGATCGTCGACGGCACGCTCGCGCCGGGCGCGCCGTTGCGTCAGGACGCGATCGCGCGGCATTTTTCCGTGAGCGCCATTCCCGTGCGCGAAGCGCTGCGCCAGCTCGAAAGCGAAGGCTGGGCCCGCGTGGCGGTCAATAAAGGCGCGACGGTCGCGCCGCTCTCCGCCGACGAAGCGCGCGAAATCTACGAGATCCGCTCGGCGCTCGAAAGCCTCGCGCTCAGCCTCGCCATTCCCCGCCACACCGCCGCGACGCTGCGCGAAGCAGCCAACCTGTGCCGCGCCGCCGAGCGCGAAGCGGACCCGTCGCTGTACGTCGCGCGCAACGCCGCGTTCCACATGAGTCTCTACGCGCCCGCCGGCCGCCCGCAGTTGCAGGACATGATCGGCCTGCTGCACCGGCGCGGCGAACGCTATCTGCGGCTCAAGTTCGGCTTGCCGTCGTACAAGGGCGAGTCCGACAATGAGCACGCCGCATTGCTCGCCGCGGTGCAGCGCCGCGACATTCCCGACGCACAGTCGCTCGTCGTCGCGCATCTGCTCGGCACCGGCGAACTGCTGCACCGTTTCCTGACCGAACGCGCGCAAGCCGAAGCCGCGCTTGCCAATCAACCGAAGCCGCGCGGCCGACGCCCGCGCGCCACCACCGGGAGTTGACCGAGCCGATGAACCACCCCGCCGAAGCCGCCATGTCGCCCGCTACGTCGTCCGCCGCATCAGCATTACCCGCCGCCCGTTCATGGACGACCCGCCGCGACGAAAAGCTGCGCCGTCTCGCGGCCATCGCCCCTTGGCTCGAAGACGGCGTGCTGCCCGCGCATCGCATCGTCGAGGCGCTCGAAACGCTGATCCAGTCCGGCGAGCGCGTCGTGCTCGAAGGCGACAACCAGAAGCAGGCCGATTTCCTGTCGCGCTCGCTCGCCAAAGTCGATCCGCAAAAGCTTCACGGCATCCATCTGCTGATTTCGAGCATCAGCCGTCCCGAGCATCTGACGCTGTTCGAGCGCGGCATCGCGCACAAGGTCGATTTCTCGTTCGCGGGGCCGCAGAGCCTGCGGGTCGCGCAACTGCTCGAGGACGGCCAGCTCGAGATCGGCGCGATCTACACGTATGTCGAGCTGTACGCGCGCATGTTCGTCGACCTGAGCCCGCACGTCGCGCTGCTGTGCGCGGAAAAGGCCGACCGTCACGGCAACCTGTACACCGGCCCGAATACCGAGGACACGCCGACGATCGCCGAGGCCGCCGCGTTCCGCCACGGCATCGTGATCGTGCAGGTCAACGAGATCGTCGATGAACTGCCGCGCGTCGACATTCCCGGCTCGTGGGTCGACGTGGTCGTGCAGGCGGACCGGCCGTTCGCGGTCGAACCGCTGTTCACGCGCGATCCGCGCCATATCGGCGACTTGCAGGTGCTGACCGCGATGATGGTGATTCGCGGCATCTACGAGCCGTACGGCGTGAGCTCGCTGAATCACGGCATCGGCTTCGATACCGCGGCGATCGAACTGCTGCTGCCGACCTACGGCGAATCGCTTGGACTCAAGGGCAAGATCTGCCGCAACTGGACGCTCAACCCGCACCCGACGATGATCCCGGCGATCGAGTCGGGCTGGGTCGACAGCATCCATTGCTTCGGCAGCGAGGTCGGCATGGAGGCGTATATCGAGGCGCGCCCCGATGTGTTCTTTACCGGCAACGACGGCAGCCTGCGCTCGAACCGCGTGCTGTGCCAGCTGGCCGGGCAATACGGCGTCGATCTGTTCATCGGCTCGACATTGCAGATCGACGCGGACGCGAATTCGTCGACGGTGACGCGCGGGCGGCTGGCCGGCTTCGGGGGCGCGCCGAACATGGGCCACGATCCGCGCGGCCGGCGTCATTCGAGCGAGGCGTGGCTGAAGCTGCTGAAAGGCGACGGCTCAGTGGCGCGCGGGCAAAAGCTCGTCGTGCAACTGGCCGAAACGTACAAGAAAGGCGGCGAGCCGACCTTCGTCGATGAACTCGACGCGGTCGCGGTCGGCGCGAAAAGCGGCATGCCGATCGCACCGGTGATGATCTACGGCGACGACGTCAGCCACGTCGTCACCGAGGAAGGCATCGCGCATCTGCACAGGGCCGAAGGCATCGACGAGCGGCGCGCGGCGCTCGCCGCGGTGGCCGGCGTGACGCCGATCGGCCTGCGCGCGAAACCCGAAAAGACCGCGGAATTGCGCCGGCGCGGCATCGTCGCGTATCCGGAAGATCTCGGCATCCGGCGCGGCGAGGCGAAGCGTTCGCTGCTCGCGGCGCGCAGCATCGACGATCTGGTGACGTGGTCGGGCGGACTCTACGAGCCGCCTGCGCGCTTCAGGAGCTGGTGACGATGGCGCCCGCTGCTGCTCTGCTCGAACGTCTGGATCCGGCGAGTGCGTGCGTCGTACGCGACGCAGGCGAGGCACGTGGGGAGGTCGTCGCGTCGCCGCTTGCCGATGAGGCGCAACTCGCGCGTTGCGCGGTCGTCGCGCTGCTCGACGAAGCCGAGCTCACGCCCAAACCCGCGCTGGTCGACCGGCGCGGCAGCGGCGCGCATCGCGACCTCGATCTCGCGACGATGCGGCGCTCGGCGCACGCGCTCGAACCGACTTTCGCGGCGCTCGCGCGCGTGGCGCGCCGCCGTGGCGAACCGTCCGCGCTGCTGCGCACCGAGCTCGCGCAAATCGGCCGCGCCGGCGAACAGGACATGCTGCGCGCGACCGGCGGCAGCAACGCGCATCGCGGCGCGATCTGGATCATCGGTCTGCTCGTCGCCGGCGCGGCGCTGGAGATGTCGGCCAGCGCCGCCACGCATGCACGGCTTTCCGGCGATGCCACGCAGCCGGACGCCGCGCGCGTCTGCACGCTGGCCGCGCGGATCGCCTGTTTTCCGGACCGCTTCGCCGCCCCTTCGAACAGTCACGGCGAACGCGCGCGCCGACGCTATCAGGTCGGCGGCGCGCGGCGCGAGGCGCAAGACGGCTTTCCGCACGTGATCGGCGTCGGCCTGCCCGCGTTGCATGCGGCGCGTGCGCGCGGCATCGACGAAAGCGCCGCGCGCATCGACGCGCTGCTCGCGATCATGACCACGCTCGACGACACCTGCCTGCTGCATCGCGCGGGCCTCGCCGGCTTGCACGCGGGCCAGCGCGGCGCGCAACGCGTGCTCGACGCGGGCGGCAGCGCGGTACGGGCGGGCCGCGTCGCGCTCGACGCGCTCGAACGCGAGCTGCTGTCGCTGAATGCATCGCCCGGCGGCGCGGCCGACCTGCTCGCCGCCACCCTCTTTCTCGACATGCTGGCGCCTCGCGACGCCGGCCGGAGCTGAGCCTCATGGAACATCTGACCTTCGACTATCCGGCGCGCCGCGCCGTCACGACCCGCGCGCACGTCGGCGTGGTCGGCTCGGGCGATCTGGAAGTGTTGCTCTCGCCCGCCAGCAATGCCGGCAGTGGACTCAGCGCGCGCGTCGTCGTCCGCACGAGCGTCGACGGCTACAGCCATATCTGGAAGAGCGTGCTCGACCGCTTCTTCACGCGCTACGACGGCGCCGCCCAGATCGAAATCAACGACTTCGGCGCGACGCCCGGCGTGGTCGCGCTGCGCCTCGCGGAAGCGGTCGAAGCCGCCGAGGAAGGAGACGCCGCATGAGTACTGCCGCTCATGTTCAAACCGCGGCTCAAGCCGCGCCGCTGCTGCACGACAGCTTCATCGAACTGCCCGCGCGCGAGCGTGCCCGTGCGCTGCTCGATGCGGGCAGCTTCCGCGAACTGCTGGGTCCGTTCGACCACATCGAGTCGCCGTGGCTGCCGTTGCAGGGGATCGTCTGCCAGGCCGACGACGGCTGCGTGATCGCGCGCGGCACGATCGACGGCGAGCCGGCCGTGGTCGCCGCGATCGAATCCGCGTTCCAGGGCGGCAGCATCGGCGAAGTGTCGGGCAGCAAGATCGCCGCGGCGCTCGAAATGGCCTTGCGCGACTGCGAGCGCGGCAAACCAGTGCGCCCGGTCGTGCTGTTCGAAACCGGCGGCGTGCGGCTGCAGGAAGCGAACCTCGGGCTCGCGGTGATCGCCGAGATTCAGGCGGCGATCGTCGCATTGCGCCGGCACGTGCCGGTGGTCGGCGTGATCGCGGGGATGGTCGGCTGCTTCGGCGGCATGTCGCTCGCGGCTGCACTGTGCTCGTATCTGGTCGTGACGAAACAGGCGCGGCTCGGGATGAATGGACCCGAAGTGATCGAACAGGAAGCCGGCATCGAGGAATTGGACGCGGGCGATCGCCGCCGTGTGTGGCAGTTGATCGGTGGCGAGCAGCGTGTCGCGAGCGCGCTCGCGGATCGACTCGTCGAGGAGGACACCAACGCGGTGCGCGCCGCCGTCCGCGCCGCGTTCGCGCAGGGCGTGCCGGCCGCGCATCGCAGCGAACAGGTCGACACGTTCCTGCGGCGGCTCGCTCGGATCGACCCCGCGAACGTCACGCCGCGGACAATGCGCGACGTCTACAACCCGCGTGAGCACGACGCATCGAACGGAGAGCAGGCATGAACGACACGACACTGACGCGCGGCGCGCGCTGGTTCCGTGCGCTGGCAGGCGAGCCGGCCAGCGAGGCGCCCGTCTGGAGCGGCGACGCGCTGCTCGGCGGCGAAACCGCGCGCTTCATCGCGGTCGTGCCCGATCCCACCAACCGCTTTCCGCGCGCGACCAGTAACGTGGTCGGCCTCGAACAGGGCTGGCGGCTCGCGCGCGCGGTACGCGAAGCGATCGACGCGGACGCACGCGCCGACGCAGGCGCCGGGGGCCACTCGCGCCGCCCGATCGTCGCGATCGTCGACGTGAAAAGCCAGGCGTATGGGTATCGCGAGGAAATGCTCGGTATTCATCTCGCGTGCGCGGCGGCGGTCGATGCGTATGCGAGCGCGCGCGACGCGGGCCACCCGGTGATCGCGCTGATCGTCGGACCGGCGATGTCGGGCGCGTTTCTTGCGCACGGCTATCAGGCGAACCGGATCGTCGCGCTCGACGCGCCCGGCATGATGGTGCACGCAATGGGCAAGGAAGCGGCGGCGCGCGTCACGCGCCGCACCATCGAGGCACTCGACGCGCTCGGCGAGACGATCGTGCCGATGTCGTATTCGATGGCGTCGTTTGCGAAGCTTGGACTGCTCGATCAACTGATCGAGGGCGTCGATGCGGATGCGCCGGATGCCGCGCAGATCGAGCGCGTGCGTGCGGTACTCGTCGAACAGATTCGTGGCGCGCGCGAGGGTGACCGGACGCTGGCGCATCGGCTGGAATCGGCGGCGGCGCGGCAGAATCGCGCGGCGTCGATCGAGGTGCGGCGACGGCTCGCGCAACAGTGGGAGGCAGTGTGATGCGTGTTGGTGCGGCGGCGCCGTTCGATGTGTCGTATGCCGTGTCGTCCACGGCGGCGGCTGCGGCTGTTGCGGCGGCCACGAGCGATGCGCGGTGGCGGCCGCATGATCTGTTGCGTTTGCAATGCCTGCGTTCGTTCGATGACGAACTGGCATGGGTCCGCGATGCATTTGCGCGTGCTCCCTATGCGGTCGTTCGGCGTGCGTTGACAGCGGACGGTTTTGTAGCGATTGGCGTGCGCGGTGATGGACGTGCGCGGCGCTATGGCACGTGGGCGCACGAGAGCGATATCGTGAGCGTGGTGGCGCCGGAATCGCTGGTGCAGGCACAACCCGGCGGCGGGCGCGGCGTGCTGCCCTCGTTCGTCGCCCTCGCCGCCTTGCGGAGTGATGCGCGCGCTCCGCTCGCCGGATTCGTCTGGGGGCCGACCGGCAGCACCGGTTTCGAACTGGCGACGAATATGCCGGCCGTGACCGAAGCAAGCGATCTCGATCTGTTGATCCGCACGCCTGAACCGCTTGCGCGAGACGTTGCGTGCGTGCTGTTCGAGCAACTGCAAACTGTCGCGGCGCGTGTCGGCATCCGTATCGATGCACAGCTCGAAACACCGGCGGGCGGCATCGCGCTCGCCGAATGGGCCGCGGGCAAAGCGCGCGTGCTCGCGCGTCATGCGAGCGGCCCGTATTGGATCGCCGATCCGTGGGCCTCGACGGCTCACGGCGGCGCGGCATGATGCTCGCGCTCCTGTTTCCCGGCCAGGGCGCGCAGAGCGACGGCTTTCTGCATCGTTTGCCGCAACATCGCGCGGTGCATGACACGCTTGCGGAAGCGTCCGACACGCTCGGCCTCGACGTGCTCACGCTCGATACATCCGAAGCACTGAATTCGACGGTCGCGGTGCAAGTCGGCCTGACGATTGCCGGCGTCGCGCTCATGCGCGCGCTCGCCGTCGAGGGATTGACGGCGCAGATGAGCGCCGGTCTGTCGGTCGGCGCGTATCCGGCGGCGGTCAGTTGCGGGGCGATCGAATTCTGTGACGCGTTGAAGATGGTGCGGCGGCGCGCCGAATTGATGGAAACGGCGTATCCGTCGGGGTATGGCCTCGCGGCGATATCGGGCTTGAGCGAGCACGAGGTGGAAACGCTCGCCGCGCGGCACGCGGATGAGGTTCAGCAACGTGTGTATATCGGCAACGTGAATGCGCCGCGCCAGATCGTGATAGCCGGTGCGAACGATGCGCTCGATGCGTTCATTGCGCGTGCGTTGGCGACGGGTGCGCGTAAAGCCACGCGGCTTGCGGTCAGCGTGCCGTCTCATTGCGAACTGCTCGCGCAGGCTACTGATGAATTGCTGGCGTATTCGCGTGAGTTGCCTTTTCGACAGCCTCGCGGCGTCTATATCGGCAATCGCGGCGGACGTCCGTTGTATACGGCCGATGCGATCCGGGAAGATCTCGCCACCAATATGCGCTATACCGTGCGCTGGTTCGATGCGCTCACCGCGATGCAGGAAATGGGCGCGAACGTGCTGGTCGAGGCGCCGCCGGGGCAGGTACTGACCGATATTGCGCGTGAGAACTTTTCCGATACCACGGCGCTTGCGGCCAGTACATTGCCGTTCGAGCGGTTGATGGCGACTGTTCGCAGGCGGCTGACGGAGTAGTTGTTTTTAGAACGACGCATCCCCTGTGGTGAAGTCGACTCCGCTAGTTGTCGCGTGAACTCACCGCCGACGCCGGTCGAGCGAACTGCATCGGTAAATCCCGCGGACCGGCTGGACCGTATGCGGATCACCCGACGAGGGAACGCTGCTCGCCGGCCGCGTCGCGGATGCGGAATGTCCAGCCGCCGCGGCCTGGTCGTGATAGGGGTGGCACGTTGCGAACGTATATGTCGGGTCCACGTCGTCGCTGCGCCGTGCGCACTCCGCCTGCGGAAATCCCCGCTCGACGATATCGAAAACGAACTGAACAAGCTGCGCCCGATTGCGCGCTACGCCGTACACGTTAGGCGGTACGCCGTCCGCCTGCGAGAAGTGGTACGAATAGATGATCGCGGGCGCTCGACTCGAAGCGTACGGAACCGCGCAGAGTTTTCCAAGGAAAGTCAGCCCGCCACACTCGTCGAGCGCCGCCGCCCCACGCGAATTGCTTTCCGGTAACGCAATGCTCGTGATAACAATGCCGTATTGGCCGCGTCGCAGCGCCACGTAGGCATCTTCTGGACGGTTGACGTAGTCGACTGTCATGAGCCCCTGTTGCTGCGCCAACCGTTCGATACTTCCGTTTCTGTCAGCCCGCCGCCGATACGAGCCGGATCGTCCAGAAATCCGCGCACAGATCCGGATCGGTGACGTAGCTGTACGGCATCGTGAAGTACCCGCCGTGGCCCCAGTTGTCGCCCCACGAATTGCGGACCTCAAAGGTCGCGCTGATGTCGTCGTAACCGACAGCCATCACCGCATGCCCGCCGATGATATGTTCCGATCGCCTTGGCAAACGCAACACGCCGCATCGGGCAATCTCTTCCGAACTGAACGACTCGTAGCACGTGAATCCGAATACGAAAGGCCAGCCCGACGCGATGCATCCCTTCAGTTGCTCGAGTTGTTGTCGCAGGCGGCTGTAGCCCACTGAGCGGTCGAGCGACGCCTGTTCGTAACACGCTTTGGGCGGGCGCCGCGCGAACTTCTTCTTGTCGTAGGCCCACTCGCCTATGCGCCCGCCTTCGAAACACGATCCAAGTGCCGCCACGCATTTGATGCCGTCGCGTATCTGCGCGCCGCAATCCTCGCTCACGGCCCCCTCGATCGAACGTTGGTTGTAGTAGATGAACAGACGCGAAGGCACACGTCCGGAGTGCGGCAACGACTGCCTCATCCGTTCGAATTGAACGGCCGCGGCGATGGCATTCGCGGAGCAGCTGCCGAGATTCTTCTGGTCGTACACAGGCGGACACGATTCACGCAGGCTATACCTGTCGGGTAACTCGAGGTATAGCGGCGCCGAGTAGTAGTGATCGCGCTGGTCAGGAACATCTCGCGTCCAGCCGAAGCCTTTTATCGTGCGCACGTGTGTGTGGTGCGACGTGACGGGAAAAAGCGGCATTCCGTTGGAGTCGGGTATGCCACCTTTCGAAGGGCGTACCGCCTGCTCGTGATGAGCCAGCAAGGGCACGCCGTCGCCGTCGTGATAGTAAGGCCCTTCTTGCGAGTCGTCCGAGTCGTTCGAGTCGCCCGGATCTTCCGCTACGCCCACCAGTGTCGGCGCACGGCGCTTTTTTGCCAACAACGGATAGTTGCTCCCGGGGCTATACCATGGCCCTGCTAAGCTTTCATGCAAGCTTTCTGTGCGCTTACCAGACCGTTTCTCTTTTCCGCCCTTTGCCATTGCGAACCTCCGCATCCAGAGTAAATCGACTTTGTCGGGAAGTACGCTCAGCCGTCGTGCGTTGCGCCCGCCTTATCCGGAAGTTGCTCCCCTTTCCTGTGGCCCGCGGCATGATTCGCCGGGGCGACGTCATCATGAGCGCCGTGCGCGGGCGCGACCGGCTGGGTAGGCAATGGCGGCGTCGGAGCGGATGCCGCCGCGGCACCCGCTGCCCCGCCGGCGGCCGGCTCCTTCTTCCTGGTCGCGGGTTCGTGGACCGGCTGTTTGCGCGTGGTCGTCGCCGCATTTTTGGGAGGTTCGGGCGTCGGCATATAAAGGAGCGACGAGAACACGAATTTCCCGTCCGTTGCGCCAGCAGCCGTCGGACCATCCCACGACTCCGTCGCGGGTTGCAAAATCAGCGTCCCCTTCAGCGGACCCGCCTTGCCGGGTACGACGTTGCCCGGCATCGATTTCAACGGCGCAAGTGACGGAAATTGAATCTGCAGCGTGCGGCCTTCGTTTGTTGGAGTAATGGAATTGGCCGCCAGCACGAGCTTGCCGCCTGCCAGTTGCAACTGGGCTGACTGGGTCACCGGCAGCAGTTCAGGGTTGATGCCAATAGTCGCGGTACTCGAGGTGGCGCCGTCCTGAAGATAAACGATCTGGTTTGCCTGCGTCAGAGGCCCCTTATTCGCCGGCGGCAGGTCGACGTAGGCCACGGAAAACTCACTGCTGGCGCCGACGTCCCCCAACGCGGTCCAAAGTACCTGCGCGTTATCCGTAGGAAGGCACGCCTTCTTGAGCGTCTGGAGAAACGTGCCATAGTGTCCGAAGCGAATAGCACCGACCAGGTCCCCGATATCCTTGGGATTATTCGCTGGAGAGGTGAGAAACGACGGTCCCACAATGCGCGTGAGCACCTTTCTCGCTTCAGTAAGTCCATAAGTGTCGTTTGCATCCAGCACCTTTCCGGACACCGCATTGCGCAAATGACTAACCGTTGCGACATTCAATTGCATATGGTCGGCCTTGCAGCGAGGAGTCAGTACAACGAGCGTCACGTTGTGAGTAACGGTCGACATCGAGTATTGCGACTGTGCATTAGCCGGTGCCCCGAACCGGACCTGCATGATGCTGTCGGTAACCCGAGACACCATGTACAGACTGTTGTAGTCCATGCCAAGAATGGATTGAAGATTTTTAGTGATCTTCTCCATATCCCCCTGGAGCGCAACGTTGCCGATGTTTCCGCCCAGACCCAGCGCGAGGTCACGAGCGAGTTGGACCGTATTGGATGCCTGCTGAGCTTCGATGCTGTCCGTCACCAGTAACGGTATGGCTATCGCCGCATTCGTAGGTGATTTCGGCTGTTCGTGTTTGGTCATACAGGTGGCAAAGAGCCCCATGTCGACGTAAACGTCGAAAGGTTGGTAATGCGCATACGGAGAGACGCTTATCTGCGCGCGAACCACATACGGCTCCCAGTCCGCCTTGAACGCGGCATCCTTCAGATAGCGGCTCAGGATTTGCATTTCCTGATAAATACTGAGCGCGAGTTCATGCTGCAATAGCGGATTACTTTCTATTGAAGGAATCGGAGCATTGCCAACGTCGCTTGCGCTCGCGGCAGCAGGCGCACTTGCGCCATTTGCCGCGCTCGCGGGGCTTGCCGCCGAAGCTTCCGAAGCGCCAGCCGCGCCGCCCTTACTGTCCTTACCGCTCTTCTTTCCGCCTTTTCCTCCACCGCCTCCCGCGTCCGTCGAACTCGCTCCCGACGCGGGAGCCGCCGCACCTGTCTGGTCATCCCCACCGTCGCCATTAACGTTATTGGTTTTACCCCAGCCGACTTTCAACTTGCCGTTGAACGCGTCGTAGACATTACGCACATAGTTCGATGTCACAGGGAGCGCCATGTTCTCGGCTTGCTCTATGGTGACCGACATGTTTGGCTGCAAGACCGATTCGTATTCGCTCCATCTGCCGGCCGAAAGCACGGCAACGTGAACACTCGCGGCTTCTTGCTGCGATGATGGAATATGCGGATTGAATGTCGGACTGGTACAGGCCGTTACCAAAGCAAGACTGCCGAGCCAGAATCTGGATGCACGAGTGCACAGCCCGCGCAGCGGCATTGAATGAGCCGCATGTAATGACTCCTCGTTCCCCCTCGTTCTCCATCCCTTGCGCTTATTCATCACGCCACCCCATTCATATCAATTTTTTGGGATTCGTTCTTTGTGTTAGTTCGATATTTGCGAACATCATGTGGCGCAAGAAAGAAATCCGCACTTCAGCTTCGCGGATTGCTGATTTTTTGTTTTTCCGATAGCAGTAACTACCGCAGATCTTTGCAAGGGAAAAATAGATCGCGGTAAAGTGCGCGCCAACGAAGGTTTACCCTATTTGTCACCCGGCACACCAATTGACGCATATTCCTGTTCGCTGATTATCAAGCGATCCAGCAACCATGTGGAACGGCCATTTAAATGCGCTACTGCACGCCGTGGATGATGGGCCTGTTGACGTTCGATGGGCTGTGGCAAGCGAACGTATCGAACAGCAAATACTGGCCGCGGGGTTAGCGGAATGGAAGAGATTGAACGCCAGCATCCGATCCTGCATCTGGACCGGTATCATCGGACTTTTGACCAGTTCGTCCAGTAAGGCCTTGGACAGGTTGTTCTAGGTCAGTTTCGATATTTCAAAGACAAAGATCCGACTCTGTTCCAAACAGAGTTCTACTATTACTCGGTATTGTCTTCATTGAACCTCGGATTGAGGACAACATATGTCAGGCAGCTCCGGTTACGCTCCTTGAAACCAAACGACAGTTTTCCCCATTCCGGGAAAGCCGAATATGACGCGGCCTCATCAAGCGAACGCCCGCGAGGGTGGTCCGTGAGCCTGATCCCATGATAATGCGCACGTACTGTATCAAGGGTAATGCAAGAGCTATCAAGGTTAAGAACGAGGAAACCCGGGTGTCCTGCTCTATGCCGGATACGTAAATCTACGTTGCTGATTACTACGTCATCTGAGAGCTTGAGCGGGCCACCTGTGTAGAACTGGAATGCGGTGTTCTGTATCGGGTCCCTGCTGGTATCTTTCTCGACAAGCTGAGTTACCAGCAAGCTTTCGATCCTGGTCCTGGTAAATGGAATCTGTTGGGCCACTGCGTCGATAGTTTGCCACAGGGTCATGTCCGCTTTCGCTATTTGTGAATTCTTTCCGTGTTGTACGGCCGACTGGCTACATCCGACAAGCACAATCGCCGCACCGAGTATTGCGAAATACCTGATCAGACTAGCCGGACTCGCGAGTCCGGTCATATCAGTTTCCATAGCAGTCAGAGCAAGTCTGCCCCGTGTTCGAAGTGATTTCGTTGCCAAACATTGATGACCAATCCTCGTGGCACGAATACATCGCATGTCAAACGTCACGGGATCTGTGCGTGCTCGGACCTCCGCTCTATCCAAACTGAAACTTCCACTACTGTGCGGTCTTGTCTGCCTCGAACCTCGGATCGAAGGCGACATATGCCAGACAACTCCGGTTACGCTCCACGAAACCAAACGACAATTTCCCCCACTCAGGAAAAACCGAATATGACGTGGCCTCATCAAGCGAATTCCCGCGAGGATAGTCCGTGATTTTGAGTTTGCCGTAGTGTGCACGAACCTCGTCCGGGTGAATGCAGTTGCCGCCAACGTTAAGCACGAGAAAGCCGGGATGTCCTGATCTGTGTCGGATACGCAAATCTACGTCGCTGATTATTACGCCATCCGTCAGTGTGACGGGACCGCCTGTATAGAACTGGAATGCCGTATTTTGAAATGGGCTTCCACTAGTGTCTTTCTCGACAAGGTGAGTCGCGAGCAAGTTTTCGACCTTGATCTTGGTAAATGGAATCTGCTGCACCAGTGCATCGATGGTCCGCCATAGCGTCGTGCCCGGCTGCGTCATCTGTGAATCCTTTCCGTGTTGTTCGATCGGTTGACTACATCCGGCAAGCCCGATCGACAAGCCAATCATTACGAGCGTCTTGAGAGGATGGCCTCGATTAATAGGTCTGGTCATACCCGCTACTGTTCCCGGCAAGACTCGCATCGTAGCAACTCACACGCAGCCCCGTAGCTATCTCAATATCAATCTTTACAAGGCTTTAAACTTTTTAGGAATGTTCCTGGCTGGACGTTACCCACTGGTGCGAACCGGATCGACATTTCAGACAGGATAAGAAATGATCACCACCACCTGCCGGTTGCGATGAAGTCAGAGCCCATCGCTCAAACCCGAAAAAAAAACGCGGCGCACGGAAAATCCGCTGCGCCGCGTTTTTTTCAGGTGGGGTATCGTACCGCCGCGTCAATCACCGGGGTTACCAGGTCATGACAGAACAAATGACACGTCAGCAAGCAAAGCTGAGAAACACGCTAAAAAAAACCATTCAATAACACATCAAGAACCCACGTCAAACGGCATAAATATCCCGGTTATCCGCCAACGACAAAAACTCGCCGCTCTTTCCGTCGAGCGCGAGCATCTCCCCGCTTTCGATGTTGAAGATCCAGCCGTGCAACCGCAGCGTCTTGTTCGCGAGCCCGACGGCTACCGACGGATGCGTGCGGATATTGCTGAGCTGCGCGATCACGTTGTCCTTGACCAGCGCTGCCAGACGCTCGGCATCCGAGCAGTAGTGGCGCGATGCGTTGATCGCCTTCGCCGCATCCGCGTGACGCAGCCAGCTCGCAACCGCAGGCATGTGCTCGAGATTCGTGCAAGTCGAGATTGCCGTCATCGCGCCGCAGTTCGAATGGCCGCAGATCACGATGTCCTGCACGCCGAGCACGGCCACCGCGTATTCGACGGTGGCCGACACACCGCCCGGCTCCGGGCCGTACGACGGCACGATATTGCCCGCGTTGCGGATCACGAACAGCGACCCCGGCTCCGTCTGCGTGAGCAGTTCCGGCACCACGCGGCTGTCCGAACAGGTGACGAAAAGCGTGCGGGGACTCTGCGCCGTCGACAAACGCTTGAACAGCGCACTCTGCTGCGGAAAGACCTCGCGTTGAAAGCGGATCAAACCTTCGATGATTTCCTGCACGATATTCTCCAGAGAAGCAAAGAGGCGAATGATTGATTGCCGCGACTATACCGCAGCCGTTTAATCGTCGCGCGAATCATCGTGCTAATTGCGCTGCGCGTTCCGAATCACCACGACACGCGTAGCGCGCCGTGACGCGTCGTTCCCTGCCGCATCGTTTCAGCCGCCCGGCCGGCCTGCGCGGTCAAACCCCACGGCTGGACCGCGCAGTCAAAAAGCGCGTTTCAAACCTTGTCGAAGTCGCGCGTCTCGAGTTCGACGGACCGCCCGCCGTTTCTTTCGAGCACCCGCCGTGTCGCATTTTCAATGCGCGCGCGATTCGCCTCGAACGTCCCCACCAGATCGTGAGCCGACGGGCCCCCGTTGCCGAAATGACTATTCAGCGCATCCAGCGATACGCTGCACCATACGTCCGTCCCGTCCACATTGGCTTCGAAGGCGACGCGTGCGGCAGCTATCACTTCCCGGCGTCCGGTGAATTCGATCCTCATAATCGTCCTCCATGTGTCGAAAGGGAAACCTGAATGCGCAACGGCCGTGCCAACCGGCCGACGCTCCGGACCGTCGGGTCCGAAGCACGCATTCTCCGCAAGGTGCATACTCCACACCGGCCGCCACGCGGCCGCGCTGATGCGGCGTCGCGGCAAGGCCCCGCGGGCCGTCGGACGCGCCCAACATATCGATACTACGCCCTTCATGTCTTCCAGCCCTCAACGCAGCGCCCCAAGCAGCCCGCAGCCGCCGTCTCCACGCAGTTCTCAATCCTCGCGCGCGCTCGTGATCGCCGCCGTAATGGCGTCGATGGCGATGGTCGCGATCGAAGCGACCATCGTGTCCACCGCGATGCCGCAGATCGTCTCGCAACTCGGCGACCTGCATCTGTATAGCTGGGTGTTCTCGTCATTCCTGCTCACGCAGACCGCGATGACCGTGGTCTTCGGCAAGCTCGCTGATCTGTACGGACGCAAGCCGGTCATGCTCGCCGGCATTGCGGTGTTCCTGCTCGGCTCGGTGCTCGCCGGCTTCGCATGGTCGATGCCGGCGATGATCGTGTTCCGCCTGATCCAGGGCGTCGGCGCGGGCGCGATCCAGCCGATCACGCTGACGATCGTCGCCGATCTGTACCCCGCGCGCGAACGCGGCAA
The DNA here is from genome assembly GCF_047605525.1 of Paraburkholderia sp. Classification (GTDB taxonomy): domain Bacteria; phylum Pseudomonadota; class Gammaproteobacteria; order Burkholderiales; family Burkholderiaceae; genus Paraburkholderia. Next base: position 59,694 of record NZ_JASGFN010000014.1, on the reverse strand, counting down.
GGTGCAGGGCTATCTCGCGAGCGTGTGGGCGATTTCGGCGGTGGTCGGGCCGATGGTCGGCGGCTTCATCATTCACAACCTGTCGTGGGCGTGGATCTTCTGGATGAATGTGCCGATCGGCCTCGCGTCGGCGGCGGGCTTCATCGCGTTCCTGCGGGAGTCGGAGCGGCACGCGCGCCCGTCGATCGACTTCGGCGGCGCCGCGCTCTTCATGGCCGCGATCGCCGCGCTGATGATGGCGCTCACCTATGCGGGCGACAACGCGTTCGCGCCCGCCGCGCTCGCGGGCGGTGTGTTCCTGCTGTGTGCGCTGCTGTTCGTGCTGCAGGAGCGCCGCGCGGCCGAGCCGATGATCTCGTTCGCGCTGTGGAGCCGCCGGCCGATCGCCGCGTGCAACAGCTCGACCGTGCTCTCCGGCATGATCCTGATGGGCGCGACCACGTTCCTGCCGATGTACGTGCAGGGCGTGCTGCATCGCTCGCCGGTCGTGGCCGGCCTCGCGCTGACGATGATGATGGTCGGCTGGCCGGCCGGCGCGACGCTCGCGGCGAAGTCGTTCCATCGCGTCGGCCTGCGGCGCATCCTGGTCGGCGGCAGCGCGTTCGTGCCGCTCGGCGCGGTGCTGCTGCTGTTCCTGTCGCCGGGCGTGTCGCCGCTCGTCGCCGCGCTCGGTTCGCTGGTGATGGGCTTCGGCATGGGCACGTCGAGCGTCAGCTCGCTCGTGCTGATCCAGGAGATCGTGCGGATGGAAGAACGCGGCAGCGCGACCGCGTCGAACCTGTTCTCGCGCAATCTCGGCAGTACGCTCGGCGCGACGCTGTTCGGCGCGGTGCTCAACTTCGGGCTCACGCATTCGAAGGGCGTGGCCGTCGTCACGTCGGATCAGTTGAAGGCGCTGTTGCAGAACCGCGCGGTGGATCTCGGCGATAGCGACCTGATCCGGCTCGTGCTGCATCAGTCGCTGCATCTGACCTTCGTGTCGATCTTCGTGATTGCGCTGTTCGTGGTCGCGCTGCTCGCGCTCGTGCCGTCGATCAGGCTCGGCGAGGACAAGCCGGTGCCGATCGAGGCGCTGTCGCCGCTGGAGGATTGAGCGGCGCGGCGAATGTGGTGGCAAATACCGCGATGAATGATGCGGCGATGAATGCCGCGACTATTGCGAACGCCCCGCCGGCAACGTCGCCGCAAAGAAACCCCGCACCCGCGCGGCGGTTTGCGCATGCACCGCCGCGCGATCGACGCCCGGCCCGTCCTTGCAGATCATCGCCAGATGCTCGACGACCTGCGGCTCGCAGACGTCCAGGAACGTGTAGTGCGACGCGCCCGGCACGATCGTGACCGTCGCCTGCGGCATCAGATCCCCGATACGGTGGATGTTCGTGCCGACCGGCGCGGTCACGTCGGCCGCTCCGGCCAGCAGCGCGACCGGAATCGTCACGTCCGCGAACGAAGCCTTGTCGAACGCCTCTCCGAGCGCCGGCGCGATCGCAAATGCCGCCTTGATGCGCGGATCGCGATACGAGTCGCCCGAGCGCGCGCGCGACGCTTTCGTTTCAGGCGACAGCGTGTCGAGCGTGAGCTTCGGCGCACCCGGCTCGCTTGCGAGGTGGGCGGCTTCAGGCGGCGTGCAGATCGCGTCGGCGGCCGGCGACGTGCAGAAGCGTTCGAACGCGGCCAGATTGGTGCGCGCACCCGCGAGTTCGAGCACCGTATAGCCGCCGAGCGAAAAGCCCAGCGCGCCGATTCGCGCCGTGTCGACATGAGGGCCGAGCCGCGGATCGGCAAGCACGCCGTCGAGCACTTCGCTCACGTCGGTCGCGCGTTCCCACCAGAGCATGAAGCCGTCGCGCGTCAGCGGCTCCAGCGCGGTGTTGCCCGGATGATTGACGCCCGCGACGATGTAACCCTGCGCGGCCAGCGACGCCGCCAGCCAGTCGAGACTGTCCGCGCTGCCGCCCGTGCCATGCGACAACAACAGCAACGGATAGCGCGCGTGCGCGCCGGAAAGCGGCGCATCGTCGGCGGCCGGATGGCCGATGAAGATCGGATGGCCCGGCGCGCCGAGATCGTGAGGCGTCTCGCGCTGCGCCGCATCGGCCGGATACCAGATGCGGGTGATCAGCGCATGCGTTTGCGCGCCGCGCCAGTTGCGGGCCACCGTCGGATGAAACACACGCACCGTTTCGCCGACGTGCCAGTCCGCCGGATCGGCCTGAGCCTGAACTTGAACCTGGGCAACGGCGTTCGCCGATAACGACATCGATACGCACACCATCGACAACGCAACCGCGCGCGCAAGCGCGGCACAGCCTCGACGCAGCATGGTCAATCCTTGCGAATGGGAATCAGCAGATCGGTGACGCAGGTGTGTTGCGGGCCGGCATCCGGCGAGCTTCGATACAGTTCGAGCGCCGGCCGCCGATCGCGCGTGTAGCCGCTGCGCGGCAGCCAGCCGCTATTGAGCGCCCTGAAGGTCGGCGAAATCAGCGCGTAGGGGCCGACCAGCCGATGCACCGCATACAGACCGCCTTCCAGCCGCAGCGGCTCCACGTGTTGCGCGCGCTCCTCCTGAGCCATCTGTGCCATCCGTCCGGATTCGCCGAGCCGCGCGAGCGCATCGGCAAGACCCGCCTGCGGCGCGGCGGCGATGCCCGCGTGATAGCGGAAGCCGCCGGGCCCCGCGGCATCGCGCGCGCAGATGCCGATACGTTGATGCGGCAGCGGATCGTCCGCGCAGCGCAGCATCTCCATCAGCGTGCGGAACGTCTGGCCGATCGTCGCGACCGGCCCGTCATGGCGAAGACAGAGCACATCGAGCGGCGCCAGTTCCGCGACTTCGACCTCCGGCGGCTCCGGCATGCCGCTGGCGCCGTGCGTCGCTTCGCGGGCTTGCAGCGCCCGCCGCCGCGCGGACGAAGCCGGCGAGCCGGACATGGCGGCCCCGGAACACGGATGCGCAACCAGGTGCCTCTGACGCGCCCTGAACTCGCTCGGCGACACGCCGGTGAAACCGCGAAACGCGCGCGCGAAGGCCTGCGGACTGTCGTAGCCGGCATCATGCGCGACCGCCGTCACCCGCGCGGCATCGGTCAGACGCTGCGCGGCCTCGGCAAGCCGCAGCCGCTTGACCGTCTCGACGACGCTCTCGCCCATCAACGCGCGATACACCCTGTGGAAGTGATACGGCGACATGTGCGCGACCGCGGCCAGGCTTTCGAGCGTATGCGGCGCGCCGGGCTCGAGCAGAATGGTCTCGACCACGCGAGCGATCCGTCGACGGTAATCACGTTCGGTGCTGGGTTTCATCATGGCGCCAGGATAACGGGGTCTGCGTGACAGCGCGGTGCAGAACTTGCGGATTTTCTCCCTGTACGGCGCTCAACCGCCCTTCGCGTACAACGTCGAATCGGCGAAACCTTCGGCGGCCAACACCTGCCCGACCAGAATCAGCGCGGTCCGTTCGATCGCGCTGCCTTCCACCTTGCCGACGATATCGTCGAGCGTGCCGGTGATCTTCTCCTCGTCGGGCCAGCTCGCGCGATAGATCACCGCGATCGGGCACGCGCCGCCGTAATGCGGCCGCAATTCATCGACGATGCGCGCGAGGTGGCGTACGCCGAGATGAATCGCCATCGATGCGCGATGCCGCGCGAGATCGGCCAGTTGCTCGCCGTCGGGCATCGCCGTCTTGCTCGCGTAGCGCGTGAGGATCAGCGTCTGCGATATGCCGGGCAGCGTCAACTCGCAGCCGAGCGCCGCCGCGCAGGCGGCCGTCGCGGTCACGCCGGGCACGATTTCGTACGGGATGCCCAGCTTGCGCAGACGGCGGATCTGCTCGCCGATCGCGCCATACAGCGACGGATCGCCCGAATGCACGCGCGCGACGTGCTGGCCCCGCGCATGCGCCGCCGCGAGCAGCGCGACGATCTGGTCGAGATCGAGCTCCGCTGTGTTGACGACCTGTTCGGCGCTGTGCCCTTCGAGCACCGCGGCCGGCACGAGCGAACCCGCATACAGGATCACCGGACAACTGCGCACGAGGCGTTGCCCCTTTACCGTAATCAGCTCCGGGTCGCCGGGACCCGCGCCGATAAAAAACACCGTCATTCGCTACTCCAGTATTGATTCAATGGCGCATGGCCCGATCGACTCATGGCCTGATTTGCGCGCGCAGCGCGTCGAGCAGATCGGCAACCCCGGCGAATTCGCGATCGACCGCGGGCAGAACCGGCCGACGCAGCATGACGACCGGCAAGCCGCGTTCGCGCGCGACGTCGAGCTTCGCCTCCGTCGCGCCGCCGCCGCTGTTCTTGCTGACCACGACGTCGAACCCTTGCAGCGCGAACAGCGCGCGCTCGGCATCGAGCGTGAACGGCCCGCGCGCCGCGATCACGCGCGAGCGCGCCGTATCCGCATGCGACTCGAGACAGCGCACGGTCCAGAACTGATAGGGCGGAATCTCGTCAAGATGGGCGAGTGGTTCGCGTCCGAGCGTAAAAAATGGCCGCCTGAACTGTGCGAGCGCCGCCGTCAGCTCATTCCAGTCGCCGACCATGCGCCAGTCATCGCCGGTTTGCGGCTGCCAGGCCGGTCGACGCAACGCCCAGCATCGCACGCCTGCCGCGCGACACGCGTGCGCCGCATTGGCGCTGATCCGCGCGGCGTACGGATGCGTCGCGTCGATCACGAGACCGATCCGTTCACTGTCGAGGTAGCGCGTCAAACCCTCGCTGCCGCCAAAGCCGCCCACGCGCACCGCGCACGCGAGATCGTCCGGCACCCTGGCGAGCCCCGCGAGGCTGTACACATGGGCGGGCCCCAGTTGACGCGCGATCTTCAACGCGTCGCCGGTGCCGCCGAGCAGCAGAACCCGCGTCATCGCGCAGCTACCCGTCGTGTAGCCGCTGCGCAGCGGCGTGGGTTGTTCGGGCGTTTCTTCTCTCATCACGAATCGGACGATGCAGTCGCGGGCTTCGCCGCTTCGAGCAACGTGATCGGCAGCGCCTGGCGCCACGTATCGAAGCCGCCGAGCGGTTGTGCCTGCGCGAGCGCGATACGCGTGAGGGTGCCGCCATGCCGCTCGCGCCACGCGGCAAGCACCGCTTCGCCTTGCAGCGTGACCGCGTTCGCGACGAGCCGGCCGCCGTCGCACAACCGCGCCCAGCAGGTATCGAGCACGCCGGGCTCCGTCACCCCGCCGCCGATAAACACCGCATGCGGTGCCGGCAGCCCCTGCAACGCGGCGGGCGCGCGGCCCGCCACCAGTTGCAGACCGGGCACGCCGAGCGCGTCGCGATTCTGCTCGATGAAGCGTTGCCGCGCGTCGTTTGCTTCGATGGCGATCGCGCGGCAGCTCGGATGCGCGCGCATCCATTCGACGCCGATCGAGCCGCTGCCGGCGCCGACGTCCCATAGCAATTCGCCGGGCGCGGGTGCGAGACGCGCCAGCGTGATCGCGCGGACGTCGCGTTTGGTCAACTGGCCGTCGTGGATAAAGGCATCGTCGGGCAGACCGCAGGTCAGCGGCAGACGCGGCGCGTGTGCCGACGCGCGGCAGTCGAGCGCGATCAGATTCAGCGCGGCCAGCTCGCCCGCCGGCCATTGATCCGCGCGGCCATCGACGCGCCGCTCGCGTTCACCGCCGAGATGTTCGAGCACGCTCATCCGTGTCGCGCCGAAACCGCGCGCGTCGAGCGCCGCCGCGAGCACCGCGGGCGTGCGGCCGTCCGCGCTCAGCACGAAGATGCGTGCGCCGTCGTGAAGATAGGCGTTCAACGCGGCGAGCGGCCGTCCCACCAGCGAGACGGCGGCGACTTCCTGCAACGGCCAGCCGAGCCGCGCGGCCGCGAGCGACAACGACGACGGCGCGGGCAGCACGCGCAATTCGCCGGCCGGCAGTTGCCGCGCGAGCGTCGCACCGACGCCGAACAGCATCGGGTCGCCGCTCGCGAGCACGCACACCGCGCGCGGCCGCTCGGCGAGCAGCGGCGCGAGATCGAACGGACGCGGCCACGCGGCGCGGCGCGCGGCGAGACGCGCGGGCAGCATCGCCAGATGCCGCTCGCCGCCATACACGACCGACGCGCCCAGCAACGCACGCCGCGCGGGCCGTCCCAAACCGGCGAAACCGTCGTCGCCGATGCCCACCACGGTCAACCAGGCCGGCATGCATCCACCCTCATCGTGTCTCGTCAAAAGTGCGCCGAGCCACGCCAGTCAAAGCGTCCAGCCTCGTTGCGCGGTTCGAAAAAAGGCATAATACAGCCGCCGGTGCCCTTCGGGGCCGAAGAGGGAACACAGTGACGATGTGGCTGCCCCCGCAACTGTATGCAGCGAGTCCGTCTGCTCCACGTGCCACTGGTTCGACCGGGAAGGCCGCGACGGACCATGACCTGCGAGCCAGGAGACCTGCCGGCGAAACTGGTCGTGCCAACCCACATCGGACGGGGTGTACCGATGCCGCAGCAAGGTCCGCGACGCGGCTTGCCCGGGCCATCGCGCGACGCTATATCCGGTGTCCGTCTTGAATCGAGCTTCGCCCTCCACCGCTTTGTCCCACGCAGCCATGCCGCCGCGAGCCTCCGCGTGTCCGGGGCTCGTGCGCATCGTCGCCGCGCGCGACGGCGGCATCTGCCGGATCAGGCTGCCGGGCGGCGCACTGAGCGCGGCGCAGGCACGCGCGATCGCCGCTGCGAGCATGCGGCACGCGAGCGGCGTGATCGAGCTGACCAATCGCGCGAATCTGCAATTGCGCGGCGTGCGCGACGGGCATGAGGCCGCGTTGAGCGCGGCGCTGATTCGCGCGAGGCTCGGGCCGGCGACGGCTGCTTGTTCCACTGCCTCTTTCGCTGCTTCTTCCACTGCCTCTTCCGCATCCCTTCCCGCCTGTCCCGCTACGGCGGCAGGTTGCGCCGACGACGTGCGCAACGTGATGATCAGCCCCATCGCCGGCCGCGATCCGTCCGCGCTGATCGACACCGCGCCGCTCTGCGCCGACCTGCTCGCGCTGCTGCAAGGCGATGCGCGCTGCGCGGCGTTGTCGCCGAAATTCGCATTGCTCGTCGATGGCGGCGAACGGCTCGCGCGGCTCGATCATCCGCATGACGTGTGGCTCGCGGCGTCGGCTGGAGAAGACGGCGTGCGCTTCGTGTTCGGTCTCGCAGGATGTCCGGGTCCGTCCGCGAACGTCGACGAACCTCGCAACGCCAACGGCACGGGCGCACTCGCCGCGGTGGCGCCGTCACGCGTCCTCGCGCTCGTGCGCGCGTTGCTGCACACGTTCGTCGATCTCGCCGCCGCCGACGCGACCCGCATGCGCGACCTGCTCGCCACGCACTCCGCCGACGCGCTGCTGCAGCACGCGCAACGCTACGTCGATTTCCCGCTCGCGCGCGATGCAACGCTCGGCCACTGGCAACGGCAAAATCCCGCCGACGCGTCGCTGCGTCTCGGCGCGCACGCGCAGCGCGACGGCGGTCTGTGGCACGTGGGCGGCCAGCCGCCGCTCGGCCGTCTCGACGCGGCCACGCTACGCCGCCTCGCCGCGCTCGCACAGCGCCACGGCAACGGCATCCTGCACGCCACGCCGTGGCAAAGCGTGCTGCTGCCCGATATCCCGGCGCAGGCCGTGCCCGCCGTTCTCGCTGAACTGAGCGCGCTCGGCCTCGCCTGCGATCCCGCGCAACCCATCGCGCACGTGATCGCGTGCGCCGGTTCGAGCGGCTGCGCGAAGGGCCTCGCCGACACCAAGGCCGATGCGCTGCGACTCGCCGCGCGACTGCCCGACGGCGTCGACGTGCATCTGAGCGGCTGCATGCGCTCGTGCGCGGCAGCGCACTGCGCGCCGTACACGCTGCTTGCGGTCGCGCCCGGCCGCTACGACCTGCATCGACGCGACGGCCGCCCTGGTTTCGGCCAATGCGTCGCGCCCCAACTGACGATCGACGAGGCCGCCGCGTTCCTCGCGCGCCTCGCCCGGAGTAACCCCGATGTCTGATTACATTCGCGACGGTCAGGAGATCTATCGCCAATCCTTCGCGACGATCCGCGCGGAAGCCGACCTGTCGCGCATCCCCGCCGACCTCGAAAAACTCGCGGTGCGCGTGATTCACGCGTGCGGCATGGTCGACGTGATCGACGACCTCGCGTTTTCCGACGGCGCGGGCACCGTGGGCCGCCGTGCGCTCGCGCTGGGCGCGCCGATCCTGTGCGACGCGGGCATGGTCGCGCAGGGCATCACGCGCGCGCGGCTGCCGGCCAACAACGACGTGATCTGCACGCTCACGCATGGGGACGTGCCCGCCGTCGCGCGCGACATCGGCAATACGCGCTCGGCCGCCGCGCTCGAATTGTGGCGTCCGCATCTGGCCGGCAGCGTCGTCGTGATCGGCAATGCGCCCACCGCGCTGTTCCATCTGCTCGACATGCTCGATGCCGGCGCGCCGAAGCCCGCGCTGATTCTCGGCTTCCCGGTTGGCTTCGTCGGCGCGGCCGAATCGAAGGCGGCGCTCGCCGGCGATAGCCGCGGCGTGCCTTACGTGGTCGTCCACGGACGGCGTGGCGGCAGTGCGATGGCTGCCGCCGCGGTCAACGCGCTCGCGACGGAGGCCGAATAAATGACGCGGCCATCGACACCCCAGGGGCGGCTGTTCGGACTCGGCGTCGGCCCCGGCGACCCGGAACTGATCACGCTGAAGGCGCTGCGCCTGCTGAAGGCGGCGCCGGTGGTCGCGTACTTCGTCGCGAAGGGCAAGAAGGGCAACGCGTTCGGCATCATCGAAGCGCATCTGCGCGACGCGCAGCAGCATCTGCCGCTCGTCTATCCTGTCACGACCGAAGCGCTCGAACCGCCGCTGTCCTATGAGGCGATCATCGCCGACTTCTACGACACCGCCGCCGAAGTCGTCGCGGGTCATCTCGACGCGGGCCGCGACGTCGCCGTGATCTGCGAGGGCGACCCGTTCTTCTACGGCTCGTACATGTATCTGCACGACCGGCTCGCGGCGCGCTACGAAAGCGAAGTGGTGCCCGGCGTGTGCTCGATGCTCGGCGGCGCGGCGGTGCTCGGCGCGCCGCTCGTGTATCGCAACCAGAGTCTGTCGGTGCTGTCGGGCGTGCTGCCGGAGGACGAACTGCGCCGCCGTCTCGCCGACGCGGACGCCGCCGTCGTGATGAAACTCGGCCGCAATTTCGACAAGGTGCGGCGCGTGCTCGACGAACTCGGGCTCGCGCGGCGCGCGCTGTACGTCGAACGCGCGACGATGAGCAATCAGCGCATCGTGCCGCTCGCCGAAGTCGATCCGATGGCGTCGCCGTATTTTTCGCTGCTCGTCGTGCCGGGGCAAAAATGGCAAGGATGACTGCGCCGGCGATCGTGATTCTCGGGGCGGGCGCGCTCGAGACCGCGCGGCGGATTCAGGCGCTGTATGTCGACCGGGTGGCTCACGGCGCACCTGACGCTCATGGAGCCCATGCCGCGTATCGCGACCAGACGCGCTGTGAAGTGCACGCGTTGCAAGGCCGCGTCGATGCCGACGTCGCGTATACCGAACTCGGCGCGCATCTGCGCGAGCTGTATGCGCGCGGCACACCGATCGTCGCGTTGTGCGCGGCCGGCATCGTGATCCGCTGCCTCGCGCCGCTGCTGTCGAACAAGGGCGCCGAGCCGCCGGTGCTCGCGCTCGCCGAGGACGGCAGCGCGGTCGTGCCGCTGCTCGGCGGCCTCGCGGGCGTCAACGTGATGGCGCGCGAGATCGGCGCGGCACTGGCCGTGCCGCCCGCGATCACGACGAGCGGCGAGTTGCGCTTCGGCACCTGCGTGCTGAATCCGCCCGATGGCTATGCGCTCGCCGATATCGGCCAGGGCAAGCGCTTCGTGGCGGATCTGCTCGCGGGGGAAAGCACGCGCGTCGAAGGGGACGCGCCGTGGCTCGATGATGCGCAACTGCCGCGTTCCGCGTCGGCGCGTCTCGCGATTCGGGTGACGCCGCGCGCATGGGATGGGCGGACAGACGAACTGGTGATTCATCCGAGGAGTGTGGTGGCGGCGATTACGATTGCCGACGGCGATACCGGTCCCGATGCAGCCCACGCCATCGCCACACGCGTGCGCGCGGCCCTGCGCGCGCACGACCTCGCACCGCTTTCGCTCGCGGCATTGCTGGCGCCAGCCAGCAGCATGACCGATCCGGCGCTCGCGCAAGCCGCCGCGCTTCTCGACGTGCCGCTGCGCTTCGCCGACGCAAACGCCGAGGATGGCGAGCCGAAAGCCGCCACCCTGCTCCACAGCGCACTGCGCATCCCGCACGAAACGCTTCACGACGACGCGCAAACCGGCGTCACCGTCGCCCTCACCCCGCTCGCCATCGATCCCGCGACGATCGGCCGTGCGCGCGGCCGCCTGACCGTGATCGGTCTCGGCCCCGGCAGCGCCGAACTGATGGTTCCCGCCGCGCGCGCCGCGTTGAACGAGGCCACCGACATCCTCGGCTACGACACCTACGTGAAAATGGCCGGCCCGTTGCGCGCGGACCAGCGTGTGCACGGCACCGACAACCGCGAGGAAATGCAGCGCGCGCGGCACGCGTTCGAACTCGCGAGCGCGGGCCGCGCGGTCGTGATGGTGTCGTCCGGCGACCCCGGCGTGTTCGCGATGGCGGCGGCGGTGCTCGAAGCACTCGAAGCGTCAGGCAACCACGCATGGGCGGCCGTCGAACTGTCGATCGTGCCGGGCGTATCGGCCGCGCTCGCGACCGCCGCGCAGGCCGGCGCGCCGCTCGGCCACGACTTCTGCATGCTGTCGCTGTCGGACAATCTGAAACCGTGGACGATCATCGAAAAGCGCCTGCGCCACGCGGCCGAAGCCGATCTCGTGATGGCGTTCTACAACCCGATCTCGCGCGCGCGGCCGTGGCAGCTCGACAAGGCGCTCGACATCGTGCGGGAATATCGCGCGGCGTCGACGCAAGTGGTGCTCGGCCGCGACATCGGCCGGCCCGGCGGCACGCTGCGCACGCTCACGCTCGGCGAAATTCGTTCGGCCGACGTGGACATGCGCACGATGGTGATCGTCGGATCGTCGCTGACGCGGCGGTTTGCTTGCGGCGAGAACGGCGCGCAATGGGTGTATACGCCGCGCTGGTATGAATGAGCGAGGCCGTCCATGCCACCCCGCCCGCTCACGCCGCCTTCAGCTCCTCCACCGCCCGCTGCCTGACCCCGAGGTCGTCCCACAGCTCCGGATGACAGGTGAACACCAGGATCTGATGCCGCGTCGCCGCGTCGATCAGCGCGCGCTTGATCGCGTCGCGCCGCGCGGCGTCGGTATGCACGGCCGCATCGTCGAGCATCAGCAAGGTCGGGCGGCCTGAGGCCTTCAGCAGGTCCGCATACGCGAGCCGCGTCAGAATGCCGAGCTGTTCGCGCGTGCCGAAGCTCAGCGCGTCGAGCAGTTCCGCGCGGCCGTCGCGATCGAGCGTGGCCGGGCTCAGATCGTCGCCGAGCGCGATGCTCGACTGCGGAAAAATCCGCTTCAGGTAATGCCCGAGCCGTTCGATCAACGGTGCGCGCAATTGCGCGAGCGCCGCGTCGCGTTCGTCGACCAGCACTTCGTCGAGCAGACTCAGCGCGCTCGCCCGCAAGCTCAGTTCGTCCTTGCGGCGCGTCGCCTGCTCGACCTGCGCCTCGAGCGCGGCGAGCCGTTCGCCGAGACCGGACGCGCCCATCGTCTCGAGCTGGCTGCGCAATTGCGCGATCCGCACCTGCCGCTCGTGCTGCTCGTTGCGCGCGAGTTCCGCCGACGCGCGATAGCGTTGCGCCTCTGCCACCGGATCGTCGAGGCGCGCCGCGTCCAGCTCGCGCTCGCGCGCGCCGCGCTGATTCTTCAGCGCGTCGACCTTCACGCGCTGCTCGACGATGTTGGCCTACCATTGCGCGCGCTTGCGGCGAAACGCGTCGTCGGCGAGTTGCGCTTCCTTGCGCTGCAACTGCGCGGCCAGCGACTCGGCCTTCGCGACGCCGGTCGATCTCGTTCCCGCTGCCTGCGTGAGCGCCGTGCGCGCGGCCTCCAGCGCGTCGCGCGCGATGTCGGCGTTGCGGCGCGCGTCGTCGAGCGGCGGCGCGGCCGATGTGTCGGGCAGGCTCGCCAGCCGCTCGTTCGACGCCTGCAAACGCGCCGCCGTCGACGCAAGCGCCGCGCGCAATGCATCGATGCCCTGCGGCGCATGCACGCCGAGAATGTCGGCGTGCCGCTTCTGTTGCGCGACCAGCGTTGTCCACTGTTCGTGGCGCGCCTGCGCATCGCCCGCCGATGCGACGCCGAGCGCCTGCAACGACTGCGCATGCCGCGCTTCGAGCGCCGCGAGTTCCGACAATTGCGCGGACAGATCGGAGACGCCGGGAATCACCCTCAATTCGCCAAGCTCGCCGAGATCGATGCGCTTCTCTTCATCGACCCGCAGCACGCCCGTGCCGCTGATCCGCTGCTCGCCGATGCTCACTTCACCGTTCAACCGGTACTCGATGCGCGTCATCGCCGCTTCGGTACGCGCGCGCAATACGGTCAATTCGCTGTCGAGCTTCACGAGCCGCTTCAATTGCGTTTCGTCGATCTCGAGCGCCGCCGCGTCGCGCGCGGCCTGCAATACCGCCGCATTCGCCTTGTCCGCCTCGGCGATCGACGCGTCGAGCCGCTTGCCCTCCGCGCGATAGAACTCGATCTGATTGCGCAGATCGGCGGCGGTCACGGCCGCGTTCGCGAGTTCGAGCGCGCGGTTCGCGTCGGCCGCCGCCTGCTCGAATTGCGCGACGCCGCTCTCCGCCTGCGCATACGCGGTCTGCGCCGCGGCGACCTCCGCGCGCGCCGCGTCGAGCTGTTCGCGCTCACGCGCGACGGCCGCCTCTAGTTCGAGCGCGCCCTGCTCCTGCTGCACCGACAGCGCAAGCTCGGCCTCTGCCACCTGCAACGACTGCGCGAGCCCCTGCACGCCGCGTTCGAGCTCCGCGACCGCGGCGGCGCGCTGCTGCGCGAGCGCGGCCTTCTGCTCGTGAAGCGCCCACGGACGCCGGCGCTCCGCATCGTCGAATGCTTCCTGCTGCGCGGCGAGGCGCGCGATGTTGTCGTCGAACTGTTGCCGCTGCTGTTGCAATTCGTCGCGGCTCGCGAGCAGCGCGGCGAGCTTCTGCTCGGCTTCGGCAAGCGGCCCGGTCGACTTCTGCGTGCGCGCGGTCAGCAATTGCCGCAATTCGCGCTGCACGGCCGCGATCAGCGCGTCTTCGCCGGCCGATTCGCGGCCGCCCGACAGTTGCGTGAGCGCATCGCGCAGATACTGCGCCGCATGCCCGGTCGAATCGCGCAGGTCCTGCGTGCCGCCCTGCTGCACCCACAACAAGCCGGGCACGCCGGCGTTCTCGGCCCGCATCGGCCCGCGCGCGGCGCGCGAGAAACCGAGCAGCGCGGCGAGCCTGTCTTCCGCTTCGTCCTCGGTGAACACGGTCTGGCCGATCCGAAGCTCGCAGCGCTGACGAGAGACGAACTGCTTCGACAGACGGCATGCGAGCCCATCGAGCTCGAAGCTCACGTCGACCGACGGCTGCCCGCTCGCGAGCCCCCACGGCAGCAGGTCCTTCAGATGCGAGGCCTTGTAGCGTTCGAGAAACACCGCGCGCACCGCTTCGGCGATCGTGCTCTTGCCGGCCTCGTTCGGGCCGGTGAACAGATTGAGACCGGGTTGCAGATCGTCGATCACGAGCTGCCCGCTGAACTGCCTGAATTCCCGAATCGCAATACGTTGCAGCTTCATGCGGGCCTCGTTTCGCGTGACAGCTCGCGTTGTTGCGCGGGTTGGGGATCGCGTTGCCGCTGTTCACGCTGAAACCGCGCGAGCAGCAACAACGCCTCGGCCGCGCGCCTCGCCTGTTGCGGATCGGCGTGCGCGTCTTCCTGCAAGCCACGCAGTCGCGCGACCACGTTCGCGAGATAACCGCTTTGCGCGCCGAGTTCGGCGAGATCGTCGGCGCTCGGCAACACGTGCAGGTCGCCCAGATCGGCACGCAATGCCCGCACGCGCGCGCGGGTCTCTTCCACCGCCAGATGCAGCGCCTCGGCGTCGGCGAGCGCCGCCGTGCCGCCGACCGTGATCCGCAGCACGTCGTTGCCGCCCAGGCCGGCGAGGCGCGCCTTCAGCGCATCGACGTCGCTCGGCACCGAGATCGTCTCGTCCCAGCGATGCCATCGATATTGGCCGACCCGCACTGCATCGACTTGCGGCACCGCGCCCGCTTCGCTCAACGTGACGTCGAGCACGAAGCCCGGTTCGTTGGCGCGGAAACGGTCCTGCTCGTGCGTGCCCGCGTACCACGTGCGCTCGTCGACGCGCAGATGGCCGTGCCAGTCGCCGAGCGCGAGATAGTCGAGGCGCGCGCTGGCGGCACGCGTCGGCGCGATCGGATTCGACGAATCGATGCTCTCCTGCAAGATGCCGCCGACGCTGCCGTGCGCGAGCCCGACGCGGTGATAGCCGGGCGGCGTGTCGGTGGCATCGAAGAACGCGGTGGTGTCGTCGTAGGTGATGCGCTGCGTGAGCGGCGCGCACAGCAGCGCGCAACAGCAGGCGTCGAGCAGCACGACGCCGGGTTCGAGCACGACGCGCACGTTCGGCGCGATGCAATCGAGCCGCTGCGCGCGGGTCCATACGCTTTCGACGAGCGCGGCGTCATGGTTGCCCGGCAGCATGATCCACGGTCCGGAGAACGGCTGCAGCGCGGCGAACAGCCGCCGGATCACGGTGTCCGACACCGTTTGCAGATCGAATACGTCGCCCGCGACGAGCACCGCGTCGACGTTGCGCGCGGCAGCTTCCGCGGCGATGCGGCGCACCGTGTCGAAGCGCGCCTGCGCGAGATGCGCGGCTTCGTCGGGCTCGAACTGGCCGAATTGCGTGCCGATCTGCCAGTCCGCGGTGTGCAGAAACCTGATCACTGTGCCTCCATCGCGATTGCGTTGTCTCGTGTTGCGTGGTGTCGTGTTTCGTTGCGGGCGTGGGGTCGCACCCAGCCCTGCGTTCAACCGCGAATGTTACCTTGCCGCGGGCCGCGACGCGCACGCGGACTGGACGCGCGCGCGGCCCGTACCGCATCATTGCAGGCGAGGCGGCCCCGCCGTCCGACAGGAAAACCGCGCCGATGAACATCACCCCCGCGCCAATGGACAAAACCGCCGAACTGAAAAAGGCCAGGCGCACGCCGTTACTGCTGCTGCTTGCGGCCGCCTGCGTTTTCGTCGTTACCGCGTTCATGCCGCGCGGCCTGTGGGTCGACGGCATCAAGGCTGTGGCCGAAGCCGCGATGGTCGGCGCGCTCGCCGACTGGTTCGCGGTCGCCGCGCTGTTCCGGCGCGTGCCGATCCCGCTCGTGTCCGCGCACACCGCGATCATCCCGCGCAACAAGCACAAGATCGCCGACAACCTCGCGCGCTTCGTGCAGGACAAGTTTCTCGACGTGCCGTCGCTGGTCGGTCTGATCCGCCGGCACGATCCGGCGCAGAGCATCACCGCGTGGCTGACCGAGCCCGCCAACACCGCGCGCCTCGGCGACCACGTGGTGCGGCTGACCGGCGGCATTCTGGAGGTGGCCGACGATGCGCGCGTGCAGAACTTCATCAGGGACGCACTGCGCGACGTGCTCGCAAAGGTCGATCTGTCGCAGTCGCTCGGTTCGATTCTCGACACGCTCACGCGCGGCGGCCGTCATCAGGAACTGCTCGATACCGCGATCGACCAGTTGATCTCACTGCTGCGCGAGGAGCCGGCGCGCGAATTCATCGCCGCGCGCATCGTCGATTGGGTGAAGAGCGAATATCCGAAGATGGAGAAGATCCTGCCGTCCGCGTGGCTCGGCGACAAGGGCGCCGACGCGATCGCGAGCGCGGCGAACCGCGTGCTCGAACAGATCGCCGCGAACCCGACGCACGAACTGCGCGACAGGTTCGACGAAGCCGTGCAAAAGCTGATCGCGAAGCTGAAGACCGATCCCGCGTTCCTTCAGCAAGGCGAGGCGCTGAAGCGCTATCTGGTCGAAGGCGATGCGTTCAGCGCCTACGTGAAAGACATGTGGAGCGATCTGCGCGCATGGCTCAAGCGCGATCTGCAAAGCGCCGACTCGATGCTGCATGCGCGCGTCGCCGCGATGGGCCAGTGGGTCGGCCGCGAACTTGCGCGCGATCCGGCGCTGCGGCAATCGCTGAACGATCATCTCGAGGAAGCGGCGCGCGCGATGGCGCCGGACTTCGCGCAATTCCTCACGCGCCATATCAGCGATACCGTGAAAAACTGGGACTCGCGCGAGATGTCGCGGCAGATCGAGCTGAACATCGGCAAGGACCTGCAATACATCCGCATCAACGGGACGATCGTCGGCGGTTTTATCGGTCTGCTGCTGTATGTCAGTTCGCAACTGCTGGAACTGCTGCGCGTGCATGCCGGTTGAAAGCGCCGGCGTACCGGACCATCGCGCCTGACCAGGTGTAACCGGGCGTAAGCGGGCGCGTCTGCACGCGCGGCCCCCCTTCGGCCCACGCGCGACCAAAACGCCTACAATCCAGGCATATGTCTTGCTGCTACCTGTGCCTCCAAACGGCTGGCAGCGCGTCCCAACCGGAAAGTCCGTCCAGATGAAAATATCGCTCCCCCCGCCGCAAGGGCGGCCGAATCGCGTCTACCCGCCGGGCACGCCGGGCCTGCATGGGCTCGTGTCGCTGATCACCGGCGTGGTGGTCGTGTGCGGGCTCTATTTCGGCCGGGAGGTGCTGATTCCGATTACGTTGTCGGTGCTGCTGAGCTTCCTGCTCGCGCCGCTCGTGCAGATGCTGCGGCGCTTCCACATGGGCCAGTTGCCGTCGATCTTCATCGCGGTGCTGTTCGCGCTCGCGTCGCTGCTGGCGGTCGGCACGCTGATCGGCGCGCAGCTCGTGCAGCTCGCCGGCGACCTGCCGCAGTATCAGGAAGCCATCGAGCAGAAGATCGAAACGGTGCAGGAAAAAACCGTGGGCCGCGCCGATTCCCTGATGAGCAGCGCCGCCTCCGCGCTGCAACGGATGGCGCCGTCCCGTCCGGCTCCGCCGCGCCCGACCGGGCGCGCGGCGCGCAATGCGCCGCCGGTGCCGCAGCCTGTCGAGGTGCACGAGCCCGCGCCGACGCCGGTACAGCTCGCGCAACGCGCGCTGTCGCCGGCCATCGCGCCGATCGAGACGACCTTCATCGTGCTCGTCGTGACGATCTTCATTCTTCTGCAGCGCGAGGACTTGCGCGACCGGCTGATCAGCCTGTTCGGCTCGCGCGACCTGCACCGCACGACCACCGCGATCAACGACGCCGCCGGACGCCTGTCGCGCTATTTCGTCGCGCAGCTCGGCGTGAATCTCAGCGCGGGCGGCGTCATCGCGATCGGGCTCGCGATCATCGGCGTACCGGGCGCGCTGCTGTTCGGCGTGATCGCCGCGCTGCTGCGCTTCGTGCCGTATATCGGCATCTGGATCGCCGCGATCCTCGCGGTCTTTCTCGCCGCCGCGATCCAGCCGCAATGGACGATGGCCGTCTATACGCTGATCCTGTTCATCGTCGTCGACGTGGCGGCCGGGCAGATCGCCGAGCCGCTGCTATATGGGCATCGTTCGGGGCTGTCGCCGCTCGCGGTGGTCGTCGCGGCGATCTTCTGGAGCTGGCTGTGGGGGCCGATCGGCCTCGTGCTGTCGACGCCGCTCACGCTGTGCGTCGTCACGCTCGGGCGCTACGCGGATCGCCTCAACTTCCTGACCGTGCTGCTCGGCGACCAGCCCGCGCTCACGCCCGCGCAGAACTTCTATCAGCGGCTGCTGGCCGACGACCCGCATGAGGCAATCGTGCAGGCCGAGCGCCTGCTGCGCGAAATGTCGCTGATCGACTACTACGACAAGGTCGTGCTCGAGGGGCTGCGGCTCGCGCGCAACGACGCGCTGCGCGGCGTGCTGATGCCGGACCAGTTGCAGCGGGTCAACAATGCGCTCGTCGATATCGTCGAGAACCTCGAAATCGCCGACGGGCTGCCCGATGCGCTCGTGCCCGTCGAGACGGCTGGCAGCGGCGGTGCGTTGCCGGCTTCGGCGCCGGAGCCGGTCACGGCGTCCGGCGGCTCTTCGGAGCGTCACGACAGCCATGTGCTCGCGCGCTCGCGGGAATCTCGCGGCACGGACAGGATGGCGGTGCTGTGCGTGCCCGGACGCGGCGCGTTCGACGAAGTGACCACCGCGATCGCCGTGCAACTGCTCGGCCGCCAGGGCTTCGCGCCGCTGACGGCCACACACTCGGGCTATCGCCGCGCGAGTGCCGACGAGCCGAGCTTCAGGGACGCGCCGATCATCTGCATCGTGTCGCTCGACGCGCCCGAATCGCCGCCGTATCTGCGCAACATGCTGCGGCGCACACGCGAATGGCGGCCGCGCGCGACACTGGTGGTCGGCGTCGGCGAGGCGCCGGACGACATGGAGCTGGAGACGAACGGTGCGTCGCAGGCGTCGCCGACGTTTCGCGCGATGATCGAGGAGTGCCGGGCGGCGACGGGCACCGCAGCGATGCGGCAGCCGTCGCATACGGCCGGAGCCGGTTGAGGCCGGCGCGGCTCGAAGTCAGCCCGGACGGAAAAAACCGCGAGGATGCGCAAGCGCCTCGCGGTTTTTTTGTGCTCGCGCACGCCGTCGTACCCAAAATGAGGACAGCGGCATGCGGGTGCTGCCGCATACTGCGTCGATCGATCGGCACCGCACGCGAGCGCCGGCAAAAAGCACGAAAAGATTCAGGAGACACCTGTGACCCGTCCTTTCAAACCCTATCCGTTCGAGCCGCGTCGCTACCCGGCCAAGGTGCCGCCGCTCATCGACGGACGCGACCCGGTGAAACACGCGGTCGCGATCGTCGGCGGCGGCCCGGTCGGCATGACGCTCGCGCTCGCGCTGGCGCGCCAGGGCGTGCGCTCGGTGCTGATCGAAGCCGACGACAGCGTTTGCACCGGCAGCCGCGCGATCTGCATCTCGCGGCGCAGCCTCGAGATCTTCAAGCGGCTCGGCATCGTCGACGGCTTTCTGCGGAAGGGCCTCGCGTGGACCGGCGGGCGCAGCTTCTACCGCGACACCGAGGTGTTCCGCTTCACTATGCACCAGGACGACGAACAGTCGCTGCCGCCGATGATCAACATCGCGCAGTATCAGATCGAACAGTTGCTGCTCGACGAGATCGAACGGCATGCCGATCTGATCGAAGTACGCTGGCAGACGCGCGTGACGGGTATCGGGCAACGGCCGGAAGGCGGCGCGACGCTGACGCTGCGCAGCGGCGACGCCGCGGACACGCGCGGGCCAACGTGGCAAATGGACGCCGCATGGGTCGTCGCCTGCGATGGCGGGCGCAGCACGATTCGCGACCTGCTCGGCCTGAAGCTGACCGGCACCACCTACGAAGGCCGCTATGTGATCGTCGATATCGAACTGGACAGCACGCGCGCGACCGAACGGCTGGCCTGGTTCGATCCGCCGTCCAATCCGGGCTCGACCGTACTCGTGCACAAACAGCCCGACAACGTGTGGCGCATCGACTATCAGTTGCGCGACGACGAGGATCCCGACGCCGCCGTGCAACCCGACAACGTGATGCCGCGCGTGCAGAGCGTGCTCGACTCGATGGGCGAAACCGGCGCGTGGTCGCCGATCTGGATCACGATTTACAAGGCCAACGCGTTGACACTCGAACGCTATCGTCACGGCGCGGTGCTGTTCGCGGGCGACGCCGCGCATCTGGTGCCGATCTTCGGTGTGCGCGGCGCGAATTCCGGCATCGACGACGCCGACAATCTCGGCTGGAAACTGGCTTGCGTGATCAACGGCATCGCGTCGCCGAGTCTGCTCGACAGCTATAGCGACGAGCGCGTGTATGCGGCGCGCGAAAATCTGGGCTACGGGATGAAGAGCACCGAATTCATGGCGCCGCCGAGCTTCGCGTTCGATCTGATGCGTACGGCGGTACTCGGTCTTGCCGGGCGGCATGCGGCGGTGCGGCCGCTGATCAATCCGCGCCAGACGCATGCGATTGCGTACCGGCAGTCGCCGCTCAATCACGTCGCCGGCGAGGCCGATGAATCCGGCCGCGGCCCGGCGCCGGGCACGGTGCTGCCCGAATGCCGGCTGCTCGGGAAAATGGACGACGGCGCGAGCGTCGACATTCATCTGACCGATCTGCTTGGGCCCTGCTTCACGGCGCTGCGCTTTTCACCCGACCCGGCAACCGACGAAGCCTGGCAGCAGTTGCAAAGCATGCTGGCGACCAAGGGCATTCCGTTCGACATGGTCAGCATCGCCGCGAGCGGCACGGCATGTGCAAACGGCCCGCATGCGATCGATCAGACAGGCCGCCTGCACGAGATGCTCGACGCGCGGCCCGGCACCGTCTATCTGATCCGCCCCGACGGTCACGTGCTCGCGCGCTGGCGCAACGGCAGCGCGGCGGCCGTGCGGCACGCGCTCGAGGCAACGCTCACGATCTAACGCGAAAGGACATCCATCATCATGACCGATAGCGATCTCGACCTCGTCTATACGACGCTGTGCAACACGCTGACGAATGAAGGCGAAGCGCAGGCGTCGCTCTATCTGGCCCGCCTCGTGCTGCTGTGCCTGACCGAAATCGACGACCCGACGCGCGCGTTGTCGCTGATCGACGCGGCGAAGCTATCCGCTGCTTCGGCGGTAGCGGCGAGCGCCTAGCGCCGAAACTTCAGTCCTTCGGATACAACCCCAACGTGCTCGCATGCAGCCGCGCGAGGCCGAGCAAGGCATCCGTACACGGCGTCGGCACGCGCGTGAGCTGCCCCAGTTCGCGCACCGCGCCGACCAGCGCATCGAGTTCGACCGCCTTGCCGGCCTGCACGTCCTGCAGCATCGACGTCTTCATCGCGCCGAGCTTCAGCGTGACCGCGTGGCGGTCTTCCGGCGCCTGGTCGATCGGAATGCCGAAGCGCGCGCCGATCTCCTTCGCCTCGAGCATGATGCGCGTGACGAAGCCGCGCACGAGCTCGTCACCGAGAATCCGGTCCGTGGTCGCGCCGGTGATCGCGCTGACCGGATTCATCGTCATGTTGCCCCACAGCTTGTACCAGACGTCGCGCTGGATCTGCGCCGACATCGTCGCGTTGAAACCCGCCGCGCGGAGCATCGCGGTGAGCCGTTCGACGCGCCCGCTCGGCTGCCCCGACGCCTCGCCGACGATCAGCCCGTTGCCCTGGTGATGCCGGATCACGCCGGGCCCGTCGATCAGGCAGCTCGCATGCACGACGCAGCCGACCGTCCGCGCGGTCGGAAGCGCGGCGGCAATCGCGCCGTCCGGATCGATCGACTGCAAACGCCGGCCGGCAAGGTCGCCGCCCAGCCCGTCGCAGAACCACCACGGCACGCCGTTCATCGCGGTCAGCACGATCGTGTCCGGGCCGAGCAGCGGCGCGACGCGCGCGGCCACCGACGCCATCGCCGGCCCCTTCACGGCGATCACCACCAGTTCCTGCACGCCGAGGTCCGCGGGCTTGTCGCTGACCTTGACGTGCTCGGCGTAGATCACGCCGCCTTCGATCAGACGCAGCCCATGCTGCCGCACCGCGTCGAGCGTCGCGCCGCGCGCGACCACGCCGACGTCGTGCCCTGCCTGCGCGAGCTTGATTCCCATCCAGCCGCCGATCGCGCCGGCGCCGTAGATCGCTACTTTCATCGCTTCGATCCTTGCCTGTTGCCGCGCTTGTCAACAGCGCCTATTACAGCATTTATTGCCGCGTGTATTGCCGGGTTATTTCCCGCGCCGTTTCGTCCGGTCATTGCCGGTAGCTCGCGTCGATGCGATCCACGCGCCGCACCAGCGCGTCGAATACGTCCTGCCCGGCGCCGTGGCGCGGGTCGAACTGCAATGCGTCGCGCGAGCAGCGGATCGCCACTTCTTCCGGCACCGGCCGCGCGGCGCCCATCGAGAACGTCGCCATCTGGATTTCGCACGCGCGATTGAGCGTCCATAGAATCGCGAAAGTCTGCGGCAACGTGCGGCCCCATGCAAGCAGACCGTGGTTGCGCAGAATCACCGCCTGTTTGTCGCCGATATGCGCGAGCAGGCGCGGCCCCTCTTCCGCATGGATCGTGATGCCCTCGAAATCGTGATACGCGATGCGATCGTGCAATTGCGCGCTATAGAAGTTGGTCTGCTGCAAGCCGTCTTCGAGGCAGGCGACCGCGACGCCCGCCGTCGTATGCGTGTGCATCACGCAGTGCGCGTCGGGCACACCCTCGTGAATCGCCGCATGCACGACGAAGCCGGCCGGATTCACCGGATACGGCGAGCCGTCGAGCACGCGGCCCTGCGCGTCGATCTTCACCAGGTTGCTCGCGGTCACTTCGCTGTAGTGCAGCCCGAACGGGTTGATCAGGAAGTGCCGCTCGCCGCCGGTGGCGCTCGCGGGCACGCGCAGCGTGATGTGGTTGTAGATCATCTCGGTCCAGCCGAGCAGATCGAAGATGCGGTAGCACGCGGCGAGTTGCACGCGCGCCTGCCATTCGTCCGGATGCATGGCGGCGGATGCCGGCGCACTCGCCGGTTGCGCTTCGAGGATCGTGGTCATCATTCGTATCTCCATGATTGTCGTCGTGGCAGTGTGTCAGCGCGCACCGCTCATCCAGGTTCACCGCGTTTACCCGCATCGCGCCGCACTGCGCCGGCGTGCTCAAGCCGTGTTCAAACCGTATTCAAGCGCCCGACACCACCGCCGCGATCGACGCCGCGACATACTCCGCGTTGCGTTCATTGAGGCCCGCGACGCACATGCGTCCCGAGCGCAGCACGTACACCGCGTATTCGTTGCGCAGCCGCTCGACCTGGCTTTCGCTCAGCCCGGTGTAGGTGAACATGCCGCGCTGCGCGACGTAACGCGCGCGCATTACTTCGTCGACGCGGCCTTCGAGCCCCGCGTGGATCGTGTTGCGCATCGCCAGAATGCGGTCGCGCATCGCGCCGAGTTCGGCTTCCCACGACGCGCGCAGCGATGCGTCGGCGAGCACGTTGGCGACCAGCCGCGCGCCGTGCGTCGGCGGATTGCTGTAGTTCGCGCGCACCGCGGACATCAACTGGCCGGCCACGCGCGCCGCTTCCTCGGCGCTCCTGCAGACGACGCTCAGCGCGCCGACGCGCTCGCCGTATAGCGAGAAATTCTTCGAGAACGAATTGGCGACGATCAGCGGCACGTCCGCGTCGGCGAGCAGACGCACGGGCGCGGCGTCTTCTTCGAGGCCCGCGCCGAAACCCTGGTAAGCCATGTCGACGAAGGCGATCAGTTTGCGGCGCTGCAATACCGGCACCAGTTCCTTCCATTGCGCCGGGCTCAGGTCGACGCCGGTCGGGTTGTGGCAGCACGCGTGCAGCAGCACCACGCTCTTTTCCGGCAGACGGTCGAGCGCGGCGAGCATCTCGGCGAAACGCAGACCGCCCGTTTGCGGGTCGTAGTACGGATAGGTGTTGACGGTGAGCCCCGCGCCTTCGAACACCACGCGGTGGTTTTCCCAGCTCGGATCGCTGATCCACATCTGCGAGCCGGGGAAATAGCGCTTCAGGAAATCGGCGCCCACTTTCAGCGCGCCCGAACCGCCCAGCGTTTGCAGCGTCGCGATCCGGCCGGCCGCGCGCGCCGCGCTGTTCGCGCCGAACACGAGCGCCTGGGCGGTGTCGCGATACAGCGGCAGACCGGCCATCGGCAGATAGGAACGCGGGCCGATCGCATCGAGCAGCGCGGTCTCGGCGCGGCGCACCGCGTCGATCACCGGCAGCTTGCCGGCGTCGTCGAAATAGATGCCGATGCTCAGATTGACCTTGTTCGGCCGGGGGTCGAGTTGAAAGTCTTCGTTCAGGCTCAGAATCGGGTCGCCCGGATAGGCGGGAATATGGTCGAACATGGCGGGTCCTTGAATACGGCCTCGAAAGGCCTGTGCTGGGCAAACCTCAAGTCTAAGCCAAGCGGGTTTGCCGGGCTACGTCGACCCGCACGAGTGTCCGTCCGCCGCGCGCCGCGCACAATCAACCGATTTTTCACGATTCTTAAGTTTTTCTTTAGAATCGGCCCTATGCCTCTTACCCGCGTCACGATCCGCCAGTTCGAAGCGTTTCTCGCCATCGTCGATCTTCACAGCATCGGCGCCGCGGCCGAACGGCTCGGGCTGACCTCCTCGGCCGTCAGCCAGTTGCTCGCCGAGCTCGAAGCCGAGCTCGGCTTCCGGCTGTTCGATCGCACGACACGGCGCGTCACACTCTCCAGCGCGGGACAGGATTTCCTCGCCTCCGCCGAATCGGTGCTGCGCCACGTGCGCGCGGCCGCTCAATCCGCCGACGATATCCGCAACCGCGCGGCCGGCATCGTGCGCGTCGGCGCGCCGCTCGTGCTCGCGGCGACCGCGCTGCCGGCCGCGATCGCCGAATATGCGCGCGACAAGCCGAAGGTCGTCGTGCGCATCTGCGATACCGTGGTCGAGCAACTGGTGGAGCGCGTCGAGAGCGGCGACATCGATCTGGCGATCGGGCCGGACCGGCAAAGCGGCGCGCGGGTGCGCCGCGATCCGGCGTTCGCGAGCCCGTGGGTCATGTGGTGTTCGGCGGCGCATCCGCTCGCCGCGCGGCGCCGCGTGCAGTGGCCGCATCTGCGCGGCGTGCCGATCGTCGCGACCGGCCGCGATCACGAACGCGCGGTCGGACAGATGCTCGCGAACCTGCCGGCGGAAGCCCGCATCATCCCTGTCGACGTCGTCGACAACGTCACGACCGCGTTCGGCCTCGCCGCGCAAGGGCTCGCGGTCACGCTCGCGCCGGCCTACGTCGCGCCGCTCGCGCGCACCTTCGGGCTCGTGATGAAGCGCATCGTCGATCCGGAAACGATTCGCGAAGTCTGCGTGTATCGCTCTACCGAGCGCGCGCTGTCGCCATCCGCCGACGGTTTCGCGGATTTCGTGATGCCGTGGCTGAAACGCTGGGATCGGGACACGCAGGCCGAGGGGCGGGGCAAGCGCGGGTAAGGCTCAAACAGACCCTAAGGCTGCATGCACAGCGCAAACAATTGCCGCTGATTCGAAATGCCGAGCCGCGCATACGCGCGCTTCTGATACGTGACCACGCTCGCGGGCTTCACGCCCATGCGCTCGGCGATCCCGGCCGCACTCGCGCCTTCGAGCGTGCCGCGCAGCACATCGAGTTCGCGCGGCGTCAAAGTCGGACAGAGCCGTCGCAGGCGCGCGAGCATCGCCGCGGCCGTGCCCTGCTGATGCTGTCCGTTCAACGCGTAATGACTTTTCGCCGCGTGCGCGAACAGCGGCGCGACGCTTTCGATCCGTTCGAGTTCGCCGGGCGCGAACACGCCGTACGCGCGGTCGCGATACAGGTTGATCGACAGCCACACGCTATCCATCGGCTGCACGAGCAGCGACAGCCGGTCGGACACGTTCGGCTGCGCGTAGCAGGCCGCGCGATAGGCGTCGTTTTCGATTTCGTCGCCGCGCTGCTGGTGCAGCACCAGCGCGTCGCGCGACGGCGCCCGGCGCGTGTCGCCGATGATCGCGCGATTGCCGTCGAGCGCGTAGAAATGCGCGGCGTAGCGCTCGGCAACGTCGCGCAGAAAACGGCCGCCGCGATGATCGGCCGCCGACACCGTGCGCGGCCGCGCGTCGAATTCATACGCGAAGATCGTGCACTGCGATACCGGCAGCGACTCGCCAACGGTCCGAAGAATGCTCGCGGCGAGCGCGTCGGCATCCGGGTGCGAGATCGCCATGACGAGATCGGTGGCGCGCGCGGTGCCGATCTGCCCGCTGCGCTGCGGTGATGCGAGGCGCCAGGAACGCATGATGGAATACGGAGCGTTTGCGTGGATCCGGTTGGGTGGATCCGTTTGCGTGGAGGGGTTCCGGCAAGCGTAGCACAGCGGGCGCACCGCCTGCCGCCTCCTACCGTCGTGTAAACGATCCCCGCTGCAACGTCACCGCTCTCGGCAATTCGATCGTAAACGCCGTCCCCGCCTCGTCGCCCGATTCGACGCTGACGTCGCCGCCATGCATCCGCGCGATCTCCTGCACGATATGCAGGCCGAGCCCGAGTCCCTCGCGCGAGCGCGCGCCGCTGCCGTTCGAACCGAACGCCTTGAACAGATGCGGAAACACCTCGGCCGGAATCGTGCCGCGATTGGACACCTTGAGCCGCACCGAGTCCTCGGCGTCGCCATCGATGTCGACGCCGATATCGCCATCCGGCGCGCCATGGTGCAGCGCATTGCTGACGAGATTCGACACGGCCTGCCACACCAGATCCGTATCCCAGGCGCCCGCCGTGTTACCCGAGCACGTGAACACGATGCGCTTGCCGCTCTTTTGCGACGCGAATTCGTCGATCACCGAGCGGCATAGCGTCGCGAGTTCGATCGAGCGCGGCTGCAACGGCAGGCGTCCGCCTTGCAAACGCGCGAGGTTCAGCAACTGATCGACCATGCGCGCCATGCGCAGCGAGCTGTTCTTCACGCGTGTGGCGACGGCGACGGCCTGTTCGTCGGCGGCGGTGCGCATCAGGTATTCCGCCGATGCGAGCACCGCGCCGAGCGGCGTGCGCAGATCATGGCTCAGCACCGCCATCAGCATTTCGTTCGCTTCGAGCATCTGGCGCGTCGTCACGAGCTGCGCGGCGAGCTGGCGCTTCTGCTGCTCGAGCTGCACGAACACGTCGACCTTCGATTGCAGGATGCGCGGATCGAATGGCTTGTAGAGAAAGTCGACCGCGCCCGCCTCGTAGCCGCGAAACGTGCGCGACGCATCCTGCGCGGTCGCGGTCAGGAAGATGATCGGCACGTGCGAGGTGCGTGGGCTGCCACGCATCAGCGCGGCCAGCTCGAAGCCGTTCATGCCCGGCATGTTGACGTCGAGAATCGCGAGCGCGACTTCGTGCTTGAGCAGCAGATCGAGCGCGGCGGTGCCGGAGTCGGCGACCAGCACCGCGACGTCGGGCCGCGTGAGCAATGCTTCGAGCGCGGTGATGTTGTGGACGATGTCGTCGACGATCAGGATGTTCACGGGTGAATTCGTCATGGCATCGGATCACAGAGAGGCCGGCAGCGCGGCAAGCTGCATGGCCATGGTTTCGGGATTGTAGATAGCGTCGGCCGCGCCGCGTTCGATCGCGGCGAGCGGCATGGCGGGCGAACCGGCGGTTTCCGGCGTCTGCACCCATGCGGTGCCGCCGAACGCGCGCACGCACTCGAGTCCGTGCGCGCCGTCGTCGTTGGAGCCGGACAGCAGGATCGCGAGCAGCCGCGCGCCGTACACGGCCGCGGCCGATTCGAACAGCACGTCGATCGACGGGCGCGAGAAGCGCACCGCCGCATCGGTCGACAGCGCGACCGTGCGGTCCACCTCGACGAGCATGTGATAGCCCGGCGGCGCGACGTGCACGCGGCCCGGCAGGATCCGCTCGCCCGCGTCGGGTTCGAGCAGCGGCAGCGCGCAGCGATGCGCGAGCGCCTGCACCAGATAGCTCGGCGCATCCGGCGGCAGATGCGTGACGATCATCACGGCCGGCGCGAAACGCGCGGGCAGCGCGCCGATCAGGACGCTGAGCGCTTCGAGGCCGCCCGCCGAACCGCCGATCACGACGAGATCGTAGCCGCGCGGCGCGTTCGTGCGCGCCTCGGCGTCGACGGTCTGTCTGACTGTGGATCGGGACAAGCGTGGCATCGCCTAACGCTTCTGATAAATGCGTTCGGCCGCGCGGAACTCGTCGAACGCCGAATGATGACGGGAAAACCGCAGGCTTTCCTTGCTGCCCAGACCGAGAAAGCCGCGCCGCACGAGCGCGTTTTCAAACAGACCGAGCGCGCGATCCTGCAGGCCGCGATCGAAATAGATCAGCACGTTGCGGCACGACACCAGATGCGCTTCGAGAAAGACTTCGTCGGTGGACAGGCTGTGATCGGCGAACACCACGCGCTCCTTCAGCGAACCGGCGAAGCGCGCGCCGCCATAGGCGGCATGGTAGTAGTCCGACAGCGAACGCGTGCCGCCGGCCGCGAGATAGTTCTGCGTGAAGCCCTGAATCCGTTCGAGCGCGTAAATGCCCGCTTCGGCGCGCGCGAGCGCGTCCGGGTTGATGTCGGTCGCGTAGAACAGCGTGCGCTCGGTCAGGTCTTCCTCGTCGAACAGGATTTTCAGCGACCAGAGTTCCTCGCCGGTACTGCATCCGGCGACCCAGACCTTGATCGACGGATAGGTGCGCAAACGCGGCAACACGTGTTCGCGCAGCGCGAGGAAATACGAGGGATCGCGAAACATGTCGCTGACCTGCACGGTCAGGTACTGGAACAGGCGCGAAAACGCGTCGCCGTCGCGCATCACGCGGTCCTGCAATTGCGACAGCGTCTGCACGCCGAATTCGTCGAGCGCTTGCGTGAGACGGCGCCGCAGCGACGACATCGCGTAATGGCGGAAGTCGTGCTGATACTTGAGGTAGATCGCCTCGAGCAGCAGCTTCAGCTCGATGTCGAAATCACTCATGCGCTGTGGCGCGTCGAAGGTGGACTGGCTCATCGCGTTTCTCGCCTGTTGGTCCGTCAGCGCTGCCTCAGCCATACGCGGCACAACGCGACGAGCTTGTCGACGTCGATCGGCTTCGACACGTAGTCGTCGGCACCCGCTTCGAGGCAGCGCGTGCGGTCGTTCGCCATCGCCTTCGCGGTCAACGCAATGATCGGCAGATGCGCAAAACGCGGATTGCGGCGAATCTCGCCCATCGCGGTCAGGCCGTCCATCTCCGGCATCATGATGTCCATCAGCACCAGATGCACTTCGGGGCCGTTTTCGAGCTCGTCGAGCGCCTCGCGGCCGTTGCGCGCGATCAGCAGCTTCGCGCCCAGCGGTTCGATCACGTGCGACAGCGCGAAGATGTTGCGCACGTCGTCTTCGGCGAGCAGGATCGTGCGGCCCTCGAAAGCATTGTCGCGCTGCCGCACGGTGCGCAGCATGCGCTGCTGCTCGGGCGCGAGCGACGACTCGACGCTGTGCAGGAACAGCGTGACTTCGTCGAGCAACCGTTCCGGCGACTTCGCGCCCTTGATGATGATCGACTTCGAATAACGGCGCAGCCGGTGTTCTTCTTCGTCGGACAGCATGCGGCCCGTGTAGACGATCACCGGCAGCGCCGCGTGCCCGGTGTTCGCGGCGAGGCGTTCGAGCAGGTCGTAGCCGGTGCCGTCGGGCAGCGCGAGGTCGGTGACGACGCAATCGAACGTGACCTCGGACAGTTGCTTTAGCGCGTCGGCGAGCGTGGCGACCGCGACGATCTCGGTGTTCTCGCTCTGCAGCAACGCGCGAATGCTCTCGCGCATCGGCGCGTCGTCCTCGATCACGAGCACGCGCTTCAGGCGCTGTTGCAGGCGCGCTTCGAGACGGCGGATCGCGGCCTCCATCGTCGAGCGCGCGGTCGGCTTCAGCGTGTAGCCGATCGCGCCGAGGTGCAGCGCCTTGTCGGCGTGGTCGGTGGCCGACACGATATGAATCGGAATATGGCGCGTGAGCGGATCGCTCTTCAGCCATTCGAGCACGGTGAGGCCCGAGCGGTCCGGCAGACCGACGTCGAGCAGCACCGCGGCCGGGCGCATGTCGCGCACGAGCGCGAGGCCGCTCGTTCCATTGCTCGCGTGTACGAAATCGAAGTCGAGTTCATGCACGAGATCACGCAGGATTTCGGCGAACGCCAAATCGTCTTCGACCGCGACGATCAGACGGCCCGCGCGCGCGCGATGGTCGCGGTCGTCGGCGATCGACGCGGCGGCTTCGGGGGCATCGGCGGCCGGGACGGTGCGTGGCGTGGCGCCTGACGCGCTGCCTGAAACCGCGCCTGAAACCTCGGTTGCCCCCGCATTGACTGGCGAAATCACCGCGGACCGCCCATCACCCGGCGGCGCGCGAAGCGCCTCCGCAACCGCGCCGACCGCGCCGTCGCCGGGCGCCGGCGCCTCGCGCGCATCGAGCGGCAGCCACAGCGTGAACACGCTGCCCTTGCCCACTTCGCTCCATACCGTGATGCGCCCGCCGAGCAGATGCGAAAACTCGCGCGAAATCGACAGCCCCAAACCGCTGCCGCCATATTGACGGCTCGTCGAACCATCGGCCTGCTGGAACGCCTCGAAGATCATTTCGAGCTTGTCGGCCGGAATACCGATGCCGGAATCGCGCACGTCGAAGCGCAGCGTATTGCCTTCGGCCGGCGCGACCGAAAGCGTCACCTCGCCGTGCTCGGTGAACTTCACCGCGTTCGACAACAGGTTGCGCAGAATCTGCGTGAGCCGCTGGCCGTCGGTGACGAAGGTCTCCGGCGTGCCCGGCAGACGATCGAACGCGAGGCGCAGAGACTTGGTCGCGACGAGCGGCCGGAACATTTCCTCGATCGATTGCAGCAGCGCGTCGATCGACACCGTTTCGGGCTCGACTGTCAGTTGTCCCGCCTCGACCTTCGACAGATCGAGAATGTCGTTGATCAGCACCAGCAGATCGCTGTTGGACGCATGAATCGTCTCGGCGTAGCGCACCTGCTCCGCGGTCAGATTGCCGCTGCGGTTCTGCTGCAGCAGCTTCGCGAGAATCAGTGAGCTGTTCAGCGGCGTGCGCAATTCGTGCGACATGTTCGCAAGGAACTCGGACTTGTAGCGGCTCGACTGTTCGAGACGTTCCGCGTTGGCCGCGAGATCGTTCTGCGCGCGCAGCAGATCCGACTTCTGCCGCTCGAGACGCTGCGCGTATTCCTCGAGCTGCACGTTGGTCTGCTCGAGTTCGGCCTGCTGCGCCTCGAGGCGCCGTTGCGAATCCATCAGCGCACGGCCGCGCTCCTCGAGCCCTTCGTTCGAGACGCGCAATTCCTCCTGCTGGACCTGCAACTCCTCGTTCAGTTGCTGTGTTTCGGCCAGCACGTCCTGCAAGCGTTCGCGATACAGCGCGGCTTCGACGAAATCGCCCATGCTGTTGCGGATCAGTCCCATGAGCTCTTCGTCGCGCGGCGTCACCTCGCGCAGCACGCCCATTTCGACGACGCCGTTGATCTGGCCGTCGTTTTCGATCGGCATGATCAGCAGATTGCGCGGCACGCTGCTGCCGGTGGCCGACGCGACCCGCACGTAATCGGCCGGTACGTCGCGCAGCACCAGCATGCGGCGCGAGCGGGCCACCTGGCCCACCAGTGTTTCGCCTTCCTCGAAGCTCAACGCGGACACCTGCTCGCTTTCGCGGCTGAAACCATAGGTCGCGATGCGGCGCAGCGTGCCGTGCTGCCGGTCGCGTACATAGAGCGCCGCGACGGTCACGTCCAGATATTGAGCAAGAAAGTCGAGCATCGCGCGGCCGACGAGCTGTGGGCTCGTCTGGCCCACCACCTTCTCCGCGAGCAGGCGCTGGCCCGAGCGCAGCCAGATCTGCTGCGTCAGCATGCCGGTCTGTTCGGCCTGCTGGCGCAGCGCCTCGTCGTAAGTGGCGGACAGGCTCAGCAGTTCGCGGCGGCCCATCCATGCGAGCAGCCCGCTCACGCCGAGGCTGAACAGCAGGAACGCGCCGACGAGCGTCGCCGTCACGTTGCGCGTCGCTTCAGCACGCTGCTGGCGCAGACGCAGCTCGACGTCGAGAAAATCGCCGAATTCACGGCGCGTCTCGTCGAATTCGATCTTGCCGCGGCCGGCCGCGACCGCGCTTTCGAAGTCCTGATTGCGACGGCGCGCGTCGATCAGGTCTTCGGCGACCCGGCTCCAGCGCTGCTGCAATGCCTGGATCTCCGCGAGCCTTTCGACCTGCGGGGGATTGTCGGAGACGAGCTTGCGCAGCGCGTCGAGCTGCGCCCTGAACTTCGGTCCGCCGTTTTCGTAGGGCACGAGAAAGCTCTCGTCGCCGGTGATGAGAAAGCCGCGCAGCGACGATTCGCGATCCACCGCGAGCCGCAGCATTTCGTTGGCGTCGCCGATCACGCGCTCGGAGTGCTCGGCCCAGCTCATCGTCGAGACGAGGTAAGCAATCAGCCCGACGAACAGCGCCATCGTGACGAGTCCGACGCCTAAAGGCAGCGCGATGTTGCGACGAAGAATGCGACGGAAGCGGAGCTGATCGACGGCCTGCGATGCGGTCATTTTTTCTGTCTTCGGCATGGCGAATCAAATCGACGCGGAATATTTTTCGGATTCAGGCACGGTGCTTTTTTTCGTCGCGATGTGGCCGCCGCCATCATACAGGATGAGGTTCATTTTGAGATGTGCATTCGCGCGCTCAGGCTTGCTGGGTATGGGTTGGCATCGGGGCGCGAAGATTTGCCGGTGGTGGTGGGTTTGGGGTGAAACGCGCAATGAAGCTGGCCGGCGGGAAGCGGCCAGCTTCATCGCGACGCTATGGCGCCGGTGCGGGACCGGCGCATGCGCGGGTCTCAGGCCGGCACCGATTCCGCCTGGGCCGCGCGCGACCATACCCGATGCTGTCCGGCGGCCTTGACGAACGCCTTCAGCACGTCGGCGTGCTGCTTGTCGTCGCCGGTCGCAACGCCGTCCGCATGATCGGGCAACTGCGCGGCGGCGAGCACGTCGCGCCCCGCGCCGAGCGCCGCGATCGCCTTCAGATGCTTGAACGCCTCGAGCACGAAATGCCGCGCATCCCCCGACTGCGCAAGCGTCTTCGCCCCCGCCGCGCCGCCGACGACGATCAGCCCGTCGAACATCACCGACGGCAAGCCGGCAATCGTCGCGTCCGGCGCGATGCCGTCGATTTCGGCGAGCGTCGGCGCGATCAGCATCGGCGTCGCGCCTTCGCCGCGCAAGGCCTGTTGCAACTGCCTGATCGCGGCGCCATCGGAACCGGGCGCGGCGAGCAGCGCGATCTTGCGGGTCTTGATGCCGGGCTTCACGCGATTGAGCAGGCTCAGCGCGGGCGACGACTTCGGCCCGACGAGCTTCGCCGTGCCCTTTTTCGGCGCCGGCAGACCGAGCCCTTCGGCGACTTTCGCCGCGAGTCCCGCGTCGAAGTTGGCGAGGATCTCGTTGACCACGCGCGCGCGCACTTCAGGCTTCGTCACCTTGCCGAGCTCGAACTGATAGGCCGCGGCGATATGGTCCTTCTCGGGTTGCGACATGCTGTTGTAAAACAGCGCGGCCTGCGAGAAATGATCGGCGAACGATTCGCTGCGCACGCGAATCTTCGTGCCCTCGACGCGCTCCTGATAGCTCTCGAAGCCGCCATCCGCCGCAGCCGGATCGGTTTCCTTCGGCCAGCCGTCGTTCAGCGAATTCGGCTCATACGAAGCCTGCCCGACGTGGATCGTCATGCGATGCATCGCATCGCGCTGATTGTTGACCGATGGGCATACCGGCCGGTTGATCGGAATTTCGTGGAAGTTCGGGCCGCCGAGGCGGCTGATCTGCGTATCGGTGTAGGAAAACAAACGCCCCTGCAGGAGCGGATCGTTCGTGAAATCGATGCCCGGCACGATATGGCCGGGATGGAACGCAACCTGTTCGGTCTCGGCAAAGAAGTTGTCCGGGTTGCGATTGAGTGTCATCTTGCCGACGATCTTCACCGGCACCAGCTCTTCCGGAATCAGCTTGGTCGGATCGAGCAGATCGAAATCGAACTTGTGCTCGTCCGCTTCCTCGATGATCTGCACGCCCAGCTCGAACTCCGGAAAGTCGCCGCGCTCGATCGCTTCCCACAGATCGCGCCGATGAAAATCCGGATCCTTGCCGGCCAGCTTCTGCGCTTCGTCCCACAGCAGCGAATACGAGCCGAGCACCGGACGCCAGTGGAACTTGACGAAGCGCGCCTTGCCTTGCGCATTCACGAAACGGAACGTGTGGACGCCGAAGCCTTCCATCGTGCGCAGGCTGCGCGGAATCGCGCGGTCCGACATCGTCCATAGCACCATGTGGGCCGATTCGGGCACGAGTGACACGAAATCCCAGAACGTGTCGTGCGCGGAGCCGCCGGTCGGCATTTCGTTCGGCGCTTCCGGTTTCACCGCGTGCACGAAATCCGGAAACTTGATCGCATCCTGGATGAAAAACACCGGCATGTTGTTGCCGACCAGATCGTAATTGCCCTCCTGCGTATAGAACTTGACCGCGAAGCCGCGTACGTCGCGCACGGTGTCGGCCGAACCGCGCGGCCCCTGCACCGTCGAGAAACGCACGTAGACCGGCGTTTCGACGGCCGGGTCCTGCAGGAACGCGGCCTTCGTATACTCGCGCAGCGATTCGTAGAGCCGGAACACGCCATGCGCGGCCGAGCCGCGCGCATGCACGATGCGTTCGGGAATGCGCTCATGGTCGAAGTGCGTGATCTTCTCACGCATGATGAAATCTTCGAGCAGCGAAGGGCCGCGCGGACCCGCGCGCAGCGTGTTCTGATTGTCGGCAATCTTGACGCCCTGATTGGTTCGCAGCGCTTCGCCTTGCGGACTGATGCGATTGCGCTCGAGATCCTTCGATTTCGGATCGTTCGCGTGAGCCGCCTGGGCCGCGGGCTTCCGGGTACTCGCTTTACCTGCCATGGGGATGGACTCCTTGTGTTCGGGCGCGCCGACGCACGGACGCGTGGGCGCACAGGGAGGTCCCAGCAAGCGATGTACCCGCGAGGGTGCGCGGCGGGAATCGCGGCGCGGATTGAAGCGATGCGTGTGAAGATGCGCGAAAGCGGGACGGCGCCCGTGCCGCCGCCCCGCTTCTCCGGAGGCACGCGCCCTCGCGCCGGCCGTCAGAACCGGTAGTTGATCGACACGTCGGCCACACCGGTCGCGCGGCTGCGCGTGATCGGGCTGTTGCCCGCGCTGCCGACAAGCTGCTCGAACGCGCCGTCCGCGGTCGCGAACCAGTGCTTGTTGAACAGCCAGATCGCGCTGATGCCGAAGCCCACCGACTTGAAGCCCGCGCTCGCGTGATACTGCGAATACTGCGAGTGGGCGGCCTGTTCCTGATTGACGCCGAACCAGCTATTCATATATTTGGAGTCCGCCAGCGTCACGTTCGGGCCGGCGAACCAGAAGAACTTCTTCGTGCTGCCGGGCATCGGCATATAAGCGCCGAAGTCGCCGATCCAGCCGTTCGAGCCGCCGAAATAGCGGCGGATATCGGCGCGCAGCACGAGCGGAAAGTCCTTCGATATCACGTATTCGCCCGCGAGTTTCAGGCCGGGCGCCGCGTTGATGTTGCCGAGTCCGTTCAGCTCCTGCGGATCGTCCTGCCCGCGCCGGCCCAGATCGTAGACGGCCGCGAGACTCATGCGCCAGTTCTCGCCCCGCGCGAAGTTCATCCCGAAGCCCTCGCCGCTCGACAGAAAGAACAGGTCCTTGTAGCGCACGTCGATGCTCGGACCACCCACCAGGTGATAGCGGTCGGAACCCTCGAAGCGCGGCTGGAACGAGGCCGCCGCGCCGAAGCGCACCTGCCAGTCGGGAATGTTCGGCTGATACATCTTCTGCAACGGAATGCCGACCGAGTATTGCCATTCACCGAGAGGCGACGGCGTCTGCGCGAACCCCACATCGGGCAGAAAGGCGATCCCGCCAAGAGTCGCGGCGACGAGCGAGCGCGCGGCGATGCCGGTTTGTTTATTGCGAGGTTTGGCGCCCCGCTTCGTTCTACGGCTGTTCAACACCAGAAGCCTCCAATCTCGCGTATCGCGAAAAGATTATGTTCTCGTCCGGGGATCCAACACGGTCCGACCAGCCCGGGCGACCGAGGCACCGCTACTTACGGCATGTAATTTTTCCAGTAATCGGCGCGGACTGCATGCAACGTATCGGGTCCGGCCTGCGCGCGACGCGCCATAACGGGCAGCAAGCCGTCCGGCAGGTTTCGTGTGCACTGCAGCAACGCACAAAACCGGCCGACGAAATCCTCCTGCGCAAGATATGCGCCAACTGGATGGAAGGTTGATGAATGAATGGCGCGCGCGGGTGCGGGTCAAGCCGATGCGTCGCGCCGGCCGCCCGCCTGTAGCGGAATAAACGAGGCATAAACTAGGCAAGCGAGGCACAAGCGAGGCATAAGCGCGGCGCGCATCGTTCGCCGCCCGTCCCCCGCAAGAAACGCGGCGACGCAATTATCAGCCGCGCCGCGCTACTGTCCGGTTTCCACCAACACCGGCTTGTCGCGATACAGAGTGGGGAACAGCCGCTTCAGATTGGCGATTTTCGGCATGTCGTTGAACACGATATAGGCCGAATCCGGATGCAGCGTCAGGTAGTTCTGGTGATACGACTCGGCGGGATAAAAGCCCTTGTACGGCTCCGTCTTCGTGACGATCGGCGCCGCAAACGCGTGCGACCTGTCGAGCTGCGCGATATAGCTCTGCGCGACGCGCCGCTGCGCGTCGTTGAGCGGAAACACCGCGGAACGGTATTGCGTGCCGCTGTCGGGTCCCTGCCGGTTCAGTTCGGTCGGGTCCTGAATCACCGAGAAATAGACCTGCAACAGTTGACCGTACGTGACCTTGCCGGGATCGAACGTGACCTGCACCGATTCGGCATGCCCCGTCTCGCCGCCGCTGACGGTCTCGTATTGCGCGGTATCGCGCGCGCCGCCCGAATAGCCGGACACCGCTTTCGTCACGCCGCGCACGTGCTGGAACACGCCCTGCACGCCCCAGAAGCAGCCGCCCGCGAACACCGCGGTTTCCTCGTGCGTGGTGCTCGCGAGGACCGGTTCGTCGAGCGCGGGCGGCGCGATCACGACTCCGGTCTCCGCCGACAACGCCATGCGCTGCGCAAGCAGCAACGCCAGCGCACCGGTGCCGAACAGCAAGGACAACGCGGCCGCGCGCGATCGGGGCCGGGTGCGATTCATCGTGCCGCCGGGTCGGCTACCAACGGGTTTGCCGCTATTCATGCCGCATCTCCTCGTTCAATTCGCGCCGGAAAAGCCCGTACCGTTCTCCGCGTGCTGCGCGCGAATAGTTCGAGGCTGGGTCGTTCGGGTGCGCCGTTTATGACAGCATGCGCGTCTTTTCTTTCGGCGGCACGGCCCGGCGTGGATTCAGAGCGGAAATTTCGTCGTCGACAGGATTTCCTTCAGCACCATAAACGAGCGGATCTGCCGCACGCCCGGCAGATACAGCAGTTGCTCGGCGTGCAGACGGTTGAAGCTGTCGCTGTCGCGCGTGCGGATCACCATGAAATAGTCGAATTCGCCGGTCACCACGTGACACTCCATGCAGCCGGCCACTTTCTGCGCGGCTTTTTCGAACTCGGCGAACGACTCGGGCGTCGAGCGATCGAGCACCACGCCGATGATCACGAGCATCCCCGCGCCAGCCGCCTTCGGGTCGAGCAACGCGACCACGCCGCGGATCAGCCCCGACGCCTTGAGCCGTTCGACGCGCCGCAGGCAGGCCGGCGCACTCAGCTTCACTCTGGCCGCGAGCGCGACATTCGAAATCGACGCGTCGGTCTGCAACTGCCGCAGGATCGCGCGATCGATGCGGTCGAGCGGGTGCAGCGGATCGGCCGCGGACGTGGCGGCAGGTCTCGAATCTGTGCGAATTTTTGTTGCGTTCATGAGCGACTGTACGATGTTTTATTAAAAATACTGGGATTCGATCCTTTTCAAAGTACGTCTCGGCGATTTTTTTCGCAAGCTCATTTCGCGCAGTTTTTTCTAACATCAACTCACTGCATTCCATCCATCACGGAGCCGCGATGAACCTGCAACGATTCCCCCGCTACCCGCTCACCTTCGGACCGACGCCGATCCAGCCGCTCAACCGTCTGAGCGAACATCTCGGCGGCAAAGTGCGGCTGTACGCCAAGCGCGAGGACTGCAACAGCGGCTTCGCGTTCGGCGGCAACAAGACCCGCAAGCTCGAATATCTGATTCCCGACGCGCTTGCCCGGGGCTGCGACACGCTCGTGTCGATTGGCGGCATCCAGTCGAACCAGACCCGTCAGGTGGCGGCCGTCGCCGCGCATCTCGGCATGAAGTGCGTGCTCGTGCAGGAGAACTGGGTCAACTATTACGATGCCGTGTACGACCGCGTCGGCAACATCCAGATGTCGCGCATGATGGGCGCCGACGTGCGGCTCGTGCCGGACGGCTTCGACATCGGCTTTCGCAAGAGCTGGGAAGACGCGCTCGACAGCGTGCAAGCAGCCGGCGGCAAGCCGTATGCGATTCCGGCGGGCTGTTCGGATCATCCGTTGGGCGGACTCGGCTTCGTCGGTTTCGCGGAAGAAGTGCGGCAGCAGGAAGCCGAACTCGGGTTCAAGTTCGACTACGTCGTCGTGTGCTCGGTGACGGGCAGCACGCAGGCGGGCATGGTCGTCGGTTTTGCCGCCGACGGCCGCGCCGATCGCGTGATCGGCATCGATGCATCGGCGAAACCCGCGCAGACGCGCGAGCAGATCATGCGGATCGCGCAGCAGACCGCCGGGCGCGTCGAGCTTGGCCGCGACATCACCGCGAAGGACGTCGTGCTCGACGAGCGCTATGGCGGCCCGGAATACGGTCTGCCGAACGAGGGGACACTGGAAGCGATCCGCTTGTGCGCGAGGCTCGAAGGCGTGCTGACCGATCCGGTCTATGAGGGCAAGTCGATGCACGGCATGATCGACAAGGTGCGCAACGGTGAATTTCCGGAAGGCTCGCGCGTGTTGTACGCGCATCTGGGCGGGGTGCCGGCGTTGAGTGCGTATAGCTTTATTTTCCGCGACGGTTGATATTACCGCGCACCGCCGCAAGCAGCGACGAATAAAAAACGGCGGCCCATGCATGGGCCGCCGTCGATCACTACAACGACATCGAACTACAGCGTCAAATCGCTGCTTCGGCTTCCGCCTCGCTTTCTTCGTCCGCGCTGGTGCGGATCAGATGATCGAACGCGGAGAGCGATGCCTTCGCGCCCTCGCCCACTGCGATCACGATCTGCTTGTACGGCACCGTGGTCACGTCGCCGGCGGCGAACACGCCCGGCACCGAGGTCGCGCCGCGGGCATCGACGATGATCTCGCCATATTTCGACAGCTCGACCGTGCCCTTCAGCCATTCGGTGTTCGGCACGAGGCCGATCTGCACGAACACGCCTTCGAGTTCGACCTTCTTCACTTCGCCCGAAGCCAGTTCCTTGTAGACGAGACCGTTCACCTTCTTGCCGTCGCCGGTGATTTCGGTGGTCTGCGCCTGCGTGACGACCGTCACGTTCGGCAGGCTGCGCAGCTTGCGTTGCAGCACTTCGTCGGCGCGCAGGGTGGCGCCGAATTCGAGCAGCGTGACTTCACGCACGATACCCGCGAGGTCGATTGCCGCCTCGACGCCCGAATTGCCGCCACCGATCACCGCGACGCGCTTGCCCTTGAACAGCGGACCATCGCAGTGCGGGCAGTACGCGACGCCATGATTGCGATATTCGCGCTCGCCCGGCACGTTGATTTCGCGCCAGCGCGCGCCGGTTGCCAGAACGATCGTCTTCGCCTTGAGCACCGCGCCGTTGGCGAGACGCACTTCGTTGATGCGCCCCGGAATCAGCGCTTCGGCGCGCTGCACGTCCATGATGTCGACTTCATAAGCCTTCACGTGCTGTTCGAGCGCGGTCGCGAACTGCGGTCCTTCGGTTTCCTTCACCGAGACGAAGTTCTCGATCGCGAGCGTATCGAGCACCTGGCCGCCGAAGCGCTCGGCCACGACACCCGTCGCGATGCCCTTGCGCGCCGAGTAGATCGCCGCCGCCGCGCCCGCCGGGCCGCCTCCGACGATCAGCGTGTCGAACACCGGCTTCTTCTCGAGTTCCTTCGCGGCACGCGCGCCGGCGTTGGTGTCGAGCTTCGCGAGGATTTCCTTGACGCCGCTGCGGCCCTGGCCGAACACTTCGCCGTTCAGGAACATCGTCGGTACCGCCATGATCTGGCGCGCTTCGACTTCGTTCTGGAACAGCGCGCCGTCGATCGCGACGTGACGGATGCGCGGATTGAGCAGCGCCATCACGTTCAGCGCCTGCACGACTTCCGGGCAGTTCTGGCACGACAGCGAGAAATACGTTTCGAATTGATAGTCGCCGTCGAGATTGCGGATCTGTTCGATCACCGCGTCGTCGAGTTTGACCGGATGGCCGCCCACCTGCAGCAGTGCAAGCACGAGCGACGTGAATTCATGTCCCATCGGAATGCCGGCAAAACGGATGCCGGTGTCCTTGCCCACTTCGCCGATCGAAAACGACGGCTTGCGCTCGCTGTCGCCGCGACGCTCGACCACCGTGACGCGCTCCGACAACGTCGCGATATCGTTCAGCAAGGCCAGCAGCTCATGCGATTTTGCGCTGTCGTCGACCGATGCGACGAGCTCAATAGGCCTGCCAACTTTTTCGAGATACGTTTTCAGTTGAGTCTTGAGATTGGCGTCAAGCATGGCTTTGCGTTTTCCGTGACGAGGAGTATGGGGTTCCCGGCGCCGCGGTGGTCCGGATAGAACGCTTGCGGCCCGGGGATGCGCGAAACGCCGTATCGGGCGATTCGCGCGAGTGATGCACCGGGAAGATCCCGGCGGATGCAGACTGCGGATACAGCCAGGGAGGCTGCGAAGACCTTAGATCTTGCCGATCAGGTCGAGCGACGGGGTCAGCGTTTCAGCGCCCGGCGTCCACTTGGCGGGGCACACTTCACCCGGATGCGCGGCGATGTACTGGGCAGCCTGAACCTTGCGCAGCAGCTCGCCCGCGTCACGGCCGATGCCGTTGTCGTGGATTTCGCACACCTTGATCTCGCCTTCCGGGTTGATCACGAACGTGCCGCGCAGTGCGAGACCCTCTTCTTCGATCAGCACGTCGAAGTTGCGCGAGATGGCGAGCGTCGGGTCAGCCAGCATCGGGTACTTGATCTTCTGGATCGTGTCCGACGTGTCGTGCCATGCCTTGTGCGTGAAGTGCGTATCGGTCGAGACGCTGTAGATTTCCACGCCCAGCTTCTTGAAATCTTCGT
The DNA here is from genome assembly GCF_047605525.1 of Paraburkholderia sp. GTDB lineage: Bacteria > Pseudomonadota > Gammaproteobacteria > Burkholderiales > Burkholderiaceae > Paraburkholderia. Next base: position 18,652 of record NZ_JASGFN010000014.1, on the reverse strand, counting down.
AACGGTCGGCCAGGTCACCCAGTTCGGTCGGGCACACGAACGTGAAGTCGGCCGGGTAGAAAACGAAAACCGACCACTTGCCCTTCAGGTCTTCTTCAGTAACGGTCTGGAAATTGCCGTTGTGGTAAGCCTGCGCCTTGAACGGTTTGACTTGACTGTTGATGATCGGCATTTGCTGAGTCCTCTTTCAGGGTGGTTGGAAAGTGGACTCAGTATGTCAGATTACACTTAATAGGTAAAGCAGATTGTTTTAATAATATTAATAGTCTTAAGCTATTTATTTTTCCCCCACTGGCTATCGGGTCTGCTTTTTGGGGCGCATCAGGTCATCAGGTCTTTAGAAGCCGCCACAGCGTGGTCCGGCCGATCCCGAGCGCGCGGCTCGCGGCGGCGCGATTGCCGCCTGAGCGTTCGAGGGCGCGCAACGCGTCTGCGCGGGTGAGTGGCGCGCGCGGCGACGCACTCGCCGGGGCGCTTCCAGATGCCTTGCTGGCCGCGTCGGCCGTTGCCGGCCCGATCCGCCCAAATTCCGGAAACACTGCTTGCCAGTCTGGCAACACGTCGGCGGGCGAGTTCCCAGCCGAATCGTCTGCCGGATGGACCGCCGGATCGCCGGCATAGATCGCGGCACGGGCGAGCAGATTTTCCAGTTCGCGGACATTGCCCGGCCACGCGTAATTCGCAAAAAGCGGAGCGAGAAACGCGAGCACCCGTTCGAGCGCCGCCGCCGACAAGCCGTACTGGAGCGCACCGCGGCCCAGCAGATGACGCGCGAGCGGCGCGATATCGTCGCGCCGCTCGCGCAGCGGCGGCAATTTTATCTGAAGCAGATTCAAGCGGAAATACAGATCCGCGCGAAACGCACCCTGCTCGACGAGCGCATGCAGATCGCGATGCGTCGCCGCGATCACGCGCACGTCGACCGGCGTCGCGCGGCCCGCGCCCAGCTTCATCACCTCGCGTTCCTGCAACACACGCAGCAGCCGGCTTTGCAGCGCAGGCGGCATTTCGCCGATTTCGTCGAGAAAGATCGTGCCGGTATGCGCGATTTCAAAGAGCCCCGGCTTGCCGCCGCGCCGCGCGCCGGTGAATGCCCCCTCCTCGTGGCCGAACAGCTCGCTTTCGATCAGTCCCTCGGGCAACGCCGCGCAGTTGAACGCGACGAACGGATTACCGCGCCGCCGGCTCGCGTTATGGATGCCCTGCGCGACCAGTTCCTTGCCGGTGCCGCTTTCGCCGGTCAGCAGCACCGTCGCGTCGTGCGCGGCGCCGGCGCGCGCGAGCCGGCGCACTCGCGCGAGCGCTGCCGATTCTCCGATCAGATCGTCGAGCCGATGCCGCGCGACCAGGTGCCTCGGCCGCTGACTCGTGCGCAACGAATGGTCGATCCGTTGCGCGACGAGCGCGTCCTGCGCGGTCACGACGAAGCCGGTGCGCACGCCCTGCTCGACGATCGGCACGCAATTCACGCTCAGCGCGCGTCCGCCGATCTGCTCGATGCGCCCGTCGACCGGCTGGTCCGCCGCGCGCGTGTCGCGCAGCAGCGGCGCGAGCGCGCGCGCCACCTGCCGCCGGCCGTGCGCTTCGTCGTCCGCGAGACCCAGCAGTTCGAGCATCGCGGGATTGACGGCTTCGAGCTGGCCGGCGTCGTCGAACGCGGCGACGCCGTCGCGCAGATGCGCGACGATCGTGTTCAGACGCATACGCCGCGATTCCTTCCGGCGGCTCACGCGCGCAAGTTCAACCGAGCGCTCGAACGCCTCCTCGACCGCGCCGAACGAGTACAGGAACACGCTTTCCATGCCGGCCTGCTGCGCCAGATCGCAGGCCATGCCCGGACCGATGATGACGCCGCAGCCGTCGGCGGCGAGCTGGCCGACCGCGAGCCGCACATCGTCGATCGAGCGGTAGGCGCGCTGTTTCAGATCGACGTTGAACCACGGGCCCAGCTCGTCGAGTTCGTGCGAGATCGTTTCGTGCAGCACGAGGCCGATCCGCGCGTCGGGCCACGTCGCCGTCGCGTGCGTGATCGCGTTCAGTACGTCGAAGCCGTTCACCTTGACCGTGACGACCGGCACGTTCAGGTGCGCTTGCAGATACGCGCCGTTCGAGCCGGCGGCCAGCACGACGTCGACGGAGCCGGCGTCCACGTAGGCCTGCAACGCGGCGACGGCCGCTCCGTAGCCTTCGCGGACCGGGAAAAATCTCGCGCGCGCGGCATAGCGCGGCGCGACCGTCTCGCAAAGCGACTGCAGGCGGCTGATACTGACGAGCGCGACACCCGGCAGACCGGGGTTCGAATCGGCGACGAAGGACGTGAAGGTGGACACCGTGGTTCTCCTTCCCCGAGAGACTCCGCTGCAACGCTCAACGTCGGGACTCGAGGATCAGTTTTGAAACCGGCCATGAGGCGTTTCACGGAACGTTTCATGATGCGTTTCATCATGCGTTTCATGAAACACTCAGCGCATTCTGCCATGAACGCCCAATCCTCCCCGCCGCGCCGCAAACCGCCGACCGAAAGGGACTAGCCGCAGGCAAGCACCACTTCGCATCCAATGGCACGCTTCCTGCACAATGACCCCTGCGTTTCACTACCGATTCCTCTTCTGGAGACCCGCACCATGACCACCACTTCCGCCACCCGCCGCGCCGCGTTCCGCGCGAGGGTCAACCAGCGCCAAGGACTGCTCGTGCCCGGCGCGTTCAACGCGATGAGCGCGCGCGTGATCGAGGACGCCGGCTTCGAGGCGGTCTACATCACCGGCGCGGGCGTCACCAACATGTCGCTCGGGCTGCCCGATCTCGGTTTCATCGGCCTCGCCGAAATCGCCGAGCACACGGCGCGCATCCGCGACGCGGTCGCGCTGCCGCTGATCGTCGATGCCGACACCGGCTTCGGCAACGCGCTGAACGTGCGCCAGACGGTGCGCGTGCTCGAGCGCAGCGGCGCGGACGTGATCCAGTTCGAAGACCAGGTGATGCCGAAGAAATGCGGCCACTTCTCGGGCAAGGAGGTGATCGCCGCGAACGAGATGGCCGGCAAGATCCGCGCGGCTGTCGATGCGCGCGAGGACGCGAACCTGCAGATCATGGCGCGCACCGACGCGGCGGCCGTGCACGGCATCGAGGACGCGATCGAGCGCGGCCATCGCTTCATCGAGGCGGGCGCCGACATCCTCTTTATCGAGGCGACCGAATCGCTCGCCGATATCGAGCGTCTGCCGGCGCTGTTCGACGTGCCGCAACTGATCAACATCGTGATCGGCGGCAAGACGCCGGTGCAATCGCGCGAGACGCTCGCGAAGCTCGGCTACGGCATCGTGCTGTACGCGAACGCGGCGCTGCAGGGCGCGGTGCTCGGCATGCAGCGCGCGCTCGGCACGCTGCAGGACAAAGGCCGCCTCGACGAGGACGCGACGATCGTCGCGCCGTTCAGCGAGCGCCAGCGGCTCGTCAACAAGCCGCTCTATGACCGGCTGGACAAGGAGTACGCGGCGAAAGACTGAATCACGCGCGGGCGCGCTGCCGGCGTCGCGCGCTGCAACGCTCGCCGGTATGGCGCCATTTATTGCGTTACGATTCAGGGCTGGCAATCAGGCAAGCCGATGTTGCCGCCAGCCCGCCGCGGCCATTCGCGGCGCCCGGATCCCCGCGCCGCCGCGCCCGCGCGAGCGCCGGCCCAACGCAATCGAAAGGTAGTCGCACGCACCATGATGTCACCCTCCTCGCGCGCAGCGCGCCGGCCCGACCACCCTCTTCCCGCGCGCACGCGCACCGCGGCGGAGTCCGCGCAATGAGCGGCGTCACCCGCAACACGCACGTCGGCTGGCTGCCGTACATCGTCGCGGCCACCTTCTTCATGGAGTACCTCGACACCACGGTGATCGCCACCGCGCTGCCGCAGATGGCGCGCTCGTTCGGCGTCGGCCCGAACAGCCTGAGTCTCGGCATGACCGCCTACATGCTCGCGCTCGCGATCTTCATTCCGGCGAGCGGCTGGGTCGCCGACCGCTGCGGCGCGCGCACCGTGTTCGTCAGCGCAATCGGCGTGTTCACGGCGGCATCGGTGCTGTGCGGGCTGTCGCAGAACGTGCCCGAATTCACGGCTGCGCGGCTGCTGCAAGGCATCGGCGGCGCGATGATGGTGCCGGTCGGCCGTCTGATCGTGGTCCGCAGCACCGAGAAGGCCCGCATGATGCAGGCGATCTCGACGATCACATGGCCGGCCATCGCGGCACCGGTGGTGGGACCGCCGATCGGCGGCTTCATCACGACCTATGCGTCGTGGCGCTGGATCTTCCTGCTCAATGTGCCGTTCGGCCTCGCGGCGATCGCCGTCGCGCTCGCCATCGTGCCGAATCTGCGCGGAACCGGGCGCAAGCCGCTCGACGTGGTCGGCCTGCTGCTGAGCGGCGTCGCGCTGACCGCGGTGCTGTACGGCGCGGAACTCGCGAGCCAGCCGGCCACGAACCCGTGGCTCGCCGGGGCTATCGTGCTCGGCGGTCTCGTCGTCGGCGTGATCGCGTTCCAGCATGCCAGGCGTCATCCGTATCCGCTCATCGACGTCTCGACGCTCAAGGTGCCGACGTTCTCGGTGACGGTCGTCACCGGCTCGTTCACGCGCATCGGCATCGGCGCGGTGCCCTATCTGATGCCGCTGCTGTTCCAGGTCGGCTTCGGGCTGTCGGCGTTCCGCTCGGGCCTGCTGCTGCTCGCGAGCGCGCTCGGCAATCTCGGCATGAAGGCATTGACCACGCTCATCCTGAAGCGCTACGGCTTTCGCATGGTGTCGATCGTCGACGTGACGGTCGCGGGCATTTTCATCATCGCGTGCGGGCTGCTGACGCCGAACGTGCCGCTCGCATTCGTGCTGATCGTCGTGTTCGTGTACGGCGTCGCGCGCTCGATGCAGTTCTCGACCCTCGCCACGCTCGCCTATGCCGATATCGCGCAGCCGCAGATGAGCGCGGCCAGCACGCTGTGGAGCGCGGCCGCGCAGATGACGATCGGTCTCGGCATCGCGTTCGGCGCGGTGTCGCTGCGCGTCGCGGCTCACCTGAACGGAGAGATGAGCGGCCACGTGTTCACGCTCGACGATTTCCGCCTCGCGTTCCTGTTCGCCGGCGTGCTGACGCTGCTGTCGGTGATCGGCTATATGGGGCTCGCGCGTAATGCCGGACAGAGTATCGGCGGTGGTTCGCGCGGCAGCGAGAATACGGCGAAGGGGTGACGTGGAACATGAATCGGCCGGCACGGCAGTAACCATCTTGCATGGGATCGAAATACGGCACTAAAGCGCCAACTCTGATCGACAAAGGAGACCCACGGTGCAGCCAGGCGAACTGACGATTTCGAACCGCCACAGCGATCTCGACCTCGACATGGTCTACACGTTCCTGTCGCGGGAAACCGCATGGGCGCAGGACATGCCGCGCGAGATCTTCGAGCGGGCCGTCGCGGGCTCGCTGTGCTTCGGCGGCTATCTCGACGGCAAGCAGATCGCGTTCGCGCGCGTGATCACCGACGAAGCCACCTTCGCGTACCTGTGCGACGTCTTCGTGCTGCCCGCGTATCGCAGCAACGGCTATGCGTCCGTGTTGATGAAGCATATTTTCGCGAGCCCTTCTCTCGCGGGCCTGCGCAGGATCGTGCTGGTCACGACGGACGCGCATCACGTGTATGCGCCGCATGGGTTCACGGCGCTGGCGCATCCCGAGCGGTATATGGAGCTGCATCGGCCGGACGTTTATAAAACGGCTTGAGGAGTGCCTCGGCGCGGCATGAGCGCGCGTCGCCCCGCTTTGTCACAGGCATGCCACGTTCGGCCGGTACTTTGCTGCGACCAACAAGAATCGTCCCCGCTCATGCCACCGTCCGCCGAACTTCAGCTCGTCCGTCACGCCATTCACCCCGGTCCGATTGACGGCGGCCGCCTTGTTTAGGGGTGCCTGCGCAAGCGCGCTCGTCAATGCGTTTCTCGCCGTGATGCAGATCGCGCTCGGCCTCACCGCGCGATCGGATGGCCTGTTCGCCGATGGCATCCACACGCTGGGCGACCTTGCCGGCGATGCGGTCGTGCTGCTCGTGTTGACCATGAGTGCATGGCATCTGAAGCGCCCGGACGCGCGCCTGTCCAAACGCAGCGGCAACGGCATCGAACAAGCCGTCGCATCGCTTTTTATCGCCGCGTTGCTGATCTTCACCGCCGCGGAGATGCTCTGGCAAACCGTCGCGCAAAGCTCGACGTTGAGCGCCAGCACCGCGCTGAACGTCGCCGCGCTCGCGGTCAGCGGCTTCGTCACGCTCGCGAAGGAAACGCTGTTTCGCTACCTGCGCGCCGAAGGACGGCGCACCGGCTCGGCGCTGCTGCTCGCGAGCGCGTGGCATGCGCGCGTCGACGCGGTATCGGCGCTTGTCGCGACCGTGGGCCTCGCCGGCAGTCTCGCCGGCGTGCCGATGCTCGACGCGATCGCGGGCACGGCCATCGGGCTGATGATTCTGCGCATGGGGTATATGAGCGGGCGCGATGCGGTGAGGCAACTGCTCGCCGGCCGCACCGGCAATGACGCCGTCCACGCCGCTCATGCTGCCCGCGCGCCGGTGACCGCCAGCCGGGCCGTCGAGTAGCGCCTGTTCCTGCTGACGACGCAGCACTCCCCCTGCTTGCATTCATTGCGCGTAAAGGCGCGTTCGCAGACCCGCTATTCGGTGTGAAGAACCGGTCCAGCGGCGGCTCGCTATCAACAACCGTAAGCGCGCTCGCGCATCCACTTCGTCAGCACCCATTTGTCGCCGGCAAGCACCGGCGCGCCGCCGTGCAGGGTCAGCGGATCGAGCTGGCGCTGGCCGTTCATGTAGCGGAAATACACCGCGCCGCCCTCGCGCGCCGCGACCGAGATGCCCGCGTCGGGAAAGATCGTTTCGCCGCCGCCGGCGACGTCGTTCAGATAGATCACCAGCGTGGCGACGCGCTGGCCGCCCTGCGCGAAATGCATGGCGCTGCCCGGTTGATCGGGCGCGAAGTAGTCGAAGTGCGGCCGATACTCGCCGCTCGTGCCGTAATGCAGGACCTGTAGCCCCTCGCCGTTTTCGAGCGGCCAGTTCATCAGGCTCGCGATGCGCTGGTCGAGCCGCTCGATGAACGCGTCTTCGCAGCGTCGATACCAGACGCCAGCGCTCGTGCGGTTGTGGATCACGTCTTCGCTGCCGGTGACGGGGTTGACCGTCGTCGAGCGTTTCAGCCGATGCCGCGAGCGCCCGATCAGCTCGCGGCATTCTTCCGGAGACAGCACATCGGCGAACACGATCAGTTGCGGGCGCTCGCAGCGCAGCAGCACGCGCACGTCGCGATCGTACGCGCGGATCAGGTTGCCGCTCGCGACCGGCGCGTCGTCGTAGCGATAGGGGTGCGGTGCGGCGGTGGCTGGGGCGGCCTCGCTCGTGCGCAGCCCGAACGCATGGTGGACGGCGACGCGCGCGTCATCGGCGATAAAGCCGGCTCTCACCATCGCGTCGATCATCGAATCCGGCGTGCAGCCGCGCGCGACATTGCAGCTCAGCCATTCTTCCCAGGCGGCATCGACGACTCGCATGGCTCCCTCTTCGCTGGCCCGGCGGGATGCGGGCTCGAATGACCGTTGATCATAGCAAGCGGGATGCCGCCCTCGCGCGTCGCGCTGGCGCGGGATGGAGCCCGAACGGGCCTGTCAGCGACGCAATTGCCCGCGATAAAGCAGCAGCCCCCGGCGCGCCTGCTGCCTGAGCAGGCGCCGCACGAACGGCGACCAGCCGAGCAGCGTGCCACGGACGCCCATCGCCTGACGCATCCACAGCCACAGATCGAAGCTGTCGCGATGCTCGACGATGAGCCCGTCACGGAACACGAAGCGCGCGTCGATCCGGTTGACCACGTCGCGGCCCGTCTGGCTGAAGCGGTAGCGGGCCACCCACTGCGCGCGGCCGTTGTGGTCGTCCGCTTCGATGTCGCTGAAACTCAGCGAGAAGTCCTGCGCATGTTTGACGAGCATCCGCCACATGTCGCGCACTTCGTCTCCGACCAGCTCGCCGAACGCGGGATCGCTGAAGACGACGTCGTCGGCATAGCAGGCGACCATGGTTTCGGCGTCGCGTTGCTGGAAGGCCGTGTAGAAACGTTCGATCAGCTCGGTGTTGGGATGGCTCATTGATTTCGTGTCGTGCGTTGCGGGAGCGCGATGCGCCGCGCTCCGGAAAATCGCCCGCGCGGGGTGCGCGGCGGGCATCGCGCACACGATATCGGAAAACACGGTGGATGGGGGCGGCACGGGGGATGACAGCGTCGAAGCCGTGCCGACGTCCGCGAAAGCGCACGACCGTCCGGTTCCGGTTCAACACCTGCCGCGTCTTTCGTTATATCCTATCGGATATTACGGTAGGCCTTGCCGCTCAGGCGGCGTAGTGAAACGAACCAGCAGGAGCCATCAGCGGTGCGCAGTCGATCCAACCTGTCAGCTCCCGGCCAGCGCGCGGCGATCGAGATTTCGTCGGCCATCGTCGCGGTGAAGTCGGCCTCCGAGCGCGGCCGGGCCGAATCGATCCGCGACGTCGTCGACGCCTATCGGCGCCTGTACGGCAGCGTGCAGCGCTTCGTCACGATGCTGAGCGGCGACCCGTCGAGCCTCAAGCCGATCGGCACGTCGGGTTCGCATTCGCTGAATCAGTTGCTGTCGATCCTCGCGGAACAGGCACGCACGACCGCGTTCGCGCGTCTGCGCGAGCTGAAGGCGACGATCGAGGAAGCGCGCCTCGCCGAACCGTTGCGCGACACGATCTTCTCCGACGCGTTCAGCAACGATCCGCCTGCGTTGCGCAGGGTGGTCGCGGAACTCGAACGGCTCGACGCGGCGGTGGTCGGGCTATGCGTCGGGCACGTGCTGGAACAGCATGCGCCGTGGCCGGCCGGCGAAACGGCCGGACCGATGAACCGCGCCACCATCCCGCGCGGACGCCCCGCCGCGCGCCGTCCGCGCACGGCAAGCACCGCCGCGGTGGTCGCCGAGCCGCGGAACGCGCGTGCCGAGCCCGCGCTTACGCCTTCTGCCGACTAACGCACCGATGCAGGAGCGCCGCCAATGAACGCATTTTTGTCCCGCGCTATATCTTTCCGAATACACCGCAGGCGCTAGTCACACGATCAACGCGCATCGCGCAAGCATTCGACACGACTGACACGAACCGGATTCGAGACCTTCATGCACACTCCTCCGTTCCCTCTTGCCCAGCCCTCGCGTCTGAAGCTATCCGGTGACGAGCTCGCCAGCACCGGCATCCGGGCAGTCGACACGTGCTGCTCGCCCGTCGTCAAGGCAACGCCGCCCAACGTCAAACGGCGCGCGCGTCTATCCGAACTCGACCACCATCTGCATTGCTCGATCATCGGCACCTGCCTGAGCACGCACGAATTGCGCAAGCTGGTGCCGAAATTCACGGACCTCGATCGCCGCGAGGCGAGCGACCTCGAAATCCATCACGCGGCAGTGGAACTTGCGATCGAAGGGGGCGCATGCGCGAAGGCATTGCACAAGCTGCTCGACGAACGCTACACGGGCGCGATCCGCCGCTTCGAGAAAGCCGCCGACGATTCCGGATTGCTGAAGCTCTGGGACGAAGCGCTGAAAAGCGGCGACATTCCGCCCGCCTACTGGGCGTTGATGACGCATCCGCTCGCGACGATGCCGGTGCGCCAGAAAGCGTTCGGCGATCTGCACATGCTGTCGCATCTGGTCGGCGCGGCCAATCGGGCGGATATCCGGCGGCTCGTCGCACTGGAGGAAGAAAACGCCGCGCTGAAGGAGAAGATCGAGCGGCAACAGAGCCGCTTGCAGGAACTCAGTGTCGAGCGCGATGCGTCGATCGGGGCGCTCAACGAACAGATCGTCCAGTTGCGCGCGCGCCAGTTGCCCGCCGATGCGGCCGGTCTGGAAGCCGAACTGCAGCATCTGCGCGAACGGCTCGCCGATGCCGATCAACGCGTGACCCTGCATACGAGCCGCCGCGAAGCGGCCGAACAGCGCGTGCAGCAGGAACAGGACGCCGCGCAAGCGCTACGCCGCAGCCGCGATCAGGCGCTGGCGCTACTGAAGCTCGTGCAGAGCGAATGCGATGCGCTGGAACGCGCCACCGTGGATGCCGCCGAGGCGGCCCACGGCACGAACAACGCGAACGGCATCGGCCCACGCCGCGCGAGCCTCGACAGCGTGCAGGGCAAACGGATCGTCTACGTGGGAGGCCGGCCCGGCTCGAACAACGCGCTGAAACGGCTCGTCGAAGCGGCCGGCGGCGAACTCGTCGTGCATGACGGCGGTGTCGAGGATCGCAAGGGACTGCTTGCCGCCGCGCTGCCGGGCGCGGATATCGTCGTGTTTCCGGTGGACTGCGTCGATCACGACTCGATGAATACGCTCAAGCGGATCTGCGAGCGTCATGCGATCGACTATCACCCGCTGCGCACGGCGAGCGTGGCGAGCTTCGTCGAATTGATGGCGCGGCTGCATCCCGAGCATGTCGCGCAGCTTCGCAATCCGCCGTCTTCCGCATTCTGTCTGCGGCACGGCTGAGCGCGATTTTTGCCGCGCGAACGCAAGCCGCTTACGAATTTACGAACTTACGAACGGATCAATTTCAGCAGCTCGGCGAGCTGCTTCGCGCAGCTTCGCCGGGCTTCTTCCTCGACATCGCGATACAGCCGGATGACGGTTTCGCCGACCGGCGTCAGCGTGCAGCCGCCGCCGCTCTGACCGCCCTGCTCCGAACGGGTGGCCGGCGACTTCAGCGAGCGGTTCAGTTCGTCGATCAACAGCCACGCGCGCCGGTACGACATGTCCAGACTGCGCGCCGCAGCCGAAATCGAGCCGTATTCGCGCACCGCCTCGAGCAGATCGACCTTACCCGGCCCGAGTGCAACCGCATCGCCGTTGCGAATGCGCATTCTGAAGCGCACCTCGGGGCGCGTCTTCGTGGATTTCGTCGCCGGAGCGGCGCGGGATTTCGCGGTTTTTGCGGTGTCGGCCATGCGCGCAAGCATACACGAACCGGTTCGTGCTGCCACCTGTCCGCGCGGCTTCAACGATGCCGCGGGAAGCAATACCCGTAGTCTTCACAGCCTGAGCAACCCGGCGCCGGACCGGGTTGCAGGCCCAACGAAAGCGCGTATTGCGCGGCGAGAAATTTCTTCCAGCGCAGGTTATCGACATTACGCGCGACGAGCGCCGGGAAATAGCGCGTCAGCATCCACGTGACTTCGTCGCGGCCCGCCAGGCCCAGGTCGCGCCACAGATGATCCGGGCGCAGACAGGCATGGGCGATGATCGTGGCGAGATCGCGCGCGTCGGCGGCGTCGACGCCGGTACTCGCATCGGCGACGAGCAGCGTGTGGAGCGTGCGGACGAAATCTGCGTGTTCGCTGGAGACCACCGAGAGCGTCGACGCGGGAACGCTCGCCCGGCTGAAATGCCGCGCGAGCAACGTCCGCCATTCGCGCGCCGGCAAGCCGAGCAGCGCGAGTTCGTGACGGGCGTCGCGCGCGGCAATCAGTTTGGCGAACAGGCAGGTGTCCGCGCCGGCGGGTTGCGTAGCCTGGTCCAACCATGCGCGCATGCATGCGGCGACCCGCGGATCGGCGGGCCACTGCAATGGCAGTACTTCGTTGCCGCGTGCGGCGGCAACGGTGCCCTTGGCGTTCGTTCCTGCACGCGTAAGCGGATCTTCAGGCATCGCTACCCCATTGCACCGTGCGCCATCAAACCTCGTCGGCATGCGCCCGGCTTCTGATATCGGCCAGCGACGCATCCACCAGCAACCGGCCCGAATCGAACACCGTCACCAGCGCGTCGTCCCAGTCTCCGGCAACGGTCCGTTCGTCCCACGCGAGCGGCAGCGTCACGGTCTGATATTCGCCCGTGCGCCGATGACGCAGCAGCGTGAGCCGCCCTTTCATCGAACGCTTGCCGTGATCCGTGACCGGATCCTTCGACACGTCGTGCCACTCGTCGCCGATCCGGATCGCCGAGCACTTCATCGCAAAGCGCTGCGTGTCGCGGTTGATCTGCTGCAACAGCGCGCCGCCCATGCCGAACACGATGTTGTCGGCGGCGAACCCGGCCTCGTCCATTGCGGCGAGAATTGCCACGATCGAATCCGGGTTCACGCCGTCGCCCTGAATCACCCGCACGTTGTTGAGTACGCGCCGCCCCTTGCTGTTCGTCACGGAGCCGAACGACGCCTCGAGCGAGCGCAGCGTCTGCAACACGATCGTGCGCGGATCGCCGGAGTCCGGCCGGATCACGAGCATGCCGCCCGAATCGAGCACGGCCTGCTTCAGCTCCGTGCCCCACGCGTCGAGCGCGGCGAACAGGTCGTAGGAGTCGGACACCACCGACACGATCGCGCCCGGCTTGCCGAAGCGCGCGATCATGTTGCGGTACGCGTCGGTCTCCCGCTCGCGGCCCCACGACGTGATCGTGCTGTGCTCGGCGGCCGGCACCGAGAACGCCGCCATGCTTTCGTTGTAGTAGTGATTCGCCGCGACCACGCCGAGCACCGTATCCGAGCCCATGAAACTGACGAGATGCGCGGCGCCTCCGATCGCCGCCGATTCGGCGCTCGACACGCCGCGCGCGCCGAAATCGTGCAGCTTGAACGGCAACTGGGTGAGATCGTCGCTGCTCCTGAGCAGATACGAGCGGATGAGCTTGCGCAGATGCCAGCTTTGCGTCGCGACCGTGATCGGATACCAGACGCGCAGCAGCATGGTCTCGAGATACGACGCGAGCCAGAACACCTGCGGATCGTCGCATTCGACGGTGACGAGCACGTTGTGCGTCGGCACCACCGAGCCTTCGGGCACCGCGCGAATCCGCACCGGCGGATAGCCGCCGCACTGCTCGACGACATGGCGCCAGCCCGCTTCGTTGAACGGCTCGCCATGCGCGCCGAAGAACGCGCGGGCTTCGTCGATCATCTCCACGGTGATGGGCCGGCACAGGTATTCCTTCAGCAGCATCTGCAAGCCGAAGAACAGCGTGCGGTCATAACGGCCGCCGCGCGATTCGATGTACGAGAACATCGCCGACGCGCCGGGCGGATATTGCAGATAGTGCGAGGCCTTGTACGAATCCGTATTCAGAATCGGGTTGGACAGGATCGACGCAAGGTGGCTGAAACCGTGCGCGTTTTGCATGGGCGGTGCTGCGTTCACGTGACTTTCCCGCTGGAGTGACCGGACGGCGCGGGCTGTTCCGATTTCCGCGCCGACTTGTAACGCCTCTACCCTACACCGTCAAAATCCGTCGGATAGGGCCCGACGTTGCCGAGCATTGTCAGGTAATTCACCTTACTCCGGTATGCGGGCGAACGCCCATCGCGACGTAGCCGCCGTGAGCCACGGCGGTGGCCCGATAGCAGGTTCGAACGGGAGCGGCGAGGAAAAGCCGCCGCCTCACATACCCGGCTTCAGTTGCCGCGGCTGATCCGGCCACGTCTGAAGCAGCCGGCCGAGCCTGCTCTTGCGGCGCTCGGCACCGACCGGCCACAGCATCTTCGCGAGCAGGCCGATGCCGTGCGCGAGCGCGCTGTCGCGCGCGCACGTGACGAGCGGCACGCCGCGAATCAGCGCATCGTTGACCTGCTGGTCGTCGCGCGGCAATTGATGCGCGATCCTGGTGCCGAGCGTGCGCTCGAGCGTCGGCAGATTGATCCGCGAGTTCTTGTCGTACTGGTTGACGACGACCCGCACTTTGCCGGCCGGATGCCCCAACTCGCGGAAAATATCGAGCATGCGGCGCGCGCCGTGCAGATACAGCGGGTTTTGCCGCACGACCATGCAGATCGCGTCGCTGTGATCGAGCGCACGGATCGTCAACGGATTGAGACTCTGGCCGACGTCGACCAGCACCGCGTCGTAGCGATCGCGCACCAGCGCGAGAATGCGCTCCAGTTGCGCGGGCAGCAGTTCGGCGGCTTTCAGCGGATCGCCGGCGCCGGCCAGCAGATCGAGATTCGCGCGCACGTGCATCGCGCAGGCGTCGAACAGCGCCGCGTCGAGTTGTTCGTTGCGCGAGCACAGGTCGGCGAGCGTCATCGGCGGCGGCCGGTTCGCCATCAGCAGGCTCGCGTCGGCGAAATGCTGGCTCAGATCGATCATCAGCACGCGCCGGTCGCGCTGCGCGGCGAGCGCGCACGCGAGGTTGACCGCGATCAGCGTGGTGCCGCTGCCGCCCTTGCTGGACACCAGCGACACGACCCGCCCGCCGCGCCGCTCGGGCGCGCGGCTCTTTGCGCCGATCTGCACGAGCGCGGCGGCGACGGCCTGCGGATCGGGTGGCCACGACAGCACGTGCCGCACGCCGACGCGCATCGCCGCGCCGACCAGCGCGGTGGACGGCGCCGGCGTCACCAGCATGCAATCGAGCGCCGGCGCGCCGGCAAGCGTTGCCTCGACACTGTCGAGCCCGTGGGCATTCAGATTGGCGTCGTCGACGATCAGCAGATCGGCATTGCGGATCACGCGCGCGTGCGTGCCCAGTTGCCGGACCGAGCCGTACGCGGTGCGCAGGCGGTAGCGTATGCCGCTGCCCTCGAGTCGCGCGACGATGCACTGCGCGTTTTCGATGCTGGCGGCAATCAGGAAGATGTCGATCATGGCGGGTCTGCGGCGTGCCGAGGGCGTTGCCCGGAAGTTATTCCCGGAAGTTATTATTTGAAGCTGTTATTCGAAACGTCTATTCGCAAGCCACTACCCGAAACCGCTACCTGACAATCATCGGCCGTCGACCGCCAGCCGGTCGTCGGGTGGCGGACACCGCGCGCCGGCCGATGGCGTCATTCGTCCGGATCCAGATCCAGATCCGGCTCCAGGCCGGAACCGCAATCGCGATCGGCCGGACGACGCGCCCCGCCGCGCTCACGCTCACGTCCCGGCCCCGCCGGCATCTCGTAAAGCGCGTCGCGCAGCACGTCGCGGCGAATCTCGGCCTGGGCCTTGCGCTTGAGCGCTTCGGCGACCACGAGCGTCAGCAGGTCGACCGACGACGCGTTCGCCCCCGCGAAGAAACGCGCACGCGACGCCGCGCGATGCCGCCGGTAAGTCAGCCCCAAAGCACTGGAAGCCCCGGAAAGGCCGGTCGCGTCCGCGGCGGCCGGTTTGCAGATCGGTTGTTTCATGATGATGCCCCCGAGATCGAGCAGGATTTTGCCAGGCAAGACCGCCGCGGCTGCCGTAGCCGCCGCGCGACGCCGCCCCGCCGTCGGTCCAGGTCGCCGTGCCCGTGCCAATCCACGGACACGGCACCCGGTTCACTTCGTACATTCGTCTCTCTATGGAGACTATGGCCTCGCTCCCCGCTTCTTCGCGCCAGTTGGTCCTTGACCGGCGCTGCCCCTTTCTTGCGGTCGGTGTGTCATTCGCAAACGTCGCAAACGCGCCACCTGTCGTTATCGTCATCCCTTTCGCGTCCCGTAGACAAAAATGCGAAAAGGCAAAACGGCGAAGTCGATGTGTGCTGTCGTCCGGTTATGAATGGCCGATATCGCCGCCGCGCCATTCACCCCTTTTTATCCGACATATATAGGTAGACTTCGCCACGCTCCCGCAAACACATATTGGCTTCCCCGGCCATGCCCGCGAGTGACCTGTTTGCCGCCCGGTTCTTTTTTAAAATCCGGCTTTCCCCGTACCGTCGACCGGGCGGCAAATATTTTTTGTGCAGCCCTTAATGCAATGGTTATGCCAATGCGCGTTCAAATCCGGCGAATGCCGTCAAAGCCTTGCGGGTCCGTTGAACCACCATGCTTTTTGCCGGATCATCCCCGTTCGACGCACGACATATAGCGCGCATTGATTCGTTCGTGAGACGCCGCCGATTCGCCTCGCGAGCGCATCCCGGGCGCGCCGGCGCGCTTCACCGGCCCGCGCGCTCGCGCACGGCGCCGCTGGCGCCAGGCTGGACAAGGGTTGCGCGGCGTGCCGGTCAAATATGCCGGTCACGGCACGCGTCGAAATCCGTCTGGAGCCGCCTGTCCAATATGTCGCAAGCCTGAAACACCGTTTCTCGCGTGCCACCGCTTTATGCCGCCGTTTAACTCGCGACGGATTGCTGCGCAATGTTGGGCGCCGCGCATAACAGGGGTTGACCGCTTATTTCTTCAGCGATCCCCGCCAATCCGATAACGCTAAAACCGTTTCTTTATCCATATTTGTTTGTATGGCGCTCCCACCCGCTTTCGCTTATCGTTTAGGCCATGCGCCAATCAGAGCGTCTGTATCAGGTCGACGAGGCAACTCACGGTTCTAGCGGTTCCAGCAATTCGGGGATAAAGTCGCCGGGCAGTTTCAGCAATGAACGCTATTGCGTCGTTATTGCATGATTCGTCCGATGCGTGCCGCGGCGCGGCAGGTGGCGCTTCCCGTGTTGGATGGCCGCCATTGCCGCGAACATGACGCGGGGCTGCCGCAAGCAGGCTCGAGCGTCATGGTGCAAATCGAGGCCGACTCCGCGCGAGCGGATCGTGCTGAACCCGGGCTTACGGTGACCAACCGGCGGCCCGGCTGTCCAGTACGTCGCACCACAGTCCTGTGAGCAGTATCGAACCGGGGGTAACATGACTACGACCTGCATGCCTGTCGACACGGAACGCACCGTTCTGTACGTGGCGAACTCGCCCGATCAGAAGCTCGCCGAGTTTCTGGCCGAGTCCGGGTGGCAGGCCGTGCACGCGAAAAGCACGGCGGTTGCCGAACGCATGATCGAACGCGGCAACATCAAGGTCGGCCTCATCCAGTTGCCCGAGGACTGCACGTCGCAGCATCTGTCCGCGCTCGCGCTGTGCATGCGGCGCGTCGAAACCAACTGGGTCGCGCAGATCGTGCCGGGCCAGACCGAAAACGAGCTCGTCAGCCGTTTCATCCTCGATTACTGCTTCGACTTCGTCACCCGACCGTGGCTCAACGAACGGCTCGTGTTCGCGCTCGGGCACGCGCACGGCCTGTCCAGCCTGCGCCAGCCGCGCGTCGCGCCGGAGCCGTCGCTCGGCCGCCACGGCATGGTCGGCCAGTGCGAGCCGATGCAGCAGCTTTACCGGCGGATCGACAAATGCGGCGTAACCGACGCGCCGGTATTCATCGCCGGCGAATCGGGCACCGGCAAGGAACTGACCGCCCGCGCCATTCACCAGCGCTCGCCGCGCGCCGGCCGGCCGTTCGTCGCGATCAATTGCGCGGCGATTCCGCCGAGCCTGCTGCAGGCCGAGCTGTTCGGCCACGAGCGCGGCGCATTCACCGGCGCGCTGCAACGCAAGATCGGCCGGATCGAAAGCGCGCACGAAGGCACGCTCTTTCTCGATGAAATCGGCGACATGCCGCATGAATGCCAGGCGGTGCTGTTGCGCTTCCTGCAGGAAGGCACGATCGAAAGGCTCGGCGGCAATGGCCCGATCAGCGTCGACGTGCGGGTCATTTCGGCGACTCACGTCGATCTGGATCGCGCGGTCGAAGACGGACGCTTCCGCTCCGACCTCTACCACCGCCTGTGCGTGCTGCGCCTCGTCGAGCCGCCGCTGCGCGAGCGCGGCGGCGATATCAAGCTGCTCGCCAACTACGCGCTCAGCATGTACAAACAGGACGGCGCGCGCAAACTGCGCGGGCTGTCGAGCGACGCGATCGTCGCGATGTCGAACTATCCGTGGCCGGGCAACGTGCGCGAGCTGATCAACTGTGTGCGCCGCGCGGTCGTGATGAGCGAGGGCCGCTTCATCACCGCGGCCGATCTCGGGCTGCCGGAGGCGGACAACGCGCCGGCCGTCACGCTCGCGGAAATTCGCAGCAAGGCCGAGAAGGACGCGATCGAGCACGCGTTGCTGCGGCACGGCTACAAGCTGTCCGACGCGGCGGCCGAGCTCGGCATTTCGCGCGCCACGCTATACCGGCTCATGCATGCGAACCGGCTGCACCAGGACGCGGCGGCCGGACGCGGCGCGAATAGCGGCGCCGATGACGAGGCGCAACGGCACACGTCGTCGTCGGTGGTTTGAGCCGGGAGTCAGGCGGGTTGTCGGCAGTGGTGGCCGCCTGACGGTGTTTGCCGTTGCGTCTTCGCGCGGCGCCCCGGCGTCCCTATCCCTATATGTCCAGTCCTCGCCCTGACCGGCCCCGGGCAGGCTTTGTGCTACCTTCGACGAAACCGCCGGCCGTCATCGGCTATTCCCACCCGTTGCTCCGGCGTCCATCCGCCTCTGTCCACGCGGCGCACCGCGCCGCCTGGCGGGCCGCCGCAGGAACTTGCGCGCGCGAGCCCGTGTCGGTTCCGGGACGCGGCGCTGAAACAGAGTCCGCATTCCGGCACAATCGTCCGCTTCCGCTTCATCCCGCTTTACACCCTATGCAAAAACTATTGCGTCTCTGTTTTTTCGTCTTCCTGCTTGCCGGCGCGGCCCCGGTTCTCGCCGCCGCGCCGCAGGCCACCCCCGCCGCGCCCGCGTCGGCCTCCGTGTCGCTGACGCCGGAACAGGCCCGCGAAGCGCTCGCGGTTCTGAACGACCCGAAACGCCGCGCGCAAGTCGCCGATACGCTACAGGCGATCGCCGCCGCCGGCGCGCTGAGCGCCTCCGCGCCGGCGGC
>NZ_JASGFN010000013.1:0-244262 GCF_047605525.1 Paraburkholderia sp. | reverse complement strand
CGTTGCCGGTCTTGCCGACCGTGCACAGCGCGGTGTTGCCCGCGGTCACGCCGGACAGCGCGACGGACTTCTTCGGTTTGAATGCGCCCGCGTTCGGCGTGCTGTTGTCTGCTTCGCTCATCGATTGTCTCCAGTATTGGGGGGGTGGCTTGGGTCACGGCTTTGGACGGCAGCGTCTAACGCAAAGAACGGGCCAGTCCGCGCGCTGCCCGCTAAGTGCCTGATTCGACGACACTCTGCCCGCAACCGCGCCCTCGCCGCGCATCGCGTTTCATTTCATAAATGAAATCGTGATTTCAAATATGCAATGAATCCGTTCATAATGGGGTTCTCTCCCATCCGCCGCGAGCTGAACACCGTGAGCACGTCCCTTTACGAATCGCCGCAACGTCCGCGTATCTGGGCGCTCTCGATCAGCCGCCTGCGCGATCTGTTCTTCGATATCGCCGGCGAATACGTCGAACGCGCCGATCTGCGCATCGTGTCGCACGGCTTCGAAGACGCGGTGCGCGAAATCGAGAGCGCGGGCGCCGGGCGCCCCGACGTCGTGATCGCGGGCGGCTCGAACGGCGCGTACCTGAAGACGCGCGTATCGGTGCCGGTCGTGCGCATCAACCCGAGCGGCTACGACATGATGCATGCGCTCGCTCGCGCGCGCCGCGAAGGCGCGCGCGTTGCGCTCGTCACGCACGGCGACACGCCCGACGAAGTGCGCCGCTTCGCGACCGCTTACGCGCTCGACATCACGTTCGCGTCGTATCAGTCGGTGCAGGACGCGGAGAGCGTCGTGCTCGATCTCAGCGATCGCGGCATCGACGTGGTGGTTGGCCCCGGTTTCGTCACCGATCTCGCCGCGAATGCCGGCATGGGCGCGGTGTTTCTCTACTCGCGCGCGTCGGTGCGCACCGGCTTCGACACCGCGCTCGAAGTCGCCCAGGCGACGCGCCGCGAAACCGTGCGCCGTCAGCGGCTCGACACGCTGCTGCAGCATCTGCGCGACGGCGTCGTCGCGCTCGATGCGCAAGGCCGCGTCGAAGTGATGAACCAGCGTCTCGCGAGCGTGCTCGGCATCGATCCGGCCAGAGCGGTGGGCCGCGCGCTGCTCGATCTCGCGCCGGACCTCGCGGGCAGCCTGCCCGATACGGACGGCGACAGCTTCTGCACGGTGCGCGGCGCGAGCTACGTCGTGCATCGCGGACCGCTCGCGAGCAGCGGCGGCGCGGCGGCCACCGTGCTCACGTTCCAGGAATCGCGCGCGGTCGAACGGCTCGATCGCACGCTGCGCTCGCGCCAGCGCGTGCAGCAGTTCTCCGCGCGCTACCGGCTCGACGATATCGTCGGCGCGTCCGCATCGATCGAACGCGTGCGCGCGCTCGTGCGGCGCTATGCGAAGTCGGACGCAACCGTGCTGATTCTCGGCGAGAGCGGCACCGGCAAGGAGATGGTCGCGCAGAGCATGCATCAGTTGAGCGCGCGGCGCGACTTCGCGTTCGTCGCGATCAATTGCGGCGCGTTTCCGGAAGCGTTGCTCGAAAGCGAACTGTTCGGCTACGAGGAAGGCGCGTTCACCGGCGCGCGCAAGGGCGGCAAGGCGGGGCTGATCGAAGTCGCGCATCGCGGCACGCTGTTTCTCGATGAAATCGGCGAGATGCCGCTGTCGTTGCAGAGCCGCCTGTTGCGCGTGTTGCAGGAGCGCGAAGTCGTGCGGCTCGGGTCGACCGAGCCGACGCGCGTCGATATCCGCGTCGTCGCGGCGACGCATCGCGCGTTGACCGACAGCGTCGCGGCCGGCACTTTTCGCGCCGATCTGTACTACCGGCTCGACATTCTCAGCATCGCGCTGCCGCCGCTGCGCGAGCGTCCGAACGACCTGTTGCCGCTTGCCGCCGAGCTGTTGCGCCAGGCCGCCGCGCGCGAGCCGGGGCTGATGGCGCGCGTGCCCGACGCAAATGCCGCCGAGCGTATGCTCGCGGGGCTCGGCGCGGCGTTGCGGCGCCATGCGTGGCCGGGCAATGTGCGCGAATTGCAGAACGTGATCGAGCGGATCGCGGTGGAACTGGCGGATGCGGATGCCGATGCGCCCGCCGTCACGCGCGACATGCTGCGCGCGGTCGCGCCGGAAATCGTCGAGCCCGCGGCCCGCGCGAAACCGGCCGCGCTCACGCTGCGCGAGCGCAGCCGTCACGTGGAAGCCGATCAGATCCGCGCGGCGCTCGCGGCTCACGATGGCGATCGCGATGCGGTCTGCGCCGCGCTCGGCATCAGCAAGACCACGTTGTGGCGCAGGCTGAGCGCGGCGCGTTAGGCCGGCGCATCACCCCCCCGTCCGCGCGATGCCGGGCCGCGCGAATTCCTCGCTGAGAAAATCCACGCACACGCGCACCTTCGCCGACTGCGCGAGCCGCTCCGGATAGACGGCCCACACGTTTGCCGGCTGCGTGACCTCGGGCAACACCTGGCGCAACCGGCCGCTCGCGATCAGTGGCTGCACGTCCCACAACGAACGCAGCACGATGCCGCGCCCGGCAAGCGCCCATTGCACGGCCACTTCGCCGTGATTGGTCGACAGCGGTCCCGTCACCTTGATCGACACCGCTTCGCCGCGCACCGCGAGCCGCCACAGACCGAACGGATGGTCACGCTCCTTGATCGCGAGACACGCATGTGACGACAGATCCGCGAGTTGCCGCGGCGTGCCGTGCCGCGCCAGATAGTCGGGCGACGCGCACAGCACGCGGTGATTCGACGCGAGCCGCCGCGCGATCAGATGCGGCGCGATCTCATCGCCGATGCGAATATCGAGGTCGAAGCCCTCGCCGCCGACGTCGACCAGGCGGTCGAACAGATCGAGCCGCACGCTCAGTTGCGGATAGCGTTCCGTGAAACTCGCGAGCGCGGGCGCGACGAAGCGCCGGCCGAAGCCGAAGCTGCTGGAGATGCGCAGCTTGCCGCCCGGAATGCGGCGCGTCGTCGAGACGTCTTCGACGAGCTGGTCGACGTCGTCGAGAATCTTTTCGGCCCACGTATAGACGCGCTCGCCGGCCTCCGTGATCGCCACGCGGCGTGTCGAGCGATGCAGCAGGCGCGTGCCGAGCGTCGTCTCGAGCACGTTGATCCGCTTGCTGACGTAGGCCGCCGACACCGACAGCGCTTCGGCCGCCGCGCTGAAACTGCACTTGCGGGCGACTTCGCAGAACACGCGCAGATCGCCGAGATCGGGTGACGGGACGCTATTCATGAGGACGCTCTTTATGCACGAATCGTGCATAGTGGCTTAACCAAAGCTTGCATTTTAGGCGCAAACAGCAGGAATAGAATAAGCGGAAACAAGCACCATCGAATCACCGACCCATCCAAGGAGGACCACAGCATGTCGAACCGCTATCGAATCGCCGTCATTCCGGGCGACGGCATCGGCGTCGAAGTGATGCCCGAAGCGCTGCGTGTACTGGACGCCGCAATTCAACGCTTCGGCATCGAGCTCGAATACCAGCACATCGAGTGGGCAAGCTGCGACTACTACGCGAAGCACGGCAAGATGATGCCGGACGACTGGAAAGCACAACTGCAATCGGCCGATGCGATCCTGTTCGGCGCGGTCGGCTGGCCCGACACCGTGCCCGATCACATCTCGCTGTGGGGGTCGCTGCTGAAGTTCCGCCGCGAGTTCGACCAGTACGTGAACCTGCGGCCCGCGCGGCTGTTCGCGGGCGTGCCGTCGCCGCTCGCGGGACGCAAGGCCGGCGACATCGATTTCTGGATCGTGCGCGAGAACACCGAAGGCGAATATTCGTCGGTGGGCGGCGTGATGTTCGAGGGCACCGAGCGCGAATTCGTGCTGCAGGAATCGGTGTTCACGCGGCACGGCAGCGAACGCGTGCTGAAGTTCGCGTTCGATCTCGCACAGCGCCGCGCGCGCAAGAAGATCACGGTCGCGACGAAGAGCAACGGCATCGCGATCAGCATGCCGTGGTGGGACAAATGCGCGGCCGGTATCGCCGCGCAATATCCGGATGTCACGTGGGACAAGCAGCACATCGACATCCTTTCCGCGCGCTTCGTGCTGAATCCGGACCGCTTCGACGTGGTGGTCGCGACCAACCTGTTCGGCGATATCCTGTCCGATCTCGGCCCCGCGTGCACCGGCACGATCGGCCTCGCGCCGTCGGCCAATCTGAATCCGGACCGCAAGTTTCCGTCGCTGTTCGAGCCGGTGCACGGCTCGGCGCCCGACATCGCCGGCAAGCACATCGCCAATCCGGTCGCGATGATCTGGTCGGCCGCGATGATGCTCGACTTCCTCGGCCATTCCACCGGCAAGGAACGCGAAGCGCACGACGCGATTCTCGCGGCGATCGAGGCGACGCTCGTCGAAGGTCCGCATACGGGCGACCTCGGCGGCAACGCGAGCACCAGCGACGTCGGCAAGGCGATCGCGGCGAAGCTCGGCGCATGAGGCCGTCGGCGCGGGGCGGGCCCACGCGCCGGTAAATACGTACACCCACGCGCGCAGGTTTCCGCCATGAATCAGTAAATAATGCTTCGCGCGGCAACTCGATACGCCATTCGTCTTTCCACAATCGACAGAGACGCGACCGCTCCGCCAGGGTCGCCTATCATTGACCATTCACTTCCATGATGCGATCCGGCATCTTCACTATGGACTCAACCGCGCGCGGCGTTCGTCAAACGCACGCTCGCGCCGGTCTCAAAGGGGGAAAGTGAAATGGTCTCAGTATCTGGTGCAGTCTCCGCGCGAGTTTCCCAATTTCAAGCTGCCATTCAGCGTAGAACCTTGTCGCTCTATCGCAAGTCGTTCGCGGAAGATATGAGCTTCACCGAGGCGGTCAGGAAATATCCGGACCGCAATGCGCTGTACGCTTACATGCATCACTATTACAAGTACCTGGCGCCCGAGGAGCTGCGCGAGCACAGGGCCTACTTCACCAGTCAACATCGCGGCTTCGGAGAAGATGCGTTTCATGCGATGTGGTGGCTGCTTCTGCGCGAATACCGGCCGCATTATTGCCTCGAGATCGGCGTCTATCGCGGACAGGTCACGTCGCTGGTCGGGCTGATCGCGAAGATGTGCGGCTACGAATGCGAGATCCACGGCATTTCGCCGTTTTCTCCGCTGGGCGATACGGTGAGCACGTATCTGAAGAACATCGATTATCTCGAGGACACGCTCGCGTCCAACCGGCGCTTCGGGCTGTCCGATCCGCAATTTCTGAAGGCGCTGTCGACCGATGCCGTGGCCACCGAATATATCCGTTCCAGGGCATGGAATCTGATCTATATCGACGGCAATCACGACTACGACGTCGTCCTCGCCGACTACAAGCTCTGCCGCGATTCGCTCGCGCCGGGCGGTCTGCTGGTCATGGACGATTCGAGCCTGTACACCGACTACAAGCCCGCGAAATTTTCATTTGCCGGTCACCCCGGACCCTCGAGGGTCATGAAGGAACTCGCCCTTTCCGAATTACACTGGCTGGGAGGCGTGAGCCATAACAACGTCTTCATGAAAACCTGATCAACCCCCTTGCGCAAGGACGCGTCTGCATGAGCATGGAAGCCTATCCGATCGAAGTCGAATTCCCCGATATCGCGCCGCACGAGCAATCGTCATCCGGCATCGCCTACGTTCACACGTTCGATTCGGGCCTGCCTGGTCCGCACGTGATGATCAACGCGCTCACGCACGGCAACGAAGTGTGCGGAGCGATCGTCGTCGATGAACTGCTGCGCCGCGCGCTGCGGCCGCGGCGCGGGCGCCTCACGCTGTCGTTCGCGAACGTCGCCGCGTATCGGCGCTTCGATCCCGCGAAACCGGATGCCGCGCGCTTCGTCGATCAGGACTTCAATCGCGTCTGGACCGCCGCGGTGCTCGACGACACGTCGCGCACGTCGAGCGAACTCGAGCGAGCGCGGGCGATGCGCCCGGTGGTCGACACGGTCGACGCGCTGCTCGATCTGCATTCGATGCACGAGAAGAGCAAGCCGCTGATCGTCGCGGGGCCGCTGCAAAAAGGCATCGACCTCGCCACCCGGCTCGGCACGCCGGCCACGGTGATCTGCGACGAAGGGCATCCCGAAGGCCGCCGCATGCGCGACTACGAAGGTTTCGGCGATCCGGCGAGCCCGAAGAACGCACTGCTGATCGAATGCGGCCAGCATTGGGAGCGCGGCGCGGTGGCGGTCGCGCGCGACACGACCGCGCGCTTCCTGCTGCTGGCCGGCGTAATCGACGAAGCCGATCTGCCGCCCGGCTGGCTCGCGCCGCTACCGCCGGCGCAGCATATCGTGCGCGTCACGCAACCGGTCGTCGCGACCAGCATGGACTTCCGCTTCGCGGCGCCGTACACGGGCCTCGAGGTTTTCGCCGAGGCGGGCGCGTTGATCGGCTGGTCGAACGGCGAGGAAGTGCGCACGCCCTATGACAACTGCATGCTCGTGATGCCGTCGCTGCGGCAGTTGCGCCCCGGCGTGACCGTCGTGCGGCTCGGGAAGATCGAGCAGACGGTCACGAATCCGGGGGCGGCGGTCTGATCGCCCGAAGCCGCCCCCTTCCCGCGTCCTCTTCGCTTCTTTTCCGCTTTCCCCCCGCTTAGCCTCTGCTTGCCCCGGCGCGTCGGCACATCGACGCGCCAGCCCCCCTCCGAAGCCCCTCTTCCGCCCAGCGTGTTCATAGGCCCGCGCCCATTTTTTTCGTATCTCGGGTATTCCCGCGTTGACCCGAGACCCCCGGATTATTTACATTGGCGCGCGTTCGCTGAAAGAATCACCGTTCTTTAAGCGAACAAATCGCCTGCCCGGTGCGGTTCCTGCAAGTCGGCCGTCCGGGTATGATCTATTGCCGAAGCGCAGCCATTTTGCCGTGGCGCAGGCATCGTGCGCCGCCTGCAGACGGCGTACGGTCTTGAGAAAACAGCTCGTCGTGCGGGCCTTTTCGCAGTCAGGAGACCATCATGAACCGCAGCACCGCTGTGAACGTTCAAACCTTCATCAACGAGCATCCGTTTTCGCCGTTCCAGTGGCTGATCTTCTTCATGTGCTTCATCATCGTCCTGCTGGACGGTTTTGACACGGCGGCAATCGGTTTTATCGCGCCTTCGCTGATCAACGAATGGGGTATCGACAAACCCTCGCTCGCGCCGGTGCTGAGCGCGGCGCTGTTCGGCCTCGCGTGCGGCGCGCTCGGCTCGGGTCCGCTGTCCGACCGCCTCGGGCGTCGCGGGATGCTGCTCGGCTCGGTGCTGCTGTTCGGGCTCGCGTGCCTCGGCTCGGCGTTCTCGAACAGCATCGAACACCTGACCGTGCTGCGCTTCATCACCGGCGTCGGTCTCGGCGCCGCGATGCCGAACGCCGTGACGATGATGGGCGAGTACTGCCCGGATCGCCGCCGCGCCACCGTGATCAACCTGATGTTCTGCGGCTTCCCGCTCGGCGCCGCGTTCGGCGGCTTCCTCGCCGCCTGGATGATTCCGCATTTCGGCTGGCGCAGCGTGCTGCTGCTCGGCGGCATCACGCCGCTGCTGCTGTTGCTCCTGCTGTTCGCGAAGATGCCGGAGTCGGTGCGCTACATGGTCGCCAACAACAAGCCGGTCGAGCGGATCCGCGCGGCGCTCGCGCGCATTTCCGGCGACGCGGCGCAGGCCGGCGCGTTCACGATGACCGAAACCGCGCCGCAAACCGGCGGCAAGGGTCTCGGCGTCGTACTGTCGCGTTCGTACATCGTCGGCTCGGTGATGCTGTGGCTCGCGTACTTCATGGGCCTCGTGATCTTCTACGCGTCGATCAACTGGATGCCGATCCTGTTGAAGGACGCCGGTCTCACGCCGCAACGCGCGACGCTGATTTCCGCGCTGTTCCCGCTCGGCGGCGTCGGCGCGGTGCTGTGCGGCTGGCTGATGGACCGCTTCAACGCGAACCGCATCATCGCGGCGTGCTATGCGCTGACCGCGCTCAGCGTGTACTTCATCGGCCAGGCGGCCGGCAACGTCGGCGCGCTGGTGTTCACAGTGTTCGTCTCCGGCGTGCTGATGAATACCGCGCAATCGTCGCTGCCGGCGCTCGCCGCCGCGTTCTACCCGACCCAGGGCCGCGGCACGGGCGTCGCGTGGATGCTCGGCGTCGGCCGCTTCGGCGGCATCGCGGGCTCGTTCCTCGTGGCCGAACTGACGCGTCGCCACTTCTCGTTCGGCGGCATCTTCGCGACGATCGCGGTTGCCGGCCTGCTGTCGTGCATCGCGCTGCTGATCAAGCAGGCAGCCCGTCCGCAGGCGATGGAAGCCGGTGCGTCGAAGGCGGAATCGTTCGGACATTGAGCACGGAGTACCGCTTCGTGGAGTAACCCGTGAATACGATACGGTGATTTGCAAAGCCGCCCTGCGATGCGCAGGGCGGCTTTTTCATTGGCGGCCGATTAGCTACACTACGCGGTCGTTCACCCGCGCGCAGGCCGAAACGGCGGCTTACCGCCGTCATCGCGCCGCCGCTCGTCTCATCTCAGGATTCCGGTAATGAAACGCGTCGTCGTATCCACGCTCGTCGCGCTGTGCGTCGCGCAGCCGGCCGCTCAGGCCGTCGCGCAGACCGTCAGCGATCAATGTTTCGCGTTAGGCGATATCGCCGGCCAGGTCGCGTCATGGCGCGCGCACAAGAAGACCGAAGACCAGGCGCTCGCTCAGGCCGCCCGCTACTACAAAGACCCGTCCGATCGCGCGGCGGTCGATGCGATCATCGAAAAGATCTACCGCCCCGACGCGCCGCGCATGACGCCCGATCAGGCGAGCATGGCGATCACGTCGGAGTGCGTGAGCCAGCACAAGGGGCAGGCATCGCCCGCGCAGTGATGCATGCGGGCCCGCTGCGCGCGTTCAACCGTATGCGTCAGCGTTTGCGAAACGCGTCCAGCGACGGCAGCGCATTGCCGTGGAAATCGAACAGCGTGTTGTTGTCCCACTGATCGCCCGCGCCGACTTTCCAGCCGACGTTCGGTGTCGGAATCCACTCCGGCTCCCACCAGAACACGCCCTTGCCGTGACCGTCGGGGATTGCCTTCACGATATCCGTCACCGCGCCGAGGAATTGCGCCTGACCGGCCGGCGTCTGCGGGAACGTCGACGTGCCCACGTTGGTCATCGTGTCCGGTTCCGAATCGCCGTCGCTGGTCGTCCACGGATAAGCGGTTTCGACGACGATCACGTCCTTGTCGTAGCGCGTCGCGAGATCGTTCGCATTGTTCTGCAGATCGCTGAACGACCCTTGCCACTGCGGGTAGTAGGACAGGCCGATCACGTCGAAGGTGACGCCGCGCTGCGTCGCGCTGTCGAACCACCAGCGGCTCGTCGCGTTGTTGCCGCCGCTGTCGATATGCAACATCACCTTGATGCGCTCATCGACGGATTTGACCGCGTCATGGCCGGCTTTCAGCAGCAGCGCGAGATTGTCGAGCTGATCGTATTTGCCGAGCGGCCACAGCATGCCGCCGGTGATTTCATTGCCGATCTGCACCCACTCGGGATGCACGCCGTCATGCCTGAGCATCTTCAGCACGTTCGACGTATACGCGGACAGCAGCGCGCACGTCTGCGTGATGTCCTTGCCGGCCCACTCGTGCGGCGGATACTGCTTGCCCGGATCGGCCCACCAGTCGCTGTAGTGGAAGTCGATCAATACCCGCAGGCCCAGCGCGGCGGCACGGCGCGCGAGTATCCTCACGTGTTCGGCATTGTTCCAGCCGGCCGCGGGGCTTTGATTGGCGGGGAAAAAATCCGGATTGCCGGGATCGTTCCAGACCTTGATACGGATCGAATCGACGCCGTGGCTCTTCAGAATCCACAGGCAATCGCGCGGCTCGCCGTGCTCATGGAACTTCGCGCCGTTCGCTTCGAGTTCGAGCAGCGTCGACACGTCCGCGCCCATCGCAAAGCGGTTGCCGCGCGCGGCGGCATCGTGGCCGCCGCCATGCCCCGGCTGCCCTTCGCGCTCCGCGGCGAAAACCGGCGCGCCAACCGTCGCGCCGACCCCGGCCGCGGCGGCAGCGCCCGCGAGCCATCCCAGCATTTCTCTTCGGTTCATCCGTCATCCTCCATCGATTGAATGGCGGCTTTTTGCCGGCCGCCTGGTCCGGGTTGATGCGTCCGTGCCTTCACCTTCGATTGCTACCTGCGAGTTTCACAACCGCCTTAACAGCGCTCTTCTCCTTCTGGCGTGACCGGCGTGTCATGCGTCCTGCCACACGCAAACGTCGCCGGTTTTCAGCCGTGGCTCGCCGAGCACGAACGTCGCGTTGGCTGGCGCCGGCGCCCGCACCGGCTGCGCGCCGAAATTGAATGCGAACGTCAGGCCACCGCGCCGGCGAATCCGCAGTCCATCGGCGAGCAATTGCGTATCGAGGCCCGCGTCGCGCGCAGCCTGCTGCAATACCGTGCGATGCAGTTCATGCGACAGCCACCCGGCGACGTAGCGCGCGTTGCCGTGCGTGAGCAGGGCCGGCCACGCGTCGTTGAAGCATGCGGCGACACGCGTCGCGCCGTTAGCGCGCACGTGCTCGCGCCAGTGCAGCGCGACGCCCGGCGTGCCGTCGATGCAAAGTGCGGGCGCCAGCGTCGGCCGCAACGTTTCGACTTCGAGCACCTGAAGCGGCAGCACGCGCTGCAACGCGCCGGGCGGCAGATTGCCGGGAATCGCGAACGCGCCGGTCTTCGAGCCGCTGCGCGGACCGAACACCCATTGCGCGTTGCCGCGCGCGACCTGCTCGACGAGCGCGTCATCGATCACCGCGAGGCTCGGCACGACGACGAGCCGATACGCCGAAAGATCGGCGCGGCCCGGCACGATATCGACGTCGAGTCCGAGTTCGCGCAGCGACTCGTAGTAGTCGAACACGAGCGTCTGATAATCGAAGCCCTTGCCGTGCCGCTGGATCTCGAACATCCACTGCGTTTCGTAATCGAACACGAGCGCGACGTCCGCGCGCGCGGGCGCGGCGAGCATCGACAGTGCCGTCGAATTCGCGATCTCGCGCGCCGCCTGCCGCACCTCGATGCCGCCCGGCGACAGTTCGTTGTTCGGCAGATTGAGCCCGGAGTGCATCTGCTCCTGCGCATACGGACACTGACGCCAGCGGAAATACGACACCAGCTCCGCGCCGTGCGCGAACGCTTCATATGCCCACAGCCGCACCATCCCCGGCGCGGGCACCGGATTCGACGACGCCCAGTTCACCGGACCGGCCTGCTGCTCCATCACCCAGAAGCGGCCGGTGCCGATGGCGCGGTAGCGGTCGTGATCGAACGCGGATACGTCGGGATGCGCGGTGCGCGCGAAACGCGCTTTCTGTTCCTCCGGCAACGCGATCGTTTCGGTGCGCGCAATCGGATAGCTGTCCCATGCGGCCACGTCGATCGCGTTGTCCGCGGCGAAGCGATAGTGATCGAAGGTCGTGAAAAAGCCCATGAAGTTGTGCAGCAGATCCGCGTTCGGCGCATGCTCGCGCAGCACGTCGATCTGCTCGCGGTGGAAGCTCGCCACCTCGTCGGACATGAAGCGGCGGAAGTCGAGCAGATGGATCGGATTCGCATCGGTGGGCATCAGGTTCGGCAGGCCGATCGCGTCGAACGACGGATACTCCATGCTCCAGAACACGTTGCCCCATGCGTCGTTCAATGCGCCGATGGTTTCGTAGTGCTGCTGCAGCCATGCGTGGAAGCGTTTCAAAGCCGTCTCCGAATAGCTCGGCACCGTGTCGTGGCAACCGAGTTCGTTATCGGTCTGCCATGCGACGATCGACGGATGCCGTCCATAGCGTTTCGCCATCGCGGTGACGATGCGCACGCATTCGCGCCGATATGTGTCGCTCGAAATGTCGTAATGACGGCGCGAGCCGAAATTCCAGCGCGTGCCGTCGGCGCGCACCGGCAAGACATCCGGATACGCATCGACGAGCCACTTCGGCGGCGCCGCGCTCGGTGTGCCGAGCACCAGTTTCAGGCCCGCATGCGCGAGCGTTGCGACGGCTTCGTCGAGCCATTGCCATTCGAATTCGCCGGCGCGCGGCTCCATGCGGCTCCACGCGAATTCGGCGATCCGCACGTGCGTGATGCCGAGTTCGACCATACGCCGCGCGTCGTCGGCCCACATCGCGCGCGGCCATTGTTCCGGGTAGTAGCAGACACCAAGTTGCATGTGAAAGTCTCGTGGTGAGTTGACGTCGAGCTGCGCTTCAGCCGTTTGATTCGATCGCCGCTTATCCCTTGCTCGCGCCGAAAGTCAGCCCGGCGACGAAATGCCGTTGCATCGCGAAGAACATCAGCACCGAGGGCAATGCGGCCAGCACCGAGCCCGCCGCGACCAGGTTCCACGCGGTCGTCCATTGCCCCTTGAGCGCGGCGACGCCCACCGTGATCGGCGCGGCATCGTCGCCCTGCGTGAGACACAGCGCCCAGAAGTAGTCGTTCCACACGAACGTGAATACGAGAATGCCGAGCGCAGCGAGCGCGGGGCGAATCAGCGGCAGCACGATGCGCAGATAGATCGTCCATTCGCCCGCCCCTTCGACGCGCGCCGCCTCGATCATCTCGAACGGCAACTGCTTGATGAAGTTGCGCAGAAACAGCGTGCAGAAGCCGGTCTGGAACGACACGTGAAAAATCACGAGCGCCCATACGGTGTTGAAGAGGCCGGCTTTCAATGCCATGTCGCGCACCGGAATCATCAGGATCTGGATCGGCACGAAATTGCCGGCGACGAACGCGAACAGCACCGCCGTATTGCCCGGAAAGCGGTACGTCGCCAACGCGAAGCCCGCCATCGACGCGAGCACGATCGCGCCGATCACCGACGGCACCGTAATCAGCACGCTGTTGGCGAAGTAATGCAGCATCGGCGTTTGCGTGAGCGCGGTACCGTAGTTCTCGATCAACGCGAGATGCCTGGGCCAGCTCCAGTAATCGCCCTGCAACAGCTCGTCCGATGAGCGGATCGACGTGACGAGCACGGCCAGCATCGGCAGCAGCCAGATCACCAGCGCGAGCGGCAGCGACGCCTTATAGAGCGCGCGATTGAGCGGTTTCCAGCGTTCGACGGGAAGCGGATACATGATGGAGTACTCCTCGGGGGCGTCGAAGTGAATGGCGCAATGAGCGGCGAATTCAACGTTCCTCGCGCAGCATGCGGCGCAGATGGAACACGATGTAGACGAGCATGATCGCGAACAGCACGACCGCGATCGCCGCGGAATAGCCTTCGCGGTAGTACTTGATCGCCTGGTCGTACATGTAATAGGCGAGCACCGTCGAGCTGTCGAACGGACCGCCGCCGCTCATCACCGCGATCAGATCGAAGCTGCGCAGCGCGCCGATCACGGTCAGCACGACCGCCATGAACGTGGCGGGCCGCAGTTGCGGCAGGATCACGTGCCATAAAAGGCGCAGTCCTTGCGCGCCTTCCATGCGCGCGGCCTCGACTACTTCGGGATTGATGCCGGTGAGCCCGGTCAGATACAGCACCATGCAGAACGGCGTCTGCGGCCAGAGCGCCGCGAAGATGATGCCGAACGTCACCGTGCGCGGATCGCCGAGCACCGGAATGCCGTGCCCGACGATCAGCCGCAGCAGCCCGAACGTCGGGTCGTAGAACCAGCTGAACACGAGCCCGACCACGACGCCCGACAACACGAACGGCGCGAAAAACAGCGACTTCACGACGCGCATGCCGCGCACGTGCTGGTTCAGATATAGCGCGAACATCAGACCCAGCGGCGGCGCCAGAAGAAACAGCACGAGCCAGATCAGGTTGTTCTTCAGCGCCGTATAAAACGTATCGGACTGAAACAGCTCGACGTAATTGGCGAGACCCGCGAAGGTCTTCGGCGTCATGCCGTCCCAGTTGTAGAAGCTCAGCGAAATGCTGCTGATGATCGGATAGATCACGCACAGCGCGAACAACGCGCAGCCCGGCAGCAGAAAGAAAAACGCGGCGCGATGCTGATGACGGCGCGTCGTCGAGACGCGACGGGGCCGCGCCGCGGTCAGGCGGCGCGCTGCGGTATGAGACATGGATCGGCCTCGGCGGAAATCGACGGCGAAAACTGGAAGCGGAAAGCGCGGGCAAACCCCGGCCGCGACTGCACGGCCGGCGTGGCTTGCCTGACTTCCGGCCTTACTTCTGGTAGATGCGCTTGCGCGTCGCTTCGAGATGAGCAAGCACGGCATCGAGTTGCGACGGATCGCTGTAGAACTGCTGCATCGCCTTCATGCCTTCGTCGGCCATTTCCTTCTGCATGTCGCGATCGTAGAACTGCGCGATGCCGCCCTTCGTATTCGCGAGCGTCTGGAAGCCGACCTTCGAAATCGCGTCATCAGGCTCGGCCGCCTGGCTGTTCGACGGCAGTTGGCCCCAGCCCTTCGCGAGTTCGGCGTTGATCTTCGGCGTCTCCATGAACGCGAGCAGCCTGCGCGCGTCGGCCTTGTTCTTCGCCTTCGCCGGAATCAGCAGCACGTTGACGGGGCCGTCCTCGGCCATCGGCACGTTCGCGTCGATCACCGGGAAGCGGAAGAAGCCGATCTGATCCTTGATCGACGGCGGGAAGCTCGCCGAGAAGAACGTGCCCATCAGCATCATCGCGGCCTTGCCATTGACGAGAAACGGCGCGATCGAATCGACGTCGTAAGAGAGCGCGTTGTCGATATACGCGTGATTGTCGAGCAGCGTTTTCCACGTCGTGTAAACCTTCTTTACGCGCGGATCGGTGTACGGGATTTCGCCGGCCATCAGCTTCTGATGGAACTCGTTGCCGTTGATGCGCAGATCGAGGTAGTCGAACCATGCGGCGAGTGTCCAGCTATCGCGCGCGGGCACCGCGATCGGCGCGACGCCGATCGCCTTCAGCCTGTTCGTCGCGTCGATAAATTCTTCCCACGTTTTCGGCTCGCTTTTGATACCCGCCTTCTCGAACAGATCCTTTCGATAGAAAAAACCGTAGGCGTCGTAACCGAGCGGCGCCGCGTACTGCTTGCCCTTGTAGGTCGATGCTTCCTTGACCGATGCGTACTGCTGCGACCAGTTGTTCTTCGCCCAGTCCGGGCTCAGATCTTCCAGCAGTCCGCGTTGCGCGTAATAGGCCATCCGTTCGCCGTCATGCCACGACACGACGTCGGGCGGATCGGTGGCGAGCCAGCCGCCCATCTGCACCTTGTACGCTTCCTCGGTGATGTACGTGACTTTCAGATCGACGTCGGGATTGGCTTTCTTGAACTGGTCGAACGCATCCTGCCAGGTCGAGCGCTGATTACCGCGCGCCGATACATTGACGTTCAGCGTGGCCGCGTCGACCGCGGCGCTGCCGAACGCGCCGGCCACCAGCGCGGCGGCGATCGACACCCGAGCAAGACGGCGAAGGCGAAGAGCAATCATTCTGTGTCTCCTTGTCTACCTTGTTGACCGGCTACGCAGCGTGGCCGGCGATGTAACCCGCTCTGTGGCGGAATTCGCTATGACGGACCCGGCATCCACGGGGCCGTCCGTGACGATCGATCAGGCGGCCGCGCGTTCGGGTTCGAACGTGCCGCGCCGCAATGCGAGTCCCTGTTCGTCGAACAGATGGCACGCGGCCGGCGGAACGTGAACGCGAATGCGCTCGCCCGCGCCGAACGGCGTATCGCCGGGCGCCTTCGCGATCAGCGTGCCGCCCGCGTAATCCGCGTGGATGTAGCTGTGCTCGCCGAGCCTTTCCGACAGCACGATCGCGCACTGAACGGACTGCCCGTCGCCGTCGAGCCGCAGATGTTCGGGACGCACGCCGAGCGTGACGCGCTGGCCGCGTTGCAGGCGCTGGCCGTCCACATGAGCGACGAGCCTTTCGCTACTGCTCTGCGCACTCGCTGCAAGTGCCACCGTCACGCGGCCAGGCTCGACCGAGTCGACGGTCGCATCGATGAAATTCATGCGCGGCGAGCCGATGAAGCCCGCGACGAAGCGCGACTTCGGATGGTGATACAGCTCGAGCGGCGCACCGGTTTGCGCAATGCTGCCGGAGCATTCGGCATCCGCGCCCGCATGCAGCAGCACGATGCGGTCGGCGAGCGTCATCGCTTCGACCTGATCGTGCGTCACGTAGACGACACTCGCATCCGCAAAGCGCCGATGCAGACGCGCGATCTCGACCCGCGTCTGGCCGCGCAACGCGGCGTCGAGATTCGACAGCGGCTCGTCGAACAGAAAGACGCCCGGCTCGCGCACGATCGCCCGGCCAATCGCGACGCGCTGCCGCTGGCCGCCCGACAACGCCTTCGGATAACGCTCGAGCAGGCTCTCGAGTTGCAGGATCCGCGCGGCTTCCCTCACCTTGCGCTCGATCACGTCCTTCGGCTGCTTCGCGAGTTTCAACCCGAACGCCATGTTGTCGAACACGGTCATGTGCGGAAACAGCGCGTAGCTCTGGAACACCATCGCGACGCCGCGCTCGGCGGCGGGCACGTCGTCGACCCGCCGGCCGCCGATATGCAGTTCGCCTTCGCTCAAATCTTCGAGGCCCGCGATCATGCGCAGCAACGTCGACTTGCCGCAGCCCGAGGGGCCGAGAAACACGCAGAACTCGTGCTGCGCAATCTCCAGATTCACGCGCCGGATCACCGGCGGATGGTCGCCGTAGGCCTTCTGCACATCGGTCAAACGAATCGTCGCCATGCTGTCTCCACGTTGATTTAACCGCTTAAATTTTCGTGAAAAATAAACGGGCGACCCTTGTGCGGCCGGCATTTAATCGCTTAAATTCGAGTTCGACAGGAAAAGTCATGGCGGGTGTCTCCTTGATGTTTTCCAGAAACTTAGCAATGTCGCGGATCGTCTGCAACATTTGAATTGCATTCCCTAAATATGGGATAAACGAACATGGTCACGCTATCCGAAGTCGCGAAGCGCGCGCAGGTTACCGCCGCCACCGTCTCCAACGTGCTGCGCAATCGCGAGAAAGTCCGCCCGGAAACCGCCGAGCGCGTGCTGAAGGCGATCGCCGATCTCGGCTACCGGCCCAATCTCAACGCCCGCGCGCTGGCTGAAGGCCGCTCGTCGACGCTCGCGCTGATGCTGTCGAACATCTCGAACCCGTTCTACCCGGAGTTCGTGCTCGCGGCCGAGCGCGCGGCGCGCAAGCGCGGCTACTTCCTGATGGTCTGCAATACCGACGACGACGCCGAGATCGGCCGCGCGTATCTGAACCAGATTGCCGGCACGCTCGCCGACGGCGTGCTGGTGATGAACACCGACATCACGATCAACGACCTGTGCGCGTCGGCCACGCACAGCGCGCCGATCCTGCTGGCGATGTGGGAGCATCCCGAAGCGCCGCCCGCGCTGCCGTGTATCGCGGTGGATTTCGCGCGCGCGGGCGAGTTGGCCGCGCAGCATCTGCTCGAACTCGGCCATCGCGAGATCGGCCTGCTGATCGGCGACGGCTGCGGCGGCTTGCAGGATGCGCGCTCGAACGGCTTTCGCGCGGCGATGCGCGCGGCCGGCATCGAAGCCGACGCCGCCGCGGTGCTGCAGATTCGCGATTCGATCGACGCCGGCTACGCCGCCTGCATGCAGTTGATGGCGAACCGGCCGCAATTGAGCGCGATCTTCGCGACCAACGACCTGCTCGCGATCGGCGCCGCGCAGGCGCTGATCACGCTCGGGCGCCCGGTGCCCGACGACGTATCGGTGATCGGCATCACCGATATTCAACTCGCGCATCAGGTGCACCCCGCCCTCACGACGGTGGCGATCCAGACCGCCGCGGTCGCGGAGTTGTCGATTGAAAGTCTGATCCACCTGATTCAGGCGCCACGGCAGCAGCCGTCAATGGTGCTCGGGCCGCCGCCCGAGCTGGTGGTGCGTGCGTCGACAGGACCGCGCCGCGGGCGGTGAAGCACGCGCTTCATCCGTCACGTCACACTGACAAGCACAAACGATAGAGCGCCACCGCATTGTCATGAAAGAGCGCGAGCCGCTCGCGCGGCGTGCGTTGCGCGACCATCTGCTTGAAGCCCGCGAACAGTGCGTCGAGCGACACGACCACGCTGTCCACCGGGAAGTTGCTCGCGAACATGCAGCGCCCGACACCGAATGCGGCCAGCGCGTCGCGCACCACCGGCCCGTTGCGCTCGACGCTCCAGCGTACGCCCGGTTCGCCGAGCCCCGAAATTTTCAGGTGCACGTTGGGCTGCTCCGCCAGCATCGTCAGCGCGTCGCGCCAGCCGCGCAACGCTTCGTCGCTGCGATCGGCGGGCAGGCCGGTATGGTTGACGATCATCGTGACGCCGGGGAAGTCGCGCGCCAGTTCGGCGGCTTCGACGAAATGCCACCACGGCGTCTGCAACTCGAACATCAGATCCGTCCGCGCGAGCAATGCGTAACCGTCGCGCCAGCGCTCGCACCGCATCGAGCCCGGCGCCGCGAACGAAGACGTATGGGCTTCGCGCGCCACCGCCTTCGGCTTGTGGCGCACGCTGCGCACGAGCGGCATCGAGCGGAACGCGTGCAATACGTGCGCGACGTCGTCGCGATCGAGCCAGATCTGCCCGACCACCGCATTCGGAAAACCGCAGCGAGCGTGCAACGCGGTGGCCCAACCTGCTTCGCCGGCGGGATCGCGCGGGTCCCACTCGCCTTCCATCATCACGGTGCCGACCACCTTGTGCGGCGCCGCGAGCGCGAAGTAATCGTCCGGCAGGAAGTCGCGGCAGATGGCTTCGTAGTCGCCATAGCGGAACGCAATGCGCGGCCGGTCGCACAGCCACGGATGATAGTTGCGCTTCAGGTCCCAGAAGTGATGATGCGCGTCGACGATCGGCAGATCGGCGTCGTCGCCGCTGGCGAGAAAGCGTTCGCGCATCGCGTCGATGGCGCTCGTCATGCGTTCAGCCCAGGCGGTCCAGCGCCATGCGCGTGACGATGTCGAACGCCTTCTGCGTCGCGCCGACGTCGGCTTTGCCACGGCCGTGAATGTCGAAAGCGGTGCCGTGCGCGGGCGTCGCGATCGGAATCGGCAAGCCGCCGTGCACGGTGACGCCGCGCCAGAAACCCATCAGCTTCATCGCAATCTGGCCTTGATCGTGATACATCGTGACCACGCCGTCGAATGCCTTCTGGTCGCGCGCACGCACGAAGATCGTGTCCGCGGGGAACGGTCCCTGCGCGTCGTAGCCGAGCTTGCGCGCCGCCTCGACGGCGGGCGCGATCACGTCGATCTCCTCGCGTCCGAACGCGCCATTGTCGCCGTTGTGCGGATTGAAGCCGCACACCGCGATGCGCGGCGCCGGGTTGCCCGCGCGCTTCAGGCCGTCATGAATCAGTTGCACCGCACCGACGATGCGCGACTCCGAGAGCTTCGCGCTGACGTCCTTCAACGCCATATGCGACGTGACACGCGAGGTCCACAGTTCGTCGAGCACGTTGAATTCGCAGAAGCTGCCGGTGTAACCCAGTTGACGGGCGAACCATTCCATCTCGTCGCCGGTATTCATGCCGGCCATATGCAGCGAGGTCTTGTTGACCGGCGCAAACAGCATGCCCTGCGTGACATTGCGCTGCGTGAGCGCCAGCGCTTCCTTGAATGCTTCGAGGCTGTAGCGGCCGCCGCGTTCGGTGGATCTCGCGCGTTCGTACGGTTCGTCGTCGGGCAGGCGGAAATCGATCAGCGAAGGCACGCCCGCTTGCCGGAACGCGGCGTCCGCGTTGTCGACCACGGCGTACTCGAAGCGCTGACCTGCGATCTGCATGCCGGTCTCCAGTTCGCGCCGGTCGCCGATGATCAGAAGCTCGGCGCGCGCGCGGTTGTCGGCCTGCGCGAGCAGGCGCGCAATCAGTTCGGGACCGATGCCGGCGGGGTCGCCGAGCAGCACTGCAATGCGTGGTTTCATGTCGCTCATCCTGTTTCCCGGGTCGGGCAATGCGAATTCAAAAGGTACGGCGCAGATCGATCGCGATCGAGCCGATGATATAAACCAGCGCACACGCGCTGTAAAAATGCAGCACCACGTCAAACGAACCCGTGCGTTGCAGCACCAGGCCCGTAATCAGTGGAATGGAAATGCCGCCGATGCTGCCCGCGCAATTCATCAGCGCGCCCAGCAGACCGACCCGCCGCGGCGCGGCGAGCAGGGACGGCAGGCTCCAGTAGAGGCTTCCCCACATCAGGAAGAACGCCGCGACACACAGTACGGCCACGGCCTCGAGAGCCGACGAGATTGCCGGCAACGCGGCCAGCACGACGAGCGTCACGAGCCCGGACACGAGGATCATCCCCTTCACGATCTTGCCGCGCGAGCCGCCGCGATGACACAACGCATCGCACAGAAAGCCGCCTGTCAGCGAACCGAGCGTGCCGCACAGAAAGATGAAGAACGTCGACGTGCCGATCTGCTGCAAGCTCAAACCGCGGGCCTGCGTCAGATAGCTCGGCCCCCACGTGAGCAGGCCGAAGAAGATCATCGCCCAGCTCATGCGGCCGATGCACATCGCGAGTGTCGAGTACAGCGGCAGCTTCGCGCCGCTGCCGTCATGCGGCGCCGCGCCCGCCGACGGCGCGCCGCTCCCGCGGATATGCCGCAGCTCCGCCTCGTTCACGCCCGGATGCCGCGCGGGGTCGTCGCGCAGATAATGCCAGGCGAGCCAGCCGCAGGCAATCGTCGTCAACCCTGCCACGATGAAGGCCATGCGCCACGAGCCGAACGCGAGGATCAGGTTCGAGATCGCAAGGCCGCCGAGCGCCGCGCCGAGCGGCGAGCCCGCATCCATCAACACCGCGCCGCGCGCCCGCTCATGCCGCGACAGCCACAATGCGTTGAGCTTGCTGCCGGCCGGAAAGAGCGGCGCTTCCGCGCCGCCGAGGCCCACCCGCAGCAGCAGCATCGAAAGACCGCCCGACGCGACCCCCAGCAAGGTCTGGAACATACCCCACAGCAAGGTCGCGCCCGCCACCACGCGGCGCGGCCCGAAGCGGTCGATCAACCAGCCGCCGGGAATCTGCAGCAGCGCATACGACCAGAAGAAGCTGCTCAGAACGAGCCCCTGCATCGCGGGCGACAGCGCAAACTCGCGCGCGATGGTCGGCATCGCAATCGACAGCGAGATCCGGTCGACCAGGTTGATCAGCGTGATCAGAAACACCACGCCGAAGATGCGCCAGCGCACGCTGCTCGCCTTCCCGGCACTCTCGGCACCCTCGGGAGCGAGCGCCCCATTGCGCGGCGGCTCGCGTGCTTCGGTCTGCGTCTGCATGACTGTCTCCTGCCGATGCTGGCGTGGATGGGCGCCGGCGGGTCTTATTCGATGATGTTGAAATCGGCGAGATGCCTGTCGCTCAGCGTGATGCCGAGGCCGGGCGTGTCGTCGGAGAGTTGCAGATAGCCGTTCTCCGGCTGCGGCTCGCCGTCGAAGATGTAATAGAAAAGCTCGTTGCCCACTTCCACGTCGAACACCGGGAAGAACTCCGACATCGGACTCGCGGTCGAGGCCATCGTCAGGTGATAGTTGTGCATCTGCCCCGCGTGCGGAATCACCGGCACCGACCACGCTTCGGCCATCGCATTGATCTTGCGCGCCGCCGTGATGCCGCCCACGCGGTTGGTGTCGTACTGGATCACGTCGAGCGCGCGGCGTTCGAGCAGGTCCTTGAAGCCGTACACGGTGAATTCGTGCTCGCCGCCCGAAATCGGCAGGACGTTCATCTTCTTCAGTTCCTGATAGCCCTCCACGTCGTCGCCGATCACCGGCTCCTCCAGCCAGCGCGGATTGAATTCGGCGAGACGCGGCAGCATCCGGCGCGCGTATTCGAGCGTCCAGCCCATGTAGCATTCGAGCATGATGTCGACCTCGTCGCCGACCAGTTCGCGCAGCAGGCGAACCTGTTCGAGGTTTTTCGCCATCCCCCGCGGGCCGTCTTTCGGACCGTAGCCGAAGCGCATCTTCATCGCGGTGAAGCCCTGGTCGAGATAGCCCTGCGCTTCCGCGAGGAACGCGTCGCGATCGTCGTTGTTGTAGAGCTTCGACGCATAGCACCAGATCTTCTCTTTCGTGCGTCCGCCGAGCAGCTTGAACACGGGCTTGTTCACCGCCTTGCCCATGATGTCCCACAACGCGATGTCGATCGCGGAGATCGCCGCCATGCCGATGCCCTTGCGGCCCCAGGCGAGCGTGCGGCGATACATCTTCTGCCAGATGTACTCGTTATCGAACGGATCTTCGCCGATGGCGATCGGCGCGAGGTAGTCGTCGATGATCTGCTTGGCGACGCGCGGCGCGAGCGCGCAGTTGCCGATGCCGACGGTGCCGTCGTCGCATTCGATTTCCACCACCAGCCAGCCGTGGAAACGGAACGAGCCCATTGCGTCGCCGCGCTCGTAGAGGATGTCCACCGCGTTGGTGCAGAAGTGCGATTGCGGCGGTACGACCTTGCCTTTCCATTCAAAGACACGCGTGCGGATATGCCTGATTTTCATGGTCGATGATTCCTTGCAACAGAGGAGTTAACGGCCCGGGCGTTCGCCGAGCGGTACGGAACGATTGGCAACCGTGGCGCCCGTATGGGGCGCGCGCCGGAACGTGAGCAGCAATACCGCGCCGATCAGACCGACGGCCGACAGCGACAGCATCCCCGCTTGCGGCAAACCGGTCAGGTGTTCGGCGAGCCCCTTCAGATTGGGCGCGACGAAGCCGCCGAGATTGCCGATCGAATTGATCAGCGCGATGCCGCCGGCGGCCGCGGCGCCGCCGAGATAACCGGTCGGCAGCGTCCAGAACAAGGGCTGCACGGCCACGAAGCCGATCCCGGCGACACAGAACGCCGCGAGCGCCAGCGCGACGGACGAGGTGAGCGCCGACGCGGCAATGCCGAGCGCGGCGAGCACGAGCATCGCCGCCGCCCATGTCCGGTGATGGCCGTGACGGTCCGCCACGCGAGTCACGCAGAAGGTGCCGACGATCGCCGCGATCCACGGAATCGCGGTCAGCAGACCCACCTTCGTGCCGACATGGCCGCCCATGAGTCCGGCGATGCGCGTCGGCAGATAGAACACCACGCCGTAGACGCTCATTTGAACCGCGAAGTAGATGAGCGCGCAGAACAGCACGCGCGCATCGCGCAACGCCGCGAGCACCGAAGCCGGACCATGCGCGAGCTTGCGCGCGTCTTCGTCGCGCAACGCGCGATCCAACGCGTCGCGCTGCGCGGCATCGAGCCAGGCCGCTTTGGCGGGCCGGTCGGTCAGATAGAAGTACGCGACGGCACCCACCACCGACGCCGCGAGCCCTTCGACCACGAACAGCCATTGCCACGGGTGCATGCCGAACGGGTTGCCCGCATCGAGCAGCAGACCCGAGACCGGACTGCCGAGCAGCAGCGCGAGCGGAAAGCCGAAATAGAACACGCCCATCGTCTGCGAGCGGGTTCTGGCGGGAAACCAGTTGGACAGAAACAGAATGATGCCGGGAAAGAAGCCCGCTTCCGCGATGCCGAGCAGCGTGCGCAGCACGTAGAAGCTGGTTGCGTCGTGGACCAGCGCGGTGCATGCGGACACGATGCCCCACGTCACCATGATGCGGCTCATCCAGACGCGCGCGCCGAAGCGGTACATCAACAGATTGCTCGGCACCTCGAACACCGCATAGCCGACGAAGAAGATCCCCGCGCCGAATGCGAACGCCGCGTCGCTCAGGCCGGTGTCGGCTTGCAGCACGTTCTTCGCAAAGCCGACGTTAGCGCGGTCGATGAAGGCCAGCACATACATCAGCACGAGAAAGGGCAACAGCCTCGCGCGCGCTTTCGCAATCGCGCTGTCGAGCGCCGCACCGGCGGTGATCGTCATTGCTTCGTCTCCTGGGTTTTTGTCATCGACCCAACCGGAAAGCCGGTTCGCGGGTCGTTCGATAGCCGCTAGTGTGCGAAACTATCCAATAACTGACCA
This sequence comes from Paraburkholderia sp., assembly GCF_047605525.1. Taxonomy (GTDB): domain Bacteria; phylum Pseudomonadota; class Gammaproteobacteria; order Burkholderiales; family Burkholderiaceae; genus Paraburkholderia. The sequence continues at coordinate 220,308 of NZ_JASGFN010000013.1, read as the reverse complement.
CTGAATAAATCGAATCAGCTGATTCCCTGGAGTTATCGCTCAAATGATCGCGCCCGCTTCCACCATTCGCAAACGTCTGCGCCTGCGCCATCTGCAACTGATGGTCGCGCTTTCCGAAACCGAATCGTTGCGGCGCGCCGCCGACGATCTCGCGATGACCCAGCCCGCCGCCACCAAAGCCTTGCAGGAACTCGAAGACACGATCGGCGTATCGCTGTTCGTGCGGCACGCGCGCGGGATGGAGCCGACCGTGTTCGGCGAAGCGGTGATGCGCTATGCGCGCGTGGTGTTCGAAGATCTCGACGAGCTGCGCGAGGAACTGGCCGGCATCGAGGCCGGCGCCATCGGCAAGGTGCGCATCGGCGCGGTGATGGCGCCGTCGCCCGAATTGCTGACCCATACCATCGTGAAGCTGAAAGAAGCGCACCCGCGTTTGCAGATGACGGTGACGATCGACACCAGCGACGTGCTGGTGCAGGCGTTGCAGCAGGACCAGCTGGATATCGTGATCGGCCGGATACCGGATGGCTTTCCGGCGCTCGATCTGAGCTTCGAAACCCTGGCGGAAGAGGCGCTGTCGATCGTCGTGCGGCCGGACCATCCGGCCGCGCGGGTGAACACGCGGCCGAAGCTCGCGGACCTCGCGCAATACCCGTGGATCATCCAGCCGCATCCGAGTCCGATGCGCCAGGTCATCGACCAGACCTTCCGCGAGTCGCGGGTCGCGCCGCCGGTCAGCACGGTCGAGACATCGTCGATCCTGACCACGTTGTCATTGCTGCGCGACTCGGACATGCTCGCGGTGCTGCCGAGTTCGGTCGCGCAGTACTACGTCGCGCTCAACGCGATCGCTACGGTCGCCACGCCGTTGCGCGGACGGCTCGCGCCATACGGTCTGATTCTGCGCAAGAACCGGCGCATCACGCCGGCCACGCAACTGGTGATCGACTCGATTCGCGCGGGGTGAGCCGCTCAACGCCCCGAACGCTGCTCCACCAGTTCGAGCTCGCCGCCGTTCGCGGCATCGGCCGATGCCGCCGCGTCGAGCGGCACATCCGGCCGCATGAAGAAGGTCGCGACGATGCCCACCGCCAGCAGCCCGAGCGACCCGGCGAACGGCAGCGTCCAGCTCCCCGTGTGGTCCACCACGAGGCCGAACACGATCGGCGTGAAAATGCCCGCCACCGCCGAGCCCGCGTTCACGAGCCCGCTCGCCACGCCGACGTGTTTCGGCGTGATGTCCATCGGCACGGCCCAGATCGGGCCGATCGTCATTTCGAGGAAGAAGAACGACAGGCTCATGCAGCCGGCCATCAGCGGCAGCGACTTCACCACCATCACCGGCGCGAGGAACACCAGCGCGCCGAGGAACGCGCCGATGATCACGTTGCGCCGCGCCGCGACCACGTTGCGGGTGCGCTTGAGCACGCGGTCGCTGATCACGCCGCCCGCCGTATTGCCGACCACGCCGGACAGGAACACGCCGGCCGAAAACATCGCGGAGCTTTTCAGATCGAGGCCGCGGCCATGCATGAAGAACGTCGGCAACCAGGTGAAGAACAACCAGCCGGTCCATCCATAGCAGAAGTACACCAGCATGGTCGGCGCGATGCGTTTGAGCAGACGCCGCCACGGCGTCGGCTCGTGCGTCTTCTCGACCACCACCTTGCCGGCCGGCGGCAATTCCGGTTCTTCCCGCGCGGTCATATGGCGATGCTTGCGCGGATCGTCGGTGAAATACCACGCGTAAACCACCACCCACGCAAAGGTCAGCGCGCCGACCACGAGAAACGACGCGCGCCACGACGAATACGCGACCAGCAACGCGACGAACGGCGGCGTGATCGCATTGCCCAGGCGCGAGAACGAATGCGTCAGGCCTTGCACGAAGCCGCGCCTGCTGGACGGAAACCAGTTGGTCAACGCTCTCGCCTGGGCCGGCAGCGCCGCCCCTTCGCCGATGCCGAGCAGCATGCGCGCGCAGAACAGCGACACGATGCCGCCCGCCAGACCGGTGGCGACCGTCGCGACGATCCAGATGCTCGCGCAGGTGACGAGCGTGAGCTTCGCGCCGAAGCGGTCGCTGACCCAGCCGCCGATCACCTGGCAGATCGTGTACGTATACGCGAATGCCGCGAACACGAGACCCACGTTGGTGTTGGTGAGATGCAGATCGTCGCGGATCAGCCCCGCCGCGGCCGACAGGTTGACGCGATCGAGATACATGATGAACGACATCGCGCACATGAGCGCGAGAATCGTCCGGCTGACTCTGGGTCGATGAAACATCGTCTCCTCCGGATGGGCGCCGCGTTGCCCGTATGACTCGGGCCGCAGGCCGGCTGATGCCGCTAGCCGGCTCGTGCGGGCCCGGCGCCCGGTTTTGAGCGGACATTATCTGGACCGAGGCGATAATTGACCAATGAATAGTTTCGATACTCCGATCACTCGTGGTTATCGCTGCGCGCGATCGCGCGGCTATGCTTCCGGCTATCGTTGCCGTTCACCAGGAATACCGACATGAATCTCAGAGCCCTTCAATGCTTCGTGATTCTCGCGGAGGAACTCAATTTCAGCCGCGCCGCCGAACGGCTGCATATCGCGCAACCCGCGTTGAGCCAGCAGATCCGCTCGCTCGAGGAACGGCTCGGCACGCAACTGGTCGATCGCGCGCGGCGGCCGCTGATGCTGACCGAGGCGGGACATTATCTGTGCACCGAGGCCCGTCAGATCCTCGGCTCGCTGGAGCAGATGACGCTCGCCGCGCAGGAAATCGGCATCGGCCGGCGCGGCTGGCTGAGCATCGGCTTCACGCGTTCGTCGATGTACAGCGTGCTGCCGCCCGCGCTGAAGAAATTCCACAGGGCGTATCCGCAGGTCGAGCTCAAGCTCTTCGAAATGCTCACCGAGGAGCAGACCGATGCGTTGCGCGACCTGCGCATTCATATCGGCATCGGCCGTCAACCGCTGACCGTGGAAGGCTGCACGTCGTTCACGCTGCTGCGCGAGCGGGTCGTGGTCGCGCTGGAAGCAGGCCATCCGCTCGCCGCGCGCAAAACCGTGCGTATCGCCGATCTCGCCGATACGCCGTTGATCCTTTATCCGAAGCATCAGAACGCGCAATTCAAGCGCTCGGTGCAGTCGCTCTATCGCGATGCCGGCGTGACGCCGCTCATCGCGCACGAAGCTTACGAAATCCAGACAGCCATCGCGCTCGTGGCGGCAGGCCTCGGCGTGACGGTCGTCGGCGAATCGGTCGCGCGACATGGACGCACCGACGTCGTGTTCCGCCATCTGTCGGGACCGGGTTCGTCGCACCGCTCGACGCTCGCGGCCACCTTCCGCACCGACGACATGTCACCCCATCTGCGCGCTTTTCTCGGCTGCCTGCCGCCGCCGCTCGGGGATCCCGCACTATAAGCAAAAACCTATACAAGCATAAGCAAGCGGTCTTGGACTCCTGGTCCGTGCGTTTCTATCATGGGCGGTACGCCATTGAAGGCGCATCTACGACAAAACGCAACGGCGGCCACGGTCGCCGCCGCATGGCAGGAGACAGCATGACCGCATTCGATGAAGCCGCAACGATGCGCAAGGTGTACGGGCGCCTGATGCCCATGCTCTTTGCGATGATGTTCGTCAACTATCTCGACCGGATCAATATCGGCTTCGCCGCATTGGACATGAACAAGGAGCTGGGCTTCAGCCCGGCCGTGTTCGGGTTCGCGGGCAGTATCTTTTTCGTCGGCTACATGCTCCTCGAAGTGCCGAGCAATCTGATCCTGCATCGCGTCGGCGCGCGTATCTGGATCGCGCGCATTCTGCTGACGTGGGGCGCGGTGGCCGCGGCCACCGCCTTCGTGTTCAACGACACCAGCTTCTACGTGCTGCGCTTTCTGCTCGGCGTAATGGAAGCGGGCTTTCTGCCCGGCATCGCGGTGTATCTCACCAAATGGTTTCCGGTGCGCTACCGGGCGCGCGCGGTCGGCGGCTATATCATCGCGGGTTCGTTTTCCGCGGTGCTGGGCGGTCCCATTTCGACCATGCTGATGACTTACGCGAACGGCATTCTGGGTCTCGCGGGCTGGCAATGGATGTTCATTCTCGAAGGCCTGCCCGCGATGCTGCTGGGTCTGCTCACATTGCGCATCCTGACCGAACGTCCCGCCGACGCGGACTGGCTGTCGAGCGCGGAAAAGAACTGGCTCGAGTCGACGCTCGCCGCCGAGCGCGAGGCGGTCGGCGGCAACCGGCATTTTCCGCTGCTGCGCGTGGCGGGCGACGTCCGCGTCTGGAGCCTCGCCTGTCTGTTCGGCTGCGCGCTGGTCGGCATTTACGGGCTGTTCCTGTGGCTGCCGCAGATCGTCAAGAGTCTCGGCGAGTTGAGCAATATCGAAGTCGGTTTTCTGTCGGCGGCGCCGCCGCTGCTCGGTGTCCTGGGCACGTTCCTGATCAGCCGCAGTTCCGATCGCACCGGCGACCGCAAGAAACACCTCGCGTTCGTGTACGGCATGAGCGCGCTCGCGATTGCCGGCAGCGCGTATGCGCCGAATCCCGTGATCGCGTATGCGCTGCTGTGCGTGACCGGCCTGTTCATCTACGCGGGCAATCCACTGTTCTGGAGTCTCGCGTCGTCGTTCAGAACCGGCGCGGCGGGCGCCGCGACGATCGCGCTGATCAACACGATCGCGCAGTTCGGCGGCCTCGTCGGGCCGTGGAGCATCGGACTCGTGCGTAACGCGACCGGCAACTTCAAGCTCGCGTTGCTGACGATCGCCGCGTTTCTCGTCGTCGCGACGATCATCGCGCTCGTGATGCGCGTCACGCCCGCCGAAGACGAACTCGCGCCGCTCGCAACCGGCGATGCCGCGCCGCGAACCTGAAGCTTCGGTCGAAGCGAACGTAACGAACGCAACCGCAGAGGAACATTGCATAGATGATTATCGATTGCCACGGTCATTACACGACCTCTCCGCCGCAGCACGAAGCGTGGCGCAAGCAGCAGATCGCCGCGCTGAAAGACGGTGTCGCGCCGCCGCCGCGCCCTGTTATCGGCGACGACGAGATTCGCGCAAGCATCGAAAACGGCCAGTTGCGGGTACAACAGGAACGCGGCACCGACCTGACGATCTTCTCGCCGCGCGCGGCCGGCATGGGCCACCACCTCGCCACCGCCGACGCGAACGCGCACTGGTCGAGCGCATGCAACGACCTCGTGCATCGGGTGTGCGAAATGTTTCCGCGCAATTTCGTCGGCGTGTGTCAATTGCCGCAGGCGCCGGGCGTACCGGCCGCCAACTGCATCGGCGAATTGCGGCGCTGCGTCGAAGAACTCGGCTTCGTCGGCTGCAATCTGAATCCCGATCCGTCCGGCGGTCACTGGAGCGGCCAGCCGCTCACGGATCGCAGCTGGTATCCGCTCTATGAGGCGATGGTGGACCTCGACGTGCCCGCGATGATCCACGTGTCGTCGTCGTGCAATCCGAATTTCCATGCGACCGGCGCGCATTACCTCAACGGCGATACGTCGGCATTCATGCAGTTATTGCAAGGAGATCTGTTCGCGGACTTCCCGACGCTGCGCTTCATCATTCCGCACGGCGGTGGCGCGGTGCCGTATCACTGGGGGCGTTATCGCGGACTCGCGCAGGACATGAAGCGGCCGCTGCTCGAAGAACATCTGCTGAAAAACGTGTTCTTCGATACCTGCGTGTATCACCAGCCCGGCGCGGAACTGCTCGCGAAAGTCATTCCGGTCGAGAACATCCTGTTCGCGTCGGAAACGATCGGCGCGGTGCAAGGCATCGATCCGCGCACCGGTCACTACTACGACGACACGCGCCGCTATATCGACGCCATCGAATGGCTCAGCGACGCGGACCGGCAATGCATCTACGAAGACAACGCGCGCAGTGTCTATGCGCGGCTGTCGCGTCAACTCGACCGGCAAGCCGATCGGCACTTCACCGCACGGGGAGCAACCGCATGAATCCACTGGGATGGCGTGAATACGAGTGCGCGCCACAGGCCAGCGCGGCCACGCTCGAAGCGTTACGCGAACTCGCGGTGTCGCTGCTCAGCGACAACATGGCGCGCGCGAGCGGCACAGTCGGCCTGCGGCCGTTTCATCGGCCAAAGCCGATGGCCGGCACCGCGTTGACGATCCATACGCGACCCGGCGACAATCTCGCGATTCATCGCGCGTTCGAATTCTGCCGGCCCGGCGACGTACTCGTGATCGACGGCGCCGGCGATCTCACGCAGGCGCTGATGGGCGAGATCATGGCGACGTTCGCGGAAAGCCTCGGCGTACAGGGCCTCGTGATCGACGGCGCGATCCGCGACGTCGGCGCGCTGCGCGAACGCGATTTTCCGGTGTATGCACGCGGCGTCACGCATCGCGGGCCCTACAAGAACGGTCCGGGCGAAATCAACGTGCCGGTCACGGTGGGTGGCATGGTCGTGCATCCGGGCGATATCATCGTCGGCGACGAGGACGGTGTGCTGGCAATCCCGCCCGCCGACGTCGACGCGGTCATCGAAGGCGCGCGGCGGCAGCAGGCGAAGGAAGCGGCCGCGCTTGCGTCGATTGCGAACGGCACGTTCGATCGCGCATGGGTCGCCACGCAACGGGACCGGATGATGAACGGATCGTGAATCACCTGCTATCACACCTGCTATCAGCCACATGGCGCAACATCTGAACGCTGCAACCCTGCTCGAACTCGCGCGCGCGGCGCAACGGCGCGCCACCGCACCTTGCGAATGCACACGCACCCCGCTCGACGGCTGGCAATCGCAGCCGCTCTCGCTCGACGAAACGCTGTTCGAGGAAATCGGCACGCTGATGCCGGAAGACGACCCCGAACCGACGTTCAGCGAGTATCTCCCCAATAAGACGACCTACTGGTCCGCGCACGCGCCTGTCGCTCCGCGCTATTTCCCGTACAACCGCTGCGGCGTCTGGCAATGCTCGTCGTGCGGGCGTCTTTATCTGCGCTATGTCGAAGGCGGCGGATACTTCGTCGATCGCAGGATTCGCGCGCTCGATCCGGAATTGATCGAGGACATCCCCCTTCCTGAATAGCGCCCGTGGTTGAACATGCAACGAACGCCCGTGTTGAAAGAACAGTAAGAAAAGCGCCGCGCGCGGTAACATGACGGCCTTGCAACCGTCGACACAATTCCAATGAAGTCCACGCGCTGGGCCGGGGTGTTTTTTCTGCTCGTGACCGCAATCGGCTGGGCCCTGAACTGGCCCGCGATGAAAATCCTGCTGCGCGAGTGGCCTCCACTGTTCTCGCGCGGCGTCGCCGGTATCGTCGCGTCGCTGCTGCTCATCGTGATCGCGCGCTGTTCGGGCGAGCGCATCGTGATCCCCCGTCAGTTGCTGCCACGCGTGCTGCTCGCGGCCAGCACCAACGTATTCGCGTGGATGGGTTTCTCGACGCTGTCGATGAAATGGCTGAGCGTCAGCGAAGGCGCGCTGCTCGTCTATACGATGCCGATCTGGGCGATGCTGCTCGCGTGGCCGGTTCTGTCGCGGCGGCCATCCGCCGAAGGCTTCATCTCGCTCGCGCTGGGACTCGCGGGCGTCGTCGTGCTGCTCGGCGGCCAGGGCTTCGCGTTCGACAGCGGCAAGCTCGCCGGCATTCTGTTCGCGCTGCTCGCCGCCGTGCTGTTCGCGCTCGGCACCGTCGTCACCCGCACGCCGATTCCCGTGCCGCCGCTCACGCTCGTCGCATGGCAAGTCGGCATCGGCTGCGTGCCGATGGCCATCGTCGGACTGCTGATCGAACATCCGGACTTTCACGCGCTCGATACCGCCGGACGCGCGGTGATGATCTATATGACGCTGGTGCCGATGGGCATCTGCTATCTGGCGTGGTTCGCGACGCTGCGCCATCTGCCGCCGGAAGTCGCATCGATCGGCATGCTGCTGGTGCCGATCATGGGTATCGTCGCGGCGGCGCTTTCTCTTGGCGAACCGCTCGGCTTCAGGGAAATCGCGGCGATGGCCTTGACCTTGAGCGGCGTCGCGCTCGCACTCCGACGCAAGCGTCCCGATATGCGCGCCGCGCGCTGAGATGAAAGTCGCTTACGCGTCGTCTTCCCTGCCGGCATGCGCGACGGTCAACAGTTTCTTCACGCGCCGCGTAATGTCGGCCAGCACGCCGCCGGAACGATTCGCGCCATGTTCTCCCTGCCGCCTGTGCGACATGCGCTGCAGGTCATGCCAGTCGTCGTCGAGCGCCCTTGCGTGACCTGCCGCGCTAAACGGCCATTCGATCGCGACAGCGCGCATCAGCGCCGCACGCGAGTCCTTGCCGGCGTTATCGATATACGCGTTGATCGTGGCCGCCTCGTACCGTGCCGATTCCTCGGAATCGACCGCAATGAAGTCGTTCAGCCCTTCTATATGGACGCACCATAACTGTTCGCTCACGTCGCGTCTCCTGCTGCGTGCCGCTTCGGTCTATTGTCCGCCGCGCAAACTCAGCGAACGGCCCTGAGCCGTTCCCACTTCAGATCCGAAAAGCACGGGCCTTGCGTGGCCTCGCTGAACTTCACGTCGTTGTGTTCGCCGTTCCACTCCATCACCTGCACGCGGTTGTCCGCGTCGACGGTCACGTCCCATCCCACGCAGCGTGCAAATGGAATCTTCCTGTGCAGCCGGAGCACGGTCTCCACGCACTGCGCGAATGCGGGAATCGTCACGCCCGCAAAGCGCACGCCCGAATCCGGATGCGCTTCTGTCGCGCCCCAATCGCTCATATAGCCTTCGTCGCACAGTTCGCCTGTCGCGAGCCTGACCGGCACGCACACTTCGCGATCGGTGAGGATATGCGTGTCGTCCGCTCTGCCGAGACGCAGAAAGCACGCGCGAATCGAAATGCGGCCGGCGTCGTCCACCACGGTCGTAAAGCGCAGTGTCGCCACCGGTTTGGACGCAAACGCATTGAACAGAGGATGTTGAATGATGAATTTCTGTATCACGCCATTGCCGAGCGACTTGATGATTTCGTGATCGAAACTGGTTCTGTCGAAGATATGGACGCCATTGCCCTGCCGCGAGCCGTCCAGCTTGAAGACCACGCGCTCGGCATGCTCGAAGACGACGTCTTTCACGTCGCGCTCGGGCACCACGACGCTCCTGTCCGTGAAGAACAGGCCATTGGCGAAATACGCGACGTCCGGAAACGCGTCGCCGTCGAAGATCAGGCGCGTCATCGGCTTGAGACTCGATATCTTGCCGTACCAGCCCTTCATATGCGGCACCACGACGCTCGCATAGTAGTTGTCCGGAATCCAGCCTTCCTTGAAGGTTCCGCTGAATGCCGTATAGACCCGCAGCCACGGCGCGTAGATCGCATCTCCGAACACGTCGAATGCATAGGCATCCGCGAGTCTCAGGTTCGCCGGGTCGGCCTTGCCGTATTTTTCCTCGAGTAGCCGCAGTACTTTTCTCGCCTGCACACCGTGGTCCAGATGAAATTTGTATTGCGCGGCCCGCTTCGCGGATCGCCTCACGACGTCTTCGACGCTCGGTATTGTCATTTTCAGTACGCGTTCGGATGATGAAGGCCCTTGAAGATCGTCGCCAGAATGATCCTGACGTCGAGCCAGAACGACCAGTTCCTCAGGTAGTACAGATCGTGCGCGACGCGGCCTTCCATCTTTTCGAGCCGGTCGGTTTCGCCGCGAAACCCGTTGATTTGCGCCCAGCCGGTAATGCCGGGCTTGATACGGTAGCGATGGATATAGCCGGACACGATGTTCTGGTAAAGATCGTCGTGTTCGAGCGCGTGAGGACGCGGCCCCACCACCGACATATCGCCGCGCAGCACGTTGAAAAACTGCGGCAGTTCGTCGAGACTGGTCCGGCGCAGGAATGCGCCGACCGGGGTAATACGCGGATCGCCGCGCGTCGCCTGTTCGAGAACGCCGGGCTTCTGCTCGTGCAACCGCATCGTGCGGAACTTGTAGATCGTGAATACGCGGCCGTCGGCCCCTTTGCGGCGTTGCCTGAAAAACACCGGCCCCGGCGAGCTCAGTTTGACCGCAATCGCACAGCCCAGCAGGATCGGCGAGATCGCAACCAGGGCTGCAAGCGCAAACAGACGATCGAACAGTTCCTTCTGCAACAACGCATTGGGCGGCAGCGGCGAGGCGGCGAGATTGATCGTCGGCAAGCCCAGCAGATCGGTCATGCTGCCTTCGAAAAGCGCAAGCGCGCGCACGTCGGGCATGAAGCGGATATTGATCAGGTCGTTGCGAAACTCCGCAACCAGCCTGAGAATCGCGCGTTCTTCCGTGAGCGGCAACGCCAGCCAGACCTCGCCGATCTTGTGCTCCCTGACGTAACGGGCGAAAGCGTCGTGTTCCTCGAAGACCTGCACCGCCGAGCGCATCGTGATTCTGCAGCCCGGATGCAGGCTATACAGCGCGTTCGCACGAAAGCCGGCTGCCGGCGACATCGCTATCTTGCGGATGACTTCATCGCAATGATCCCCGCACGCGGCCACCGCGACCTGCTGCAGGTTCATCCCCGCATGGCGCATGCGGCCGAGCAACGCGTGCGTGACCATCCGGCCGGCCATCATCGCGGCACCCGACATGCCGGTCCAGTACACGAACCAGAGGCGCGAGACGAAATCGATCCGATGCAGCGAGAACATCAGCACCATCGCGCAGGCCTGCACGAGGAGCCAGCCGAGCGCGACGTGACTGGCCAGCGCCCTCTTCGAGCGGCCGCGCCACGATTCATATACGCCGAGCGCCGGAAACACCGCGAGCGCGAACGCCGCGGCGAAGGCGACGAACGCGAAATAGAAACTCCGTTGCGAGCCGCCGTCGAAGCGGATCTGCGAGGCCGCGAACGCGCCCGCCACGATCATTGCGACGTCGAACAATCTCGCCAGTAGACCCGTCAGCAATCGCATGGCAGCCTCCTCAGAACACGTGTCCGTTCGACTCACCCGCATCAGCCGCATCGTCCGTACTGGTCGTCGAACCGGACGATGTCGTCTTCGCCGAGATAGGCGCCGGACTGAACTTCGATGATCTGCAACGGCACCCGGCCCGGGTTTTCGAGCCGATGGCGAACCCCCAGCGGGATATAGGTCGACTCGTTCTCGCCGAGCAGGAACTGCTCTTCTCCACGCGTGACGAGCGCCGTGCCGCTTACGACCACCCAGTGCTCCGCGCGATGGTGGTGCATCTGCAACGACAGCCGCCCTCCCGGCATCACGACGATGCGCTTCACCTGAAAGCGGTCGCCCTGATCGACGGAATCGTAAAAGCCCCACGGACGGCGGACCTTTCGATGCGCATCGGCCTCCGGTGATTTCTCGCTGCGTATGCGCGATACCAGCGTCTTCACGTCCTGCACGTGCGAGCGGTCCGCGACGAGCACCGCGTCATCGGTTTCGATCACGATCAGATTGTTCGTGCCGACACAGGCGAGTAGCCGGCCGCCTTGCGAGCGGGCGTAGGTCGCGGTCGAACCTTCGAACAGCACGCGTCCGTTCGACGCGTTGCCGCACTCGTCCTTTTCCATCGCCTGCCAGACCGCGTCCCACGAGCCGAGATCCGACCAGCCCGCCTCGAGCGGCACCACTACACCGGCGAAGTTCGAGCCGGGCTTGCCGAGTTGCTCCATCACCGCGTAGTCGATCGAGTCGGACGGCGAACGCAGGAATTCGCTGGCTTCGGGAATCATGCATTCGTCGGTCTTCCTGGCGTCCCGCCACGCATGAGAGCAAGCGGCATGCATGTCGGGCTGGAACTGCTCGATGACCGACAGCCACACCGACGCGCGCACGACGAAGATCCCGCTGTTCCACCAGTAATTGCCCGAGCCGACATACTGGGCCGCGAGTTCCGTGGCCGGCTTCTCGACGAAGCGCTCGATATGGCGCGCGCCGTCGCGCAACGCACTGCCCAGACGGATATAACCGAAGCCCGTATCGGGCCGTTCAGGAGGCACGCCCAGCGCGACGATGGCCCCTTTGTGCGCGTAGGCCGCCGCCGTGTCGATCGCGTGGTGCAGCGCTTCGAGATTCGCTATCGCGTGATCGGCCGGCATCGCGATCAGGATCGCGTCCTCGTTGTCCGCGCAGGCGCTCAACGCGGCGAGCGTCAGCGCCGGCGCGGTGTCGCGACGCGCGGGTTCGACCACGATGCGCGCGTTCACGCCGATCTCGCGCGCCTGTTCGTAAGTGGCGAAATAATGCTCCGCGCCGCACACGATAACCGGATCGGCCGCAATGTCCCACGCGCCTTCAAAGCCCGCCATGCGTCCCATGGTGGCCTGCAGCAGCGTCTGATTGCCGATCACGTCGATCAACTGCTTCGGAAACTGCTCTCGCGACACCGGCCACAGGCGAGTGCCTGAACCACCGGCGAGAATCACCTGCACGAGAGGCGGAAAATCGACCGGGGCCGAATTCGACCCTGTGGTTTCGATATCCATTGCGGCGGTTGCCGCATTAACTTTGTCCATTTCCAACTCCGTCGCATTGAGTCAGGCTCGCCAATAACGCTTTAACGGCGCCAGCGCGAAAATGCGTGGCGACGCGGATTGCGCCAATACCGCCTCAAGTGATTGATAACCGGACGTCCTCGCCGGATGGACCAGACCAGCCGTTCAGTTTCGCAGTGAAGGATGCATGCGCCGGCAACGATTCCGGCTCGATCGGGAAGTACGGAAACTGGCTGGCCGGATCGCAGCGGTCTTGCTCGACAACCCACGACCGGATAAACGAAAGAAACGAAAGAGCGAATGGGCAACGGCGTTCGCTACTTCGATCGACGTCGCGCCTCATGTGAACAATCTTAGTCAGAGCCCACTCCATTACCGTGTTTGTGGCGCGAACAGCGGAGGTTTTGGCTCTGCATGCCGGCCCTGTTTCCGCTGTAGACGAACGAGCTTGCACTTCTATTGCAGACAGGCGCGGAAGATTGGAAATCGGGCACTACACGTGCTACCGTTCACATGAACGTCCCGATACATTCATGCAGGAACAGGACAACGACGTTGTCCATCGCGCAAGCCGCGCGAGCTTCCCGTCTTTCAATTCATGCCATCGTCCAGCGCACGGCTCGATCTTCAACGGTGCGCCATCCGCTTTTCTGGAGTTGCAATGGCTTATATCTCGCTACTCGCCCTGTTTCTGACCGTCACGAATCTGGTGCCGATCAGCGCGATCGGGTTTGTTCCTCTGCTGTTCTGTTCATGGCGCTTTTTCGGCCGCCGTTATCCCGCGTTTATCGCGCCGCTCACTGCTTTTACAGTTTTCGCCATTATTTCGACGCTCCTCTACGATCCGCAATCGCTCGTCGAATTCGATTTTTACCGCCGCGACGGCAATTTCTTCATTTCCTATGCCCCCATTTTTGCCGGGTGTCTGTACGCGCACCGGTGGGATCTGAACAAGGTACTTCGCACATTCTTCACCTTCGCGGTGCTCGTCAATCTGCCGATGTACGCTTACTACATCGTCGACAACGGCCTGCTCGGCATCTTCACCCATCCCGACGACAGCTTCGGCAGCTATTTCATCGCCCGCAACGCCGCCGGCGGCTTTTTCGCGATGCTGTTCTGCCTCGGCGTGGCCTGCTACCTGCAAAAACGCAGCAAATGGATGGTCGCGCTGCTCGCCTGCAATGCGCTGATGCTCTTTTCCACCTACAGCCGGGGCTCGCTGCTGGGCGCCGCGGCGGTGCTGCCGTACCTGTATTTCGGCCGCAAGCGCTGGATGCTCGCGTCGCTGGTCGCCGCGATGCTGGTCGCCTCCATTGCGGTGGCGCTCTACCATACCGACCCGACCGTCGATTACATGGGCTATACGTTCTCGATCCACAATCAGGACGCCAAGGTCGCCAATCTGGACATCCGCTATGAATGGCTGTGGCCGCGCGCGCTCGCGTATTTCGAACAGAGCCCGATCGTCGGTCTCGGCTTCGGCTCATTCGACGATCACATCGGCAGCATCGCGTCGTACTTCCATCTGCTCGGCGTGCCGTCCGACGTCGTGATCGAACACAGCGACTCCCACGCCCACAACTCGTACCTGAATATCCTCGCCGAACTCGGCGTGGTCGGGTTGTCGCTGATCCTCGCTTTCTTCTGGAAGCTGATCGACTGGAGCAAACAGGGCGCGGCGTTTTCCGCACTGGTCGACGGCGGACGAAACTTCGCGGCTTACCGGTTCGTCGAGATTTCGTCGGTGTGCCTGCTCGTCATGTCGGCAACCGAACATCGGCTGGTCACGCCGTCGAATGTTCTGATTCTTTCTCTGGTCATCTCTCTTCTGATCGCGGCGCGTCCGCTCGCGGCGAGAGTGGCCACGTTCGATCCGCGCGTGGCGCGCAAGGCGGCTGTCGTCAGCCAGCGCCCGTCTCAGGGCGTGACGTCGGCGAGATGACGTGCTGCCTCGACCGGTAACGGTCCGCTCGCCGGATACGGCAAAAACTGTTCGACGCATGCGTACGGGAGCCGTGAATCGACGAAACTCGTCAGCGCTTTCTTGAAGTTCTCCGATGAAAAGCGCTCGGCATTCTTGCGGCACTGGCGCGGGTCGAAACTGCCCGCATTGCTTTCAAAGCGATTGACGGCCGCAAGCAGTGACCCGGTCGTCTGCTCGCCGAAGAATACCCCGGTGGCACGTTCGAGCGGCAGGCCCACCACCGATTCGAGCGCACCGCCCCGGCCGAATGCGATAACCGGCGTGCCGCACGCCTGCGCTTCCACCACGGAAATGCCGAAGTCTTCCTCCGCCGCGAACACGAACGCGCGGGCCCGCCGCAAATGATCGATCAGAACGTCGGACGGCTGATGCCCGAGGATCTGCACGTTGTCACCGGCGGCGGCCCTGATCCTTTTCATCTCGGGACCATCGCCGATTACCACGAGCTTGCGCTCGGGCGTCTGCGAGAAGGCCTGCACGATCAGATCGATACGCTTGTAAGGCACCATGCGCGACGCCGTGACGTAAAAATCTTCTTTCTGCATCCCGATCTTCATGTTCGCCAGATCGACCGGCGGATAAATGACCGTCGCGTCGCGCTGATACGCCTTGCGAATGCGCCGGGCAATGAACTGCGAATTGGCGACCAGATGATCGACGCCATTGGCCGAGCGCGAATCCCAGCCGCGAATGTAGTGAAGCAGCACCCGCGCGAGCGCCGAACGAATTCCCTTGTCCAGATGAGATTCCCTCAGGTACTGATGCTGCAGATCCCACGCATAGCGGATCGGCGAATGAACGTAGCTGATATGCACCTGGTTCGGCCCAGTCAGCACGCCTTTCGCGACCGCATGCGAACTGGAAATGACGAGGTCGTAGCCGGACAGATCGACCTGCTCGATGGCGATCGGCATCAGCGGCAGATAGGCGCGATAGCGCCGCCGCGCGAACGGCATCCTCTGGATGAACGACGTGGTGACGGACTTCCCTTTCACGCACTCGCGGTCTTCGAGAAAATCGACAATCGAGAAGATGTCCGCATCGGGGAAGCATTCGATGATGTTCTTCAGTACTTTCTCGGCACCCGCCGACACCACCAGCCAATCGTGAACAATAGCGACTTTCACTTCGACCTCCTGTGACATTCCAACCTTACCCCGGTGAACCCGCGCACTGCGTCAATCGTCCTCAATCGTCCTTTCCGGCCTGCGCCTGCGCGCGAAACCCGCACGCGATCCGAACCCGCTCGAGTGCCCGCTCGGCGCCCGGCAGCAGACCGATCAGTTCGAGACGGATCATCACGCCTAGCAGGATCGTTGCCAGCGTCGCCTCGCCGATCACCCGCGCGGAGGCCATGCCCATCGCGCCGAAATGAGGCGCGAGCACCACCGCGGAGCCGAGATTGACGAGACCCGACGCAACGCCGGCAATCGCCAGCAGCCGGTCCTTCCTGCGCGGCACGAATACATAGAACGCGACGAACTCATTGAAGGCCGCGAACGGAAACATCCATGCGAATACCTGCAACACGTGCGCGCTCGGCTCGAATGCGGGCCCGAGAATCAAAGGCAGCACGAAAGGCGACAGCGTCAGCGCGCCGCACAACACCAGCAGCCCATAGCCCAGCAGCAACATCGCGCCACGACGGGTCGTCACGTGCGCGCCTTCCTTGTCGCCGTGCGCGAGTTGCCGCGATATCGTCGGAATAAATACCTGCGACGCGGGGCCCATCAGACTGAGTCCGATCGTCGCGAAACGCTCCGCCGCGCCGAAATAGCCGACCTGCGCGGGCGTGGACAGGAACGTCAACAGATACGTCGACGACGCGGTGAGCACGACCGAACCGGACGAATAGCAGAACAGCATCGTCGAGCTGCGCACCAGCGGCCAGACCCCCGATAACCTGAGACGCGGCAAGCCGAGTTGCCAGGTCGTCAGGCCATATGAAATGATCGACGAGGCCACGCCGGCAATCAGCAGGCTCGCCAGTACCCATACCGCGTCGTCGGGTCCCCTGACGAAACTCAGCACCAGCACGAGGCTTACCGCGAAGCCGAACACCTCGATCATGATCGGGGTTCGAAAGTACTGACGCCCCTGAAACAGCCAGCCGAGATTCAGCGCCGACACGATACCGAGCAAGGTCGCGAGCAGACCGATCACGGGCCGCTCCGACAACACCGGCGAGCTCAGCGTCGCCACGAGGCCGATGACCCCGCCGAGCAACGCCAGCAAAAGCCTCGCGCTGACGTGCAGCGAATAGATTTCATTGCACTCCCGCGCGGAGTGCGCTTTCGATACCTCACGCATCCCGACGAACGTGAATCCATAGCTGACGAGCATCCAGATCACGTTCATCAGCGACATCGACGCTAGTACCCGCCCGTACTCGGCGACGCCGAGCACACGGCCGTAGAACGGCACGACGATGATGAGGTACACGTACCTCATCAGGTATCCGCCGTACACAAACGCGATTACGTTGGCGCTCGTTCGTCTATCCATGCCGTCCTCCTTCACGCCGGCCTTCAGCGTCCCGCCACGCGACGACGCGCGAGCGGATTGGCGATATAACGCACGGCGAAGTCGGACAGCGGCGAGTAAGGCACGAGACACAGACTCGAAAGCACGAGCGTGCCGAGCTTTTTCTTCAGGCTCCAGAATGGATTCGCGACGATCGTGTGCAGATAGCTGCCCGAGTCGCTGAGCATCCAGTGCCAGCGCGAGAACAGCTTCGCGCGGTAAACGCTCGAGCAGAACGTGGCTTTCTCGTGCGAGAAGTCGAGAAATGCCGGCGGAAGCTCTATGTCGAGGCGGTCGCGCGCGATGTTCCGCAGAATCGCCCAACGCATGTTGAACGCACGCGGGGCTTTCATTAGCTGTTCGGAGTTGGCGAACGACACCGTTTCGCTACCCGCGTTATGCACGCGATAGCCGCCTAAAGACTTCGGCACGGTGGCAATCGGCCCGGTCAGCGCAACGCCGTAGATCGCGTAAAAGTCCGCGCCGTAGCGATTCACGCCTTCTTCGGGCACCGGAAAGATCTGCCGCAGCGCGCTGACGCGGTAAGCATTGCCCGATGCCGGGGGCGACGGATAGAGCCAGCCGCCGCGCAATAGCCGGCCGCAGTCGTGCGGCGGCTCGCTGTTCGGCACATAGGCGCCGGTCAATGCGCCCTCGCCGTCCATCACGTCGAGACGGAATTGCACCTTGGCCCACGCGCCGGACTCGAACAGTCGCATGACTTCAGAAACCGCGCCCGGATACAGCACGTCGTCCGAATCGAGAAAAATCACGTACTCGGTATCGAGAAAACCGATCGCACGGTTATACGCGGACACCTGGCCGCCGTTTTCCTTGCAGATCGACAGAATGCGATTGCCGTAGCTCTCCAGCAGCGCACGGGAGCCATCGGTCGAGCCATCGTCGACGACCATGACCTTCGTCGCCGGATAGTCCTGCGCAAGCGCCGAGTCGATTGCCGCGGCCAGATAGCGCTCGTAGTTGTAATTGCAAATTGCAATGGTGACGTGTTTCATGATGCCTCAACGCTATCCGTCAGGTTCGATCCGCCGGCTCCCGGCGCTCGTAAAGCTCTCGACATACGGCTACACAACTCGTTGCGCGGCACCGCGCACGACCAGATAAGCGAGGTGCTTCGGCGGGGTATTGCCGGCGCCCGTGCCCTTACTTTCGTCTTTACTTTCGCCATTGACCCGGTCAGGTACTCGAAATCGCACTTTCATCAGATCGTTTTCCCAGCTCACCGCCATATCGCCCGGCGCACTCGCGGCGCCGCTGAGCGCGTCGATGAAATCGGTCCGCACCGTGCCTGAGCGCAGGGATGCAAGACCGGGAACAGCAACGGTTTGCCAGCCCGCGGGCGCGCTCACCTGCATCACGAGGTCATGACCGGAAAGCAAGGTATTCGCAGCAACGGCCGGGCCACCCTGTACCTGCTTCGGGAAACTCGCGAGCTGGCCGCCCGCCGTCTGGCGAAGCACGATCAGACTTCGACCGGACACGTTGTAAGTTCGCGCGGGCGGACCGCGATGCGTGAGACGGAAAGACTCATAGCCGTCCCAGTGATAGATCATCGACAGATACTTGTCCGGATCGTCCCAATTCCTGCCGAGCGCCCACACCGCGAAATCGAAGAAATAGCGCGGCAGGTAATGGGGATCCTTCATGTACTCGTCGCCGATTTCCGTTTGCCAGATACCGCGCGCGGGACCGTTCTTCACGTACTGCTGATACAGCGATTCGAGGTCGGACACCGGCAGATAATGCGTGTCGATGTAATCGACCCAATCGAGCATGCGCTCCTTCAATACCGGGCTCCGGTACTCGAGCCAGCGCCGGTAGTTGTCCAGACCACCCTGGTCCGGCCAGCCGCCATAAACCACATACGCGTGATAACCGCGAATGATCCGCGCCGCCGGAATATGAATTCGCTCGACATAATCCTGCATCGCGCGCTCATAGGGCTTCGAACGCTTTTCGTCCTTGCTGAAATCCGGGCCGTGCCAGAACGTGGCTTGCGGCAAGCCGCCGGACAATTGGCCGGCGGCCTCGTTCCAGATCTGGAAATAGCGCAGGTTATAAGGCGGTGCCGAGTACTTTCGAACCACCGCATCGACGTATTGCTTCCATGCGTCCAGATCCACGGGCGCCGAATTGGAATCCCCCTGCACGCTCGCATTCCATGTCGGCGTATAGCCGAGCAGCAGCAGCGAGCCAATACCGTTGCGTTCGTTTCGAATCAGCACCGACGGCAGGTCGCTATCGAAACTGGAGCCGGTCCTGTCGATGCGCATGATCTCGCCGGGCCGATCAGGTTGACCCGGGCCCACCGAGCCACGTCCCCAACTGATGCCCATCGCGCGCCACATTTCGATGTCGGCGGCCGAGCCGGCCCAGCCATTGGTGCCGATCAGGTCCGTCATCATGCGGGCGCGGGCACGCGGCGGCGGCGTATCCGGTATCAAAGCATGCGCAGAGGTGACGTGCGACAACGGCACGGCCGCCTCGGCGGCCAGCGCGGCGAATACGCGCAATGCACGCCTTCTGCCGGCACGGGTCTTGACGCGATCCATGTTCGTGCCCGTCCATGCGCTAGCTCGTCGACGCGCGCGGCGCCAGATCGGCCAGCCGGCTGCCGGTCAGTCCGTCGAGGATTTCAAGCACCTTCTGCGCCGAGCGCTCCCAGCGAAACTCGCGCGCATGCCGTAATCCGGCGGCGCGGTAACTTTGCCGAAGATCGGCGTCGCTCATCATCTGTGCGATCTTCGCGGCCATGTCGTCCGGGGAAGCCGCGTCGCAGTACATCGCGGCATCGCCGCACGCTTCCGGTATCGAGGTACGCGCCGAAGCGATGACCGGACAGCCGCAGTACATCGCCTCGAGAGGCGGCAAGCCGAATCCCTCGTAGAGCGACGGAAAAATCAGGCAACCGGCGTTCTCGTACAGCGACTTCAATTCCGCGTCCGACACGAAACCCGCCCACACGACCCGTTGCGAACGCACGGCGTGGTCGTCCACGCCATCGCTATGGAAAACGCGCGAGTTCTTTCCTCCGACAATGACGAATTTGACCGCGCCCAGATGTTCGAGCCTCCCGATCGCCTCGAGAACGCCGTGCAGGTTCTTGCGCGGATCGAGACTGCCTACTACCACGCAATAAGCGTCTCTCGTCAGCTCGAGACGCTCCAGCACCGCTTGATCCGCGACGATCCGGTCGAGATGATCCGCCCCCGGCGTCACCACTTTCACGCGCGATTCGTCGATCTTCAGGTGATGACAGATACGCCTCTTCGAGAATGTCGACACCGTCAGAATCGTCGGATGCGTGCGCGGCAGCAGCGTGAAGCACACGCGATACCAGAAGCGGAATTTCCTCGAGAAGCCTTGCGGCACGTCGTACACCGCCATGTCATGGACCATGACGATCTGCCCGCGCTTGAACAGCGGATTCGTATTGCACAGATTAAGCAGCGTCACGCCGCGCGCGGCGATCGGCAGCGTGATCTGTTCCCACAGCGTGCCGCGCAGCCACGGAAAACGCCGTTGCCGTTTGAGCAACGCCCCGGGCGCGACGGCGTTCTGCGGCATGAATACTTCCAGTTCGTCGCCGGGCATGGCGCGCATCTGCATTGCTCGGGTCAGTTCATAGGCAACGCGCTGAACCCCCGTGATGGGTTGCGAAGTAAACTTTCCGTTGATTGCAAAAGCCATCAGGTTCTCCGTTTTACGCCGTCGCGAGCAGTTGCGTTACTTTTCGCTTTCGACAGGGTCATGCTCCATGCGGTGCCTGAGGCGCGGCCCCGGTTTCTTCGCCGAAGTCGCTGGCGTAATTCGTTTCATAGCCGTATTTCTTCGTGCTTCGACGCAATGGAATGCCGTTGAAGACCGCGCCCGAAATACGCCCTTCCGCGCGCTCCACCTTGCGGACCGTGTCGGCGATTTCCTCCTCGCTTTGCATGCCGGAGCGCAATACGAGCAACGACGAGCCGGCTTCGTTCGCGATGATCGAAGCGTCGGTGACGGCGAGAAACGGCGGCGTGTCGATGATCACCAGATCGAACTGGCTCGAAAGCCGATCCAGGATTTCCTTCAGGCGCGGCTTCATCAGCAGCGCCGCGGGGTTCTCCGGACGCATGCCGCACGACAGGAACGTCAGGCCGTCGATACCGGTCGCCCGCAATGCATTGCGCAGCGGCATGCGCTCCGACAGAACTTCGGAGAGGCCGCCGCGATTGCTCTCGTTGAATAGCGATGCCAGATGGCCGCGCCGCATATCGGCGTCGATCAGCACGACGCGCGAGCCGATTTCCGCGTGCAGAATCGCCAGATTCGCGGCCACGAAGCTCTTGCCCGCGGAAGGCGTCGGACCGATCACCATCACGATGTTGTTGCGCGCATGTGCCAGATCGCGTGTCACCGCGGTGCGCACCGCTCGTAGTGCTTCGACCGACGTGTCATGCGGGAAGCGAGCTGCGAGAATCCTGTTGTTGTCGCCGGCATGGAACTGAAGGTCCTGCATGCCTTTGTGCAGCGGCGGGGTGGCGCGCGCGGCCATCGCCGGCAGCGATTTGTGCCCGACGCTGCTCGCCGTGCGGTCCATCAGCAGTTGCTGCTGGCTGAACAGGATTTCGCCGAACACCGGTACGCTCATCTGCCGCTCGATATAGCGCGGGTCCGTCACGCCGATCATCACGTGGCGGCGCATGAAGACCAGCACGACTCCGGACACGATACCCAGTACCAGCCCGCCAGCCAGCACGAGTATCGGCTGGGGCATCACCGGGCGATGTGGCGTGAGCGCCTGATCGAGAATATGCGCGCCGCCGGTCGTGCTGGCGCGCCGAACCTGCAATTGCTCGGCCTTCTGCACCATGCCGAGATAAATCGTTTCCGCCACCTTCTGCGCGCGGATCAGATCGACGCTCTCACGCTCCGAAGCCGGCATGCCGTTGAAATGGTCGTCGAATTTCCCTTTCGCTTCTTTCAGTTGCGCAAGCTGCGCGTCGACGTTCTGTACCCAGCGGCTCTGCTCAGTGTAGCGCTCGAGCAATTGCGTGCGCTGCAATTGCAGGGTCGCGATCTGCTTGTCGAGATCGAGGCCGCCTTGCAGATACGCTTGCGCCTCGTTGGTCGGCTGCATCGATTGCGAGTTCGAGCGGAAGTTCTTCAGCGCTTCTTCGGTCTTCTTCAGGTCCGCCAGCAGATGCGGCAGCTCGCCATTGATGAACGCCAGCGTTTTCGTATCGTTCAGTTGCCGGCTCGCAATCGCGGAAGCGAGGTACTGCTGCCCCAATGCATTGGCGACGTCCGCGGCCTTGTCCGGGCTCTTGTCCCGATACTGGATCTCCAGCAGGCCCGAGTCCTTGACCTTGTCGCCTATTTTTAGCTGTTTCGTGAAGCGCTTGACCGCGTCCAGTTCGTTCCAGCGGACTACCTCGAAGCGGGTGCCGGGCCGCGCGGAGAGTTCCTTCACGAGCATCGATACACCGTTACCCTTGGCGGCCTCGCCCACGACACCCGTCAACAGCACGTCACCGGACGGTCCGCGTAACTCGTACGCGCCGTTGTCGCGCGTGACCAGCGTCAGCTTTTCTTCCTCGAGGTCGCGCGGCACGTCCAGCGTGCCGATCCGGACCCGCTCTCCGCCCCATGCAAAGGAACTCAGGCCCAGCCATGGCGCCGCGGGCTCGCCCGGGGTGGCGAATTTTTCAGCGATGTCGCCGAGAACAGGAATCTTGTGCGGGGTCACCGACACATCGAAACGGAATTGATCGATGACCGGCTGCAGGACCGAGCGGCTCTCCATCACGGCCATTTCAGTCACCGGCGACGGCGCGGCCGGCGGAAGCTCTTCCTGGTTCTGCAGCGCGATTCCGAGCGCATTCGGCTCAGGCGGGTCCACCCGCACGATCACGTCGGCGGAGTAGATGGGCGTTGCGATGAGGAGATACGCGACAGCCAGCGTCAGGACGACGACCGTCGTGACGACGATCTCCCAGATGTGGTCGCGCATCAGCGTGAGCATCCCGCTGGCACTGAGTTGACGGCGCTCGGTATCGATGGCGGGATAGAGCGAGTTCTGCGGATAGTAGTCCACCGGTCTCATCCTTGCAGGTTGATGCGCAGAGCAGAGCGCGAGCTCGCTTTGCGCCGTCATGTCGCCTTTTACGCCGCCACCGGCCAGGTAGGCCCTGAATTGGCTGACAGCACGGCGAAAGCGACGTGTTTACTGGGTCGGGTTAGGTCGGGGAACCGCGTTCGGGACCTCTCGAACGACGGAGAGCTGCATACGCCTATTGCTTATCCACTGCGGTAATGCCGTTGTTCTTTCGCGGCTTCGAAATGCGACGTCCCGATTCCTCGAATCGCGATGACAATTTGTCGATGGATGGTGCAGTGAAGCATAGACTGCAAAAGAAGTGCGCAATCGCACGCGGCATAAATTCGGGTGTTATTGGCCGATTATGTGGAGCGCTTTACGGAAGTAAACACCGTTGGAAAGCGTTGTTGCGATCTGCAATTGGTGTAACAGATTTATACGGAGCGGCCGATACATCGCGACAGAACGCGCGGCGCACGGTTTATGTGCGAGTGATGGACGGTTTATCGGGGTGCTGCCCTCTCTTTCCTTGTTACACGGCACATTTAACGTTTTCTGGCACTGCACAATGCGCAAAAACCCCGCGAATTGAATGGGAAAAAACTGCTGCGCAGGCCTGAATATCGGCGCGCACTTCATGAAAATGCGAGGTAACAATTTCTTCGATCCGGACGATTACGCCAAAACACCCGCGCCTGCCGGCCAAGCTCGTCTCATGCAATTCGATGCGCTAATCTCAATGCGTAGATTTTCCCCGTCTGGATGGAGAATGGAGAAGCGCGCGTGATGAAGCACATAGGTCTGTTCGTCTTTCAGGATTGTTCGATGGCAAGTACAGGCGCGATCGGCGACGCCTTCCGCCTTGCCAATGAGTTCAGGAAAGCCGCCGGTGAAGAACCGCCCTACCGGTTTTCGGTGCTGTCGGATGGTGGCGGTCTCGTGACCAGTTCGTCCGGCATCTCGATCTGGACGCAACGCCTCGAACGATATTGCCTGTCCGATTTCCATGCGTTCTTTGTCGCATGCCGCGACGTCACGGAAGTGGCGGAATCCAACGATCGTTTTCTGTCGTGGATTTCGCTGCAGGGGTCGATTGCATCGTTCGGCATGCAACAAGGTGCGAATCTTGCCGTGGTCTGCAACGACCCGCTTCAGTCCACGGTACCGATATTTCTCTTCGATGACAGCGGCGACGCAGCGCGGACCCAGAGTAATGTCACGCCTGCCGATCTCGCGATTGCGCAGATAGAGCGTGACGTGAACTCCGATACTGCGCGCAAGATCAGCCGCATTCTGCAAGTGGGCTACGTCGAAAAGAGCAGATCCGAGCTCGACGATGCGAACATCACGACCACGACCGAAAAGATTCGCGAATCGGCTCGCTGGATCAAGGAAAACTACAGCAAGGCGATCTCGGTTGCGCAGGCCGCCGAATCCGTTGCGATGAGCAAGCGTAACTTTCAGCGCCGCTTCAAATGCGAGTTCGGGATGACGCCGCTCGAATACCTGTTGCGCACCCGCTTCGAAATTGTTCGCTCCATGTTGAAGAACACCGATTTGCCGGTCGACAAGATCGCGCGCCGCTGTGGAATGGGCGACGGCAATCGTCTGGGAAGGCTGTTCAAGGAGCGCTACGGCATGTCGCCGACGCAATTTCGCGCGCAACAGCACGTGGATTCCGAGGAGCGTTGGCAGACACCGGAGGAAACCTGGCACGCCGCGACCGAGATGTTACGGCAGGCGACCGCGACGCTTTAACCCTTTAATTTTTTGTTCGCTGCTTTCGTTGTTTGCTTTCGATTCCTTCGATTCTCCGAGGACCACGCCGCGCCTCGACCGCTTACGGACTAGCACATGACGATCACCAAATCCGCCGAATTCGCGGGCGAGGATGCGGTCTCCGCGCCGGATTCGGAGTCTCATTCGGATCCGCATGCCGATGCGCATTCCTCGGCCACACAACCGCCTTCTACCGCGAGAAAGCTCAAGGAAGCGGCGAAATCCCTGTTGCCGGATTCGCTGTTTGTAAGCCTGTTACATCACAAATGTATCGGCCGGTACCCGAATCTGATTCATCCGGTCACCTTCAATGAAAAGATCCTGCAACGCAACCTGCGGCCGGATCCTCGCTACATCCATCTGAGCGACAAGCTTCTGGTGCGGGAATACATTGCCGCCAAAATCGGCGAAAAGTATCTGATACCGCTGATCGCGGCGCCGGATGCGTTCACGCCGGAAGTTTTCGATGCGCTGCCCGACGCTTTCGTGATGAAAGCCAACCACGGCAGCAGCTTCGTCGAGGTCGTCAGAAACAAATCGGAAACGTCTTTCGAAGCGTTGCGGGTACTCGCGGAACGGTGGCTTACCACCGACTTCTACAACATTGCGCGCGAGCGGCACTATCGGACGATCAGGCCGCGCATCTTCTTCGAACATCTGCTGCTGGACCAGCGCGGTCAGATACCGGCCGATTTCAAGCTGCACTGCTTCGGCGGCAGGCCGGGGCGGCCGATCATCTACATCCTCGTAATCTCGGACCGGTTCGGCAACGATACGCATGGCGACGTGTACGACGTCGAATGGAATCACCTCGATATCGCGATCGGCCCCTACAAGCGCAGCGCGACGCCCGCCCCTCGTCCGCGGCATCTGCAGGATGTGCTGGACGTCGCGATGCGGCTATGCGAAGACTTCGACTATGTTCGGGTCGATCTGTACGCGCCGGACAATCTCGTCTATTTCGGTGAATTGACGTTTACGCCCGGCGCGGGAGTGCTGCCCTTTACACCGGACAGCATCGACTACGAATGGGGAAAGCTGCTCGCGTAACAGCTCGGGTAACAGATACCGCCGGCCACGCCGCTTATCGCGCCGGCGTCATACCGTTGCCGAGCTTCGCGCCGTCCGCCTCGCGCGAAACCAGAAACGACAGCAACCGCTGCGCCGCTTCACGCTGACGCGCCGCCGCGCATATTGCAGCGGTAAAGGTGGTCATGGCCTGAACGTCGGGCGGCAATGCGCCCAGCACGTCGATGCCCGGCACGTGAATCAGCTCGCTCAACTGCTGGAAACCCAGCTCGACCTCTCTGCGCGCGACGAGCGCGCCCACCGGCACGCCCGGCGGCGCCTTCACGATGCGCGGCGCAATGCTGCCGGCAATCCCCCAGCGTTCGAACAGTTCGCTCAGGTGCGTACCGCTCGGTCCCGTCGAATAACCGATGCTTCGCGCGCCGAGTATCGCGTCGCGCAACGCCGCTTCGCTGCCGATGTCCGGATGCACGGCGCCTGCCGCTACCGCAACCGCAATACCGGAGCGCGCCAGTTCGACCCGGCTGCGCGGATCGACATGGCCGGTAACGGCGAGCTGGTCGATCGCGTGCGCGGCGAGCACGACGATATCGAATGCCTCGCCTTGCTGTACGCGGCGTGCCGCATCGACACCGCCGACCGACTCGATCGCCACCGCCTGCGCGGTCTGCCGCTGATACGACGCGGCGAGTTCGGCCAGTACCCGGCGCGTGGCCATCGACGAAATGCCGGTGAGTGGCGCGTGCGCGATTTGAAACAGGGTTCGGCGGTTGGTCGCTGCAACCACGCTTCAATCCTTGTAACGCAGTCCGGCCTGCTCGAGCGGTCCGCGCATGTCGTACATGTCGAGACCCAGCACGCCGGAGGCGAGCTTCGCGCGCTTCGCGCTTTCGTTGGCCTCGCGCGCGGCCGCCTTTTCGAGCACCGCTTGCGCGACCGCCGCCGGCACCACGGCCACGCCGTCATCGTCCGCGACGACGACGTCGCCCGGCGTGACCAGCGCGCCCGCGCACACGACCGGAATGTTCACCGACCCGAGTGTCGCCTTGACGGTGCCCTTCGCGGAAATCGCCTTGCTCCAGACCGGAAATTTCATGTCGGTCAGCACGCTCACGTCGCGCACACCCGCGTCGATAATCAGCGCATGCGCGCCGCGCGCCTTGAAGCTCGTTGCCAGCAGATCGCCGAAATAGCCGTCCGTGCAATCCGCGGTGACGCCGGCAACGACGACGTCGCCCGGCCGGATCTGTTCGGCCGCGACGTGCAGCATCCAGTTGTCGCCCGGTTGCAGCAGTACCGTGACCGCCGTGCCGCTCGCGCGCGCGCCGGCATAGATCGGCCGCATATACGGCTTCAGCAGACCGGTGCGCCCCATGGCCTCATGCACGGTGGCCGATCCGAGCGGGCCGAGTTGCGCGGCAACGCCGGCGTCCGCGCGCTGGATGTTGCGATAGACGACTCCGAGTTCATACATGATTACAACCCCTTCGATTTGAGCATGGTGTCGAGACGCGGATAAACGCGCCGCGCATTGCCTTCATAGATCTTCTGACGCGCCTGTGCATCGACATGCGTTGCTTCGATATAGCGTTTCGTATCGTCGAAATAGTGCCCGCTCTCCGGATCGATGCCGCGCACCGCGCCGATCATCTCGCTGGCGAACAGAATGTTGTCGACGGGAATCACGCGCGTGAGCAGATCGATACCCGGTTGATGATAGACACAGGTGTCGAAGAACACATTGTTCAGCAGATGATCCTTCAGTAAGGGCTTTTTCAGTTCCTGCGCGAGGCCGCGAAAGCGCCCCCAGTGATACGGCACCGCGCCGCCGCCGTGCGGAATCACGAAGCGCAGTGTCGGGAAATCGCGGAACAGATCCGAGGTCAGGCATTGCATGAACGCGGTCGTATCCGCGTTCAGGTAATGCGAGCCGGTGGTGTGGAAGCACGCATTGCAGCTCGTGCTCACGTGAATCATCGCCGGAATGTCGTACTCGACCATCTTCTCGTAGACCGGATACCAGTAGCGGTCGGACAGCGGCGGGCTGGTCCAGTGGCCGCCGGACGGATCGGGATTCAGGTTGATCGCGACATTGCCGTATTGCTCGACGCATTTGACGAGTTCGGGAATGCAGGTGGCCACGTCGACACCCGGACTTTGCGGCAGCATCGCGGCCGGCACGAAATGCTCCGGAAACAACTGGCTCACGCGACAGCACAGTTCGTTGCAGATCGCGGCCCACGTGCTCGAGATGTCGAAGTCGCCGATGTGATGCGCCATGAAGCTGGCGCGCGGACTGAAGATCGTCAGATCGAGCCCGCGTTCGCGCATCAGCTTCAACTGGTTGTTTTCGATCGACTCGCGCAACTCGTCGTCGCTAATCCGCAACTCCGACGCCTTCGGCATCCCGGACGGATTCCCGATACCTGCGATCTGGCGGTTACGCCACGTCTCCAGCGCTTTCGGCGCGGTGGTGTAGTGGCCATGAATGTCGATGATCACCGTGATTCCTCAGAAAATGAATTCAAGCAGCGGCGCGCGAGGGACTCGCGCGCGCCGCGCTCCGTTCGCTGGTTTCCGTTCATTAGTGCGCGGCATTCGGATGAACCGCCGCGCCCGCGCCGCCCGCCCGCTGACTCACCAGAATGGCGATAGCGGCCAGTGTAGCTGGGATGGCGAGCATCGCGAGGATCGCGCCGAACTGCCAGCCGAGGCCGAGCAGCGCGCCGCCGATCGCCGAACCGAAGATGCTGCCGAAGCGGCCCATGCCGAGCATCCAGCTCACGCCGGTTGCACGTGCAACGGTCGGATAACGGCCTGGCGCATAGGCGTTCAGGCCGGTTTGCGCGCCGCTCATGCAGAAGCCCGCCGCGAACACGAGCAACGCGAGCGACGACGACAACGCACCGATATAGCCCAGCGCGAGCACGCACAGACCGCCGCCGATATACGCGGCGCTGATGACCGGCGCCGGGCGCGCCTTGTCCATGATCCAGCCGACCAGAACCGCGCCGATCGTGCCGCCGATCTGGAACATCGCCGTGATGTTCGCCGCGGTCGTGACCGACAGACCCGCGTCTTTCATCAGCGTCGGCAGCCAGCCGGTGAGCAGATAGATCACGAGCAGGCCCATGAAATACGTGACCCACAGCGCGATCGTCATCGAGCCATAGCCTTGCGAGAACAGCACGCCGATCGGCTTGCGCGTCGGCAACGGCGGTTCGTTCGACACGAACACTTCGTCGCCGGTGAAACGCGCGCCGCACACGCGGCCGAGCACCGCGCCGATACGCTGCGACGGCGCGCCGCGCACCGCGAGCAGACGGGCCGACTCGGGCAGCAGCCAGATCTGGAACGGGATCAGCACGAGCGGCAACGCGCCGCCGAAGATCAGCACCGAGCGCCAGCCATGCACCGGAATCAGCCAGCCGGCCGCGAAACCGATCAATGCGGAGCCGAGATTGAAGCCCGTGAACATCACCGTGATCAGCAACGCGCGCTTGCGTTGCGGTGCGTACTCGGACAGCAGCGTCGTCGAGTTCGGCATCGCGGCGCCGAGACCGATACCGGTCAGCAGACGCAGCGTCGCCATCTCCACCGGCGATTGCGTGAACGCGGTCGTAATCGTGAACACACCGAACAGGAACACCGACGTAATCAGCACCCACTTGCGGCCGATGCGGTCCGACGCCGGTCCCGCCGCCAATGCGCCGATCACCAGACCGATCGGCGCCGCGCTCATCACGAGACCGAACGCCGGACGCGAAATCGCCCAGTCGTGAATGATGGACGGCGCGACGAAGCCCATGATCGCGACGTCCATGCCGTCGGCGGTCACGATCAGAAAGCACAGCACGACCAGTAGCCACTGGTATGCCGAAATAGGCCGTTCGTCGATGAACGCCTTGATGTCAATCTTTTTACCGTTTGTGATTCCACTCGTCATCTGAATTCTCCTGTCTCCTTCACTGGTCTCGTCGCGCGTTCGAAGCAGATCGCTTCGAACTCTTCGTTGGTCCCATAACCGTCATGTCGATGGGTCGCCGGTTGCCTTGCTCAAATCACTGGCGTGAAGGTACTTTTCGCCATTCGCGTCCCAAAGCGCGGGTTAACCATAGGATTGGAGCGAGCAGCCGCATTTTTGCCGTTCCGCATGGCACCGGCAACACCGCGCCGATCCGTGCAAAGGGCCGTCGGATAAGCGTCTGGAGTGAGCCGGAGAGGCCTGAAAGCGGACTGCGCGAACGCCCGCCCGCGTACACCCTCATAAACAGAACAGATGACGCGGGAACGAACTCGCATAGACGGCTGTGAGAGCCGTCGAGTTTGGTGGGACGGCGGAAATTCGGGCGACGCGGTGGTGATTCCGCTGCGATTTCATTGCGATCGCAGCGTCAATAAAGAACTCAAAGAAAAAGCGGAATAACCGTTTTCACGGTCATTCCGCTTCGCGAACGAGCCTGCCCATAGGGCCGGCTCTCCGGTCGATTACGACCGGTCACCACGTGGCAACCGGCTTACGGTGCAGCCACACCCCGCGTCGTCGGCGCATAAGGCGTATAGAAGCTCGAACCCGCCCATGCGCCCGTCGACGCGCTATAGAGCGGCGCGCCCTGCGTGTAGTTCGCGCCGTCATGCCAGTCACCGGAACCGGTGTACTTCGCGACCGCCGGGTACGGATAGACCGGACGCGAGGCCGTCACGTTGTTCGACGCGTCGGTCTGATACGTCATCACGGAATTCGGTACCTTCGCGTCCTCGACCCAGTCGGTGATCTTCGACACGAGGTCGATGTTCGGGAAGCCCTCGCCGCCGCCGCAATGCGCGACGCCAGGCACCAGATACAGTCGCGCGAACTGGCTCACGTTCGACTCACCCATCGTGCTCTGCATCGCTTCGTAGTACTGGATCGTGAAAAGCGGCGAGATATGCTGATCCGCCCAGCCGTGCCACAGAATCAGCTTGCCGCCGGCATTCTGGAACGCGGACAGGTCCGGGCTCGTCGCGTCGATGAACGGATGATTCGCCTTCAGATAGGTCGGATAGAAGCTCGCATCCTGATAGCCGAAGGTGTCGATGGTCGGCATCGTCGGCGAGCCGGTGAAGATCAGGTTGTATGCGCCGGTCACGATCGAATAGCTGAACAGCTTCGTGACGGACACGGGTGCGTCCGTCGAATTCGAGGTCGGCACCTCGACGCCGATCCAGTTCGCTTCCGAACCATACTGCGGCGAACCGGCCAGCATGCGTTCGCCGGTCGTTGCATCGGTCGGACCGCTGTAGATGGCCTTCGCGGTCGCGACTTCCGCCGCGGTCAGACAGTTACTCGTGCTCGTCGCATTGTTCGCGCACTGGATCGTCGCCGGATCGAAATGGCAGGTGCGCGGATCGGCAATCAGACTATCGGCCGCGCCGCTGCCGCCGCCACAGGCGGCGATCACGGCCTTGTGCAGCACTTCCGCCTTGTCCGCATACAGCACCGCATTGCCCGCGCTGGTGCCGGTCGTGCTCTGCGACTTCACGCTCCAGCCGTGATACAGCGAGTTCTGGATCTGGAAATGCGCGGCCGGCGCGCCCGCGATGATGCCGTTGTAATCGGTCGGGTAGCGCTGCGCGGCCATCAGTGCTTCACGGCCGCCGTCCGAGCAGCCGATGAAGTACGAGTACTTCTGCGTCTGTCCGTAATAGGCCTTGATCAGTTTCTTCGCGGCGAGCGTCGTGATGTGCTGGCCGCGATAAGCGAAGTCGGCCTGCTTTTGCGGGTCGGAGGCCCAGCTCGCATCCTGGCCCGAGTGGCCCATATCGGTCGCGGCCGTGACGAAACCGCCCTTCTGCACGAGCGGGCACGTGTAGCTGAAGCTGAACGAGCTTTGCTGGGTCGGGTCGCTCAGATTGCCGCACAAGCCGCCACAGCCCAGTTCCGCGAAACGCTGCGTCCACGTGCTGACCGGCAGTGCGACTTCGAACGTATTCGACGGTGCGAGCGTGCCCTTCACCGTGCAGAAGGCGACGCTCGCGCCATTGACGGTCGCGTTGGTCACGCTCGCCGACGTAATCGCGCTGCCCGCGCCGCCGATGTCGGTGACATCGATCGACGCGAGCTTCGAGCAATCGACGACCGGCGTCACGACGGACAGCGGCGTATAGGTGAGACCGCCGCTGCTGCCGCTGCCGCCGCATGCAGCGACGAGCGCGGCGGTCACGCAAACGCCCAGAAGCGTCAGCAGCGAGATCGCCCGACTTTTGACGCTCGAGAGCAGGCCGAGAGAATGCAGTGTTCTCATACTCGTTCTCCTGCTGCGTTATTTTTTGTTCCGGATACAGGAACCGCGTTTGCGCGCTGAATGACGCTTGTTTTGCTCACCTTCATGAATTCACCTCTCCTCTTTTAGTACTTCGTCTCTCGGAAACGTCTCGGTTCGTCGACTTTGGCCATGTTTCGGTACGTGCCTTCGGGTTTCGACGCGACGTTAGCCAGAGCGGAAATGACGGGAAATCACGGGTTAACCACAACGATCAGCGATACGGACAGGTCCATGCCGTGCCGGCGAGTGCGTCGCGATGACGATCGACATCGCGTACATGCCCGCCGCGCAAGGGCTTGCGCGTTATCGAATCAGTCAGTACTCGCGGCAGCCGGTAGCACACGCGACAGCACGCAATAATTTTTTTAGATGTGAAAAGAAAGAAATTGAAATGCATTGCACCGGGAGTCCGGCTCATTGCTTTGCATGCGCCCAGTGCACGCGACTGACAGGTAAATGACCGCGTGAAGTTCTCTTTGCGCGAGCAACGAAAGTCCCGCCGCACTCATGCATGCGATGACATGCTGTGGCGTGGACCCAACGCTATCCGGAATCGCATTGCGAAGTACCCCAAAGAGCTTTCTCTTTTATTTATCGCCGGCCGGTGGAACACGATCCAATTCCTGCTGACTTTTGTTCGCGCCTTTGCGTAGCGCGAACCTCCATTGATCCGCATGCGCAAATAATTTTCTTATCTTTCAACGCACTAGCACGCGCGCGACGAAACGGCGCCGCACGCGCGCAGTGTCGAGAGTTCGCGTAAACCCCGGAATTTCTCGCCGCACGCTGCCCGATTCATTGCGTTTTCAGGCCCACGTCGGCCACTTCCTCGCGAACATCGCGCCGACTATATTGAGCCCCGTTCAGCAGCCGCCCGCTTTGCTTTTCCGGTCGAACGGCTGCCCGGCATCGCCTCACTTCGTATCGCCAAATAACAAAGGAGATCATTTCGATGAAGAAAACACCCATCGCGCTCGCCATTTTCGCGAGTACCTTAATGTCGGCGGCCGCGCATGCGCAGAGCAGCGTTACGCTCTTCGGCCTCATCGACACGGGCGTCACGTACGTGAGCAACCAGTCGGGCAAGAGCAACGTCAAGATGGACGACGGTGTCAACGGTCCGAACCTGTGGGGCATGAGAGGCGTCGAGGATCTCGGCGGCGGCACCAAGGCGATCTTCGAACTCGTGAACCAGTTCCAGGTGAACAATGGGCAATTCATGCCGAATGCGAGCCTGTTCAGCCGCACGTCGCTGGTGGGGCTCGTCAACGAGCGCGCCGGTAAGCTCACATTGGGCAACCAGTACGACTTCATGACGGACGCGCTCTATTTCGGCGGCAACGATCCCGCCGAGATCTCCGGGCACTTCTACGATTTCCGCGCCGGTCCGTTCCAGAAGCTCGATCTGCCGCAGAATCCGACCGGCGCATTCGACTGGGACCGCATGGCCGGCGAACGTATCGCCAATTCGGTCAAATACGTGACGCCGGTATTCAACGGCTTCAGTGCCGGCGCGATGTATGGCTTCGGCAACGTGGCGGGCTCGATCGGCGCGGGTAATTCGACGAGCTTCGCCCTCAATTACGCGGCCAGTTCATTCGGCGCGAATGCCGCCTATACGAACATCAAGTACTACACCGCGGGTTCGCCGCAGGTGAGTGTGCGCAACTGGGGTGTCGGCGCGCACTACAAGTTCGGCGCATGGTTCACGAACGCGCTCTTCACGACCGTCCACAACTCCGCCAATGGCGGCTCGGTGTACCAGGGCTCGGTCGGCGCGCAATACCACTTCACGCCGGCACTCGCGACCGGCGCGTCGTATATGTACATGAAGGGCAATTCGGTCGTCGACAACAATCACGCGCACCAGGTGGCGGCCATTGTCGACTACTCGCTGTCGAAGCGCACGAGCGTCTATGTACTCGGCCTCTATCAGCGCGCGAGTTCGGGCGGCTTCGCCCAGATCAACGGCATGAACAGCACGGATGGCGCATCGAGCGGTCAAACCCAGGCCATCGCGCGAGTGGGCTTGCATACGCGGTTCTGATTTTCGAAGCAGCGAAGGGAAACAGGTCACGGCGTCGAATCGTCGCGAACCCTAATGAGTGAATGAATGGCCGTAAGGGCAAGCCGCCCTTGCGGCCATTTTTCTTTCGTCTCTCTACCATTCCCGGACGACGCGACAAACCCCACTACGTCACACGCCCAGGGAAACCACCAAGCCTGCATTCGCACACTTTGCATACAATGTAGCCACTCAACTCGTAATTGGCGCCGCCATGACAGCGAAAGAGCGTGTTTTGCATACAATACAGGCTGCATCGGCCCGATCGCCGGACGACGTCTACCTCGCGATCAAGCAGTCGCTCGCCGGCAATCGCTATGGCGCGGGCCAATATCTGCGCGAGGAACAACTGGCGAAGAGCCTCGGCGTCAGCCGCACGCCGGTGCGCGAAGCACTGCGGCGCCTGGGCGCCGAAGGCTGGGTCGAAATCAGGCCCAACTATGGCGTGCGAGTCAAAGCATGGTCGTTGCAGGACGCGCGCGAAATATTCGAAGCACGTCTTCTGATCGAGCCATTTCTGGCCGGTCGCGCCGCATTGAAAATCGGCGCCGCGGAAATCGCGCGGCTCGGCACGCTCGCCGGGCAGATGTCGGCCATCACGCAACGCCCTTCCACACCCGAAACGACAGAAGCGTGGTTTGCCGCAAACGGCGAATTCCATTCGATCATCACCGCGGCCGCGGGCAACGCGCGCCTCGACCGTTCATTGACGTCGATGAAGGAAACACCGCTGATCAAGTGGACCTTCGACTCCTACGACGACGAACACCGCGCAAGCAGCGCGCGGCAGCATGTCGAAATCGTTCAGGCACTCGAGAACCGCAACGCCGCCTGGGCCGAAGCGATTACCCGTTGCCATATTCTGGCCGGCGAAAAAGCGGTGCTCGACCGCTATCAAAGAGAGCACCCTTCGCCGTAGATTGTCGCCGCACCGCGCATTGCAGCCACACGAACAGAACAGCCGTCCCATCACGACGCAGGAGACGTGAAATGCCGAGCACAGTGAACGCCGGTCCAAGACTGGACAGATTGCCTATCTCCGGTTTTCACCGGCGCATCCTCTGGCTGATCGGCGCGGGCATGTTTCTCGACTCGTTCGACATCTACCTCGCCGGCGGCGTGCTCGGCGCGCTTGCGAAGAGCGGCTGGTCGACGATGCAACTGAACGCGGCGTTTCTGTCGTCGACATTCGTCGGCATGCTGCTGGGTGCGTTCACCGCGGGCCTGCTCGGCGACGCGAAAGGCCGCAAGTTCTCCTATCAGTTCAATCTCGCGATCTTCGGTCTCGCTTCCATTGCCGGTGCGGTTGCGCCGAACATGACGTGGCTGATCATCTGCCGCTTCTTCATGGGCCTCGGGCTCGGCGCCGAGATCGTCGTCGGCTATGGTTCGGTCGGCGAATTCATTCCGCCGGCCGTGCGCGGCAAATGGTCCGCGTATCTGTCGCTGATCACGAACTCCGCGCTGTTCTTCTCGACGTTCATCGGCTATCTGATCATTCCGACGATCGGCTGGCGCGCGATGTTCGCGATCGTCGGCATCGGTGCGCTCGTCGTGTGGGTCATCCGCAAGAAGATGCCGGAGTCGCCGCGCTGGCTCGAATCGAAAGGCCGTTATGCCGAAGCCGATGCGATTCTTCGCGCGGCGGAAGCGGAAGCGGAATCAGAAACGGAAGCGGCAAAAGGCCAGCCCTTGCCGTCTTTCACGCCGGCTGCTTTCGAATCGGCTGCGTCGGCGACCCGCTCCACCACGCTTTTCGAATTGTTCAAGGGTCCGCAGATTCGCCGCACGCTGCTCGCGGTCGCGGTGCAGATCGGCGTGAACGTCGTGATCTACGGCTTTATCGTCTGGGTGCCGACGTTCCTGATCAAGCAGGGTCTCGGCATGGCTTCGTCGCTCGGTTATACGACGCTGATGTCGCTCGGCGGCCCCGCGGGTGCGTTCCTTGGCGTGCTGATTGCCGATCGCACCGGCCGCAAGAACGGTCTGATCGCGGTTGCCGTCATTGCCGCCGCCGTGGGCTGGGCGTACGGGCATTCGACGAGTGTCGCGATGGCCACCGTTCTCGGCTTTCTGCTTTTCACGCTCACCTATCTGATGGTGGCGCTCGGCATCGCCACTTATATTCCCGAGCTTTTCGCCACCGAGAACCGCATGCGGGCGAACGGTATTGCCGGCTGCGCGGGACGCATCGCCGGCATTCTCGCGCCGCAACTCGTTGTCGTCATGTATGCATCGGGCGGCATCAGGGACGTGCTGTCGGTCATCATCGGCGTGCTCGTTGCGATGGCGGCGATTCTCGCGATCTTCGGTATCGAAACGAACCGGCGCTCGCTCGAAGACATCGCGCCGCCGCCGACCGTCGACACGGACGCCACGCTCGCGGGCGCATCCGTCGCCCGCGAACCACGTCATTGACCTGAGATCCGCCCGGCACATCTCGCGAACATTCATCGTCATCAAACGGAAACAGCATGAACGCACAGAACAAACGTCAGCGACTGAAGGCGCGTTTCGCGCAACCGGAAATCGTCACCGCGCCCGGCATATTCGATCTGATCTCCGCGAAAATGGCGGACTCGATGCAATTCGACTGCCTGTACATGACCGGCTTCGGCACCGTCGCGTCGTATCTCGGCTTGCCCGATGCGGGCCTCGCGACCTATACGGACATGGCCGATCGCGTCACCGCGTTCTGCGGCGCGACCGATACGCCATTGATCTGCGACGGCGACACCGGTTACGGCGGGCTGCTGAATGTCGCGCATACGGTGCGCGGCTACGAGCGCGCGGGCGCCGCGGGTATTCAGCTCGAAGATCAGGAGTTTCCGAAGAAATGCGGACACACGCCGGGCCGCAAGGTGATTGCGCTCGACGACATGGTGAAAAAGATCAAGGTGGCGGCCGAAACGCGCGAAGATGCCAACTTCCAGATCGTCGCGCGCACGGACGCCCGCACGTCGCTCGGACTCGACGAAGCGTTGCGGCGCGGCGAAGCCTTCGCGAAGGCCGGCGCCGACGTGCTGTTCATCGAATCGCCCGAAAGCGTCGAGGAGCTGGAGACCATCGCACGCACGTTCGATACGCCGCTGCTCGTGAACATCGTCGAAGGCGGTCGCACACCGCAACTGACGCCCGCCGAATTGCAGACGCTCGGTTTTTCGCTGGCGATTTATCCGGCGTCCGGCTTTCTTGCGGCGGCGAAGGCGCTTCAGGACATCTACGGTCAGATCAAGGCGCGGCGTGGCACCGCGCAGGCGGAAAACAGCATGTATCCGTTCGCGCGGATGTGCACGCTGATGGGCTTCCCCGCGGTCTGGCAGTTCGATCGCGAGCACGCCGAATGAAAGCGCGCTAACAAAATTTCACGTTCGTCGCGCAGGCAGATCGCGTAGCATAGCGAAGGCATGTCCTGCGAACGCCCCCGCGCTCGCATTTGTCATTTATCTGCGGAGGATCTGGAAATGAGTATTTTTGGCGACATCGTGCATAAGCTGTTCGGCAAAGCCAAGCCGGACCAACCTCCCCCCGCGGCGGACCCCACCCCCGACCCGGCCGCCGCACAAGCCGCGACGCCCGGCGCGCCCGCCGCGCCCGCGCCGCTGACCGACGTCGACGTGGCCGCCGTGATGGACCAGCTCGTCAGCGAAAGCGGGCAAACACTGAACTGGCGCACGTCGATTGTCGACACCATGAAGGCACTCGGCGTCGACAGCAGCCTCGAACACCGCAAGCAGCTCGCACAGGAATTGAAGTACAGCGGAGATATGAACGACTCGGCGAGCATGAACATCTGGCTGCACAAGCAGGTGATGCAGGCGCTCGCGGCAAACGGCGGCAAGCTGCCGCCGGATCTGGCAAATTAAGCGTTCTTCATCGAGGCCCGGTTGTCCGCCGGGAGTACCCGGCCGGACAACCTGAAACGCAGACGGCAGACGTGCCGCCACGCTGCTCGATGCACGAGCGCGGTACACGGACACGAGCGGGCACGAACGTGCCCGAACTCATTGCGATGGAAGACACGCGGCTATTGCGCCGCGGTGAGCTTGAGTCCCGGCCTCAATGGCAACGTGGACTCTGGCGGACCCTTGCGTTCGTCCGATACCTGTTCGATACCCTTTCTCGTGACTTCTTCGAGAAAGGTCAGGCGAGCCCGGTAGTAATCGGCGCGCAGTTGCGCATCCAGCACAAGCTGCTCGGCCTGAAACAGTTCCATGCGCAGGTTATTGAGCGCGCGTTCGGCCTGTTTCTCGGGAGTAGGAGCATGTTGTGAAGCCCAGTTAGCAAGCCACCTCATCATGGTGAAGCCCTCCTTGGTTCAATGCTCTGCTGCGACACAGGCTATCAAATTCCGGGCGGGACGTGTGTTAATTCGTCCTGGGCGTTGCTTATTGTGCAAGCTATTGTGTGTCAACGCACAATCGCAGCACAGTCACGTCATACTCGCATTCGCGGCCCGGCGCTTCACTACCGATACCACAACATATCAGAGAGGAAAAAAGCCCGCACAGGGGAAGGCGGGCAAAAACAACTCTCCGTTCAGGCGTGTCATCAACGTGACACGGGTAGAGTTTATCTTCGGCGCGATGCGAACGTCAGTGGGTTTCCCATCAATTCCGCACGGATCTGACAATCGTTGACCTTGTCGCTAGCGCGGGTGAAGCGCTTCCACGTTCTTCGCGATGGCCCTCGCGAATTGCGTGATCTGCCGGCCCTGCTCGATCAGATCCATCGCGAGCCGGAACGTCACCACGTCCGCCTTGTCCGCCAGTTGAAGTTTCGCGAGCACGACCTGGCGCGCCGCCACGGCCAGTTTGTCGATGCCCGGCTTCTCGTCGATCACCTTCGCGACTTCTTCCGCAACCGGCTGCCCGATCGTGCGGATCGCCCGCTCGAGATTACGGATCACCGCGCTGGTGAACTGCGTGGTTGCCTCGTCGCGCAGGCGAAGCAGGTCGATCTGTTGCATCAGTCTTTGCTGGCCGACCGTCATCAGCGTCGTGCTGACAATCCCGCTAATGCTCTCGAGGTTGCTCGTGACCTGCGTGAAGCCGACCATCTGCTGACCCTCGTCCTCCGAGTGCTGCACCTGCGACAACTGGCCGATGTAGTGAAGAATCTCGGACGCGAGCTGGTCGGCTTCCTTGTCCTGATCCAGCAAAAGATTGATCTCTTCCATCGTGCCGTTCGAGACCGTCTGTGAACCGCGCTGCACGATATCGAGCACCTGGTTGCCGAGGCGCGTCAGCTCGATGCGCACGCGTTGCAATCCGAGCGAGGGCACGGTCAGCGACGATTGGTCGAGGTAAAGCGCATCGCCCGCGGGTCTCGCCGCCTGCGCGCGCTTGGGCACGATGAATTGCGCGAGCCGCGCAATCGGATCGGTAAACCAGATCAGCACGAGCGTGCTCACCACGCTGAAGATGGTGTGCGCATTGGCGACCTGACGCGGCGCCTCGGCCGCCAGTCGCGCCACGCCTTCCAGTTCCGGATAGGACGGCGAGATGAAGCGCACGAGCTCCGCCATCTGCGGAATCAGGAAAATCCCAACTACCACGCCGAGCAGATTGAAGACCAGATGCACGACGCCCACCTGCACCGCTTCGGGCGTCTTGCCGATCGACGCGAGCAGCGCGGTGCCGCAAGTGCCCACTTTCGCGCCGAAAATCAGCGTGATGGCCGCTTCGAGCGGCATCAGACCTTGTCCGCTCAAGGCGATCACGATTGCGAGGGTCGCCGCGGAGCTTTGCACGATCGCGGTGAATACCGCGCCCACGATGATGCCCACCAAGGGATTGCGCATGTCCTGCATCGCGTCGATGAACGGCTGGAACGTGCGCAGCGGATGGGTCGCCTCGCCCATCAACTGGATGCCCATGAACAGCAGCCCGAGCCCCATGACCACGCGGCCGATCTGGACCAGCAGTTCGCGATTGCCGAATGCATGCAGCAGAAAGCCGATGGCGAGCATGAACGGCGTGAGCCGCGAGACGTCGAACGCGATGATCTGCGCGGTGATGGTCGAACCAATGTTCGCGCCCATGATCATCGGTACCGCCTGGGTCAGCGTCATCAATCCGGCGGACACGAAGCCGACCATCAGCACCGTCGTAATGGTCGACGAATTGAGCAGCGCGGTCACGACGGCGCCCGCCGCCACGCCGCGAAACCGGCTTGCGGTCAGCACGCCGAGCAGCGACTGCAGTCTCGATCCGGCGATCGCCTTCAGGCCGCCGGTCATGAACTCGAGCCCGAGAAGAAAAAGAGCGAGGCCGCCGATCAATAGCCCGAATATCTCGACCAGGTTCAGCCTGACCGGGTCCAGCTCTACCAGATAGGAAGTCATCCTGGGGTGCCTTTTGAATGGCGCGAATGCACGGAAAGAACGACGGACGGCTTGATGCCCGGACCGATGCTGGCGCAACGAAGACCTGTTGCGTCGTGTCCTGAGCCGGTATTTGAGGCCACGGCCTGTTTACCTATGGAACGCCCGCGTGTTCCATAGGTAAACAGGCCTTAGGGTAAAAGCAAGCGTGCACTCAGGCAAGGGATGGGGACGACGCGGTGCGTGGCTTCGGATGGTATTCATTTCGTAATCTACGTCAATCATTGCAGCGTCAATCAACGATTCCGCCGCCGGATTGGCAGTTAACCCGTAGGTAAAAATGCCCATCGTGCCGCCCGCTGGCGGGTGCCAATAATATCTCCATCCTCCAGACAAACCCGCTCTAATTCACCCCAGAAGAAGGAGGACTTATGGCAAATCGTATTGCCTACGTAA
The DNA here is from genome assembly GCF_047605525.1 of Paraburkholderia sp. GTDB lineage: Bacteria > Pseudomonadota > Gammaproteobacteria > Burkholderiales > Burkholderiaceae > Paraburkholderia. The sequence goes on along the minus strand of NZ_JASGFN010000013.1, from coordinate 179,255 downwards.
CCGGCGGCATGGGCGGCATCGGAACCGCCATCTGCCAGCGCTTGCATAAAGATAATTTCACGGTCATCGCGGGCTGCGGCCCGAACTCGGCACGCAAAGCCCGATGGCTGGAAGAACAGAAAGCGCTAGGCTATAACTTCATCGCCTCGGAAGGTAACGTCGCGGACTGGGAATCCACTGTGAAGGCGTTCGAGAAAATCAAGAAGGAAGTCGGCGAAATCGACGTGCTGGTCAACAACGCGGGCATCACGCGCGACGGTATGTTCCGCAAGATGACGCACGAAGACTGGATCGCGGTGATCGACACCAATCTCACGAGCCTGTTCAACGTGACCAAGCAGGTCATCGAAGGCATGGTCGAGCGAGGCTGGGGCCGCATCGTCAACATCTCGTCGGTCAATGGCCAGAAAGGTCAGTTCGGGCAAACCAACTACTCCACCGCCAAGGCCGGCATTCACGGCTTCACGATGTCGCTCGCGCAGGAAGTGGCCACCAAGAACGTGACGGTCAATACCGTGTCGCCCGGCTATATCGGCACCGACATGGTCAAGGCGATCCGTCCTGAAGTACTGGAGAAAATCGTCGCGACGATTCCGGTGCGCCGGCTCGGCACGCCGGAAGAAATCGCGTCGATCGTCGCCTGGATCGCGTCGGATCAGGCGGGCTTTGCAACGGGAGCTGATTTCTCGTTGAACGGCGGTCTCCATATGGGCTAGCGGAAACAGCGCCGCATTGTCATGCGGCGCGATTGTTTTCCGTTGCGATGGACATCTTCAGGTTGCGTGATGATGTCGCGGCCCGGCGCGAGCCGGCCGCGTCAGTATGCTTATGGCCAGAAAAGCGAGCCCCCATCGCGAAGCACCGGCGAAATCGCCACGGTCGCGCCCGAAGGCGATGCAGCAGCCGATCGTGCCTGCAAAAGCGGGCGAAATCTCGCTCGACTATCACATGACGCTCGAGGCGCTGCGCAGCGGCGTCGGCAATCAGTATCATGTCGGCAGCATGGCGCAGGCCATCTATATGGCGATGCTGCTCAATCAACGCGGCTATGGCGCCGCGGTGCCCGAGCTCTTTCGCGATGCGGAGAGCGTGATCCTGCGCTGCCGTCAGGCCGGACTCGAAACTGGCACCTGCGTCGTCGACAACGACGCGTATGCGCTCCTCGGCCAGGTTCTCACGCTATTCGATCAGCAACTCGCGGCGGCGCCGGTTCAGGAGCTGATCGCGGTCAACGCCAGGCTCAAGCAGCTCTTCAATACCGCCAATGCCGGGCGCGACGGCAAGGACAACACGCTGTAGCACGGTACAACGCTATTTATGCAATGCACGCCGCACGCTCGACACGTCGCGCGTGGTCACCGGCCCCGCCGTATTTCCCCATGTATTGCGCACGAAAGTCAGCACCCGAGCCATTTCGGTATCGGTCAGCCTGCCGGCGAAAGACGGCATCTTGCGCGGCTGAGGACCCGACTCCGTCCGCGGACTGGCGCCGCCTTCGATCAGCAGACGCACGAGCGACGCGCTGGACGACGACAGCACCGCGGGATTGCCCGCAAGACGCGGATACTTTTGCGGCACGCCCACACCGTCCATCTGATGACAACGCGCGCAATAGGACGCGTAAATCCCCGCGCCCGGCCGTTCCACGTCCCCCGTCTTCAGCGCCAGCGCGGTTTGCCGCGCGGCGCTCGAACGTTCGTTGAAATAGCCGCCCGGTGCGCGCGGCGGCAAGCTCTTCAGATATGCGGCAATCGCCGCGAGGTCCGCATCGTTCAGATACTGCGTACTGTCTTCGACGACCTGCACCATGCTGCCGAACGCAATCAGGCCGTTGCCGTGACCCCGGCGCAGGAAATCGGCGATCTCGGCGGCGGAGCTGCGGCCGAGCCCCGAGCCCGGGTCCGCGGTGAGATTCGGGGCGAACCAGTGATCATTGGTGCCGCCCGTCAGATACGCTGAACTCGATTCGTCGTAGCCGCGCTCTTCATACGCGGGGCCGCGCGGTGTGTGGCACGCGCCGCAATGGCCGAGCGACTGCACGAGATATGCGCCGCGATTCCATTGCGCGTCGTGCTTCGCATCGGGCGCGAAGCGGTCCTTCGCCGCGAAGGCCCAGTCCCAGAACGTCAGCGCCCAGCGCTGACTGAACGGAAACGGCAGACGCGTTCGGGGCGCGGGCACGGCGACCGGCTGCACGCCGTGCATGAAGTACACGTACAGCGCATGCATGTCGTCGTCCGTGATCTTTGCAAATGACGGGTACGGCATCGCCGGATAAAGCCGCCGGCCATCCGCCGCGATTCCTTCGCGCAATGCGCGCGCGAAGTCGTCATAGCTATAGCGGCCGATACCGGATTGCGGATCCGGCGTGATGTTCGACGAATAGATCGTGCCGAACGGCGAGCCCATGCCGAGACCGCCGGCGAACGGGGGCGCTGGCGTCGGCGCGGCGCCCGGACGGGAGACACGCGGCGGCGCCGTGTGGCAGCCGGCGCAGTCGGCGGCTTTGGCGAGGTAGGCGCCGCGTTCGATCTGCGCGCTGTCGGCGGGTGGGGTTGCGGGTGGGTTTGCCGCGGCGTTTGCCGTCATGGCGAGCAGCCATGCGCACGCCGCCGCCATTGCGCCGCGTCGCCGTTCGATCACATGTCGAACGTTGCGTTTCATCACCACCACCTGCACGGCGAGACGATCGCGACCGCGACATCGGTCGAAATCAACGCGAACAGAAACAGCGTGCTGCACATCGCCGCCACGTGCGTGAGAAACCAGTCGAGCTCGGCGCGGGTGCGGCGCGCGCCGCTCCATGCGCCCCACTTCATCGGCGCGATACGGCGAAGATTGCGCCATGCGACCCATGTGCCGAACGCGCCCGCCACCAGACACAACGCGCTGATCGCGACGAGCGCCGGCCGCATCCACGGCACGAGCGGCATGCCGAGCGGATGGTTGTACGGATAGCAGGTCTGCGCGGCGAGTGTCTCCGTCACCATCATCTGCAATAGCCATGCGCATGGGGCGGTCAGCAGACCGGTCAGCACATATCGCATCGCGACGCGCGACTCCGTCTGCCCGTTCATGACCACTCCCGGAACAGATAGGGCGTCAGATACAGCGTGCTGAAAATGAACAGCCAGACGACGTCGACGAAATGCCAGTAAAGCCCGCCGATCGACAGTGCAGCGCAGCGCTTTTCGTCGAAATAGCCGAGTGCCGTCCACAGCAGCAAAAGCGCGAGCACGACGATCCCGACCGCGACGTGCGCCATATGGAAGCCGGTGATCGTGCAGTACAACGACCCGTACAGATGCGAGGTCAACCCATACGGATGGTTGTGCCATTCGCGCAATTGAATGCCCATGAAAATACAGCCGAGCACGATGCCCGCCGCCATCGAAGCGACACCCCAGCACAACCGTCTGCGGCGCACGCAGCGCTCGCATAGCCAGACGAACCCGCTGCTCGATAACAGAATGAGCGTATTGGCGGCGCCGAGCCCGAGTTTCGGCAGTCCTTCGGGCGGCCAATGCTGCTGGCTCTGCGAGGCCAGGTACAGATACGAGAAGATCAGATAGCCGAATAACGCGCCTTCGGTCGCGATCAGCGTGAAGCAGCCCCACCAGCCGCTCGAGCGTTCGCCCGCGCTGCCCACGGGCAACGCGCGCGCGGGCCCGGCGGATTCGCGTGATGACGGATCGAAGTCGAGTGCATCGCTCATATCAGCCTCCCGCGTCCTCGACCGCGACCGGCTCGCGCTGGATCAATGCGCGCTCCGGCCATAGCCAGACGACGATCGAGACCGCGCAGCCGGCCAGCATCGCAGCGGCGAAAAACCATGCGCCGAGCGCCAGCCCCACGAAAAACAGTGCGGCGAATACCGCGAGCCAGAACGGCGTGCATGAGTCCTGCGGCATCTTCAGGATGATGTCGGGCATCGCCTCGAGCGCGGTCGTGCCGAGCGCTTCGCGCCCTTGCGCGAGCAGATAACCTTCGTCGAGTTGCGAGCGCGGCGCAATCACGCCGCCCGGTTCATCGAGCCGGCCTTCCCATAGCGGATGACGGCTCGCGAGCGTCGGCACTACCGCGAAGTTATAGGGTGGCGGTGGCGAGCTGACCGACCATTCGAGCGTTGGCGCGTCCCACGGATTGTCGCCGGCGATCCGGCCGCGTTTCAGGCTCACGAGCAGATCGATCAGAAAGATCAGCACGCCGGCCGCGAACAGGAACGAACCGAGCGAGGTGACGAGATTCACCGTATTCCAGCCCATATCGGCGGGATAGGTGTACATGCGGCGCGGCATGCCGAGCAGTCCGGCGATATGCATCGGAAAGAACGCGACGTTAAAGCCGACGAACAGTACCCAGAACGCAATCTTGCCGAGGCGTTCGCTCGTCATCCTGCCGGTGAATTTCGGAAACCAGAAATAGATGCCGCCGATCACCGGAAACACGTTGATGCCGAGCAGCACGTAATGCAGATGCGCGACGACGAAGTACGTGTCGGTCAGTTGCCAGTCGAACGGCACCGCGGCCGTCATCACGCCGGACACGCCGCCCACGACGAACAGCAGCACGAAGCCCGCGAAAAACAGGAACGGCACGCGATACACGGGACGGCCGGTCCAGATCGTCGCGATCCACGCGAACGTCGCGACCGCGCTCGGCACCGCGATCACCATGCTGGCCGCGCCGAAAAACGACAGCGCGAGCGCCGGGATGCCGGTCGCGAACATATGGTGAATCCACACCGCGAAGCCGATCACCATCGTCGCGACCGTCGACAACGCAACCGGTCCGTAGCCGACCAGCGGCCGGCGGCAAAACACCGGCAACGCATCGGACACGATGCCCATCGCCGGCAGCACAACTACGTAGACCCACGGATGCGCGAAGATCCAGAACAGGTGTTGCCAGAGCAGCGGCCGGCCGCTGTTCAACACGTCGAAGAAATGCGTGCCGATGCGCCGGTCCATCCACAGCATCAGGAATGCGAGGCTCACCGAAGGCACCGCGAGCAGATTGCCGCCGGACGCGGTGAGCGTGCCCCACACGAGCACCGGCACGCGATCGAGCGACATTCCCGGCGCGCGCATGCGCAGCAACGTCACGACGAAGTTCATCGAGCCGACCGTCGTCGAAATGCCGAGCAGCACCATGCCGAGCGCGTAGACGTCGATATTCGGTCCGCTGCTGTATTCGAGGCCTGATAGCGGCACGTAGTTGAACCAGCCCGCGTCGGGTGCCTGCCCGCTCGGAAAACTCGCGTACAGGAAAAGGCCCGCGAACAGGAACACCCAATATGACAGTGCGTTCAGGCGCGGAAACGCCATGTCGCGCGCGCCGAGCACGAGCGGCCACAGATAGTTCGAGAAGCCGGACAGCACGGGCAGCGCATAAAGAAAGATCATCGTCACGCCGTGCATCGTGAAGAGCTGGTTGTACTGCTCGGGCGTGAGCAGCGTGGCGTTCGGACGCGCGAGCTGCACCCGCATGATCAGCGCTTCGATACCGCCCATCAGCAGAAACACGAACGCGGTCACGAGGTAGCGCAAGCCGATCGTCTTGTGATCGACCGTGGATAGCCAGCCGCGCCAGCCGGGCGACGCTTCCCAGATTTCGCGCAGACGCTTCTCCGCGTCGCTGCCACGCTCGACGCGGCGACGTCGAGGTATGCGCGTGAGTGCCGGCATCGAAGTGGTCGCGGGTCGATCGGACATTGAACGGGGCTCCCTGGTTTCGACGCGCTTCAATGCAGCGTCGCGAGATACGCCGACAAGGCGGCGGCCTCGTTCGCCGTCAGCGCGATGCTGGGCATCAATGCATCGGGTTTGATCTGCTGCGCGTGTTCGATCCAGTCGAGCAGATGGTCCGGCGTATTGCTGAGCGCGCTCGCCGCGATCGTGCGGCGCGAGCCGAGATGCGTGAGATCGGGCGCTTGCAGACCGTCGGCGCTCGTGCCGCGAATCGTGTGGCAACCGGCGCAGCGCTCGCCGAACAGATGCTGGCCGGCCGCGACGGCGGCGTCGCCCGTGGGCGGGCTCGCCGCGCGTGCCTGCGCGTCGCGCCATGCGTTGAACGCAGCGGCGTCCTGCGCGATGACTTCGAAGGCCATATGCGCATGTTGCGCGCCGCAAAACTGCGAGCATTGTCCGCGATAGATGCCCGGACGATCCGCCTGAATCCACTGCTCGTTGGTTTGCCCGGGGATCGTTTGAGTCTTGCCCGCGAGTTGCGGCACCCAGAATGCGTGGACGACGTCCGCGCTTTTGAGCTGGATCTTCACCGGCTCGCCGACCGGAATATGAATCTCATTGGCCGTGCTGAAGTTGCGGGCCGGGTTCGGATCGTCGGTGTAGTCAGCTTTCCACCACCAGTCGTAGGCGGTGACGGTGATCGTCAGTTGCGGATAAGTGGCCGGCGACGCGACCGATTCGAGCGTGACCAGCACATACACCAGTATCGCCAGCAACGCGATCGACGACACGCCCGTGCCGATGTAAATCCAGCGCATGCCGCCGGGCTCCGCGTTGAGCGAGTCCGGTGCCGCGCCGGGACGCTTGCGCACCATCGCGCCGACCAGCAGCACGGCGATGATCAGCGTGACCAGCGTCGCGACCGCGGTCAGCACCCAGCCGAGCCGCATCGTCGGACCGGCGGCCGGGCCCGCCGCATGCAGGAAGTAATTGAGCGGAGCCGCCGGACTCGCGTGCGCGGAATTCACGGACAGTGCCGGTAACAACGTGAAACCGCCCAGGCCGATATATCGGCCTGGGGTTCCGGACGTCCGCGCTGCTGACACTGGGGGGCTCCTCTGAAAGTGGCGACCGTGAACGGCACGCTCGCACCTGCGTTCGATACGACGCGAGAGAAGATGAGCAAAAAACAGGCCGCGTCCGCGTGGTGTCGCGGTGCGCGGCCATTCCGGCTGGACGGGGGCGTTTTATAGCTTCGCTAAACGGCGTCGCGCGACCACGCCACGCAGGCGGAATAGCCGGGCGATACCTGAAGCCAGAGCGCATCGAGCTGTGTGATCGCATGTCCATTGCGCGCACGTTCGTCGCTCAGCGCGACATTCGGCTCCCGGCGCCCGTCACCGAGCACCGAAAACCACGTCATGCCATCGCCGATACCGACACCCAGCGCCTTCAACATCGCCTCCTTCGCGGTCCAGACATCGTAGAACGCGTCGGCACGCAGATGCACCGGCAACGCCGATACGCAGGCTTCGTCGCGCGGCGCGAACACCGCCGGTGTCAGCGCCTGCCAGTTCATGTTCTGGCGGGCGGCCTCGATATCGACACCGACACGCCCTTGCGCGGCGATGGCGATCAGCGCGTGTTGGCCCGAATGCGATACGTTGAAATCGGGCCACGCGTTGGGCTCGTTGCGCGGCGCGCCTTGCGTCGACACGAGGCGCGGCCGGCCCGCCGCGTCTGGCTCGAAACGCAATTCATCCGCCTTCACGCCCGTTCGTTCTGCAAGCAACCGACGCAATACGACGCGTGTCACCGCATGACGCAGTGCATCTTCATGGCGCAGAAAACGCGCGGCTTTCGCATGTTCGTCAGCGGACAGTACCGCGAATGCGGGATGCTCGAGCGTCACGCCGAAGTCGAACGTGATGCAGAAGATCTCGATACCGGCGCCGGACGCACGCGGTACGGCGAGCGGACGCACATCGAAATCCGGTATGGCGGCAGCGGTCATCGAATCATTCCAGCGTGGTGATAGTGGCAAAACGGTTGGTGACGAAAAATCGACTACACGCGAAACCGCTGCCGGAACTGTTGCGACGTGCTGCCGAACGCGCGCCGGAACATCACGGTGAAGGTCCGCACGTCGGCGTAACCGGGATCCTGCGCGATCACTTCGCGGGCCGCGAAACGGTCGCCGAAAGTTTGCAGTTTGGGTTTGCTCATGACCGGATTAAAACCATGAAGCGCGATTTCATACATAGAACAGGACAGATTTGTCCATTCTTGTGCCAGAGCTGTCCTGACTGACGACAGCCTCGCAGATTATAGTGGCGCTTGATCGCTTCCGCCTGCGCGTGCGCGCCGCGAATGTGTTCGTCAGCGCGAATGCGTTCGGCTCGCTGCCGTTCTTCGTCGTAGTCGGGCTGATACTCACGTTGCAGACGCGCTCGCCCGATGCGGACCGCGCGGTGATGACGGGCTTCGTGCTCGTGCTGCTGTATATGAAGGGGCCGATCCAGGAAATCGTCGGCGCGTTGCCGTCGATCGGACGCGCCCAGGTCGCATTCGCGCGCATCGCCAGTCTGTCCGCGCGCTTCTCGACCTGCGAGCCCGCGCTCGTGCATGCGTACCTCGAACGCCGCCCGGTGATCGTGCTCGACGAATGGGCCGCCGATCAGGATCCGACGTTCCGGCGCATCTTCTACACTGAAATCCTGCCCGATCTGAACTGAAACGCCAGGGCAAAACGCTGATCGTGATTTCGCACGACGACCGCTACTTCAGCGCGGCCGACCGCTATATCCGTATCGAGGACGGACGTATCGTCGAGGAAGTCCGGCCGGTGCGCGTGCCGGTACGGCCGCCGGTCGTGACCGGTTAGCAGCAAGTGAGACAGCGGGCTGTATACCTGTCGCCGCGCTACAGATCGAGCACGAGCAGCGGAGATTTCGCGCGCGAGCAGCACGGCAGGAACTGATCGTTCGCCGCGCGCTCTTCATCGGTCAGATACGAATCCAGATGTTCGGGCTCGCCGGCGATAACCCGCGTGAGGCAGGTGCCGCACACGCCCTGCTCGCACGACGTCAGGACTTCGATGCCATTGGCGGCAAGCGCCTGCACGACCGTGCATTCCGGCGGCACGTCGATCGTCGCGCCGCTGCTCACGATACGCACCTGGAAACGGCCACCCATCGCCGGCTGGTTAGCGAGCACGCCGAAGAACTCGTAGTGCAGCCGGTCTTCCGGCCACTGCTTTGCTCGCGCGGTATCGAGCACGAAGTCCATGAAGCCGCGCGGACCACAAACATAGAGATGCGTGCCGGCCGGCGCGCGGTTCAGTGCCTGTTCGATGTCGAACGTCGAGCCACCCGGATTGTCGTCGTGATGAAACTGGACCGATTTCGCAAAACCCGCCTGCGCAATACGCTCGACAAATGCCGTGCGTTCTTTCGAGCGCGTGCAATAGTGCATGTCGAACGACTCGCCGGCCGATGCGAGATGTTCCGCCATACAGAGAATCGGCGTCACGCCAATGCCGCCCGCCAGCAGCAGATGATGGCCGGCCTCACGCGCAAGCGCGAAATGATTGCGTGGCGCGCTGATCTGCAAGCGGTCGCCTTCGCAAACCAGGTCATGCACCGCCTTCGAGCCGCCGCGTCCTGCTTCGTCGCGCAATACCGCGATCGTATAACGGTGCGTTTCGTGCGGATCGTTGCATAGCGAGTACTGACGCACGAGGCCGTTGGGAAGATGCACGTCGATGTGCGAGCCCGCATCGAAAGCGGGCAATGGGACATCGTCTTCGCTGCGGAGTTCGAAGCTCGCGATATCGAGTGCTTCGTCGCGCCGGCGCGCGACGACCACGTTCAGCACGGGATGATTCATGTTGCCGTCCGCACCGGAATGACGCGCGAAACTTCAACCCGCCGCGTGCTCGCGGATGCGCGCTCCTGTGCCACGAGGCGATCGATCACGCGGCGCGACATCACGCCGCCCGCATCGATATTGAGCTTGAGCAGATTGCGCTCGGGCCATCTGAGCAGGTTCTGCTGCTGACGCTCGAGCATGTCCAGATCTTCGCTGAAGATCTTGCCTTGCCCTTCGCGGATGCTCGCCGTCAGCGCTGAATCGTCGGGACGGAAATTACGCGCCATGCCCCAGAAATACCAGATCGACGTTTCAGTTTCCGGCGTAATGAAATCGACGACGATGGAAGACGCTTTCCTGTCCGCCGGCGCATGATAGCCACCATGCCCGGCGTGCGCGACGCCAACTTCGATCAGCACATGGCTCGGCGGCGTGAAATGGCAGATCTGCCAGCGGTCGACCGGCACGTCGTCGGCAAGACCGTTGCCGCGCAATGCCATCTTCCAGAACGGCGGTGCGGCCACGTTTTCCATGAAGCGGCTCGTGCGCACGGTATCGCCTTCGGCAACCGTCTTCGGCGCGGCTTCGTCGATCTCTTTCTGGCCGATGCTGTTGGCGTGCACATAGGTTTCGTGCGTGAGATCCATCAGGTTATCGATCATCAGCCGGTAATCGCAGCGGATGTGATACAGACCGCCGCCATAGCCCCATTCAGAACTTTCAGCCCATTCCAGATGATGCAGCTTCGCGGGATCGGCCTGCGCCGGGTCGCCCGGCCATACCCAGATAAAGCCGTAGCGCTCGATCACCGGATAGCTGCGGATAGACGGAAAGCCGTTGACGCGCTGACCCGGCATGCCGGTCGTCTTACCCTGGCATCCCATTTCGAGGCCGTGATACCCGCACACGAGGGTACCGTCGCGCACGAAACCAAGCGAAAGCGGTGCGCCGCGGTGCGGGCAGAAGTCCTCGAGCGCGACTGCGTCGCCGCTTGCGTTTCGATAGAAGACCATGGGCTCGCCGCAGATCTGACGGCCTAGCGGCTTGTCCGCGACTTCATCGGGCATACATGCGACGTACCACGCATTCCTGGGGAACATGTCAGTCTCACTCCTGATTATTTGCGCGTGCGAATGTTTCAATTGCGGCTTTAGCCGCGCTATGGGAAATTCAGGTCATTCCGTACACTCATTGAGATTCAGTGTACTTAATGAACCTTTGGTGATTAAATGAAGGTTTTCCCTTAGACAAACTTTCAATCAACTAACACGACTGCTGTTTTCCGCTGCAAGCAATCGCTTTCACACATCTTTATGGCCACTTCAACCGACACCGGCACCTCAGCCATCAGCATCGACCTGTATGACCAGCCTGGCCATCTGATCAGACGCGCGCATCAGATTTCCGTGTCCATGTTTCATGATCTGTTGGGACGTGAAGTGACGCCCGTGCAATACGCGGTCCTCAGAATGCTTCAGGAATTGCCGGGACTGGATCAGGTCACGCTCGCGCAACGGGTTGGCCTCGACACGTCCACCACCGCCGATATCGCCGTGCGGCTCGAAGCGAAGGGCTGGATCGTGCGCGAAGTTCTACCGCGCCGGCAGCGCCGTCTTTTGCTGACGCCGGCCGGCGAGAAGTTGCTCGATCAATTGATACCGGGCGTCAATGCGCTGAATCACGGCTTGCTCGACGGCATGGGAGAAGAGGATGCGAAGGAGCTATTGAGGCTATTGCGCAAGTTCGTGCATCTGAATAACGATCAAAGCCGTGCACCGTTGCGTAGCGCGAGTGACGATACGGATTCCAATTAATGCAACGCCACCACCCTGGCGCTACGCCATCTCCACGACGATCTTGCCACGCACATGCCCTTTCGCGAGCCGGTCGAGGGCCTTTGCCGACGCATCGAACGCATAGCGTTTCGCGACCGCGAGACGCACGTTCCCCGCGTCGATCAACGCCGCGATCTCGCTCAATTGCCGGCTGAAACTCGCCGGGAAAATCGGCGCGATTCCGATCGACGATAACCACGGCGCATCCGCGGAAAAAATTCTGGAAATGACCGGCGGAAAAGGCGCCTGAAGGCTGAAGGCTGGACAAAAAGTCGTACTGAAACCGGCCGCCTGAGTATGAAAACATCGATAAAAGCGCCATTTCAGCGGGAACTGAAATGGCGTGGAGATCACAATCGTCGTGCTTCGTTGGTCGAGGCACGGCATATGCGGAGTACTCGTATCCGGATGTGTATCGCCATCTGAAGGATTGGAACGGCAGCGCAAGGAGAGTGTCATGGAAAACAGGTCACCACACCCGCACGATACGGGCGCAAAGAACGAGAAAGCCGAACAGGAAAAGTCCGGCAAGATCCCATCGGACACGGTGTAAAGCAGAAAGGACCGGGAAGAAAAACTCAAACACACTGAGTCGGAGAACGAGTTGGAATCGGCGCAGGACAAGAATCCGATTCCTCCGAAATCCACCCGTGAATGAGTTGGGCACCGGCAAGCGCGAATGGCGTTTCTTGCGTGCGCCGCACTGGAAGTCGGGTATTTAGAGGTGCCTGCAAGACAGCGATGAAGAAAACCGGCGACGTACGCATCGGCATTTCCGGCTGGCGCTACAAGGGCTGGCGCGACACCTTTTACCCTGCCGATCTGACCCACGCCGCGGAATTGCAATTCGCGTCAGCGTCGTTTCGCACTATCGAAATCAATGGCACGCATTACAGCCTGCAATCGCTCGCTAGCTGGCAGCGCTGGTATGCGCAAACGCCTTCCGATTTCGTATTCGGCATCAAAGGCGCGCGATATCTGACGCATGTACTGCGGTTTCGCGACGACAGCGCGCTTGCCGGAATCTCGAACTTCTTTGCCCAGGGACTGCTCGCGCTGAACGAAAAGCTCGGCCCGATCCTGTGGCAATTTCCGCCCTCGTTTCGCTTCGAGCCTGACGCGATGGAACGCTTCCTGCGCGTATTGCCAATGGATACGGCAAGCGCCGTTGCATTGGCCAGGCGACATGATGAGCGCGTCAAAACGCCTTATCTCGCGGTCGGACGCAAACGGCCGTTGCGCCATGCGGTCGAAATACGTCATGCGAGCTTCCTCGATCCTGCATTCGTGAGGTTGCTCAGGCAATACGGTGTCGCGCTCGTCGTTTCCGATTCCACCGAACCGTGGCCGGTGGCTGAAGATCTCACCGCCGATTTCGTCTACATCCGGCTGCACGGCACGAAAGCGAAGTATGCCGGCGCCTATACGGACGACGCACTGCAACGCTGGGCTGCACGAATCGACGCATGGCGCGTCGGCGCGCAGCCCGCCGACGCGCGGCTGATTGCGCCCGATCTAGCGCCACCCCGGCGGCCTGCCCGCGACGTTTACTGCTACTTCGACAACGATACCAAAGCGCAGGCGCCATTCGACGCACAGCGGTTGATAAAACAGCCTGGTTTGCCGCCCTCGCGACCCGTGCAGTGAAAGTGCATATCCACCGCTCCGTCAGAATGGCGCCGATCACCTCGACCGCTTACCGCGCTGCCCCAGCTTTTCCGCCATCCGCAGTGCCGCGACGATGTTGTCATACACGTCGCGACGGGTATCGGGGTCCGGCGCGCGCAACGCGAATGAAGGATGATAGGTCGCGACAACGCGTTGCTCACCGCGCTCGATCGTTCTACCGAGCGCGTCCTGCAGGCGCGCGTGCGAATCGTCGAGCACCGCTTTCAACGCGGTCGCGCCCAATGCAACGATAACGCGTACGTCCGGCATGCTGAGCTCCTGCTCGAGCCAATAGCTGCATGCATCTATTTCTCGCTGTGCAGGCGTCTTGTGCATGCGACGCTTGCCTCGCGCGATCCACTTGAAATGCTTGACGGCATTCGTGACGTAGACGTCGTGACGCTTCACGCCGGCTTCTTCGAGCGCCTTGTCGAGCAGTGCGCCGGCCGGTCCGACGAAAGGCTTGCCCTGCAGATCTTCGCTGTCCCCCGGCTGCTCGCCCACCAGAATGATCGACGCATGCCGCCGCCCTTCTCCGCCCACTGCCTGCGTCGCATTGCGCCACAGCGCGCAGCGATGACAATCGTTCAGCGTCGCCGGCTGCTGATCGGGCTCGACATCCGGCTGCTCCGCTGACGCACCGCCGTGCGCGCGCTTCTTCGATTGCCTTTCGGTCATGAGTATCGGCTCGACTTCGCCGGCTTACCTGTCGCTCTTTTTCGGAATCTTTGCGCCGGACTTGCGCGCCTGATTCAGCGCAATCGCCACTGCCTGTTTGTGCGGCTTGCCCTGTTTCGTTTCCGTCTTGATGTTGTGCGACACAGTCTGCTTCGAGGTACCTTTCTTGAGCGGCATGATCTTCTCCAGTTACAGGTTGAACCGAGGTTGAACCGGAAATGCGGCACCACTGGGTAACGTGGCCGCCGTATTGGATTTTGATTGAGCATACGGTGTGCCAAACCACCGTGGCCCTCACCTCAGCCGCGGCGCCGGCCCGCACTCCCACGCCTGCTCGTGCCGCTCACCCGCTTGCCTCGCAACGACGGTGAGCGCTCGGTGAGCGGCGGCACGCTTTCGTCTTCGGCCTGTCGCGTGCCGGTGAATTGCTGCCGATATGCCGCCGGCGTCAATGCCTTTGCAGCCTTGAACTGCCGATTGAAATTCGCGACGTTTGCAAACCCGGAGCGCGCGGCAATCACCGATATCGGCAGTCCCGTACCGGTGAGCAGCCGGCACGCATGGCCGATTCGCACACGCGTGATATAGCGCCCGACGCTCTCGCCGAGATGCTGCGTGAAGTGACGCGTAAGCGACCGCCCGGACAGGCCCGAGGCTTTTGCGAGCGTCGCGAGACGCAGCGGATGCGCGAACTGCGTGTCGATCAGCGCGAGCACGCGATTGAGCTGATCGGGCTGATGACCGGACGGCGTGCCCGTGTGCGCGTCGAACGCACTCGGCGACGCGAGCGGCGTGCCCGGCGCTTCCGACAACCAGTCCAGCACATCGAGCACCGCCTTCAGACGCTCGCGCGGATCGGCCGACAGCAGCCGGTCGAGTTCACCGCGCAGATGCATTCCCGCGTCGTGTCCAAAAGCGAGCCCACAGGCAGCGCGCCGCAGCAGATTGCACAAACCGCCGTACTCGGGACAAACGTCGGCAAGGCGGCGCACCCACGCACCGTCGAACCAGACGACGATTGCCACCTGAGCGGCCGATGAATCGATCGAGCGATTCGACGACCACGTATGCGGCAGATTGGGCGGCACCAGCACGAGATCATCGCCGCCGTAAGCCGCCACCGAATCGCCGATGAACCGCTTGCCCTGACTGTTCATCGTCAGAGTCAATTCGTATTCCGGGTGATGGTGCCATTCGAACGGAATTCTCGGCAGTCGCCGATGGTAAACCCGCACGGAACAGTGCTCGCCGAAATCGACATGCTCGTACGCGGCTTTCCTGACAGCTTTCATGACCGGATTTGCAAAGAGATTGGCTCGATCGTATCACTCATCTCACCGCCGCCGCGATACGCTTCTTCCGTTGCCACGACTATCACCACACGGAGACGACGCAATGGCCTTACGAATCGACGACCTGCCCGCGGCGATCAGAAACGCCAAACGGGAACTGCGCGCGATGCTGCCCAACTATCGCGAGGTATTCGCGGAGGTCGAAGCGGCAATGACCCGCGAAACGCGGCATATCGCCGACCTGCGGGATCGCGGCGAGCCGGTGATCCCCGAAATCCAGTTCGACGACATTGCGACGGATCGCGTCAGCGCCGAACAGATCGCGCTCGTGAAGGCACGCGGCGCGTGCGTGATCCGCAAGGTTTTCGATCGTGCGCTCGTCGACCAGTGGGATCGCGATATCGCCGACTATGTCGAGCGCAACAAGCTCGATGCGAAGCTGCTCAATCGCGCCGAAGACAAGTACTTCGGCCAACTGGCTTCGAGCAAACCACAAATTTACGGCGTGTACTGGTCGAAGCCGCAAGTGCTGGCCCGACAGTCGCCCTCACTCACGCAGGCACGCGTATTCCTGAACCGCCTGTGGCGTACCGCGAGCGAAGGCCGCGTGCATTTCGATCCCGATCGCGTGCCCGTCTATGCCGACCGCCTGCGTCGCAGACCGCCCGGTTCGGAATCGCTGGGCCTGTCCGCGCATTGCGACGGCGGCTCGGTCGAACGCTGGATCGAAGCGAATTTCCGCAACGTCTATCGACATGTGTTTTCCGGAAACTGGCGCGCTTACGATCCCTTCGACGCAGCCTGGCGAACCGAAGTCGAGGAAATCCCTTCACCCGCGGTCTGCTCGATGTTCCGAACCTTTCAGGGTTGGACCGCGCTCACGCAGCAAGGTCCCGGTGACGGCACGTTGCAGCTCGTGCCGATGGCGAACGCGATGGTCTATATCCTGTTGCGCGCGCTTCAGGACGACGTAGCCGAGGACGATCTGTGCGGCGCGATGCCGGGGCGCGCGCTGTCGATCAAACCCGAATACCATGCGCCGCTATTTCAGGCGCTCTCGTCGATCCCGCTGATGCAGCCCGGCGATACGGTCTTCTGGCATAGCGACGTCATTCACGCGGTTGAAGACGCGCATCGGGGTAACGGGTATAGCAATGTGATGTATATCGCGTCGGCGCCCGCGTGCGCGAAGAATGATGCGTATCTGAAGCGGCAATTGTCGAGTTTCGTCGAGGGGATGAGTCCGCCGGATTTTCCGGCCGATCATTTCGAGGTGGATTTTGCGGGGCGCGCGACGGTTGACGATCTGACGGCGCTCGGGAAAGCGCAGATGGGAGTGAATTTGTAGGTCGATCACTTCGGACCGGCGCCATGTTTTACGCGAATGCGGAGTCGAGTACGCCGAGAACGCCGCCGCCTGCCCCAACATTCGCCGCCAGCGCCACCCCGCCCACCAGAATCAGACTCATCGCCCACACCGCATCGAGATTGAACCAGCTACGCGACACGAACCTGAGTCCCAGATAGCGATACACCAGCCACGCGAGCAAGCCGCCCGCCATCATCATCGCGGCCGCATGAACGGCGGAAACCGAGAGCGCCATCCGCAGGCTGGTTTCGATCAGCGTCCGCGCCGCCCTGTGCGCCGTATCGACGTCTTCGACGCGGCACAGCCCGAGATAAATCGGTACGAGCATCAAACCCGCGCCGTGCGCGATCGCCACCGCGAACGACCATAGCGCGAGACGCGACGGCGGAATTCTCGCGAGCATGCGCGGATGGCGGCGCCGTATCAGCAGGACGAGACCGAAGCCGATGACGAGCACGCTCGCGCCGATCTGTATCTCACGCTGCCACGCGATCACGCTCGCGAGCAACGCGAACGGCAGCATCATCAACAGTATCGCGAGCACGTGCCCCGCCGCGAGATAGACGAGCGCATCCAGCAACGCCCGCGCGCGCCGCTGCATCAACGCGTTCGAGACCGCGAGCGGCCATCCCATCGCCGGATTGAGCCCGTGATACAAACCGCTCGCGAGAACGGCGAGCCACAGGCCGGTTTGCGGCGACACGACGCCGGTCAAACGCCCACCGACGGATAGCAGAATGAATCGGTCGAGCAGTCGCCGCCTTCGAGCCGGATCTGGTGCGCGCGATATCCATCGGGAAACGCGACCCAGTAATCATCGGCGAGCGCGAGGCCGCCGCGCGGATCGGCGTGCGCCATCACCTGCGCCGCGGGCACGCCGTCGGGGTAGAACTGGTTGTCCCAGGTCGAATAGAGCGAGTTGGTCCAATAGACGCGCTTGCCGTCGCGGCTGATCTCGACCATCTGCGGACCGCCCGCGAACCTCTTGCCGCTCGGGTGCGGCGTGCGCCGCGCAATCCCGCCGATATGCACCGATCCCGCGAGCTTCGGCTTGCGCGGCTCCGTCACGTCGTACTGGCGCATCTCGCCGGTTCCCCAGCAGGCGACATAGAGGAATTTATCGTCGATGGACAGATCGATGTCGGTGACGAGCGGCGGCACCGCGCCGAAGCCCTGCAGCAGCGGCGGAAGCTGCTCGGTGGAGGCGGGCTCCGGCGCAATCGTCACCGTCTTTTCGATGTGGAACTGTCCGCCCTCGCGCCACCACGTCCAGATCGAGCCTTCGAGATTGGTCGTATCGACGACCACGCCGATAAAGCCGTGTTCGCGGCTCGGATCGTGCGCGGGCCGCACTTCGAGCGCCATCTGGTGATTCGCGCCGAGGTCGATCGTCTGCACGTTGCGCCGCCCCCGCAGATCCCAGAAGTGGATGCGATGCCCGTATCGGTTCGCGAGCAGATCTTCGGGCACGATACCGTTTTCGAATTGCGGCGGCAACGCCCATTCGCTCGACACCATATAGTCGCGCGGCAGGTTCCACCAGAAGTCGTAGTGCTTTTCCTGCAAGCCGCGCTCGATCTCCCAGCGGCCCAGCACTTCGAACGTCTGGCAATCCATGATGAAAATGCCGGGGGGCCCTTCGGTGCCGTCTTGCCCCGCGCCGCCGAGCGTGCTCACGTAAATGCCCTCGGGTCCGCAATGCACGGTATGCGGACGCGAATAACCGGTCTTGCGGAAGATTTCTTCCGGCTCGATGATCTTGTGAATCTTCGCCTGAGTCGGATGCGGTTTCGTATCGACGATATAGATGCGCGAGGAGCGCATGCCCGGGACGATCAGATAGCGGCGCTCGAGAAACGCGTGGCCGGTCAACGGCGAGAGCGCGGACGAACAGGCATTCCAGCCGAAGTGATGAAATTCGTCGCCCTTGTACGGCACCGGCACCGTATGGACGACCTGGCTATAGGTCGGCGAACCTGGCTTCACGTCGATCACCGCGAGCGCGTCGGGCTGCGAGAAATCCGGACTCAGCAGCGCCGTGTATGCGTACTCCTCCGCTGGCGCATCCATCGCGAGCTTCGGCGATGCATGAAAGGTAGGATCTGGACGCATTCCCATGGCGGAACTCTCCTTATCGATGGACCGGCAGCCAGGAACGGCTTGCATGCATCGGGCGCTCGTTGCGCGTTGCGCGCAGCGCAATCCGGAAGCGGCGCATAACTTTAAATTTGTAGTTCAAGGCGGCGCTCGCGGCAACTGGAAATTTTCTCGTAGTCGAATGCGCCGCCTGACGAATTTACCGACGCGAGCAGGCCGCGCCAACCAAGCAAATCCGCTACCGTTATCAGCAGTGGCGATAAACGCTGTGCCTGCGCTTGCATCCCTCCGTATGTTGCGCTTCATCCGTATCACCGGCGCTCTTTTTCTTCGGCAGTCGATACCGCGCAGGCCACGCCTGTCGCGGCATCGAGCCGCCAACGCGTGAACCTGAACAGAAAGGCCATCGGCGCGTCAGCTTCGCGCCATCTCCGTTGCGTATGCTCTGAATGACGGATAGTCAGGAAGACAAATGGCCTCTTCTCCGCTTTTCATCGTTGGTTCGCCAAGGTCCGGAACGACCTTTCTGTGTTCCGTGCTGAACGTGCATCCGCTGATCCAGTTGACCAATGAATGCCGGATCTTTGCGTTGCTCAAGCACACGCTGGAAGTGGGCGCCCAGCGCCCCGACCTGCTCGGCGTAGGCTGCCGCGAGCGTTTTTCCGGCTTCAGCCGGCGCACGCTGGGCCCGTGGGTCGAACGGTTCTATCGCGAGGAGCTCGGCGTCACCGCGCCGATCTGGGGAGACAAGCATCCGTCCTATGCCGATCCCACCGTGCTGTCCGGACGTACGGGTTCGATCGCGCGCCAGCCGCGCTCAGGATCGTGTCTGCGGCTGATACGCGAATTGCTCCCGCAGGCGCGCTTCATTCATATCCATCGCGATCCACGTCACGTTGCGAACTCGCTGGTACATAAGCACTGGATCGGGTCGATCGAAGATGGGATACGCGTGTGGGAACAGTATGTGAGCGAGATCATCGAGTTCTTCGACGAGATTCCCGCGGACCGTGGCCTCACCGTTTCGTACCGTTCGCTCATCGAAGATCCCCATGCGACGGCGGCCGGCATCGGCCGGTTTCTCGACGTGGCGGATGCAGCGCCGATCAGCGATTTTCTCGTCGCGCAGCGCCGTCGCCCGACGCCGTTCAGCGATCCGGTAACCGATATCGCCGATCTGTATGTCGTACCGGACGCTCCGGCGGACGACGAAAAGCTGCTCGCGTTGGCGGGCACGGCGGCGACGCATCTGGGCTACGCGGCGGCCTGACGCGTCGCGTTTGCGAGCAGGTCATCGACGAACGCTCATTGAAGCCCCGCCCGGCAGCATCACTGCTGCACGCCCCAGCGCCGGACGGTCACGCGTTCGAGCGTATCGAACACCAGATGCTCGATCAGCAGACCGATCACGATCACCGCGGCGAGGCCCGCGAAAACGCGGTCCGTATACAGCTCGTTGCGATTCTGGAAGATGTACCAGCCAAGACCGCCGCTGCCGGAACTCGCGCCGAACACGAGTTCTGCGGCGATCAGCGTGCGCCATGCAAACGCCCAGCCCACGCGCAAACCGGCCAGTATCGACGGCAGCGCCGCCGGCACCAGGATCAGCAGCACATGCCGCAGCCCCGTCAACCCATAGTTGCGACCCGTCATGCGCAGTGTGGCCGGCACCGACTGAAAACCCGCATACGTATTGAGCGCAAGCGGCCACAGCACCGCATGCACGAGCACGAACAACAGGCTGCCGGTGCCGAGGCCGAACCACAACAATGCGAGCGGCAGCAACGCGATGGACGGCAGCGGATTGAACATCGCGGTCAGCATCGACAGCAGATCACGCCCCACCCGCGTCGAAACAGCCAGCGACGTGAGCACGAACGCGCATGCGGCGCCGAGCAGATAGCCTCGCAGCAGCACCGACATCGACACGGCCGTCTTGACGAGCAACTCGCCCGACCACACGCCCTGCACGAATGCGCTGAACGTCGCGCCGAAAGTAGGCAGCAACAGATCGTTGTCGATCACGCGCGCGGCGCTTTCCCATGCCGCGATCAGCACCAGCGCGATCAGCGTCTTGCGCAGCCAGCCGTGCGCGAATAGCCGCTTCGCCGCGGGCAACGGCGCTTCGAGCGCGAGATCGCCGGGCGTCTCGAGCGGGCGCTCATACTCGGCGCGAACCGGAGGCGGCAACGTGGCGGGAGAACTCATTGCACGGCCTCCGGGTCGTCGAACAGCAGGTGATGAATACGCGCGACGCTGCGCTGAAAATCGGCGCGGCCAAAGCTGTCCTGCGAATACTGATGGCTGTTGAGCTCGGCGCGCACGCGGCCGGGATGCGGCGACAGCAGCAGAATCCGGTTACCCACCACCAGCGCCTCCTCGATCGAATGCGTGACGAAGAGCAGCGTGAAATTCACCTCCTCCCACAGCCGCAGCAGTTCTTCCTGCATCTTGCGGCGCGTGAGCGCGTCGAGCGCGGCAAACGGTTCGTCCATCAGCAGCACGCGCGGCTGCATCGCGAGCGCGCGCGCGATCGCGACCCGCTGCTTCATGCCGCCCGACAACGTGTGTGGATAAGCATGCGCGAACGCGGCAAGCCCGACCTTCTCGAGGTAATGCAGCGCGCGCTCGCTGGCTTCCGCTTTCGACAGCTTCTTCGCGACCCGCAGCGGAAATGCGACGTTCTGCACGACCGTTTTCCACGGCGGCAGTTGATCGAACTCCTGGAACACGACGATGCGATCGGCACCGGGGCCGCGCACGCGCTGACCGTCGAGAGAAATGCTGCCGGCGCTCGGCTCGATGAATCCCGCCACCGCCTTGAGCAGCGTGGACTTGCCGCAACCTGACGGCCCCAGCAGCACGAAGCGGTCACCGCCGTAGACGTCGAAGCTCACGTCATGGGTCGCGCGCACGATCCGCTCGCGCGTGCGGTATTCGAGGTTCACGTGCTCGACCGCGAGCAGTTTGCCGCTGGTTGCCGCGGCGCCCTGCCCGGCGCGATCTGGAAACAGAAGCGTGGGATTGGCCACCATCAGAGCGCCCCCTGCGAGTAGGTCGAATCGGCGCACAAGCGCTTCGGCGTGCCCGATATCGCGGCGAAAACAGGTGATTTCACGTTCAACTCCCCGCGGCCGTCGCCGGATCGTCGAAGAAATAGTCCTTCCACGACGCCGGTTCGTTCCTGATGGCGCCGACGCGATACATGAATTGCGCGAGCCCGAACGTGTTCTGCGGCACGATCTTGAACTGCACCTGCGGGTTCGTGATGATCTTCACGAGCAGGTTGCGATCGATCTTCGACTGATTCGCGCGGATATAGATATCCGCCGCGGCCTGCGGATTCGCGTTGATGAACCGCGCCGAGTCGGCCAGCGCATCGACGAATGCGCGATACGTCTTCGGATTGTCGCGGCGGAATTTTTCCGTTGCATAGAGCACCGTCGCCGAACTCGGGCCGCCGAGCACGTCGTACGAATTGAGCACGATATGCGCCTTCGGATTGCCGGCAAGTTCCTGCTCCTGAAACGGCGGATTGCCGAAGTGCCCGGTAATTTCGGTGCCGCCCGCGATGATCGCCGCGGCCGCGTCGGGATGCGGCAATGCCTGGGTGAACTTGTCGAGCCGGTTGTAATCCTTGTCGCCCCAGCGTTTGGCCGCCGCGTATTGCAGCACGCGCGATTGCACCGAAACGTTCACGGCGGGCACCGCGATGCGATCCTTCTGCGTGAAATCGGCAATCGTCTTCACGTCGGGATTGTTGCTCACGAGGTAGTACGGCAGATTGCCGAGCGACGCGACGCCCTTTACGTTCTGCTTGCCGCGCGTGCGGTCCCAGATCGTCAGCAACGGGCCGACGCCGGCACCGGCGATGTCGATCGCGCCCGACAGCAACGCATCGTTGACCGCCGCGCCGCCCGACAGCTTGACCCAGTCGACCTTGATATCGACGCCCTGCTTACGCCCCTCGGTTTCGATGAAATGCTGGTCGCGCGCGACGTTCAGCAGCAGATACACGATGCCGAACTGCTCGGCCACGCGGATCTCGCCCTCGGCATGCACGGGCGCCGTGACGGCGACGCCCGCCGCGCCGATCGACAGGCTCAGCAGTATGGCCGTAAAACGGCGGGCAAACGACGGCCGTGCGGCGGTCGGGCGAAAGCGGCTCGGCATTGAAACTCCAGTCGGCATGCGGTGTGGATGGAACGGAAAAGCTTGCGCTCAGAACGGCGCATCGCCTTCGATCGTCGTGCGATAAAGCTTGCGGCGCAGATGATCGGGCGTGCCGGCGGCGAGATGCATCAACGCGCGGTTGTCCCAGAACACCATGTCGTGCGCGGCCCAGCGATGCCGGTAAAGATGTTCGGGCCGCACGCTGTGCGCGAAAATTTCCGCGAGCAGCGCACTGCTCTCGTCTTCCGGCAAACCGATCACGCGCGTCGTGAAATGCTCGCTGACAAAGAGCGCCTTGCGCCCGGTCTCCGGATGCGTGCGCACGATCGGATGCACGACCGGCTTCACCTGCGCGATCTGCTCGGCCGACAGGTTCGGGCGCCACGGGCTGCGCTTCTGCAACTCCGCGTATTTCGCCAGATACGTGTGCTCCGCCGTTCGGCCTTCCACCGCGTTGCGCAGATGCGCGGGCAACGTGTCCCACGCGAGATGCATGTTCGCGAACAGCGTGTCGCCGCCTTCCGCGGGCAATTCCTGCGCGTGCAGCAGCGAGCCGAGGCTCGGCTTTTCCTTGTACGACAGATCGGAGTGCCAGTAGTGGCCGGCGTCGCCGAGGCCGATCGGCCGGCCGTTTTCGACGATGTTCGACACCACCAGCACCTCGGGATGGCCGGGTAGCTGGAACTGATGCAGCACGTGAATCTGCAGCGGACCGAAGCGGCGGCTGAACGCGATCTGTTGTTCCGGCGTGATGCGTTGATCGCGAAACACCAGTACGTGATGATCGAGATGCGCGCGGTGGATACGGGCGAAATCTTCGTCGGCGAGCGGCTGGCCCAAATCGAGGCCGAGCACTTCGGCGCCGAGCGGACCATCGAACGCGCGAATCTCGATGCGCTGGCCGGAAGGCGCGCGGCCGGCATCGCCGGCCCTCGGAATAGCGGGCGTATCGTACGCGGCAAAAGCAGGAATCGTCACAGGAAGCTCTTCATCGAAACGGTTCAGCGCGCGCTCAGCGGGGTCCGAGCGGCGCGATCAGTCCGACGAATTTACCGGCCCGCGCGTGCAATGCCAACGAAGCAAATCCGATACGTTTATCTGCTGGAGTGATAAACCGGGCGCTGCAACGCACCGCGGCGGTGCGCGTTCACTGCCTGCCTTTCCACGGCACGAGCCGGCGCTCGAGCGCGCGCATGCCGAGGTCGAAGATCCACGCAATGAGGCCGATCAGCACGATGCCCATCACGACGACGTCGGTGCGCAGAAAGCTCGATGCGTTGAGCACCATCTGTCCGAGCCCCGCCGTCGCCGCCACCATTTCGGCCGCGACGAGCGTGGTCCAGCCGAAGCCTATCGCAATGCGCAAGCCGGTCAGAATCTCGGGCAACGCGGCGGGCAGCACGACGTGCAACACGACCTGGCGAAAGTTCGCGCCGAGCGACCATGCCGCGTTGACCTGCTCGATGCTCGCGCTGCGTACACCGGCGCGCGCCGCCATCGCGATCGGCGCGAAACACGCGAGCCAGATCACGATGATCTTCGCGGTTTCGTCGATGCCGAACCAGATCACGACGAGCGGCAGATAAGCGAGCGGCGGCAGCGGACGATAGAACTCGATAGGCGGATCGAGCAGCCCGCGCGCGATCCGGCTCACGCCCATCAGAATTCCGATCGGAACAGCGGTGAGCGCCGCGAGCGCAAACGCACCGAACACGCGTATCGCGCTCCACATCAGATGCTCGGACAACGGCAAGCCGCCTTGAATGCGGCCGTTCCATGCGTCGACGAACGCATGCCAGACCGCGTCCGGCGCGGGCAGGAACAGCGGCGGTATCCAGCGCAGGTGCGTCGCGGCCCACCAGAGCAGCGCGAACGCGACGATGCACAGCGCACTGAGCGCGGCGGTCGGTCCCTCGCCCGGCATGCCGCGATAAGGTTTGCGGCCGCGCCGGCGGCTTTGGCCGTTCGTTTTCGCGCCACCGTGCGGCGCGAGCCCGAGACCGGCGGAACCCGCGCGCTCCCGCGACGATTCGATCGCACTCATCAGGCCGCCTCCCGCAACGTGTCGTGCAGACGCCGCGTCAAACGCTCACGCCACGTTATGAAAGCCGGCGACGACTTCACCGCGCGCGCATCGCGCGTCGCCAGATACTCGCGCGCGAACGGCAACTCGTGCACCTCCGCAATGCGCCCCGGTCCGGGTGTCATCAGCACGAGACGGGTCGCGAGAAACAATGCCTCCTCGACGCTGTGCGTGATGAAAAACACCGTCTTGTGCGTGCGCGCCCATACGTCGAGCACGAGTTCCTGCACGGTCTCGCGCGTGAGCGCATCGAGCGCGCCCATCGGCTCGTCCATCAGCAGCACTTCGGGATCACTCGCCAGCGCGCGGGCAATGCCCACGCGCTGCTGCATGCCACCCGACAACGCGTAAATCTTCGCGTTCGCATGACGTTCGAGCCCGACTAGCGCGAGCGTGCGCCGCGCGAGTTCGTCGCGCTCGGCACGCGGCACGCCGCGAAACCGCAGCCCGAGCGCGACGTTGTCGAGCACGTTCAGCCACGGCATCAACGCGTGCTTCTGGAACACGACACCGCGCTCCGCGCCCGGTCCCACGACAGGCGCGCCGTTGACGCGCACTTCCCCTTCGCCCGGATCGATGAAGCCCGCGATGCAGTTGAGCAGCGTGGTCTTGCCGCAACCCGACGCGCCGAGCGCGACCACGAATTCGCCGCGCTCGATGCACAGATCGACACCCGCCAACGCGGGCTCGGACTCGCCACGATAGGTCACGCGCAATCCGCGGATGTCGAGCATGCTCATCGCGCGGCCTGCTGCGCGAAGCGTGGATTGACCGCCGCCGAATAGTCGGGCAATACGTTCTGGATCGTGCCCTGCGTCTTCAGAAACGCGGCGGTGGCCGCGAGCGATTGCGCGGCGCCCGACTGCCTGCCGCCGCCGAGCCAGGTCGGCGAGGCCTGCTCCGCCGCGCTCGGGAACGCATACAGTGCGAGGCTCGCGGGCACGTCCGCGGCGGTGGCGCCCGACTCCCGCGCGACCGCCTGAACCTCTTTCGAATTCGCGGTCCACTCGGACTTGTGATCGCGATACAGCGCGTCGGTATCGGCCAGCACCTTGACGAGGCCCGCCATGAAGGCCGCGTTGTCGCGCTCGAATTGCCGCGACGCGACGAAGCCGTCGAAGGTGGCCTTGCCGCTTTCCTTCGCGACCTCGCCCGACGTGATCAGCACCTTGCCGTTCTGCTTGACCTTCGCCAGCACCGGGTCCCAGATGTAGGTCGCGTCGATGTTGCCGCGTTGCCATGCGGCCGCCACTTCGGGCGGACGGAGGTTCAGTATCTTCACCGTCGACGGATCGACGCCCGCCTGCTGCAACGCGACGAGCGTATGGAAATGCGAAGTCGACACATACGGCACGCCGATCGTCCTGCCCTTCAGATCGGTCAGCTTCGTCACGCCCGAGCCGTCGCGCGCGACGAGCGCTTCGGCATCGTTGATGTTGTCGAGAATCCAGAAGAGCGAAAGATCGACGCCTTGCGAGAGGCCCGCCGCAATCGGACTCGAACCCGCCTCGCCGAGCTGGATCGAGCCGGACGCGAGCGCGCGCACCACGTCCGCGCCGCTGCCGAGCTTGCGATAGGTGACCTTGTAGCCGGTCGCCTTTTCGACCGCGCCGGTCGCCTGCGCGTAGCGCCACGGCACGACCATGTCCTGATAGCCGATGACGACCTCGTGCGTCTGCGCCCGCGCGGATGAAGCGAACGACGTCAACGCGGTCAACGCGGTCGACGCCGCGACGAAAGCCACGGCGCGCAGCGCGCGCCGCGCGTGAATAAGAGAGTGATTCATTGGAAGGATGGGGGCTGGCTCGAGGATCGGTGAGGGTTTCGACTATAGGCACTTTTCACCGGCCCGGTTCCAACGATTCGTGCATAGCAAATCACGCCGCCGCGGTTTTGCTCTTTCCACTTCCGTCACCGCCATGACGGCAAAACTGCGTCGATTCCGAGCTTCCGAACTTCCACCAGTTCGCATGCGCGGACCGTTTCGTTACGTCGGGCGCTCACCCCAAACGCGGCCATCCGGCCGCGTCCCTTCCCCTGTCCCTGTCACTCGAAGAATTTCGAAACGGCCTGGGCGGTCTCGTCGATATGCGCCCTCAGGAGTTCGCATGCGCGCTCCGTCTGCCGTTTCAATACGGCGTCCATCAACTCCTGATGCTCGTTCACGATGTCGCGCGCGAGCACTTCCCGCGACAGCGGATCGACGATCCGCATGCGCCGGTAGCGTTCCGAATGCCGCACGAGCTGTTCGTCGATGCGACGCAGCCAGTTCGAGCGCGCGGCAGCGAGCAGCGCAAAGTGAAAGCGCCGGTGCGCGAGCTCCCAGCGATGCCCCGCTTCGATGTCTTCCGCGGCGGGAAGCGGCGTGTGCACGAGCTTGTAGAACGCCGCGGAGATCTCCGCGCCCCAATCCTCGTCGCCATGCTGGATCGCATCGGTCAGCAGCTCCGTCTCGATCTTCTTGCGCGTCTCGATGATGTCGAGCAGGTCTTCCTTGGACATTTCGGCGACCCGAAACCCCCGCTGACCTTCATTGGCGACAAGGCCGTCGCAGCTAAGCAGCATCAACGCTTCCCTGATCGGGCTGATGCCGACGCCGTAGCGTTCCTGCAACGCCTGCGGCCGCAGCTTCTCGCCGGGCTGAAACAGTCCCGCCAGCAGATCGTTCTGCAGAACGTCGTACGCATGCTCCGCCAGCGTCGCCTTGCCCGTGTCCACCTGCGCCTGCGTTTGCGGGCGCGGCCGCGCGCGTTGCGCAGGTTGCCCCATATGCCCCATCTGAGTTCTCTCCCAGCACCGTCGTTCTCGCGATCATCTCACAAATTTACACGTTATGAAATATTCCGTGTAAACCACTAATTTTGTGTAAAACACAAAATTTATATAGACATGAGTTTTTGTAAACAATACCGTTCGTCATGACGCGATGCACCGGGCATCGCGCGCCACCAGAACGAAACTGATTGGAGAGGGGAATGAAGCGTTATCTGTTGCTGTCCTGTGTGTCGGCCGTCATCGCGGGTCCCGCGTGCGCGCAGAGCAGCGTGACGTTGTACGGGCTGATTTCGGAAGGGCTGATGTACACGAACAATGCAGGGGGCGAGAAGCAGCTACAGATGGCGAGCGGCATCCAGCAGGGCTCGCGGTTCGGGCTGATAGGCAGCGAGGACCTGGGCGGCGGAACCCGCGCGATCTTTACGCTCGAGAACGGCTTCAGCATCACCAACGGCACGCTGGGCCAGGGCGGCCGCCTGTTTGGCCGGCAGGCGTTCGTCGGCGTGGCGAACGACCGCTTCGGCCAACTGACGTTCGGCCGCCAGTACGACACGATGTCGCAAACCCTCGGCGGCTTCGAAGGCGCGCAGCAATTCGCGACGTACGGGCCGCCGATCGGCGACAACGACAACCTGTTCCCGACGTTCCGGCTCAACAACAACGCGCAGTACCAGAGCCCGACGATCTCCGGCCTGAAGTTTCTGACCTCGTACTCGTTTTCGAACAAGGCAGGCGGCTTCGCGGACAACAGCGACTTCAACGCCGGCCTCACGTATGCGAACGGGCCGGTCAATCTCGGCATCGCATACCACTCGCTGCTTTCGCCCAACGATGCGGGCAATTCAGGCGGCGCCGTGTCGGGCGACTACGGTTTCACCTCGCCTTTCGGCACCAATCCGGCGACGGGCGCCGCGGTCGGCAAGCAGCAGATGTACGGCGCGGGCGGCTCGTACGCGCTCGGCCAGATGAAATTCTCGCTGCTGTACACGCACACCCGGTTCGACTATCTGGACCATTCGAGCCTCGGCCTCAGCAACTACGAGGCGACGGTGACCGACTATCTGTCGCCGACGGTGCTGATCGGCCTCGGCTACATCTATACCGACGGGCGCTATGAGCCGACCGGCAAATCGCCGAAGTGGCATCAGGTGGAGACCGGCGTCGACTGGTTCCTGTCGAAGCGCACCGACCTGTTCCTCGTCGGCATTTACCAGAAGGCCGCCGGCGATGCGCAATTCGCGCAGATCTACGACAACTCGCCGTCGAGTTCCAGACAGCAGTTTTCCGCGTCGATCGGCATACGCCACAAGTTCTGACCCGGCACCCGTTGCAATCCTGAGCAAAGACGTGATCAGCATGAACCCTCAAGTCAGAAACCCGATCCGGGAGCCTCTTCTCCCGCAGATGCCGCTGCCGTTCGAAGCAGCGCGGACCTACGAAACGACCGTGCTGGGATGGTCGGCCGAGGCGCAGCCGGAAAACATCGCGGTCATCCGGAACTGCTCGTATGGTCCGGATGCGCAACACAAGTACGATGTGTTCAGCCCAACGAACGCGCGCCGTGCGCCGATCCTCGTGTTCTGGCATGGCGGCGGCTGGACCAATGGCTACAAGGAGTACGTGTCGTTCATGGCGCGCGCGGTCACCCGGCTGGGCATCGTGCTCGTCGCGCCGACTTACCGGCTCGCGCCCGAACACCGCCTGCCCGCCGCGTTCGACGATGCGCTGGCCGCGCTGGGTCACGTGACCAGCCACGCGTCCGGTTTCGGCGGCGATGCCGGCCGTCTGTATCTCGCCGGGCATTCCGCGGGCGCGCAACTCGCCGCGCTCGCCGCGCTCAGACGCCGCGAAATCGAACAGGCGGGCCTCGACATGGGCGCCATCCGCGCCTGCCTGCCGATCAGCGGCGTGATGGACCTGCATCATCCGGAGCCCGCGCCGGGCAGCATGGAAGAGCGCATCTACACGATGGTGTTGCGCGATGCGCGGGAAGACGCGCTGATGAGCCCGCTTTGCTGGACCGCGGGCAATACCGTGCCGATGTATCTGTCCTATGGCGAATTCGACAGCGAACGCGTGATCCGCGCGAATCAGCGGATGGCCGCGCTGCTCGCGCGGCAGCCGGCGGATTTCCGGCTGCACGTCGAGCATGGGCTCGATCACTTCGCCACCCATACCACGCTGCGCGATGCGGACAGTGCCTGGTACCGGCGGCTGGCACAGTTGATTAAAGGGAGCCACGCATGAAGGAAAACATCGACATCGGTTTGCCGCCGCCTGCCCAGCCGTTTTCATGGGCGGTCAAGGCAGCCGGCCTGCTGTTCACGACCCACGGCCCGGTTCTCCCCGACGGGTCGATCGATACCGGGCCCATCGGGCAGCAGGCGCGCATCACCCTGCAAAACGTGCAGCGTGCCGTCGAGGCCGCCGGCGCGCGGATGCGCGACGTCGCCCAGGTGCTGATCTATCTGGTGGACGAGAACGACATGGCCGCGGTCGATGCCGTCTACCGCGAATTCTTCGCGCCACCGTATCCGAACCGCTCGAGTGTCGCGGTGCGTTCGCTGGTTGCACCGGGGATGCGGATAGAAATGGTGGTCTATGCGGCGGTACCTGGGACATGAGCAAGCCGTATCGTCCGCCCCGCGCTGACTAATCCGAATCCATTTTTAGCTAAGAGGTCGTCAATCATGCAATCAGACAACACGCCAGCCGGCGAAAAGCAAACGGCGCTCGTCACCGGTGGCGCTTCGGGCATCGGTCTCGCCACCGTCGAAGTACTCGCGAAAGCCGGCTTTCACACGGTCGCGATCGACCGTAACGCGGATGCCGTCGAACGGGCTGTCGACCAGCTCCGCGCACGCGAGCTCAGCGTCGAAGGCGCCGTCGCCGATGTCTGCGATCGGCGGCGGATCGCGACGATTCTCGACGCGCAACCCCGCGTCGATGTAATGGTCTGCGCGGCCGGCATCTATGCGGCCCGCTATTTCGACGACATCACCGACGACGATTTCCGGCGCACGCTCGACGTCAATCTTCTCGGCGTGTTCGTCTGCGCGCAGGAAGCGTCGCGTCGCATGAAGCCGGGCGGCCGCATCGTCACCGTGTCGTCGCGCGGCGCGCTCGGCGGCAAGGGATTCGCGGACTACGTCGCGTCCAAGGCCGGCGTGATCGGTCTCACGCGCGCGATGGCCATGGAGCTGAAGGCGCGGCAGATCGGCGTCAACTCGATTGCGCCGGGCTTCACCGATACGCCGATGACCCGCGGCATGCCGGCCGATCAGTACGCCGCGGCCGTCGCGCTCGAACAGAGCGGCGCGGCCGCGTCGCCGTTCGACATCGCGGAGGCGATCGCTTTCTTTGCTTCTCCGGCGAGCCGCTTTATCACGGGCCAGACGCTGTTCGTCGACGGCGGCAAGTCGCTTGGCGGACTGGGTATCTAGGCACTCAGGTATCCGGACATCCTGACTCATACCGGCCTGGACCGCCGCGCTTTTCACCTATCAATTCATGGAGCGATCGTGGAACACGAGCTCGAAAGATCGACCATCAGGAAGCTGACGTCACGCCTGATTCCTCTGCTTTTCATTATCTGGTTCGTCAACTACCTCGACCGCGCGAACCTCGGCTTCGCCGCGCTGCAGATGAACAGGGAGCTCGGCCTCACGCCGCCGATGTTCGGCTTCGCGGCCGGCGTCTTTTACGTGGGCTACATCCTGTTCGAAATTCCGAGCAACATGCTGATGCGCCGCTTCGGCGCGCGCGCATGGATCGCGCGGATCATTTTCACGTGGGGGCTCGTGTCGATCAGCCAGGCCGCCATCAATAGTCCCTATCAGCTCTACAGCGCGCGCTTTCTGCTCGGGGTCGCCGAAGCAGGCTTTCTGCCGGGCGTGATGTATTACCTGACCTACTGGTTCCCGGCGGAATACCGGGCCAAGGCCATTGGCCAGGTCTACTCCGCCAACACGCTTTCCATCGTCATCGGCGCGCCGCTGTCGGGCATCGTCATGTCGATGACCCATCAGGTGGCGGGCCTCTCCGGCTGGCGGTGGATGTTCATCGTGGAAGGCGTGCCGGCCGTCGTGCTCGGCGTCGTCACCTTCTTCTATCTCACCAACCGTCCCGCGGACGCCGGATGGCTGTCGGACGCGGAACGCAACTGGCTGGTGACGCGCATGAAGCAGGATCACGACTCCGCCGGGAAGCTGGGCACCTCCAGCTTCCGGGTGGCGATGACGAGGCCGATCGTCTGGCTGCTGGGGCTGCTGTACTTTTCGATCGGCATCGGGTTCTTCGGCGTATCCGTGTGGTTGCCGCAGGTGATCAAACAGATGTCCAGCCTCTCGCTCGTGCAGATCGGCTTCGTCAATGCGATTCCGTTTCTGCTCGGGACGATCGCGATGCTGATGAACGGCAGGCATTCGGACCGCACCCGCGAACGCCGTTGGCACCTCGCGATTCCGCTCGCGATCGGCACGCTCGGCCTCGTTGCGAGCGCCATGACCTCGGCCGATCCGCTGCTTTCGTTTGGCTTCGTTTGCCTCGCGACCACCGGTATCGTCGGCGCGCTCAGCGTGTTCTGGGCGGTGCCGTCGACTTTCCTGAGCGGCGCCGGCGCGGCGGGCGGACTCGCGTTGATCAACACGCTCAGCGCGTTCTCCGGATTCGCGGCGCCGTATCTGATCGGCTGGATCCGCGGCATGACGCCGGACTTCACGGCCGCGACGTATGTGATGGCGGCCAGCATCGGCATTGCGGCACTGCTCGCCGCGCTGCTGCCGTATCCGGACCGGTTCAGACAAACGGAAGTATCGCCGGGCGCGCTCGCGCTGGCGTCCGAGGAATTGTGACGGGAACGCGGCCGGAGTATCGGGCACGGCACATAGCCGCCCGATTACCGGATCACACGCTGCCGTGACCCGAACGCCGCGACTCGATGAAAGCCTCGACGTAGCGCAGCGCCTGCTCGCATTGTTCGGCGGTGAGCGCGTGGATGCTGGGCGGCAAGGGATCGAAGCCCAGTTCGGTGGCCACCCAGCGGATCGCCTTTGCTCGCGCCTCGAACGCGTTGACGCCGTCGCGGCGCACCTTGCCGGCGACCAGCGGTTCCAGCGCATCGTGCAGTCGGCTCTTCGCGTCGCGCAACGCCGCGTTGGCGAGACGGCCGAGCGGCACATTGCGCCTGCTGCGCGAATGGATGCCGATCCACGCCTGACATGCGGTGCAAATCCACAGCGGGCCCTGATCCTTGCGATAGGGATAGGATTCGTCGCCATACCGCGTGATCGACGCACGGACACCGCAGTAGTCGCATGACGGCTGCGGCAATGCCGGGACTGGCTTGCCTACGCGCATCGGAACTTCTCCTGGGCGGATTCGGAGTAAGTCATCGTTTGAGTCTGACTGGCGGGAGGGGTCATAGCTACGCAGTTTAATGGAATGCCCGCGCCGATATGAACAGGCAACGTGCGCACGCCCGGGCGCGCTCGTGCGGAGATTACTGCCGGATGAGGCGTGCTGCAATTGAGCACGAAATTGCCGCTGCCGGCCACGTGGGACCGGCCGCGGCGATAACGGAGAAGCCATACGTCATCGACCCGCGGCGATGTCCGTCACGATCCGGCTCCGCAGTGCCAACCCGGCTGCCGACCGCTGCCTGACCGTCTCCACCACCGCTCGCGGCGCGATGTCCGGATCTCCCGCATCGAATGGCGGAGCCGGCGCGTATTCGAGCTCGAGCTGGATAGCCTGGGCCTCTTCCACTCCGGCCAGTTCGGCGGCGACGGTCAAACCGAAATCGATGCCCGCCGTCACGCCGCCGCCGGTAATCAGATTGCCGTCGCGCACGACTCGCGCACGCGTCGGAATCGCGCCGAGCGGTTCCAGCAGCGAGTGAAACGCCCAATGCGTGGTCGCGCGCCGCCCTCGCAGCAAACCCGCCGCGCCAAGCAATAACGCGCCCGTGCAGACCGACGTGACGTAGCGCGCGCTCGCGGCCTGTCGGCGCACGAACCCGATAGTCGGCGCGTCCTGCAACAGATCGGTCACGCCGCTGCCGCCGGGCACGCAGATCACGTCGAGCGGCGGACAGGTTTCGAACGTGACATCGGGCGTCAGGACGAGGCCGCTGCTGGATACGACGGGCTCACGCGTTTTCCAGATCAGATGCACCGTTGCGCCGGGCAACGAAGCGAGCACGTCATGCGGGCCGGTCAGATCGAGTTGCTGTACCCGCGGGAACACCAGAAAGCCGATTTGCAGTGTCATGGGAATACCTTGTCGAATGAGAAACCGATTCCCACCCGCGACCGATTTCGTGAGTGGACGGATCGATTCTATGCAGGTAGGCTTTGGCGGTACTGTCATTTACCCCTTGTTTTCTGCCACGCGCTCACGTCGCTCCTATCGCCATGTCCAGCGAACCTCGCTCCGTCGTGCTGCCCGCTTTCCGCAACGTGCAACTGCTCGACGTGAGCGGCCCGCTGCAGGTTTTCGCATCCGCCAACGAACTGGCCGCGCAGCGCGGCCTCCCCTTGCTCTATGCGCTTCGCGTCGTCGCGGCCGAAGCCGGTCCGGTGACCTCATCCGCCAGCCTCGCGCTGCTCGCCGATTCTTTCCGCGCGGTGAGGGGCCCGGTGGATACGCTGATCGTGCCCGGCGGCTTCGGGGTGAACGAGGCATCGACGGACGCGCGTCTGATCCGCTGGACGCAACGACACGCGGCGCGAGCGCGACGCGTCGCATCCGTTTGCTCGGGGGCGTTCCTGCTCGCCGAGGCCGGGTTGCTGAACGGCCGGCGCGTCGTT
Organism: Paraburkholderia sp.; assembly: GCF_047605525.1. GTDB lineage: Bacteria > Pseudomonadota > Gammaproteobacteria > Burkholderiales > Burkholderiaceae > Paraburkholderia. Next base: position 144,916 of record NZ_JASGFN010000013.1, on the reverse strand, counting down.
ACGCACTGGGCGCGTTGTGACGAGCTCGCGCAACGCTATCCGCGGCTGCGTGTCGAAACCGATCCGATCTTCATCCGCGATGGCGCGATCTGGACATCGGCGGGCGTCACGGCGGGCATCGATCTCGCGCTGGCATTGCTCGAGGAAGATCACGGTCGCGCGATGGCGCTCGACGTCGCGCGCGAACTCGTCGTCTTTCTGAAACGCCCCGGCGGCCAATCGCAATTCAGCGCGATGCTGTCGCTGCAAAACGGCGACGACCGCTTCGGCGAACTGCACGTATGGATGGCGTCGCATCTTGCGTCCGACCTTTCGGTCCCGGCGCTCGCGAGGCGGATGCATATGAGCGAGCGCAGTTTCATGCGCCACTACAAGACGCAAACGGGCCGCACGCCGGCACGCGCGGTGGAGCAATTGCGTGTGGAGGCGGCACAGCGGTTGCTGTGCGAGACTGGCTGGTCGGTTAAACGGATCGCGGCGCGTTGTGGGTTTGGTAGTGAGGAGACGATGCGGTGTGGTTTTGGGAGGGTGTTGGGTGTGGCGCCGCAGGTGTATAGGGAGCGGTTTTCGGTTTGATGGGTTTTGTTTTGGGTGGTGTTCTTATGGTGTTGGCCTTTCCTTGTGTTCGTGTCGGTCTATTGGCGTTGCCCCTGTGCGGGGCGGCACCTACTTTCTTTGCCGCTGCAAAGAAAGTAGGCAAAGAAAGCAGCTTTACACCGCCAATCCTTAAGTGGGTCCCCTGACCTGGAAGGGGCAGTGGTGCATCTGGAATCCGTGCCCTCGCACATTCCGCTTTCGTGACAAGGCCATCATTCTTCCGGCGGCGCTGCGCGCGCCGAAGCCCCGTTCAAGAACCATCGGTTGTTTTCCGGCGCCTCGCCGAGGCGCAGCCGACGGCCCCCGCTGCGCGGGCCATCTCGCAGGTTTCCCAGGCAGACCCGTCCGCGACGCACGCAGTGCGAAGTGGGAGTGGATGAGCGCTTTGTCACTGAAGCGGAGTGTGCGGGAACACAGATTCCAGATGCACCACTACCGGCAGAGGGCCGGGGTGCCCACTTAAGCATTAGCGGTATAAAGCTGCTTTCTTTGCCTACTTTCTTTGCAGCGGCAAAGAAAGTAGGTGCCGCCCCGCACAGGGGCAACGCCAATAGACCGACACGAACACAAGGAAAGGCCAACACAAGAAAAGACCAACACCCCAAAGAAAAACAAAACTCAAAACCCATGCTTCACAATAAGCGTCGCCCCCGTATCATGCGAATGAAAAATCGCCACTCTCGCCGTCCCGGTAAAAACCCAATCATCGACGATCAACGACAACCTCCTTTGCGGCGAAGCCCCAATCGACAAAGTAGACCCGTTCATCTGCACGATAGACAACTGCGGCCCGGCAGCCGCGCTGAATTGAAGCGGATTCCCAGCCGGCCGCGCGCCGGCCACAGTCGCCAACCCGGCCACACCATCAGCCTCCAACGACCCAGCCGTCTTCGTGCCATCAAACCGAAAATCACGCGTCAAATCCGCACTATAAAAACTCTCAACCTGCGCATAAAACGGCTTACCGTGATTCGCCTGATATTCCATCGCAAAACGCTGCTGCTGAAAATAGCGCTGCGGCTCGGGAATCGGCGGCACCACATCAATAGGCATCGGCACGATATTCGCAACGACCATCGTCTCAGGCAAGTCAGTGGCAAGCCCGCCCGCGAACGCGTAGCCACTCAGCATGAAAAATACCGCACCGACAATCCTTTCGTTCGGACACGTCATGAGCATGCCTCCCGTGAAGGAATTGAAACGTCACATGACTAACCGTTCCGACTGCACAGACTGCCTTTGTCGCCTCGCTGCATTCACACATTGTAGTCAGTCATTTGCGTACCGGTAGTCCGATATGCAAGGCATCTCGCATGCGCAGCCACGCACGCGGGCTTTCCCTGGCCAGGCTCGTGATCGAAGTTGAAGCCGAACGACAGGTGACGCTTCCTGGAAGCGCTCTCAGAAACACAAGACCGGCAAAAGCGACTTGCAGAAGGCTGCCTGTTACAGCAATCCCGGCAAGTCTTGCAAGATCCAAGCGCCGTGCCATCGATCTTCAATCGGCACGCTCGACCGTTGCGAAGTCAACGTTTCGTCGCTCGAAGATTCATTCGGCTCGCGGCGAACGGTCATCCGATAGAGGCGTCATCCATCGTCGAACAATCGTTCGAATGCGCTGGCGTCCAGCGGACAGCCTCGCCAGCGCCGATCGGTCGGCACCGGTTCGCGATGAGCGAAATGCAGGTCCGGCAGCGCACAACGAAGCCGCGATTCATCAACCGCTTTCCCGAGAAACCGCTTGTCTGGAACGTCGCGTGGAAGACATTGATTTACGCGACTGTCTTTCGCGCCGGCTCAACGCAATCGGCTGTCGCGCCTACAAGTCCCACTTAGAAGTCTTGCTCCGTCACGTCGCGACAGCGTGACCGCCGCGGGCCCGGCCAACCCGATCGAATATCGGGCCATGAGGTCCAGGACAGTTCTCCAATGCCGAATAGGCCAGTGCCTTAGCCTCTTTTGTGTCGATGCCGAACGCCTGCAGCAACGCATACATCACCTGCTCCGCGTAGTCCGCCGGCGCTTCTCCGGAAAGAAGCGTCTCGATGCCATAGCGGATCGCGCCGAGCGCGATATCCCGGGCAACCACCACATCCGCGACGTTGAACCGCTTCGTATCGATCGCCAGTTGCAGGTCGCGCGTCAAATACTCGTCGAGAAGCTTGCCCCGTGCTCCGCGCTTGGTGCCGACGCGCGTAATGAAAGCCCCCCACATCGGATAACGGCACGCCATCTGCATATAAAGCCGTGAGCCCGTCACCAGCCGATGCGCCGGATCCTCGATCTCGCGCACGATCGGATCGATCACGCCCAGCACTTCGTCGCTGCTTTCTCCGGCGACGGCCGACAGCAGTTCCGCCGTCGTCCGGAAATAGTTATAGAAGGTGCCCCGCGCAACGCCCGCCGCCGCGATGAAGTCGTCGATCACCGGCGCATCGGGACCTTTCTCCGCGAAGACCCCAAGCGCGCTCTCGATAAGCCTGGCACGCGTGCGTTCCCTTCTCTGGGCCCCGACCCGTGTCTGATAGTTCGCGGCGCGAAGCTCTCTCATTGTTTCGTTTCCTGTTGGTTCAGCGGCACATTTTACCCACGTCGGCTGCGGGTTTCTCCTGGATCGATTCTAGTTGACGATTTTGTCAAAACACATAGAATTCAAATTGACAAATGTGTCAAATCGAACCCTGGATTTCCCGCGCACAGCGCGAGGAAACTTATCGGAGATAGCAATGCGATTGGTCAGTTTCGAGAAAAATGGCAAGCCGACGCTCGGCGTCCGCGAAGGCGAACAGATCCGCGTGATCGGCGAAGAAACACTGGAATCGCTGCTCGCGCGCGGCACCGATCTGCTCCAGTACGCCAGAGAGAATGCGAGCGACGAGATCGTAGCCGCGGCCGGCCTGACGTGGCTGCCGCCGCTGCGGCGTCCACCGAAAATCATCTGCGTCGGCCTGAACTTCGCGGACCACACGTCGGAAAGCAAATACGAACAGCCCGACTACCCCACCCTGTTTTTCCGTGTTCACACCAGCCTCATTGCGCACGAGCAACCGATGGTCCGGCCGGCGGTCAGCGATTCGGCGGGCCTCGACTTCGAAGGCGAAATCGCGGTCGTGCTCGGCAAAGGCGGCCGTCACATCGCAAAGGAGAACGCGCTTGCGCACGTTGCGGGCTACTCTGTTTTCAATGACGGTTCCGTACGTGAATATCAGTTCAAAACCCCGCAATGGACGGTCGGCAAGAACTTCGACGGCACCGGCGCATTCGGTCCGGACCTCGTGACCGCGGACGAACTGCCGCCGGGCGTCAAAGGATTGCGCATTGAAACGCGGCTGAACGGCGAGCGGGTCCAGTCGGCGAACACGGACGAAATGGTCTTCGACGTGGCGAGCCTGATCAGCATCATCAGCGAAGCGATCACGCTCGAACCCGGCGACGTCATCGTCTCCGGTACGCCTTCGGGCATCGGCTGGGCGCGCAATCCCAAACTGCTGATGCAAGCCGGCGACGTTTGCGAAGTTACGGTGGAGAAAATCGGCACGCTGAAAAACGTGATCGTCGACGAGGCGGCGCAATAAGCCGCCGTTGACTGCCGCCGGCCAACGTGGCGGCAGCACCTATAACATTTGACGGAGACAGTGATGACGGAGCCTGTAGTCGCGCAGCGCGGTGCGGCCGTGCATTCAATCGATCACTTTGCACTCAATGTTCCTTCGGTTGCCGTAGCCGCCCGGTTCTTCGAGGCATTCGGGCTCGACGTCAGGCGCGCCGGCGCGGCGTGCGAGGAACTGGAACTGCGGGCGGCGGATGGTCATCGCTGGGCTCGCGTGCTGCCCGCCTCGAAAAAATCGCTCGCGTACCTGAGCTTCAACTGCTTCGAGAACGACCTCGATGCACTGCGCGAGCACACCCAGGCGGCCGGCGCGCAGCTTGCGACGAGCGCTGCTGCGCGAGACGGCGCGGGCTTCTGGTTTCACGATCCCGATGGCAACCTGATCCAGGTAAAAGCCGGCCCCAAGACCAGCCCCTGGGCGAAAACACCGTGCGTCGTTTCGGGCAGCGCCGCCGACGAACGGGGTTCGCACACCCGCTCGGCATCCACCCAGGTCCGGCCGCGCCGGCTCTCCCACGTGCTGCTGTTCACGCCCGACGTCCTGCGAGCGGTCGATTTCTACGAGCGGACGCTCGGCCTGCGGCTCTCCGACAAGTCCATCGACATCATCGCGTTTACGCATGCTCCGCACGGCAGCGATCATCATCTGGTTGCCTTCGCGAAGAGCACGGCGCGCGGTTGGCATCATGCCGCGTGGGACGTCGCGGATATCAATCAGGTAGGCGAAGGCGCCTCCCAAATGGCGGCCGCCGGCTACGTGAAGGGCTGGGGGACCGGCCGCCACGTCCTCGGGTCGAACTATTTTCACTACGTTGAAGACCCGTGGGGCTCGTTCTGCGAGTACTCGGCCGACATCGACTTCGTGTCAGCGGGACATGCGTGGCCGGCCGGCGATTTCGCGCCCGAGGACTCGCTCTATCTGTGGGGGCCTGCGGTGCCCGACAACTTCATCCACAACACTGAAGCGAACGGCGAAGTAGCCGCCGCCAGTCCCGAAGGCTGACGCTTCCCATTTCCACCGTATTGATTCGATGGCTGCCGGCACTGCCCGGCGCCAGGGCATAACTCGTCTTTTCGAAGGTAAACATCATGGCTGACGAAAACATTCTCGATGTCGCGATCGTGGGATACGGACCGGTGGGACAGACCCTGTCCATCCTGCTCGGCGCGCGCGGATACAAGGTCGCGGCGTTCGACCGGTGGCCCGCGCTCTACCCTCTGCCACGCGCGGTGTTCCATGACCATGAGATCCGCCGCGTGTTCCACGCAATGGGCATCGGCGAAGAGGTCGCGAACATCTCGCAGCCGTCCGCGACCTATCAGTGGTTCAACGCCGACTGGAAGACGCTCGTTGAAATCGACTGGTCCGCGGAATCCATCAGTGACGGCCCCGTCGGCTATCTGTTCAATCAGCCCTCGCTCGAGGCGCTGCTCGATCGCAAGGCGAAATCGCTGCCGGGCGTGTCGATTCAGCAAGGCTGGGAAGCGACCGGCTTCACGCAACTGCCGGACTGCTGCGAACTGACGCTGCGCGAAGGCAGGATGGATGGCGGCACCTGGCTGCCCACGGGCGAAGTCCAGACCGTGCGCGCGCGCTATGTCGTCGGTGCCGATGGCGCAAACAGCTTCGTGCGCAAGGCGCTCGACATCCCGTTCGACGATCTTGGCTTCCAGGAAGACTGGCTGGTCATCGACATCAAGCCGCATGACGGTGTCGTGCTCGACGTCCCCGACATCGGCCAGTGGTGCAATCCCGCGCGTCCGACAACGATGGTGCCCGGCGGCCCCGGTTATCGCCGCTGGGAGTTCATGCGCCTGCCCGGCGAAACCATCGAAGATCTGCAGAAGCCCGAAAAAGTCTGGGAATTGCTCGCGCCCTGGGTGACACCCCGGAACGCCACGCTCATCCGCCATGCGGTGTACAGGTTCCGCTCGTTGATCGCGCAAAACTGGCACAGCGGGCGAGCGGTGCTCGCCGGCGACGCCGCGCATCAGATGCCGCCGTTCATGGGACAGGGCATGTGCTCGGGCATTCGCGACGCGTGGAATCTCGCGTGGCGCTTCGACCTGATCCTCAAGGGTAAGGCGTCGAGCGATCTGCTCGACAGCTACACGTCCGAGCGTCGTCCGCAGGTGCGCGCCGTCATCGACGCGTCCATCGCAATGGGAAAGGTCGTATGCATCTCCGATCCGGCGGAAGCCGCACGTCGCGACGAAGCCTATCTGTCGGGACGGGTCCCCACGCTGCCGCCCTTTCCCGGGCTGACCGACGGACTCATCTGCGCAAACGGAGAGCTGAGCTGCGGCACGGCGGCGGGTCTTCTGAGCGTGCATGGGCAGGTGACTGCGGGTGGTGAACCACTGCGCTATGACGATGCCGTCCAGAACGGATTCCACGTTCTCGCGCTCGATGCAGATCCGCAAGCGCACCTCGACGCGGCGTCGCGTGCCGCACTGGCGCAAATCGGCGGACACGCGATCGGCATCACGACCGACCCGCGCAAAGCGGTTCGGGGACGCGTGCTTTTCGATGTCAGCGGCAAGTACGCCAGGTTCTTCAACGAGCACGGCGCCAGGGCCATGATCGTGCGTCCCGACTATTACGTGTTCGGCGCAGTGCGCGAGCTTTTCGACCTGCCGGCTCTCGTCGCGGAGTTGGCGTCGGGACTCTCGCTCACCGGTCTGCCGGCCGGCGAGTTGCAACGGACGGGCGCCGCGGCGTAGCTGGAAAAGCAGCGGAAGCGGGGGTATCGCTTCTGCTGCGCATCTGTCAACACGCATCGTCGCCGCAACGTCGACGCAGTCCGACCTCTTCGTAACCGCCGCCGGACTCATCGGGCCAACTCGTGGCGACCTTGAATGACGGGCGCGCGGATAACGCCGAATACCACGCATGAATCTTCGGGCGCCGCGCGGCCGACCAGAACTCGTCCTGCCCGAGCGCTGACAGCCGGAACATGAAAGGCGCGATACATATATCCGCCAGTGAGAAATCGCCGACGACCCAGCGTCCGGGGACGAGCGTTTCCCCCAGGTGATCCAGCAGCACCTCGATCCTCGCGCCCGCCTCCGCCAGTTCCTGCTCGCCGATCTCGCCGCGAACGCCGCGCGAATGCAGGTCCTGGAGAAACTTCGTCGGCCTGCGCGCGGCCTGTTCGCGCAGCGCTTCGTCGCCCCAGCGGTTGCGCAGTTTTGGAATGATGTACTTCACCATCGTCAGTTTGACGATCGCTTCGAAGCGGTCTTCGCAGGCCTTGATGAAGGCCCGTACGCGCGCCGCCTCGAGCGGGTCCGCGGGCATGAGCGCGATGCCGTCGAATGCCGCATCGATGTATTCGTTGATGACGGTCGAGTCGCGGATTATTTCACCGTCGTGGACCAGCGTCGGCACCACGCCTTCGGGATTGATTGCGAGGTATTCCGGCCGCAACTGCTCGAATTTGAACAGGTCCACGTATCGGCTCGTCCACGGCACCTGTTTCTCCTCGAGCGCCATGCGAACGCGGACCGAGCAGATCGAACTCCAGAAATGGTATAGCTCCACCATGAATGCTCCTCCTGGGTCTGAGCAGCGAAAACCTTGCTGCCGGCAACGCCGCTCCACATTCCAGCGTGATGCAACGGGAACACGTGACCGGATGGTCCGGCTCCCGCTTCGCCAGCACGCAAAACGGTACCCGCTTCAAAAACTATGCTGCAGGCCCACCATCGCGCCGGTCTGGTTCATGCCGACGCCGGGCGTGGCGCCCGGGCCGCCGGTGCTGACACTGTAGGCCGCGTGCCGGCTATTCATCAGATACGCGCATTGCAGGTACGCAAGGGTGCGCTTCGACAGAAAGTACGCGGCGCGCAACATTGCCATCGTGGCGCGCGTGTCGTGCTGCGCGTTGATCATCCGGAAACCTTCGCCATCCACCTCGAAAGCCGGCGTGATCAGATACGACATCCCCGCGAAGTACAGATTCGAGCGCACCGCCGCACTGCCGCCCTCGCCCGGGTCGACACGTCGCCCCAGCCAGCCCGCGTCGATCTTCGCGGCGCCGAACTTCGCATACGCATTGAGCTGCGTGCGTGCGTCCTTGCCGTTGCGGCCGAGCGGCGCGGGAGCAATGCCGTCGAAAAAATTGAACACCGCGTTCTGGCCGCCGCGCTGCTCTTCATAGGAAGCCGTCACGCCAAAGTGCGCGGTGTCGTAGCGCAACAGCGCGGAGATATTCCTGCACTGCTGGAAGTCGCCCGCGACCTGCCCCGCGCACGTGCCTTGCCCGGGCGAGTTCCCGGTGCCCGTCGAATCGCGTCCGAACGAGTACATCGCGCCCACGGTAACGGGACCGAAACGCCCCTTGTATGCGACGCTGTTATCGGCACGCGCGTTGGGCAGATAGTTGTCCAATGAACCCAGGCTGTACATCGCCGGCCCGGAAATTTCGCTGTCGACGAGCGCGTAGGTGGTCATCGTATATTGCCGTCCGAACGACAACGTGCCCCACCCGCCGGACAGGCCCACCCACGACTGCCGGCCGAACAGCCGACCGCCTTGCCCGAGGTCCCCGCCACGCGTATTGAAGCCGTTTTCGAGCACGAAAATCGCCTGCAGACCGTTGCCCAGATTCTCGACACCACGCAGGCCCCAGCGAGACGGCGCCAGCCCGCTGTTGGCCGGCATGCGGACAAGCGTGTTGCTTGCCGCGCCAACATGGTTGACGAACTCGACACCCGTATCGACGACGCCGTACAGCGTCACGCTTTGCCCATGAGCAGCAAAACTGATCGAGAGGAATGCCAGCCCGGATAAAAATTTAAGTTTCATGTCGTCTCCTTTGTCGACCGGAGTTAGCGCTTTAGCGCTTACTCCGGTCCCATGCGTTCATCGCGGTCGACCGGCGTAAGCGCTTCAGCGCTTACGCCGGTCGACCATGAAAGATGGTTGCTGTTTTATTTTTCGGCCCCGGCATCGGGCGATCTGTCCGACCGGCGCCGCGAGAATTGCAATTCGTCTGAGCGGTTGCTTAAGCTATCATTGTGGTTCGACCCCGCTGCATCAAAAGCCATCCATGCCCAAATCCTCGCCACGTTCCGGCGCGCCGCGCGCGCGGCCGGCCAGCCGGCAAGAATCGCCCTCCAGCACGACTCAGCCGTTGCCGGCCGAGCGCCCCGATCACGATCTGGATCACTCGGTCGGCTACCTGCTCAACCGCGCGGCCAGCATCATCGCCGCCCGCTTCAGCGACGACCTGAAGTCCTGCAACATCAACCTGCAAACCTGGCGCGTGCTCGCCGCGCTGCGGCACGAAGATCACCAGACCCTGTCCGATCTCGCCAGCCATACCGGCTCCGAGCTGTCCTATCTGTCGCGCGCCGTCAGCGCGCTGGAAAGCAAGGGCTACATTCGACGCAGCGAGTCGCCGTCCGACCGGCGCAACATTCATCTGTCCATCACCGCCGCCGGCGCGGCGATCGTCGCCGAACTCGCGCCGCGCGCGTGGGAGATCGAGCGCCTGTCGATGAAGGGCGTCACCGCCAACGAATTCGCCATTACGCTCAAGACGCTTCGGGCGGTTTATTCGAACCTCGTCGACAGCTCCGGGGACACGTCCGCGGTCAACCGCAAATTGACCGTCGCGCGCCGGGTGCGCCGCCGCGAAGCGCGCGACGAAGCGTCCGACGAAGCGTCCGATTGAATAGCGGGCACGCGCGACGCGCAACGGACGATCGGCATCGCGGCGCCGAGCCGCACACCGGCACGGCTCCACGACTAGGTGACCGTACGGGCGCCCTCGCGCGCCACGCGATCGAGCAGGCGCGCGGCATTGCCGCCTTCGACCGCGCGCAACTCCGCATCACTGAAGCCGACGTCTCGCAGACCAGCCAGCGTCGCCTGCACGCCGTGCTCGGGCACGAACGGAAAGTCGGTGCCGAGCAACACGTTGGCGGGTGTGACGAGCTCGAGCAGCGCCGCCATCGACAGCGGATTCGCGGCAATGGCCGTGTCGTAATAGAGACGGCGCAGGATCGGCATCACGCCCTCCGGCACGTGCCGCGCGAGCCCCTTGTCGAGCGAGCCGAGCAGCGCCATGCGGTGCGCGAGAAACGGCACGGTCCCGCCCGCATGGGAGAAGATGAAGCGGATATCCGGGCAACGCCCGAACGTGCCCGAGAACAGCAGGCTCGCAACCGCGCGCGTCGTGTCGTGCGGAAACTCGATCAGCGAGTCCGGCTCGTCCGGCAACAGGCCGCGGTTGCAAGTGCATGACGTCGGATGCACATAGACGACCGCCTTGCGGCGATTCAGCTCGTCGAACACCGGCGTGAAATCCGCGTGGCCGAGATAGCGATCGTCGTAATTGGTCATCAGACCGATTCCGTCTGCTTTCAGGACGTCGAGCGCATGGCCGATCTCCTCGAGCGCTGCTTTCACGTCGGGCAACGGCAGCGCGGCGAAGGCGCCGAAACGGTCCGGATGATCGGCCACCATCCGGGCGGAGTATTCGTTGCACGCGCGCGTGAGGCGCCGGGTCTTCGCCATGTCCGGCATCCACAGCGGCGGTGCCGACACCACGGCCGTCGTGATGCCCTGACGGTCCATCACCGCGAGCGAATCGGCAACGCGCCATTGCGGCGCGACGCGATTCGGCGCCGGCGCGCCGATAGCCGCCTCACCCATCGTTGCGCGGAAGACCGGCGGCAAAAAGTGATGATGCACATCGATCTTCCGCACCGACGCGGGCGCCGCGGCCGCATCCGTGCCGCCTGTCGATTGCGCGATCGCCGGCACGACGTTGCTCGCGAGCAGTCCCGCCATCAGCCTGCCGATCCTGCGGCGGCCGGGGCTCGCGGCACGCCCGCTTTCGGAGCGCGGATCCGTGTTGTCCTGATGCATGTCTTTTCCGTCGGTCAATGGATCACACCGGTTCGGCCACGACGCGATTCTCGATCGCCCCTATGCCGTCGATTTCCGCGCGCATGATGTCGCCGGCCCGCAGATACGACGGCGGATTCATCGCGACGCCCACGCCCGAAGGCGTTCCGGTGGCGAGCAGATCGCCCGGTTCGAGCGTGAAGGCCGTGGAGAGATGAGCAATCTGCGCGTAGATGTCATGGATCATCGAGCCGGTCACGTCGTCCTGCCGCAACTCGCCATTGACCCACATCCGCAAGCGCAGCGCGTGCGGGTCGCCGATCTCGTCGGGCGTGACGATCCACGGCCCCGTGGGTCCGCAGGTATCGAACGACTTGCCGATCGTCATGGTCTGCGTCGCGAGCTGCCAGTCGCGCACCGACACGTCGTTGCACACCATGTAGCCGGCGACGACCGACGCCGCCTCTTCGCGGCTCACGTGCCGGCAACGCCGGCCGATCACCGCGCACAACTCGACCTCGTAATCGAGCTTGTCCGATACGGCCGGCAGATGCACGGCGCCGAACGGACCATTGATGCAGGACACCTGCTTGTTGAACCAGACCTGCGTCGGCGGTGTCTGCACGCCGACCTTGGCCGCCTCGGCGACGTGCTTGCGATAGTTCATGCCGATCGCGAGGAACTTCGACGGATTGGGAAGCGGCGCGAGCAGTTCGACCTGCGGGAGCGGCACCGCGTGATCGCCGCGCACGGCGCGCGCACGCGCCAGTGCGTCCGGACCGGCTTGCAACAGCGCCAGCATCGTCGCGGGCAAGCTCGTGTCGTTGCCGGGCAGATCGATCACGTGGTCGCCCTCCACCTTGCCGATGGAGACCTTGCCCTGATACCGATAAGTAACGAGTTTCATGAGTGTCGAAAGAGAAAGGAAATTACGCGACGCCGGCGGGCGACGGATCTGCATTGACCTGATCGCCCCGATGAGCGATCACCGGATACGGATAGCGGCGCGGCAGCCGCAGCAGCAGCCATGCGGCGCAGCCCAGCACGGCGACGAACGCCATGAGCGCCGGACGGTAGGCACCCACCGCGTCATACGCGGCACCCATCACGAACGGCCCCAGTCCGCTGCCGACGGTAAACACGGCGAACAGATAGCCGTAAATCTGTCCGAACGCGCGCAAACCGAAATAGCGGCTTTGCAGATACGCGATCAGATCCACCTCCGCGCCCATGCCCAGCCCGACGAGCACGGCGCCGAACGCCGTGAACGTCGGGTCACGGCTCGCCAGCAGCGTCAGCACGCCGATGGCCGGCAGCACGACGAACGCGACCGCCACGTACGGCCCGAAAAAACGGTCGAGCAGGAATCCGCACAGCAGACGTCCCACGATCAGCGACGCGCCGATGCCCGAGAACAGCGCGACTGCCCGGTCCGCCGGAATGCCGCGATCGGTCAGCAAAGGCACGAGGTGCACGATGACCCCATTGGCGACGAGCGGGATGCAAAGGAACACGACCGCGAGCCGCCAGAACTGCGGATTGCGGACGGCCTCGCGCGCGTCCATCCCCGGCAGCCTCGCGGCGCGCGCCGCTGCCGCTGTTCCGGCGGTGCGGCGTGCGCCGCCGCCATCGCCGATAAACAGCGCGACGGCGCTAAAAGCAATCGCAAACACCGTCAGACCGACCGCGACATACGCGCCTCGCCAGCCGAACCGGTCGAGATAAAGCTGCGTCAGCCGCGGCACGAGCGCCGCGCCCAGTCCCACGCCGGTCATCGCGACGCCCATCGCCAGGCCGCGCCGCCGGTCGAAGGCCGCGGCAATCGCCTTCGCATACGGCAGCGGCGCCTGGCCCGCGCTGAACAGGCCCACCAGCGAGAACATCGCGAGAAACACCACGGGACTGGCCGGCGCCAGCGACATCGCGGCGATCGCGAGCGCGAACAGCGTGATGGCCGCGAGCGCGATGCGCTTGACGCCGTGGCGGTCCATCAGCTTGCCGGCGACCGGCGTGGCCACCGCGGCGAAGATCGAACCGAGCATGACGGCGGCGGACACCAGGCCGCGATTCCAGCCGAGCTCCGCCATGATCGGCTTCATCAGCACCGAGGCCGAAAACTGCAGGATGGTGACGTTCCCGACGATCAGTCCCATGACCGAGCCGAACACGATCCACCATCGATTCCTGAACATGCTTCGCATGATTGTCTCCAGATGCTTTTTGTTATCGTCGGCTTCCGCGCCGGGGCAGCCGACGGTGAGCGGTCATGCGGCGGCGGCGCCGTGCTCGATGAATCGTCCGGCATGGAACAGCAACGGCGATTCGCTGCCGTACGAAAAGCGCTCGACGTGGCCGAGAATCATCACGTGGTCGCCGTACGTCTCGATGGTCCGGGTCCGGCATTCGAAGCGGGCGAGCGTATCGCCGAGTACCGGCACGTCGCCGAGCCCGCTCTCCACGCGATCGCCGAACGACGCAAACTTGTCCTCCGACGGTCGCGCGAAATGATTCGCGAGCTCCTGCTGGTCGGCGGCCAGCACGTGCACGGCGAAGTAGCCCGACTCCCTGAACACCGGCAGGCTCGGCGCGCGGGCGTTCAGATACCACGCGACGAGTGGCGGATCGAGCGACACCGAACAAAACGAATTGACGGTCAGCGCGGCGCGGCGCCCGTGCGCGGAACGCGTCGTGACGATGCAAACGCCGGTGGCGAAGCGGCCCAGCGCATTGCGCAGTTCGCGGCTATCGACAGATGAAGTGCTCATGCTTTTTCCTTGCTGAATTCAGGCCTCGCATTCGCGCCGGCGCCCGTGAAGCAGCGCGGATCGCGCGCGGACCCCCAGTAGTCCAGCGCGATCGGCGACGGCTCGATGCGCCGGGCAGCGCGCGGAAAGCTCTCGGGAAAAGCCTCCATGCCGAAGCTGTATTCCATCGTCAAGCCATCCGGATCGAGGAAATATAGAAACACGCTGTCCGACGCGGGATGCCGCCCCGGCCCGAAGACCACGTCCGAACCGGCGGCCTTCAGGCGCGACAGCGCGCGGCCGATGTCGTCGATCTCCGTCACCATGTAATTGACGTGATGCAACGCGTGGCGCTCGAACTTCGCGATGCCGATGCCGTGGTGATAAGGATTCGGCCAGCAACGCATGAACGTGATGAATTCGCCGACCGAGTCGGACTCCCTGAAATTCAGCACGTCGCGCCAGAATGCGACGGCACGCGCGGCGTCGGGCGTGTTGAACACGACGTGCCCGAGCCGCTGGATACGCGCGACCGACGGCTGGAACGGACGCGCGCAATCGCGCGACGGCACGTAGAACTCCACGGTTGCGCCGACGAGCGGTTCGAACACGCGCACGGCCCGCGACTGGGCGCGCGACGCGCACGCGACCTGACCGGTTTCCTGCACGTCGAGACCCGCATCGACGAGACGCCCGATCAGCGGCTCGAACTGCGCGACGTCCTCGAGCATGAAACCCGCGCAGCGCAGGCCGGCTTCGCGCGCCTCGTAAAGCACGAGGCTATGATGCTCGTGATCGCAGCGCAGACGAACCCCGCCATCGGTGTCCGTGTCCACGTATTGCAGTCCCACCACGTCCTCGTAGAAGCGGCGGGCCCGATCGAGCGCGGTCACGTTCAGTTCGATGCGCCCCAGTTTGCGGTATCGGACCATCGTCTTTCTCCTTCAATACTGGCCGCGCGGCGGCAAGCCGAAGCGCATCTGTCCGTACATCGTGGACACCGCCTGCCAGTTGACGCTGATGTGATGCGCGACGGCATTGATATCGCGCCAGGCGCGCTGCACGCTGTTGTCGAGCTGAATGCCGGTTCCGCCCACGACGTCGTACAGCCCGTTGATCGCCTCGACGCAAAGCCGCACCGTGTACGCATGTCCGCGCCGCAGCGTGATGCGCTGCTCCGCGCTCAGCTTCGCGCCGGCATTCACGAGTTCGGTGGCGAGTTGCAAATCGCGCCGCAGGATCAATTGCGCGGCATCGACCGCGGCTTCGGCCTGGGCCACGGCCGCCTGCACGTGGCCGAACTGTGCAAGCGACGCGCCGCCGCCCGCAAACGCGCCGCGCGTGGCGCGCGCCGCAATGCCGGCAACGAATTCGTCGAGCGCGCCGCGCAAGGCCGACACGGCGGGATTGGCGAGCAACGGCGGAAAGCCGCTCAGGAAAGGCACGCGATACAGCGCCGAATCGTGGACCTCCGCGCCCGGCGCCTGCTGATCGAGAACCTCCGCGAACGCCACGCAGCGATGCGCCGGGACGAACACGTCGGTGTCGATGGCGATGTCCTTGCTGCCCGTGCCGGCGAGACCGACCGTGTGCCACGTAT
The DNA here is from genome assembly GCF_047605525.1 of Paraburkholderia sp. Taxonomy (GTDB): domain Bacteria; phylum Pseudomonadota; class Gammaproteobacteria; order Burkholderiales; family Burkholderiaceae; genus Paraburkholderia. Next base: position 129,506 of record NZ_JASGFN010000013.1, on the reverse strand, counting down.
CGACGATCCGATATTCACCCTGCGGCACCAGCAGGAAAATCGGCCGCGGCGCGGCGCCTTCCGGCTGCTCGACCATCGCGCCCAGCGACAGCCATTGCGCGTTGTCGCTATTGCTGCCGAAACTCCAGCGGCCCTTCAGCCGATAGCCGCCATCCGTCGGAACGGCTTTGCCGGTCGGCGCGATGCAGGAAGCGAGCAGCGCATCGGGACAGTTGCCCCAGACATCCTGCTGCGCCGCTTCGGGAAACATGCCGAGCACCCACGACGCCGCCGCGCTCAATCCATAGCACCAGCCCGTCGAGGTGCATCCGCAGCCGATCTCGAACGCAAGCTGGCGCAAGTTCTCGAGGCTCATTTCATAACCGCCGAAACGCCGCGGTTGCACGACCCGGTAGAGGCCCGCTTCCTTCAGCAGTTGCGTGACCTCGACCGACACCCGGCGCTCCGCTTCGGTCTGGCGGGCACGTTGCGCGACGAGCGTACGCAGTTCGACGGCTGCATCGAACAGGCGCGCAAACGGGTCTTTATCTGAAGCGGCAACAGCAGGCGGCGCCGACTGGCGCTCGAGCACATCTGAGGTAAATGTCATTTTTCCGACTCTCCAAAACTATTGCAAAAGCAACCAATCCGTGCTCGAATTAAAACCGAGAATAGTTGGTTTTGCAACTGTTAAATCCCGCTTACATGCCCAGGAGATACCCGAATGAACACTCGCGTTCAGCATCCGTGCCGCGGCTGCATCGACGTCCATACTCATGTCGTGCCGCACGATTTCCCCGCATACGTGGGCAAGCAGCCCGACGCGCCGTGGCCGTCGATGCGCGAGGCCCAGCCCTGCCATCGGCACGTGATGATCTCGGGCAGCGTGTATCGAACGGTGTCGAATCAGGCATGGGACACCGAAGTCCGGCGCACGGACATGGCGCGGCTCGACGTCGAGCGCCATGTGCTGTCGCCGATGCCTGAACTGCTGTCGTACTGGTTCGACGCGGAAGACGGCGCGATGCTGTCGCGCTATCTGAACGAGACGCTCGCCGACATGGTCGCGCAGGCGCCCGACCGCTTCAGCGCGCTGGGCGCGGCGCCGTTGCAGGACATCGATCGGGCGATCGGGGAAATGGAATTTGCTGTCGGCACCTTGGGACTGGCAGGTATCGAGGTGGGCAGCAACGTGAACGGCGTGCCGATCGGCGATCCTCGTTTCTGGCCTTTTTTCGAGGCGGCCGAGGCGTGCGGCGCGGCGATCTTCGTCCATCCGCTGCGCCCGGCCGGCATGGATCGGCTCGTGGGACCCGCGTCGCTCGAACAGATCGTCGCGTTTCCTGGTGAGATCGGCCTCGCGACGGCGTCGATCATCACGGGTGGACTGCTGAGCCGATTTCCGCGCTTGCGCATCGCGCTGAGTCACGGCGGCGGAGCCATTCAGGCGCTGCTGCCGCGCATGCAGTACTCATGGGAATGTCAGCGGGCCTTGCGCGATGCGATCCCCATTGCGCCCGTCAATGTAGCGCGCGCGCTTTACTACGACGACCTGCTCTATAGCGCGACGGCAATCCGCGCGCTTATCGAAATGGTGGGTGACGATCGCGTAATGATTGGCACCGACTACCCGTTCGCGATCATGGATGCCGATCCCGCCGCGCGAGTGACATCGCTCGGTCTAGGGGCGGCTATCGAGGAGGCGTTGCGATGGCGGAATGCTGCTGCGTGGCTGGGCATGCGATGAAGATTCAGGCGCGTGTGCTCCGCGAACTGCGTTCGCCTCGGGCCTCAATTCGGCGTCACGCCCGTTTGCTGGAACAGGCGGCGCCACCCGGCCGATTCGGTGGCAAGACGGTGCGCGGCGACTTCGCCGGTGCTGCTGACCGGAACGAAGCCGATCTGCTCGAAGCGGCTTTGCACTTCCGGTTCCTCGAGCGCGCTCACGATCGCCGCATGCAAACGCGCGACGATCGGTGCCGGTGTCGACGCCGGCACGAACACCGCGTTCCACGTCGTGAATTCGTAACCGGCCACGCCCGACTCAGCAACGGTCGGTACATCGGGAAGCCGTTTTGCGCGCACCCTGCTCGTGACCGCGAGCGCGCGCAGCTTGCCCGCTTCGATATGGGCGGCGACGTCGGTCACGCCACTGAATTCGAGGTCGGCAAAACCGCTCAGCACGGCCATCGTGTCTTCCCCGCCGCCCTTGTACGGCACGTCGAGAAAGCGCACGCCCTATAGCCGTCGCCGCGCGATTTCGTCACGTAGGCCGCCGCGATATTGCCGCCGGCGCCCGGCTGCGCCTGCACGACGACAGGCTGGCCGAGGTACTTGCCCAGCGCCTGCGCGAGAATACGCCCCTGCGCTTCGCTCGATCCGCCGGGGAACGCGATGATCAGCCTGATCGGCGCATCGGGATAGGCGGCCCGCGCGCGCGGCGCCCAGTTCATCAGCGCCGCCGTGGCGATCGTCATCGCGATCAGCGGCGCGCGCGACGCAGCGGCTCTCGCGCTCCACACGCGCAGGCTCGCCAGCATGCCGCGCAATGAACGCGTGCCACGAATCGTCGGGCTCGTTCGATCGCTCATGGCGCGGCCAGTTCGTAACCGGGCAACCGCGGGCGCGCCCTGATATAACCCGCCGACGGCGTGGGGAAATGCGACGTGCAGCAGAGCGTGTCGCGCTCGGTCAGGCGATCGAGAAAATGACGCCGCGTCGCCACGGCCTGAGCGGGATCGTAGTCGCGCCACATCCGCAGTTCGGGATGCCGCAACTGCAGCGGCGAATGAATCAGGTCGCCGGTCACGATGGCCGCGTCGCGGCCGCGTCCGAGCGCGATCGCGACATGATCGATAGTGTGCCCCGGCGTCGGCACGAGACGGACATGATCGCAGCACGCGTGCGTGTTCGTCACGAGTTCGGCGCGACCGGCGGCGACGATCGGCAGCACGCTATCGACGACATGCGCGACCGGCTCGCGGGCATTCTGCTCGGTCCAGTACGCCAGTTCCTTCTTCGAGAATACATAGCGCGCATTCGGGAAGGTCGGCACCCAGCGGCCGTCTTCGAGCCGCGTATTCCAGCCGACGTGATCGACGTGCATATGCGTGCACATGACGAAGTCGATATCGTCGACGCCGAGACCCGTACGCGCGAGTCCGCGCATATAGGCGTCATCGCGCTTGCGATGCCAGTGCGGCCGTGACGCGCGCTCCTTGTCGTTGCCGACGCAGGTGTCGATCAGCACGTTGAAGCGAGGCGTGCGGATCAGGTACGATTGGAAGCACAGCACGACGCGGTCATCTTCCGACAGCGCGCCAAGCGATTGCAGCCATGCGCGATTATCGGCCAGCACGTCCGGCGTGAGGTTCGGAAACATCGACGTGACCGGCACCATGCCTGCCTGGTATTCGACGATGCGATGAATCGTCATGTCGTCGATGCGGAAAATCGTGTTCATGGTTTGCTGCCTGCCTCGTCGACCCCGCTTGCGCGCATGCCGCTATCGAATCGGTGCGTTTATGGCGCGGCGCGGTTGACCTGCGTCAGCAGCGGCAGCCCGGCGAGATGACGCGTCGCGTTGTCGATGAAGCGCAGCACGGACGCATGGATCGCCTGCGGTGAGATGCCCCCGACGTGCGGCGTCAGCACCACGTTTTCGAACTCGAACAGCTCCGACGGCGGAGTCGGCTCGCCTTCGTACACATCGAGCGCCGCGTTGTAGAGACGGCCGTCGCGCAATGCACGCGCCACCGCGGCCGTATCGACGACCCCGCCGCGCGCGACGTTCACCAGCACCCCTTCGGGGCCGAGCGCATCGAGGACCGTCTCGTTGACCATGTGGTAAGTCGCCGCGCCGCCGGGTACCGCCACCATCAGGAAATCGCACCACGCGGCCATGCCCGGCAGGTCCTCGAAGTAGCGGTACGGTACGTCGGTGCGCGGCGTGCGGTTGTGATAGCCGATCTCGAGGTCGAAGCCAAGGCCCCGCTTCGCGATCTTGCGACCGATCGCACCGAGCCCGAAAATCCCCATGCGCCGCCCCGACACGTGCGGCGGACGTGGAATGTCGTCACGCCAGATGCCGTCGCGGCACTGGCGGTTCAGCTTCGGCACTCCGCGCACGGCGGCGAGCAGAATCGCCATCGCATGATCGGCGACACAATCGTCGTTCGTATTCGCCGCATTGCAGACCACGACGCCGCGCTGGCGCGCATATTCGAGCGGCACGTTCTCGTGACCGACACCGAGCGTGCAGACGATGCGCAGATTCGGCATCGCATCGATTTCCTGCGTCGTGATGCCGTTCGTGCCGTTGGTCAGTACCACCTGTATCTCGTCGCCGCGCGCGGCGATCTGGCGCGCGCCGTTCGAGCGATCCGCGCCGAGACCGGCATTCGGCGCATAGATCAGCTCGAAAGACCGGCTCACCAGCTCGCGATGCGCTTCCGTAATGAACACGAGGACAAGCGCGACCGCGCGCGGGTGGGATGGAGAAATGGCGTCGTTCATCGGACGGTCATGCAAACTCAGCGTTGACCGTCGTTGACCGAAATCTCCGAAACGCGCAGCCCGCCGAGGCGCTCGTGGATCCGGCTGCCGGTCGCCATCGCGAGCACGTACAGCAACTCGTCGGGCCTCGGCGAATCGACGACGCCGATATCGATCGTATTGAAATGGCTGCGCACGTAGGCCGCGCGAATATGATGCAGCGGGACCTGCAAACGAAATCCGGCCGCCGCCACCACCTTGGCCGCCGGCACGATCGAGCGCGCTTCCGTCAGCACGGCGCGCATCGCCCAGCCGCCCGCTTCATGCCAGATCGCGCCATGCTCGAGTTCGCCGTTCAGCCCGACGATGGCCCCCTTCCCGTAGGCCTCGATTTTGTCATTGCCGCCGAGCGCGGCGATCAGCTCCGGCACCATCTCGTCGGCCATCTCGCGCGCGGCGCGCACGAGCGGGCTCAGATCCTCGACGTAGCGTCCCGCGAACGGATTGGCGATCACGCAGGCAATCGCGCCGAGCCTGAGCGGCGTGGGCTGGTTCGGGCCGCCCTCGTGATAGACGGTCTCGATGTTGAGCAGCTTCTTGCGAATCCTGATCAGCGACATGACATATTCTCCAGACGGAAAAACAGCACACGCCGCGCGCGCGGCGTGTGCAATCAGGGACTGGCCGGCGTGTCCGGTTCAGCACCGAACTGCACGCCGGCCCATTTTTCAAAATGCTCGATCGTATGAGCGTAGTCGCGGTTGCCGTCGCCCTGAGTGATCGAGAACGCGAGGAACGAGCGCGCCGCCGGACTGACCCACATCGGTACACCGATCTTCTCCGCTTCCTCGATGCACAGCTTGATGTCCTTGTGAATCAGTTCGGTCGTGAAGCGCATCGGAAAATCGCGGTGCAGGATGCATTGCGGGATCTTTTCGAGCGTCGCGAACGAGCGGCCGCTCGACACGTTCAGGATGTCGAGCATGGTCGCCGAATCGAGGCCGGCCTTGACGCCGAACACGAGCGCTTCGCAACTCGCCACCATGCCGACGGCGCACAGCGTGTTGTTGATGATCTTCATGGTCTGGCCGAGACCATGACCTTCGCCGAGGTAGAACAGGTTCTTGCCGATCACCTGGAGCCACGGCTCCATCGTGTCGAATACGTGACGAGGACCCGCGGCCATGATGGTCAGCGTGCCCTTCTCCGCGGCGACCGTGCCGCCGCTGACCGGCGCGCCGAGGAATTCGATCCGCCGTTGCGCGAGCGCGTGCGCGATGGCGTTCGTGACGCTCGGACCCGTCGTCGACAGATCGACCACGATGCGCGCCCGCGTGCTGTCGATCATGCCGCCCGGCACCGTCGCCACCTGCTCGACGATGGATGGCAGCGGCAGGCTCAGAAACACGGCATCCGTCATCGACGCCAGATCCAGTGCGCTGCCCGCTGCCTGCGCACCCAGCTTGACGAAGCGCTCGACGGCTTCCGGCCGTGTGTCGTAGACGACTAATGGATGCCCCGCCGCCAACAGCCGCGTCGCGAAATGCTGCCCGATGTTGCCCAATCCGATCAGACCGATCATCACTTTGATGACTCCAGGAGAAAGAAGCGTTGCTCGCCTGAGCGTGCTGCTGTCCCGCGGGCGGACACACCCACGCCGTTTGTGTTTATGTGCAGACCAATCTTAGGGAGGATGACCCGCCTCGTCGCATGCCAAATTAGCGGTGGGATATAGCATCGTGTTAAGACCTGCCAGCGGCGCACGCCGCGGCGCCGCCCCGGCCGATGCGCCGCGAAGCACGCCGGCATTGGGTTTCGCCGGTTCCGATGCGGGTTCACGAGATCGATCGACCGTCTCTTTCGTCACATCACGTGTGACTAAAACTCGCTTTGTACATATCTGGGCCCTTACCTAGCATGACTACAACCTGCTTACAGGGCGACGTCGGCAAGGCCCGCATCCCTTGTCAGCAAGGGTTCCGCCCCACGACAGCGACATCTCGCGCGCGCAAGCGACACAGTTGGTTAACCGGGAACTCGCATGACAAGCACGGCATCGACGCAGGTTCTACTCAGAGGTCTGTCTTTCGGCGAGGGCGCCCGCTGGCATGACGGCAAGCTGTGGTTCTCGGACTTCTATACGCATCGGGTGCAGACCGTCGATCTCGATGGACACACGCAGGTGATCGCGCAAGTGCCGCAACGTCCGTCCGGGCTCGGCTTCCTGCCCGACGGCACGCCGCTCGTGGTGTCGATGCTCGATCACCGGCTGCTGGCGATCGACAGCGACGGCTGCACGCGGCTCGTCGCCGATCTCAGCGAAGTCGCGGGCGGTCCGTGCAACGACATGGTGGTCGATCGCCACGGCCGCGCGTACGTCGGCAACTTCGGCTACGACAAGAACAACGGCGCCGAATCGCGGCTCACGCGCATCATCCGCGTGGACCCGGACGGCTCGATTCATCCGACCGGCGCCGAGGTCAGTTTTCCGAACGGCATGGTGATCACGCCCGACGCAAAACATCTGATCGTCGGCGAGACGTTCGCGCACCGGCTCAGCATGTTCGATATCGATGCGCGGGGTGATCTGCACGGCCACCGCTATTTCGCGGAGCTCGAAGGCTGCAATCCCGATGGTCTCGCGCTCGATGCCGAGGGCGCGGTGTGGGTCGCGGATCCGTTCGGCAAGCGTGTGCTGCGTGTGTTCGAAGGCGGGCGCATCGAGCGCGAGATCACCTTCGAGCCGGGACGCGGCGCCTATACGTGCGCGCTCGGCGGCCCGCAACGACGCACGCTGTTCATCGTGACCAACACCGCGAGTGGACCGCGCATGGCCGAACACCGCGAGTGCTGGATCGAAACCATCGAAGTCGACGTACCCGGCTCGGGTTGGCCATGAGCCCGTCATGAACGTGGCACTTCGCGCATCGCCATATAACACCAATATTCAGGAGACCTTCAATGAAGATGAAGTGTGCGGCTACCTTTGCGCTTGCGCTCACCGCCGGCGCCGCTCAAGCACAAAGCAGTGTGACCCTGTACGGGATCGCTGAAGTAGGCGTCAACTACGTCAGCAACGCCGGAGGCGGTCGTCAGTTCAACATGGTCAGCGGCGAATGGTACGGCAGCCGTTTCGGCCTGAAAGGCAGCGAGGATCTGGGCGGCGGCCTCACAGCGATCTTCCGCCTCGAAAACGGCTTCGACATCACGAACGGCAAGCTCGGCCAGAACGGACTGTTGTTCGGCCGCGCCGCGTATGTCGGGATCAGTTCCACCCAGTGGGGCACGATAACAGCCGGGCGCCAGTACAGCACCGTGTTCGACTTCGTCGGCGCCAACATCGTCGCATCGGGTCGATGGGGCGGCGGCTTCATCGCGCATGCGGGCGACGTGGATAACCTGAACAATACGTTCCGCGTCAACAGCTCGCTGAAGTATCAGAGCGTGAGCTATCACGGCTTCACGTTCGGCGGCTTGTACAGCTTCGGCGGCGTCGGCGGGAACTTCGCCAAGAATTCCGGCTGGGGCGCGGGGATCGGCTATGCGCTGGGTCCGTTGCAGGCAGCGGTCGCCTTCACCGACATGCGCGATCCGTTCATCTCGGCATACAACAACGGCGCGAATGCACCGGCCGCGATCACCTCGCCGATCTACAACGCCTATGCGTCGGCGGGGAGCCTCAAAATTTTCTCGACCGGCGCTATCTACCAGCTCGGCAGCCTCTGGTTCGGCGGCACCTATTCGAACGCACGCTTCACCGATCTCGGCGCCGATCCCGGCAACCCCGGCGCGGTGGCTGCATTGAGGGGAACCGCGTCGCTCAACACCTATGAAGCCGATCTCGGCTATCAGTTCACGCCGTCGCTGTCGGCTTCCGCCGCGTATAACTACACGCGGCGTGCGTCGGTGGGCGGCGATGAAGGCGCAACCTACAACCAGTACTCGCTCGGCGCCGACTATCTGCTATCCAAGCGGACGGACCTCTACATGGTGCTGTCGTATCAGACCGCGTCGGGCGTGAATTCGAACGGCAAGCCGGCCGTCGCCGCGCTGAATTTCCTCACGCCCGCGACCGTCGATCATCAGGGCGTGGTGCGGTTAGCTATCCGCCATCAGTTCTGAGGCTGTCCGACGCTTGTGCGCCACCCGTTCGCGAGGAGACCACCTGATAAGCATCGAAGAACGCGCTTACGATCAACCCGGCACCGCTGCGAAAGTCCGCGGCGTTCCGGGTAAAGGCGAAGGTGGATTTCGCACCACCCGCACCGCCCTTCGACTTCAATCGATCCGCACCCGCGCCTCGCCGAGCCCGTCGAACACCACGCGAACCGTCGCGCCACTCGCGACGCGATTGAGGCCCGTGCAATTGCCGGTGATGATGGTCTGCCCAGCCCGCAGCGGCAGTCGACGCTCGGCCGCATTCGCGAGCGCCACGAGCGTCGTCAGCGGCGGCGCACCGTTGCCGCCGCCGATGCGCTCGACGGCCCCGACCCCATCGATCTCGAACACGACGCGCAGCGCCGCCGGATCGATATCGCGCCAGTGCGGCGTGCCGCTGCCCCAGACGATCGCGCCATTGCCCATGCTGTCGGCGAGCTTGTGCGACAGCGGCGCCGCATCGAAGCCGGCGATGCGCGGATCGCCGACTTCGATGGCCGCGCAACAGCTTTCGATCGCCGCGACGACATCGGATTCCCGATAAGGACGCGCGCGCACCGGCAAATCCTCGCCGAGCCGGAAAGCAATTTCCCCTTCGACGAACGCCGTTTCGACTTCGCCCGGCGCGGCGCCGTCCGACAGACGAAACACAGCGGGACTGCGCAGCACGTCGGACGCATACACGGGCGCGCAGGTGAAACGCACGCCCGGCACCAGTCCCGCCTTCCAGCCCGCGACATTGCGCGCAAGCCGACGGCCGACCTCGTACTGCACCGCCATCGCTTCAGCGAGCGACAGCGACCCCGCGCAATCGGGCAATGCGGCCAGCTTCGCCCGGCGCATGCGCGCCTCGAACAGCGCGCCGGCAATGCGGGCCACCCGTTGTGGCGAGCCGACGTCGACGTCCGCGGCGCCTTCAGTCCGGTCGCTGCCCGGTGGTTCGATCCCGACGGACACGCGCGCTCACCGCTGTTGTTCCGTTGCGTCGCCGGCCTGCCAGAGCGGCGGCAGCGGCGGCGAGAACGACATCGGAACGAGGATCTTGTTCTGCATCCGCACGAGCAGCGGCTGGATGTTTTGCTTCACGTAGTCACGCCAGACCGGATTGGCAGCGAGCACCGCGCGCCGCTTCGCGCGGTCTTCGAGGTCCTCGTATGCCCACAGATGAACGACCTGGTTGAGCGGCCCGATTTCCGTGTAGAAATAGCCGACCAGCCGGCCCAGTATCGGGCGCTGGATCGCGATGCCCTCGCGTTCGAAATGGCGGGCGAATTCGGCCGCCGAGTTCGGCCGCAGGTCGTAGATACGTTCTTCGACAATCATGGGTGGTCTCCCTGGCAGCGCGCGCGTCGCATCGCACGCGGCGCCGCCGGCTGGACGGAGGATCAGCTCCGCGCCGGCGCTTCGGTTTGCGGCGCGATGCGCGCGAACTTCTGCAGGCTGCGCAGCCGCGCCGGCATCGGCTTGTCCGGGAACAGCAGCGGCCACGACGTGTACGACGTCTCGCCCACGTAAATGTCGCCGTGCGAGTCGACAGCCACGCCGTGCACCGACAGGAATTGCCCCGGGTTCGTGCCGGCCGACGGCGTGCTCTGGATGCGGATCAGCACCTCGCCCCTGTTCGACAGGATCGACAGGCGCGGCCCGAGATTAGGCGTGCCGCGATTGAAGCCGTACATCGGTCCTGTTTCGCCGACATAGCACAGCGGACATTTGCCGCGCGGCATGTACATGCCGTTGGGCCGATGCAGGTTGTGCCATTGCGTTTCGAAGCGGCCGTCGCTGTCGAAGATCTGGATGCGGTGATTCTCGCGATCGGCGACATAGAGCCAGCCGTCTTCGTCGCATGAGATGTTGTGCGGCAGGTTGAACTGGCCCGGCTCGCAACCCGGCTCGCCCCATGACTTGATGAGCTTGCCGTCCGGCGTGTACTTGTGGATCCGCGCGTTGCCGTAGCCGTCGGACACGAAGATGTCGCCGTTCGGCGCGAGCGCCGTGTGCGTGCAGTGATTGAACGGCTGGCCGCTCATGAACGGCGTCGGCTTGCCGGGCAGGCCGATCGTCATCAGCGTCTTGCCGTGCAGATCGCACTTGTAAACGGCGCTGCCGCCGTCGTCGGTCAGATAGATCGTGTCGTCGGGGCCCATATGCACGCCGTGCGGGCGTACGTACACACCCTCGCCCCACGAGCGCAGGAAGTTGCCGTTGCGGTCGAACACGATCATCGGATGCATGCCGCGATTGAACACATAGACGTTGTCGTGGCGATCGACACCCACCGCGGCGACTTCGCCCATTTCCCAACCGGTGGGCAGCTTCGCCCAGCCGTCCACGGTCTGGTAGGTGAATTCGCCGCCGCCGACTATGGTTGCCATGAGTGCGATCCTCGCAGACAGTTGCTCGCATGAATGCGGCGCGCGAATCTCTCGCGCCGCATCGGGGATACGTAACAGTCACACGTCGCGAAGCACTGTCGCAAGAGATTTTTTTGCACGTCCCGTATGACCTGAAGCGTCTCTCGCGCGGCCCGAAAACATCGCGCCCAGGCCGCTGTCGCGGGTCCGGATTTGTGATGCGGTCTGTGACTTAATCTCGCTTGTAAATACCTTACATCCGCCGATAGCATGGCTTGAACAACAAGCGGCGCGACAAGCGATACAAACCGACCCACGCAGGGGACACAGCCATGATTTCACGACGCACCTTCCTCGCCGCACTCGGCGCGCCCGTGCTGGCCGCATGGGCAAGCAGCGACGCATGGGCGGCCTGGCCGGACAGCCCGATCCGTCTCATCATTCCGTTTCCGGGCGGCACCCAGGAAGCCCAGGCGCGCCTCGTCGCGAAGACGCTCGGCAAATACCTCGGACAACCGATCGTCGTCGAGGCGCATCCCGGCGCCGGCGGCAACATCGGCGCCGCCTACGTCGCCAAGGCGCGCGGCGACGGCTATACGATGCTGCTCGGCGTGAGCACGTTCTTCGAAACGAATCCGCTCATCTACAAGGACATCGGCTACAAGCTCAGCGACCTGACGCCGGTGAGCCTGTTGTCCGAGCAACCGTTCCTGCTCGTCGCAAGGCCCGGGCTGCCCGTCGCCAACGTGCGCGAACTCATCGACTATGCGCGACGCAATCCGGGCAAGGTGACGGTCGCGACCGCGGGCCCCGGCAGCCCGCTCGATCTCGCGAACCGCGAGTTCATGTCGCGCACCGGCGTGCAGATGACCCCGGTGCCGTACAAGGGCGGCGGCGAAGACACGCTCGCCGTGATGAGCGGCTTCACGGATCTCGAGTTCGGCGGCATTCCGAACGTGGTCGGCAACATCAAGGCCGGCAAGCTGCGCGCGCTCGGCGTGACGGGTTCGAAACGCCTCGCGAATCTGCCGGACGTGCCGACCATCGCGGAAGCCGGCGTGCCCGGTTACGACTTCTCGGTATGGAGCTGCGTGTCGGTGCCCGTCACGACGCCGCCCGACATCGTCGGCAAGCTCAACGCGGCACTCGTCAGGACGATGGCGGACCCGGAAGTGCAGACGGGCTTCGCGCAGATCAACCTGATTCCCGTCAGCAGCACGAGCGAAGCCGTCGCGCAACGCATCGCCGCCGAAAGTGCGACGTGGCGCTCGATCTTCCAGAAGGCGGGGATTACGCCGATGTGAGCAACGCACCGGCATGAGGTGCACGAAACCTAAGCGTCGACCCGCTCGAACTTCTGCAGACAACGCAGGCCCTGCCCGGGCACCGGCACGCCGGGAAAGAGCGACGGCCACGCCGTGTAGCCGACTTCCCCGACATAGAGATCGCCGCGCGAATCGACCGCGAGTCCGTGTGGCGACAGGAATTGTCCCGACCCGGCTCCGGCGGCCGGCGTACTCGTGATGCGCGCGAGCAGTTCGCCATCGTTCGACAGGATGCTCACGCGCGGACCGAGATTCGGTGCGCCGCGATTGAAGCTCCAGTACGGTCCTGTCTCGCCGACATAACAGAGCGGACACTTGCCCGCCGGCATGTACATGCCGCACGGCCGGTGCAGATCGTGCCATTGCGTCTCGAAGCGCCCTTCGCCGTCGAAGACCTGGATGCGATGATTCTCGCGGTCGGCGACGTAGACCCAGCCGTCTTCATCGCAGGCAATGTTGTGCGGCAGATTGAACTGGCCCGGATCGGAGCCCGGTTCGCCCCACGACCCGATGAGCTTGCCGTCGGGCGAATACCTGTGCACGCGGCCGTTCCCATAGCCGTCCGTCACGTAGATGTCGCCGCGCGGCGAGAGCGCGGTATGCGTGCAGCGGTTGAACGGCGTGCCGCTCATGAACGGCGCGGGTAGCCCCGGCGTGCCGAGCGTCAGCAGGACCTTGCCCTCGGGCGTGCATTTGCGCACCGAGTGATCGCCGTCGTCGGTCAGATAAATGGCGCCGTCCGGGCCGATATGCAGCCCGTGCGGGCGCGTGAAGATGCCGTCGCCCCATGAGCGCCGGAAGTTGCCGCCGCGATCGAACACGATGACGGGATGCTCGCCGCGATGAAACACATAAACCTGATCGTCCTGATCGACACCGACTGCCGCCACGTCGCCGAAGCGCCAGCCGTCCGGAAGCTTTGCCCAGTTCTCGACGATCCGATACGTATATTCCCCGCTTCCATAAAGTCGACTCATTTGCGTTGTCCTCAAGTGGACCGTCAAGTGGAAAAGCACGCTGCTCACGCCTCTCAACGATCACATTCGAGTGGAAGCCTCGCAAGCCACTTTTTTTCACAACGCATATGACCGCGCTCATGCGCTCGCGCGGCCGTGAAGACTATGTTGGTTCGACGCCGGCCTTGCGGAATATCTCGCGCCACATGGGCACTTCGAGTTCGATGCGGCGCTGGACCGCATCGCCGTCGAGATGCAGCGGAAAGAGTCCCATCTGCTCGAGGCTCGCGCGGCAGGCCGGGTCGGCAATCGCCTTCGCGGAGGCGTCCTGGAGCCGCGCCACGACGTCGGCGGGCGTGGCGGCGGGCACCGACAGGCAGGTCCAGATCGTGACGTTGTAGCCGGGCACGCCGGCCTCGGCGATGGTCGGCACGTCGGGAAAATTCTTCAGCCGCTTGATGCCCGTGACGCCGAGCGCGCGCAGCTTGCCGGACTCGAGATTGCCGGTTACGTCAGTGACGCTGCCGAACATCATGTCGGCAAAGCCGCTGAGGAGCGCGAGCGTATCCTCGCCGCCGCCCTTGTAGGGCACGCTCAGAATCTTCACGCCCGTGCGCGACATGAACTCGCGCGTGCACAGGTCGAGCGGACTGCCGAGGCCGCCCGTCGCGTTGGTCAGCTTGTTGGGGTTCGCGCGCGCGTAGTCGATCAGTTCCTTCACCGAGTGAATCGGCAATTGCGGGCGCACCGTCAGCACGAACTCCTGTTCCGACAGTAGCGAAACGGGCCTCAGGTCGCTGTTCTTGAAACCGGGCGTGCGGTAGATCAGCGGATTGATCTCGAAGAACGTGCTCACGCCGAGCAGCATCGTGTAGCCGTCGGGGCGCGACTTCGCGACATAGGCCGTGGCGATGTTGCCGCCAGCGCCGCCCTGCCCCTGCACGATCACGGGCTGGCCGAGAATCTGCCCGAGCGTCTTCGCGACGATACGCGCCTGGGCCTCGCCCGAGCCGCCCGGGAATCCGACCACGAGCCGGATCGGATTGTCCGGAAACGCCGCCAGCGCCACGCGCATCCAGCCGAGCAGCACCGGCGCGCCGAGCGCCGCCACGAACCTGCGTCTCCTCATCATGATTGCCTCCTTCCAGTCTTGTGATTGTAGTAGTCAGTCAGACCGTACGCGGCGCGGGCCCGGCCTTTTCACGCGATCCGGCGCATCGGCTACGGCAGTGCGGACCTCATGTCACCGGATCGTCGGCCCACAGCGTGGTCGCTTCCCACGTGTCCAGATCGGCGGCCACGCGCGCCAGCTTGCCGCGGACCATCTCCAGACCGCTGCGCCCGAGCACCAGATGCGCGGGCGGCGTCGGCGACTGCACGGCGGCGATGATCGCTTCGGCAGCCCGCGCGGGATCGCCCGGCTGCTTGCCGTTGCGCTCGACCACCTGCACGCGCCGCTTGCCCGCGATCGATGCGTAATCTTCGATCGGCCTGCTGGTCTGTTTCAGCGAGCGGCCGGCCCAGTCGGTGCGGAACGGCCCCGGCTCGACCGCGGTCACCTTGATGCCGAGTTCGGCCGTCTCGCGCGCGAGCGATTCGCTCAGACCTTCCAGCGCGAACTTGGTCGCCGCGTAATAGCCGCTCGCCGGATTGCCGATGAAACCGCCCACCGACGTCACGTTGACGATATGACCCGAGCGCCGCGCGCGCATCGACGGCAGCACCGCCTTGATCATGTTGACCGCGCCGAAGAAGTTCGCCTCGAACATCGCGCGCACTTCGTCGTCCTCGCCTTCCTCGACGGCCGCGAGATAGCCGTAGCCGGCGTTGTTGACGAGCACGTCGATCCGGCCGAATGCGGTTTCGGCCCGGGCGACGGCCGCCGCGACTTCGTCCGGGCGCGTGACGTCGAGCCGGGTCGCGATGGCTTGCTGCGGAAAAGCATCGGCGAGCGCGGCGATCGTGGCCGGGTCGCGCGCCGTCACGACCGCGCGCCAGCGATGCCGGAGCACGGCGCTCGCGAGTTCGCGGCCGAAGCCAGTGGAACAGCCGGTGATCAGCCAGACCAGCGTGGAATCATTCGAATCGGACATGTAAACGCTCCTTCAATACGGGATCGCGCGAAATCGCAACGCACACACCGTGCCGGATGCACCGATGCTCATGGCCAGCCCGCGCCGGGTACGTCGACTTCGACGGTTTCGATGCAACATTCGCGCAGTTGCGCCATCTGCGGGCCACTCGACGTGTTGGTCACGATGTAGAGGGTACGCCGCCGCGGGCCGCCGAGCGCACACGTATAGGCGCCGCGTCCCGGCTCGAAGGTGATCTCGCGTTCGATGCGCCCGCCCTCGAACACACGCAGCACACGCTTGCCGAACGGATCCGCGACCCACACCGCGCCCTCGGCATCGAGCGCGAGACCATCGGGATTGCAGCCTTCGAGCTCCGCGAAATAGCGGTGGCCGTGCAGATCACCCCGCGCATCGATATCGAACATGCTGAGCCGGTGCGCGAACGTCTCGCCGACGATCAGATGTTTTGCGTCGGGCGTGATCACCATGCCGTTCGGAAAACTGACCTCGGCGCCGGTCGGATGAATCGAGCCGTCCGGGTCCACGCGGATGATGCGCGTGAGCCGCGATTCGGCGCCGTTGTTCTTGTCGTAGCCGAAGTTGCCGACGTACGCGCGGCCGTGGCGATCGACCACCATGTCGTTGCACGGACCGCCCGCGACTTCGCTGAGATCGGCGACGAGCCGCGTGCAGCCGTCGCTGTCGATCGCCAGCAGCCGGTGATCGAGCATCGACACCACGAGCGGCGTGCCGTCGGGCAGGAAGCCGAGCCCGGACGGACGTTGCGGCACTTGCGCGATCACCTGCGTGTGTCCATCGAGATCGACGGTCTGCACACAATGCGTATAGAGATCGGAAAACCAGAGTCTGTCTTCCCGCCAGCGCGCGCCCTCGGCGAACGACAGACCAGTGAGAATGGTTTGGGTGTGCGGTCCCGGCATGGTGACCTCGGCTGGATGAGAGAAGGACCTTGCAGTCCGGATTCCCGACGGCATGGCCGCCGCCGGGAGGATCGCGACGCGGCGCTTCTTGCGGCGCTTTTGCCGCGCTGTTCGCCGCGTCTACTCGACGGTCTCGCTACGCTTCGGACGCGACCACGACAGGTCGTCGATCGTCGAGGCCCGATGCATCTCGCGCACGTCGGTGTCCGGATAGTGCCGGCGCGCGCGATGCATCAGCGAGCGGTTGTCCCACATCACGAGGTCGCGCACGGACCACTGGTGCGTATAGACGAACTGCGGCTGCGTCGCGAACTCGGTCAGTTCGCGCAGCAGATCGAGCCCTTCGGGCACCGGCCAGCCGACCACATGCGATGCGTGACCGGACAGATACAGCGACTTCCTGCCCGAAATCGGATGACGGCGCACGAGCTTCTTCTGCGTCGGCGTGAAGCGCGCGCGCTCGGCTTCGTCGAACTCCGTGAAGCCCGCCACCGCGCGCGAATGCATGACGTCGTGCTCGAGCACGAGGTCCTCGACGATCTCGCGCAATTCCCCGGGCAGCGCGTCGTACGCCGCGCGCATGTCGGCGAACTGCGTCTGCCCACCGAGCTTCGCGACCGTGTAGCAGAGCAGCATCGAATAGCGGTTGGGCGTCGGCAGATACGAACCGTCCGTATGCCAGCGACGGCTGCTGAGGAAGTTCATGCGGCGGCGGTCGCCGGCCGGAAACGTGCGGTTGTCGCGGTCCAGATTCGAAATGTCGGAGACCATCGGCGAGAGCCGGTGATCCGCCACCGCGGTATGGAACGACACGACCGGCTGCAGCGGGCCGAAGCTGGCGGCAAACGCCAGCAACTGGTCGTCGTCGATGTACTGGCCCGGAAAGATCAGGACCGGATAGGTGCCGCTCGCCTGCTCGATCTCTTCGATCTGCGTGTCACTCAGCGGCCGGGTCAGATCCAGTCCATGGATGCGCGCGGCGACCGTCGGATGCACGGCTTCGATGTCAAGACTCATGGGTCATTCCTCAATTACGTTTGCCATTGGACTGCTGCGATGCGTATCGCCTGCATGGGTTTTCTGTCGCACACCGGAACATCGTTATCGTAGGCGCGGCGATTTCGTCCTCACAAGACAGATTTATTCACAGCGCGCGTGACGTGCGGGCGTTCGGCATCGGCCGCTCGAACGCGTATCAGCACGAACCCGACTGGACGCGCACCTACAGTGCTGTACGCTAGTTATCGATGAACACGCAGGCCGCGTGCGCTTTGATCACAGCCGATGTGCAGCGGGCGCACACGGCCCGGCAGGCATCGAATGGAACGAGTCGCTCTTCCCCGTACGCATGGAGGCACCATGAACTTCCGGCTGCGACAGATGGAAATTTTCCGCTCGGTCATGCTGACCGGGTCGATCAACGGCGCCGCGAAACTGCTGTTCATTTCACAACCCGCGGTCAGCCGGATCATTTCGCATACCGAGCAAACACTCGGACTCAAGCTGTTCAGCCGTGCCAGGGGCAAGCTGATTCCCACGCCCGAAGGCATCGCGCTGTTCCGTCAGGTGGACGAGTTCTACGAGCATGCCCTCCAGGTGAACAACTTCGCACGCGATCTCGCGCAGGGCGCGACCGGCACGCTGAACCTGTCATCGAGCCCCTGCCTCAGCTACTCGATGATGCCGCTTGCCATCTCCCGCTTCGTGGCGCGCTATCCGAAGATCCGCATCGTCTATCACACGACGCTCCTCAACGACATGGCGATCGAAGTGCTCAGCAACAAGGTCGACGTCGCGGTCGCCGTGATGCCGATCCAGCACGTCAATCTCAAGGTGGAGGTGTTCACGTCCGGCAAAATGGCCTGCGTGCTGCCGCAGGGACATGCGCTCGAACACCGGCCGTCGCTGACGCTTGCCGACGTGGCGCGCTATCCGCTGATCGCTCATCACCCGGGCATCCTGTTCGGCAAGATCGTGAGCGCGGCTTTTCGCGACGCCGGGCTCGAATTGCGCTCGCGCATCGACGTATTCCAGACCGACGTCGCGTGCTCGCTCGTGCGGGCGGGCGCCGGCATCGCGATCGTCGACGAATACACCGCGAGCGCGGGGGCATGGCCCGATCTCGTCGTGCGGCCGCTGGCCCAGGCGATCACGCTCACGCCGTGCATCGTGCGCTCCGCGTTCGATCGCGAAGGCAACCACGCGGACAAGTTCGTCGAGATCCTGCGCGGCGAACACACGCGTCACTGACTTCGAGTACTGGTCTCGCATGCCGGTCTCGCGAACACGCCACGAGGTCACATCGTGTGTGCGTTTATTGCGCTTGAGTGCCCGTGACGGGCTCGTAGAATCGGACCGCGGAGCCATCCCGTCCGCACGCTCCACCGCCCTCCGATCCCTGCGCAGCGAGGCCAACATGAGCGCCATCCGACGCGTCACGCAAACCACAGACATCCTCGGCGAATGCCCGTTATGGAGTGAGGCCGAACAGGCGCTGTACTGGATCGATATCCGCCGGCCGGCGATCCAGCGCTGGCATCCGGCCACCGATGCGATGCGCTACTGGCCGATGCCCGACCTCGTCGGCTCGATCGCGCTGTGCGGCGACGGCCGTGTGCTCGTCGCGTCGCGCTCGCTGCATTATCTCGACACGCACACGGGCGAGCTGACGCGCATTGCGAAGCAGCGCGCCGAAGATCCCGCGTTGCGCTTCAACGACGGTAAATGCGACCGGCAGGGCCGCTTCTGGGTCGGCACGATGAACGACCGCACGCGCGAACCGGTCGGCGAGCTGTATCGCGTCGACGGCCGCGGCGCCACCCGTGTCGCGACCGGCGTGCGCGTGCCCAACGGCACCTGCTTCAGCCCCGATGGCCGCACGATGTACTGCGCCGACTCCGATCTGCAGACGATCTTCGCGTATCCGCTCGATCCCGGCTCCGGTGAACCCGGCGAGCGTCGCGAGTTCGCGAAAACCACGCTGCCCGCCGTGCCCGACGGCGCCACCGTCGATGAAGACGGGTTCATCTGGCTCGCCGAATACGGCGGATGGCGCGTCACGCGTTATGCGCCGGACGGCGGCATCGAGCGCGTCGTCGAAATGCCGGTGCAGAATCCGACGAGCTGCACGTTCGGCGGCCCCGAACTCGACATCCTGTACATCACGACCGCGTCGCAGCGCCTGTCGCAGGAAGAGCTGGCCAGGCAACCGCTGGCGGGCAGCCTGCTCGCGATCAAGCCCGGCGTGCGCGGGCTCGCGGAGCCTACCTTCGCCTGCGATCTGTCGTGACGGGTGAGGGTCGAGGGTTTTCCACGCACGCGATTCAGCCCACGCTCATTGCTGCTGCAACGTTCCCGACTTCTTCAGCACCGCGCGCCATACTTCGGTTTCCGACACGATCCGCTTCGACAATTCTTCGCCGGTACTGCTGGTGGGGAAAAAGCCGATCCGGTCGAAGCCGGTCTGCACGTCGGGCGAGGCCATCGTCGTCACGATTGCCGCATGGAGTTTTTCGACGATCGCGGGCGGCGTCGACGACGGCACCGACAGGCAGTTCCAGACGGTGAAGTCGTAGCCCGGCAAGCCCGCTTCGGCGATAGTGGGCAGGTCGGGGAAATGCGGCAGACGCCGGTTGCCCGTCACGCACAGCGCGCGCATCTTGCCCGACTGGATGCCGCCCGTCACATCGGCGACGCCGCCGAACAGCATGTCGGCGAACCCGCCGAGCACGGCCAGCGTGTCCTCGCCGCCGCCCTTGTACGGCACGTTCAGGATCCGCGCGCCGGTGCGCACCATGAACTCCTTCGCGATCAGGTCGAGCGGACTGCCGAGCCCCGCGGTCGCATTGGTCACCTTGCCCGGACGCTGCTTCGCATAGTCGATCAGCTCCCGCAGCGAATGAACCGGCAGCGACGAATTGACGACCAGCACGAACGGCTGCTCGGAGATCACGCTGACCGGCTGCAGATCGGCGGGCTGATAGCCAATGTCCTTGTAGATCAGCGGATTCGTTTCGAAGAACGTGCTCACGCCGAGCAGCAACGTATAACCGTCACCGCGCGATTTCGCGACGTAGGCCGCCGCGATGTTGCCGCCGGCGCCGGGATGCGCCTCGACGATCACCGGCTGCCCGAGCACCTCGCCGAGCCGTTTGGCGACGATGCGTGCCTCGGCCTCGCCCGCTCCGGCCGGAAACGCGATGACGATGCGAATCGGGCTGTCCGGATAGTCGGCGCGCGCCGCCGGCAGCCAGCCGGGCAGCAGCGCAACACCGAGGGACCCCAGTGATATCAGAAGCCGGCGCCGCGTCAGCATGGGTTTGTCTCCGGACCTGTTCGGTGTGTCCTGTCGGTATGACGACGGCCGTCCACACGCAACGCCGCCGCATTCGGGATGGGCCTGCTTACAGGTTGTCCTGCGAGGTAGGCCGCGACGACCCCGTCACACGAAATTTCCTGGGCCGTGCCTTGCGCCGGCGCACCGCGCCGCGAATCGCGAAGCCGACCTGCAACAGGATCAGCAATGCCGACGCGCAGATGAACACCGCGCTGATCGGCCGCTGGATGAAGATGCCGATATCGCCGCGCGAGAGCAGCACCGCGCGCCGGAAGTTGTCCTCGACCATCGGACCGAGCACGAAGCCGAGCAGGATCGGCGCGACCGGAAACTCCAGCGCGAGCAGCACGGCGCCGATCACGCCGAACGCGAGCACCTCGCCGACTTCGAACAGGCTGTTGTTGGTGCTGTACACGCCGACCGCGATGAACAGCAGCGCCGACGGAAACAGATAGCGATACGGCACGCGCAGAAACTTCACCCAGATGCCGATCAGCGGCACGTTCAGCAGCATCAGCAGGATGTTGCCGACCCAGAAGCTCGCGACGAGCCCCCAGAACAGATCGGCGTGCTCGGTGATCAGTTGCGGGCCGGGCTGGATGCCCTGGATCATCAGCGCGCCGAGAATCAGCGCCATCACCGCGTCGCCGGGAATCCCGAGGCTCATCGTCGGAATGAAGTCGACCTGGGTCTTCGAGTGCGACGCGGCTTCCGGCGCCGCCACGCCTTCGATCGCGCCCTGCCCGAACTTCTTCGGATTGCGCGAGATCTTCTGCTCGAGCGCGTAGGCGATGAAGGTCGTAATCGTCGATCCGGTTCCCGGCATGCCGCCGAACAGCGCGCCGACCGACGTGCCGCGCACCATCGGCAGGAACGCCTGCCTCAGCTCCTTCCAGCTCGGCCGCATGTCGCGCAGACCCACGCGTGCCCCGCCGCTCACCACCTGCAGCCGGTTGACGTTGCGCAGAAAGTCGGCCACGCCGAACAGGCCGAGCGCGAGCGCGACGATTTCGACGCCGTCACCGAGCCGCGGAAAGCCGAACGTGAAGCGCATCGTGCCCGTATTGACGTCGGTGCCGACGATGCCGATCAACAGACCGAAGAGCGTCATCGCCACGCCCTTCAACACCGGTCCGCGCGACATCGTGCCGCCCGCGAGCAGGCCCAGCAGCATGATCGAGAACAGTTCGGCCGGCCCGAACTTGAAGGCGATGCTGACGAGGAGCGGCGACGCGAACACCATCAGCGCAATCCCGCACGAGGCCGCGAAGAACGACGAGATCATCGCGATGCCCAGCGCGGTACCGCCCTTGCCCTGGCGCGTGAGCGGATAGCCGTCGAGACAGGTCACCGCGTGCGGCGGGTGGCACGGCAGGTTCAGCAGGATCGCGCCGATCGCGCCGCCGTACTGCGAGCCGTAGAAGATGCCGGCCAGCATCATGATCGCCGGCACCGGGTGCAGCGTGTAGGTGAGCGGCAGCAGCATTGAGATCGCGGAGAGCGGGCCCATGCCGGGCAGCACGCCGATCAGGTTGCCGACCACCACGCCGAAGAACGACCACGCGAGATTGTGCCACTGGAGCGCGACGCCGAAGCCGTACCAGAGATCGACGAGAGACTGGGTCATGATCGTCTAGCCCCATTGAAACAGTGGAAACTGCAGCGACAGCGCCCACCAGAACACCGCCACGCACAGCGCGGTCATCGCCGCCGCGAGCAGCAGCGCCCGCCAGACGGTGTTCTGGCGATCGCCGAGCGCCGAGATGAACACGACCGCGAAAGTCGCCGGCAGAAGGCCGCCGTGGTGGCCGAGCACGACGAACGCGACGAGGCTGCCGAGGATGAAGCACCACGCCTTGGGTTCGGGCGGCAGCTTGCGCTCGCCCTGCTGCGCGGGCGTGTATTTCGCCACCAGCGCGATCGCGATGCCCGTGCAGGCGAGCGCCGCGCCGACCGCGACCGGAAAGAAGCCCGGCCCCATCTGGCTCAGGCTGCCGATGCTGTAGCGCACGCCGCCGTATATCGCACCGAGCCCGACCAGCAGCATCAGCATGCCGCTGTAGTAGTCCCGGCGTTTCGTATCGACGTATTCGACTGCGCCGCCCTCTTCCGTCCGTGCCGTCTGCGCGCTCATCGTGTGCTCTCCTGCTGCGATGCGCCGAGGAAGCGGCGCGTCAGCGCGTCGAACGCGGGTACGCCCGTGGCCTCCTCGAGCAAGGCCTTCGACGCCTGGCCGGGCAGCTCCAGCGAGAGCGCGCCGGCCTTCACCGCCTGCATGCTGTCGTGAAGCGCCCTGAGCGCCACCGAAAACGTCTGATGGCCGGCCGACCACGCCTTCACGCGGCGAGTGGCCAGGTAGGCGGAATCGCAGAGCGGCGCCGGCGCGCCCGCCATCAGAAGCGGCAGTTTCACGGCCGCGGAAATCGCGTCGATCTCCTCGCGCCTGCGCGGCCCCGGCAGGAACAGCGCGTCGACGCCGGCGGCCTCGAACGCCTTGAAGCGCGCGAGCGCATCCTCGATGCCGTTCACCGTGGCCGCGCTCGTGCGCCCCATCACCAGCAGGTCCGAATCGCCGCGCGCGGCGACGGCGGCCTCGATCTTCGCCACCGCTTCGTCGAACGGCGACAGCCGCACCGCGCCGGAAGAGCCGAACGGACGCGGCAGCAGCGTGTCTTCGATGGTGAGCGCCGCCGCCCCCGCGCGATCGAGTTCGTGCACCGTGCGCATCACCGAGAGCGCATTGCCATAGCCGTGGTCGCCATCGACGACGAGCGGCACGTCGGAGACGCGCGTGCAGCGATGCACCTGCTCGGCGAGCTCGCTCAACGTGAGCAGGATCAGGTCGGGCGCGCCGAGCACGGCGTACGAGGCCAGCGATCCGCCCATCAGCGCGGCTTCGTAGCCGAGCTGGTCGGCCAGACGCGCGGAGACCGGATCGAACACCGTCGCCATGGTCACGCACCGTTCACTCTCCAGGATCGCGCGCAGGCGCTGGCGTTGAGTCAGGGATCCCATCGGAAGCGTTCCTCTTTCCGGTTCGGCGCGCACCGCATGTTGTCTGTCGCCTGTCGCTGATGCGGCCCGCGCGTGGGGTTAGACGAGTGTCACGCGAGCTTCGCCGAGCCCGTCGAACACGACCTTTGCCTGGTTGCCCGCATGAGCCGCATAAAGCCCCGTGCAGGTGCCGCTGATCACGGTCTGGCCCGCCTGCAACGGTTCGCGCCGGTGCGGCGCGTTAGCCAGCGCGACCAGCGCATCGAAGGGGTTGCCGGCGCTGTTGCCGCCGACGAGATCGGTCACGACGCGCCCGTCGATCTCGACGCGCACACGCAGCGCCGCGAGATCGATCGCACGCCACGCGCGTGTGCCGCTGCCGCGGACCAGTGCGCCATTGCCCATGTTGTCGGCGATCTTGTGCTCGATCGGTGCTTCCATGAAGTTGCGCAGGCGCGGCGCGCCGACTTCGATCGCGGCGCACACTTCGTCGACCGCGTCGGCGATTTCTTCATCGGAATACGGCGTGGCGCGCGGCGGCACATCGCGGCTCAGCACGAAGGCGACCTCGCCCTCGATCGCAGGCGCGTCGGCATAAGGAAGATGAACCGACGCGCCGCTCGCGACGCAGGCATCCTGGTAGATCGGCGCATGCGTGAGGCGCACACCGGGTGCGTAGCCGACCTTCCAGCCGCCGATACGCGCACCGAGCCGGCGCGTCATCTCATGTTGCACCGCGAAGGCTTCCTCGGGCGAATTCGGCGCATAGGGTGGCGCGAGCATCGCCAGCGTGCTGCTCGTGCGCCGGGCGCCGAGCAGCGAGGCGACGGTGTGGGCGATACGGGTTGCCGGGGTTACATCTGGGGTTGTGTCTGGAATAGCCACTCTGTCTCCCGAGTTTTCCCTGTTTTTTTCTGCTTGCTGCCACGTCTTTTCTGCGTCTTTCTGCTTCTTGCCCGCTTCCGGCCGGGTGCCGCTTATCGCACCTGCCGCACCTGCCGAGGTGACGATAGGCCGGTTCTGGTCAAGTGTGCGCAAGCGGGGATGCCGCCGCAACGTTATTTATGTCACAGCGGCCGTGCGAATTTCGAGCGCCCCTGCGTTCGAGCGACGCCTCAGTTGAGCGGACGCACCATCGACTGACTGCGCCAATAATCGAAAAGCGTCTCCACGCTGTTGACGCCGCCGCCCATGCCGCTCCTGTTCACACCGGCATACGGCACGCCGAGCGGAAACAGGTTGTGCGCGTTGATCCAGCTATTGCCGGCCACCATCGCCTCGGCGACGCGCGACGCACGGGTCAGGTCGCGGCTCCACACGCTGTTGGCGAGCCCGTAGTCGGTGCTGTTGGCGAGCTCGACGGCCTGCGATTCGTCCTTGAACGGCGCGAGGTAGGCCACCGGTCCGAAGATTTCCTCGCGGGCCGCGACGTTGCCGAGCGAACCCGCCATTAACGCCGGTTTCACGTAGAACCCACCGCGGCCGGGCACGCTCGCGACGCCCCCTTCGAGGACCGTATGCGCGCCCTCCTGGCGGCCACGCTCAAGATAACCGAGCACGCGCTCGCGCTGTTTCGCGCTGACGACCGGCCCCATCTGCGCGCCGGCGTCGAGCTGGTAGCCGATCTTCGTGCGCTGCAACGCGGCCACGCTCGCGTCGACGAAACGCTCGTAGATCGATTCCTGCACGAGCCAGCGCGTCGCATCGCAGCAGACCTGCCCCGAGTGGAACGTGATTGCGCGCGCCAGCTTGTTCGCCGTGTCCTCGATGTCGACGTCATCGAACACGACCGCCGCGCCCTTGCCGCCGAGTTCGAGCTTGCACGGCACGAGGTTGCGTCCGCAAGCTTCGGCGACGAGCCGTCCGACTTCGGGCGAACCGGTAAACGACATGCGGCGCAGTCCCGCATGACCGGCGAGCGCGGCGCCCGCCGTCTCGCCGTAGCCCGTGACGACATTGATCACGCCGTCCGGAAAACCGATCTCGCGGGCGAGCCGCGCCAGATAGATGGCCGACAGCGGCGTGTCCTCGGCGGGCTTGATGACGACGGTGTTGCCCGCCGCGAGCGCCGGCGAAATGTTCCAGCCGATCAGCACGAACGGAAAATTCCACGGCACGATAAAGCCGCATGCGCCCCACGGCTGGCGCGTGGTCCATGCTTCGTAGCCGGACACCGGCACCGCCGAGCGGCGCCGCACGTTCTGCGACAGGTTGTTGAAATAGCGCATCGTATCGACGAAGGTCTGCACGTCGCCCTGCGCCTGCTGCTCGACCTTGCCCGCGTCGAGCGCCTCGATCTGTCCGATGATTGCCTTGCGTTTCTCGACTTCGTCGGCGAGCCGGTGCAGCCATACGGCGCGCTCGTTGACCGGCATCGCGGCCCAGCCCGAGCGCGCGAAGGCCTCATTGGCGGCGCCGACCGCGCGGTCGACGTCGGCCGCGCTCATCGCCGTCACCGTCGCGAGCCGTTCGCCGGTGCCCGGATCGAGGGTCTCGAAGGTCGCGCCATCGGCCGCGGTGACGTCCCGGCCGCCGACCACGCCCGCCAGCACTTCATTGTCGAGAAAGCGTGAGACTTCGGGGAGCAGTTCCGTGAGCGGGGTAGTCAGGGTTTGCATAGTGCCTCCGTTACGAGTAATGGCGCCCCGCGAAGCCGACGCCCGTGCGCGCCCATGTTTCGGGTCCACGCGTGGCGCGGCACGGCGCCGGGCCATCCGGCAGCGCGGCGGCAGTGGCGGTCAAGCCGTAATCTTTTCGAACTTCTGCAGGCAGCGCAGCCCCGCCGGCGCGTCGACGCCGGGAAAGAGCGATGGCCACGCCGTATACGACACTTCGCCGACATAGATGTCGCCGTGCGAATCGACCGCGAGCCCATGTGGTCCGAGGAATTGTCCCGGCCCGGTTCCGGCGGCCGGCGTGGTCGTGATGCGCGCGAGCAGTTCGCCCTTGTTGGACAGGATGCTCACGCGCGGACCGAGATTCGGTGCGCCGCGATTGAATGCGTAATAAGGACCGGTCTCGCCGACATAACACAGCGGACACTTGCCGACCGGCATGTACATGCCGCAGGGCCGGTGCAGGTTGTGCCACTGCGTCTCGAAACGGCCGTTGCCGTCGAAGACCTGGATGCGATGATTCTCGCGATCGGCGACGTAAACCCAGCCGTTTTCGTCGCAGGAAATGTTGTGCGGCAGATTGAATTGCCCCTTGCCCGAGCCCGGCTCGCCCCACGAGCGCAGCAGCCTGCCGTCCGGCGAATACTGGTGGATGCGGCCATTGCCATAGCCGTCCGACACATAGATGTCGCCGCGCGGCGAGAGCGCGGTATGCGTGCAACGATTGAACGGCGTGCCGCTCATGTAGGGCGCCGGCTCTCCCGGAATGCCGATGGTCAGCAGCAGCTTGCCGTCGGGCGCGCACTTGCGCACGCAATGATCGTAGTCATCGGTCAGATACAGCATGTCATCCGGCCCGATATGGATGCCGTGCGCGTGAACGAACAGGTCGTCGCCCCACGCGCGCAGGAAATTTCCGGCGCGATCGAACACGATCACGGGATGCTCGCCGCGATGGAACACGAACACCTGGTCCTTGCTGTCGACACCCACCGCCGCCACGTCATGAAGCTGCCAGCCGTCCGGCAATTTCGCCCAGTCTTCCACGATCCGATAGGTGAATTCTCCGCTGCCTACGACTGCGTCGACTGTGCTCATGGGTTCGATTTCCTGTCTGAACGGCGCGTCGATTCGAGCGAGAGGACGCGCGTTCGCGATGGGCGTGTTTGCATGCGCGCGGCAGATGCCGCTCTTCGTCGCGGCGCGCGCCATATTGCTTGCCATGTCCAAGAATCACACGCTGCCGGAACGCGCGGCAAGACACTTTTTGGAACAGTGGCTATGACCATTCTCGACGGAAGGCCTGTCCATAACCCCGTCAATGGAAACCCTACCTTGATTATTGCGTGCGCGAGTGCGAGTCTGTTTTTGTCACACGCGCATGCCGAATCCAGCCGGCACGCATGCGGATCCGCTGGCGCGCCCCGTTCATCGAAGTCACGTCCCTGCTCTTCACGCGCAAGCATCTGTCCCGCACGGCATGGTGAGGAGACACACAATGCCCAAACGCCGCTTACCCTCCCTCAACGCGCTGCGCGCCTTCGAATCGGCCGCGCGCAACCAGAGCATGACCCGCGCCGCCGAAGAACTGTGCGTCACGCACAGCGCCATCAGCCGGCACGTGTCGAAGCTCGAGGATTACCTCAACGCGAAGCTCTTCGAGCGCGGTCACCAGCAGGTCGTGCTGACGAAGCGCGGGGCCGCCTATGCGTCGCGCCTGCAGATCCTGTTCGATCAGATCCAGGAGGCGACCGCCGAGTATTTCTATGCGCAGCCCGACAATGCGTCGCTGCGCATCGGCGTGCTGTCCACCTTCGCGATGCGCTTCCTGATTCCGCGTCTCGCGCGTTTCAAGAAGATGTATCCGGAGATCACGTTGCAGGTGGAGAGCGCGCATGAGCCGGTCTCGCCGAACGACGAGGACATCGACGTCGCGATCTGGCTCGGCACGGGCGAATGGCCGGGGCTCGTGTGCGAGCACCTGTTCTACGAGGAACTGATTCCGGTCGGCAGTCCGGCGCTGCTCGCGGGACACGAACTGAACACCGCCGACGATCTCGAACCGTTCCTGCTGCTGCACGCCGCCGCGCGCTACGACGACTGGCAGCGCTGGCTCAAGGCGAACGGCGCGACCCGCGTGGACGGCTACAAGGGACTGCGGCTCGAGTATTCGGGGCTCGCGTATCAGGGGGCCATCGACGGCCTCGGGCTCGCGATGGCGCAGACGATCTTCGTGCAGGAGGACATCGGCAACAAGCGTCTGCAGCCGGTATTCCAGCAGAGGGTCAAGACGGGGCGCTCGTATTACCTCGTCCATACCGAAATGAAATCGGGCCAGCCGGCGATCGTGCATTTCTCCGAGTGGCTGAAATCCGAAGTGCGCAAGACGGTCGCTGAAGTCGAATACGGCGAGCATGCCGACGTGCTTTAGCGGCGCGCGTCGATCTCTTCGCACCGCACGCGCGGGCGGATTGCCGTTCGCGCGCCGCCTCACCTTGCGCGCACGACAAGCCACCTCACACGCGCTGTTCCTTAATCTCGCTTGTGACGAACAGGCACCGGCACCTACGATGACACCAGTCCTCGCCGCGGCCTGTGCATAGCATCGTGTGCGGATGATCGCGGGCGGGGGGACCTCATCCGTCACAAGGAACATCATGAGCCTGACCGTCGAAGCCGCCCATCCGTTCATCGCCGCGCGAATCCATGGCCTGGATCTGTCGCAACCGCTCAGCGAAGAACGGATCACGGAGATCGAACAGATCAGCGGCCGCTACCCCGTGCTGATTTTCCCGCGGCAGTACATCGACGACGACCAGTTGCTGGCGTTTGCCGCCAACTTCGGCCCGCTGCAGGTGGCCGTGTCGTACACGACGCGGCCGGAGGACCATCGTCTCGCGCCGATGATCAACGACATCTCGAACCTCGGCAAGGACAACCAGACCTTCAGGGCCGGCGACCGCCGCCGCATGAACAACCTGACGAGCCGGCGCTGGCATTCGGACGCGTCGTATCTGCCACTGCCCGCGCGCTATTCGATGCTGCTGTCGTACGTCGTGCCGGCGCTCGGCGGCCAGACGCAGTTCGCCGATATGCGCGCGGCCTACGACGAACTGCCCGCGCACCTGCGCGCGGTGGTCGAAGACCTCGACTGCCACTACGACATCATGCAGTCGCGCGCGGCGGCCGGCTTCCACGATTTCCCCGACGAAGAGCGCCGCGCGCTCGCGCCGTGCATCCACA
This sequence comes from Paraburkholderia sp., assembly GCF_047605525.1. Classification (GTDB taxonomy): domain Bacteria; phylum Pseudomonadota; class Gammaproteobacteria; order Burkholderiales; family Burkholderiaceae; genus Paraburkholderia. The sequence continues at coordinate 100,036 of NZ_JASGFN010000013.1, read as the reverse complement.
AGCTCGTGCGCACGCATCCGGTTTCGGGCCGCAAATCGCTGTACCTGTCGAGCCACGCGTCGCACGTGGTGGGCTGGCCCGAACCCGAAGGACGCGACCTGCTGCGCGAACTCACGGAGTTCGCCACACAGCCGCAGTTCGTCTACACGCACGAATGGTCGGTACGCGATCTGGTGATGTGGGACAACCGCGCACTGATGCATCGCGGCCGTCCGCATATCCCCGAAACGGACGTGCGCGAGATGCATCGCGCAACGACGCTCGACGATCTCACGTGGTCGCGCAAGGCGAAGGTCGAGACGGCGAGTGTGGTCTGAATGCGCTTGCCATACCGGTGCGGGCCGTCATGCATGCGAATACAGCGCCGCGCCGTGCATCGGCACGCGCGCGCGCAGGATCTGTCCCGACGCCGCTTCGGTGATGTAGAGCATGCTGTCGTCGCGCGGATCGAACGCCACGTTGGTCGGCTGCGCGCCCGCGCATGACTGCACCCGCGCGATCAGTTCGCCGAGTCGATCGAACAGCCATACGGCCGCCAGGCCGATATGCGCGACGGCGAGACCGCCGTCGTGCGCCGGCGCGATGCCGTCCGGCCCGGTGCCCCCCGACAACTGGATATAGTTGCCGACGCGCGCGACCGCGCCGTTGCCGGAGCCGTCGAGCGGCACGCGCCAGATCGCGTTGGCGCGCGTGACGGCCAGATACACCGTGTGTTCGTCGGGGCTCAACGCAAGCCCGTTCGGGCTCGGGATATGTTCGAGCAGACGTTCGAGCCGGCCGCCGGCGTGCAGCCGGTACAGCACTCCATAGGGGCGGTCCAATCCCGACTGGCCCTGGTCGGTAAACAGCAGGTCGCCCCGGCGATCGAAGAGCAGATCGTTCGGGCCGCGAAACGGTTCGTAGCCGTCCCGTTCGACAACCGGCTCGACGACGCCGCGCGCGGGATCGAGCACGAGGATGCCGCGCAACTGGTCGGCGATGAAGATGCGCCCGTCGCGATGAATCGCGAGTCCATTGGGCCGGCCATCGTACTGGCACGCGACTTCGAAGCGGCCATCGCGCCCGACGCGAAAAATGCGTCCATACGGAATGTCGACGCAATAGAGCTGGCCGTCGCGATCGAATGCCGGGCCCTCGAGAAACGAATCGCGCGCGACGCCAAAGCGCACTTCCGGTCGATCGACGACGCGCAGGCTGTCGGGCAGTCGCGCAAAGACTTCGGTCTGGATTTTGGGGACGCTGAACATGCCGGACACGCTCGCATGGCGCACGGACAGCCGCAAGAGACTTTTTTGCACGGCCTGCGTCACCTTTCACGTGACTTAATCTCGCTTGTCACGAGGCTGGCCGGCTGCCTAGCATCATCGCAATGCGTGCCGCGCCGAACCAGCAGGAGACGAACCGCGATGACGAGACGACGTGATTTTCTGGCCGCGCTCGCCGCGCCCGTGCTGCTCGGCGCCGGATGGCCGCGCGACGCGCACGCGGCCGACTATCCGTCGAGCCCCGTGCGCTTCATCAATCCGTATGCGGCGGGATCGGACGACGTGCAGGCGCGCATCGTCGCGAAAGCGCTTTCGAGGTATCTGAAGCAGCCCGTGGTCGTCGAAGCGCATCCCGGCGCGGGCGGCAACATCGCGGCCCACTACGTCGCGAATTCGGCGCCCGACGGCTACACGATGCTGCTCGGCATCAGCGCGATCTTCGAGGCCAATCCGCTGCTCTACCGCGAACCGGGTTTTTCGCCGGACGGCTTCCGGCATGTGAGCCTGCTGTCGGAGCAGCAGTTCGTGCTGGTCGTCAATCCTTCCGTGCCGGCGCGCTCGGTGCCCGAGCTGATCGAATACGCGCGCGCGCATCCGGGCAAGCTGACGAACGCGACCGCGGGCATCGGCAGCAACCTCTATCTCGCGGCGCTCGAATTTACGTCGAAAGCGCACGTGAACATCGAGAACGTGCCGTACAAGGGCGGCGCCGAGGATACGGTCGCGGTGCTGAGCGGATTCGCGGACATGGAGTTCGGCGGCGTGCCGAACGTGTTGCCGCACCTCGGCACCGGCAAGCTGCGCGCGCTCGGCGTGACGGGCCGGCAGCGCGTCGCGGTGCTGCCCGACGTGCCGACCATCGCGCAAGCCGGACTGCCCGGCTATGAGTTCGCGGTATGGAACTGCATCTCCGTGCCGAAGGCGACACCCGCTGCCGTCGTCGCGACACTGCACGACGCGGTCGTCAAGTCGATTGCCGAGGATGACGTCAGGCACAGCCTCGAACAGCTCGGCTTCACGCCGCTCAGCAGTTCGCCCGGAGAAATCGAGCGCCGCATTCAGGCCGAAGCGCCGATGTGGCGCGAACTCTTCAAGATGGCCGGCATCAAGCCGCAATAAACCGGCAGCCCGCGCCACCGCTCACGCGCGCACGCTCTCCGCGCGCCGTTCGCGCGTCCACGCCGGATCGTCCATCACGGTCGCGCGGTGCATCTCGCGCGGATCGGATTCCGGAATATGGCGGCGGCCGCGATGCATCAGCACGCGGTTGTCCCACATCACCAGATCGCGCACCGACCAGCGATGCGTATAGACGAATTGCGGGTGCGTCGCGTACTCCATCAGCTCGCGCAACAGATCGCGTCCCTCGGGAATCGGCCAGTCGACGATATGCGTCGCATGCCCGGACAGATACAGCGACTTGCGGCCCGAGACCGGATGACGGCGCACGAGCCGATGCTGCGACGGCGCGAGCTTCGCGCGCTCGTCGTCGGGAAACTCGGTATAGCCGCTCAGCATGCGCGCCCACAGGATGTTGTACTCGCAACTCAGATTCTCGACGACGGGACGCAGATCCTCCGGCATCTCGTCGTAGGCCGCGCGCATGTCGGCGAACTGCGTCTCGCCGCCCTGCTTCGCGACCGTATACGCGAGCAGGAACGAATAGCGCGCCGGGATCGGCTCATACGATGCATCGGTGTGCCAGCGTTTGCTGACGAAGGTGTTCATGCGGCGATGGTCGCCGCGCCGGAAGGTCTGGTTGTCCTTGCCCACGTTCGAGATGTCGGTGATCTTCGGCTGCAGGCGATGCTCGTCCTTGCGCGTCTGATACGACATGGCCGTATGCACCGGTCCAAAATTCGCGCTGAAAGCCAGCAACTGATCGTCGGTGATCTGCTGTTTCGGAAAGATCAGCACCGGGTAGCGTCCGCTCGTCTGCTCGATTGCTTCGACGTCTTCGAGCGACACGGGATGGCTCAGGTCCAGTCCATGAATGCGCGCGGCAAGCAGCGGGTGCACGACTTCGACGGTAAAACCCATATGTCCTCCTCGATCCCGTGGGGTGGGAACTCGCTGCGGCTATCGTAGAGGCCGGCGCGCCGCGCTCACAAGCTAATTTAGATCACACGGCCTGTGAGAAGGATGGACAGCAAGACCCGAGCGCAGGGGGGAACAAGGCAATGGCGCCGCGCTCACGACGGCTCGATGCCGGCATGCTCGAACACCTGGCGCCATTGCGCGCTTTCCGTTTCGATGCGGCGGCGCAGGTCGTCGCCCGAACCCGCCAGCGGTACGAAGCCGAGCTTGTCGAGATCGCGCCGCAGGTTCGCGTCCGCCATCGTTTTCGCCACGGCCGCGCGCAAGGTCCGCACGACGGAGGCGGGCGTCGCGGCGGGCACGGCCAGCGAACTCCACGCGGTGAAGTCGAACCCCGGCACGCCGGCTTGCGCGACCGTGGGCAGGTCCGGATAGAGCGGCGAGCGCTGCGTGCCGCTCACGGCGAGCGCGCGCAGGCGGCCGTCCTTCACGTACGGCGCGACGTTCGGGATGCCGCCGAACTCCATGTCGACGTCGCCGGCGAGCACGGCCAGCGTGTCGTCGGCGCCGCCCTTGTAGGGGACGTTGACCATTCCGATGCCCGCTTGCGTCATGAACAGCATGCCCGCGAGATAGAGCGCGCTGCCGGCGCCGGCGGTCGCGTTGGTCAGCTTGCCCGGATTCTTCTTCGCGTAGTCGATCAGCTCGCGCACCGTATTCGCCGGCACGCGCGGATTGACCACGAGCATGAACTGATGCTCCGCGAGCGGGCTGATCTGGGTAAAGTCGGCGAGCGGGTCGAATCCTGGATCGCGATACATGAGCGGGTTGACCTCGAGCAGGCTGTTGATCGCGAACAGCATCGTGTAGCCGTCGGCGGCGGCGTGCGCGGCATAGTGCGCGGCGATGTTGCCGCCCGCGCCGGGGTGTGCCTCGACCACGACCGGCTGGCCGAGACAGCGGCCCAGCGTGCGCGCGACGAGCCGCGCCTGCACGTCGTCCGAGCCGGCCGTGTACGGCAGCACGAGACGCACCGGCGCATCGGGGTAGCCGGCTGCCTGCGCGCACAGGCCCCAGCCGAGGCATCCGAACGCGGCCAGCGCGCCCAGCACATCCCGCCGCGAAATCATCGCGCGCCTCCTTGCGCTGCCGCGGCGTGCCGATGTGTGTCGATGCATGCCGCGGCAAGCGCTTCGTCTTCGTAATGGTCCGACGCGTCGATGCGCACGCCGTGCGCGCCGCGTCTGCTGCCGTGCAAACGGGCGTGCGCCATCGTAAGGCGCTGCAAGAAGGGGGACAGGCGCGTTTATGTCACGACCGATGTGCGATGACCGCATACCCGTTCGCGATGTATCGAAAGATCATGAGCGGCGTGCAAAAAAACCTCTTGCCGTCCAGCGCGCCGACATGTGATCTTCAGCGGGGAACAACCAGCCAGGAACTGCAAACCGGCTCGCGCATGGAAGCGGATTCATGCAGATCGAAGCGCGCCGGTGCACCCGACGGGGAACCGCATGACGATCTATCAGAAAGGCGATGTCTTCATCCACTATGAACAGCGTGGCCGCGGCTTTCCGTTGCTGTTGCTGCCGCCGGGCGGCATGCGCGCGACGATCGCCGACTGGCAGCGCATGGCGTTCAACCCCACCGAGATTTTTGGCGACGAGTTTCGCGTGGTCGCGCTCGACCAGCGCAACGCCGGCGCCTCGCGCGGTCCGCTGACAGACGGCAATCCGTGGGACCAGTACGCGGCCGATCACCTCGGATTGCTCAACCATCTCGGCATCGAACGCTGCCATGTGATGGGCTGCTGTATCGGCGCGTCGTATGCGCTGAACCTGGCCCGTCTCGCGCCCGAGCGCGTCGCCTCGCTGGTGCTGCAGCAGCCGATCGGCATCGACACAGCGAACCGCCGGACGATGCCCAATTCATGGCGGAAATGGGCCGACGATCTGCTCGCCGGAGGCGCCGGCTTCGCGCCGGCCCAACTCGAAGACTTCGGCCGGCGCATGTGGAGCGGTGAATTCGTGCTCAGCGTCACACGCGAATTCGTCGCATCGTGCAAGACACCGATGCTGATCCTGCCCGGCAACGACCTCGAACATCCGGCCGTGATCGCGCGTGAACTCGCCGAACTGGTCCCGCATGCGCTGACGGTCACCCCCTGGAAGGAACCCGCCGACGTCGTGCCCTCGGCGGTGGCCAGGGTGCGGGCGTTCCTGCGCGAGCACAGCCGCTAGCGCGTTCGCTGGCACGGTCGACGACGAAAAGCGTCATGTGCCGGCGGCTCACGCTCAATGCGCGTAGTAATGCATGCCGCCATCGACGGGAATCACGTCGCCGGTGATATAGCGTGCGCGCGGCGAAGCGAGAAACGCCGCGAGATAGCCGATGTCGATCGGATCGCCGAAATAGCCGATCGGAACATGGCGCGCGATGAAAGCCTGCTTCGATTCGGCGGTCGGATGCAGGCGCTGCGCGATCTGCTCGCTGTTGATGCGGCCGGGCGGAATCGTGTTGATCGTGATGCCGTCGGCGGCCACTTCGCGCGACAGACTCTTCGCCCACAGATGCAGCGCCGCCTTGGCCGGCCCGCTCGGATTCATGCCGCGCGGCTCCATCGAGCCGCTGATGTTGATCACCCGCCCCCATTTGCGCGCGCGCATGCCCGGCAGCGCCGCATGCGTGAGCTTGCGCGCCGCCGTGAAGTTGAGCGCGAACGCTTCGTCCCAGACGTCTTCGCCGCAGTCGAGCTCGGCGGGCCGCGAACCGCCCGCGTTGTTCACGACGATATCGACCTGTCCGAGCGCCGCGTTCGCTTCGGCGAAGATGCGCGCGAGATCGGCTTCGTCCGTCAGGTCGCCGACGATCGGAACCGGCCTCGGCGCGCCGCTCGCGGCGATGCTGTCGGCCAGTTCGTCGAGCAGCGGGCGACGGCGCGCGACGATCGCGCAGTGCACGCCCTCGGCGGCCAGCGCGCGCGTGATGCCGGTGCCGATGCCGACGCTCGCGCCGGTGACGAGTGCCGTGCGGCCGCGCAGTTCCAGATCCATGTCGTCCCCTTTCAAGTGGCTGATCGCGTGATCGCGTAATCGCGTAGAACCGGTGCATCGGTCATGGCGCCGATGCCGGTCCGCGCCGCTTCCTGATGCTAGGCGGTGTCCGAAGCGCGGCACAAGCGAGTTAAAGTCACGCCGCGCGTGACGGGCGTGGGCCTGCCGTCGCTGTGTGTTCCCGCTGTGTGTTCCCGCTGTGTGTTCCCGCTGTGTGTTCCCGCTGTGTTCCCTGTGTCCGCCGGGCAGACCGCATGCCGGCACCGGATGCTCTCCATCACACGGGCTGTGACTTAATCTCGCTTGTGGCATCGGGCCGCGCACGCCTACGCTAGCGCCATCTTGCAGAGCCGTCGGCGCCCCTGGCGCGGGCAAACACAGCGGACATCCACAGCAGAGGCACACATGAACTTCACGATCGAGGAAATCCAGCCGCCGATCGCGGCGCGTATTCACGGTCTCGATCTGCGCCAGCCGCTCACCGCGGAACTGGCGGAACAACTCGACCAGACGATCGCACGCTACCCGGTACTCGTGTTCCCCGCGCAGATGATCGACGACGACCAGTTGCTCGCCTTCAGCGAGAACTTCGGCCCCGTGCAGATTTCCGTTCAGTACACGACGCGCCAGAACGAACACCGTCTGCAACCGCGCATCAGCGACATCTCGAACGTCGGCAAAGACAACGAAACGTTCAAGGCCGGCGATCACCGCCGCATGAACACGTTCGTGAGCCGGCGCTGGCATTCGGATCAGTCGTATCAGCCGATCCCGGCGCGCTACTCGTTCCTGCTCAACTACTCGGTGCCCTCGCGCGGCGGCGAATCGCAATTCGGCGACATGCGCGTCGTGTACGACGCGCTGCCCGACGATCTGCGCGAAACGATCGAGGATCTGTCGGCGGAATTCGACATTCTCCATACACGTGCGCTGTGCGGCTTCACCGAGTTTCCGGAAGAGGAACGCGCGGCGCTGAAGCCCTCGATCCACCGGCTCGTGAAAACGCATCCGGTGTCGGGCCGCAAGGTGCTTTATCTGTCGGTGCATGCGTGCCGCGTCGTCGGCTGGCCGCTACCCGAAGGCCTCGATCTGCTGCGCGAGCTGATGGAGTTCGCAACACAGCCGCAGTTCATCTATACGCATCGCTGGACCGTGCGCGACCTCGTGATGTGGGACAACCGCACGCTGATCCATCGCGGCCTGCGCTATTCGCCGCCGACCGATCGCCGCGAAATGCATCGCGCGACCGTGATGGACGACCCGGCATGGAAGCGCGCGCCGTCGCCGGCGGACGCGGCGGCTTGAGCGGGTTGACGCGATTGCGTCGAAAGGTTCGACAGGAGACGATCATGCACAGCCTGCGCCGTGCCCTAGCCGTTCTGCTGTGCTGCGCGATCGGGGCCGGCGCGATCGCGCCCGCGCTGGCCGGATATCCCGATCATCCGATCCGCCTGATCCTGCTGTTTCCGCCGGGCGGCGAAACCGATCCCCTCGCGCGCGCCGTGGGCCAGGAACTCGGCAAGACGCTCCACACATCCGTCGTGATCGAGAACCGGCCCGGCGCCGCGGGCAATATCGCGGCCGCGCTCGTCGCGCACGCGCCGAAGGACGGCTACACGCTTCTGTGGGGGCTCGGCACGCAACTGACCGTCAACCCGCTGCTTTATCGCGACCTGTCGTTCTCGGTCGAGAAAGATTTCGCGCCGATCTCGCTGATGGCCGAATCGGGCTTCGTGCTCGTCGTCAATCCGAAGGTGCCGGCCAATTCGCTCGCGGAGCTGATCGCGTACGCGAAACAGCACCCCGGCAAGCTGAACGTGTCGACGGCCGGCGTGGGCAGCCCGCTGTATCTCGCGAACATGCTCTTCATGGCGCGTACCGGCACGAAGACCGTCAACGTCACCTATCCCGGCAACACGGCGTTGCCGGTGCTGACCGGCGAGGCCGATCTCGTGTTCGGCAGCCTGTCGAGTTCGCTCGGCTTCATCAAGGCGAACACGGTGCGGCCGCTGGCCGTGACGGGACCGAGTCGGCTCGCGCCGATTCCCGATGTGCCGACGATGACCGAATCCGGCGTGCCGGGCTATGTCATGACGACGTGGCACGCGCTGCTCGCTCCGGCCGGCACGCCGCAGGACGTGATCGACAAGCTGCACGACGGGCTCGTCAAGGCACTCGCCGCGCCCAGTATCCAGGCGTACGCGCGGGCGCGCGGCATCACCGTGGCGCCGAGCACGCCCGATCAACTACGCAAGCGCATCCGCGTCGAGACGGACATGTGGAGAAAGATCCTGAAGGATGCGGGTGTCGGCACGCTGAACTGATGCTTCACGGCAATCCGCTTTCAGCTTTCAACTGCTGCCCTGCGTACGTCGCCGGACCCGCCCGGCAACGCGAGAATGATCCTCGCGGGACACGCATCCCGCAAACGCGCCATCGCGCAAGCGCCGGTGACGAATCACGCACGAGAATGACCTGTTCGCTCCCGCACTCTCTCTCGCACGAACTCCGCGAAAGCGCACGTGAGACGCGACGGTGGCTGCCGGTCGGACGTCACGACACCGTATTCAAACGGGATCGCAGGCGCAAAGTCATGGACGGACACATCGTCCGTCAGATAGTCGGTGGACACCGGATCGACGATCGACACCCCAGCGCCTCGTGCCACGAACGTCGCTATCGCGGCCGATAACTGGCACTCCGCGCTCATCACGCGTTCGATCTTCCGCGCGGCGAAGATATCGTCGACGATGCGGCGCGTGTCGTATTCGCGCGGAAACGAAATGAACTTCTCGCCGGCCAGGTCCTCGGGAACGATGACCCGTTTGCGCGAAAGCCGGTGCCCCTTGGGCAGGATGCATTTCATATCGGCGCTGAACAGCGTCTCGAGCCGCACCCCCGGCTGCCACGTCGTGTAGGTCACGAATCCGATGTCGCACTGCTCGCTCGCCACGAGCTCTCCGACCAGCCTCGTCCCGTAAATGAGCAGCGACACAGTCACCCCTTCGTGTGCGTGGGTGAAATCGGTAATCCACTCCGGCAGCAGATTCAACGCCAGCGCAGGCGCCGCCGCGATGTTCAGCGACCCCCTTGTCAGCGAGCGAATCTGCTGCGCCGCGTGCGCGATACGCTCGACGCCGACAAATGAGCGCTCCACTTCCTGATAGAGCAGCAACGCGTCCGAAGTGGGAAATAGCCTGCCTTTCTCGCGTGTAAAGAGGACGAAGCCGATTTCCGCCTCCAGATCGAGGATCAGGCGTGTCACGGCGGGCTGCGTGATGTGCAGCATTTCCGCTGCCCGCGTGATCGATTGCCGCAGGATCACCGCCCGGAACGCCTCGAGCTGCCGGTTTTTCATTCCCTACCCCATAACATTCAGGCATTGCTTTTAACAAATTTCTGATTTGACCGCATCAATTCGGCGCACAAAACTGTCTCCATCGGCGGATCAAGCCGGATAAACAGCAGCATAACATTTCGATATCGATGGAGACTTCAATGCGCAAACATATCGTCCCGATCATGCTCGCCGGTGTTCTTGCCGCCGCGCAGGCCCACGCTGAAACGACGCTGTACGTCGGCGCGTTCGGCGGATCCTTCGAACAGCTCCTGCGGCAAAAGATCATTCCGCCGTTCGAGAAGGCCAACGACGTCAAGGTGGTCGTCGTTCCGGGCGACTCCACGACGACCATGGCGCGGCTTCAGGCGCAAAAAGGCAAGCAAAGCCTCGATGTCGCGATTCTCGACGACGGTCCGATGTATCAGGCGATCCAGCTCGGCTTTTGCGACACCCTCACCGATGCGCCGGTCTACCAGAACCTGTTCGACGTAGCCCGCTTCAGGAGCAACAAGGCGGTGACGTTCGGGCTGAATGCGACTGGTCTCGTCTACAACGAACGCCTGTTTGCCGCGAAGGGATGGGCGCCGCCGACCTCGTGGCACGACCTGGCCGACCCGCGCTACAAGGGTAAGGTCGCGTTTCCCACCATCAGCAACGGCTATGGTCTGCAGACACTGATCGTGCTCGCCCGTCTGAATGGCGGCGGCGAGAAAAACATCCAGCCCGGTTTCGACGTAGTGAAGACATCGATCGCGCCGAACGTGCTGTCGTTCGATCCATCGCCGGGAAAAATCTCCGAGCTGTTCCAGACGGACAGCATTGCGCTTGCCGCATGGGGTGACGGCCGCACCCAGGCGCTGCGCAACCAGGGCGTGCCGGTCAGGTTCGTCGCGCCGAAGGAAGGCGCGGTCGTACTGGGTCTGAGCATGTGCCCGGTCAAACACGACGCGCCGAACGATCTCGCCCAGAAGTTCATCCAGTTCTCGTTGTCGCCGGAAATCCAGGCGCTTTACGCGGACGAAGAAGGTGTCGCTCCGGTCAACAAACTCACCCGGTTGACGCCGACGGTTGCCGCGCGCGTGGCCTCTCCGGATGCCGTCGCGAAGATGCTGAAAGTCGACTGGAACGTGGTCAACGACAAGCGCGCGACGTGGACGCAGCAATGGAACCGTGACATAGAACGCTGACCGGCTGCCGGTATCCGAAGGCGGCGGGCGACGCCCCCAAGGTGCATTTCCGTCGTCGCTACAGCAATTCCAGGGTCTAACCAGGTCATGACTTATTTACGGATCGAACGCCTGAACAAGCAGTACGGCGAGACTGTCGTGGTCGACAGCCTCAGCATCGACGTCGCGCGCGGGGAGTTCGTCTCGCTGCTCGGCCCCTCGGGCTGCGGCAAGACGACGACCTTGCAGATGATCGCCGGCTTCGTCGAACCCACGGCCGGCGACATCAGCCTCGAAGGCCGCTCGCTGGTCGGCACGCCGCCCGCGAAGCGCGGCCTCGGCATCGTGTTCCAGAGTTACGCGCTGTTTGCTCACATGACGGTCGCGGAGAACGTCGAGTTCGGGTTACAGATGAGGCGCGTCGAGCGGGCCGCGCGCAAGCGCCGGTGCGTCGATGCGCTCGAGCTGGTTCAACTCGGCCGCCATGCATCGAAGTACCCGCGCGAACTGTCCGGCGGGCAGCGTCAGCGAGTCGCGCTCGCGCGTGCGCTGGTCATCGAGCCGCCGTTGCTGCTGCTCGACGAGCCGCTGTCCAATCTCGACGCGAAACTGCGCCACGACATGCAGGCGGAATTACGCGCCATCCAGCGGAAGGTCGGCACGACCACCATCATGGTCACGCACGACCAGGCTGAAGCACTGGCAATCAGCGACCGCGTCGCGCTGCTCAACCAGGGCACGGTGGTCCGTTTCGATACCCCGACCGGCGTCTACGACGATCCCGGCAGTTTCTTCGCCGCGGACTTCATCGGTCGTGCGAATGTGTTGCGCGGACACGTGACCTACGACGGCGTGGCGCGGGTGTTCAAGGTGGGGCCCGCGAGTTTGCCGCTCGACGCGCCGCATGCCTGCGGCGAATACGCGTTTTCGCTGCGGCCCGAGCGCATCGAGCTGGTCGCAAGCGGCGCGGGACACGTGGACGGCCGGGTCAGCGCGTGCGCGTTTCACGGCAACTGCTGGTCGGTCAGCGTGCACACCGATATCGGCGAGCTGCAGGTGCAACTGGCGAACGGTGGCGGCCACGTGGCACAGGTCGGCGACCCGGTCGGCCTCGACTGGTCCAGCACCGCGCTGCGTCCGCTCGCACCGCACCCCGCCGGGGCGCCGCAATGAGCGCCGCCCGCCCCATGATCCGGCCGCTGCGGGCGAACGCAACGCGCAACAGGCTGCCGAACGGCCCGCTCCTCGTCGCGCCGGTAACGCTCCTCTTCGCCTTGCTGCTCATCGTGCCGATGGCGCTCGTCGGCGTACTGAGCCTGCAAGGCTTCGACGCGGCCTCGGGCGGCATGCTCGACGTCTACTCGTGGCATAACTACGCGCAGATCGTCGCCGATCCGTACTATCACGAGATATTCCTACGCACGTTCGGACTCGCGCTCAGCGTGACCGCCGGAACGATCGTGCTGGGCGTACCCGAGGCCTGGTTCATCTTCCGCATGTCGGCTCGCTGGCGAGCCTTCTTCCTGATTCTCACGCTGGGGCCGCTGTTCATCTCAGCCGTCGTGCGCACGCTCGGCTGGTCGATCCTGCTGGACGGTCAGGGCGTCGTCGCGCGGCTGCTCGTCGGGCTGCATCTGGTCGACGCGGCGCCGCAGATGCTGTTCTCGTTTCCGGCCGTGGTGATCGTGCTGGTGCACGCACTGGTGCCCCTGATGGTGCTGTCCGTCTGGACCTCGCTGCAGAGCATCGATCCGCAGATCGCCAATGCGGCTATTTCGCTCGGCGCCGGCCCGCTCACCGTCTGGCGCCGCATCGTCCTGCCGCAGACCGCGCCCGGCATTCTGTCCGGCAGCCTGATCGTGTTCGCACTGAGCGCGAGCGCATTCGCGACCCCCGCGCTCATCGGCGGGCGGCGCCTGAAAGTCGTCGCGACGGCGGCCTACGACGAGTTCCTGCACAGCATGAACTGGCCGATGGGCGCGGCGATCGCGCTCTGCCTGCTCGTGCTGAATCTCGGCGTTATCGCGCTGTACAGCCGCGTTATCGAGCGACGCGTGAAGCGTCGCCTGGGAGAGGCCGCATCATGAATCGCAACGGTCCTATTGCGCTAGGCTTCCATGCCGCGTTCACCGTATTCCTCATCGCGCCGCTCGTGATCGTCTGCCTGGTCGCCTTCACGCCGGGCAATCTGATCAGCGTGCCGACCATTCATTTTTCGACGCGCTGGTTCAGCGCGCTCATCGACAACCCGGATTTCACGCAGGCGTTTGCCAACAGTCTGTGGCTCGCGACGCTCTCCGCCACCTTCGCGGCGATGCTCGGCGTGCCGGCCGCGCTGGGGTTGACGCGCTATCGCTTCGCCGGTCGCGACACGATCAATTCGCTGCTGCTCTCGCCGCTGATGATTCCGCCCGTCGTGATCGGCGTGGCGTTGCTGCAACTGTTCACGCGCATCGGCGTGTCCGGATCGTTCGTCTCGCTCGTGATGGCGCACGTGATGCTGGTGTTTCCGTACTGCCTGCGGCTCATCATGGCGTCGCTGGTCGCGACGACGCGCGATGCCGAGCACGCCGCCGTCTCGCTCGGCGCCAATGCATGGACCACCTTCCGGCGCATCACGTTGCCGGCGTTGATACCGGGTATTGCCGCCGGCTGGGTGCTGGGTTTCGCAAGCAGCTTCGACGAACTGACCGCAACGATCTTCATCGCGGCGCCGACCACGATCACGCTGCCGGTGCGCATCTACATGAGCATGACTGAAACCGTCGATCCGATGGTCGCGGCGGTCGCCACGGTGATCATGGCCGTCACGCTCGGCCTGATGTTCGCGCTCGACCGGCTCGTGGGGCTCGACAAGGTTCTGATGGGGAAGCATTGATGAAACGGGAATATGACTTTGCGATCGTCGGCGGCGGTCTGGTCGGCATGGCGATCGCTTATGGGCTCGCGAAGCGCGGCCAGAAAACGATCGTGCTCGATGGAGAGGATTCCAGCGTGCGCGCCGCGCGCGGAAACTTCGGCCTGATCTGGGTCTCGGGCAAAGGCAGGAAGCAGGTCGACTACGGCCGCTGGTCGCTCGAATCCGCGCTGCTGTGGCCGGCGTTCGCCGCGGAGCTGGAAGAAGCATCGTCGCTCAATCTCGGCTACTCGCGCGCGGGCGGCATCAGCATCGCGATGACCGACGACGCGCTGCAAGGCAGCGTGGATACGCTGCGCCAGTTACACGCGCGGGATGCACGTCTCACCTATGACGTCCTCGACCGCCGGCAACTGGCCGAACGCATCCCGGAGATCGGCCAGAGCGTGGCCGGCGCGGTCTACTCGGAAAACGACGGCCACGTGAGCCCGCTCTACACGCTGCGTGCGCTGTTCCTCGCATTCGCGCGGGCCGGCGGCGACTACGTGCCGGAGGCGCCGGTGCAGTCGATCGAACGCGCGAACGGCGGCTTTCGCGTCGACACCGGCAAGCGCACGCTCGAGGCCGGGCGCGTCGTGCTGTGCGCGGGTCTCGGCAACCGGCAACTCGCGCCGATGGTCGGACTCAGCGCGCCGGTCGTTCCGCTGCGCGGCCAGATCCTCGTGACGGAGCGCGTGCGTCCGTTTCTCCGGTACCCGACGCTCTCCGTGAGACAGACGGCGGAGGGATCGGTATTGCTCGGCGAATCCGCGGAAGACGTCGGCATGAACGATGGCGTGACGCCCGAGATCGTCGCGCACATCGCCCGCAAGGCCGTCACGCAGCTCCCTCTGCTGAAAAACGTTCGGGTCGTGCGCGCATGGGGTGCGCTCCGCGTGATGACGCCCGACAGCATGCCCGTCTACGAAGAATCGGTCACGCATCCCGGTGCGTTTATCGCCACCTGCCATAGCGGCGTGACGCTCGCGGCCGCGCATTGCGAATTGCTCGTGGCGTGGCTGCTCGGCGGTCAACGTCCTTCCCTTCTGGACTACTTCTATGCAAAACGTTTCGCTGTTTAGTCGGATCGACGGTGCCCCGACCCGCACGGTGCGGATCGTCGTCGACGGTCGCCATGTGGACGTGCCGGAATACGTCAACGTGGCAGCCGCGCTTCTGTATGCCGGAGTCGGCGTCTTCCGTCACACGCCGGTGGGCGCGGCGCCGCGCGCGCCGTATTGCATGATGGGCGTGTGCTTCGATTGCCTCGTCGAAATCGATGGCCTGCCGAACCAGCAGGCCTGCATGGTGCGCGTGCGCGACGGAATGGAAGTCAAAGCCATGGCTGGCGCGAGGGCCCTCGTATGACGATCGAAACGGCGGACCTCGTGATCGTCGGCGCGGGCCCGGCCGGCATGGCGTGTGCGCTCGACGCGGCGCGGGCGGGCCTCGACGTGCTGGTTCTCGACGAAAACCCGCTGCCGGGCGGCCAGATCTATCGCAACGTCGGCCGCTCGCCGCTGCCCGACGCGGCCTTGCTCGGCGACGACTACACCGACGGCGCGGAGCTGGTCGCGCGCTTCGCTAAAGCGCCGCTGCGCTACTGGCCCGACACACTCGCGTGGCAAATCACGCGCGCGCTGGAAATCAGCTTCACACGTCGCGGCGACGCCGCGGCAAGCGGACAGATACGGGCGAAAGCCGTGGTCATCGCCAACGGCGCCTACGAACGGCCGTGCCCGCTGCCGGGCTGGACGCTGCCTGGGGTCATGGGAGTGGGCGCCGCGCAGACGCTGTTGAAATCGTCAGCCATGCTGCCCGCTGGGCCGGTCGTGCTGGCGGGCAGCGGACCGCTGATGTATCTGTTTGCGTGGCAGCTCATTCAGGCGGACCGAACGCCGGCGGCGATCCTCGATACGACGCCCGCGCGCAACTACTGGCGCGCGCTCGCGGAGCTGCCCGGCGCGTTGCGTACACCCGCGTATCTGGCGAAGGGCCGGCGCTTGCTGAACGCGATCCGGCGCAGCGGCATTCCGCACATTCGCCGGGTGACAGGGCTTTCAGTGGCAGGCGATGGGCGCGCGGAATCGGTGCAATACACCGCGAAGGGGCGCACGTCGAGGCTCGCGGCGAGCGTCGTCCTGCTGCATCAGGGCGTTGTGCCCAACGTGCAGCTCACCCGCTCGATCGGCTGCGATCATCGCTGGGACGAAGCCCAGCTTTGCTGGCATCCGTGCACCGATGCATGGGGCGAAACGACGGTGCCGAACCTCTTCATTGCGGGTGACGGCGGCGGCATCCAAGGCGCAATCGCGGCCCGCACGGCGGGTGCGCTGACCGCGCTGACCGTGTCGCATCGGCTTGGCGCGCTGAGCCGCGATGCGCGCGATGAGCAGGCTGCGCCGTTGCGGCGGCAACTCGACCGGCACCGCGCGGTGCGCCCTTTCCTCGACACGCTCTACCGTCCGGCCGACACATTTCGCCGCCCCGCCGACGAAACCATCGTCTGCCGCTGTGAGGAAGTCAGCGCCGGCGACATCCGGGCAATGGCCCGTCTCGGCTGCACCGGACCCAACCAGAGCAAGTCGTTCTCCCGCTGCGGAATGGGGCCATGCCAGGGACGTCTATGCGGGCTGACCGTCGCCGAACTGCTCGCCGAAGTACACGCGAAACCCGTGGCGGACATCGGCTACTACCGTATCCGGCCGCCTATCAAACCGGTGAGCCTCGGCGATCTCGCCGCGTCTCATACCCCCGATCTCAACGCGGCACAACCCACGGAGTTCGTACCCAAATGAATGCGTCCCCTATCGTAAGAACCGCCGGCAATGCGCGCATGAGCAAGATGGTGCGCGCGGGCAATCTTCTCTTTCTCGCTGGACAAACGTCGTCTGGCGCCGCGCATGCGCGCACCATCGAGGAGCAGGCCTCCGAAGCGCTCGGACGCATTGATGCGTTATTGCAGCAGGCGGGCAGCAGCAGGCAACGGCTGCTGTCGGTCACGATCTATCTGAAGGATATGGCGCTGTTCGACCGAATGAACGCCGTCTGGCAAGACTGGATCGATCCCGAACACCTGCCTGTCCGCTGCACGGTGCAGGCGACGCTCGGATTGCCGGAGTTGCTGGTGGAGTTCAGCGTGACGGCCGTGGCCTGACGACATGCCGGTCTCGTGTCCGTTCCGGTGGAGTGTATTCGCCGCCGGATACGGCGGCGCAACCGTCAGTCACCCTGTCCGTTGTCCTTCGGGTCGTCCTGACTATAGAACTGAACACCGATACGGATCGGTTCGCGGTTATTCGCCTTGCGGTGCAGATTGGTGTCGCGCAGCGAGTAAGCGCAGCCGCAGTATTCCTGCTGATAGAACGACTCCCGCTTGCTTATCTCGATCATGCGCGCCGAGCCGCCACCCTTGCGCCAGTTGTAGTCCCAATAGCTCAAGCCCGGATAACGGCCGGCGGCACGAATACCGCAATCGTTGATCTGCTGCATGTTCTTCCAGCGCGAGATGCCGAGCGAACTGGTCATCACCGGGAAGCCATGTTCATGCGCGTAGAGCGCGGTGCGCTCGAACCGCATGTCGAAGCACATCGTGCAGCGGATACCGCGCTCGGGTTCGTTTTCCATCCCACGCGCGCGGGCGAACCAGTTGTCGCGATCGTAGTCGGCATCGACGAACGGAATGCCGAACTTCTCCGCAAAGCGAATGTTCTCGTCCTTGCGCAAGTCGTATTCCTTGCGCGGATGAATATTCGGGTTGTAGAAAAAGATCGTGAAGTCGATGCCCGACGCGACCATCGCCTCCATCACTTCACCGGAGCACGGCGCGCAGCACGAATGCAGCAGAACCTTGCGATGACCGCCCGGCAGCGCAAGCGGTTTTCTTTCGTACGTCGATGTCATGGCGTTTCCCTCCTCTGAAGGGGCCGGCTCCGTGCTGTTTCGATGCCGCACCGGATATCCGGCGCAAACACGTGCCGGCCTCGACACACGGGAAGCGGATGGCCGCTCCGCACCATTCAACGATACACCGGAAAGCGCCGCGTCAATGCGGCGACCTGCTCGCGCACGCGCGCGAGGTTCGCTTCGTCATGGGGATTGTCGAGCACGTCGGCGATCAGATTGCCCGTGAGGCGGGCATCTTCTTCGCGGAAGCCGCGCATCGTCATGGCCGGCGAGCCGAGGCGGATGCCCGAGGTCACGAACGGCTTTTCCGGATCGTTCGGAATCGCGTTCTTGTTGACCGTGATGTGCGCCGCGCCCAAGACGCGCTCTGCCTCCTTGCCCGTAATGTTCTTCGCGCGCAGATCGACCAGCATCACGTGGCTTTCCGTGCGGCCGGACACGATGCGCAGTCCGCGCGCGATCAGCGTTTCGGCCAGCACGCGCGCATTGTCGACGACCTGCTGCTGATATGACCTGAATTCCGGCGACAGCGCTTCCTTGAACGCAACAGCCTTGCCGGCGATCACATGCATCAACGGACCGCCCTGAATGCCCGGGAAAATCGCCGAGTTGATCTGCTTCTCGAACTCGGCCTTCATCAGGATCACACCGCCGCGCGGGCCGCGCAGGCTCTTGTGCGTGGTCGTGGTGACGAAATCGGCATGTGGTACCGGGTTCGGATAGACGCCCGCGGCAATCAGGCCCGCATAGTGCGCCATATCGACCATGAAGTACGCGCCGACCGCTTTGGCGACACGCGAGATGCGCTCGAAATCGATCCGCAACGCGAACGCCGACGCACCCGCGATGATCAGCTTCGGCCTGCTTTCATGCGCACGCTTTTCGAGCGCGTCGTAGTCGATGTCTTCCTGCGCGTTCAGCCCATAGCTGACGACGTTGAACCATTTGCCGCTCATGTTGAGCGCCATGCCGTGCGTCAGGTGGCCGCCCTCGGCGAGGTTCATGCCCATGATCGTGTCGCCGGGCTTGAGCATCGCGAAAAACACGCCCTGATTGGCCTGCGAGCCCGAGTTCGGCTGCACGTTGGCGGCTTCGGCGCCGAACAGTTGCTTCACGCGGTCGATCGCGAGCTGCTCGACGACATCGACATATTCACAGCCGCCGTAGTAGCGCTTGCCGGGATAGCCTTCCGCGTACTTGTTCGTGAGTTGCGAGCCCTGAGCGGCCATCACGGCCGGCGACGTGTAGTTTTCGGAAGCGATCAGCTCGATGTGGTCTTCCTGACGCTGGTTTTCCTTCTGGATCGCGGCATGGATTTCCGGATCGATCTGCTCGATCGTATAGCGGCTGCGTTCAAACATGATGGATGGCGTATGGATCAAATGAAGCGTCCCGGGACCAGCCCAGGACGAGAGTGTGAAAGAAATGGCGTCCGCGATGCGCCGGCCGGCACACCGCGGACTGGACGCCGCCGTTACTGCGCGTGGCCGCGCAGCGTTTTCGCCGCGCTCACCATGTTCGTCAGCGCCGGAATCACCTCTTCCCACTGGCGGGTCTTCAGACCGCAGTCCGGGTTCACCCACAGGCGCTCCGCCGGAATGCGCTCGGCGGCTTTCTTCATCAATTGCACGATGTGCTGCTCGCTCGGAATGTTCGGCGAGTGGATGTCATAGACACCCGGCCCGATTTCGTTCGGGTACTTGAAGTTGTCGAACGCATCGAGCAGCTCCATATCCGAGCGCGAGGTCTCGATCGTGATCACGTCGGCGTCCATATCGGCGATCGACGCGATGATGTCGTTGAACTCCGAATAGCACATATGCGTGTGAATCTGCGTTTCGTCGCGCACGCCGTTCGCGGTGATGCGGAACGACTCCACCGCCCAGCGCAGGTACTCGTTCCATTGCGCGCGGCGCAGCGGCAAACCTTCGCGCAGCGCGGCTTCGTCGATCTGGATCACGCGCACACCGGCCTTTTCGAGGTCCAGCACTTCGTCGCGGATCGCGAGCGCGAGCTGGTAGCACGACTGCGAGCGCGGTTGATCGTCACGCACGAACGACCAGTTCAGGATCGTCACCGGGCCGGTCAGCATGCCCTTCATCGGTTTCGACGTGAGCGACTGCGCGTAGGTGATCCACTCGACCGTCATCGCCTTCGGACGGCTGATGTCGCCGAACAGGATAGGCGGCTTCACGCAACGCGAACCGTACGACTGCACCCAGCCGAACTGGCTGAACGCGTAGCCGTTCAACTGCTCGCCGAAGTATTCGACCATGTCGTTGCGTTCGGCTTCGCCGTGCACGAGCACGTCGAGCCCGAGCGATTCCTGCTCGCGCACGCTGCGTTCGATTTCACGACGCATCGCGGCCTTGTAGCCGGCTTCGTCGAGCCTGCCGGCCTTGTATTCGCTGCGAGCATGACGGATTTCCGCGGTCTGCGGGAACGAGCCGATCGTCGTGGTCGGATAGGCGGGCAGATTCAGGATCGCGGACTGCTTCGTCGCCCGGTCGCCGTACACGCTCGAGCGCTTGCCGAGTGCCGCGTCGATCTTCGCGACTGCCGCCTTGACCGCAGGATTGTGCACGCGCGGCGAGGTGCGGCGGCTTTCGATTGCGGCGGCGTTGGCGGCCAGCGCGTCGGCGACCGCGGCGCGTCCCTGATTGAGCGCCGCTGCCAGCACCTTCAGTTCGTCGAGCTTCTGCAGCGCAAACGCGAGCCACGAGCGGATTTCCGGATCGAGCTTCTGTTCGCTGTCGAGGTCGACCGGAACGTGGAGCAGCGAGCACGACGGCGCAATCCACAGACGGGAGCCGAGCGTTTTCGCGAGCGGTTCGAGCCATTCGAGCGCGGCGCTGAGATCGGTCTTCCAGATGTTGCGGCCGTTGATCGCGCCGACCGACAGCACGCGCTCGGCCGGCAGTTCGCGCGCGGCCTTCGCGACTTCGTCGCGCGCATTGATCGCATCGATGTGCAGGCCGTCGACCGGCAGCTTGCACGCCAGCGCGAGATTGTCCTGCAACTGACCGAAGTAGGTTGCGAGCAGCAGCTTCACGCGGCGCGTTTCCAGTGCTTCGTACGCGGTCACGAAAGCCTGTTGCCACGCCGGGTCGAGTTCGGTGACGAGCGCCGGCTCGTCGATCTGCACCCATTCGACGCCCTGCGCCGCGAACGTATCGAGCAGCGCGCCATACACCGGCAGCAGCTTCGGCAGCAGCGCGAGACGGTCGGAATCGTCCTTCGCCTTACCGAGCCACAGATACGTGACGGGCCCGATGATCACCGGCTTCGCATTCACGCCGGCGGCGCGCGCTTCGGCCAGTTGCGTGACGAGACGCGACGCGTCAAGCGAGAAGTTCGTCGATGCGGTGAATTCCGGCACGATGTAGTGGTAGTTCGTATCGAACCACTTGGTCATTTCGCCCGCCGCGACACCGCCGCAGCATGCGGCGTGCTCTTCGGCGCCTTGCGCCGAGCGGCCGCGCGCGACGCGGAAATAGTTGTCGAGCGCGTCGCCGTGAAAGTCCTGCACGCGTTCCGGCAGGTTGCCGAGCGTGAAGCTCATGTCGAGCACCTGGTCATAGAACGCGAAATCGCCGACCGGCGCGAGGTCGAGGCCGCGCTGGTTTTCCCAGTGACGCTGACGCAACTGCGCGCCCAGCGTCTTCAGCTCGTCGCGCGACGATTGGCCTTTCCAGTAGCTTTCGAGAGCGAACTTGAGTTCGCGCTTTGCGCCGATGCGCGGGAAACCGAGATTGTGTGTCGTGATCATGAGCGCTGCCATTTGCGATGATTGAAAGTCCTGACAGCAATGATAAGATCGTTGTCCCATGAAAGATAATGGCATTATTTCATCAATCCATTAACTTTCTTCATGTTCAATCCTGGCGGGCCTCATCATGCTGGAACGATTTCATCTGGTCGTCATTCGTGAAATAGAGCGGCAGGGATCATTGACGGCGGCGGCCACTGCGTTGCATCTCACGCAGTCGGCGCTCAGCCATACCGTGAAGAAACTGGAGCAGCAACTGGGTACGCCGATCTGGGATCGCGACGGACGCAACCTGCGCTTCACCCAGGCCGGGCAATATCTGTTGAATCTCGCCAACCGGATGCTGCCGCAGTTCGAGCACGCCGAAGCGCGCGTGAAGCAGTACGCGAGCGGCGAGCGGGGCACGCTGCGCATCGGCATGGAATGCCACCCGTGCTACCAGTGGCTGCTGAAGGTGGTCTCGCCTTATCTGCAGCGCTGGTCCGACGTCGACGTCGACGTGAAGCAGCGCTTCCAGTTCGGCGGCATAGGGGCTCTGCTGGGTTACGACATCGACGTGCTCGTCACTCCCGACCCTCTCGTACGGCCAGGCTTGCGCTTCGATCCGGTGTTCGATTACGAGCAGGTGCTGGTGGTTTCGGAACAGCATCGGCTTGCGCATGCACGGTATGTGAAGCCCGAACAACTCGTCGACGAAATCCTGATTACCTATCCGGTCGAAACAGACCGGCTCGATATCTACAATCAGTTCCTGCGGCCGGCGAACGTCATGCCTCGCCGCCACAAAACCATCGAGACCACCGATATCATGTTGCAGATGGTCGCGAGCAACCGCGGCGTCGCCGCGTTGCCGCGATGGCTCGCCGACGAATACGCCGACCGCATGCCGCTGGTCAGCCTGAAACTCGGGCGCGGCGGAATCTCGAAGCAGATCTTTCTGGGCACGCGGGAGGCCGATTCCGGCATCGACTATCTGCACGCTTTCGTTGAACTCGCGCGCAGTTCGAAAGACAGTGCGCCGCGCGTCCGACGTTAGGGGCGGCGGCTAACCCATGCGTTGCGCTATCGGGTGCGTGCAGGTTACGGCTGGAATCGGGTTCCTCAGAACTGTCCGGTCAACTGAAAACCAAGCGTGACGCTTGACGCTGGAAAGCCGGACGGCGCGTAGACCGGCGTACCCGCGAACACGTCGTAACTGTAGCTGCCAACGCGCGCCGGCACCGAACCCTTCAGGCCGATAGCCGCGCCCGCGAGTTGCGTACCGGCGAGACTGGCGGCCGAAGGCCCCCATAGGCGGCCGTAATCAAGGCCCGCATAGAGAACCTGCGCCGTTTGTCCGAGTGGATACTGGAGTTCGTTGCGCCAGTAGAAACCCTTTTCCGCCGCGAGCATCGTCTGGCCGCTGAAGCCGCGTACCGTATAGCGGCTACCGATAGTCAGGTCGTCGAGGTAGTTCAATTCGCCGTTGGTGAATTGCCCATGCAGGGTTCCGACGTAGCGTAACGACTGACTTGCTAGCTTGAACGGCACCGAGAGGTTCGCGTCGAGCGTCGCCATATGAAAGTAGTAGGTCGGTCCACCGGGCATATCGGGCATTGCCCCGAACGCGCCGATACCCTGGCGGTACGCAAGCGTGCCGTCGAATTGCGCCGCGCCGAAATAGTGCCGGTTGGTGATGCCCGCCTCGATGAACGTGTTGTCGCGATGCTGCTGCGGGATTTCGGTGTCCTCGACGAAGCCTGCACCAAAGCGCTTGATGAGCTGGAACTCGACACCCGACACATCGTTCTGGCTACGGTGAATAACCCGCTCCAGTTTCAGGCCCACCGTCTGCGCATTGCCGTTCGCCACGAACGTGCCGTTGACCACCGCGATCTGCTGGTGATAGGTGTTCGTGTAGCCATACAGCGTGCCGGTCCAGGAACCCCACGGCACCGAATACGAGGCGTTCCAGCCGCGTGTGCCGAGGTCGTGATTGCCGAATTGCAGATCCTGGTTGAAGCCTGCCGAGAGAATGTCGTTCAGGCCGAGGGGGTTATACAGGCCAAGTGTTACGTTGCCGATGTAGCGGCCCGTTTCGTTCGTGCCTGCGTTGTCCGCCGAGACCACGAGCGACCAGGGCTTCGAACGCTTGACGGTAATCACCACGTCACTCTCGCCGGGAGAGTCGCCGGGAACGATCTGCATGGTCGCGTCCTGGTTGGGGACGCGCTTCATCTGTTCCAGCCCCTGCTCGAGATCGCGCAACTGGAGCACGTCGCTCTCGCGTGCGGGGAAGGCGGTTTTCCATGTGCCGCGCGTATGCGGGTCGGCAAACTTGAGATTGCGGATGACGCCAGGGATGAGGGCGAATTTCACGGTGCCTTTCGACAGGTTCTGCGCAGGCAACAGGACACGCGTCGTGATGTAGCCGCGGCTCAGGATCACGCGTTGCAGGCCCCTGGTCAGCATGTCGAGGCCCTGGTTGCCGATGCATTGGCCTTCGTAGTGACGTAGCCAGTCATAGAGGAACGCGAAGGGGTCCGTTGGTAGCGCAGATGCGCCTTTTGCGCGGGCTACCTCGGGCAGTGTGTCCGGCACCTCGACTGAAAACGAGTCGATATGGAAGCACGGTGTTTCGACGGGTAGTACCGGCCATTCTCCTGCTTCGGGCGTAGCCGAGCGTACAACGGGCGCGGCGACCGCTGCCGCGCGCTGTTGCGCGTCGCGTTGCTGCTGGAGTTGCTGTTGCTGCCCGGCGTTCGTGCGGGCCGCTGCTGCTACATCGGGCGCGGTCTGCTGCGCGTGGGCGAGCGATAGCACGGCTGTGAGCGGCACCGCCGCCAGCCTCTTTCTGACGTTCATAATGATTGGGTTATAGCTTGATGGTCTCTTCACACCCGATTGGGTGCGGAGATTGGACGAAAACCACACCTACTATATTTCGATATTCTGAATTATTGAAATAACATTGTGGCGACCAGCGTAGAGCGTCGCCACAGCTCCAATTGTCAAGGCTGCCGTGCAAAAACCAAGAAGCGCTGGCTTTACGAGCAGAGATATGCCGATGAGCAACGCATTGACGCTGAACAGAGCAACGGCTACACGCCACGTCAGTAGCGTACAGTTTCTCAGCAAACGCGCGAGGAGGCAGTAGCCCACTGCAAAAATTGCATTTGTTGCCGCAGCATTCAGCATCACCACGATACGATCCGGTAGGGTTGTATGTTGCAGATCGAAAATCGGTGCGAGAGTGGTAGGAATGCCGATTAAGCTGAGAAACTGGATGGCCGCAAGCAAGTAGCACGAAATCTGCGCGAATACGAACAAATCGCGGTGGTCGGGGTTCAGCGGGAAGAGTGGAATTCTGTCCATGTTTGAAAAATTCAAGCAAAAATGTGGTGAGTAGCGTCAGCTTTTCCGCTGGAAGGAAGGTGGTTTAGCGCCGAATCCCGAAACCATTCGACTGGTCCGCGGCGGGGGCGTCTTGGCAGTTGCGTTTCCGCCAAGGGCGGCCTCCCTCCCGCTCCATGCGCGAAAGACGTCCAGGTAAGCCACAAAAATTCCTGTGGGGATGTTCATTTCTTCTTTTCAGAGCTATCACCATTAGCCTCGCCGTCCATGTCCGGAGCTTCGTAGCTCTTGCGTGCCTTCTTGTAGCTGTTATCGAAGGGCTTGATATGAAGAAGATGCGCTCTCGATGTGAAACCACCAACAAGTGCAATAGCAAATCCGAATAGAAGAATAAATCCACCAAATGGTGCCGGTGGAACAAACTTGTAAGTTAGGTACATTATAAGAAACCCAATGCATATCAGACCCGTTCTAACCCAACCCTTCAGGTTCCCGTCCTCAATTGGCTTAATCCTCACTGCTTCTCGCTCCAGTAGTTGTAAAAGCTATTCCAATAGCCATCCAACGCCGTCTGCACATTCTTTCCCGTGCTACTGTTTGTAATTGCATTCGCCGTTTCGTTAAATGCTGGGCCAAGTGCAGGAATTTTGTCCGACAATTTTGCATTGGCAACTCCCACCGCTCCTGAGAAGGTGTACTGTCCAACGTCTGGTTGCACAAGCTGCTGTATTGCGTCTGCGGTGACACCTGTAACCGTTGCTCCAAAAGCGATTCCTTCTAGAATGCCTGAGTAAGGCGAAGGAATCTTTGAGGCCGCCGCAGCAGCAGCGCTAACTCGTCCCGCATTGGTCGAAACCATCGAAGCCGCGTCTGCAGTAGTGCTGCGCACGTAATTAAGATCCGATTGATCGAAGTTCGTGAACGGTCCCGTAACGTTGATCGAACCACCACTGTTACTCGACGGGTACGTAAATTCGCCAGGCACTTGTCCCGGTGAAACGCTGTTGTAGTTCGCCAGAATATAGCTTTGCAATGCGGAATCAGTTGGCGCAGGTATTTGCGTCAGGACCGGCTGTCCATTTGCAGTTGTACCGGCAGACATCCACCGCGCGCCGGAATCGCTGGGCGTCTGGCCTACCAAGGTAGCGGGCGAGCCCGACGTAGTTGTGCCGTTGGCGCTCATATCCATCTGACGCATCTGGTCCTCGATCTGCGTCACAGTGTACTTTCCGTCGCTCGCATCGGCCAATTGCTGCGCGAGGGATTTCTCCCTGGTATCCAGTTGACGATTGTAGAGATCCACATTCGTTGCGGTTACCGCTCCCGCTGTTCCTCCACCGACCAGTGCGCCGCCCACGTTCGCCACCACGTTCCCGGCAAGGTTGCCCAGAAGGCCCGAACCGGTCTCCGCCGCAACGCCCTTTGAGAGGCTATCCAGTTGATTCGCCATTTTTGACGCAAGGCCCGCGCCGAGTCCGCCGCCGACCGCGGTGAATACGCTGCCGCCCCCGAGGCCACCGATGAGCGCGCCACCTGCCGCCTGCAATATCGCGCGACTGTCCCCACCCTCATCCCACTGCTTCGCGTTGACCACGTCAGTAGCATAGGCGGCCCAGTCGCCATTCGCCGCATCTGCCGTGGCCTGGTCAACCGCCGACTGGCGCTGCGCATCGGCATATGCACCGATCCCTTGCGCCACAACCTGGCCCGCCGCCTGCGCCGCCTGCATCGTATCGGCCTGCTGCGAAAGCAGGTTATTGACGTCCGGCGTATTCGACACAATAACGTTGGTGTTCGTCGTGTCGCGGCTCAGGCCCGCCACGTCCTGCGTCTGCTTCACACCGTCCGTGATATTGATTGCACCCGCACTAACCGCGCTGCGCGTTGTGACGCTTTCGTCGCCGTTCCCGTTCTGCGACATCATCGGCACAACGCCGCCCGAGCCGCTTACCGAACCGGGCCCCAGAGCCTTGCCGGTATTGCCAACACCCACACCCGCGCTGACACCGTTGCTCGACGCGCTGTAATGCGACTGGTTCCGGATATCGCTGTAGCTCAGCGTGCCTGTCGTGAGGCTGTTCTGCGACGCATCGGCGGTGCTCGAAATCACCGCGCCGGTCAGGTCCGTATTGCCCCTGACGTTGATATCAAAGCCGCCACTGCCCGCCTGAATGCCCGCCTGTTCGTTGACCTGCGCGTAGTTCGAATCAGCGTGCCCGTTCTGCGCGCTGAAGCTCGCGCTGCCGCCGCCCTGACTGATGCTGAAGCCACCGCCCGCGCTGCTCTGGTGTGCGGTGCTCACTGTCGTATCCTGCACGCTCCGGATGTTCAGGTTGCCGCCAACCTGCGCGGTCACCTGGTTGCCGCTGACCTGCGATCCGATAATGCTGGTATCGCCCCCAGAGACGACGGTCACGCTGTTCGCGCCGCTTACGTGCGAGGCGTTCCGGATCGCGGCGTCGCTGTTGCCATCGCCGTGCGCATTGGACATTGACGCCGAGACGCCGAAACCCTGCGTGCCATACGACACACCGACGCTCGCGCTGCTCGATCTGTTCGTGCTGGCAGTCGTGTCCGTGTTCGTAGTGTTGACGATATTGACCTGATTCTTCGCGGCGAGCACGACATCGTTCGCGCTCACGTTCGAACCCGCGACCGTCAGGTTGCCGCTGCCGGGCGTGCCGTCGCCGGTCGCCACGAAGGCCGCGGTGCCGGCCGCCTGAACGTTCGAACCCTTCTGCGTCGTCTGGTCCTCGGTGAACGTATTTTTGCTCTGGCTGGAACCGAAGCTCAACTGCACGCCGATGCCCGGCGCGTTCGGCCCTGCCGCCCCGCCCGCGAGGCCCGCCGCCCCGATGCCCGCCATCGCGACATCGCCACCTGCCGCAATCGCATGCAGCGCCTCCGCGCGTCCGTTGCTGTTGCCGCTCGCGAGCGCCTGGCCCTGCTGGTACGCACCGTTGATCGCATCGCCCACGCTGCCCGACAGGCCGAGCGTGAAACCGCTCTGCTTCACCTCCCGGGTTTCGTCGTGGTGCGCGGTGCCGGTGGCCGCATCGATGATCACGCTGGCCGCCGTCCCCGTGACATTCCGGGCTGCCACGAGATCACTGCCCGTCACGTGCAGGGTGTGGCCCGCTTGAATCGAGAGGTTACCGTTCGTGCTGCCCACGAGGCTGCCGTTGTTCGTCACGCTGCTGTCGTGCGTGGTCTCCTTCGTGTCGCTGGTGCCGTAGTTGAGGCTCAATCCACCACCGCTCATCGCGCCGAAGCCCGTCTTCTTTTCCTCGTGGAACGAACTGCCCTGACTCGTATCCTGCGTCGTGGTGATGTTCACGTCATGCGCGGCGCTCAGGGCGACATCGTTCGTCCCGACGATCGTGCTGCCCGCCACGTTGAGATCGTTGCCGCTTGAGATCGACACGCCGTCTGCCGAAATCATGCTGCCCTGCGAAAGCGTCGTCGTCGTATCGCGCGAACTCGAGACTTCCTTGCCGCTCACCACATTGCCGTGGCTGTGCTGCTCCTGCGAATTGTCGACATAGGTCGCGGTGGCCGCGCCGATATTGACGTTGTTCGCTGCCGCCAGCGTCGCCGTTCCCTGGTCGAGATTGATCGTGCTGCCGGTGACGTTGATATCGTGGCCCGACGCCACGGTCAGCGAATTGCCCGCATTGAGCGTGGTCGCCGTGAGCACATCGGCCGACCGGTGCAGCGACTCCGAATAGCTGCCGTGACTGTCGCTGCCCGAACTGTTGCTGTCGATGGTCGACGTGGCCTTCGCCGCCTGCAACGTCACGTCACCCTTTGCCGCAATCACGCCGCCGCCAGCCAGGCTGATATCCGCACCCGTCGCCGTCAGGTCGCCGCCCACGCCGATTGTCGATACGCCCCCGACATTCACGGAACTGCCGGTCGTGCGGCTGATGCTCGTGTCCGATATGCCATTGGCGCGCGCGACCACCTTGTGCTCGCCGGTCTGTACCGAGCCGAGATCCCAGTTTCCGCCGACGCTCATGCCGAGCGACCCGCCCACGTTCAGGTTGCCCGCGTTCTGCTCGACATTGCCGCCCGTCACGATGGCCGCATCGCCCGCCACGTTCAGGTTCGCGATCGGGCCGAGCGTGATCGTGGTGCGCGTCGCGCCCGTCGCGCTCACCTGATCAACAGTCTTCACCGCCGTATTGAGCATCAGGTCGCCGCCCGCGTTCAGCGCGAGACTGCCGGCGTTCACGGTCGCAGAAGTCAGATCGACATTGCCGGTGGTCGTCAGCGACATCAGGCCGCCGCTTTGCAGCGTGCCGAACGCGTTGCCGATCTGCTGGCCCTGAATCGACAGCGCATTGCCTGCCTGTACCGTGCCGCTGTTCGTGAAGGTCTGCGCGTTCTGAAGGTCGATGTCGGTCGCGGCGATCAGCGGCCCGTTCATGTTCCGCTGGCTCGCCTTCGCGAGATAGACGACCGGCACCAGCACGGACTGCCTGTCGACGATCTCCGTCTGCATGATGATCACGTTGCTGGTGAGCGCCGCCACCTGGTCCGGTGACAGACTCATGCCGAGCGGCAAATCGAGCGACTTCGAGAGCGATGCGCCCGCGTCAAGCAGCGACTGGTACATCGACTGGAGGTCGGTATGGGGACCCAGTACGGCGTTGCCCGTCAGCGACGTGATCTGGTTGCGCACGAACTGCTGCTCGTACAGGCCGTCACCCAGGCGCCTTTCCACGTTCTGCGGATTCAGGCCAAGCTGCTGGAGATAGTAGTCGCTTGAGATGAACGATCCCCGGCTGGTGAAGGCCGGATTCGTTTCGATCAGGTACGGCGCGTCCGGCGCGGTATCCCGCCTGAACAGCCCACCCTGCGGAATCGTCAGGTGACCGAGGACGTTCACCGCGGTCGCGCTCGCGATGACCGGATCGACCGGCCCCGCACCGCTGACCGCGCCGATATCGACACCCTTCACCGACTCGCCCGGCACGAGGCCGGGCGACGGAATGGTCGCGTTACCCGCCGTGTTGTCGATGCTCACGCCCGTGCCGGAGAGCGTGCCGCCCGCGACAAACGTCGATTCGTAGCCCGGCAGCGCGTAATAGCGGATATCGGCGGGTGCCGCCTGGCTGTAGCCGCCCGGATGGGAGCCGGCAAACGGCGCATCGCCGAACGGTAAAGTCCAGTCGCGTTCGGAGTTGTCGTAGTTGTTGTAGTGGTAGTAGCCCGAATAGGTCACCTGTACCGCGGGCGCCGTCTGGCCCTGCCAGCTGTTCTGGTCGAGCGTGACGGGCGCGGCAATGTTGCCCGCTGCCGCGACCGCGCTCCAGTCGTTCTGGAACAGGCCCACGTTCGACGCGTCCAGATCGCCGCCTGCGATGATCTGCGCCTGCGGGCTGATGGACGCGATCAGGTTTGCCAGTGCCACGCCCGTATAGGTCGTGTACTGGTAGCCGCTATTCCACTGGCCGCCGTGCGGCGGCTCGATGTACGCGCCGCCGATGAGGTTCGGATCCGGCTGGGCGGGCCAGCCCACCTGCTGACCGGAGCACGCAGCCATGTCGATTGCGGTACAACCGGACAGGCTGATGCGGCGCTGCGCGAGCATGGCCGGATCGACTGGCTGGTTAAAGCCGGTCGTGGTCATCGTCGTGCGGGTGTTCGTGACCTGGGCGGCGTCGAGCACCATGTCGCCGCCCGACTGGATCAGCCCCGACTGGTTGCGGATCAGGTTCGCGCTGCTGTAGCTGCCGTCCGCATTTCTGCCACCCGCCAGCACGACCTTGCCCAGACCGTAGATCGCGGTGGTCGCCTGCGTATCGGTCAGGGTCGTGTCGTCGCGGTTCCCGATGTCGGGCGCGAGCAGTTCGAGCGTGCCGTTGCTGTCCGTCGCGCCGATGAGCGCAGCGGGTCCGACATTCGTGATCGATTGCGCTGCGTTGAATGAGACACTGCCGCCAACCATCGCCCCCGTATTCTCCAGTGTGTTCGAGTGCGTGATGAGCGTGCCGCCGGCCATCATGACGCCGCTGTTTTCGATATCGTCCGCGTTGATGCCAAGGTTGTTGACCGCTTCCAGTGTGGCGCCGTTGTTAAACGTACCGGGCAGGGTAAAGGCCAGGTCGTGACCGGCGCCGAACTGGAAATCCGCGCTCGACGCGAAGTCGCCCTGTATGGTCACCGCCACGTCATGGGCCGCGCTGTACGCGCCGCCGCCCATGAGTGTCTCTGCCTTCACGGACAGATCATGCGTCGCGCCGATCTGCCCGTTCGTGTTCGTAAGCGTGCCGGTTGCCGTGATGGCGACATCGCCGTGACCCGTTATCACGCCACTGCTGTTAACGGTCTGGTTGCCACCCTGCACGGTCGCATCGCCCGTGCCGAGGTTACTGACGAGTCCGCCTGTGTTGTCGATGGACGCGGCCTGGATGGCGAGCGTGCTGGCGTCGCCTGCCACGCCCGTACCGGACTGGATCTGTCCGTTCGTCGTGGTCAGCGCACCGCCACTGATGAGTGACAGGGACGCGAGCGAGCGTATCGCGCCCTGCGTGTTGCGCACATCGCCCGCGATGCTCGCCGCGATGTTCCCTTGTGCGGCGAGTACGCCGCTCGTGTTATTCAGGCTCCCCGCCTGCGCCACGATCCGGCCGGCAGCGATGATCTGGCCGCCGATGTTCGAGATAGCGCCCGCGCCGTTGGCTGGCGCAATCGTCAGCGTGCCCGTTCCGGCATCGAGGATCGTACCGCCGTCATTGTCGAGCGCCGCAGGGGCAAGTGTCAGGTTCGTGCTGTTCGTCTGGAGCAAACCGCCATTCGAATTGTCGAATGTGCGACTGACGTCGAAACTCATCGGCAACGCGCCATACTGCGTGATCGTGCCGCCGCGATTCAGCAGGTCCGTTGCCCCCAGCGCAAGCTGGTTCGCCTCGATGTCGCCGCCGCTGTTGTCGAGCGTGCGGCCGATGGTGAGCGCGAGATCCGGCGCGACAATCGAGCCACCCTGGTTCGACAGGCTGCCCGCGTTGAGCGTCACCGCGCCGCCCGTGAGCGTGCCGTGATCGTTCACCAGCGCGCCCGTTGCCTGGACATTGACCGTGCCCC
This sequence comes from Paraburkholderia sp., assembly GCF_047605525.1. Lineage (GTDB taxonomy): Bacteria > Pseudomonadota > Gammaproteobacteria > Burkholderiales > Burkholderiaceae > Paraburkholderia. Next base: position 68,182 of record NZ_JASGFN010000013.1, on the reverse strand, counting down.
CTGCGCTCGTGGTCGCACCCGCAAGGTTCAGATCGCCTGCGTGTGCCGTCAGCGTTGCATTGCCACCCGCAACGTCCTCGCCGGTCGCACTCAACTGGCCGGAAGTCGCAACATCCAGGTCGCCTGCATTGCCGACCGAGCCGTCATTGTTCACGCCCGCGCCGAGCGCGCCGGTCGAACTGACGGAGCCCGCATTGATCGTGGTATTTCGCTGTGCCGCAATCGCGCCGCTGTTCGTCAGCGCGCCCGCCGTACCGATGACGGTATTCCGCTGCGCGTAGATCGTGCCGCTATTGGCAACGCTGGCCGCATTGATGCCTGCATTACCGCTGGCAGTCATCCGGCCGGTCTGCACAAGCTGGCCCGAAGTGGTCAGCGTGAGCTCGCCGGCCTGCGCGGCAATCGTGCCGGCGTTCGCTACGCCCACACCGTTTTCGTTGCTCACGAGTGTGATGCGGTTCGCGTACATCCCGCCGAGCTGCGACACGTCGATCGACACGGCCGGCGCGGCCCCCGTCCCTGCGATGGGCGTCGCATTCAGACCCGCGTAATCGACCCTGTTCGCGCCGGTCGTAACGTTCAGCGTATTCGCGTAGATCGCCGCATTGGCCTGCACCGCGCGGGCGATCAGGTCCACCTGGTCGACGTTCGAGGCATTGAAGCCCGTACCCTGGACCGCGATGGTGCCGCCGGTGACATTGAAGCCGGTGAGATTCCCGCTGCCGTCGATCAACGGATTGCCGGTCGTGAGAATACCGCGTGAGGTATTGATGAAGCCGCCGCCGTCCACGACCAGTCCGGACGGATTGGCTATCACCACAGCGGCCTTCTGTCCGGCCACCTCGACGTAGCCGCGCAGCAACGAAGGGTTATTGCTGTTGACCTGGTTAATGATGATCTTCGCGGCATCATGCGGCCCGAAGTTCGGATTGCCATTGATTTGCCCGGCGAGTTGACTGGATGTGATAACGGGCGAATTGTTCAGGATCGCGCCGTTTTTCTGTATATCGAATTGCGAGTACGTATTCAGGGAAACGCCCGCACCCGAAGCCTTATTGATATTGACCTGTGGCAAGCCATTTGCCGTGCTGATGACATTCGGCGCGTGCGCGCCTGAAGGGACGATCTGCGCATCCGCGAGGACAGGTGCGAATCCGCACAGCACCAGCGCGGCAAACGCGGCGCGACGCATGGCGAACAGTGTGATGGGCCGCGGTGCGGCTGGAAAACGGACTTCGTTCTGACTCGCGTTGCCGTAGGCAATGGCGGTTTCCGCAACAGCGACGGGCATACCCCGGCACCGGCTGAAAAGCAGCCTGAACATGTTCTTATTCATTCCGCGTAGCGTGTTTTTTGACTTGCAGGAAAATACTTCGAGCCGCCGCCCGGGTAAGTCAAAAACTGTCAATGCAGTGCGAAGCAACAACGGAAACTGAAAACAGGACGTGTCTGATGGACACGCATCGCCAATATATGCAGATGAAATATGTAAAATGACTAAACGTCTGTTTCTCGCCGCGCAATTGAAAAAGGCGGCATCAAACCGCCTTCATTGCTTCTGGCCGGCTAACGTAATGGCTCGCTGACGAATACGCCGACCGTCAGGCGCAGCGTCGGGATTCACCCCACTCACCGGCCGAACGGCCTGCCTTGCAAGCGGAGTATTCCAGGTATGTTGCTACGCGATCCGATCCACGGCGATATCGAACTAGGCAGTCTCGAGGCGGCGGTGCTCGACCTGCCCGCGATGCAGCGGCTGCGCGGCATCAAGCAGCTCGGCACCGCGTACCTCGTCTATCCGGGCGGTCTGCACACGCGCTTCGATCATTCCATTGGCGTCTGCGCGCTCGCGCATCGGATCGTGGGAGCGTTGCGCCGTTCCGGTCTTTCTGTCGACACCGACCTCGAACAGGCAATCGGCGTGGCCGCATTACTGCACGATGTCACTCACGTGCCGTTCGGGCACACGCTGGAAGACGAGCGGCGTCTCTTTGCGCGACACGACAAAGGAACGCGCCTGCAACAGATGTTCTCGGGCGAGCCTGGCGAGGCTCTGGCACGGCTGGGCATTCGGGATATCGTGGGCAGCCTGCTTGGCCTGCCTTCACCACAGAGCGCGCCGGCCTGGGCGAAAGATATCGTCTCGGGCAGTATCGACGCGGACCTGCTCGATTATCTGCGTCGCGACAGCTTCTTTACCGGGCTCTCGCAGACCTACGACGACCGCATATTCAGTTGCTTCGCCGAGAACGGCGATCGGCTGGTGATCAGGCTGGCCAGGCACGGCATGGATCGGCCGGATGCGCGCTCGGAAATTATCGGCGTGCTCAGACTCCGGTACTTTCTCACCGAGCGCGTTTACTACCATCACACCAAGGTGGTAGCGGGCGCGATGATCTCCAAGGCGGTGGAGATCGCAGTGGACCACGGCGTGCTGGCAGAACAGGATCTGCTGTCGCTAAACGACTGGACCTTGCTCGAGCGGCTCGAGCATTGCGGCGTGGCCGATGCGGCCGCGCTGGCGCGGCGTAGCCTGAGCCGGGACCTGTTGAAGCGCGGTTACGTCGTCTCCGGCGCCAGCGTGCCGCTCCCGGAGCGCGAGCAATGGGTGGCGCGTTACCATCTGTCGCGCGCGAGTCGCCGGCAAGCCGAAGTGGAACTGGCGCACATGCTGGGTTTGCCGTTCTCCGACGTCGTGCTGTACTGCCCGGCGCTTTCGGCGATGAAGGAGGCCGCGGTACCGGTCGAAACCACTCGGGGCGTGGAGCGCCTGGATGATGCCGGTAACGCGACCTCGGCGGAGATAGGCGCATTGCAGCAGCGCTACGCGGATCTGTGGCGGTTCTATGTGTTCGTGCCGGCTCACGCGGTCAAACGGGCGGCCGTCGTTTGCGAAAAACAATTTGGCGTGCCGTGTGAGCTCGTGCTGAAGCGGGTCTGATTTTCGCGCCATTGCTCGTTGAAAAGCTGGAGTCATTCCATGAAACGGATAATGATCATCGGCATCGGGGCCGGAAACCCTGAATACGTGACCATTCAGGCAGTCAATGCTCTCAATCAGGTGGACGTCTTCTTTGTCATGGACAAAGGCGCCACGAAAGAAAAACTCGTCGCGCTAAGAAAGGAAATCATCGAGCGTTATGTGAAGGAGCACCGCTACCGCATCGTCGAGGCCACCAGCCCCGAGCGCCGGCGCGAAGCCGGCAATTACGCCGGCAGCGTCGAAGATTTGAATCGCGACAAGCAACAGGTATTCGAGCGGCTGATTTCAGAAGAATTGTCCGACGGCGAGTGCGGCGCCTTTCTGGTCTGGGGCGATCCATCGCTGTACGACAGCACGATACGGATCGTTGGCGCCATTTCCCGCAGCGGCCGGCACGAGCTGGAATATGAGGTGATTCCGGGTATCAGCAGCGTGCAGGCGCTGGCGGCAAAGCACCGGGTCACGCTCAATGCGATCGGGCACTCCATCGAGATCACGAACGGCCGGCGCATCGCGGAAGGATTTCCGAACCATGTCGATAGCGTTGTCGTGATGCTCGATGCGCAGAACGCAATGCGCCGGCTGATCGACGAAGACCTGGACATCTACTGGGGCGCGTATGTCGGCACGCCCGACGAGCTATTGATCGCCGGCAGGCTGCGCGACGTCGTGGACGATATCGAGCGTATTCGAGCAGAAGCTCGCCGGCAGCATGGCTGGATCATGGACACCTATCTGCTGAAACGGCGCGGCGACGCGGAAGATGAATAGCGGTGGGTGACGATTCATCAACCACCATACCCAGGCGCGCGTTTGATCCACGTCTCGAGCCCCAGCGCGTCGACGGGTTTTTCGATCAGGCATTCGACGGTTCAGCCGGCGCTCACCCGGTTCAACGCGCCAAAGGGCATCCCCAGCGGCCGCACGCGCATCTCGGGAGCGAGACGTTCCCACGGCAGGTCGGCCGGATCGGCGGCCATCGGGCCCGGTGCTTTGGCGACGAGAATCGCCTCGGCGATCGCCTGGAAATCGGCGCGAAAGTGAACCGAACTCTTGTTCACGAGGATCTTCATCCGTTCGGGTTCGATGCCCGCCACGCGAAACAGGTTGCGGTCGAAAACCTGCATCTTCACGGTGCTCACCGCAATCCTCACGCCGTCGATCCGCAAGCAGGCGGTCGGCCCCAACTCGCCCTGCATGCCGTTGAGCATCGGGCCGTCGAAACGGAAGCGCCCATCCGACACATGCTCGACCTCGAACCCGGCTCGCAGCGGCGCATCGCCGGGCACACCGGAGCGGCCGCCCAGCGACAGCGAAATGCGCGCGCCCACACCCGCGCGATGCGCGGCGGCCGCAGCGTCGGCATCCCAGATCACGCCGACCGCCGCGCCGGTCGCCCCGTTGCGCAGCAACGCCCGCACGAGCCCCATCGTGTTCGAGTCGCCGCCCACGCCGGGGTTGTCCTGCGTGTCCGCAATGATGACCGGCCGCGTCGCCGTCGCGCTCAGGCGGATCGCTTCGAGCGCGGCTTCGTCGGGCGTCAGGAACGGCACGTCCCAGCGCGCTTCCTCGCCGGCGATCCGGGTCAGCAATGCGTCGGCGGCCCGTTCGGCGGCGGCCTCGTCGAAGGAATACGCCCAGAGCGTCGGGCCGCACTCGGGGAAATCGGCCGCCGGAAAACCCGGCGCAAACGACACGGAAACGACCGACCGCTTCTCGATCTCCGCCAGTAACCGGTACATCCCGCGGGCCGGCTCGACCAGCGTGCACATGCCGTTCACGGGGATGAGAAACGGCACGCGCCGCAGCGCGCCATGCAGCGGACGCCGCTCCCGCATCAGGTCGTCGAGAATCCGCGCGGCCCGTTCGCCGGTTTCCGCCATATCGACGTGCGGATAGGTGCGGTAGGCCACCAGCGCGCTGGCGAGAGAGAACATGCGCGCCGTGACATTGGCATGGAGATCGAGCGACACGACCACCGGCATCCTGTCGCCGACGATCCGCCGCACCCGCTCGAGCAGTTCGCCCTCGCCGTCGTCGTGCTGCTCGGTCACCATCGCGCCGTGCAGATCGAGATAGATCGCATCGAAACCGCCCTTCCCGACCGCGGCGATGATTTCGCCGCCGATCCGCTCGAACGCATCCGTCGTCACATGGGCCGATGCGCTCGCGCCCGCCCAGATCACCGGTATGAGTTCGTGCCCGTTCGCCTCCATGACCTTGATGAATCCGCCGATCGGCACATTGACGTCGCGCAGGCCGAATACGTCGGCGCCCCGAACCATCGGCGGGAAGCCTTCGCCCTGAACGAAGCTCGACCACGACGCCCTGGTCGGCGCGAAGGTATTGGTTTCGTGCTGGAAACCGGCGATGAGGATTTTCATGTGCTTCACCTTTTTTCGAACGACACCGCAACGCGGCGCCGCTGTAGTCGGATAACGATTCCTTGTCTTTAAAGAAGCCGTCGCATAGCGGTTCGATGGCTGCTAGTCCTGCTTGAGCGTCAGCTTGCCCGTCAGGATCAGAAGCGCCGCCACCGTGGCGCTCGCCGCCATCACGAAGAGACCGGCATGCATGCTGCCCGTCCATCCTTTGGTCCAGCCGAGCACCGCGGGGCCCCAGAATCCGCCGGACAAACCGACGGTGTTGATGAGCGCAATGCCGCCCGCCGCCGCGGTGCCCTTGACCAGTTCCGAAGGAATCGCCCAGAACACCGTATAGGCCATCCACAGGCACGCGGTTCCCAACGTCAGCGCGACGAGCGCGAGCGCCAGATTGCCGTCGGCAAGAACCGTCGCGATCAGGCACAGCGCGGCGCCGAGCGCCGGGATCGCGCAGTGGAGACGCCGTTCGCCCATGCGGTCGGAGCGGCGCCCCGCGAGATACATGCAGACAGCGGCGGCAACGTAGGGAATCGCGGTGTACCAGCCGAGGCGGAGGGTGTCGTTCACGCCCTGCTCCCTGAGCAGCGTCGGCAGCCAGAAGCTGATCGCGTAGATCGGAAAAATGATGCTGAAGTAGGCCAACGCGAGCGCATAGACGCGCGGGCTTTTCAGCACCGCCTTGAATGAATCCGCGTGATGCGGGGTCGGCGCGGTCTCGTCTTCCAGCAACTGCTGTTCGGCGCGGCCGAGCCAGCGCGCGTCCGCTGGCCGGTCCGGCAACACGCGCAGCGTCAGCAGGCCGAGCACGATGCAGGGCAGGCCTTCGACAACGAACATCCATTGCCAGCCGGCCAGCCCGCCGACGCCGGCAAGACGCGTCATCAGCCACGCGGACACCGGGCCGCCGACAATGCCGCCGAGCGGGCCAGCCACGAACACGAGCGCGATCGCGCGTGCCATGCGGGCGGGGCCGTACCAGCACGACAGGTAATAGATCATGCCGGGCGCGAAGCCCGCCTCGAACACGCCGAGCAGGAAACGCATCGCATAGAAGGCCGGCACGCTGCGCACGAACAGCATGCAGGCCGACGTGATCCCCCACAGCACGAGAATGCGGCTGAACGTACGCCGGGCGCCGATTTTCGGCAGCATCAGATTGCTCGGCAACTCAAAGAGAACGTAGCCGATAAAGAAGATGCCCGCGCCCACCCCGTATGCGGCATCCGAGAAACCCAGATCGCTTTGCATCTGCAACTTCGCGAAGCCGACATTGACGCGGTCCAGGTACGCGAACATGTAGCAGGCGATCAGAAACGGCAGGAGCCGCCAGTTGAGCTTGCTGAAGAGCGCTGACGCAGGGTTGCCGGCGGCCGATGGATAGATTGCTGACATGTGTGTCTCCTGGTTTCCTCGCTGGATCCGTCATGCAGGTCGAGTTCATGTTGGCAGCGCAAACCAGGACTAACAAGAGCAACTAAGTTCACATATCGTTGCTTGATGAGCAACACAGTCGCCGGCCTCGCGAAGTCACGGTGCAAAACGCGTGAACACGTAGTCCCGATCCTTCACGCGGGCTGCGTGGCAGGCGAAGCAGGTCTGATGCTGCGCCGCGTCGACCGGCTGTCCGTTGACGAAACGGCCGAAACCCCAGCCGCCCGTCGACGCATAGCGACGCGAGTCCTTCACCATCACCTGGACCGTGGTGGGCGCGCCGGGAATGGTCGCCGATGGAAATTCCGGCGACTGCTTGCGCTTGTACGCGAGCTTGACGAGGATCGTCCCGTCGGGATACGGCAGCGTCGCGTTTTCGATCGCCTTCACCGCGGCGGGATTGCCGAGCACGACGCGCAGTTCGTCGAGCGGCGCGGCTTCTTCGGCCGGGGCGATCATTTGCCACTTGCGGTAACCGTCCGGAATCGTGACGCCATAAATCGGCGACGGCGCCGAGGGCGCGCTTTGCGCCAGTGCTTGATCCGCCACCGCGCCGAGCAGAAGCGCCGCGCCGAGCACGACATGTGCAGTCCGAATGCTTCGCATTTGCCTGTCTCCTTCGCGTCCGGTCGGACACGCGCAACGTCGATCACGGCATCGGCAAACGCTTTCGATGCCTCCCGCGGTCGTGCCGGGCAGCCGACGGCGCCGCGTGTCGATCCGATCAGACATGGCTCGTTCCTTTATGTAAAAGAGCTTTGAAAAGAAGTCCCGGCAGTCGCCAGCCCGACCGGCACCGACGCATTAGACCCGGCGCACGTATCTGGCTTGTGTCCGCAATGGCCCCTGAATGCAACGTTATGTATCGTTCTACGTTGCGGATACCTTGCGATACAAAGAGAAAGGAAACGCGGAGAGGTGTTGCGCGCGTGGCACTGACAAAAGTGCCGCGGACAGTGGAATAATTGGGCTCACTCACTGTTCTCGCTGGAGCGCCGGCGTCGCCGACCGTCAATCGCTTTCCTGGGACATTCCGCACGATGCATTTCGCAACTTTTTCCTCGCCCGCCTTTTTCGCCGATCCTTATCCCGTGTATGAGAAGGTGCGTGAAGCGGGGCCGCTGCTGCCGGTGGCGCCGTCCCTACTCGTCACGGGGCGCTTCGAGATCATCGATGCGTTGCTGCGCGACCGGCGCATGGGCAAGACCTATCTGCAAAGCGTGCGCACGCGTTACGGCGACGCCGCCACCCAGCACCCGGTGTTTCAGGCGCTGAGCCGCACGTTTCTGATGATGAACCCGCCTTCGCACACGAGGCTGCGCACGCTTCTGATGAAGGCCTTCAATGCGAGGCAGATCGAAAAGCTGAGAGAAATCGTCGAGGCCACCAGTCGCGATCTTCTCGATCGCATCGGTGCCGCGCGCGAATTCGATCTGGTCAGCCAATATGCGCTGCCCCTGCCGATCGAAATCATCTGCCGTCTGCTGGCTATTCCGTCCGCCGATGGCGTAAAGCTCGGCGCAGCCGCCAGCCGACTCGTGTCCGCATTCGATCTCGCTCCGCTCGACGAAGCGACACTGGCGGCGGCCAACGACGCGGCGCTCACACTCGAACGCTATTTCCGGAATGTGGTCGAGCAACGGCGCATGAATCCGGGCGACGACATCGTTTCCTCGCTGGTGAGCGTCGAAGACGCGGGCGTGACGTTGAGCGACGCCGAAATCATCTCGAACGTGATCCTGCTGTTCATTGCCGGCCACGAAACCACGTCGAACATGATCGGCAATGCCGTCATCGCACTGTTCCGTCATCCGGCCCAGCTCGAACTGCTCAAGCGCGAGCCGGCATGGATCCCGAAGGCTGTCGCCGAATGCATGCGCTACGACGGCTCGGTTCAGATGCTGGTGCGCACGGCGCTCGAAGAAGTAGTCATCCACGACGTCACGCTGGCGCCCGGCACCCTCGTGTTCATGTTGACCGGAGCGGCCAATCGCGATCCCGCGGTGTTTTCCCACCCCGATCGACTGGATTTCGAGCGCGGCGCCAGCGTGCCGTCACTGGCGTTCGGCAGCGGTATTCATCATTGCCTCGGCGTACGGCTCGCGCTGCTCGAAATGGAAGTGGCGCTCGGCGACCTGCTTGCCCGCTTTCCCGCCATGCAGCCGGTGGATCTGAATCGGCTGGCATGGCATCCGCGCAATAACCTGCGCGGGGTGCAGTCGCTGCGCATGCTCACCGCGGCAACGTGATGCGCAGGATGAACGCACGCTCGCTGCCGGACCAGGTGAAGATGGCTGACCGATCATGAACTCAACCACCCGGTTCATTGCCATGACTGAATCGCATCTGACATTTGCTACCCAGAACGAATGGGAAAACTGGTTGGCGCAAAACCAGGGGACTTCGACCGGGACATGGCTGCGCCTCGCGAAGAAGGGCGCCAGACAACCGACCTTGACTTACGCACAGGCGCTGGAGAGCGCTCTCTGCTATGGCTGGATTGATGGTCGGAAGCAGGCCGACAGCGAGGAATACTGGTTACAGCGCTTCACTCGACGCTCCGCGAAAAGCATCTGGTCCAGGCTCAACAAGGACAAGGCTGAAGCACTGATCGCCGCCGGCAGAATGCGTGCGCCGGGCATGCGGGAAATCGAGAAGGCCAGGAAAGACGGTCGCTGGGACATGGCTTATGCGTCCGCCAGCAACTCGACGGTGCCGGACGACCTGCGGGTCGCCCTGGACGCCAATCCCGAAGCCAGGACGTTTTTTGCAACACTGAACAGCCGCAACCGCTACGCCATCCTGTTTCGGATACAGAATGCCAAAAAGCCCGCAACACGGGCGCGCAAGATCGAGGAATTCGTCGACATGCTGAACCGTGGCGAAACCTTCTATCCCTAAGGTCTGTTTACGTAGGGAACGCGCAATCTCATGACGACACTGTCTAGCCCGCGCTCCCGAGATGCTGCCCCAGTCGCGCGAACATCGCATCGCAGCGGCCCAGTTGCTCGACCGTGACGAACTCGTCCGGCTTATGACCTTGATTCATGCTGCCCGGTCCGCAGACCACGGTCGGAATGCCCGCCTGCGTGAACAGTCCGCCCTCCGTCCCGAACGCCACCGTTCCGTATTCGTTCGACCCGCTCAACATCGCGAGCAGGCGCGCGGCGTCGCTGTCGGGCGAGGTCGAAAGCCCGGGATAGGCATTCAACGCCTGCAGGCGAATATCCGTATCGGGCTGCACCTCACGCATCCTCGGCAGCAGTTCGGCTTCCGCATAGGCTTGCAGCTTGTCGGCCACGCTGTTGGCATCGAAGCCAGGCAAAGCCCGCACCTCGAAATCGAACTCGCATTCGGCCGGCACGATGTTCAGCGCGCGTCCGCCGCTGATGACGCCGGTCTGCACCGTCGAGAACGGCGGATCGAACCGCGCATCGTGATGTTCGGGCCGCGCCAGTTCGTCGCCGATCTCTTCCAGCCGGTTGATCAGGCGCGCCGCGTATTGAATCGCGTTGACGCCGTGCGGCGCGTACGCCGAATGGCACGCCGCGCCCTTGACGTGACAACGCATCGCGAGCTTGCCCTTGTGGCCGAGCACCGGCTTCAGTCCGGTCGGCTCGCCGATCAGGCATAAACGCGGCCGGGGTGCGCGCTTTCCGAGTTCCGCCAGCATCGGCCGCACGCCGAGACAGCCCACCTCCTCGTCATACGAGAACGCGAGATGCACCGGCAGTTCCAGTTTCCGCTTCAGGAAGCCGGGCACCGCGGCCAGCACGCACGCGAGATAGCCCTTCATGTCGGCCGTGCCGCGTCCATACAGGCGTCCGTCATTCTCGGTGAGACGGAACGGCTCCACGGTCCATGCCTGCCCGTCCACCGGCACCACATCGGTGTGGCCGGACAGCACGATGCCGCCCCGGTCGGCCGGACCGATGGTGGCGAACAGATTCGCCTTGGTGCGCGCGGCGTTGTGGAACAGCTCGCTTTGCACGCCGAAATCCGCGAGGTATTGCTGCACGAACGCGATCAGTTCCAGATTCGAATCGCGGCTGACGGTCGCGAATCCGATCAGCCGCGCCAGCAGCTCACGGCTGGACAGCTCACTCATCGCCGGGCACGCCGTAGCTGGGCGCCGCCGTCGGATTCAACGCGCGCGAGATATAGTCCTGCATCTGCGGCCGATACGCCTGCCACAGCGCGTCGAGCCGGCCGATCGGATCGTCGTCCGCCCAGTCGACGCGCAGATCGACGACCGGCCAGATAGGCGCATCGACGATCCGGAGCGCGGCGGAATGAACGGGCCCGGCCTCGCCGCCCGCTTCGACGGCCGCGTGCATCGCCTGCATCAGGCGATCGGCGAGCACGCCCGGCGCCTGCTCGAACGCCTTCACCATCGCGTCTATCACGTGCTTGCCGGCCAGCAGATTGCCCGCCGCGACACACTGGTCGCCCGCGACCGCGTGGTGCACGCCGAGCGCTTCGGCGCCGGTGAACATCGCAGTCCGGCCCTGGCTGTCGATCACCGTCACCTGCCGATACTCGCTCCATTCGCTCCATTCGCTCGCGTTCAACGCCCGCTGAAGCGCCGCATCGGACGCGAGCTGTTCATGTTCGAGCAGGTCGAGGATCTGCGGGCCCAGCGCGGGAAGCGTGACGTTCTGCGTCGCCACCGCGCCGACGCCCGCGCGCACCCACGGACATCGCGCGCCGACCGCAATGCTCGACGAGCTGATGGCGACGCCAAGCTGGCCCGTCTTCCGGCAACGTCCGACGATCGAGAATGTCATGGCTCGCTCCTCACGCCTGGGCGGGCGTCCAGTTGTCCGGAATCACCGCGATCACGTCGATTTCCATCAGCCATTGCGGCTGGCCCAGCGCGCTGACCACGAGCCCCGTCGAAATCGGATACACGCCCTTCAGCCACCGGCCGACTTCCTGATACACCGGCTCGCGATAGCGCGGATCGATGAGGTACGTCGTCGTCTTGACGATGTGCGACAGATCGCTGCCCGCTTCCTCGAGCAGTTGCTTGACGTTTTTCATCGCCTGCGCGGCCTGCGCGCCCGGATCGCCGAGGCCGACCAGGTTGCCGTCGAAATCGGTGCCGACCTGGCCTCGCACATAGACCGTGTTGCCCGCGCGAACCGCCTGGCACAGATCGTTGTCGAGCGACTGGTTCGGGTACGTATCCTTCGTATTGAACATGCGAATGCGGGTATGCGTCGGCATCAGTTCACTCCCAGTTCGTTGACTTTGCGCGCGCGGGATTCGTCGTGCGCGGTAGATGGCGCGTCGGCGCCCTGCGGACGGCGCGCATCCTGCTGGCGCTGCGACGCGTCGCGATAGGCGAGATATTTGCGCTGCGTGACGATGTGATCGGCAATGTGCTTCGCGTCGTGCCAGACGCCCCAGATGAACGACGACGCGCGGCGCGAGAGCCACGGCAAGCCGAGAAAATACAGGCCCGGCTCCTTCGACACGCCGCGCTGATGCTGCGGCTTGCCGTTGTCGTCGAACGCGTTCACATGCAGCCAGCCGAAATCGAGCGCATAGCCGGTGGCCCAGATGATCGTGTTCACGCCCGCCTGCGCCAGATCCAGTTCCGCAAGCGGATGCGTCACACATTCCGGATCGGGCGGAATGACGCGCGCCTGCGGATCCTCCGGCAAGTCGATACCGGTGCGCGCGACATAGGCATCGGCGGCGTCGAGCAGCGCCATCAGGTTGTCGTCGCCGCGCTTCAGATTGTCGGCCAGGTCTCGTTCGAAGGTCACGACGCCGCGCTCGAACGACCGGGTCACGCCGACGAGCGTCATGCCCTGGTGCGCGAGCCTGCGGAAATCGATGGTCTGGCCGCCGTAGGCGCCGCTCACCGCGATGGTCACGTGCTCCCGTCCCGGCGTGACGACTTCCTTGTCCCACTCGCCGAGCACGCCGAGCCACCAGCAGAAATCGCGATTGCGATACGCACGCGGCGGCCGGTCGTGCGCGCCGACGGACAGATAGACCTTGCGGCCCGCGCGCTGCAGTTCGTCGGCGATCTGCACGCCTGACGACCCCGCCCCCACCACGAGCACGGCGCCCTCCGGCAACTGCGCGGGATTGCGATAATCGGCTGAATGAAGCTGCGTGAGATGCGGGTCTCGCGGCGCGATCGGCGGAATCACCGGGCGCTGGAACGGCCCCGTCGCGACGACCACGCGACCGGCTTCGATCGTGCCATCCGAGGTTTCGACCGTGAAGCCCGGCCGACCCGTCCGGCGCGCCACGCCCGTCACTTCGACGCCCGTGCGGATCGGCGCATCGAACTTGCGCGCATAGGTTTCGAAGTAATCGGCGACCTGATCCTTCGGCGCGAATGCGTCCGGGTCGAGTCCTTCGAACTCCATGCCGGGAAAGCGGTCGTGCCAGGCGGGGCCGTTGGCGACCAGCGAATCCCAGCGGCAGGTACGCCAGCGTTCCGCGATACGGTCGCGCTCCAGCACGAGATGCGGCACGCCCAGTTTGCTCAGGTGCTCGCTCATGGCCACGCCGGCCTGACCCGCGCCGATGACCAGCGTGTCGATCGACAATGTTTCAGCCGTCATGGCTGTCTCCTTCTGAAAACCGGTCTGGTTCAGGTCCTTCACGTTCGAACAGAATGTACGCCGCCGTTGCCGGTACCAAAAAATATATTTAAAAAATGCTTTGCATCGCTTTTCTCTATGCAAGCGCTTTATCGGCGAGCCACAATCGGCTCGATACGTTCAACGGAGCAACCGATGGAAGGCAATCCGATACGCTATTCATTGCGTCAGCTACGCTATTTCGTCGTGACGGCCGAGGTGCTTTCTTTCACCGCCGCTGCGAGGCGCCTGCACATTTCCCAGCCGTCGATCTCGACGGCGCTCGCGGATCTGGAGGCATCGTTCGGCGTGCAGCTTTTCATCCGCCACCACGCCAGCGGCCTGTCGCTGACGCAACCGGGCCGCGATCTGCTCGGCCATGCGCGCAATCTGCTGAAGAACGCCGAGGAACTGCAATTGACCGCGAAGGAAATGGACGGCGGCATGTCCGGTTCCATCTCGCTGGGTTGCATGGTATCGCTGGCCCCGCCGCTGATGCCCGGCATCATCAGCCGCTTCGTGCAGGACCACGCCGCCATCACGTTCCGGACCACCGAAGCCCATCAGGACACCCTGTTGAGCGGCCTGCACGACGGCTCGCTCGACATCGCGCTGACCTATAGCCTCGACATCACGGACGGCATCGCGTTTACCCCGCTGCTTTCCCTGCCGCCGTATGTCATCCTGCCGAAGACGCACCGGCTCGCGCGGGCGCGCAAGGTGTCGCTGGCGGACCTGCTCCCCGAGCCCTACGTGATGCTGGACCTTCCGCACAGCCGGGAATATTTCTCCGCGCTGTTCGACGTCGTCGGCAACCGCCCGGCGGCGGCGTTCCGTTCGTCGCAGCCCGAAGTGGTGCGCGGCATGGTGGCCAACGGACTCGGCTACAGCATCCTCAACTTCCCGCTCAAGTCGAACCGGACCGTCGACGGCGAAGACTTCGTAGTTAAGCGATTCAAGGAAAACGTCAATGCGACGACCCTCGGCATCGCGCGATCCAGCACCGTAAAGCCGCGCGAGGTCGTCAAGCGCTTTTCGGCCTTTTGCGAGACCTACATTCGCCGTCTGCACATCGAATAGCCCGCCAGATCGCGACGGCATAGGTTGACCCTATGCATTGCATCCAAAAACAATATTTTCCCTAGCAATTTGGATTGTTAGATTGGTGCTCATCGGATGCATATAGTGATACGGAGGACTGCATGTCAGCCTTTCCCCATCCTACGCACGCCGGATATCCGGCGGAGACAGGGCTCGACATCGTCCGCGCGCTGCGCGAGAACTGCGAGCGCCCGTTCGAGGATGCGCACGCGATGCCGCCCGCGGTCTACACGTCGGAGGCGTTTCTCGCGCTCGAACAGCGCGACGTGTTTCGCAACGAGTGGTTGTGCGTGGGCCGCGCGAGCACGCTCGCGAAGAGCGGTGACTATCTGACCGCGCAGATCGACGACCAGCCGGTGGTCGTGCTGCGCGACACGAACGGCGAGCTGCGCGCGTTTTCGAATGTCTGCCTGCACCGGATGTCGGTGCTCCTCGAAGGACGCGGCAACGTGCGCCGCATCGTGTGCCCGTATCACGCGTGGAATTACGCGCTCGACGGCACGCTCGCCGGCGCGCCGCTGATGGACCGCCAGCCAGGATTCTGCAAGGAACAGTACGCGCTGCCCGCCGTGCGCTGCGAAACATGGCAAGGCTGGATCTATGTGACGCTCAACGAACGGGCGCCGCCGGTCGCGACGCACCTCGCCGGATTGACGGCATTGATCGAGCCGTACGGCATGGCCGACTACGTCGAGACCTTCCACGAAGAGCATGTGTGGAACACCAACTGGAAGATCCTCGCGGAAAACTTCATGGAGAGCTATCACCTGCCCATGCTGCACCGGGCGACGGTGGGCCCGCACTCGAAGCTCGAGGAAATGGAGTGTCCGCCGGGCCTGCCGGCCTTCAACTATCACTGGATCACCAAGGAAGCGACGCTGCCGATCGGCAACGCGCACCCGGACAACACGCGTCTGCAGGGCCACTGGCGCCGTACCACCGCGCTGCTGGCGATCTATCCGACGCATCTGGTCACGCTGACGCCGGGCTACTTCTGGTATCTGATCCTGCAGCCGCGCGGCGTCGGCCACGTGCATATCCAGTTCGGGGGCGGCCTTGCGCCGGAATTCATCGACGATCCGAAGGCCGCCGAATACATGGCGACGCTCAAGACGCTGCTCGACGAGGTGAACGCCGAAGACCGGCGCGGCGTCGAGGCGGTGTTTCGCGGCGTGCACGCGCCGCTCGCGAAGCCGGGCAACCTGAGCCATCTCGAGCGGCCGAACTTCGACTTCGCGTGTTACCTCGCGGCACGCGTGGGCGCGACCTGACATCGTCGCCTCGTATGGATTGCCTACACTCTGCCGGGACACCCATGTCAAGCCAACCATTTATTTCCTTTGCGGGCGTCAGCAAATCGTACGACGGCATGCATAACGTGGTCGAAGGGCTCGATCTCGACGTCGCGCGCGGCGAATTCGTGTCGCTGCTCGGCCCGTCCGGCTCGGGCAAGACCACGACGCTGATGATGCTCGCGGGATTCGAATCGCCCACCCGCGGCGAAATCCGTCTGGCCGGCAAGCGTCTGGACGACAAGCCGCCGCATCGGCGCGACATCGGCATGGTGTTCCAGAACTATGCGCTCTTCCCGCACATGACGATTGCCGAGAACGTGGCGTTTCCGCTGTCGGTGCGCAGGGTGAGCCGCGGCGAACAGAAGATGCGCGTCGCGCGCGCGCTCGACATGGTGGAGCTGTCGCATCTTGCAGAGCGGCGTCCGGCGCAGCTCTCGGGTGGCCAGCAGCAGCGCGTCGCGCTGGCACGCGCGCTGGTCTTCGAGCCGAGCGTGGTGCTGATGGACGAGCCGCTCGGCGCGCTCGACAAGCGGCTACGCGAAAGCATGCAGTATGAAATCATGAAGCTCCATCGCGAGCTGTCGCTCACGATCGTCTACGTGACTCACGACCAGAACGAAGCGTTGACGATGTCCGATCGCGTCGCCGTGTTCTCCGACGGACGCATCCAGCAGGCCGCCACGCCGACCGAACTGTACGAGAACGCCGCGAATGCGTTTGTCGCCAATTTCGTCGGCGAGAACAATGGGCTGACCGGCCGCGTCAATTCAGGCGACGGCGAATGGGCCGCCATGCAGCTCGCCGACGGCAGCACCGTGCACGGCCGCCCCGGCGCGGGACTCGCGCCCGGCGATACCGCGATGCTCGCGCTGCGCCCCGAGCGCGCGCATCTCGCGTCGACCCCGGAAGCCGTGCTGGAAGCGGAACGCCAGAACATGAACGTCCTGCACGCACTCGTGGAGGAGCTCGTCTATTGCGGCGATCATCATCGCGTGCACCTGAAGCTCGTTCATGGGGAAAGCGTGGTCGTCAAGGTCCCGAACACGCAGCACCACGATCTGCCCGCGCTCGGCCGCCAGACCGCCGTCACCTGGCGGCGCGACGACTGCAAGGTGCTGCCCGCCGCCCCGGCGCCACCACGCGCCGCCTCGTCGTCCGGCGGCACCGATTATTCCGCCGCCTCCCCTTCCTCGTCCGCCTCGCCACTCATCGCAGGAGTCAACTAGAAATGAAGACCAACCTCTCGCTATTGCGAACCACCCTCGCGGCATGCGCGCTCGGCATTTTCGCGGCGGCCGCGGCTCACGCGGCGGATACGATTTCCGTCGTCACGTTCGGCGGCGCCTATGAAACCGCCGCGAAAAAGGCATGGTTCGAGCCGTTCACCGCGAAAACCGGCAACCAGTTCGCCACCGAGTCATACGATGGCGGTCTCGCGAAGCTGCAGGCGATGGAACAGGCGAAAAATCCGACGTGGGATCTGATCGACCTCGAAACCAACGACGCGATCACCGCGTGCGACGAAGGCTTGCTCGCGAAGTTCGACCGGAAATCGCTCGGCGACACCAGCGACTTCCTGCCGGGTTCGCTCAGCGACTGCGCGGTCGCGGCGATGGTGTGGTCCACGGTCTACGCGTACGACGCCAGCAAGCTGAAAACCGCGCCGACCAGCATCAACGATTTCTTCGATCTGAAGAAATTCCCCGGCAAGCGCGGCATGCGCAAGTCGCCGAAGGTGGCGATGGAGTGGGCGCTGATCGCCGACGGCGTCGCGCCGAAGGACGTCTACAAGACGCTGGCCACGCCCGCCGGCGTTGATCGCGCGTTCAAAAAGCTCGACACGATCAAGTCGAGCATCGTCTGGTGGGAAGCCGGGGCGCAGGCTCCGCAGTTGCTCGCCGACGGCGCGGTCGTGATGACTCAGGCCTACAACGGCCGTATCGACGACGCCGTGCACAAGGACAAAAAGCCCTTCAGGATCGTCTGGGATGCCCAGGTGTACGACTATGAATGGTGGGCGGTGGTCAACGGCGCGAAGCATGCGGACGCGGCGCAGAAGTTCATCGTGTCGGCCTCCACGCCGCAGGCCTATGCCGACCTGTCGAAGTACATCGCGTATGCGCCGCCGCGCAAGAATGCGATTCCGCTGATCGACAAGACGCGCCTCAACGACCTGCCGACCGCGCCCGACAACTTCAAGCGTCCGCTGCAAATCGACGCAACGTTCTGGGCCGACAACGCCGACGCAATCAACAAGCGGTTCCAGAACTGGCTGACGCAGTAATGCCGCGCCGGAACAAACGACGTCACCGGAGAGATTCACGACGATGAATACGCCGCTGCCATCCGCCGCCCGCTTTGGCCGCGGCCCGCATGCCACGGAGCGCGAGTCGTTCCGCGCCGCGCGCCGTAAGGCGGCGGCGCGCGCGCTGCTGCTGGCCATGCCGCTGCTCGTCTTTCTGCTGGTGACGTTCGTCGCGCCGATCGCCAGCCTGCTCGGCCGCGCCGTGCAGAACCCTGAAGTGCGCGCCGGCATGCCGCAACTGAGCGCGGCGCTGGCCGCATGGAACGGCGCGGGCGTGCCCGGCGAGCCCGCCTTTGCCGCGCTGGCGCACGATCTGAAGGACACCGGCGAGAACGGCCAGCTCGGCAACATCGCACGGCGCATGAACTTTTACCAGCCCGAATTCCGCAGCCTGCTTTTCAAAACGGCGCGTGCCGCGCGCTCGCAAACGCCCGCGCAATGGAAGCCGGCCCTGATCGATCTCGACGCCCGCTGGAACGAGCCGGAAACGTGGCGTCTGCTCAAACGCGCGTCCATTTCGCCGACGCCCGACTATCTGCTGAACGCGCTCGACGCGCAGGTCGCGCCGGACGGCACCGTGACGCAGGTCGCGGCCGACAGCGCCGTCTACCGCGCCGCTTTCGCCCGCACCGTGACGATCAGCGCGACGGTCACGCTGCTATGCCTGCTGTTCGGCTACCCGGTCGCATATCTGCTCGCGACGCTGCCGGAAAAACAGAGCAACCGCCTGATCCTCTTCGTGATCGTACCGTTCTGGACTTCGCTGCTCGTGCGCACCACCGCGTGGTACGTGCTGCTGCAACCGGGCGGCGTGATCAACAGCACGCTGCTCAGTTTCGGGATCATCCGTCATCCGTTGCCGCTCATTTTCAACCGCACCGGCGTGCTGATCGGCATGACGCATATCCTGCTGCCGTACATGATCCTCGCGATCTACTCGGTGATGAAGAACGTCTCGCCGGTGTACATGCGCGCGGCCAAGTCCCTCGGCGCGCATCCCGCCGTGGCCTTCGTGCGCGTGTACATTCCGCAGACGCTGCCGGGTGTCGGCGCGGGATGCTTTCTCGTGTTCGTGCTCGCGCTCGGCTATTACATCACCCCGGCGCTGCTGGGCGGCGCCGGTGACGAGATGATCAGCCAGCTCATCGCGTCGCAGACCAACGAGCAGCTCAACTGGGGGCTCGCGGGCGCGCTGTCGTGTTACCTCGTGGTTTTCACGGCGGTGTTCTATTTCATCTTCAACAGGCTGGTCGGGATCGACCGTCTGCGCTTCGGTTAGCGGGCGGCAACCCTCGACGTTCATGCTTCATTCATATCGCTCATCGACAGGCGGACTCATATGAAAGACGGACGCAACCGGCTGCTTTCGGAACGCGTCGCCGGCGCGGGATTACGCATGCATTGCGCGATCGTGTTCTTTTTCCTCGTCGCGCCGATCCTCGCGATCGTGCCGCTGTCGTTCAATTCCGGCTCGTTCTTCTCGTACCCGATGCAGGGGTTTTCGCTGCACTGGTATGCCCAGGCGCTGAGTTCGCCGGACTGGCAACGCGCATTCGCGAACAGCATCGGCATCGGCGCGGCGGCGACGCTGATCGCGACGGTGCTCGGCACGCTGGCCGCGCTCGGCTTGAGCCGCGCGCAATTTCCGTTTCGCTCGATCGTCATGCCGATTATCGTGTCGCCGATGATCGTTCCCATCGTGGTCGTCGCCGCGGGCTTTTATCTGGTGTTTGCGCCGCTCGGGCTCGTGAATTCGTATCTCGGCGTCGTGCTTTCGCATGCCGCGCTCGGTACGCCATTCGTCGTCATCACGGTGACGGCCTCGCTGCTGTCGTTCGATCAAAGCCTGCTGCGCGCCGCGTCCGGACTGGGCGCACCGCCGTGGGTGGCGTTCCGTCGCGTGACGCTGCCGCTGATCGCGCCCGCCGTCGCCACCGGCAGCGTGTTCGCCTTCGCGACGTCGTTCGACGAAGTGATCGTCATTCTGTTCATCGGCGGTCCGAATCAGCGCACGGTGCCGCGCCAGATGTGGAGCGGCATCCGCGACCAGATCGATCCGTCGATCCTTGCCGTCGCCACGTTGCTGATGATCTTCGCAGTCGCCTTGTTCGCCTGTATGAATGGCTTGCGCAAGCGCGCGGCGGCCGCTCGGCGCTCGTTCGCCTGAGCGCTTCCGCGACCACGGACATTGGCGCTTTCCATCCGGACCGGAATCGAATAACCACCACCTTTGCGGCATGAATGGTGGCCGGTCAAATGAACGTCGGCTGCTCGCGGTCTAAAATGATGACCGAAATGCTCGCGAGCAAATCGTGGCGAACCGTAAGGATCTCGGATTGCACCACGAAGCTGTTGTAAACGCTCACATCGAAGCCGGGGCCGTCAGCTATGAAAGGGCACGGCTATGCCTGAGAACAGGACGCCGAATTCCATTTACCTTTCGTGAACCAGCGTACCCGTGCCCCCTTTAAGCCTGAATGGCCCTTCCCGCCCAGCCGCGATGTCGCTGGTCGCACCTTCGGCGATCTCGTCGCGCTTCAATATCAAGGCGCCGACGTGTGGCTTTGGCGGTGCCGGTGCGGCCGCCACGTGGCTGCCGGGCTAGATGCGGTGGAAGGCGGCCGAACGCGGGATTGCGGCTGCCGTGAGCAGCGTCGCGTGTGGCGGTCCCGCCCCGGCTCGATTGCGCTGCGCGGCGGCGAGGTGTTCGGCCAACTGACGACGGAACGGTATGCCGGCGATGGTTTGTGGGTTTGCCGGTGCGACTGCGGTAGCGAGGCGAAAGTGAGTGCCGGACGCCTGCGATTGGGCAAGGCGCGTTCGTGTGACGGCTGCCGGTGAAGTCCTGGCGTTAAACCCGGCAAGTGCGCATAAAAGAGCCATCTCGCCTCGCGCCAATCCGCGTTTACGTTGCGCTCAGGCGTGCGACCGCCGGTTCGTACCTGCTTGCCGGCCCTTCAGCGGCAGGGGTCGGGCGCCTGACGGCTTGCGCAATCGGCTTGCGCGACTACATTTAATCAATATCCGTCGAGACCACATGGCGTGATACGAGCGGCGACTCGTCGACCGCGTCTGTCGCAGTGCCCCGAAAGGAGATCCCAAATGGCAGAGATAAACAAGGAAGACGTCGTTGCGGTGCTGAACCGCATTCTCGAATCCGAGTTGGCCGGCGTCGTTCGATATACGCACTATTCGTTTCTTGTTTTCGGATTCGGCCGCATTCCTATCGTGTCGTGGTTGCGCGCGCAGGCCGATGAATCGCTATTGCACGCACAGCAGGCCGGAGAATGGATCACCACTCTGGGTGCGTACCCGTCGCTTGAAATCGGTCCCCTGCTCGACTCACACACCTTCGATATCTCTTCGATCCTCCGCGAATCGTTGCAAGCCGAGAAGCTCGCGTTGGATCTCTATCGCGAACTGCTCACGCTGGTCGAGGGCCGCTCCGTTGCACTCGAGGAGTTCGCCCGTCAGATGATCCATGTCGAAGAGATGCACGCCGGTGAAGTCGACAAGATGCTGCGCCGTCCAGGAGAAATGACGACGTCGGCCGAGCGGCAGGCCAATCACCCCTGATGGGGCATCTCCAGGAAGCCATGCGGACAGTCGGACAAATGTCGCGATTGATAAGGCAGCTATGAGTTGCTTGCCTGTTGTTCAGACCTTCGAGGTCGCGAATGACAGGTTTCACAGCCAATGTATGCGTACCCACGGCCATCTACAGACGCTTGCTCGCGCCTTCCGGACATTCGCTCGACCACTATAGGCAGCGGATTCAAACTGTCGAGGCGCCCAACCACCTGGCAGGCGCCCTTTCCCCCGCATCTGGGCGAATCCACCCGGTTCACGTACTCTGAAACCCGTCGCCATCCGCGTGACAGAGGCTTGATCACGATACCGTGATCAAGCCTTTGGCGGACCGACTCCACACGTGAGTGTGGACAGCGTAAACCCTTATTTTTGCAAGATCTATTATCAATCTATACTTTGTCTACAGTTTGTAGACACATGAGCCATGCCTAAACCCAAACTTCAACTGGCAGCCGCGGACACCGAAGCGGGCCTGTCAGCAGATCGCAAGAATGTGATGGCGGAGACGCTTCGGCGCCGCATCGTGAGCATGGAGCTCGCGCCCGGCGCCGTGGTCGACGAGCTGGCCCTTAGCGAAGAGTTCGGGCTCTCCCGCCCGCCTGTGCGCGAGTTGATGCGCCAGATGGCGGCGGAGGGCTATCTGGAGCTTGAGCCGAACCGGCCGGCCCGCGTCTCGCCGATGAGCTATCAGTCGTTGCGGAGCTTCTTTCTTGCGGCGCCGCTCATCTACGTCGCGACGACGCAAATGGCAGCGAACAATGCCACGCCCGAAGACGTGGAGAGATTGAAGCAGATCCAGGCGCTCTTTCGTGCCTCTATCGAAGAGAACGACCTTCAGTCGCGCGTGCTGCGCAACGACGAGTTTCACTTCGAAATTGGCCGGATCGCGCGTAACGCGTATCTCATGCCCAGCCTGCGTCGCGTATTGATCGACCACGCGCGCCTCGGCAAGATTTTCTATCGCTCGCCCACCACGAGCGACATGCAAAAAGACCTGGAAAAGGCCGTTGAGCAACACGACCAGATCATTGAGGCAATCGCGCTTCGCGATGCACAGAGCGCCGGCGAACTGGTTCGCAACCATATGGAGTTATCGCGCCGGCGCATGGCTGAATATGTGATTCCCGAAGGGTTGAACGTACCCATCCAGTTTTAAAGGCCGCGCAGGACGGTGCACGTTATTTTCCGTGCACCGTTCACTCCGAAGCGTGGCGCGGATTCATATGCGATCAAGGAATTAGGAATGCTGAGTGTTACATCGCTCCCCGCGGACGACAAGATGTGCGGCTGGTATCACACGAGCCAGCCTCGCGAACCGAGGCCGCGTCACGCCGGGGAATCAAAGGCGCGCTGGGCAGTAATCGGCGCCGGCTTCACTGGTCTCGCCGCCGCGCGGCAATTGGCTCTGAATTTCCCCGACGACGAGATCATTCTCGTCGAAGCCCAGGAGGTCGGCTTCGGCACCTCGGGGCGTAACGCGGGTTTTGCTATCGACCTCCCGCACGATATCGGCGCCGACGACTATATCGGCGATATCGCCACGGCGAAGTCCACGCTCAAGCTGAACCTGCTCGGCCAGACGATCCTGCGCGATCTCGTGGGCGAGCACGGTATCGACTGTCATATGACCGCTTCCGGAAAGTATCAGGCCGCAGTGGAAGAGCGCGGTGTGGCCGTGCTCGACGCCTATCGGCGCGGCCTCGACAAGCTCGGCCAGGCGTACGAGGTGATCGAAGGCAAGGACCTGCCCCGCCATATCGGCACGTCGTTCTACCGCAAGGCGCTTTTCACGCCCGGAACCATCCTCGTGCAGCCCTCGGCGCTCGTGAAGGGGCTGGCCGACTGTCTGCCGCCCAATGTCACGCTGTACGAGCACACCCCCATTACCGAGGTCGAATATGGCGAAAAGATCGTGCTCGCGCATCGCAACGGCCGCATTACCGTCGACAAGCTGGTGCTCGCGAACAATGCCTTCGGTATGCGATTTGGCTTCCTCCAGCGCACCATGCTGCCGGTCTTTCTGTATGCGAGCCTGACCCGGCCGCTCACCGATGCAGAGCAGGAACAGCTCGACGGCAAGCCGTTCTGGGGCGTCATACCGGCAGACCCGTTTGGCAGCACGCTGCGCCGCACGCACGACAACCGCATTCTGGTGCGCAACAGCTTCAGCTTCAACCCGGACGGACGGCCCAAAGAACAGTACCTCCCCCGCTTTGCCGAACGCCATCGGCTGTCGTTCGAGCGACGCTTTCCGATGCTGCCGAAAGTCGACTTCGAATACACGTGGAGCGGATCGCTCGCGCTCTCGCACAACCATAAGGGATTCTTCGGGCAACTCGCGCCCAATGTCTACGGCGCGTTGTGCTGCAACGGGCTCGGCATCACGCGCGGAACCGTGACGGGCACGCTGCTCGCCGACTGGCTCGCGGGCAAGCGCAGCGACCAGATCGATTTTCTGCTGGCTACGTCGGGACCGAGCAAGACCCCGCCGGAGCCGTTCCTCTCCATCGGCGTCAACGCCACCCTCTGGTGGGGACAACGCAAGGCAGGACTCGAAAGCTGACGACGCATCGGTCGACGTCGCGAGTCCGCAGATCGGCCGAACAAACCCTATACGAGGGACGCAAACGCAACACCCATGGCTCACGCCAGGACGTTTTGCGCCCAATTTCATGGAAGGAGACAGACGATGTCGAAGAATCACGTGACCATCGAGGACGTGCCGCTCAATGGATTCCACCAACTGCTTACCATCCGCTCGAGCGGCGGCTGGCTCATGGACGGCTACGTGCTCAGCATTATCGGTGTGGCGATGGTGCAGTTTTCCGCGGTGCTCGGACTCACCAGCTTCTGGGAAGGCATGGTCGCCGCTTCGGCGCTGATCGGTATTTTCTTCGGCGGGTTCCTGGGCGGCTGGCTGTCGGATCGGCTGGGGCGCCAGAAGCCTTACTTCCTGGGGCCCGTCATTTTCTTCATCTGCTCTCTCGCGCAGCTTTGGGTCCATTCGGGGGAAGCACTGTTCGTTCTGCGTTTTCTCATCGGTATCGGCGTGGGCATCGAGTATCCGGTCGCAGGTTCGCTGCTCGTTGAATTCATGCCCCGCAAGTACCGCGGACCGCGCCTCGCGATGCTGACGATCATCTGGTTCCTCGGCGCCGCACTGGCCTATATCGTCGGCAACGTCATCCTGAGCAGCGGCAGCCCCGATGCATGGCGCTGGGTGCTGGCCAGTCCGGCCGTCATTGGTATCGTGCTGTTCCTCGTGCGGATCGGCACACCCGAATCACCGCGCTGGCTGCTCAGCAAAGGCCGCGTCGCCGAAGCCGAAGCGGTCATCAGGAAAGTCTACGGCCCGTCGTTCTCGTTGAAGAACCTGCCGGAAGAACAAACTGAAAAGAAGATCTCGCTGTGGGCGCTGCTGCATTCCGGATATGGCAAGCGCATGCTGTTCGTTTCCGTGTTCTGGAGCTGCTCCGTGATTCCGGTCTTCGCGGTCTATTCGTTCGCGCCGCGCGTGCTCGAGGCACTGAATCTGACCGGGAAGTGGGAATCGCTCGGCTCTGTCGCGATCACCTTGCTGTTCGTAGTCGGCTGCATTATCGCAACGCGCATCATCAACGTACTTGGCCGTCGCGCAATGGTGATCCACAGCTTCCTGTGGTCGGGCCTGGCATTGCTGGCTCTCGGGGCATGCTCGAACGGTCCGGCGCCCGTGATTCTGGTTCTGTTCGGCGCGTACGCCGTGCTCATCGGCGGTGCGCAGGTGCTGCAACTCGTCTATCCGAACGAGATCTTTCCGACCGACATCCGTGCATTTGCCGTTGGCATGGGTGCGTCGCTGTCGCGAATCGGCGCGGCAATCGGAACGTGGCTGGTACCGATCGCGCTGCAAACCATCGGTATCGGCAACACCATGTATGCAGCGGCTGCCGTCTCGTTCATCGGCCTCGTAGCCTCGCTTGCTCTCGCACCCGAGACGCGCTCGCTGAGCCTGCAGGAAGCGGCCTCGCTGAACCACTGATACTCACCACCGGTGTGCCGCCGTCAATGAAGGCGGCACACCTTCCATCAAAACACTCGCTCTCACTGGAAGAACATCATGAAGTTTGAAGGCATCTACACCCCCGCCATCACGCCCTTGAACGCCGAAGGGCAAATCGACAGGACGGCATTTGCCGACGTGCTCGAATCGCTGATCGCGGCCCGCGTCCACGGCATCATCATCGGCGGCTCGACCGGCGAATACTATGCACAGAGCGCTCAGGAGCGTTTCGATCTGGGCGCCTGGGCGAAGGAAGTGATCGGCTCGCGTTTGCCGCTCATTATCGGCACCGGCGCGATCCGCACCGAGGATTCGATCGAATACGCGAAGGCGGCAAAGGCCATCAAGGCAGACGCGATTCTGGTCGGCTCGCCACCGTACGCGTTGCCCACGCAGCAGGAAAATGCCGCGCACGCGCTGGCCATCGATCGCGCCGCCGATCTGCCCATCATGCTCTATAACTACCCCGGTCGCATGAGCATCACCATGGGCCGTGAGTTCTTCGATACGGTGCTGAAGGCGTCGAAGAACTTCGTGGCGATCAAGGAAAGCTCCGGCCAGATGGGGCAACTGCACATGCTCGCGCGCGAATTCCCGAACCTTGACGTGTCGTGCGGCTGGGACGATCAGGCACTGGAGTTCTTCGCGTGGGGCGCGCGCAGTTGGGTGTGCGCGGGCTCGAACTTCCTGCCCGCCGAGCACATCGCGCTGTACGAGGCGTGCGCGGTCCAGCAAGACTTCGACAAAGGCCGCCGCATCATGTCCGCGATGCTGCCGCTCATGGATTTCCTCGAAGAAGGCAAGTTCGTTCAGTCCATCAAGTACGGTTGCGAGATCGCGGGCCTTCGCGCGGGCGGAGTGCGCGCGCCCCTGCAAGAACTCGACGCACAAGAGAAAAGCCGACTCCAAAGCGTTGTCGCTGAGCTCAAGCGTGAGGTCGCATCGGTCACGGGGAGCAAAGCCTGATGTCCCATCTGCTCAGTGCATCGGAGTACGCGGCGATTGCCGCGGAACTGCGGCTGCCGACCCAGGCGTTCATTGACGGTGCATTCCGGCCTTCGAAGTCCGGCGACACATTCGCAACGGTCAACCCGGCCACCGGCAAGGTGCTCGCGGAAATCGCGGCGTGCAATGCCGCCGATGTCGATATTGCCGTCGCGAACGCGAGGGCGGCATTCGAGGACGGCCGCTGGCGAAATCTCGCGCCCTCGCGCCGAAAGTCCATCCTGCTGAAATTCGCCGCGCTGCTGGAGCAGCACGCGCACGAACTCGCCACGATGGAGAGCCTCGACAGCGGCAAGCCGATTCGCGAATGCCAGAACACGGACGTTCCGGAGACGATTCAGACGATCCGCTGGCATGCCGAGCAGATCGACAAGATCTACGACAACACCGCTCCCGTGGGTTCGAGCGCGCTCGCTCTCGTAGTGCGCGAGCCCATTGGCGTGGTCGGCCTCGTCCTTCCCTGGAATTTTCCATTGCTGATGCTGGCGTGGAAAATTGGTCCCTCGCTCGCGACCGGGTGCTCCATCGTCGTGAAGCCCGCGAAGGAAACCACGCTGACCGCCTTGCGTGTTGCGCAATTAGCTTACGAAGCGGGCGTGCCGGCTGGTGTCTTCAATGTCCTGCCGGGCGGCGGAAAGGAAGTCGGCGAACCGTTGGGCCTGCACCGCGACGTCGACATGGTGAGTTTCACCGGCTCGACGGAAACCGGCAGGCGCTTCCTGCGGTACGCCGCCGATTCGAACCTGAAGCGCGTCGTGCTCGAATGCGGCGGCAAGAATCCCGCCGTCGTGCTGCGCGACGTCGACGATCTCGATGCGGTTGCGCAGCACGTCGTCAATGGCGCTTTCTGGAACATGGGCGAGAACTGCTCGGCGTCCTCGCGCCTGATCGTCCATGCCGACATCAAGGACGCGTTGCTGCAGCGTGTCGGCGTGCACATGCGCGAATGGAAAATGGGCAATCCGCTCGATCCGGAGCACCGCATCGGCTCGATGGTCAGCAAGGCCCACTTCGAGAAGGTACGCTCGTATCTTGAGCACGCCAGCGCGGAGCGCCTGCGCGTGGCATTCGGCGGCGACACGAAAAGCGGTATTTTCGTCGAACCGACAGTGGTGGACGGCGTGGATCCTCAAAGCCGGTTGTTCCAGGAAGAGATATTCGGTCCCGTCCTCTCGGTCACGACGTTCACCGAGATCGACGAGGCCATCGCACTGGCAAACGATTCCGTTTATGGACTCGCGGCCTCGGTTTATACCAGCAATCTGAATGAGGCCATTCGCCTGTCGCGGGAAATTCGCGCGGGGGTCGTGACCGTCAACTGTTTCGGCGAGGGCGACGTCACGACGCCGTTCGGCGGCTACAAGCAGTCGGGCTTCGGCGGCCGCGACAAGTCCATCTGGGCACACGATCAATACACCGAGATGAAAACCATCTGGATTGACGTCCCGACGAGTCGCACGTAGGCTCCGGGCTCCTCGCGTCATGGCCGATGGCGGCCATCCATTGCGGTGGTCGCCATCGGCAATTCTCGTGTATCACGGCAACGCATCCTGGCGAAATCGAATCATCTGAGGCTGATAGAAGGCATGAAAAGCAGGAAACAGGCAACGCTTATCGGACTCGTCGCAGTCCTGTTGTGGGCTTCTATCGTCGCCCTCATCCGGGGCGTGAGCGAAAGCCTCGGCGCGACCGGTGGCGCTGCCATGATATATACGGTGGCTTCCGTCTTTCTCTTTTTCACGGTTGGTTTCCCCCGGCTCAGTGAATTTCCGCGCAGCTATCTCATGTGGGGAAGTCTGCTGTTCATCGCGTACGAACTGTGCCTGTCGCTCTCGATCGGCTACGCCAACGACGGCAGACAGGCGATCGAAGTCGGGATGGTCAACTACCTGTGGCCGACTTTCACGCTGGTCTCGGCCATTCTGTTCAACAGGCAGAGGGCGAACCTCCTGGTAGTCCCCGGTTTTCTGTTCTCGATGCTCGGAATCTGCTGGGTATTGGGAGGAGACCAGGGCCTGGATCTGCCCGGCATGCTGGAGAACGTCAGGGACAATCCGCTGAGCTACGGACTGGCTTTACTCGGCGCGGTGATCTGGGCGGCCTATTGCACGGTGACCGCGCGCATTGCCGGCGGCAAGAATGGCACCACGCTGTTCTTCATGCTGGTAGCTGCCGTACTGTGGGGAAAATATCTTGCCGAAGGCGGCGGCGCAATGGCGTTCAGTCTCCACGTAATCGTCTATCTCGTGCTGGCCGCTTCCGCCATGGGCTTCGGTTACGCGGCATGGAACGTGGGTATCCTGCACGGCAATGTCACCGTGCTTGCCGGAGCGTCGTATTTCATTCCCGTACTCTCCGCGGCGTTCGCCGCGGCCCTGCTTCACGCTCCCCTGTCTGTCCAGTTCTGGCAGGGGTCGTTGATGGTCTGCGGCGGATCGATCCTTTGCTGGCTTGCAACGCGTAGTCGACAAGCCGGTACTGCAATGTCCGTGCGGGTCGGAGAGAGTTCCTGACGCAACGGTCGAACTTCGGATCGGGATCGGCGAAGGTGCGCGAGCGGTCGAAACATGCGACTATGATCCAGATAGCGACCGCGACTGGCGATGTGTTGACTGCGCGCCCTTCGCCCTTTTGTCGGGACACCGTTGGGCCGCGATTCATCGTTCCGCGAACACGCTTAATATTCTAAGATCCCGCGCGTTATCCGCTCACCACATGGTCAATCGCGTGCAACTTCTCCGCCACCATCCCGCCCCGCCGCTGGACCGCTTCGTTGACTGCTTCTGGTGGACGCGGCGCGACGCGCGCCACGAACACTGGGAGCACGCGCTGCCCTGCGGGCGGCCACAACTCGTGTTCACCCTGAGCGAGCAGCGGATCGTATGCCTACCTGACCAGGCGTACGAGCCGCTGGTCTGGACCGGCAGCCTGTTACACGGTCCGCAATCGCGCTACTACATGAACGGCCCGAAACCATGCGGAGCGGTGGCCGGTGTGTCGTTCCGCACGGGCGGCGTCGGACCGGTGCTCGGCGTCCGGGCAGCGGAACTGGCGGACTGCCATGTGAGTCTCGACGCGCTCTGGGGACATCGCGCCCGCCTGCTCCACGAGCAACTGATGGAGGCACCCGATCCTCGCACGATCTTTCGCATTCTCGAACAGCGCCTCGGTGAGCACCTGCGAATCGCACTGTCGATGCATCCGGCCGTCGAGCATGCGCTGATGCACGGGAGCAATTCGCAAGCACTCGAGCTCGCAGTTGAAACCCGCGCACGCGGGGATTATGGCGGCTATAGTCCGCGGCACTTCATCGCGTTGTTTCGCGAGGCCATCGGCATGACGCCGAGCCACTACCTGCGCATTCAGCGTCTGAGCGGATCGCTGCGGATGCTCGCGCAACAACCGCGTCCCGCGTTGGCCGACGTCGCCGCGCAGATGGGCTACTACGATCAACCGCACTTCACCCGCGAATGCCGCGCGCTGGGCGGCATCACACCCAGCCGATACCGCGCGCTGGATCCCGACAGCCCGCTCCATCATGTCGTCGCAAACACGCCGGCAGCACGCAGGTAAAAGCAATACAAGAACAGCGCGCGCGTCTCCCCGATAATGGCAGGACAACCCCACTCGGAGATGAAGATGAGCGGCATCCACGAGGTTTATCCCTATCTACGCGTACGCGGCGCCGCGCAGGCCATCGCTTTTTACGCGCAGGCATTCGGCGCAGTCGAGCAATTCCGCCTGACCGAGCCGAGCGGCCGCATCGGGCACGCGGAAATGAAGATCGGTCCGGCGACCGTGATGCTGTCCGACGAATATCCCGAGCACGGCATGCTGGCCCCCGCCACCGACAGTCACACCAGCGTGCTGCTGCACATCCATTGCGACGACGTCGACCAGCTATTCGAGCATGCGGTGAAAGCGGGCGCGTCGGTCGTGCGGCCGCTCGCCGATCATTTCTACGGCGAGCGCTCGGGGACAGTGCGAGATCCGTTCGGTCACGAATGGCTGCTCGGCGCGCAGTTCGAAGCCGTGACGCCTGACGAGATGCAGCGGCGCTATACGGCGATGTTCGAGAAATAGCGGGGAAAACGGGCCGTTACGACGCGCGTTGCTGCCCCTGGATCAGTCCGGGAAAATCGGCTACATTCACTCACTGCACCACAAGGCAGGCGCAAAGATGCGTGGCGAACTACCTGCACGCGATGCCAATGGTGATGCATTTGAAGAAACTCCGGGCTTTACCCGCGCAATGTGAGAATTAACCGTGGCACGTAGCGATCCGAAGAACCTGTCGCGCTATTGGTGGGATCGGCATACGCCGGGCCTGAGCCTCATGTGTGCCGACTTTACAACCCAGCAGTATGCGCCGCATACGCACGACGGCTTCGTGATCGCCGTCACCGAGACCGGCGGGGCGGTGATCAGGAGCCGTGGCGTGGTCGAGGAGGCACGCGCATCGAAGCTGTTCGTTTTCAATCCGGTCGAGGCGCATTCGGGCTGGATGGGGTGCAGCGAGCGTTGGCGCTACCGGTCGTTCTACCTCACGCAGTCGGCGATCCATGCCGTCGCGCGAGGTCTGGGGATCGAGGACGTTCCGTATTTCACGAGCAACATGTTCGGCGATGCCGATCTTGTTGAAGGCTTCCTGACGCTGCATCGGGCGCTCCAGGACGGACACGATCTCTTCCGCGAGCGGGAATTGCTGTTTTCGACGTTCGGGCGCCTGTATCAGCGGCATGGCAGCGGCGGTGGCCGCATCGACCCGCCACCGCGCGACGAGGCGCTGCTCGCGATCGTGACCGATCTGGTCAACGACCGGCACGCCGAGGACTTGCGCCTCGAAGACCTCAGTGCCGCCGCCGGGCTCACGCCCTTTCAGTTGATCGGGCTGTTCAAGCGCTGCCTCGGCCTGACCCCGCACACGTACCTGACCCAGGTGCGCCTGAGACGTGCATGCCACTTTCTGCGCCGCGGCATGCCGATCGCGCACGTGGCCGCCGCGACGGGCTTTTACGACCAGAGCGCGCTCACACGGCAGTTCAAGCGATGCTACGGCATCACGCCGCTGCAGTTTGCCAGGGCAGCGGCCGGCGCCGCCGCGCATTAGCCGCCCCTTTTCGCCGCCACTCCGCCCCAACTCCGCCGCAATTTTTACCAATACGCGCGCGCTGCGTGGCGCGATACTGCCCCTATCTGTGTAACCAGTATGGGAGGCAAGCATGCCCGCACGCGCGTTCTATCACGCGAATCCCGAAACACTCGTCATTGAAACGCAGGTGGTCGATGCAAGGCCGGGGCGCGTACTTCTCGCCGAATCGCCGTTCTATCCGGGCGGCGGCGGCCAGTTGGCCGACCGCGGCGTGCTCCGTCACAACGGAGGGGAAGCAGCGGTGACGGGCTTCGAAACGGTGGACGGCCGGCTCTGGACGCTTCTCGACGATCCCGCGGCCGAGCTGGCGGAAACCGTTCAAGCCGCCGTCGACCCGTCGTTCCGGCAGATGATGCGTGAGCTTCATACGGGGACTCACGTGCTCAATGCGTTCGTCTTCCAGGCCTTCGACGGTGCGCTCGTTACCGGCGTGCAGATGAACGACGACGGCACCGCGCGCATGGATTTCGACGTGCCGGACGCCGACAACGATCGCTTGCGCGCGTTGGAGGGGCCGATCAACGACGTCATCAGGCAGAGTCTGGCCGTCCGGGACATCTATGTGCCGCTGGCCGACGCGCGCGGCGAGCACGGACTGATTCGCTCGAGGTCGGTGACTCCGCCGCCCACCGACGACGGCCGGATCCGCATCGTCGAGATCGTCGGTCTCGACCGCCAGGCGTGCGGTGGCACGCATCTCGCGGAAACCGGGGCGTCCCGCCCGATCCGTATTCTGAAAATCGACAACAAAGGCCGCCATAACCGCCGCGTGCGTATCGGTCTCGTGAACGCATGAGCACGCAGACGAGCGGGGCCGTCGCTCTGGGCGTGGGTAGGACGATCGGCGGCTACGCCCACGGGTTGGGGGGCGCTCGGACAAGTTTCCGGAGAAGTTCATGAAGCACCAGAACCCTGTGACGATTGCCGTCGTCGGCCTCGGTGCAATCGGCGGGGTCATCGCAGGCTCGCTTGCCGCGCTCGGCCGATATGACGTCACCGTTTGCGTGAGGACCCCCATAGATCGTCTGGTCGTCGAACGGCCAGACGATACGGTCGATATCTCCATTCGGGCGCTGACAGATGCCGCGGATGCCGAACCCGTGGACTGGGTACTGCTATGCACCAAGGCACATCAAACGCCTATGGTGGCGGAGTGGCTTACCCGACTCTGCGGGCCTCGAACCCGAGTAGCGGTTTTGCAGAATGGCATCGGGCACGCCGAGCGTCTCGCGCCTTTTATCGGGACGGCAACGGTCGTGCCGACAATCGTTTATTACAACGGCGAGCGACTGGCGCCGGACCGCATGCGCTTCCGTCGCGCCGGCCAGTATGAATTGGCTGTTCGGGACGACGTGAACGGACAGGCGTTTGCCAGCCTGATCGAGGGTACGCCGATGCGGGTTTTGCGAAGCGCGGATTTCGTCACTCTCGCCTGGCGCAAGCTGCTCATCAACATAGTGGCCAACCCTATTACCGCATTGACCTTGCAACGCCAGGCCGTATTCCGGCGAGAGGGAATCAAAGCACTGTGCGTTGCCGTTCTTGAAGAGGCCACCGTGGTCGGACGTGCCGATGGCGCTCAGCTTGCCGACGATGAAGCGACGCAGATATTGGCAACGCTTCTGACGTATCCGGCCGACGCCGGAACCTCCATGTATTTCGACCGACTCGCGGGCCGTCCTCTTGAAGTCGAGACGCTAACCGGCGCCGTCGTTGCCTGCGGGGAACGTTTCGGTATCCCGACGCCACTGAACCGAATGCTGCTTGTACTCCTGCAGGCAATCAGCGACGCCGCCTGAATTCTGTTTGAGACAGGGGAGACCTTGCACGCCGAACGGCCGCCAGGGCCGAAGCATACGCATAGCTATTCCGGCAGGTTCCGGAGTCCTCCGGAAAAACGCTCTAAAGAATGCTGTCCAACGCCCTGGCAAACCTCGCGACCGCACCTTCGACGTCATGCAGTTTGTCCAGCCCGAACAATCCGATGCGGAAGGTTTTGAAGTCTTCAGGCTCGTCGCATTGCAAGGGAACGCCGGGAGCGATCTGCAAGCCGGCATCAGCGAATTTCTTGCCGGATCGTATGCCATCATCGTCCGTATAGCAGACCACGACGCCCGGAGCCTGAAAACCTTCGGCCGCCACGCTTTTGAAACCCCTGGCACTCAAGAGTGAGCGAACGCGCGTGCCGAGTTCGAGCTGCTCCGCTCTCACTTTGTCGAAGCCATATGCGTCGGTTTCCTTCATGACGTCGCGCAGCGTCGCGAGACTGTCCGTGGGCATCGTGGCGTGGTACGCGAACCCGCCGTTCTCGTAGGCTTCCATGATCTGCAGCCACTTGCGAAGATCGCAAGCGAAACTGGTGCTGGTTGTCGCGTCGATTCTTTCGCGGGCGAGAGGGCTGAGCATGACCAGTGCGCAGCAGGGTGACGCGCTCCATCCCTTTTGCGGCGCGCTGATCAGCACATCGATACCACTGGCTTGCATGTCCACCCAGACCGTACCGGACGCGATGCAATCCAGTACAAACATTCCGCCGACGGCATGAACAGCGTCGGACACCGCGCGCAAATAGGCATCGGGCAGCATCATCCCGGACGCGGTTTCGACATGCGGCGCAAAGACCAGATCCGGCCTGTGTTCCCTGATCGCGGCGACCACTTCTTCGATCGGCGGCGGTGCATATGCAGCCTGCCTTCCTTGTTCGACCGGACGCGCCTTCAATACGATCGATTCAGACGGAATGCCGCCCATGTCGAAAATCTGCGACCAGCGGAAACTGAACCAGCCATTGCGGATGACCAGACACTTCCGGTTCGTCGCGAACTGCCGGGCGACGGCTTCCATGCCGAAAGTCCCGCTGCCCGGAACGATAACGGCCGACTTCGCGTTGTAGACTTTTTTCAGGGCGCCGGAAATATCGCGTACGACGCCTTGAAAAAGCTGCGACATATGGTTGATGGATCGGTCGGTGTAGACGACTGAATATTCGAGAAGTCCCTCGCGGTCGACATCGGGGAGTAATCCTGGCACGTTCGCCTCCGGTGATAGACGAATAAAGAATCGAAAACAGATTCTAACGAAAGCTGGCTGCAACGGTATCTGTCCGCGATCTTGCCTCGTTTCACCTCGTCGAAATGGTCGCGCGCGGGCGCCGCGAGTTCAGCGCCGGATTCGCTTTGGGCGATGTGTCCGATGATCCGGCCGTGGCGTTGTCGTGCGCGCCGTCTATTGTGCCTTCTGCGCTTCAACCCGCTCCAGCCAGCTACGATTGCGCAGAAAACGCTGCGGCGTCTCGCCCATCGCGCGCCGGAACATCGTGATGAAGGCGCTGGAATTGCGATAACCGAGTTCGGTGGCGATAGTCGAGACCGGCATGCCCCTGGCAAGGCGCGAGATCGATTCCACCAGCCGCAGCCGCTGGCGCCACTGGCCGAAAGTCAGGCCGGTCTCGTCCTTGAAGGCGCGCTCGAGCGTGCTTTCGCTCGCGCCCACGCGCATGCCCCAGTCGTTCAGTGGTGTGTTGTCGGCGGGCGCGTCCATCAACTGGCCGCAGATCTGCTGCAGGCGACGGTCCTTGGGCAGCGGCAAGAGCCCTTCCGAGGCGAGTTGCGCGTCGCGCATTTCCTGCAGCAGCAACGGGTCGATCAACGCCGAGCGGCGCGCGGGATGGCCGGCCTGCTGATCGAGCACGAGCGCGGCCACCAGTTCGTGGAGTAGCGACGAAATCATCAGCACGTGGCAGCTTGGCTCGTCGCGCGGCGCGACCTCCGCGTCGAAATAGACCGTGTACATCACCGTCGGGCTGATGGCCTGCAATTCGTGCGCGACGAGCGGCGCGATCCACAGGCCGCGATACGGTCCGAGCGTCCAGGCGCCGTCGGGCGTGATGACACGCAGCACGCCGCGCGTCGTGTAGACGAACTGCGGATGCGTGTGCGAATGCCAGCTTTCGCAGTCACCGGGCTCAAAGTCATAGCGTTTGGCGATGACAGGACGCTTGAGATAACGCTGCTGCATCCCGGTGAAGCGTTGCCAGAAATCGCTCATTTGTGAACTGAGGAAGAAAATATCGTGGAACCGTCAAATTTCGCTGGTTCTGCACAGCTATTTGACAGGACGTCGGCGAAGCTCAGACCGTATTCTATCGTCCGCATGCCGCTTCACGGATAAAAATAGCAATGATTCGTATTCGTATTGTGGCGATTCTTCAATCTTGGACAGGGTGTACGGGATGAATCGGGGATGGGGCAGGATATCGTCGAACAACATGGATAACGTGACGGATAAGGCGCGGCGGATGAAGCTTCGCACCATCACGGCGGTCGTGACGCTGGCGATCGCGAAGATCGCCGGCGCGCAGACGGCGGCGGCGCCCGTGGCGGCGTCGGACACAGCGGCGCAGCCGGGCGAGCAACTGCCGGCCGTGGTCGTGCAGAGCACGCGCGACAGGGAAACGGGCACGGGGCCAGTGGTGGGCTATGTGGCGAGGCGCAGCACGGCCGGCACCAAAACCGACACACCGATCATCAAGGTGCCGCAGTCGATCTCGGTCGTCACGCGCGATCAGATGGACGTGCAGAACGTGCAGAGCGTCGCGCAGGCGCTGCGCTACACCTCGGGCATCAACCCCGAGCAGCGCGGCACCAATACCGATTCGCTCGAATACCTCTATGCGCGCGGCTTCCTGATCGACGAGTACTGGAACGGCCTGCGTACGCCGGGTCCGAACGGCGGGTTCGGCTACAACGTCACGAGCTTCGATCCGTACATGTTCGAGCGCATCGAATTGCTGCACGGTCCGGCTTCGGTGCTCTACGGCCAGGGCTCGCCGGGCGGCACGCTCAATCTCGTGAGCAAAATGCCGACCGACACGCCGTACCACGAAGTCGGCCTGCAAACGGGCAGCTACGGCCGCATCCAGGGCTTCTTCGATTTCAGCGGCCCGCTCGACCAGGACGGGAAGGTCCTCTACCGCCTGACCGCCGACGGCTTCAACACCGGCACGCAGACCGACTACGTGAACCGGCAGCGCTTCTCGATTGCGCCAACCATCCAGTTCCGCCCGACGAAGGACACGACGTTTACCGTCTACGCGAACTATCAGGCGGATCCGGAAGCGGGCATCTACAACTCGGTGCCGTACACGTGGCAGAGCCGCAGCCTCAATCCGGGCGAGCCGACGTGGGACAGCTTCCGCAAGACCCAGGCGGCGATCGGCTATCAACTGGAGCATCGCATCGACGACGTGTGGTCGTTCAGGCAGAGCTATCGCTTCCTGCGCAATACGCAGACGATCCAGTACGTGGGCAACGACGGCTTCAAGGCCGGCACCGACACGCTCGCGCGCACCGCGTACCTGAACGAAGGAAGCGTGAATTCGCACACCGTGGATAACCAGTTGAACGCGAAGTTCGAAACGGGGCCGGTGAAGCAGAACGTGACGGTCGGCCTCGATTACCAGAACATGCAGTTCGACCATTACTTCTACGGCAATCTGACTTCCACGCCGGGTCTCCAGGAGAGCAACCCGATCTACGGCCAGACGATCCCGTATCCGACCTTCATGTTCGCGACGTCGAATGCCACGTCGATCAAGCAGCTCGGCGTGTACGCGCAGGACCAGCTCGACATCGGCAAGTGGTCGTTCCTGCTCGGCGCGCGTGAGGACTGGGCCAACGAGGATCAGACCTCGTACAAGACGGGCGCCACGACCACGCAGTTCAACCGCGCGTTCACGTGGCGCGCGGGCGGCGTGTACCAGTTCGACAACGGTGTGGCGCCATACTTCAGCTACTCGCGCTCGTTCCAGCCGCAGGTCGGCACCTCATATAGCGGCGAGGCATTCGCGCCGCTCACGGGCGAACAGTACGAGGTGGGCGTGAAGCTGCAACCCAGGGGCTTTAACAGCTTCGTTACGGTGTCGGCGTTCCATCTCACCGAGAACAACGTCCAGACCACCGATCCGGTGCATAGCGGCTTCAGCGTGCTCACGGGCCAGGTCCGCTCGCAGGGCTTCGAAGTGGAAGGCCATGCGAGCCTAAGCAGCAACCTGCAACTGATCGCGAGCTACACCTACACGAACCTGCTCAACACCAGGAGCAACTCGGCGACTCTGAACAAGGTGCCAGTGGGCATTCCGCGCAACACGGCCTCGCTGTGGGCCGATTACACCGTTTCGGCCGGACCGCTCGCGGGGCTGCTGTTCGGCGGCGGCGTGCGCTACATCGGCGGCTCGTACGGCGATACGGCGAACTCGTTCATGACCTCGTCGGCGACGCTCGTGGACCTCTCGCTGCGCTACGACCTGGGCCGACACTTCTCCAGCATGCAGGGCTGGACCACGTGGCTGAACGTGTCGAATCTGCTGGACCGCAAATATTTCGCTTCGTGTACCGGTGCGAACTACTGCTACTGGGGGCAAGGCCGTCTGCTCACCGCGGGCGCGAAGTATCAGTGGTAGCGATGAAGCGCCGGACGCTGATCGCCGCCTGCGTGGGCGGCGCCCTTCTATCTTCCGTTACCCCCGGCGCGCAGGCCTGGGCCGCCGCGCCGCGCCGTGTGATCGTGCTCGACTGGGGCCTCGCGGAACTGGTGCTGGCGCTCGGCGTGGTGCCCGTCGGCATGGCGAACACGCCGGGTTTCCGGCGCAATTTCACGGCTTGCCCGGTGCCGGATGCGGTGGTCGATCTGGGCCTGATGTTTCAGCCCAACATGGAGCTCATGTTGGCGCTCAAGCCCGACCTCATTCTCATCACGCCCGCGCATGCGTCGATGGGCGGCACGCTCGAACGCATCGCGCCCACCGTCACGCTCGGCCAGTTCCGCGCGAGTCCCACGCCGTACACGGGTGCCTGCGAGGAGACGATGCACCTTGCGCGCCTTTTCGGTCGCGAGGCGCAAGGCGCGGCCGCCGTGGCGCAAACGCGGCGCGCGATTGCGCAGGCGCGCGCGCGGCTCGCCGCGTTGCCCGCGTATGCGGACCCAGACCGCGGCGCGCCCATCTACATGACGCGTTTTATCGACGAATCGCATCTGCGTGTGTTCGGCACGCACAGCCTGTTCGGCGAGCTGATCGTGCAACTGGGCCTGCGCAACGCATGGGGCGGAAAGGATGGCGCGGCGGCGGCGATGATCGGCTTCGATGCGCTCGATGCCGATCCGCGCGCGACGCTCGTGTACACAAAACCGCTGCCCGCCATGACCGCGTCGATGATGCGGACGAGCCGCGTCTGGCAGGCGATGCCGTTCGCGCACGCGGGCCGCATGACCGGCATGGCCGAGGTGCCGCCCGAGGGCGGCATCCTGAGCGCGGCCTACTTCGCGCGGGCGCTCGTGGATGCGTTGGCCGCGTTGCCTGCCGCGCACGCCGCGGAGCCCGCATGAGGGATGCCATAACGACGCCCTTCGCGCCGCCGCGCCGCACGCCGCTATGGCCCGTCTGCGCGCTGTTCGCGCTGGCGGCGCTGCTGTTCGCGCTGCGTCTGGACGCGCGGCTCGCGGCTGCGTTCTGGTGGCAGGCGCTCGTTGCGCCCGCCGACACCGACGTCGCGCAACTGCTGGTTCACTACAGCGATGTCCCGCGCGTGGCCGTCACGCTGCTGTGCGGCGCGGCGCTCGGACTTGCGGGCGTCGCGACCCAGCAGGTGTTGCGCAACCCGCTCGCTGAACCGATGACGCTCGGTATCTTTTCGGGCGCGTGGCTCGCGCTGGCGCTCGCCACGGTGTATGCGCCGTTCCTGCTGGCGGCCGGCCGCGATGCAGTCGCGCTCGCGGGTGGCGCAACGGCGCTGGCCGCCGTGTTCGCGCTGGCGGCGCGGCGCGGCATGTCGCCGCTCGCGCTGATCCTCGCGGGCATGATCGTCAATCTCTGTGGCGGAGCGTTCTGTCTCGCGCTGGCGATCTCGCACTACGATCTGCTGAGCGGCCTGCTGGTATGGGGCGGCGGTTCGTTCGCGCAGCACGACTGGCGGGTGGCGCTGGCACTCGCGGTGCGCTTCGCGGCGTGCGCGCTGCCGTTGCTGCTGTTGCTGCGGCCGCTGGCCGTATTCGATCTCGGCGATACGGTCGCGTCGAGCCTCGGCATCTCGATGCGTACCACGCGGGGCCTCACGCTCGGCCTCACGCTGCTGATCGCCGCCTTCGTGGTCAGCGCGGTGGGCGTGATCGGCTTCGTCGGGCTGTCGGCGCCCGCGGTGGCGCGGCTCGCGGGCGCGCGCCGTTTGCGCGAGCGCATGATCTGGTCGCCGCTGACCGGCGCGGCACTGCTGTGGCTCGCCGATCAACTCGCGCAACTGTGCACGGCGCATTTCAGTATGACGATTCCGACCGGCGCGATCACGACGCTGATCGGTGCACCGCTTCTGCTGATCATGCTGCGCCGTCTGCGCGGCCGCCCCGATCTCGCACAAACGCCCGCGCAGCATGGCGCGCGGCTCTCGCCACGCGGCCTGCGCGCCGTGGCGCTCGTGAGCGTGCTGGCGTTGGCGTCGGTTACGGTGATCTCGCTCACCTTGGGTCGCGGCCTCGCGGGCTGGCATCTGAGCGATGCGCACGAAACGGGCGCGCTGCTGTTCCTGCGCATGCCGCACGTCGTGGCGGCGGCGGGCGTGGGCGTGTTGCTCGCGCTCTCGGGCGGCATCGTGCAACGTATGACCGGCAACCCAATGGCGAGTCCCGACTTGCTCGGCATCCCGGCGGGCGGTGCGCTCGGCCTGACAGGCGCGCTTTTTCTCACCGCGCATCCGGGGCTGCCGACCTTTCTCGTCTGGTGCGCGGCGGGCTCGATGCTCACGCTGTGCGCGCTCGTGCTGATCGCGCGCGCCGCGTCGTTCTCGCCGGATACGCTGATCCTCGCGGGCATGACGCTGAGCGCGGCATTCCAGGCCATCTCCGTGATCGCGATATCGAGCGGTGACCCGCGCGTCATCATCCTCTACAACCTGCTGGCGGGCTCGACCTACAACGTCGGTCCGTGGATGGCCGCCCTGGTGGCCGCCTGCGCGCTGCTCGCGCTGGCGGCCGTGCCGCTGTGCCGCCGCTGGCTGGAAATCCTGCCGCTCGGCGATGCGGTCTCGCTGGGGCTCGGCGTGCACATGGCCGGGGCACGCTTCGGCCTGCTGATGCTGAGCGCGATGTTGAGCGCCGTGGCGACGCTCGTGATCGGGCCGCTTTCGTTCATTGGCCTGATGGCGCCGCACATGGCGCGCATGCTCGGCATCCGCCGCGCCATGCCCTTGCTGTTCGTCGCCGCCGCGTTCGGCGCGACGCTGATGATCGGCTCGGACTGGCTCGGCCGCTGGGTGCTGTTCCCGCAGGAAATGCCGGCTGGCGTGATGGCCACGCTGCTCGGCGGACTCTATCTGATCCTCACGATGTTCCGGCGACCGGCGCAAGACCGGCCCGGTTCCTGACGCACC
The DNA here is from genome assembly GCF_047605525.1 of Paraburkholderia sp. Lineage (GTDB taxonomy): Bacteria > Pseudomonadota > Gammaproteobacteria > Burkholderiales > Burkholderiaceae > Paraburkholderia. The sequence goes on along the minus strand of NZ_JASGFN010000013.1, from coordinate 26,872 downwards.
GTTCAAGGAGTGTCATGACTCTGCTTCTGAAGCTCGCGCGCAACGCACGCTGGACCCTGTTCGTTGCGCTCGTCACCAGTATCGTCAGCGGCCTCGGCAACGCCGGCCTCGTCGCGCTCATCAACCAGGCGCTGTCGGCATCCACCGCACAGCTCGCACACCTCGGCTGGCGGTTCGCCGTGCTCGGCATGGTCGTGCTCGCCACCCGCACGCTCTCGCAGACGCTCTTCATGAGCCTCGGCCAGCGCGCCAAGGCGAACCTGCGCATGCAGACCATCCGCCGCCTCGGCGACGCCTCGTTTCGCCATCTCGAACAGCAGGGCGCCGCGCGTTCGCTCGCCGTGCTCACGCAGGATCTCGACGCCATCGTGATGCTGTTCGTGCGCATGCCGGCGCTGGCGATGCAAAGCGCCGTCATCATCGGCTGTCTCGCCTATCTGAGCGTGCTGTCGTGGCAGATTCTGCTGGTGGCGATCATGACGATCGGCATCGGCGCGGCGGGCTTTCGCGTCGCCAACGGCCGCGCGCTCTTTCATCTGCGCGCGTCGCGCCAGCGCGAGGACGAACTGGTGCGCCATTTCCGCGCGCTGTTCGACGGCGCCAAGGAACTCAAGCTGCATCGCCTGCGCCGCGCCGCGTTCATCGACGACACGCTGTCCCCCAACGTCGAAGCCGTGCGCGTGCAGCGCACACGCGGCTACGTGCTTTACGCGGCGGCGGCGAGCTGGGGCAGCTTCATCCTGTTTGCCTTCATCGGCATCACGCTGTTCGTGGTCGCGCGGCTTTATCCGGTGAATACGCACGTGATGTCGGGTTACGCGATGGTGTTTCTCTACATGATCATGCCGATCGAATCGCTGCTGTCGGCGCTCCCGAACATCAGCACCGCGCGCGTCGCGCTGGAGCGCATCGAGGCAGTGAACGCCGAACTGCCCCTTGAAAACGGCCTCGATGCGCCGGTGAAGGACGGCTTCGAGAGCATCGTGCTCGACGGCGTCACGCATCGCTATTTCCGCGAGAAAGAGAACGACGTCTTCACGCTCGGGCCGATCCATCTCACCTTCAGGCCCGGCGAGCTGATCTATCTGACCGGCGGCAACGGCAGCGGCAAGACCACGCTCGCGAAGATGATCGTCGGCCTCTATGCGCCCGAAAGCGGACGCATCGTGGTCAACGGCGCGCCCGTGGACGAAGCCGATCGCGACAGTTACCGGCAACTGTTTTCGGTGGTGTTCAGCGACTTCTTTCTGTTCGATACCCTGCTGGGCATACGCGTCGACAGCCTCGATCAGACTGCGCGGGATCTGCTCGTGCGTCTGCAGCTCGATCACAAAGTCAGCATTAAAGACGGCGCGTTCTCCACGCTGGAACTCTCACAAGGACAAAGAAAGCGGCTCGCGCTGCTGGTCGCGTATCTGGAGGATCGACCGTTCTATCTGTTCGACGAATGGGCCGCGGATCAGGACCCGCTCTTCAAGGAGGTGTTCTATCGGACGCTGCTGCCCGGGTTGAAGGCGAAGGGCAAGACCGTGATAGTCATCACGCACGACGACCGCTATTTCCACCTCGCCGATCGCCGTATCAAGCTCGAATACGGTCAACTCGTGGAAACCGGTGTGGGCGATACGCCGCGCGCCCAGCTTGCCGCGCATTGATGCGCACTGAGGCGCATTGATGCGATCAACCGACGATGCTACTTTTAAGAACGTCCTGATCGGCGATTGCCCAGCCATCCCACGCAGCCCGAGAATGATATGAGTGAAGAAAAAATCACAGAAATCAGGTCAATTCCAGGAACCGGAGCAGCGCTGCGACATAGATTGCTGGAGAAACATAATCACAGGTGCGTCGCATGTGGTATCACCGATGATCTGGCTCCACTGGAACTCGCCCATCTCGTCCCTTTATCCAGGGGCGGCGAGTTATCCGAAGACAACCTGACGATTTTGTGCGCAAATTGTCATCGATCATTTGATCGTCCGCCACGCGAAATCGAGTTCGTCAGCTTTCTGGCAGGGCTATTGACGCGTCATAGAGATTACAGTGATGTGCAAAGGGAGATCGTGCTGGGTCGCGAGATCCGCTATCGGGCGGATATCCTGGCTCACCGTCGCAACGACGACGGCATCGAGACATTGCTAATCGAGTGCAAGACGTATCCAGCTTTAACCGCCGCGCACATTCATAGTGCTATCGGGCAACTTGAAAAGTATAAGGCTGGCTATGGGGATTGCCGAATGGTCCTCGCCATCCCGGCTACATTGAGAGAAGAAGAGTTATCGGCCCTTCGCGCGGCGAACATCGAAGCATGGGATTTGCGCTACATCGCATCGCGCTTTTCGATGCAGATAAGGGAATCGGAACCGGGCTACTACCGGACATTGCTTCTCGCGCGGATCACGCGTCCAAAGGAATTGGCCCGTGAGCAGGAACTCATCAATTCCCTGGAAAGCTGTGTGCCTGGAAAGTCGGACTGCTACGTCTATCAAACTCTCGTGGGGGAAATTCTCGAATGTTTGTTCACCCCACCGCTTGGAAAGCCGATTCCGGAGCTATCCGACAAATCAGAAGCCAATCGGCGGGATTTTATAATGCCGAATTATACGGAGCGCGGTTTCTGGTCTTTCATGAGACAAAAGTACGAAGCCGATTACATCGTAATCGACGCCAAGAATTACACGAGAAAGATAAAAAAATCCGAGGTTCTGCAAATTGCAAACTATTTGAAACCTCACGGCGCGGGTCTTTTTGGGTTAATCATTTCACGCAGAGGCGGCGATTCGTCGGGTTGCGAGCATACCTTGAGGGAACAGTGGCTTATCCACCGGAAGTTAATTCTGGTCCTCGACGATGAAGACATCAAGGCGATGCTGATGGCGAAGTCAGATGAACGATTGGCCGAGGACGTTCTGGGGCAAAAGATCGAACACTTCAGGTTGTCGATGTAACCTTCAACCGATACCCGAAGAGACGGCACCCCAGGCGCCGGGCGCTACATCATGCGCCGACTACATCCCCATATACGCCCGTCGTACCTCGTCGTTCGCCGCGAGCTCCCCTGCCGGCGCATGCGCGACCACCGCACCGTCTTCGAGCACGTAGCCGTAGTCCGCGATGCCGAGCGCGATCTCCGCGTTCTGCTCGACCAGCAGCACGTCGACACCGGCGCGGCTGACTTCGCGCACCACGCGCGCAATGTGGTCGACGACGGCGGGCGCAAGGCCGATCGTCGGCTCGTCCAGCAGCAGCAGCTTCGGCTCGGCCATCAGGGCGCGCGCGACTGCCACCATTTGCTGTTGTCCGCCGCTCAACGAGCCCGCCGGTTTGTCGAGCTTCGCTTTCAGATCCGGTAGCAGCGCGAGGCAGCGCTCCATGCTATGCGCGATGCCGGCGCTATCGCGGCGGCTGTAGGCGCCGAGTTCGAGGTTCTCGCGCACGGTCATCGGACCGAACAGGCGGCGCCCTTCCGGCACCATCGCGAGACCGTGGGCGACCAGCGCGTTCGGCGGCAGTCCACCGACCGCGTGGCCGAACAACCGGACCGCGTCGCGCGCCGAGGACAACAGCCCGCTTACGCATTTCAGCAGCGTGGATTTGCCGGCACCGTTCGCGCCGATCAGCGTGACGACCTGCCCGCGCATCACGCGCAGGCTCACGCCGCGCAGCGCGGGCACGACGCCGTACGCCGCGTCCAGATCGGTCACCTCGAGGGTGGGCGTTTCAGTCGACATTCACATTCCCCAGGTAGGCGGCGAGCACTTGCGGGTTCTCACGGATTTCCGCCGGCGTGCCGGTGGCCAGCAACTGGCCGTGATGCAGCACGTAGAGCCGCTCGCACGTCCGCATCACCGCCTTCATGTTGTGCTCGACGAGCAGGATCGATGTATCGAAACGATCGCGGATAGCACGGAACGTCGCGAGCACCGACGCCACCTCGGTCTGGTTCAGGCCCGTCAGCGGTTCGTCGAGGCACAGCAGACGGGGCCGCGGCGCAAACGCGATCGCAATGCTCACCAGCCGCTGCAGCCCGTGCGGCAGGTTGCCGGCCGTCTCGCCGAGCACGTGCTGCACTCCCACCAGCTCGGCCGTCTCCCGCACGCGCCGGGCGCGCTCGTGGCGGCTTCCTCCGCGCATGCCGCCGATCGCGCCGATCAGGATGTTGTCCTCGACGGTCATCGTGCGCATCATGCTGCCGTGCTGGAAAGTCCGCACGAGCCCATGCCGGCTGATCGTCTCCGCGGACGAGCCCGTCACGTCGTGACCGTCGATCTGCAGCCGCCCGCTGCTCGGCGCGAGAAAACCGCTGAGCAGGTTGAACGTCGTGCTCTTGCCCGCGCCGTTCGGGCCGATCAGGCCAACGATCTCGCGCTCCCGGATTTCGAGGCTCAGGTCCGATACGGCGAGCAAGCCGCCGAACCGTCGTGACAGCCCTTGCGCGCGCAGCCGGACCGATGGCGTGTCCATCGTGCTCATTGCATTTCTCCCGCCGGCGACGGCATCGCGGCTTTCGCGCGCGCGGTGCGGCGGCGCGCGAACCATCCTGTCACGCCGTCGGGCATGAACAGCACGCCGAACACGATCGCCGCGCCGTAGAAGATCTGCTCGCCGCCGCCGAAGCGCTGCGCGACGCTCGCCAGCAGCACCAGCAGCACCGCGCCGACCACCGGTCCGAGCGTGTGACGCTCGCCGCCGACCTTCAGATAGGCGAGCGCGAACGTCGACAGCATGAAACTGAAGTCGAGCGGGCTGATCACGTTGTTGGAAAACGCCTGCAGCGCGCCGGCGATGCCGGTGACGAACGACGCGATGCAGAAGCACAGCACCTTCATCGCGTGCACGGGAATACCGACCGAACGCACGACGCTGTCGTTGTCGCGAATCGCGACGAACACGCGCCCGAGGTGGGAGTGTTCGATCCGTGCGAGCAGCAGGATCAGCGCGCCCGCCACCGCGACCACGAAGGTCGGGAAGTAGTCGCCGAGCATCGCGGGCGGAAAGATGCCCACCATCCCCGAATTGCCGCCCAGCCATTCGGAACGCGTGTACAGAATGCGCAGCGCCTCGGTAAACGCGAAGCCGATCAGCAGGAAATACGGGCCCTTGACGCGCAGCGTCACGTAGCCGAACGCGGCGCTGACCACCAGCGCGACGAGCCCGCTCGCGAGCAACGACAGACCGAACGGCAGTTGCCAGAGAGTCGTCGCGGCGCCGCTCGCGTACGCGCCCAGGCCGAAGAACGCGGCGACGGCGAAATTGAGTTCGCCGATCAGCAACACGAAGCGCAGGGTGCTTGCCAGCACCGCCGCGACGGCGATCCAGATCACGAGGTTCCCCGCGTAACCCGATCCCGCGGCGACGCTCAGCAAGGCGGCTAGCGCGACGGCCAGCAGTCCGCGGCGAAAGAAACGTTCATTCATGACCGAGCAACCCCTTTGGTCGAACCAGCAGCACCGCCATCACGAGGACGAAGATCGCGAGGCTCGCGACGGACGGATCGAAATAAAAGCCGACGAAGCTCTCGACGAACGCGATGAACAGACCGCCGAGAATCGCGCCGGGCACACTGCCCATGCCGCCGATGACCACCGCGATGAAACCCTTGACCAGATAGGCGTCGCCGAGTGTCGGCGAAACCGCGGCCACCGGTGCGATCAGCGCGCCCGCGACCGCGCCGATCGCCGTGGCCGCGACGAAGCCGGCAAAGCCGATGCGCCGGTACGAAATGCCTTGCAGCATCGCGGCCTGATGATCGATCGACACCGCCCGCAACGCCTTGCCGAAGCGCGTGCCGCCGAGCGCCAGCGTCAGCAGCAGCGTGAGCGCCGCGGCCACGCCGCACAGCACGAGGCGCTGCGCGGCCACGCTGATGCCGAACACGTCGATGTTGCCGTCGACGAGCGGCGGCACCGGGCGCACGATGCCGCCGAACAGCTTCGTGAATATGCCTTCGATCATCAGCACGAGCCCGGCTGACAGAATGAACGAGCCCGTCATATCGCGCTCGACACGCTTGAAGCCCACTTCGTAGACGAGCGCGCCCAATGCCGACGCGACGATCACGCCGCACAGGCAGGCGAGCGTATACGCGAGCCACACGGGCGAGCCGCGGTGCGAGAACCACGGCACGGCGACCGAGACGATCAGCGCCGACAGCGTGAAGAACTGGCCATGCGCGAAATTGACGATGCGCAGCACACCGAAGATCAACGTCAGACCGAGCGCGAAGAGGATGTAAACCGCGCCGATCTGCAGCGCGGTGAAGGTGAGCTGGAGAAACGTCTGCATAAAACCGCCTGCCTTGAAGGGGTGCGTGCCGGGGTGCGTGCCGCCGCGATCAACGCTGCTCGCCGGACGCGATGCGCGCGACTTCCACGAGCTTGCCGTCCTTGAGCTGGGTGACGATCACGGGCAGCAGCATCTGCTGCGACGTGCCGTACACCGCCTTGCCGCCGAATCCCGACTTGTTGCCGTAGAACGACGTGAACGTCACGTTGCTCATCACCTTCGCGACATCGGCCGGCGCGGTGCTCTGCGCCATCTCCATCGCCGCCTTCAGTGCATAGACCGCGTCGTAGATGCCGATCTGCACCGCATTGATCGAATCGCCCGTCGCCTTGCGCACGCCATCGTCGAGCGCGTGCTGATGCGCGGTCACCGACGGTCCGTCGAGGCTCACCGCCGCACCGAGATATACGCCCTGCACTGCGTTGCCGCCGGTTGCAATCAGCCCGCTCGCGCCGGTGCCCACCTCGACGATCTTCACGCCGTTCCAGCCGAGGCCCGCCAGCTCCTTGAACACGAGACCGGCATCGGCGGGCGGCGTCGAACACAGATCGATGCCGTCCGGCTTGAGCGCGCTCAGCTTCGCCGCGACCGGCTGGAACTCGCTGCTGCCCCGCTCGTACCAGTCGCTCGACACCACCTTGACACCGGCGGCCTCCCACGCCTCGCGCGCGGTCTTCTCGGTTTCCTGACCCGTGGCATCGTTCGGGTTGAGCAACGCGACGGTCTTGATCGGATGCGCTTTTGCAATAAAGCCGGTCAGTGGCCGCGCGATCTCGAGGGTGGTGTTCATCTGCGTGAACGTCAGCGGGTAGTGCGTCCCCTTGATGCTCGCGCCCCACGCGGTGGTGAACAACAGCACGCCCTTGCGCTCGGTCAGCGACTGCAGCGCGCGAACCGGCGCGGTGCCGATGCTGCCGGCGATGAACTTCACGTCGTCCTTGTTGACCAGCGCCTGCGCGACCTTCGCCCCTTCCGCCGCGTTGTACTTGTTGTCGTAGGTCACGCATTCGAAGTTGACCACCTGCCCCTTGACCCGCACGCCGCCCGCTTGCGCGATTTCCGACGCTGCCTTGCGGCACAGCCACTCCGCGCCGACGCCCCAGGGCGCACCCGATCCGGACAGCGGTACCGACAACCCCAGCTTGATGGTTTCATTCGCCATCGACACGCAAACATGCGCGGAACAGGCGATGACGAGCGATGTACGAAACAGGTGGCGAATCGTTGGGTGCAACATGGTGGGTCTCCTTGTCGTGTCGACCGGAGTTAGCGCTTTAGCGCTTACTCCGGTCCCATGAAAGATGTTGTTGTGAAACCAGGTATGTTTGTGGAGTGCATTAGATTCGCCATGCGAAGGAAGAGCAACGCAAGCGTTGCAACGGTTCCGTACATCGAAAGGCGACCCTTCTGTCCATCCGACCAATAGGGGGAATCCCGACGGCCGGATCTGTCAGGACGAGCCAACGCCGGGCAGCCCGGTCGGACACCGGGCACCCTCATCGACGATCGATCGCCTCCGGACCTACGAAATCGAAAATCCGCCATCGATCGGGAAGATCTGCCCGGTCGTCGTCTTCGATTCGTCGGATGCCAGATAAAGCGCCGTCAGCGCCACTTCGTTCGGGTCGATCAGACCCAGTAGCTGACGCTCACCGGTTTTGTTGAGCACGTCGGGCTGCGTCTTGAGAAGCCCGGCGACGCGCGCGGTCACCGTCACGGCAGGCGCAACCGCGTTCACGCGAATGCGATGCGCCGCATATTCGACGGCCATCGAACGCGTGATCGCCGAGATGCCGCCTTTCGCGGCCGTATACGCGTCCTTGCCGCGGGTGCCGACCAGTGCGAACACCGAACTGCTGTTGATGACCGAGCCGCCGCCCGTCTTCATCATCGCCGCGATGCCGTACTTGCAGGTGACCCAGGTGCCGAACAGATCGAGTTTGACGGCCCGCCAGAATTCGTCGACCGGGCAATCCGTCACCTGCGCGTCGACCGAGGTCGATCCGCCCGCGTTGTTGTACAGCACGTCGATGCGCCCGGCGAATTCGAGCGCCGCCGCGATCGACTCGCGCACGCTGTCCTCGCTCGTGACGTCGGTTCGCACGAAGGTCGCGGCGCCGCCCGCCGCGCGAATCGCGTCGACCGTCGCCTGGCCGCTCCGCGCATCGAATTCGGCGACGACGACCGTCGCGCCCTCGCGTGCGAACAGCTCCGCCGCCGCACGTCCGATTCCCGCCCCCGCCCCCGTGATACAGGCGACCTTGCCCGCCAGACGTCCCTTGATGTCGCTCATGCTGCGTCTCCAATCGTTTCGTTGCGTGATTCGTTCTCGCGATCGCTGCCGCGTGTCAGTACGAAGCCCGTATAGCCGGCCGCCGCGACGTCGTCACATTTTTTGCGGTAGGTGCCGTGACCGCCCAGATAGGGCAGGAATACCTGCGGCTTGCCCGGAACGTTCGCGCCGACATACCAGGAGTTCGCCTTCAGATAAAGCGTCTTCGCGACGACGTCCTGGACGTGCTGCATCCAGCTCTCTTCCGCCTGCGGCTGCGCGTCGATGCGCTCGACGCCCGCTTCGCGCAGATCGGCCATGCAACGGGCGATCCAGTCGACGTGCTGCTCGATGCTCATCGACATGTTCGCGAGCGGTCCCGGACTGCCCGGCCCCGTGACGGTGAACAGGTTCGGAAAACCGCTCGTCATCAGGCCGAGGTAGGTTTTCGCGCCGCTCGACCACTTGTCGGTCAGCGGGCGGCCGTTCACGCCGCGCACGTCGATATGGGTGAGCGCGCCGGTCAGCGCGTCGTAGCCGGTCGCGTAGATCAGCACGTCCAGTTCGTGCAGGCCGTCGCTCGTCACGATGCCCTCGGGCACCACGCGCTCGATCGGCGTCTGCTTCAGGTCGACCAGCGTCACGTCGTCGCGGTTGTACACGCTGTAGTACGTGTCGCCGAGGCACGGACGCTTCGTGCCGAACGGAAAGCCGCGCGGCAGGAGCTTGCTGGCCACCGCCGGGTCCTTCACCGTCTCGCGGATCTTGCCGCGAATGAATTCGGCGACCGTTTCGTTCGCCGCCTCGTTCGACAGAATGTCGCCGTAGCACATGCGAAAGCCGAGCAACTGGCTGTTCTCCCACGCGTTTTCGTATTTTTTCAGGCGTTCTTCCGGGGTCGCGTCGAGCGCCGACTCCACCGGGAACGGCACCGCGACGCCGAAGCGCGTGAGACGGCTGACCGCGCGCCGCTCCGCGTAGGTCGCGCGCACGCGTGCGCGCATCTCCGGCGTCAGCGGATGATTCTTCGCCGGCACCACATAGACGGCCGTGCGCTGAAATACCGTCAGGTGCCGGCACTTGCCGGCCAGCGCCTGAATCACCTGAATGCCCGACGAACCGGTGCCGATCACGCCGACGCGCTGGTTGCTGAAATCGACCTCATGATGCGGCCAGCGGCCCGTGTGATGACTTTCCCCCGCGAACGTATCGATGCCCGGAATTTCGGGCGGCTTCGGCACCGACAGCACGCCTGTCGCGGGCACGAAGAAACGCGCGTTCGTGACCTTGCCGTCCGATGTCGTCACGCTCCAGATGTTCCGCTGTTCATCGAACACCGCCGATTCGACGCGCGTATTGAAGCGCACATGCCGGCGCAGGTCGAAACGATCGGCGACGTGATTCAGATACCGCATCAGTTCCGCGGAAGTCGGATAGCGTTCCGGCCAGTCCCATTCGTCCTGGAGTTCCGGAGAAAACGAGTACGAGTAATCCCAGCACTCGAGATCCACGCGCGCGCCCGGATAACGATTCCAGTACCAGGTTCCGCCGATGCCATCGCCCGATTCGAATGCCTGAATCCGGAAACCCTCGTCGGTAAGCCGCTTGATCGCATACAGTCCGCCGAAGCCGGCACCGACGACCACGGCGTCCAGCACGTCCAGGGGTTGGTTCATGGGGTTGTCTCCTGAGAAATGAATTGCTCTTCGCAGGAACCTATTGAATGACCTCGCGCCACTTCGCATCAATTGCGACGGCGAGGCTTTCCCGTACATTGAAATCGATTCGGCACCGGTCACGCCGATAGCGGACTTGCGTTTGCCCCGCCCGGCATCGCGATGCGTCGCCTCGCGCGGCCGCGATCAATTTCAAAGTACGGTAGACACGCGCCGCGCGCGTTGACGCGCTACCTGCCCGCTCGGCATCGTGGATGCCATCGAACGAAAGGAGTGCGATGCCGTGTCTGCCGCAATGCAACGCCTGATCGACAAGGACCTGATTCGCGACGTCATGCTGCGTTACGCGCGCGGCGTCGACCGCCGCGACTGGGAGCTCGTCCGCGCCGCGTTCTTCGAGGATGGCCGCGACGAGCACGCGGACTTCAACGGCACGCGAGACGATTTCATCGCGTGGGTCAGAGAACGGCACGATGCGCCGAGCCTGCTGAAATCGACGCACTTTCTCGGCAACTGCCTCGTGGAATTCGCGTCCGACAGCGTCGCCGCGGTCGAGACGTATTTCATCGCGCGGCTGGAACTCGCGCCGCAGGCCAGCGAACACCGCGCGATGCTGGACGCGAAGCATGCCGACAGCACACGCAACAGCCGGGTCGAGGTGTTCGGCCGCTATGTCGACCGCTTCGAGAAACGCCACGACGAATGGCGGATCGCGCAGCGCCGCACCGTGTTCGATGCGATCCAGTCACAGCTCGTCGATGCCAGCGACAACGCGCTCAATCCGGCATGGACACTCGGCCGCCGCGATCAGCACGATCCGCTGTTCGCGGTGCGGGCGGAAACCGGCCTGAGCTGACGCGCCGGACGCGGGACTGAGCAGGAGGAGCCATGAAATTGCGCAGAAACGCGCTCGTCGTAGGCGGCGCCGGCGGGATCGGCGCGGCATGCTGTGCCGCGCTTGCATCGGACTGGAACCCGATCGTCGTCGACCGGGACGGACAGGCCGCCGAACGCGTGGCCGCCGAAACGGGCGGCCGCGCCTATCAGCTCGACGTCGGCGACGCCGAGCGGATTCAGTCGTGCATCGACACCGTCGAGCGCGAATGCGGCGATATCGACGGGCTCGTTTTCGCAGCCGGCGTGATCCCGCCGGCACAGGGGCCGTCGCAGGTCGACCTGCCGGTCTGGGACCACATTCTGGACATCAACGCACGCGGCGCTTATGCGGTCTGCCGCTCGGTCGGGCTGCGGATGGCATCGCGCGGACGCGGCAGCATCGTGATGCTGTCGTCGCTGGCCGGCATGATGCCGACACCCCATCTCGCCTATGGCCCGTCGAAAGCCGCGCTGATCAATCTGGCAGGCGCGCTCGCCGTCTACCTGGGCCGCCAGGGCGTGCGCGTGAACGCGGTCTCGCCGGGGCCGGTGCGCACACCCGTGATCGAGGCCAGCTATGCGCGCGGCGAACGCGATCCCGCCGTCATGGCGCGGCAGACCGCGCTCGGTCGCGTGATCACGCCGGGCGAACTGGCCGGACCGATCGCCTTCCTGCTGTCCGATGCGGCCGCCGCGATTACCGGCACCAACATCGTCGTCGATGCGGGTGCGACCGCGACGCTCGGCTGGAATCTGTTCGGCGGTGTCGACGCCGTGCTGGCCGGGTTGCCGTCATGAGCCTCGACTTCGAAACCCGCGCGTTCATGGACAAACTCGCCGCGGCGGCATCGAAGCCGCGTCATCTGATGACGCCGGACGAAGCGCGCGCCGCGTTCGCACGGATCGGCACGATCCTGTCCGCCGGCGCCGACGTGCGCTCTACCGTTGCGCTCGAGATTCCCGTCGACGGCGGCACGCTCCGCGCGCGCCTGTTCGTGCCGGATGACCACCCGCAAGCGCTGCTCGTGTATTTCCACGGCGGCGGCTGGGTGGTCGGCGGCGTCGACGAATTCTCGCCGCTTGGCCGCGAAATCGCCGCCGGCGCGAGTGTCGCGGTTGCGCTCGTCGAATACCGGAAAGCGCCGGAACATCCGTTCCCGGGTCCCGTCTACGACGCATGGCAGGCCGCGCAGTGGCTCGCCGCGCACCGGGCCGCGCTGCTCGGCGCCGACCTGCCGTTGTTCGTCGGCGGCGACAGCGCGGGCGCCAACCTCGCGATCGCGGTGACCCTGCTCGCCCGTCGCGAGCAAACGGTATCGTTCGCCGGCCAGTTGCTCGTCTATCCGGTGACCGATTGCGTATTCGACCGACCTTCGTACGTCGCGCCCGACAATCAGCTTCTGACCACCCGCGACACGATGATCTGGTACTGGACTCATTACGCGCCGGCCGACGCGGCCCGGCAGTCGAGTCTCGCGTCGCCGCTGCGGGAGCCCGATCTCCGCGGCTTGCCGGAGGCGATCGTCGTGACCGCCGAGCACGACGTGCTGCGCGACGAGGGTGAAGCGTACGCGCGACGCCTCGAACAGGCCGGCGTGCCGGTTCATCATCTGCGTGCGCAGGGGCAGATGCATGGCTTCCTGATGATGATCGGCGTGCTGCCCGGCAGCCGCGACGGCCTCGGCTTCGTCTGCGAACGGCTTCGCAGCCTCGCCGCGCGTGCCTCGCGCTGACGCGCCGCCGCCACGCGCCCCCGCCGCCGCACGTCGGGCACACCCCAGCATGCCGGCCGGCGCGGTGGTAGTACGATTGGACATGTAAAGCGCAATGCACTGGACCCAACGCGGTCCGACATTAAAAGAACGGACGGAGACATGCATGCAACCCGGTAGATCGTTGCCGACCCACGTCGATGCGAGGTCCGGCAACGGCCCGCATGGCGTCGACACCGCGTGGCCCAAACTGCCGCGCGGCGAGCGCGCGGCAAGCGACACGACGGTGACGCCACTCGTGCGCGGGCTGTCGATTCTGTCGGTGTTCGCCCCGGACAAGGCCGCGCTCGGCAATCTGGAAATCGCGCGGGCGACCGGCATTCCCGCGCCGACCGTGCTGCGCCTGCTGAAGTCGCTGGTCGCGCTCGGCTACCTGCATCAGGACAAGACAAGCCGGAAGTATTCGCTGGCCGCCGCTTCGCTGGCGCTCGGCTATGCGGCCATCGCCGATCCCGATCTTCAGCGGCTCGCCGGCATCGAAATGCGCAAACTCGCCGAAGCGACCGATACCTATGTGCTGCTCGGCACGCGCGAGCGGCTCGACATCCTCATTCTGGATACCCGGATCGGCAGCCGCGCGGTGCTCGATCTGCGGCTGCGGCCCGGCATGCGGATGCACATCGCGTATTCGTTGATGGGCTGGGCGCTGCTCGCCGTGCTCCCGGAAGCGGAACGAAGCTATCTGCTGGGCGAGCTCGAGCGGCATCCCGACGACAACTGGCCAATCATCGGACGCCGTATGCACGAAAAAATCGCCCAGGTGCGCGAGCTGGGTTTCGGTATGCTTCACGGCGACTGGGAGCCGGAACTCGCGTGCGTCGCCGCGCCCGTGCCGCTTCCCGATCGGCCGCCGCTGGTACTCGGCTGCGTCGGCCGCACGGGCCGCCTCGCGCAGGCCCGGCTCGAACGCGAACTGGGACCACGACTCGTCGCGATCGCGCAGACGCTGCGCGCACGCGTGCCGATACCTGTCTGAACGCGCCCGATCACGATGACGAATTCGCCGAAACCTTCCGCGGCCGCGATGTCCGAGTCCACTCAGGTCACGTTGACGCTCGATCGCGGGCTTCAGATACTGCGCGCCTTTCGCGCCGAACGCGCGCCGCTGACCAACGGCGAGCTGGCCAAACGCACCGGCATGTCCAAGTCGGCCGTTTCCCGCCTGACGTCGACGCTGATTCAGCTCGGCTATATCCGCCGCGTCGCGGGCGGCACGCGCTTCGAACTGGCGACGGGCGTGTTCGGCATCGGACATACGTACCTGGAAACCAATCCCGTCACGCGGCTGGCGCATCCGTTGATGCAGCGGCTCGCCGACCTGCTCGACGTTTCCGTCGCGCTCGCCGCGCCCAACGGGCTCGACATGCTGTATATCGCGCATCGCACGAGTTCGCGAATCGCGACGCTGCGGCTCGGGGTCGGCTCATTGCTTCCGATGGGTCTGACGGCGATCGGCCGCGCGTGGCTGTGGGGGCTGCCGGAGCCTGAACGGCAGCGCTATGTCACCCGTTTGCTGGAAGCCGCCGGTCCCCAGCACGAAGCGATACGCAGCGGGATCGACAACGCGTTCGAGGATCTCCGCGCGAACGGCGTTTGCATGTCGTTCGGCGAGTTCCAGCGCAATGCCTTCGGGATCGCGCTGCCGGTCAGGGTCGGCAGCCTGGCCACGCCGATGTCGCTGAGCTGCGGCGCAATTCAATTCCAGCCCGATATCGATGCGGTCAGGCAGCACATCGTGCCGGCACTCAGGCAGGCCGCGCTCGATCTCGAGATCCTGCTGCGCGACGTGAGCTACGAACCGTGAGCGCGTGCGCGCCGTTGACCCCGTCATTTTCAAAGTACGAAAGAGCCAGCCGGTTTCAATTGCTGGACGTTCTCCGCATATCTTTCAATTGAGGCTGTGGCGAAGCAGGCCGGCAATGACAACGGCCCTTGTCGCTATCGAAGGAAATCCATCGATTTCCCGGGCGCGCCTCGATACGCGCGCTTCAACCCGCTTTCCGAGGAGACTGCCGTGACAGAAAAATCAGCGCTGAAGGCCGAGTTCGAACGGCTGCATGGATACTGGAGCAACGTGTACGAGCAGGCGCTGGAAGAAGACCCGGTGTTCTTCAGCGATTTCCTCGTCATGGCTCGCGCGGCGCTCGACGCGGGCCACCTCGAGCCGAAGCTGTGCGATCTCGTGATGATTGCCGCCAGTGCGAGCGTGACCCATCTGAACTCCGACGCGGTTGCGCTGCACATCGAGGGCGCGTTACGTCACGGCGCCACCCGCCAGGAGATCGCGGAGACCTTGCAGATCGCCTCGGTGCTCGGCATTCACGCTTATATGGTCGGCGTGCCCGTGCTGTTCGACGAACTCGAGGCAAACGGCCAGCCGGTCGATTCGATATTCCCGCGCGACGACGAATTCGAGAAGGTCAAGGCGGAATTCACTGCCCGCCGCGGCTACTGGAATGAACAACTGGAGACAATGGTACGCAGTTCACCGGCGTTCTTCGACGGCTATACCGCGTTCTCGTCTACCCCGTGGCGCGAGGGGACATTGGCGCCCGTTATCAAGGAACTGCTGTACGTGGCGATCGACGTGTCGACCACCCACCTGTTCGAGCCCGGCGTGCGCATTCATACCCGTAATGCGTTGCGATACGGTGCGACGCCCGCACAAGTGCTTCAGGTCATGCAGATCGTCAGTTGCCTCGGCATGCAGAGCTTCCTGCTCGGCGTTCCGCACCTGCGGCGGTCCGCCGCGTAGCGCGCGGAGATCGCGTGTCACCATGCACCGTGCGCCAGCAAAGCCGGTTCATATGGTCATCTCATCGCTGTGCGTCACGAATCCAGCCGGCGGTCCGCAGCAGTGCCTCCCGCGCGGTGGCGCACGCGGATCCCATCCGGAAGAAGCCGTGAATCAGTCCGTCATAACGCCATAGCGTGGTTTCCACGCCGGCATCCGACAGCCGGCGTGCGTAGGCTTCACCCTCGTCGCGCAGCGGATCGTACCCGGCCGTGACGACCAGCGCCAGTGGCAAGCCCGCCAATGAAGGGGCGCGCAGCGGACACGCGTGCGGATTGGTGGCGTCGTTCCCGCTTGCGAGGTAGTCGTCCCAGAAGCGGATCATCGCCGCGCGCGTCAACGAGTAGCCGGACTGGTTGTCGAGATAGGAGCGCGTCGGCGGAGTGTGGTAGTCGGTCACCGGATAAACGAGCACCTGTGCCCGCAACGCGGGACCGCCCTCGTCACGGATGCGCAAAGCCGTCACCGTGGCGAGATTGCCGCCGGCACTGTCACCCGCCACGACGATACGCGACGGATCGACCGACAGTTCGTCCGCGTTCCGTTCGATCCAGCGCACCGCGGCAAGGCAGTCGTCGACCGCGGCCGGGAACCGATGCTCGGGCGCCAGCCGGTAGTCGATTGCGATCACGGCGGCACCGCTCGCGACGCACAGGTCGCGGCAGACGTGATCGTGAGTGTCGAGGTTGCCGATCACAAAGCCGCCGCCGTGGAAAAACACGGTGACACCCCGGCTCCGCGCATCGCGAGGCCGGTACAGACGCGCGGCCAGCGTTCGATCGGCCAGCACGATAGACAGGTCGACAGACTCCGCCACCGCCGCGCGCTGCTCGAGCGGCGGATACGCGAGACTCGCGCGCAGCGCGTCGACGGAAAGGCTCTCCATCGGCGGCGCCGATTCGAGCGACTTCAGGATCGCCGCGATTTCAGGATCGATTGGCATCGTACGTTACTCGACAGTGGTCGCAACATTGGCAATGACGAAGCCGCGATAGTCGTTCTGAACGACCTCGTCGCAAATCGCCCGGTAGCGATGATACCCACCCACGTATGGCATGAACACGCGTGGCTTGCCGGGCACGTTCGCGCCGGTGTACCACGACTCGGCCAGCGGATAGAGCGTCGCGTCGGCAACCTCGTTGACGTGCTCGACCCAGCGCGTCTCCGCGTCCGGATCCGGCTCGATCAACCGGTTTCCGCGCGCTTCGAGCATGGCAATGCAATCGGCGATCCAGTTCAGATGCTGCTCGATCGCGCACACCATATTCGCCTTCACGGACGGACTGCCGGGCCCGGTCACGATGAACATATTCGGGAACCCGGCTGTCATCAGGCCGAGATAGGTGCGCGGTCCATGAAGCCATTTCTGCTTCAGCGGAAGTTCGTCGCGACCGCGGATGTCGATATCCGCGAGCGCGCCGGTGATGGCATCGAAACCGGTCGCGAACACGATGTCGTCGAGCGCGTACACGCCGGACGTGGTCTTCACGCCCGTCTCCGTGATCTCGACGATCGGCGCCGATTTCGCGTCCACCAGCGTCACGTTCGGCAGGTTGAAGGTCTCGTAATAGCCCGTGTCGAGGCACAGGCGCCGCGCGCCGATCGGATAATCCTTCGGCACGAGCAGTTCGGCTGTCGCGGGATCCTTCACCGTCGCGCGGATCTTGTTGCGCACGAACTCGGCGGCCGTGTCGTTCGCGGCCCTGTTGGTCAGCAGATCCTTGTAGGCATACAGGAAACTGATGCTGCCGCCGGCCTTCCATTTCTCTTCGAATTTGGCGAGACGATCTTCAGGCGTATCGTCGAGCGCGTTTTTCGTCGGAGCCGGGTGCCCGGCAATGCCGAACGGCGTGTTTTGCGCCTCGGCGCGCCAGAATCCGTAGCGGGTTTTGTGTCGACCGAGCTCGTCGGCGGACAGTGCGCGGTTGCGGGCGGGCAGCGTGAAATTGGCGGTCCGCTGGAAAACGAACAGCTCGCTCGCCTGTTTCGCGATAATCGGGATGACCTGGATCCCCGACGAACCCGTACCGATCACGCCGACCCGACGCCCGCTGAAGTCGACCGGTTCGTCGGGCCAGAGACCCGTGTGATACCAGTTGCCCTTGAAGGTATCGAGACCCTTGAATTCCGGTATGCGCGGCAGCGACAGATTACCGGTCGCCATCACGCAAAAGCGCGCGGTGTATGCCCTTCCATCGGTAGTCGCGATTCGCCAGAGACCGTTCGACTCATCGAATCTGGCGGACTGCACGCGCGTATTCAACTGGATATCGCGGCGAAGGTCGAAGCGGTCGGCGACGTGATTGATGTAGCGCAGAATGTCGCCCTGCGCGGAGAATCGCTCCGGCCAATCCCATTCCTGCTGAAGTTCGTCGGAAAACGAGTACGAGTACTCGACGCTGTCCACATCGCATCGCGCCCCCGGATACCGGTTCCAGAACCACGTGCCGCCGATGCCGCTGCCGGCTTCGAGTACTTGCGCGCGCAAGCCCAGCTTGCGAAACCTGTGCAGCGCATAAAGGCCTGCGAAGCCGGCCCCGACGACGATCACGTCGACATCGGGCGACGCACTCCCGCCGCTGCTTCCAGCTCCGTCAGCAAGGTTCTTCGACACGGTTTCATCAGGGTATTGCATGAGTCGTCTCCATTGTTTCCATCGCGCCTGGCATCTATTGGAGGCCAGCGACCAGCGCGCGGCAACCGGCGGCGATAGCTCATTCCGTGCTTTGAAAGTCGATGCCGCAGACGGCGCCATGCCGGTGCAGTAGAATTCCGCAGTACGGAAAGCCGGGCCTTCCCGAGCGGATCCCGATCGAGACCACATCCGGACGCGCGATTCATCCCACTGGCGCTACCTGACCTATGCAACCCGCACGATCCTTACCACGGCACGCCGGCATCAGGTCCCACAGTGGGCCATATGGAATCGATCTCGCATGGCCCAGGGTGCCGCGCAACTGTCCGGCCGAAAGCGATGTCGTCGTTGCGCCGCTCGCGCGAGGCTTGTCGATTCTTTCGGCCTTCACCCCAGACAAGGCGTCGCTGGGTAATCAGGAGATTGCCGAGGCGACCGGCATTCCCGCCCCGACCGTGTTGCGTCTGCTACGTTCATTGGTGGCGCTCGGCTACCTGCACCGCGACCGGACGAGCAAACTGTACTCACTGGCGTCGGCCGCGCTCGCACTGGGCTATACCGCCATTGCCGACCCCGAGATGCTGCGCATCGCCGGCATCGAATTGCGCGCATTCGCGCAAGCGACGGATACCTATGTACTGCTCGGCACGCGCGACCGGCTCGATGTGATTCTGCTGGAAACGCAGGTCAGCCCCCGCTCGTTGCTGGCGCTGCAGCTGTCGCCCGGCATGCACGTGCCGATTGCCTATTCGATGATGGGATGGGCGCTGCTCGCGGCGCTTCCGGAAGAGGAGCGGCGCTACCTCCAGACTCAGGTTGAACGCCATGCCGGCGATACGTGGCCGCCTGCAATACGCCGTCGAATGAGCCGGAAGATCGCCCAGGTGCATGAACTCGGCTTCTGCATGCTGCATGGCGAATGGGAGCCGGAACTGACCTGCGTCGCCACGCCCGTGACGCTGCCCAACCGCCCTCCGCTGGTGCTGTGCTGCGTCGGCCGTACGGCCCAGGTTGCCCAGGCCAGTGTCGAGCGGGAGCTTGGATCGCGCCTCGTCGCCTGCGCGCACGTGTTGCAGCAACGCCTGCCGGCACACCGCTGACGCCGTCGAGCGTAACCGGGAGTACACGGTTGCGTGGCCTTCAGACAATCGAGCGTCCCGCCAGGTGCCCTTCACGAATCGCGGGTTGAATGTCGCGGGACGACAGCGCATCGCCAACCAGATGAAGCTGGCCCACGCGCCCACGCAATGCCTGCCAGATTTCGTTCTGCGACTGCCGGTAACCCACCAGCACGACGGTATCGGCGGCCACGGTCTCCGCGGTATTCCCGAAGAGCGGTCTGATTTCAGCGCTTCCGTTGCCGATCGAAACCAATGCCGCTTGCGTGACGATGCGCAATCGCCCCGCCTTGTGCATGCGCCGCAGCGCAGCCTGAGTTCGACCCGTGGTTTCGACGGCGGGGGCGAACATCAGGTGACGCGTGACGTAGGTCACCTCGGCCCCGCGCTCGATCAGCGCTTCACAGCAACCGATGGCTTCGTAGTGCCCTACGTCGTCGAAGACCAACGCCGTGGAACCCACCTCCTGCAACGGCGCCATCGCGAGATCGAGCGGTGTCAGCACCCGCGCACCCCGCGAGATCGGCAACCCGGCCGCGGGGTCGGCCGTCTGCCGGAACTCGCGCACATCCGGCGGTTGCGAGCCGGTGGCCACGATGACCGCATCCGGCTGCCCGGCCAGCGCGTCGTCCGCATCCATGTACGTCGACAGGCGCACCTGCGCGCCCAGCCGATACAGCTCGTTCTCCAGCCAGATAGCGATGTCGCCGATGGCGTGCAGCTTCGGCAGGTGCTTCGCGCAGTTGAGCAGACCGCCCAGATCGGACGTGGCCTCGGCGAGCGTCACATGGTGCCCGGCGAGCAAGGCCACGCGGGCGGCCTCCATCCCGGCGACGCCGCCGCCCACCACCAGTACCTTGCGGGGCGTCGCCGCCCGTGCGATGGTCTCGTCCGACAGCGTGCGTTCATAACCGACGGCCGGGTTCACCGCGCAGCCCATGCGGCCGCTGAACGCGCCGCCGAGGCAACCCTGGTTACAGCCGATGCAGGGGCGCACTTCGGTGCCGCGGCCGTCGCGGCTTTTCACGACCAGCATCGGATCGGCGATCATGCCTCGCACGATGTTGACCATGTCGGCCTGTCCGGTTTTCAACGCCTGCTCGGCGTCATCCAGTGTCGCGTAGCGTCCCACGATGATGCGCGGAACGGTAAGCCCCGGCGAAACGCGTTCGACATGAGGCAACTGGTAGCCCACGGGCTGATCCATGCCCGCATAGCGGTCCACATGGAAGTAGTAGTCGCCATGCGTGATGTTCACGAAATCGATCAGGCCCTCCGCCTGGGCTCGCAGCGCAATCGCATTGACGTCGTCGTCGGTGAGAATGCGTGGATCCGAGCTTGCGCCGACGCGCACGCCCAGCGCGAACCCGGACGAGGTAGCCGCGCGAATCGCGCGCAACGTCTCCAGCAGTGCCCGGATGCGGTTCTCGAAACTGCCGCCGTAGGCGTCGGTGCGCTGGTTGAGAACGGGAGAGAAGAACTGTGAGAACAGGTAGCCTGCTCCGGCCAGCACTTCCACGCCGTCCAGCCCCGCGGCTTCCATGCGCGCCGCTGCCTTTGCATACGCATCGATCACCTCTTCGATCTGCTCCGTGGTCATCGGAATGGGCGGCGCCACCGAATAGCGTCCCGGCAACGCCGACACTGCCCACGGAAGACCGCCATCCGCCGCCGGGTCGGTGTACCCGCCATGCCAGAGCTGCGTGAACAGCTTCATGCCGGTGGGCGCGATCGCATCGACCAGCTTGCGCATCGGCGCAATCGCTGCGTCGTCGCTCGCACTCAGCGAAAAGGTCGACGACGGGTGAACCGACGTGCTTTCAAGGATCGACAGACCCGCGCCACCCTTCGCTCGTTCCAGGTGATACGCGATCAGATCGTCGTTGACATATTGGTTGGCGAGGCGTGTCGCGTGCGCGGTGCGCACGATCCGGTTCGGAATCTCCACAGCGCCGATCCGGAGCGGCGAGAAAACATGCTTGTACATGATCAGGCCACCGAGCGCTTCGAGGTGATGCCGCCGTCCACCGTGACGATGGTGCCGCTGGTGTAACCCGAGCGGGGCGACGCCAGATAGACGAACAGGTCGGCCACCTCCTCCACCGTCGCGGCGCGCCCCAGCGGATAGCCGGCCATCAGCTCGGCGGAACGCGCTTCGTCGCCGAGCAGCCGCGCCGCATGGTTTCTGAGCACCTTGGCGATGCGCTCGGTGCCCACCGGACCGGGATTGACGCCCACCACACGAATGCCGTCTTCCAGACTGCGCCCGCCGAGCGCGCATGTGAAGGCCATGAGCGCGGCGTTGCCGGTCGAACCCGCGATGTAGTTGAAATCGAAGTTCTGGCCGCCGTTGCCGATGTTGTTGAGAATCACCCCGCTGCCGCGCTTCTTCATGTGGGTGTAAATCGCGCGCGTGAGATCGATGTAGCCGAACACCTTTAATTCCCACCCCTTTCGCCAGGCCTCTCCGTCGACATCCCAGAGTGTGCCGCCCGGAATCGCGCCGGCGTTGTTCACCAGAATGTCGGCATCTCCCGCGAACGCGACGATCTCCGCGATCGCGCCGGGACCCGTCATGTCCAGCGCCAGCACGTCCACGCGCACGCCATGCGCGGCGCGCAGGCCGGCTGCCAGTGCTTCCAGCTTGTCCGCCGAGCGTGCGGTCAGCGCGAGGTGGCAGCCCTCGGCGGCAAATGCCTTCGCAAGACCTTCGCCGATGCCCTGGGATGCGCCGGTGATCAATACTCGCCGGCCTGCAAGTTTCATGTCCATTGTGGTTCCCGTATTTTTTCTGTCTCAAGTCTCGAAGCAGATCGCGATGCAGCCCTATGCCGTCAGGTCCATTCAACGAGGGACCGTTTTTGCTCAACGGGTTCCGTCGAGCTTCGGCGCGGCGTCGACGCCTCCTTGACTGCCTTCGTCGACGTTTTCCTTTGCGATGCGGATCGCCTGATCGAATTGCGTGCCGGTCGCCACGTGACGATGGTCCACGCTCACCAGCCATCCACGATCGCTCTGGCACCAGCGTATCCGCCGCTCATCCAGCAGCGCGGCGAACCATCGCCATAGCGCCGCGTCTTCCGCGTTGGCGCTGTCACGCGCCGCGGCGCGCGTCAGCGTCATGCTCGATGCAGAACCCTCAGTGTGCTGCTTGCTTTGCATCTGACTTTCCATTCGGCAATTCGCCATCCATCGCAGCGGAAATCTTTGGTGACAGCAGAGTCAACAGTGCGGCTCCATCGGTCCCGACGTCAATATCGCTTGCCCGGTGATTCCGTACTTCGGAAGTCACACGGCACGCATGGCATCGGCCGCGCTTACCGAAGGATGCAGTGCGGACGAAAAGGCCGGACGGGGTCGTTCCAACGTACGGAACATGGCCTGCTCGTGCATTGACGCGTTCATGGGCAGCACACAGGATTGGGTACCGACGCCGCTCGCATAGGCGCGCTGTATTCGTGCAGACCGGCAATCCCGCGTGGAAGGCGTTCACGCATGCGCCGCCGCGGTCAAACATGGAGAGGAAAGAATCGTGTCCGAAACAAGCCAGCAAACATCCGTATACGCGTCGTATTCGAGTCTCGCGTTCGATCGGCCCGCGAAGGGTGTGTTGCGCATCACGCTCAACCGTCCGGAGCGACTGAACGCGCTCGACGCGCGCGGACACGATGAATTGGCCCGCGTGTGGCGGGACGTCGACGAGGATCCGGACGTCGCCGCGGTGATCCTGTGCGGCGCGGGAAAGGTGTTTTCCGCCGGAGGCGACTTCGATATGGTCGAGGAGATGATCGATTCGTTCGACGCGCGCGTGCGCGTGTGGCGCGAATCCAAAGATCTCGTCTACAACATCATCAATTGCTCGAAACCGATCGTGTCCGCGATTCACGGCTCGGCGGTCGGCGCCGGGCTCGTGGCGGCGCTGCTCGCGGATATCTCGGTTGCCGGTCGCAGCGCACGCCTGATCGACGGTCACACGCGCCTCGGCGTCGCGGCGGGCGATCATGCGGCGATCATCTGGCCTCTGCTGTGCGGGATGGCGAAAGCCAAGTATCACCTGATGCTGTGCGAACCCGTGAGCGGCGAGAAGGCCGAGCAGATCGGCCTCGTATCCGTCTCGGTCGACGATGCGGACGTAGAGGCAACGGCATTGTCGATCGCCACGCGGCTCGTGAACGGCGCGCCGTCGGCGACACGCTGGACCAAATATGCACTCAACAACTGGCTGCGCCAGGCCGGCCCGACTTTCGACGCGTCGCTGGCGCTGGAAATGCTCGGTTTCGGCGGAGCCGAGGTGCGCGAAGGCGTGAAGTCGTTCCGCGAAAAGCGTGCGCCCGAATTTCCGGTCGATACGCCGGTATCGCCCACGCCGCGGGCGTGAGCGGATAGCGACGGACGCCGCGGGACCCCACGTCGGTTGAACCGGATCACTCAATGTGACATTTGACTTCGTCTACGCATGAACCACCCAGAAATCGTGATGCCGGGCCACGCGAATCATGCCCCTCGATCCGGCGACTGCCAGGATCTTTGCCGAATCGTTCGTCCGGGCGATACCGTGATGTGGGGCCAGTCGCACGCGGAGCCGGTGACGCTGATGCGCGCGCTGGTTGCCCAGCGGGAGCATCTGAAGCGAATCCGCATCTTTCTCGGTATCGGTCTGGCCGACGTATTGAGCCCCGAGCATACCGACGCATTCGATTTCCTCGCCTACTGCGGCAGCGGATCCAATCGCACGCTCGCGCGCGCGGGCGTGCTCGACATTCTTCCGGTGCACTATTCACAACTGCCGGAGCTGATCAGCAGTGGCCAGTTGCGGATCGACGTCGTGATGCTGCAAGTCTCGCCTCCGGACGAACAAGGCCGATACAGCCTCGGGCTTGCGCGCGAGTATCTGGTCGAAGCGGTGAAGCACGCGCGCGCGATCGTCGCTGAAGTGCATCCCGACGTGCCGTGGACCTACGGCGCGCCGTACCTGCGAACAGCGGATTTCGACCTGCTGGTGGCGTCGGAAGCGTCGCTCCCGAACGCCCCGGCAGCCGAGCCGGGACCGGTGGAACGGATGATCGGACGCAACGTCGCGTCGCTGGTGGAAGACGGCGCGACGCTGCAGACCGGCATCGGCTCGATTCCCGACGCGGTGATGGCGGAACTGCACGGCAAGCGCGATCTTGGCGTGCATACCGGCAGCATCGGAGACGGAATCGCGGCGTTGTGCGAAGCAGGTGTCGTGACGAATGCCCGGAAGACGATCGATACGGGCGTCACCGTTGGCGGGATCATCATGGGCTCCGGACGCGCGCGCCGTTTTGCGCATCGCAATCCTGCCGTCGAACTGCGGGGGACGGAGTACACACATGACCCGTACGTGCTGCGCGGGATCGATCGCTTCGTGGCGATCAATTCGGCGGTGGAGGTGGACCTCACCGGACAGATCAACGCCGAGATGATCGGCGACACCTATGTGGGCGCGGTCGGAGGAGTCGGCGATTTCCTGCGCGCCGCGCAGGCCAGCCGGGGAGGCGTGCCCGTCGTTGCGTTGCCTTCGACCGCCGGCCGGCATAGCCGCATCGTGACGCGCGTGGCGGGACCCGTGACGATACCGCGCAGCGACGCGTGCGTGATCGTCACTGAATACGGGATCGCCGACCTGCGCGGCTTGTCGCTCGCCCAGCGCATTCCGAAGATGATTGCGATTGCGCATCCCGACCATCGTGAACGACTGTCGCGAGAATCTCATGCAGCCGGTTGAGCGAAGGCGATCGAGAGGCGTATGCCGTCGACACCAAGAATTGATGCATCAATCAGGAAATTCCATTTTTTCGCGAATCCAGCAAAACCTGAGCTGGATTCAATCCATGCCAATGACGAGACAAGATTCATGAGCGCTGCCATTTTTTCCGCCCCCGACCAATACCAGCAGATCCGCGACGCGGTACGCGATTTGTGCAATCAGTTTCCGGCCGAATACCACCGCAAGATCGACGAAGCCCGCGGTTATCCCGAGGAATTCGTCGATGCCCTCACCAAAGCGGGCTGGCTGGCCGCGCTGATTCCGCAGGACTACGACGGCCCCGGCCTGTCGATGGCCGAGGCGTCGGTCATCATGGAAGAGATCAACCGCTCCGGCGGCAACTCCGGCGCCTGCCACGGCCAGATGTACGTGATGAACACGATCGTGTTCAGCGGCACCGAAGCGCAGAAGCAACGCTATCTGCCGCGTATCGCGTCGGGTGAACTGCGCGTGCAGTCGATGGGCGTGACCGAGCCCACCACCGGCAGCGACACCACCAGGCTCAAGACCACGGCCGTGAAAAAGGACGGTCGCTGGGTCATCAACGGCCAGAAGGTATGGATCTCGCGAGTCCAGCACAGCGACCTGCTGATCCTGCTCGCGCGCACCACGCCGCTGGAGCAGGTGCAAAAGAAGAGCGACGGTCTGTCGTGCTTCATCGTCGAACTGGACAAGGCCATCGGCAACGGCCTGACGGTGCGCCCCATCCTCAACATGGTCAACCACGAGACCAACGAACTGTTCTTCGACGACCTGGAACTTCCGGAGGACGCACTGCTGGGCACCGAGGGCAAGGGCCTGAAAGTGATCTTCGACGGCCTGAACGCCGAGCGCACGCTGATCGCGGCCGAGTGCATCGGCGACGGTTACTGGTTCCTCGAAAAGGCCCGCGACTACGCGAGCGAACGCAAGGTATTCGGCCGTCCGATCGGGCAGAACCAGGGTATCCAGTTTCCGCTGGCCGAATCGTTCATCGAACTCGAGGCCGCGAATCTGATGCGCTGGCGCGCCTGCGAAAAGATCGACGCTCGCCAGAACGCGGGGGTCGAAGCCAACATGGCCAAGTACCTGGCCGCGAAGGCAAGCTGGGAAGCCGCCAACGCGTGTCTGCAAACGCATGGCGGCTTCGGCTTTGCTTGCGAATACGACGTGGAGCGCAAATTCCGCGAAACGCGTCTGTATCAGGTCGCGCCGATCTCCACCAACATGATCCTGGGACACGTGGCTGAACACGTGCTGCAACTGCCGCGTTCCTACTGACTCTGAAAGGATGGCTTTCCATGAAGATTCTCGTACCCGTGAAGCGCGTCGTGGACGCGAACGTGAAAGTCGGCGTGAAATCCGATCAATCGGGCGTCGACATCGCGAACGTGAAGATGTCGATGAACCCGTTCGATGAAATCGCGGTTGAAGAAGCCGTGCGGTTGAAGGAAGCGGGCGTCGCGACGGAAGTGATCGCCGTGTCGGCAGGTGTGACGCAATGTCAAGAAACGCTGCGCACGGCGCTGGCAATCGGCGCGGATCGCGCGATCCTCGTCGAGTCGGACAACGGCGTCGAGCCGCTCGCCGTCGCGAAGATCCTGAAGGCGCTGGTCGATAAGGAGCAGCCGCAACTGGTACTCCTCGGCAAGCAGGCGATCGACGACGATTCGA
>NZ_JASGFN010000012.1:0-254649 GCF_047605525.1 Paraburkholderia sp. | reverse complement strand
GTCGTGGCCGCGGGCGCCGGTGCCGGCGTCGTTGCGGCGGGCGCCGCCGGCGCCGCCTTCGTGCTGGCCGTGCTGCCCGACTTCGTCGACGGCTTCGCGCCGGTCGGCGGCGCGGACGAACCGTTGATCGTCAGGCCGGCCGCTTCGAGGTTCACGACCGATTTCTGGCCGATGCCCTTCACCCGCGCGGCGAGATCGTCGGCATTCTTGAACGGGCCGTTTTTGGCGCGTTCATCGAGGATCGCTTTCGCATGCACGGGGCCGATGCCCTTGACCGATTCGAGCGCGGCCTGATCGGCGGTATTCACTTCGACCGCCGCGGCGAATCCGGCCGACAGCGACAAAGCCACAGCAACGCAAAGCATGAGAAGCTTCTTCAGCATGGCAAGCACTCCATTGAGGGCAAAAAAAAGTTAGCCGGGAACGGACGACGCATTCTGTCAGCGGGCGCTGCGTTTAAGCATAGAACAAATCGCAGGCCCTTATTTACAATCGCGGACGATTTATACCGATCGATGCACGACAAGTAAATCGCGGCAAACAATATTTAAACCTTTTGGCATCTGCTATAGCGTTGATGAGCCTGTCGGCCAAATTCACCACGCAACCCCGTGACAGTGCCAGACGCTTGACCTGGAGTGCACTCGAAGTCCTAACCTGAGTCCGTCATGTCGAAACAATCAACCGCGCTCACCATCGGCCAGGTCGCCGAAACGATCCGTGTGTCCACGCATACGCTGCGCTATTACGAACAGGCCGGCCTGGTCCGGCCGGTCGGGCGCACGCAGGCGGGGCACCGGCTGTATTCGCCGGCCGATCTCGACTGGTTGCAGTTCGTGATGCGTCTGAAGGCGACCGGTATGTCGATCGCCGGCATGCAGGAGATTGCGGCGCTGCGCGCGCAGGGGCAGCCGACGATGCGCGCGCGCCGCGACCTGCTGGTCGCGCACCGGGATGCGCTGCTCGCGCGGATCGCCGATCTGCAGAGCAACCTCGGCGCAATCGATGACAAGATCGCGTACTACGAAGCGGCTACCGAAGCGGCCACGGATGGCATGGTTGGGCACGATCCGGCACGACAGGACAGCGAAGCCTCGCCGTCCTCACGTTCGCACACATCCAGACAGGACTCGCAATGGACTACGCACACGACGACCGCTACACCCGCGGCTGGAACAAACTCAGGGAAATCGACGGCTCGGCGGGGGAGCAGGTAATCGCCGCGCTCGCGCCGGTCGCGCCGGAATTCGGCCGCCTGCTGATCGAATTCGGTTTTGGCGATATCTACAGCCGGCCGCAGCTCGATCTGCGCGCGCGCGAAATCGCGACGATCGCGTCGCTTGCGACCCTCGGCTGCGCGCAGCCGCAACTGAAGGTGCACATCGAGGCGGCGCTGAACGTCGGCTGCACGCGCGAGGAGATCGTCGAGGTGTTCATGCAGATGGCGCTCTACGCGGGCTTTCCGGCCGCGCTCAATGCACTGTTCGCGGCGCGCGAGATTTTCGAGCGGCGGGAGCGGCAGGAAGAGGCGGCGTGCGCGGGGTGAGGAGACCTTGGATTGCATTTAGCGGGGAGCGGAGTGCAACTAACCGTCTGCTACCACCGACTCAACCCACGCGGCGCATCCGGCGAAACCCGGGTTCGGGCGCGGCCTCAAAGCCCGCCTGAACCGCGCCCATCCCCTCATCTCCCCTTTACGCCGCCGAATCCATCCGCAACCCCGCATCCTCGTGCAGGTACCGCCGGCTCACGATCCGCCAGTACGCGAGCAGGCCGATCCCGGCAATCGCGAGGCTCGCGGTATTTGCGACCCAGAAGCCGCGCGCGCCGGTGAGCCACGGCGGCGTGAGGCCGGTCGTATCGAAGCCGAGCGCGTAGCCGCCGCCGAGCCCCACGCCCCACAGCGCCACCGCATAGATGACGGTCGGCACGATCGCGACCTTGTACGCGCGCAGCACGAACGCGATCGTGATCTGCAACGCGTCGAACAGGTGATAGCCCGCGACGATCAGCACCAGCGGCAATGCCGCCGCCGCGACCTGCGCGTTCGTCGTATAACCGGCGACGATATACGGCCGCAGCACGAGAACGAGCGCGCCGTAGCAGCAAGCGATCGCGAGGGCCATCGCGATGCCGTGACGCGACAGCGTGCGCGCCGCTTCCGGCCGATGCGAGCCGAGCGCCTGCGCGACCAGCGTCGACGACGCGATGCCGATCGACAGCGGCGTCATATACAGCACCGCGCCGATGTTGCCGGCAATCTGATGGCCCGCGAGCGTGGTCGTGCCGAAGCGCGCGATGAACAGCGCCATGAACGTGTAGGACGTGACCTCGATCAGATACGACAGCCCCATCGGAATGCCGAGCCGCAACTGCGCGGCCTGACGCTTCCAGACCGGCCAGCAGAAGTGCGTGAAAATGCCGAGCGGCCTGAACACGTCGACACGCACGAGCAGCACCATGCCGAGCACCGCGAGCGCCCAGTTCAGCAGCGAGCTCGCGAGGGCGCAGCCGGGTCCACCGAGCGCCGGCACGCCGAGTCCGCCGAAGATGAGCCACGTGTTGAGCGGTATCTTGAGCAGCAGCGCGGCGATCTGCAGGAACATCACGAGCCGCGGCTTGCCGAGCGCATTGGCGACCGAACTATAGATACGAAACGCGAGCCCGGCGGGCAGCCCGAACGCGAGAATCCGCAGATAGGCGAGCGTGCGCTCGTGCAGCGCGCCGGGCACGTGCGAGAGGTTCAGCAGCGGTCCGGGAAAGAACAGGATCAGGAAGCCGATCACGGTCAGCGCCGCCGCGAGCCACAGCGACTGGCGCACTTCCTCGCCGATCTCGCCGTAGCGGCGCGCGCCATAGAGTTGCGCGCTGATCGGCTGCAGCGCGGTGAGAATGCCGGTCAGGCCGATATAGACCGATATGTAGATCGACGAGCCGAGACCGAGCGCGGCCAGATCGACCGCCGAGTAGCGGCCGACCATCGCCGTATCGATCACGCCAAAGGCGATGATGGCCAACTGGCCGATCAGTACGGGCCACGCGAGCGCGGCGATTTTCCGTACGTCGGCGAACATGTCAGTCGAGCTTCTTGTGCCAGCTCCGGCGCTTGCCCGGCGGCGGCTTCGGACGGTCGATGCGCACGTACAGGCGGAAGCGCTCGTCGCGGTCGGCGGCGCGGCGGCCTTCCCAGACGAGTTTCCAGATGTAGTCCGGCATCGCGCTCGGATCACCGTAGTCCTGCGTGTCCTGGCGCAGGATCACGTCGCAGTCCTGGTCGAACGCGAAGTGCATGTCGCCGAAATAGGCGAAGGTCGCGATCTGCGCATTGCCGAGCCGTACCGGCGCGATGCAGGTGTAGTCCTCGGGCAGATGGCTCGCGATCTGCTGCGCGACGTCGCGATAGGTCCGGCTGTAGTTGACGACCGGCAGCCACAGTGTCATCAGCAGCACCCACATCAGCGTCGTGCCGGCGCTCGACAGCACGACGCTGCGCCACAGCACCTTCGGATGACGCGCGAGACGCCAGCGCACCAGCATGAACCAGCACACGGTCACGGCCACCGCGCAGACGAACGACAGAATCTTGAACTGCGGCACGAAGCCCGGCGCGAGCCGCGCGAGGTTGCGCGCGAGCGGATGCGGAAAACCGGTGAGACCGGCCACGTACACGAGCCACACGAAGCTGCCGAGAATCGTGAAGCTGAGCAGCGCGAACCAGTCGATCGCGTTGATCGCGCCGCGCTTGAGGGTCGGCAGCGCGAAGGTGGCCAGCACCGCGAGCGGCGGCAGCAGCAGCATATAGAGCCGGTTCGACTGGTGGCTTTGCAGCACGACGAGCACGAACAGCGGCCCGATCACCGACAGCGGAATTGCCACGTGCGGCCCGCGCCGCAGTCCCTTCCAGCTAAACCACGACCACAGCGCGAGCGGCCATGCGGGCCATGTAAAGAGCGGCAGATTTTTCAGCGCATACGCGGCGACCGAGCCGGGCGGCCCCGCGAACGAGCTCAGGCTCACATGCACCCACTGGTTCAGATACCAGACGGCGTCGCCGGGAAAGGCGGCGAGCGCGGCGATCGGCCATGAGACGGCGAGCACGAGCGCGACCGGCAGCCCGGCGAGCAGCAGCCAGCGCGAACGCGTTTCGCGCACGATCAGCGTCATCGCGAGCGTGCCGAGCAGCAGCGCGCCGACCAGCACCGGGCTGCTCGCGAGCGTGACGAGACCGATCGCGAGACCCCAGATCAGCGCGCCCTGGATCGGCTTGTCGATCATGCGCACGAGGCCGTACACGAGCATCGCGATGCAGACGAACTGCGCGAGTTGCGGGGTGGTTTCGTGGCCGCGCTCGGCGAGGCCGAAGCAGGCGAGCAGGATCAGCAGCGCGCCGTCGGCGAGCGTGCGGCCGTAGTCGCGCGGTTCCGGCTCGCCGCCGAACGCATATTTGAATGGCTGCACTTCGGCGCGCCGGCCGAGCAGATACGCGGCATACCAGACGAACGCGCAGCCCGCGCAGAACAGCAGGCCGGTGAACACGCGCGACGCGTTGCTCGCGTCGACCCACGGCGCGAGCGCGCGGATCGCGCTGGCGCCGAGCCAGTAGCCGAGCGGACCGTCCTCGGTCAGATATTTGCCGACGAGGTTCGGCAGCAGCCAGTCGTGGGCGCCGCCGTTCGCCATCGTCCACATCACACCGAAGCCGGCTGCGTCCTCGTTCTTCCACGGATCGCGGCCGAACAGGCCAAACGACGCGTAGACGATACAGATGGTCAGCAGCAGCCAGCGCGGCAATGCACTGGTCGCTGAGGCAGTGAGGCGAACGACAGGTCTCATGCGGTGTGTGGATATTGGATAAGCAATGCGGCCGGGGGCCGGGCGGTGGATCCGGCCGGAAGGTCCCGTCTGGAGCATCCGGCATTGTAGTCGTGCCGCGCGATGCCCGTCACGGCCGGTAACGACCGGCAACGTCGTTGCGAAAGCTGTAACACGGCGCCGCGGATGCGCGGCGTATCGGGTACGCGCCTGCGTTTTGCGCAGTGGGTCATGCAAACGTCGGGCTTGCGCGGGCGACAAAAAAGGGCAGCTCGCGCTGCCCTTTTTTGTCTGCTTCGCTACCGGCTCGGGACCGGCGACGATGCGGAGATTACTTTGCTGCTGCCTTGCCCGAAGCGCGTGCGCCGAACTTCTTGTTGAACTTCTCGACGCGGCCGGCCGTGTCCATGATCTTCTGCTGGCCGGTGTAGAACGGATGCGATTCCGACGACACTTCGATCTTCGCGAGCGGGTAGGTCTTGCCGTTGAATTCGGCGGTTTCGCGCGTCTGGATGGTGGAGCGCGTCACGAACTTGAAGTCGTTCGACATGTCGACGAACAGGACTTCGCGGTAATCCGGGTGAATGCCTTCTTTCATGGTCTTTCCTTTAATCTGGCGGTAGCCAACCCGCGTGCAGCCTTGAATTGGACTGCCTTCAGGCGCGAGCCACTTGCCTACGGTCGAAAACGGCGATTATGCCAGAAAATCAGTCGCTTGGCGATTTTTCTGCCAGCGGTTTCTATCGGGGGCGGGCTGCGGGGCCTGGCTTGACGCGCGGCCGACGATTCATCGCCCAGCCCGAAGATTCGCGAAGGCGCCGCCGTCAAACCGGCGCGAACGTCAAACCCACGCGCGCCGGGTCCTGTCGATAATAGCGCGCGAGCAGCCGGTATAGCTCCGGATACTGCGCCTCGAACGCCTGTGGTTTCACGAACAGCGCCTCGCTGCAGACGGCAAAAAATTCCGACGGATGATCCGCCGCGTACGGGTCGATCAGCGATTCGCGCTCGAAGCGCGCCCAGCGGCGCTCGGGCACCGCGTCGACTTTCGCGCAGAAGTGGTCGTATGCGTGATCGAACACATCCGCCCATGCCTGAGTGTCGAGCGGCGCGTGCCAGCGGCGCATCAGCGGCGGGTGGCCGTCCGCTTCCCCGTTCAGCATGTCGATCTTGTGCGCGAACTCGTGGATCACGACGTTATACGCGTCGGTGCCGTCCGTCATCTGCGCGTCTTCCCACGACAGCACCACCGGGCCGCCTTCCCACGCCTCGCCGCTCGCATCGTGCTCGACTTCGTGCACGACGCCGTCTTCGTCCTCGACGGTCTTGCGAATCACGAACTCGCCCGGATAAACGATCACGCCGACCCAGCCGCGGTACAGATCGAGGCTCAGGTTCAGCACCGGCAGGCAGGCCTGCGCGGCGATCCCGACCGTCATCGCGTCGGTCAGCTCGAGTTCGTGCGCGGTCGAGAACTCCTTCTGCGCGATGAAGAGGCTCGTCAGTTCACGCAGCCGCGCGAGATCGGGTGCGTCGAGATGCGCGAGAAACGGCAGGCCGGCGAGCGTCGCCTGCCACAGCGGTTCGTCGATCGCATAGTCGCGCAGCGCGCGCTCGCGGCGGCGCGTGCCCAGCCAGTGCGTGAGTTTCGAGAGCATGCTTGATCACACCTCTAGTCGATCTGTTTTTGCCACGCGGCGAACAGGCCGCCGCATATCGCGACGCCGATCAGGAAATAGAAGCCGTCGAGCGAAGCCAGAAAGCTCGCCTGCTGCGCGACGGTCCGGCTGATCGACGCGACCGCGAGCGCATGTGCTTCGGACGCTGCGTGGCCGGCGGCGGCAAAGCTTCTCGTCAGCGTCGCGAGCGTGTTCTGGAACACTGGATTGTACGGATTCACGGACTCCGCGAGGCGACTCTGATGCAGCGCCTGCCGATGCTGTTCGACGATGATGGCCGACGCCGTCGCGAACGAGATCGTCAATTGCCGCACGATGTTCTTCAGGCGGTAGCCGTGCGTGAATTCCTCGATCGCGAAGATGCGGAAGGTCAGATTCGCGACCGGCAGCACGATGAACAGCAACAGCAGGCCGCGCAACAGCAGCGGCACCATCAGCGCCGCTTCGCCGACGCCCGGCGACATGCGCGTCATCCACGCGGCGGCGAACGCGGCGACCGCGAAGCCCGGCACGATGATCCATTTCTTGCGTGGCAGCAGTTTGGCGTAGCGCAGATAGATGAACAGCGTGCTCGCCGAAATCAGCGACGTGACGCCGACGAGCCGCCCGGTGTTCTCGATCGGATAGCCGAGGCCGCTCTCGAGAAAGCGCGAGATCAGATAGCTGAACACGGTCGTCATGTAGTAATAGAACATGTACAGCACGAGGCCGACCTGGAAGACCTTCTCGCGCAACGCATGCAGACGCACGAGCGGCGCGGGATGATGCCACT
This sequence comes from Paraburkholderia sp., assembly GCF_047605525.1. Lineage (GTDB taxonomy): Bacteria > Pseudomonadota > Gammaproteobacteria > Burkholderiales > Burkholderiaceae > Paraburkholderia. The sequence continues at coordinate 247,386 of NZ_JASGFN010000012.1, read as the reverse complement.
GGTGATACGCGAACCAGCCGAGCGCGACAAAGCCGGCGAGCGTCAGCAGGATCAGTGCCGGTGACGTGCTGAACAACTGGAAGCGCACCTGCTGCATCACGATCTGCAGCGCGCCCTGCGCGAATGCGAAGATCAGATATGGCCAGAAATGCGCGGAGCCGCGCTCTTCGGGCAGCCGGTTGCCGGCGTCGGGCAGAGCCAGCAGCGCCAGCACCGCGAACAGCACGCCGGCCGGCGCCGTGCACGCGAACAGCGCGCGCCAGTCGAAATACGCGACCAACTGGCCGCCGACGAGCGGCGCGAGCGCGCTGGACAGCACGATCAGCAGCAGAAACGCACGCGTGGCCGCGGGCCGTTGCTGCGGGGTGAAACTCATCTGGATCAGGATGCGGCAGGTGCCCATCATCGGACCGATGAAGTAGCCCTGGAAGCCGCGTGCGAGCGCGAGTTCGATCGACGATTCGCTGAGCGCCGCCGCTGCCGCGCCCGCCGAATAGAGCAGCATGCAGCCGGCCACGTAGCGCCGGTAGCCGAAGCGTTCGACCCACCATTCCTGTTGCAGGATGCCGAGCACCGCCGCGACCGCGTAGGCGCTCGACGCCCACACGAGCTCATCGGGCGATGCATTGATGCCGCCCGCGATATAGCTCGCGAAAAACGAGAAGATCGCGTTGTCGAAATAGTCGAGACCGGTGACGACCGCGAGCACCCACGGGAAAAAGTCGCCGCGCAGTTTGTCGACGCTGAACCACGCGGCACGGGATGACGCGGTGTTCATGACGCGTTGCCCGGCACATCGGTGCGTGATTTGCCGACACGTTTGGCGGGTGTCGCGTCCGCCGCGCCGGCTACCTTTGCCGTTTTCGCCAGCGCGTTGCGGCGCTGTTCGAGCAGCTTGTCGGCGTTTTCGCCGGCGAGACGCCGCTCCAGATAATCGAGATCGGGGCTCAGTTCCGCGCGCAGCTTCTGCGCCTCCTTGAGTTCGCGGCGCATCGCTTCGATGCGGGCATCGAGTGCTTCGACCTGCTGGGCGATCGCGTCGCGAATCTGCTGCAGCGACTCGGTCGAAAAACGATGCCCGCCGTCGACCGGTTCGAGCGGCCGCTTGAGCATTTCGGTGATGCCGTGCAGCGAGAAGCCGAGCGAGCGCAGACGCAGAATGCGCGCAAAGCGCTTCAGGTCTTCCTCGTCGTAGAGACGGTAGCGGCCTTCGCTGCGCGTCGGCGATACGAGGCCGCGTTCCTCGTAGTACTTCAGCGTGCGCGGGGTGACGCCGAGCCGTTCGGCGGCGTCGCGCACGGTCAATAGCGCGGGGGAATCCTTTGACATGACGGTGATGGGCGTGGGGTGCGTTCGAGCCGATTGCCGACATTGTACTCTAACGTGTACGTTCACGTACATGTTAGAGCGCGGCGACGTGGCGATGACCCGGCGCACCGGGCAAGTGCGCGGGTCGCGGGCGAAAAAAAAACCGCTCGTCGATAACGAGCGGTTTTTCAATTCGTACAGCGATTGGCCGATGCGGCCAACGCCAGCGTCACGCGTTAGCTGCCGCCGCCACGACGCATCATGTCGAAGAACTCGGAGTTGCTCTTCGTCTGACGGATCTTGTCGAGCAGGAATTCCATCGATTCGACTTCGTCCATGTCGTGGATGAATTTGCGCAGTACCCAGATTTTCTGCAGCACTTCGGGCTTGATCAGCAGTTCTTCGCGGCGCGTGCCCGACTTGTTCAGGTTGATCGACGGGTAGACACGCTTCTCGGCAAGACGGCGTTCGAGATGCACTTCCATGTTGCCGGTGCCCTTGAACTCTTCGTAGATCACATCGTCCATGCGGCTGCCGGTTTCGATCAGCGCGGTGCCGATGATGGTGAGCGATCCGCCTTCCTCGATGTTGCGCGCCGCGCCGAAGAAGCGCTTCGGACGCTGCAATGCGTTCGCATCGACACCACCGGTCAGCACCTTGCCCGAAGCAGGCACGACGGTGTTGTAGGCGCGCGCGAGACGCGTGATCGAATCGAGCAGAATGACGACGTCGTTCTTCATTTCGACGAGGCGCTTGGCCTTCTCGATCACCATTTCGGCGACCTGCACGTGACGCGCGGCGGGTTCGTCGAACGTCGAGGCGATCACTTCGCCGGCCACCGAGCGCTGCATTTCCGTCACTTCTTCCGGGCGTTCGTCGATCAGCAACACGAACAGCTTGATGTCCGGATGGTTCTGTTTGATCGCGTGGGCGATGTGCTGAAGCATCACGGTCTTGCCCGACTTCGGCGATGCGACGAGCAGGCCGCGCTGGCCCTTGCCGATCGGCGCAATCATGTCGATGATGCGGCCCGTGACGTTTTCTTCGCCGCGCATTTCACGTTCGAGCAGCAGCACCTTGTTCGGGTGCAGCGGCGTCAGGTTTTCGAACATGATCTTGTGCTTCGAGGCCTCCGGCGGCTGGCCGTTGACCTTGTCGACCTTCACCAGCGCGAAATAGCGCTCGCCGTCTTTCGGCGTGCGCACTTCGCCTTCGATCGTGTCACCCGTATGCAGATTGAAACGGCGGATTTGCGACGGGCTGATGTAAATGTCGTCCGTGCTGGCGAGGTAGGAGGTCTCCGGCGAACGCAGGAAACCGAAGCCGTCCGGCAGCACTTCGAGTGTGCCGTCGCCGAAGATCGTGTCGCCCGCTTTGGCTCGTTTTTTTAGAATGGCGAACATCAGTTCCTGCTTGCGCAGGCGGTTCGCACTTTCGATCTCGAGGCCATTGGCCATCTCGATCAATTGGGACACGTGCAGAGTCTTAAGCTCGGATAAATGCATACGGAGAACCCGCAGGAGAAGGTGCGACGAAATGGAATCTGGGAGGAGGGTGAGCGGAACGCTCAAAGACTTACACGTCTTTTCGACGTTTTGCGGATTCTAGCATAGCACACGCCAATTTCCGTCAGTGCGGCGGCATGGCATCTTTGTCGTCAAGCGTGTTGCCGGCTGACAACACGCTTCTTTGGTGAGCGCGGCTGTTTTGCCCAGCCTGCTGCGCTCGATCTCACGCGCTTGCGGATTGGTTCGAATCCACAAGCACCGCGGCGGGGTATTACAGGTTGCCGTCGAGGAACGCGGTGAGTTGCGACTTCGACAATGCGCCGACTTTCTGCGCGGCGACAGCGCCGTTCTTGAAAAGGATCAGCGTGGGGATGCCGCGCACGCCAAACTTGACCGGTGTCGACTGATGCTCATCGACATTGATTTTCGCGACTTGCAGGCGATCCGCATAATCCTTCGCGACTTCGTCGAGGATCGGCGCGATCATCTTGCACGGGCCGCACCATTCGGCCCAGAAATCGAGCAACACGGGTTTATCGGATTTCACGACGTCCTGTTCGAACGATGCGTCGCTAATATGCTTGATTTGTTCGCTCATTTATGAATACCTCTATCGGTTCGAGGCCCGCCTGAATTGCTCGCCACGATACATCAAAAACGGGGAAATTTCCGTTCGTTTTGCCGCATCCGGAGTCTTGCCGATCATGTCCGCGAAAATCCATAAAAGCGCCGGATTTTCATGAAATACGCGGAAAGGCTCCCGTTCGCGGGTCATCCAACTGGCAGTGTAGCTTAATTCGCTATGCGTTGCCGATGGGCGATAGTACTCGGCAGGGCAGTGGGGCCAATGGCTGCACGTGAAGCGCCGGCCGGTTCCTGTCACGTCGGGATATCGCGATGGAGCGTAATTGGTGGCGGCCATGGCGAACTCAAGTGACGCGCGGACGTGGCCACGGAACGTTCGTCTGTCTATATAGATATGAAGAAGACGGGAAGTGGCGCAGGGTGCCCGAGTGGGCGTGTCGATCGGGTTTGCTCGTATTAACAGTCGCGCGATCAGGCGGGCGATGATAGAATCCTTCGTGACGGGCCTCCTCGCATGGAGGGATGGTCAACCTGGTCAGGTCGGGAACGAAGCAGCCACAGCCGTTTTCCACCAGTGCCGAGGGTCGGGCTCGTCACCTTCCTTTTTTCTTCGCGGTTTCCTGCAATTACTCCCAGCTTCCGCATTCGTCGTTCGTCGTGTTCCTCCGGAACATTGTCGCGGCGGTATCGTGCGCGCCCGATCCGTTATTAGCCGAACTTTGTGTCGTTCCGTCAGCTTGCTCCGGCAAAGCAGCATGCGTTCGCGCGCCATCCCGATTCGGTTTTTGGCGCCATTGTTACTGATACAATTTCCAGATGACCTATCAAGTTCTCGCACGCAAATGGCGGCCGAAGGATTTCGCTTCGCTCGTCGGACAGGAGCACGTGGTGCGCGCGCTCACCCATGCGCTCGACGGCGGCCGTCTGCACCATGCGTATCTGTTTACAGGCACGCGCGGCGTCGGCAAGACCACGCTGTCGCGCATCTTCGCCAAGGCACTGAACTGCGAGACCGGCGTGACCTCGACGCCGTGCGGCGTCTGTCGTGCGTGCCGGGAGATCGACGAAGGGCGCTTCGTCGATTACGTCGAGATGGACGCGGCGAGCAATCGCGGCGTCGATGAAATGGCCGCGCTGCTCGAGCGCGCGGTATATGCGCCGGTCGACGCGCGCTTCAAGGTCTACATGATCGACGAAGTGCACATGCTCACGAACCACGCCTTCAACGCGATGCTGAAGACGCTGGAAGAGCCGCCGCCGCACGTCAAGTTCATTCTCGCGACGACCGATCCGCAGAAGATTCCGGTCACGGTGCTGTCGCGCTGTCTGCAGTTCAATCTGAAACAGATGCCGGCCGGCCATATCGTGTCGCACCTCGAGCGCATTCTCGGCGAAGAGAACGTGCCGTTCGACGCGCAGGCGCTGCGTCTGCTCGCGCGCGCGGCCGACGGCTCGATGCGCGATGCGCTATCGCTGACCGATCAGGCGATCGCCTATTCGGCAAACCAGGTCAGCGAGGATGCGGTGCGCGGCATGCTCGGCGCGCTCGATCAAAGCTATCTGATCCGGCTGCTCGACGCGCTCGCGCAGGGAGACGGCGCCGCGGTGCTGGCGGTTGCCGACGAGATGGCGCTGCGCAGCCTGTCGTTTTCGACGGCGCTGCAGGATCTGGCGAGCCTGCTGCATCGAATCGCGTGGGCGCAGTTCGCGCCGTCGTCGGTGCTCGACGAATGGCCGGAGGCGGCCGATCTGCGCCGCTTCGCCGACACGCTGAGCGCCGAACAGGTGCAACTGTTCTATCAGATTACGACGATCGGCCGAAGCGAGCTGGGTCTCGCGCCCGATGAATACGCCGTTTACACCATGACGCGGCGGCGCCTGCGCGCGTTCGCGCGGGCGCCTCGGGGCGGCGCCGCGACGGGGGCTGGGTCGCAGACCGGCGCATCCGGTGCCGCGGCGAAGCGCTCCGGCGCGCCGACGGTCGCTGCGTTGCGCGCGCCGTCGGGGTCGGCGGCAACAGCGACGGCAACGGCCGCGCCGCTGCCGCCTCTCGCGAGCGGGCGCGACGCGGTGCATGCCGCCGCGCAACCTGTTGCCGATGTCGGTGCCGATGCTGTGCAAGACAAGGCGACGCCGGGATCTCTCGATGTCGGAGCCGCAAGCGTCAGCGAACCGGCGCAGGCAGTGGGCGATGATACGAAGCCGGTGAGCGCCGCTGCCAATGCGCCGCCTGCCGCTGCCGTGGAGCGCCCGTTGGCTCCCTGGGAAGACGCGCCTGTTAGTGAGGGCGCCGCCGTTGCAGGCGGGAACGCGCTTTCCTCGAACGAAAACGCCGATACCGCACTCGCGACCGCGCCGGATTCACCCGCAACCGCCGCGCTCGCGAGCGCGGAGCAAGCCGCCGAATCGCCGGGAGAAGAGCCGGAGCAGCTGCCGCAAGCCGCACCGATACCAGCCCAGGCCGATCCCGCGCCCCGCCGGACAAGCGGTGCGAGCGCCGCACTCAACGTGTTGCGCAACGCCGGCCAGAAAGTGTCCTCCGACCGTGGCCGCGCGAATGCAACGGCAGCCGCGAATCCGGCGGCGGCCGCCACCCCGAAACCCGCGGCGCCGCGCGTGGTCGTCCCGGTCCCGACGCCCGGTGCATCCCGCCGCGCGCCGCAAGAAACCGCTGACGCCGCCGCGCGGCCATCCCCCGCGCGGAGCGCGGACAGCGGCTCACAACAGGACGGCTCGTCCATCCCGCCCTGGGACGACATGCCGCCCGACGACTACATGCCGCTTTCCGCCGCGGACGACGGCTACTTCGGCCCGCCGGACGACAACTTCGTGCCGGTATTCGACCACGGTCCCGACGACGTCCGCATGGGTGGGCCCGCCGCCACGGCAGCCAGGGCCGCCGCGCCCGCGCCGGCCGTCGACACACGCCCGCTGCCGCCCGCCGTGCCGCTCGATCCGCTCGGCTTCACCGGCGACTGGCCCGCGCTTGCCGTCGATCTGCCGTTGAAGGGCATTTCGTATCAGCTTGCGTTCAACAGCGAACTGATGGCGCTCGAAGGCAGCACGCTGAAGCTGAACGTGCCGGTGCCGCAATACGCGGAAGCATCGCAGGTCGCTAAACTGAAGGCGGCGCTCGTCGAACGGCTCGGCCAGAACGTCGACGTGCAGGTCGAGGTCGGCCCGGCGCGCCGCACCGCCGCCGCGCACGACGCCGCGCTGCGCGCGCGGCGCCAGCAGGAAGCCGAGCGCGAGATCAGCGCCGATCCGTTCGTACAGTCGCTGATTCGCGAGTTCGGCGCGACTATCGTGCAGGGCTCGATCCGCCCGATTACCCTGGACGCCGCCCCGAACGGTGCGTCGCCGGCCCACTGATCCACCGGTTCGCGGCGGCGTCCCAGCACGGCGCCGGAATCCCAGATTTCACGCTATCCAGATAGAAGGAGCACGTCCATGATGAAAGGCCAACTCGCCGGGCTGATGAAGCAAGCCCAGCAGATGCAGGAAAACATGAAGAAGATGCAGGAGCAACTCGCGCAGATCGAAGTCGAGGGGCAGTCGGGCGCCGGTCTCGTCAAGGTGACGATGACCTGCAAGAACGACGTGCGCCGCGTGTCGATCGACCCGAGCCTGCTCGCCGACGACAAGGACATGCTCGAAGATCTCGTCGCCGCCGCGTTCAACGACGCGGTGCGCAAGGCCGAGGCGACCGCCCAGGAAAAGATGGGCGGCATGACCGCGGGTCTGCCGCTGCCGCCGGGCTTCAAGCTGCCGTTCTGAGCCTGCTGTAGCGAGGGCGAACGCCGCGGCGCTTATCGCCGCGGTGTGAACGGCAATGCTGGACGCACCCGCGACGCGCACAGGCCGAAGCACCGAAAGCACCGAAGAAAGTGCAGGCCAGACGCGAAAGCGCCGCAACCGTGTCAAAACACGGCTCGAATGTTGCTATGCCCCGATCTGCCCACCCGAGCCCCATCCACTTCGACGCCGATCCGCATGAAACAACCCTCCGCCCTGTCGGCGCTCGTCGAAGCGCTGCGCGCGCTGCCCGGTGTCGGGCCCAAGTCCGCGCAACGCATGGCGTATCACCTGATGCAGCACGATCGCGAAGGTGCCGAAAAGCTCGGCCGCTCGCTGCTGTTCGCCACCGAGCATCTGCGCCATTGCGAAAAGTGCAACACATTTACCGAAGCGCAGATCTGCGAGGTCTGCCTCGACGAGGAGCGCGATCCGTCGCTGCTGTGCGTCGTCGAAACGCCGGCCGACCAGATCATGCTCGAACAGACGATGACCTATCGCGGTCTCTATTTCGTGCTGATGGGCCGGCTCAGTCCGCTCGACGGCATCGGCCCGAAGGAGATCCATTTCGACCGGCTCGTGAAGCGCGCGTCGGACGGCGTCGTCAAGGAAGTCGTGCTCGCCACCAATTTCACCAACGAAGGCGAGGCCACCGCGCATTACCTCGGGCAGACGCTCAAGGCGCGCGGGCTCACGGTCACGCGTCTCGCGCGCGGCGTACCGGTGGGCGGCGAACTCGAGTACGTCGACGCGGGCACGATCGCGCGCGCGATGCTCGATCGCCGTTCGATGTAGCGCGGGTAGCGTTTGTCGTGATTTATTGTGCGTCGTGCGCGGGCCGCGCGTCGCTGCGCGCGCGAGCATGCCGGAGCGCCGCACGGCCAGACCGTCATCAGTACCAGAACCAGAATAGAGGAGACTCATGAGCGCCACCCCCGAATCAGGCGCGAGCGCCGCGCCGCAAGACGCACGCGGCCCGCTCGCCGGCGTCAAGGTGCTAGAGCTCGGCACGCTGATCGCCGGGCCGTTCGCCGCGCGTTTTCTCGGCGAATTCGGCGCCGACGTCATCAAGATCGAAGACCCCAAGGGCGGCGATCCGCTGCGCAAATGGCGCAAGCTGTATCCGGAAGTCGGCGGCACGTCGCTGTGGTGGGCCGTGCAGGCGCGCAACAAGAAATCCGTCACGATCAATCTGAAGGCCGAGGAAGGCAAGGAGATCGTGCGGCGCCTCGCGAAGGAGGCGGATATCGTCGTCGAGAACTTCCGCCCGGGCCTGCTCGAGAAACTGGGTCTTGGCTATGACGTGCTGTCGGCCGAAAACCCCGGCCTCGTGATGGTGCGTCTGTCCGGCTATGGGCAAACGGGACCGTATCGCGACCGGCCCGGTTTCGGCGCGATCGCCGAATCGATGGGCGGCCTGCGCCATATCACCGGCTATCCGGATCTGCCGCCGCCGCGCATCGGCATTTCGATCGGCGATTCGATCGCCGCGCTGCACGGCGTGATCGGCGCGCTGATGGCGCTGCATCACAGGCAGGTGAACGGCGGCAACGGGCAGGTCGTCGACGTCGCGCTGTACGAGGCCGTCTTCAACATGATGGAAAGCGTGGTGCCCGAGTACGGCGTGTACGGCATGGTGCGCGAGCGCACCGGCGCGTCGCTGCCGGGCATCGTGCCCTCGAATACGTATCCGTGCCGCGACGGCAGCATCGTGATCGGCGGCAATAGCGATCCGATTTTCAGGCGCCTGATGATCGCGATCAAACGCGACGATCTCGCGAACGATCCGGCGCTCGCGCACAACGACGGCCGTGTGCCGCGTACGCGGGAAATCGACGCCGCGATCGCCGCATGGCTTTCCACGCGTACGATCGACGAAGCGCTCGCGGTGCTGAACGCGGCCGACGTGCCGGTGGGCCGCATCTACAGCGTCGCGGACATGTTCACCGATCCGCAGTACCTCGCGCGGCAGATGATCCAGCGCTTCAAGTGGCAGGACGGCAAGGAAATTACGCTGCCCGGCGTCACGCCGAAACTCTCGGCGACGCCGGGCGAGACCCGCTGGCTGGGGCCCGAACTGGGTGAACATACCGATGAAGTCCTTCAATCACTAGGTTATGATGCTGACGGCATCGCAAGGTTGCACGCGCAACAGATAGTCTGACGCGCGAGCCGCGCCGCGCGATGGGCAGAAAAGCGCCGTGCACGAACGTAGTGCAACAGCGCAAAACGGGCGCCAAAAAAGCCGGACCACAAAAATCTGGAGACGACAGACCATGCAACGCAGAACCTTCCTTGCCGGCGGCGCCGCGCTCGCGGGCGCCACGCTGGCGGCCACGCCGTTCGCTTTCGCGCAGGGCAAACCCGAGACCACCAGAGTCGCGATCGCGGTCGGCGGCAAGAACCTGTTCTACTACCTGCCGCTCACGATTGCCGAGCGGCGCAATTACTTCAAGGACGAAGGCCTCGAGGTCGACATTTCCGATTTCGCCGGCGGCTCGCAGGCGCTGAAAGCCGCGGTGGGCGGCAGCGCGGACGTGGTTTCCGGCGCGTTCGAACACACGCTGCTGTTGCAGGCGCAAAAGCAGTTTTTCCGCGAATTCGTGTTGCAGGGACGCGCGCCGCAGATCGTGCTCGCGGTGTCGAAGAAGACCGTGCCGAACTACAAGTCGATCGCCGATCTGAAGGGCAAAAAGATCGGCGTGACCGCGCCGGGTTCGTCGACGTCGATCATGGCGAGCTTCGTGCTCGCGAAAGCCGGCCTCAGTCCGAAGGATGTCGCGTTCATCGGCGTGGGCGCGGGCGCCGGCGCGATTGCCGCGCTGCAGTCCGGGCAGATCGATGCGATCGCCAATCTCGATCCGGTCGTGACGCGCCTCGAGCGCGCGGGCGACGTGCGCGTCGTGTCGGATACGCGCACGCTCGCCGACACGCACAGCGTGTTCGGCGGCGACATGCCGGCGGGCTGCCTGTACGCGTCGCAGGCGTTCATCACGAAGAACCCGAACACCACGCAGGCACTCACCAATGCGATGGTGCGCGCGCTCAAGTGGCTGCAGAACGCGAGCGGCAGCGAGCTGATCAACACGGTGCCGGAGAGCTATCTGCTCGGCGACCGCGCGCTCTATCTCGACGCGTGGCAGCACGTGCGTGAAGCGATGTCGCCCGACGGCATGATGCCCGCGGACGGTCCCGCGACCTCGCTGAAGACGCTGAAGGCCTTCGATCCGGTCATCCAGAACGCGCAGATCGATCTGTCGAAGACGTGGACCAACGACTTCGTGAAGAAGGCGCTGGCGACCGTCAAGGCATAAACATGGCGGCGCGGCGGCGCATCGGGCAGGACGCCGACAAAGGCAACATGTCGCGTCCGTTCCAGTCGCCGCCGCCATTCCCCCGAATCCGATTCCCGAAGCGAGCCGAACGATGACCGTTGCAGCCCTGGCGCTCGAAAACATCACCTGCACGTTCACCGCGCGCGACAACCGCTCGCAGCGCTACACGGCGGTCCAGGACACGACGCTGCGCATCGAGCCGGGCGAGTTCGTGTCGGTGGTCGGTCCGACCGGCTGCGGCAAGTCCACGCTGCTGAACGTCGGCGCGGGTCTGCTGCAACCGTCGGCGGGCACGGTCAGCGTGTTCGGCGAGCCGCTCACTGGCCTGAATCGCCGCGCGGGCTACATGTTCCAGGCCGATGCGTTGATGCCGTGGCGCTCGGCGCTCGATAACGTGATGGCCGGGCTGTCGTTTCACGGCGTGCCGACCGCCGACGCGCGCGCGCGAGCGGAAGAGTGGTTGAAGCGCGTCGGCCTGGGCGGCTTCGGCGACCGCTATCCGCATCAGCTCTCGGGCGGCATGCGCAAGCGCGTCGCGATGGCGCAGACGCTGATTCTCGATCCCGACATCATTCTGATGGACGAGCCGTTTTCGGCGCTGGACATTCAAACGCGTCAACTGATGGAAAACGAACTGCTCGATCTGTGGGCCGCGAGGCGCAAGGCGGTGCTGTTCATCACGCACGATCTGGATGAGGCGATCGCGATGTCGGATCGGGTGGTCGTGCTGTCGGCGGGACCGGGCACGCATCCGATCGGCGAATTCCGGATCGATTTGCCGCGTCCGCGCGACGTCGCCGAAATCCGCTCGCATGCCCGTTTCGTCGAATTGCATGCGCAGATCTGGAGCGTATTGCGCGATGAAGTGCTCAAGGGTTATCAGCAGCAACTGACCGCTGTTTAAGCGTGCCGCGCATCGACGCATGCGCATGAAAAAAGAAGACGCGTTCAATCATCGTCCAAGGCAAACCAAGTCATGTGGAAGACGTTGCGCCCGAGCCGGGCGAATCTGGTGATCTGGCAATGGCTGCTGCTCGTGCTGTGCTTCGTGCTCTGGTACGTGCTGACCAGCCCGACGCTGCTGCCGCCGTTCTATTTCGATGACCCGAACAAGGCCGCGTTCTTCTTCGGCGAGCCGCAAAAGGTGTTGCAGCGGATCTGGGAATGGTTCACGGGCGGCGAGATCTATCTGCATCTGTGGGTCACGCTCGTCGAGACCGTGCTCGCGTTCGTGTTCGGCACCGCGATCGGGCTCGGCATCGGCCTGTGGCTCGCGCTCGCGCCGCTCGCGAGCGCGCTGTTCGATCCGTACGTGAAGGCCGCGAACTCGATGCCGCGCGTGATTCTCGCGCCGATCTTCGGCGTGTGGTTCGGTCTCGGTATCTGGTCGAAGGTCGCGCTCGGCGTCACGCTCGTGTTCTTTATCGTGTTCTTCAACGTCTATCAGGGCGTGAAGGAAGTCAGCCCGGTCGTGCTCGCGAATGCGCGGATGCTCGGCGCGAACCGCAAGCAGTTGCTGCGCTTCGTCTATTTGCCGAGCGCGATGAGCTGGGTGTTTTCGAGCCTGCATACGTCGGTGGGCCTCGCGTTCGTCGGCTCGGTGGTGGGCGAGTATCTGGGCTCGGCGCGCGGCGTCGGCTATCTGATCCTGCAGGCCGAAGGCACGTTCGATATCAACACCGTGTTCGCGGGGATTCTGGTGCTGACCGCGTTCGCGCTGATTCTCGACGCGATTGTCGGAATGGCGGAGCGGCGTTTGATGAAATGGCAGCCGCGCAGCGGGGATACCGAGAAGCTGTGAGTGTTGTTTGCTGGTTACGCGGCGCCCGCTCACGTCGCATCAAGCGCGAACCTCCATCACGAACGGCGCGAAGTCTGAAAACAGCTTTCAGGCTTCCCGCCGTTTTTGCGATCAAGGCGTAATCACGACCTTGCCGATCACGCGGCGCTCGGCCATGTCGCGCAATGCGCGGCCGGTGTCGTCGAGCGAATAACGCGCGGACACGTAGGGCTTCAGCTTGCCTTCGCGAATCCATCCGACCATCTGGTCGAACGCCGCGTGATTGCGCCGCGGTTCGCGCTTCGCAAAGTCCCCCCAGAACACGCCGACCACGCTCGCGCCCTTGAGCAGCATCAGATTGAGCGGCAGCTTCGGAATCTCGCCGTTCGCGAAGCCGACGACCAGATAGCGCCCGCGCCAGCCGATGCTGCGAAACGCCGGTTCCGCGTACACGCCGCCGACCGGGTCGTAGATCACGTCGGGACCCTGGCCGTCGGTGAGCGCCTTGATGCGTTCGCGCAGATCTTCGGTGCTGTAGTTGATCGTCGCATCGGCGCCGTGCTTCACGCAGGTCGCGAGCTTTTCGTCGCTCGATGCCGCCGCGATCACGCGCGCGCCGAGCGCCTTGCCGATCTCGACCGCGGCGAGTCCGACGCCGCCGGCCGCGCCGAGCACGAGCATCGTTTCGCCGGCCTGCAACGCGCCGCGGTCGACCACCGCGTGATGCGACGTGCCGTACGCGAGCGTGAACGCGGCCGCGAGTTCGAACGGCACGTCGTCTTCGAGCGGCACGCAGGCCGAAGCGGGCGCGAGCGCCTGTTCGGCGAAGCCGCCCGAACCGGTGAACGCGGCCACGCGCGAGCCCGGCTTGAACTGCGTGACGCCCGCGCCGACCGCGCGCACGATACCCGCCGCTTCCGACCCCGGTGTGAACGGCAGCGGCGGCTTGAACTGGTATTTGTTCTCGATGATCAGCACGTCCGGAAAATTGACCGCCGCCGCCTTCACGTCGATAACGACATGGCCAGGCGGCGGTTCGAGGTCCGGCAGGTTTTCGACGATCAGGCTCTCGGGCGGCCCATATTGCTTGCAGCGAATCGCGCGCATCGTGTCTCCATTCGTTCAGGGTTCGCAACGTTTTCGAGTGTAAAGCAATCAGAACGACCGTGCGATTTGTTGCAGTGCGTGTTGCGGTGCGCATTGCAACATACCTGGTGCCGCGGAGTGCACCGCACAGCGCGAGGCGCGCGCATGATGCAGGTTCATCGACGACTCGCACGCATCTTCGCGCGAAAAACGCCTGTGCGCACGCACCGCGTGCCTGGCGCGCGGGCGCGCCGGCGGCGTCGTTCGCGTGCCATCTTTCCTCGGTTACAATCGGCGCATGCGAATCCTACTCAGCAATGACGACGGTTATCTGGCGCCTGGCCTGGCCGCGCTCTACGAAGCGCTCAAGCCGATCGCGGACGTCACCGTGATGGCTCCCGAACAGAACTGCAGCGCCGCGTCGAACTCCCTGACGCTGTCGCGGCCGCTGTCGGTTCTGCGTTCCGCCAGCGGTTTCTATTATGTGAACGGCACGCCGACCGACTCGGTGCACATCGCGCTGACCGGCATGCTCGATCACACGCCGGATCTCGTCGTGTCCGGCATCAACAACGGCCAGAACATGGGCGACGACACGCTGTACTCCGGCACCGTCGCGGCCGCCACCGAAGGCATCATGTTCGGCGTGCCGGCAATCGCGTTTTCGCTCGTCGATAAAGACTGGGTGCATCTCGAAGACGCGGCCCGCGTCGCCGCCGAAATCGTCTCGCATTATCTCGAGCGGCCGTTGCCAGGGCATCCGCTGCTGAATGTCAATATTCCCAACCTGCCATACGAACAGTTGCGCGACTGGCGGATTACGCGCCTCGGCAAACGGCATCCGTCGCAGCCGGTGATCCGGCAGACCAACCCGCGCGGCGAGCCGATCTACTGGATCGGCGCGTCGGGCAGCGCGCGCGACGCAAGCGAAGGCACGGACTTTCACGCGGTCGCCAACGGCGCCGTGTCGATCACACCGCTGCAGCTCGATCTGACCTACACGCAAATGCTGCCCGCGGCGCGCGACTGGCTGCGTGCCGGCAGCGGCGCTTCATGACCAGCGAGCGCGCGAAGCGCTTTCCGCTCGGTCTCGAGGACCTGGTGCGCGAGCCGCGCCGGCCCGAAGGACGTCCGGGTGAAATGCGCGCGGCGGCGCTCGCCGCGAGCGCGGCGCTGAATACGCGCCAGCAGCCGACCAGACCGACGCAGGGCGGCGCGACGGGCCGGGCGCAGGCGAGGGTGTCCGCCGCCGGGCAGAACGCGCCGGCGCCACGATCCCAGGTGATTCCCCAGGCGAAGGCCCAGAACGGAGCCGCGAACGGGGCGTTGGGCGGCGCAATGCCGCCGAAGCCGCAGGCCGCGCCGGTCGCGAGAACATCGGCGACATCGGTGAATACGCCGGCCGGCACGTTGGCGCGGCAACTTGTCAAGCAGGCGTCGAAGCCGTCAGTCAAGCCGCCGGTCAAATCGATCAAGTCCGCGACGCAGGCACCTGGCCAGAGCACGCGCGCTGCGTCATCGCAGCAGACCGCCAAGCCCGCGCCTCGCGCTGGTGACCGCGCCACCGCGCCGAACGCCGCGCCGAGCGGATCCATGGTCGGCGCGATGAACAGCGCATTGGCGCTGACCTCGGAACGGGTTCGCGAACGGATGGTCGAACGCCTGCGTGCCAATGGCGTGACTGATCAGCGCGTGCTGAACGCGATGGCGGCGGTGCCGCGCCACCTGTTCGTCGACCCGGGCCTCGCGGCCCAGGCCTACGAAGATGCGGCGTTGCCGATCGGTCATCACCAGACGATCTCCAAGCCCTCGGTGGTCGCGCGGATGATCGAACTGGCGGCGGCCGGCCGCGAGCTGAACAACGTGCTCGAGATCGGCACCGGCTGCGGTTATCAGGCAGCGGTTCTGAGCCGGGTCGCGCGCGAGGTTTACTCGATCGAACGCATCAAGCCGCTGTCCGAGCGCGCGAAGACGAATTTGCGGCCGTTGCGCATTCCGAATATCCGGCTGCACTACGGCGACGGGCGGATCGGTTTGCCGTCGGCGGCGCCGTTCGACGCGATCGTGATCGCGGCCGCCGGGCTCGACGTGCCGCAGGCGCTGCTCGAGCAGCTCGCGATCGGCGGACGTCTGGTTGCACCGGTCGGCTCGCAGGAAGGACAAAGCCAGGTGCTGACGCTGGTCGAGCGCGTCGGGCCCGCGCAGTGGCGTGAGTCGCAGCTTGATCGCGTTTTCTTTGTACCCTTAAAATCCGGAGTGATTTGACACCGATGAGTATGTTGCGCGCGATGCAGAGAACCACCCCGAATTCCCCAATGACCGTAACCCAGCGCAGCGTGTGCGTGCTCGCCTTGTCCCTGTTGATGACGGCTTGTGCCTCCCGGCTCGACCAGGCGCCCGTCGTCGACCTCTCCGGCGGCGGCACGCTTGCTACCGCGCCTGGCGCGGCGTCGCAACCGGCCGTGCCGCTCGGCCCGCCGCCTCCCGGCTACTATCGCGTGAAGCCGGGCGACACGCTGTACCGGATTGCGCTCGAGAACGGACAGAATTACCGCGATATTTCGGCGTGGAACAATCTGACCAACCCGAACCAGATCGAAGTCGACCAGTTGCTGCGCGTCGTGCCGCCCGGCGCGAACGGCGCGGCGATGACGCCGGGCGTGGCAACCGCGCCGATTGGCAGCAGCGGGACGGTGCAAAGCGCGCCACTGAACAACAACGCGCCGGCCACGGTCGGCGCCGCGATGCCGCCGCTGTACGGCGCGGCCCCGAACGGCACCGCGGCAAACAGCACTGCGGCAAACAGCGCGGCGGCGAACGGCGCGGCGCCGGTCAACCCGGCCGCGACGAACGACACGGGCAGCGCCGCGGCGGGCAACGTCGCGTTCGCATGGCCGGTGCGCGGCCCGCTGCTCAACACGTTCAATGACACCACCAACAAGGGTGTCAATATTGGCGGCTCGGTGGGCGAGGCGGTAAAAGCCTCGGCGGATGGCCGGGTCGTCTATGCCGGAAATGGGCTGCGTGGTTACGGCAATCTCATTATCATCAAGCATGATGCAACTTATCTCACCGCGTATGCACACAACCGTACTTTGATGGTAAAAGAGGGGGACGCGGTGACAAAAGGACAGAAAATCGCCGAGATGGGCAATAGCGATTCCGACCGCGTGATGTTGCATTTCGAAGTTCGCCGGCAGGGCAAACCTGTCGACCCACTGAAGTATTTGCCGCCGCAATAAGCGATACGATCATGCCGAAATCGAAGCGCCGCCCGCCGCAAGCCGAGTCTGAGAAGATCAGCGAAGCCACGTCCGCCGCAGTGGACGAAAGCGGCGCTTCGGAAGTGGAAGAAGAGATCGTGGAGGAGCGCGATCTCGACGAACGCCAGGGCAGCCTCGAAGAGGGCGATGCCGCCGAGGCGCGCGAAAGCGGCGGCGACGCGGTGCCCGACGCCGACGATTTTCGCGCGCTGCTGCAGGCCGAGCTCACGGCCGACACAATCCAGCACTATCTGAACCGTATCAGCGTGAAGCCGCTGCTCACCGTCGAGGAAGAGCAGAAATATTCGCGTCTTGCCAAGGCCGGCGAGTTCGAAGCGCGCCAGGTGATGATCGAGCGCAACCTGCGGCTCGTCGTCAGCATCGCGAAGGGTTATCTGAATCGCGGCGTGCCGCTGCTCGATCTGATCGAGGAGGGCAACCTCGGCCTCATGCATGCCATCGAGAAATTCGATCCGACGCGCGGCTTCCGTTTTTCGACTTACGCGACGTGGTGGATTCGCCAGAGCATCGAGCGCGCGATCATGAATCAGGCGCGTACCGTGCGCCTGCCCGTGCACGTGATCCGCGAGCTCAACCAGGTGCTGCGCGCGAAACGCCATCTCGAGAAGAACTCGATGAATTCCGGCGAAGCGGCCGAGCGCCGCGATGCGAGCATCGACGACATCGCCTATCTGACCGGTAAGACTACCGACGAAGTCACCGACATCCTCGCGCTGAACGAGCACACCGCGTCGCTCGATGCGCCGCTCGATCTCGATCCGGCGAGCAGCCTTCTCGATCTGCTGTCCGACGACCAGAGCCAGTCGCCCGACGCCGAAGTGCAGCACCGCGAGCTCGAAACGCTGACACGCGCATGGCTCGCGCGTCTGTCGGACAAGCACCGCCATGTGATCGAGCGCCGCTTCGGGCTCAACCACATCGAGCCCGCCACGCTCGAGGAGCTGGCCGACGAAATGGGCCTCACGCGCGAGCGGGTGCGCCAGATCCAACAGGAAGCACTCGTGCGGCTCAAGCGCTTCTTCGCCTCGAACGGTGTTCGCAAGGACGCCGTTCTATAACCCGATGACACCGATTCTTGTATTCGACATCGAGACGATTCCCGATGTTGCCGGCATCCGCCGTCTTGAGGATTTGCCCACGTCGATGAGCGACGCCGAAGTCGCCGAGCACGCGTTCGCCGCGCGCCGCGAAAAAACCGGCGGCGATTTTCTGCCGCATCATCTGCAACGGGTCGCGGCAATTTCCTGCGTGTTCCGCGACAACAACGGCTTTCGCGTGCGCTCGCTCGGCACGCCCGAGGACGGCGAGGCAGCACTCATTCAGTCGTTCTACCGCGTGATCGAGAAGTACACGCCGCAGCTCGTGTCGTGGAACGGCGGCGGCTTCGATCTGCCGGTGCTCAACTACCGCGCGCTCGTCAACGGCATTCCCGCGTACCGTTTCTGGGACCTCGGCGAGGACGACCGCGATTTCAAGTGGAACAACTACATCAGCCGCTACCACGCGCGCCACACCGACCTGATGGACGTGCTCGCGATGTACCAGGCGCGCGCCAACGCGCCGCTCGACGCGCTCGCGAAGATGTGCGGCTTTCCGGGCAAGATGGGCATGGACGGCAGCCAGGTGTGGCAGGCGTTCCAGCAAGGGCGCATCGAGGAAATCCGCAACTACTGCGAGACCGACGTCGTCAATACGTACCTGCTGTATTGCCGCTTCCAGTTGATGCGCGGCGGGTTTTCGCCGTCGGAGTATGCTGACGAGATCAATCTGGTGAAGAACGCGCTCGCGCTCGAAACCGCGCCGCAATGGGCCGAGTATCTGGCGGCGTTCGCGCAGTGAGTCCGCACGCTGAATACTGAGTACTGAGTTCGCGCGGTCATTCGAGCGCTGATCTCCGAGGCGGGTGCAACCGGTCCGCGCCCGATCGCGGGCAAGCCCGGTGCTTCGTCTACAATCTCGCCTTTCCCCCACGGTCTGTCAGGAAGTCGCAGGTGTCCCGAACCGCCCCCCATCGTCGCTCGCCGAAGCGTCATAAGCCCGCTCCGGCGCCGGCGCTCGTCATCACCGGCAACGAGCCGGTCATCGAAATCGTTTCGCTCGATATGGAAGCGCGCGGCGTGGGCCGCACGGAGAGCGAGGACGGTACGCCAGGCAAGGTGGTTTTCGTCGAAGGCGCGCTGCCGGGCGAGCGTGTCAGCTATTCGACGCATCGCAGCAAGCCGAAATTCGAGCAGGCCGAAGTCGTTCAGGTGTTCCGCGAAAGCGTGCTCCGCACGACGCCGAAGTGCAGCTATTTCAATATCTGCGGCGGCTGCTCGATGCAGCACCTCGAGATGCGCGCGCAGGTCGCCGTCAAGCAGCGCGTGCTCGAAGACAATCTGCGGCATCTCGCGAAGCTGCGCCCTGAAACGGTGTTCCGGCCGATTCACGGGCCGTCCTGGGGCTATCGCTATCGCGCGCGCCTCGCGGTGCGCTATCTGCCGGAGCGGGGCGGCATGCGCATCGGCTTTCACGAGAAGAAGAGCAGCTATATCGCCGACATGAAAACCTGCGAGGTGCTGCCGCCGCATGTATCGGCGATGCTGATGCCGCTGCGCTTCATGGTCCGCAAGCTGTCGATCTACGATCGCATGCCGCAGCTCGAGCTCGCGGTCGGCTCGTCGGTCACGGCGCTCGTGGTACGCAATCTCGAGCCGCTCACCGCCGCGGACGAACAGGTGCTGCGCGAGTTCGCCGACGAGCACAAGGTGCAGTTCTGGGTCCAGCCAGGCGGCCCGGACACGGTCACGCCGCTTTATCCGCTCGACGCGCAGCTCGATTACACGCTGCCCGAATACGGCATTCGCATGCCGTTCAAGCCGACCGATTTCACGCAGGTCAATCACGCGATCAACCGTGTGCTGGTGAGTCGCGCATTGCGGCTGCTTGCGCCGGCGCGTACGGACCGCGTGCTCGATCTGTTCTGCGGGATCGGCAATTTCACGCTGCCGCTCGCGCGGATCGCGCGGGAAGTGGTCGGCATCGAGGGCAGCGAGGTGTTGACCCAGCGCGCGCTCGCCAATGCGCAGTTGAACGGTGTCGCGGGGCATACGTCGTTCGCGTGCCGCAATCTGTTCGAAGTCAGCGCCGACGACCTGCGCGCGCTCGGCCACTTCGACAGGTTCCTGATCGATCCGCCGCGCGAAGGCGCGCTTGCCGTCGCGAAGGCGCTCGCGGAGATCGCGCAGAGCGGCAACGGCGCGCTGCCGAAGCGCATCGTCTACGTGTCGTGCGCGCCGGCGACGCTCGCGCGCGACGCGGGCCTGCTCGTGCACGAGGCCGGCTACCGGCTGGTGGGCGCGGGCGTCGTCAACATGTTCCCGCATACGTCGCACGTGGAGTCGATCGCGTTGTTCGAGCGGGATTGAGTCCGGTGCGCGGCTGACAAATTGCGCACAAACGAAAACGCCACGACCGGGGTCGTGGCGTTTTCGTTTTCAGCGGGTTGTCTCAGCGCTCAGCCGATGAGCAGCGGTGCATCAGAACTGCCACCAGGATTTGGCCGTGCCGGGCCGTGCGTGGCCAGTGACGTACGGGCTGTCGGGGAAGGTGCCGGCCAGCACGCGGCGCGTGTCGTCGGCGAGCTGCTGGTTGTTCAGCTTTTCGTACGACAGGATCATGATGTGCAGCGCGTCTTCGATCGCCGGCGCGTTCTTGTATTCACGCAACGCCAGTTGGGCGCGGTTGATCGCGGCGACATAGGCGCCGCGGCGATAGTAGTAGTCCGCCGCGTGGACTTCGTGCGACGCGAGCGCGTTGACGATGTAGCGCATGCGTTGCGCGGCGTCCGGCGCGTACTTGCTGTTCGGGAAGCGGTCCACCACGACCTTGAACGCGTCATACGACTCGCGCAGCGACTTCGGATCGCGCTCGCTCATGTCCTGACCGGAAAAGCGGCCGAACAGGCCGAGGTCGTCGTTGAAGTGGATCATGCCCTTCAGGTAGTACGCGTAGGCGATGTCCGGGTGATCCGGATGCAACTGGATGAAGCGGTCGACTGCCTGGTCGGCGGCGGCGTTTTCGTTGTCTTTCCAGTTGCAGTACGCGACGTTGATCTGGGCCTGCTGAGCGAAGTGGCCGAACGGGTCGCGGCCTTCGAGCATTTCGAAATATTTCGCGCACTTGCCGAAGTCACCACCGCTCAGGGCGTCGTTCGCCTCCGTATATAATTTGTTGTTATTCCACGTTGCCGTTTCGTCGGTCTTCTCCGGCAGGCCGTGGCAAGCCGCGACAGCGACGATGGCCGCGGCGCACGCGATGTATCCGGCCACTTTCCGGGCCGCCTTCTTGATGGCCGCCAAATTGATCGCCGCTTCAGTGATGGTGTTCAAGGCTCGCATTTTCCAGTCTAGCTTTACGTCCAGGTGACCCAGACTCAATGACCCGCTCAAATACTCCAGGCACCGCAGGCGCCCGGAATAGCAACGAAGATTATAGCGTAAGCGCCGAGCCCGCCGACGCGTTGGGCGTCGATTCCCTCGACGACGATTTCGGCGGCGACGCGCTTGCCGAAAGCGGCGCGCAACGCGCCGCGGCCACGCCGGCGACCGTGCCGGGGAGGGCGGCCTACGAGGCGCCGCGCAGCGTCGTCGTGCCCGACGAGCTGGCGGGCGAGCGGCTCGACAAGGTGCTTGCGAAGGTATTCCCGGAGTTCTCGCGCAGCCGTCTGCAAAGCTGGATCGAGGCGCAACGGGTGCGCGTCGACGGCAAGCCGGCGAAGATCCGCCAGCCGGTGCCGCTCGGCGCGACCATCGAGCTCGTGCCCGACCTGCTGCCCGAGCAGCTTGCGTTTACGCCCGAGCCGGTGCCGCTCGACGTCGTCTACGAAGACGACACGCTCGTCGTCATCAACAAGCCGGCCGGCATGGTCGTGCATCCGGCAGCCGGCAACTGGAGCGGCACCGTGCTGAACGGTCTGCTGCATCGTTATGGCGAGGCCGCGGCAGGGCTGCCGCGCGCGGGCATCGTGCACCGGCTCGACAAGGAAACCTCCGGGCTCATGGTGGTCGCGCGCACCCTCGAAGCACAGACCGATCTCGTGCGCCAGTTGCAGGCGCGTACGGTGAAGCGGCGTTATCTCGCGCTCGTGTGGGGCAATATGCCCGACGAAGGCACGATCGACGCGCCGATCGGCCGCGATCCGCGCGAGCGTACCCGCATGGCGGTGGTGACGGGCGCGGCAGGCAAGCCGGCGCGCACGCATTTCCGGCGTGTCAGGGCGGCGATCTGGCAGCGTCAGCCGGTCACGGCAATCCACTGCGATCTCGAGACCGGCCGCACCCATCAGATTCGCGTGCACTGCGCGCACATCGGGCATCCGCTGCTCGGCGACCCTGTCTACGGACGCGCGCGCGGCAAGCGCTCGGTCACGCCGCTGCCGGGCGGCTTCGCGCGGCAAGCGCTGCACGCGTGGCGGCTCGGGCTGATTCATCCGGAAACCGGCCGCTCGATGCAATGGCGCGCCGACGTGCCGGCCGATATCGAGGCGCTGTCGGTGGCGCTCGGTCTCGCGCATGACGATGCGGGCGAGTTCGGCGACGCGTACGACGAGTACGAAGACGAGAACTACGACGCATCGCTCGACGACGCTGATTACGATGAAGCCGACGACACCGACGACGACACCCTCGCCGGTCACGAAGACGAGGATCACGCATGAGCACGAATTTGCCGGAGCTGAATTTTGCCGATGTCGTGCAACCCGCATGGAACGTGTCGCCGCGCGTGCACGCGCTCGTGACCACGCGCAACGGCGGCGTCAGCGACGCGCCGTTCGGCCGCTGGCACGATGGCGTGGATCATCCCGGCGGCCTCAATCTGGGTATGAAAACCGGTGACGATCCGGCCGTCGTCGCGAGCAACCGCGCGCGGCTGCTCGGGCTGGCCGGCGTTCGCGACGCCGCATGGCTCGAGCAGATTCACGGCGCCGGCATCGTGCGGGCGGAGGACGCGCTCGCGCATTTGCGCGAACAGGGCAGGCCGACGCGCGCCGATGCGAGTGTCACCGATCGCGCGGGCATCGCGTGCGTCGTGATGGTCGCCGATTGCATGCCGGTGCTGTTGTGCGACGAAGCGGGCCGCGCGGTCGGCGCCGCGCATGCCGGTTGGCGGGGCCTTGCGGCGGGCATCGTCGAGCAGACCGCGCAGCGTGTCGCCGCGCTCGCGGGCGTGGAGGCGAGCGCGCTGCATGCGTATCTCGGACCGTCGATCGGGCCCGGCGCATTCGAAGTCGGCTCTGACGTGCTCGACGCGTTTATGGACGGCGTCGAGGGCGCGCAACGCGACGCGACCGCGCATGCCTTCGTCGCGCACCCGTCGAATCCCGGTAAATATCTCGCCGATCTGCCGGCACTCGCGCGCTTGCGCCTGCAACGGCTCGGCGTGACGCGCGTGAGCGGCGGCGATCTGTGCACGGTCACGCTGCGCGAGCGTTTCTATTCGTATCGCCGCGATCGCGACACCGGCCGCATGGCCGCGCTGATCTGGCTCGACGATCAGGCGCAGACGCTCGCCGATTGACGGGCGCAGCGCGTGCTCGCATCTTCATACGATTGATTGCAAATCGAACGATGTGGGTTTTCCGTTCCATGGAAAAACGCGCATGAAGTTTCGTGCGCGGTTTCGGTCGAAAACGCCGCCGTTTGCGGGACTTCACGGGACTTCACGAGCGCGCGCGCGTGCGCATCCACGAACCCGCGCGCTCAGCCGGCCACGCCGGGCATTTTTGCTGCGCTGCCGGAGGGCCGCCGTCCGCGCAAACTAATGCCCGCAGGTGTGCGGGGCCCACGTATGAAAATCCTTAAAAACCATGCGTTCCGAGAGTTTTTTTCATCTGCCCACGGCGTCGATCATTCGGCTCGTTGAATCGCGTTTTATCTACAGGGAAAACGATAATTAAAAAACTGTCGCACTGCGGCAAAATCGGGAACAAGCATTGACATGCCTTGTGATGGGGAGCAAGAATGTTCGTCCCAAGCTCCTCGTCGTACATGGGACAGGGCGTGACGAAGTCGTGAGCGATCGCCACGTGCGCACGAACCTGCCTCTCAACCCGTCCGTAAGGACTTACCGGTCAAAAGCAGGTATGTCAGCATCTCATTCCTCAGCTTCCCCCAGCACGGACTCCTCGAAGGAGCAAACGCAGCAGGCCGGTACGAGCGGCGCGTCGTCAGCCGCAGGCATGCAGCAATTTTTCGACGCCTGGGTGAACGCATGGCGTTCGTTCGGCGTGCCGCCCGCGGGTACGCCGTTCCAGGTTCCTTCAATGCCGCAGATACCCGGCATGCCGCCGCTGGCGCAAATGCCGTTCACGCCACCGGCGGGATTCCCGCAGATGCCGTCGTTTCCCGGCATGCCCGACTTCAGCAAGCTGGCCGCCGGCGCGGTACCGTCGCTGCCGTCCTTCCCGGCGTTGAACATTCCCGCCGCCGCGATTCCTCCGGAGCGTTTGCAGAAGCTGCAAACCGACTACTCGCGCGAGGCGATGGAGCTGATCCAGCAGGCCACCACGTCGGCCAGCAAGGCGCCCGAGCTCAAGGACCGGCGCTTTAGCGCGGAAGCATGGAGCGAGACGCCGGCTTACGCGTTTACCGCCGCGTGGTATCTGCTGAACGCGCGCTATTTGCAGGAGATGGTCGACGCGCTCGACACCGAACCGAAGATGCGCGAGCGCATCCGCTTCGCGGTCCAGCAGTGGACCGCGGCGGCATCGCCCAGCAACTTCTTCGCGCTGAATCCCGAAGCGCAGAAAACCCTGCTCGACAGCAAGGGCGAGAGCTTGCGTCAGGGTGTGATGAATCTGCTCGGCGACATGCAGCGCGGCAAGATTTCCCAGACCGACGAATCGCGTTTCGCGGTCGGCGAAAATCTCGCGAACACCGAAGGCTCGGTGGTGTTCGAAAACGATCTGCTGCAACTGATCCAGTACAAGCCGCGCACGCCGACCGTGCGCGAGCGGCCGCTGCTGATCGTGCCGCCGTGCATCAACAAGTTCTACATTCTCGACCTGCAACCCGAGAACTCGCTGGTCGCGCACGGGCTCGATTCGGGCCACCAGGTATTCCTGATTTCGTGGCGCAACGCGGATCAATCCATCGCGCACAAGACGTGGGACGACTACATCGGCGAGGGCGTGCTCACCGCGATCGACACCGTGCGCAAGATCAGCGGCCGCGAGCAGATCAATACGCTCGGCTTCTGCGTCGGCGGCACGATGCTCGCCACCGCGCTGGCGGTGGCCGCGGCGCGCGGCGAACATCCGGCCGCGTCGATGACGCTGCTCACCGCGATGCTCGACTTCTCCGACACGGGCGTGCTCGACGTGTTCGTCGACGAAGCGCACGTGCAGATGCGCGAGCAGACCATCGGCGGCAAGAACGGCGCGCCGCCGGGGCTGATGCGCGGCATCGAGTTCGCGAACACGTTCTCGTTCCTGCGCCCGAACGACCTCGTGTGGAACTACGTCGTCGACAACTACCTGAAGGGCCGCACGCCGGTGCCGTTCGACCTGCTGTACTGGAACAGCGACTCGACCAGCCTGCCGGGTCCGATGTATTGCTGGTATCTGCGCAACACGTACCTCGAGAACAAGCTGCGCGAGCCGGGTGCGCTCACCACCTGCGGCGAGCCGGTCGATCTGTCGAAGATCGACGTGCCCACCTTCATCTACGGTTCGCGCGAAGACCATATCGTGCCGTGGCAAACCGCGTATGCGTCGGTACCGCTGCTGTCCGGGCCACTGAAGTTCGTGCTCGGCGCGTCGGGCCATATCGCGGGTGTGATCAATCCGCCGGCGAAAAAGAAGCGCAGCTTCTGGAAGCTCGACACCGAAGAGAAAGCGCTGCCGGAAAGCGCGAACGAATGGTTCGACGCGTCGACCGAAGTGCCCGGAAGCTGGTGGCCCGAATGGATCACGTGGCTCGATCAGTACGGCGGCAAGAAGGTGAAGCCACGCGCCACGGCTGGCTCGGACGAATTCCCGGTGATCGAACCGGCGCCGGGCCGCTATGTGCGGCAACGGGAGTAAGCGGTACTACGCGGCGCGCTACGGCGCGCCGTGGCTGTATGGCGGGAAATGAGTGTCTGGCTGATGAAGGCGTAAAGAAGGCGCAGGCCAACGGAAGGCGCAAGCCAACGCGCCAGGGCAACGGAATTTTTTAACGTAACGGGCTGCGGCGCAGTTGGCCGAGGTGCCCGGAGGATATGGAAATGACTGATGTTGTGATCGTATCGGCCGCTCGTACTGGAGTGGGCAAATTTGGTGGTTCGCTGGCCAAGGTTGCCGCTCCTGAACTTGGCGCGGTGGCAGTGCGCGCTGTCCTCGAACGTGCCGGCGTGAAGCCGGAACAGGTGAGCGAGGTGATTCTCGGCCAGGTGCTGACGGCGGGCTCCGGTCAGAACCCCGCGCGTCAGTCGCTGATCAAGGCCGGTCTGCCGTCGTCGGTGCCGGGCATGACGATCAACAAGGTGTGCGGCTCGGGTCTGAAGGCCGTGATGCTCGCGGCCAACGCGATCATCGCGGGCGACGCGGACATCGTCGTCGCCGGCGGCCAGGAGAACATGAGCGCCGCGCCGCACGTGCTGCCGGGCTCGCGCGACGGCTTCCGCATGGGTGATGCGAAGCTGGTCGACTCGATGATCGTCGATGGCCTGTGGGACGTGTACAACCAGTACCACATGGGTGTGACGGCGGAAAACGTCGCGAAGGAATACGGCATCACGCGCCAGGAGCAGGACGCATTCGCGGCGCTGTCGCAGAACAAGGCGGAAGCCGCGCAGAAGGCGGGCCGTTTCAACGATGAAATCGTGCCGGTGGAGATTCCGCAACGCAAGGGCGAGCCGCTGCGCTTCGCGACCGACGAGTTCGTGCGTCACGGCGTGACGGCCGAATCGCTCGCGGGCCTGAAGCCGGCGTTCTCGAAGGAAGGCACGGTCACGGCGGCGAACGCGTCGGGCCTGAACGACGGCGCGGCCGCGGTGCTCGTGATGTCGCTGAAGAAGGCCGAGGCGCTCGGTCTCACGCCGCTCGCGCGCATCAAGGCGTACGCGAATGCGGGCATCGATCCGAAGGTGATGGGCATGGGTCCGGTGCCGGCCTCGCGCCGCTGTCTCGAGCGCGCGGGCTGGACGCCGGCCGACCTCGACCTGATGGAAATCAACGAAGCGTTCGCCGCGCAGGCGCTCGCGGTGCACAAGCAGATGGGCTGGGACACGTCGAAGATCAACGTGAACGGCGGCGCGATTGCGATCGGCCATCCGATCGGCGCGTCCGGCTGCCGGATTCTCGTCACGCTGCTGCACGAAATGCAGAAGCGCGATGCGAAGAAGGGTCTGGCGTCGCTGTGCATCGGCGGCGGCATGGGTGTCGCGCTGGCGGTCGAGCGCATTTAAGGTAGCTGGGGGGTATGCCGCGCCGCGCGGCGCGCTCACTGACGTAGCTGGGCTGGCGGCGGCCGTCTGGTCGCGCGGCACGCCGGACGGCTGCGTGCCGTGGCGGCCGGCTCGCGCCGGCAGTGCGTTGCCGTCCGGTCGCGCGGCGGCACTGCTGAACCCGCGTCAGGCGAGGCAAGAGAGGCAAGAGGCCGCCGGTCGGCGCCTCGAAAACGATAACGGAGTATGGTTTATGACACAGCGAATTGCATACGTAACAGGCGGCATGGGTGGCATCGGCACGAGCATCTGCCAGCGTCTGCACAAGGAGGGCTTCAAGGTGATCGCCGGTTGCGGGCCGAATTCGCCGCGCCGCGTGAAGTGGCTCGACGAGCAGAAAGCGCTCGGCTACGACTTCGTCGCGTCCGAAGGTAACGTCGGCGACTGGGAGTCGACCAAGGCCGCGTTCGACAAGGTCAAGGCCGAAGTCGGCGAGATCGACGTGCTGGTCAACAACGCCGGCATTACGCGCGACGTCGTGTTCCGCAAGATGACGCACGAAGACTGGACGGCGGTGATCGACACCAACCTGACCAGCCTGTTCAACGTCACCAAGCAGGTGATCGACGGCATGGTCGAGCGCGGCTGGGGTCGTGTGATCAACATCTCGTCGGTGAACGGCCAGAAGGGCCAGTTCGGTCAGACCAACTATTCGACCGCGAAGGCCGGCATTCACGGCTTCACGATGTCGCTCGCGCAGGAAGTGGCGACCAAGGGCGTGACGGTCAACACGGTGTCGCCGGGCTATATCGGCACCGACATGGTCAAGGCGATCCGCCCGGACGTGCTGGAAAAAATCGTGGCGACGATTCCGGTGCGCCGTCTCGGTCGGCCGGACGAAATCGGCTCGATCGTCGCGTGGCTCGCATCGGACGAATCGGGCTTCTCGACGGGCGCCGATTTTTCGCTGAACGGCGGTTTGCATATGGGTTGAGCCCCCGGTGTGCTGCTCATAAGGCGGCGCGCTTCGGCTCAGATGGTTTTCGCCGGCGTTCCGGCCGCGCAAGGATCCAATTGCGCGGCCGGAACGCCGTTTCCGCGCTTGCTTAACTCGAGCTTAAAGGCGTTACATGACTACTACTACAAAGAAAACGGCCGAACGACTGATAAAGAAATATCCGAATCGTCGGCTCTACGATACCGAGACGAGCACGTACATCACGCTGACTGATGTAAAGCAACTCGTGCTGGATCAGGAGGACTTCAAGGTCATCGATGCCAAAAGCAACGAGGACCTGACGCGCGCGATCCTGTTGCAGATCATTCTCGAGGAGGAGAGCGGCGGCTTGCCGATGTTCTCGTCGTCGATGCTCTCGCAGATCATCCGGTTCTACGGTCATGCGATGCAGGGCATGATGGGCACCTACCTGGAAAAGAACATCCAGGCCTTCATCGACATTCAGGCGAAGCTCGCCGATCAGTCGAAGAATCTCTATGAAGGCAAGGCGATGAACCCCGAAGTCTGGTCGCAATTCATGAACATGCAGGCCCCGATGATGCAGGGCATGATGACCAGCTATATCGAGCAGTCGAAGAACATGTTCGTGCAGATGCAGGAGCAGATGCAGAACCAGGCGAAAACGATGTTCGCCACTTTCCCGTTCACGCCGGCCGGCGGGGTGAATGCGAGCAACACGCCTGCTACGCCGCAGGACAATCCGGAAGCGGAGAAGAAGTAACGGCGCGAAGTAATCGCGCAAGAATCGGGACTGGGTCGGGCGGCAGCGGGGTGTTTCCCGGCATGCCGGTTGCCCGACGATCACTCGCGATTGACCGGGGCAGATGCCGCTCCTTGTGGGAGCGCGCGGCCGCCGGCACGATACAATCGTCGTGCATACGGTACGCACCACAGCGTGCCGCTACCACCCTCGTCACCGCTTTTCACCACACCCGTCTCATGTTTCATATCGTTTCCCGCATCGCGTCAGCGCCGTCGTTAGTGCCTTCCGTTGTGAAGGCCGCAGCGGTCAGCCTCGACTGAATCGCGTTTCGTCAAGATTTCCTCATGAGCCGGCTGTTTCTCGCCCCCATGGAAGGGCTTGCGGACTACGTATTGCGCGACGTATTGACGAGCGCGGGTGGTTTCGACGGCTGCGTGTCCGAATTCATCCGCGTGACGGGTTCGTTGTTGCCCACGCGCGTCTACGAGCGTGAAGCGCCCGAAATCCTGCACCAGAACGTGACCGCGGGTGGCACGCCGATGGTGATCCAGTTGCTCGGCAGCGATCCGGAATGGATGGCGCGTAATGCCGCGCATGCGGCCACATTGTCGCCGTACGGCATCGATCTGAACTTCGGCTGTCCCGCCAAAGTCGTCAATCAGCATGGCGGTGGCGCGATGCTGCTCAAGGAGCCGAAGCAGTTGAACCGGATCGTGACCGCCGTGCGCGCCGCGGTGCCGGCCGATATCGCCGTGACGGCAAAAATGCGCCTCGGTGTCTCCGATACGTCACGGGCGATCGAATGCGCGCAGGCGCTCGCGGAAGGCGGCGCGGCGTCGCTCGTCGTGCATGCGCGCACGCGCGACGACGGCTATCGGCCACCCGCGCACTGGGAATGGATCGCGCGCATCGACGACGCCGTCGACGTGCCCGTCATCGCGAACGGCGAAGTCTGGAGCGTGGCCGACTGGGAGCGGTGCAGGGCGGTCAGCGGTTGCACGGACGTGATGATCGGACGCGGCGCCGTGTCGGACCCGTTCCTCGCGCAGCGAATCCGCGGCCTCCTGGATCCGTCCCCATCGGCTGGGGAATGGCAGCAGGTGCTGTTTTCGATCATTGGCTATATGAAGAAGCTGCGGGCGCGCGGCACGTTGAGCCACGAGCACGGCCGCGTGAAGAAGTGGCTCAGCTATCTGCAGCGGACCTGGCCGCAGGCCGCCGAACTGCACGCGGCGATCCGGCGCGTGCAGGACTCGGATGAAATCCTCGCGGTGATCGGGCAGGCGTTGGCGGGTGGTGGGGCGGCGCGGATGCGGCAGGCCGGCGAATGTTCCGATTTCGAGTCTTGCGCGGCCGGGCGTGGCACTCATCGATCAAATCCAGACTCTCTCGTTCAAAGCACGCGAATTCAAGTTCAATGGCGAGCGCGCTACGAATGAAGAAAGGGAAGCGATCAGATTCGGCATTCGGATGTTTCTCGATCTGTAACCTGACAACGGCGCCGTGAAGGCGCCGTTTTTTATGATGAGGTTAACGGGATGACGCGTGGGGTTGGCATGGATTGGAACGGGTAAAATGCCGCCAAACAACGGTTTTGTTTCCCAGGGTGCCGTTTCCACCCCACATTCGGATGTTTTAGTGAAAAATCCTTCAGAATCAAAGAGTAAGGCGGGTCAGGGCCCGCGAATCGGCATGGTTTCCCTCGGGTGCCCGAAGGCCCTCGTCGACTCCGAACAGATCATCACGCAGTTGCGCGCCGAAGGTTACGAAATCTCCGGCACTTATGACGGCGCGGACCTCGTGGTCGTCAACACCTGCGGCTTCATCGACGAAGCCGTGCAGGAAAGCCTCGACGCGATCGGCGAAGCGCTCAACGAGAACGGCAAGGTGATCGTGACCGGTTGCCTCGGCGCGAAGAAGAGCGCGAGCGGTTCGGGGCTGATCGAGGAAGTACATCCGAAGGTGCTCGCCGTGACCGGTCCACACGCGGTCGGCGAGGTGATGCAGGCGGTGCACAATCATCTGCCGAAGCCGCACGATCCGTTCGTCGATCTGGTACCCGCCGCGGGCGTGAAGCTCACGCCGCGCCACTATGCATATCTGAAAATTTCCGAAGGCTGCAATCACCGTTGCACGTTCTGCATCATCCCGTCGATGCGCGGCGATCTCGTGTCGCGCCCGGTCGCCGAAGTGATGCTCGAAGCGGAGAACCTGTTCAAATCCGGTGTGAAGGAGCTGCTCGTCATTTCGCAGGACACGAGCGCGTATGGCGTCGACGTCAAATACCGCACCGGTTTCTGGAACGGCAAGCCGGTCAAGACACGCATGACCGATCTGGTCGGCGCGCTCGGCGAACTCGCCGCGCAATATGGCGCGTGGGTGCGTCTGCATTACGTGTATCCGTACCCGAGCGTCGATGAAGTGATTCCGATGATGGCCGAAGGTCCGTACAAGGGCCACGTGCTGCCGTATCTCGATGTGCCGTTCCAGCATGCGCATCCGGACGTACTCAAGCGCATGAAGCGTCCGGCTAACGCGGAGAAGGTGATGGAGCGCGTGAAGGCATGGCGCGAGATGTGCCCGGATCTGACGATCCGCAGCACGTTCATCGCCGGCTTTCCGGGCGAGACCGAAGCGCAGTTCGAGACGCTGCTCGATTTCATCCGCGAGGCGGAGCTGGACCGGGTCGGTTGCTTCGCGTATTCGCCGGTCGAAGGCGCGAGCGCCAACGAACTCGACGGCGCGCTGCCCGACGAAGTCCGTGAAGAGCGTCGCGCGCGCTTCATGGAAGTGGCCGAGCAGGTATCGGCGAAACGCATCGCGAAGAAGGTCGGCAAGACGCTGAAGGTGCTGGTCGACGAGATCAACGCCGACGGCGGCATCGGCCGTACCGCGGCGGATGCGCCGGAGATCGACGGCGTCGTCTATATCGCGCCGGCGACGAAGGCGTCGAAGCGCTACAAGGTGGGTGATTTCGTGTCGGTGAAAATCAGCGGCGCGGACGGCCACGATCTATGGGGCGAGGTCTGAGCGATGACGGAGAGCACGGCCGCACGGCCTGAAAATCCAGCACCGGAGATCCTCGCGCTCGGCGAGGCGATGATCGAATTCAACCAGTCGGCGAAGGATCAGCCGAACTATCTGCAAGGCTTCGGCGGCGACACGTCGAACTTCTGCATCGCGGCCGCGCGCCAGGGCGCGAAGACCGGCTTCGTGTCGGCGGTCGGCTCCGATCATTTCGGGCGTCTGCTGATCGATCTGTGGGAGCGCGAGCAGGTCGACACGTCGTTCGTGCGCATCGATCCGCTTGCGTCGACCGGCGTCTATTTCGTGTCCCACGGTCCCAACGGCCACGCGTTCGACTATCTGCGCGCGGGTTCGGCCGCGAGCCGCTATGCGCCTGCCGATCTGCCGCGCGACGCACTCGCGGCGGCGAAGGTAATTCATCTGTCCGGCATCAGTCTCGCGATCAGCGTGAGCGCCTGCGATGCCGCGCTCGAGGCGATCGCGCATGCGCGCGCGAACGGCGCGCGCGTGAGCTTCGACACCAATCTGCGTCTGAAGCTGTGGCCGCTCGCGCGGGCGCGCGCGGTGATGCTCGAGGCGATCCGCCAGACCGACATCTGTCTGCCGAGCTGGGACGACGTGACCGATCTCACGGGGCTGACCGGCCGCGACGAGATCGTCGATTTTCTGCTGTCGCACGGCCCGAGCGTGGTCGCGCTGAAGCTCGGCAAGGACGGCTCGTATATCGCGACGCCGAACGAGCGGCGCGTCGTGTCGGGCCACGTCGTCAACGCGGTCGATGCGACCGGCGCGGGCGACTGCTTCGGCGGCGCGTTCATCGCGCGGCTCGTCGCGGGCGACGATCCGTTTGCCGCGGCGCGTTATGCGAACGTCGCCGCGGCGTTGTCGACGCAAGGTTACGGCGCGGTCGCGCCGATTCCGTCGCGCGAGACCGTCGAGCGCGTGCTGGCAGGCTGAGCATGACGCGCGGGATTCGATAGACGCGACGCGGCAGGACATTCAGAGAGACCAGAAGAGGAGCGAGCGATGCAACGAGACGTGGTGGTGGTAAGCGGTGTGCGCACCGCAATCGGTACGTTCGGCGGCAGCCTGAAAGACTTCGCGCCGACCGATCTCGGCGCGCGTGTCGTGCGCGAAGTGCTTGCGCGCGCGAACGTGTCGGGCGATGAAGTCGGTCACGTCGTGTTCGGCAATGTCGTGCATACCGAACCGAAGGACATGTATCTCGCGCGCGTCGCGGCAATCAACGGCGGCGTCGCGCAGCACACGCCCGCGCTGACCGTGAACCGGCTGTGCGGCTCGGGCTTGCAGGCGATCGTGTCGGCCGCGCAAAGCGTGCTGCTCGGCGACGCCGATATCGCGATCGGCGGCGGCGCGGAAAACATGAGCCGCGCGCCGTACTCGATGCCTGCCGCGCGTTTCGGCCAGCGCATGGGCGATGCGCGGCTCGTCGACATGATGGTCGGCGCGCTCAACGATCCGTTCCAGTCGATCCATATGGGCGTGACCGCCGAGAACGTCGCGCGCAAGTACGACATCTCGCGCGACGCGCAGGATGCGCTCGCGCTCGAATCGCACCGGCGCGCGGCCCATGCGATCACGAGCGGCTACTTCAAGGAGCAGATCCTGCCGATCACGATTGCGTCGAAGAAGGGCGACGTCGTGTTCGACACGGACGAGCACGCGCGGATGAACGCATCGGCGGAAGACTTCGCGAAACTGAAGCCGGTGTTCGTGAAGGAGAACGGCACGGTGACAGCCGGCAACGCGTCGGGCATCAACGACGCGGCCGCGGCGGTCGTGCTGATGGAACGCGGCGTCGCCGAGCGGCGCGGCGTGAAGCCGCTCGCGCGGCTCGTGTCGTACGCGCATGCGGGCGTCGATCCGGCATACATGGGCATCGGGCCCGTGCCGGCGAGCCGCAAGGCGCTCGAGCGGGCTGGCCTGACGGTCGCCGATCTCGACGTGATCGAGGCCAACGAAGCGTTCGCCGCGCAGGCCTGCGCGGTCAGCAAGGAGCTCGGGTTCGATCCGGCCCGGGTCAATCCGAACGGCTCGGGTATTTCGCTCGGCCATCCGATCGGTGCGACCGGCGCACTGATCACGGTCAAGGCGCTGTACGAATTGCAACGCATCGGCGGACGCTATGCGCTCGTCACGATGTGCATCGGCGGCGGGCAGGGGATCGCGGCGGTGTTCGAGCGCATCTGATGCCGGGTGCCGGTATCGGGCAGGCATGCAGAGCGGGAATAAAGCGGAATCAGGCAACAAGGATGGAAAGGATGCGGGAATCGAAAGCGATGAAGGGTTCGGCACCGCGCGCGGCAACACGTGGTTTGCGGCTGCATGCTCGTGCGGTGGCCGGCGCGGCCGCGCTGCTGTGCGCCGGCGCGGCGCTGTGGATGCCGTCGCAGGCATGGGCGGAAAGCGCTGCGGTCAAGGAGCTGGCGGCGCCGCCGCCGATCCAGTTGCCGCTGAAACCGAGCCCGGAATTCGCGAAATTCCCGCGTTACACCGGCACGCTCGGCACGCGTCCCATCGTGCTGCGGCTTGGCCGCAAGACCGACGACCCATCCGGTGTGCATGGCGAGTATCAGTACACCGACACCGGCGAGGTAATCCTGATCGCCGGCGATCGCGTCGACGATACGCTCGAAGTCGAGGAATCGAACGACGGCACCCATATCACCGGCAACTGGGTCGGCAAGTTCGCGGCGGACGGCTCGCTGGCAGGCGACCGGATGAACGTCGACGACTCCGATCCGCAGCCGTTCGATCTGAAGCCCCTGGCGGCGGGGCAGGCGGTGCCGGCGGCCGGCGTGACGAAGGCCGCTCCGGCCCCGCAGCCGCCCGCCGCGAACGGCGCGGCACCGGAGCCCGCTGCCGGCGGTCATGCGGTCGGCGGCGTCAGCAACCTGCAAACCGGCGACTGATGCGGGCGTCGAGCGCGCTTCGCCAATCACGCGGCATGGGCGGCTCGCGCCGCGCCACCGGGACAACCGTGCGGGCCTGTTCGCGCTTGTTGGACAGGCAGCGTACTCACCGAATCGTCACGGCCGCTGCTTCCATCACGCTTCTTCCTGTTTTTCAGCGAACTTCACCATGACCCAATCCAAACTCAAAGGCGGTTTGCAAACCCGCATCGTGCGTGCCGAGGACCGGATCACCCCGGGCTTCGAGTCGTTCTCGACGCCGGTTACGCGAGCCTCGACGGTCGTGTTCCCCGATCTCGCGACGATGCGCGCGCTCGACTGGAAAAACGATGCGCAATGGCGCTACGGCCTGCACGCGACGCCGACCTCCATCGCGCTCGCACAGCGCCTCGCCGCGATCGAGGGCGGCAATCATGCGTTGCTGCAACCGTCCGGGCTGTCGTCGATTTCGAATGTGTACTTCGGCCTCGTGAAGGCGGCCGACGACGTGTTGATTCCCGATAACGTGTACTCGCCGAATCGCGATCACGGCGACTGGCTCGCGCGCGATTTCGGCGTCACGGTGCGCTACTACGATCCGCTGATCGGCGCGGGCATCGCCGCCATGATCCAGCCGAACACGCGGCTGATCTGGCTCGAGGCGCCCGGCTCGGTGACGATGGAAGTGCCCGACGTGCCGGCCATCACGGCCGCGGCGCGCGCGCGCAACGTCGTCACCGCGATCGACAACACGTGGTCCGCGGGCCTTGCGTTCCGGCCGTTCGACCACGGCGTCGACATCTCGGTGCAGGCGCTGACCAAGTATCAGTCGGGCGGCGGCGACGTGCTGATGGGCGCGACGATCACGGTCGACCGCGAACTGCATCTGAAGCTGAAGGCGGCGCGCATGCGCATGGGGATCGGGGTTTCGTCGGACGACTGCTCGCTGATCCTGCGCAGCCTGCCGAGCATGCAATTGCGCTTCGCGCAGCACGACCGCGCGGCGTTCTCGCTCGCGATGTGGCTGAAGAGCCGGCCGGAAATCGCGGCGGTGCTGCATCCGGCGTTCGCCGACTGTCCGGGGCATGAGGTGTTCAAGCGCGACTTCACGGGCGCGGGCGGGCTGTTCTCGGTCGTGTTCGACGAGCGTTACAGCGCGGCGCAGATCGACACGTTCTGCGAATCGCTCGAACTCTTTTCGCTCGGCTGGAGCTGGGGCGGCGCGCATAGCCTCGCGATGCCGTACGACGTCGCGTCGATGCGCACCGCCGCGCAGTGGCCGCATCGCGGCACGCTGGTGCGTTTCTATATCGGGCTCGAGGAAGAGGCGGATTTGCGCGCGGATATCGAGCAGAGTCTGGCGACGCTGGCTTGACGCGCTTCAGTCTTATTCGCCGCTGCGTTCGAGAAGCCCGCCCGGATACGTTCCCGGCGGGCATTTTTATTGTTCGCTGATCGCCTGAATTCAGGCAGGCTTCAGGCAGTCAACCCAACCATTTGGTCGAATGGTCGAAGCTTTCCTGCCACGCTACGATGGTGCGCATTCCGACTACAGGTTGCCGCGCGGGGTGGCCTGCGATGAATCTTTTTTCTGGATGTTGCTGAATCTCGGTGTGCCCATTGCGGGTCCGGTTTTCACGCTTGCGCTCGTTGTACCCGCGCATGGGTGGCGTGTCGCAAAGACGTTGATTGCGGCATCCGGTGAAAGACGGGCAGTTGTTCTGGTGCGCTATCGGGCTGTGTGCCGCGGCGATCTATGAAGCGGTAACGGCGTTGGAACAGGGTGGTCCGGAAGCGTCGATGCTCGCGTTTGGCATTGTCGGATTCTGCGGACTGGCGTTCGTCTGCTTCATCGTCGTTACAACAAGTCTGCTTAACGTCCGGCACGGCGAATCAGGCGCAGCTATCGGTGAGATACAGACAGAATTTGCGGTTGGAACGTTCTCGCGTGTGTCGATAGGCCTATCGATTTTCATTACCTGTCTGGTGGCCTCTTCATTCGCGGCTCTTCACATTCACGTGAATTAGTTTTTCAAGATAGTGCAGCCTTTATACTGGTTCGCTCTTGTGGAGGGACTTATGAAGCAATTTCTTTTGTCTTTGGGATCACCAAAAAATCACGACCGCATACTAAAGGGGGCAATGATCGTCAGCACGTTGATATCCATCGGCATGTTCGCGATGTTTCTGCCCGGCATTTTCAACAGATAACGCCGCCGCTCGCCAGGCTCAAAACAGCCGCAACAACCCATCCAGTCCAACGTAGTTGAACGACACACTCGCAGCTTCGCGCACCACCGGCTTCGCGCGGAAAGCGACGGACAGTCCCGCTTCGGCCATCATTTTCAGGTCGTTCGAGCCATCGCCCATCGCAATCGCGCGAGACGGTTCAATGCCCAGCGTCGCGCAGGTCTCGCGCAGCGTACGCGCTTTCACATCGGCGTTGACGATCTCGCCGATCACATTGCCGGTCAGCTTGCCGTCCACGATCTCAAGCGTATTTGCGCGCGTGAAATCGAGGCCGAGGCGCGCCTTCAGTTTCTCGGTGAAGAACGTGAAGCCGCCTGACACGAGCAGTGTTTTCAGGCCGGCCTGTTTTGCGCCGGCGAGCATCCGTTCGGCACCCGGCGACAGTTGCAGCCGCTCTTCGTAAACGCGTTCGAGCGCGCCGGCGTCGAGCCCCTTCAGCAGCGCGACGCGGCGCGTCAGGCTCTCGTTGAAGTTCTTGATCTCGCCGCGCATCGAC
Organism: Paraburkholderia sp.; assembly: GCF_047605525.1. Taxonomy (GTDB): domain Bacteria; phylum Pseudomonadota; class Gammaproteobacteria; order Burkholderiales; family Burkholderiaceae; genus Paraburkholderia. Next base: position 209,892 of record NZ_JASGFN010000012.1, on the reverse strand, counting down.
GCTTCGGTGATCGCCGCCACTTCCGCTTTCAGTCCGCAAAAGTCGGCGATTTCGTCGATGCACTCGATCGTGATCAGCGTCGAATCCATGTCCATCGCGACGAGGCCGAAGTCGCGCAACCGGCGGCCGGTTTCGACAAATGCGTAGTCGAGCTGATGCGTGTGGCAATACACCTCGACGTCGGCACGCTGCGCGACGTTCGCATCGGCAATGCGAAGCGTGTTCGCATCGACGACGGCGGCTTGCGAGCCGCGCGCGAGCGCGACGAGCGTTTTGTGATGGTCGGCGGAAAGGGGCGCGATGCTTTGAATGACGAGGTTCATGGACGACCGGTGACGCGGGAAGAAAGGAACGCGCGGTGCGCGCGGAAAATCCCGCTATTGTATCGGTTCCGCGGGCCGCGCCGTCGCATGCGGCTGTCCCGCGGCTGCCGTGCAATCCGGCGACGCGCGGTTCATACTGATGCATCGAATCATGCATCGCAGCCCTTGTATTGGCGGAGCGCCGCAATACCGGGCAACACAGACAGACCCAGGCCGCGACCGCTCGCAATCCATCGCCACACCGTCACGAGCCGCACCAACCCAGGCGCAACAAGACGCCCAAAGGAGACAACGCATGACCCCGGCGACCGCCAACGACGCATCCTCTGTTGCCCGCGATTTCGATCTGCGTCATCTGAGCCCGGCGTTCCATGCCGATCCATACCCGGTCTATCACGCGCTGCGCACATACGAGCCGGTCAAGCGCATGGCGGACGGCTCGCTTTTTCTGACGCGCTTTCGCGACGTACAGGCGGTCTACCGCGATCCGAAGACGTTCAGCTCCGACAAGACCGTCGAATTCCGCCCAAAATACGGCGACTCGCCGCTCTATGCGCATCACACGACGAGCCTCGTCTTCAACGATCCGCCGCGCCACACGCGGGTGCGCAAGCTGATTGCCGGCGCATTGACCGCGCGCGCGATCGCGGCGATGGAGCCGGGGCTGATCCGGCTCGTCGACAGCCTGCTCGAAGCGGCCGCGCGGCGCGGGCGCATCGATCTGATCGGCGAATTCGCATCGGCGATTCCGGTCGAGATCATCGGCAATCTGCTCGATGTGCCGCACGACGAACGCGCGCCGCTGCGCGACTGGTCGCTCGCGATACTCGGCGCGCTCGAGCCGTCGCTGACCGACGCGCAGTTCGAACGCGGCAATCGCGCGGTCAGCGAATTCGTCGATTACCTGCGAGGCCTCGTCGCGCGGCGCCGCCGCGAGCCGGGCGATCCGCAGCATGACGTGCTGACGCGGCTGATTCAGGGCGAGGGGCCGGACGAACAGTTGTCGGAGGCGGAGCTGCTGCAAAACTGCATTTTCATTCTGAACGCCGGGCATGAGACGACCACGAATCTGATTGGCAACGGCCTCGTCACGCTGACCGAATGGCCCGAGCAACGCGATGCGCTGCTGCGCGAGCCGGCGCTGATCGGCACGGCGGTCGAGGAGTGCCTGCGCTTCGAGAGCTCGAACCAGCTCGGCAACCGGATGACCACCGTCGATACCGAAATCGACGGCGTCGCGGTGGCGCGCGGCACGCCGGTCACCCTGTGCATCGGCGCGGCCAATCGCGACCCCGAGCAGTTTGCGGAGCCGGACCGCTTCGATATTCGCCGCGATCCGAACCGGCATCTCGCCTTCGGCTTCGGGATTCATCAGTGCGCGGGCCTGTCGCTCGCGCGGCTGGAGGCGCGGATTGCGATCGGGCGGTTCGTGCAGCGCTTTCCGGCATACCGTCTCGATGGTGAGCCGACACGCGGCGGCCGGGTGCGGTTTCGAGGGTTTGCGGCAGTACCGGTCGTGCTGGAGCCTTGAACGTCCACCGCATCTTCCACCCGCATCTTTTGCCGCTTCATCGCAAGACTTACCGTCCGCTGACGGCTCGCCGCCGGGCCACCCACCACCCGCGCGCGACGCCCCGCGCCGCGCCGTGTGCCCGGTTCCGCGCCGCTTCCCGGCACCCGACCCGTGGCACGCTTGCTGCTTCGCGTGATATCTCAAGCCCACGGGAGCGCGCGATGGCACACATGATCTGGAAGGGCGCAATCAGTTTCGGGCTCGTCCACGTCCCGGTGCAGTTGTATCCGGCGACGCAGTCGGAGAAGATCGGCTTCAATCTGCTCGACAGGCGCACGATCGATCCGATCGGCTACAAGCAGATCAACAAGCGCACCGGCAAGGACGTGACCCGTGACAACATCGTGCGCGGCTTCGAGTACGAGAAGGACCGGTACGTCGTGCTGTCGGACGACGAAATCCGTTCGGCGAATCCCGAGTCGACTCAGACGGTCGATATCCTCGCGTTCGTCGATGCCCCCGACATCTCGTTCCTTTATCTCGACACGCCGTATTTCCTGACCCCGGACCGCAAGGGCGAGAAAGTGTATGCGCTGCTGCGCGAGGCGATGAAGGCATCGGGCAAGATCGGCGTGGCGAACGTCGTGCTGCACAACAAGCAGCATCTGGCCGCGCTGATTCCGCTCGGCCCCGTGCTCGCGCTGAACACCTTGCGCTGGGCCGACGAGGTGCGCAGCCTCGACGAATTCAAGTTGCCGCCCGACGGCATGAAAGCCGCCGGCGTGTCGGCACGCGAACTCGACATGGCGAAGAAGCTCATCGACGACATGAGCGACGCGTGGAACCCGGCGCAATATCACGATACGTTTCGGGACGACATCATGGCGCTCGTCGAGCGCAAGATTCGCGCGGGCAAGACCGAGGAGATCACCGAGGTCGAAACGCCACGCGAGTCGCGCAAGTCCGCCGACATTCTCGACCTGTCCGATCTGCTCAGGCGCAGCCTTGGCCGCGGCAAGGGCAAGCAGGCGGCGGGCCGCAAGCGCGCGGCCGACGAGGACGATGAGCAGTCTGACGCCGACGCCGACGAACAGGCCGCCGCGCCGGCGCGCAGGAAATCGCGTGCGGCGAGCCCAACCCGCAGCCGCAGCGGCAATGGCGGCAGCAGTGGCCGCGCCGCGCCCAAAACTGCATCGACCGCCCGCAAACGACGCGCGGCGGCCTGAGCCCGCGCCAGGACCCGCCACCGCTCCTCGACACGGTAACGCCACGCGCGGCCACGCGCGCAAGCAACCGGAGTTCATACCCATCCGTCACCGGCCATCAACACAGCAACGTCATTCGTACATCGCACGAACCTCATTGCCATGAACGACCGACTCGATCTCTATCATCGCAAGCGCCGCTTCGACGACACGCCTGAACCCGCCGGCGCGACCGCCCGCAAGCGCGCCGGCCGGAAAAGCGCGGCACGCGAGGCGCGCGACACGCTCTCGTACGTGATCCAGGAGCACGACGCGCGGCGTCTGCATTACGACTTCCGGCTCGAACTGAACGGCGCGCTGCTGTCGTGGGCGGTGCCGAAGGGGCCGAGCCTCGATCCGTCGGTCAAACGGCTCGCGGTGCATGTCGAAGATCATCCGGTCGAATACGGCTCGTTCGAGGGCGAAATTCCGCCCGGCAATTACGGCGCGGGCACCGTGATCGTATGGGACCGCGGCACGTGGGAGCCGGTGGGCGGCGCGGCCGAAGCGGCGCGCGCCTATGCGGCCGGCAAGCTCAAGTTCCGGCTGCACGGCGAGAAGCTGCACGGCGGCTGGACGCTCGTGCGCAGCCATATGCGCGGCAGCGGCGACAAGGAGCAATGGCTGCTGATCAAGGAGCGCGACGAAGCGGCGCGCGACGCAAGCGAGTACGACGTGCTGCAAAAGCGCCCGGGCAGCGTGCTCGGCGACGGCGCAGCGACGGGCAGGGGAGCGAAAGGAGCGCGCGGCAGCGCGGCAGGCAGAACGACAGATAAAGCACCAGCTAAAACGGCGGCCAAGACCTCGCACAAAGCGTCGACGAAACTCGCCGCTGATATGAAACTCGCCGTCGACGAAACCACCGGCAGCAGTGCAAAAACCGTCGCAAAAGGCGCTTCCTCGCGTCGCGCCGATCCCAAACGCCCCGACATCGTCGCGACCCGCAGCACGCAATCGCTGCGCGAACTCGCGGCATCGCCATCGATAGAAGGCGCCGTCAAAGCCCGCTTGCCCGCGACCTTCAAACCGCAACTGGCGACGCTCGTCAACGCCGCGCCCCCCGGCGACGACTGGCTCTACGAGATCAAGTTCGACGGCTACCGGGTGCTCACGCGCATCGACCACGCAGCCCAGGCGAAAAGCGCGAGAAGCACGAAAAGCACCCGAAGCGGCGCGGTCAGGCTGCTCACGCGCGCCGGCAACGACTGGACCGCGAAGTTCAGCAAACAGGTGCAGGCCTTCGCTCGGCTCGACGTGCAAAGCGCGTGGCTCGACGGCGAAGCGGTCGTGCTCGACGAACGCGGCGTGCCGGATTTCCAGGCGCTGCAAAACGCGTTCGACGAGAACCGTCCGCAAGACATCGTGATCTATCTGTTCGACATTCCGTTTCTGAACGGCTACGACCTGCGCGGCGTGCCGCTCGAACAGCGCCGCGCGATCCTGCGCGCGCTGCTCGAAGGCGTCGACGACCACGTGCTGCGTTTCTCGAACGACTTCGCGTTCGGCGCGGACGAATTGCTGAAAAGCGCCTGCGACATGGCGCTCGAAGGCATCATCGGCAAACGGCGCGACAGCGGCTATGTGTCGGGCCGCTCGTCGTCGTGGATCAAGCTCAAGTGCCGGCGCCGTCAGGAGTTCGTGATCGGCGGCTATTCGGAGCCGAGCGGCAGCCGCGCGGCATTCGGCGCGCTGCTGCTCGGCGTGTACGACGGCGCGGGCCGGCTGCAATACGCGGGGCGCGTCGGCACCGGCTTCGACGCCGCGTTGCTGCGCTCGGTAAAAAAAGCACTCGACGCGCACGCGAGCCGGCGCATGCCGTTCGCAAGCGCGCCGCGCGAGCGCAGCCGCACACCGGTGCACTGGGTCGAGCCGGCGCTCGTCGCCGAGTGCAACTTCGCCGAATGGACGAGCGACGGCATCGTGCGCCAGGCGTCGTTCGTGAGCCTGCGCGACGATAAACCGGCGCGCCAGATCGTCAGGGAAACCGCCCGACAAGGAGCCGACGTGCAACAGCAAACCGATACCGTATCCGGGGACGCGCCGCGCCAAAGCGTGTCGAAGAAAAACGCGGCGAGCCAACGCGCCGCGCAACAGACCGCCGCCGCGGATGGCGCGCCCGCCCGAACCACCACGAAGCGCTCGCGCGCGCAGACCGAGGTCGCCGGCGTGCGCGTCTCGCACCCGGATCGCGTGATCGACAACAGCACCGGCACGCGCAAGATCGAGCTGGTGCGGTACTACGAATCGGTCGCTAAATGGATGCTGCCGCATCTGCGCGACCGGCCGCTCGCACTCGTGCGCGCGCCCGAGGATATCGGCGGCGAGCTGTTTTTCCAGAAGCACAGCCAGAAGCTGTCGATTCCGAACGTCACGCAGCATCCGGGACTCGATCCCGGTCATCCGCCGCTGATCACCGTCGAAACGCTCGCCGCGCTGATCGGCGCCGCGCAGATGGGCACCGTCGAATTTCATACATGGAATGCGCTCGCGTCGAATATCGAAAAGCCCGACCGCATGGTGTTCGACCTCGACCCGGATGCGTCGCTCGGCTGGGAGCGCATGATCGAGGCCGCGCAACTGACGCGCGCGCTGCTCGACGAGCTGGGTCTCCAGTCGTTCTGCAAGACGAGCGGCGGCAAGGGGCTGCACGTGGTCGTGCCGCTCGCGAAGCAGGCCGGTTGGGACGAAGTGAAAGACTTCTCGCAGGCGGTCGCGCAGCACATGGCGGCGACGCTGCCGCGGCAGTTCAGCGCGAAGATGGGCGCGCAGAACCGCAAGAAGAAGATTTTCATCGACTATCTGCGCAACAACCGGGGCTCGAGCACGGTGGCCGCTTTCTCGACGCGCGCGCGGCCGGGGCTCGGCGTATCGATGCCGCTCGCGTGGGATGAAGTCGCGAACACCACGGGCGGCGATCAATGGAACATCGCCAACGTGCACGAGCGCCTGGCCGGCCTTAGCGGCGATCCGTGGGCGGACTATGCGAAGACGCGCCAGCGCATCACGGCGGCGATGAAGAAACGTCTGGACGAAGCGCGGTGAGCGTGCGTCCGGTTCAGCAAGCGAATTCAATCAACGAAGGAGCATCCCATGAAGACCTCGCCGCAATCGTCAGACGGCGATCCGACCGCGGAAAAGAAGCCGCGCTCGTTGCAGGAAGCCGCCGCGCCGCTGCCGCATGAAGCCGATCAGGATCCGGAGTCGCAGCACGAGGACGATCCGCGCCACGTCGGCAGGCAGGCGCATCAGGACCTCGAGCGCGGGTTGCGGGACACCGACCGCCGCGGCGGAGACGAGTATCAGCAGCGCACGCAGAACGATGCGCACACCGACGTCAACTCGGATCGCAAGCAGTCGGAAGCGAAGCGCGGCAAGCGCTGATCGACGCCTACCGCGTGCGCGGCGCTCAGGGGCTGCCTGCTAATTCCGCTAATCCCGCTCAGCCGGCTCCCGATCCCAATACGGCGGATCGCCGAAATGCGCGGCGAGAAAGTCGATGAACGCGAGCGTCTTCGGCGGCACGAACGCGCGGCTCGGATACACCGCCCAGATCGCGACGTCGTCGGCGAGCGGATAGCTGTCGAGCACGCTCACCAGTGCGCCGTCGCGCAGGTAGGGCGCCACGTCCCACGTCGATTTGAGCGCGATGCCGAAACCGGCGAGCAGCGCGTCGCGGATCACCTCGCCGTTGTCGGTGACGAGCCGGCCGCTCACGCGCACGTCGAGTGCGCCAGCCGGCGTCACGAAGCGCCAGTCGCGCTGACCCGACAGGATGATGCACTCGTGCCGCGCGAGATCCGACGGATGATGCGGCGTGCCGTGCGCCGCGAGATAGGCGGGCGCCGCGCACAGCACGCGGCGGTTCACCGCGAGGCGCCGCGCGACCAGCGACGAATCTTTCAGCGCGCCGACCCGAATCGCGACGTCGATGCCCGCATCGACGAGATCGACCAGTTGATCGGTCAGCCGCAGATCGACGCTGACACCCGGGTAGCGGCGCAGGAACTCGCTGATCACCGGCGACACATGCTGGCGCCCGAACGACGACGACATCGACACCCGCAGCCGGCCCTGCGGTTCGGCTTGCGCGCGGCCGACCGACGCGCGCGCGGCGGCGGCCGCGTCGAGCAGCGCCTCGGCGCGTGTCATGAACACTTCACCGTCCTGCGTGAGGCTGATGCGGCGGGTGGTCCGATGCAACAGCCGCGCGCCGAGCCGCTTTTCCAGTTGCGCGATCCGCGAACTCGCGACCGCCGCCGACAAACCGAACTCGCGCCCGGCCGCGGACACATTGGCGAGCAGCGCGGCGCGCACGAACAGCGCGACGTCGAGCAGATCGAGGCGTTCGCGCTCGCTGGGCCATGTGCGGCGGGCAGGATCCTGAAGGGCCATTATTCTGAAAACCAAACAAATGTTTCAGTCATTATGACTGTTTTAAAAGAATAGCCATCCTTCTACGATGACGTTCATGCTATGGCCCGCGAGCGCGGACGACGCGACACGAACGCCGCGCGGGCCGGCGATTTTTCGTGTCGCTGAAGTCGCATCCGAACCTCAGCCGGATCTCAATTGAACGAACAGGGAGCAGCCATGAAAGCCGTCGGACTCTACCGTTATCTGCCGATCGATCACGCCGAAGCGCTCGTCGACGTCGAGATCCCGAAACCCGAAGCCACCGGGCGCGATCTGCTGGTGAAGGTCGAAGCCATTTCCGTGAACCCGGTCGATACCAAGGTGCGCGCGCCGAAGGACACGGTCGAGAAAGCGCCGCGCGTGCTCGGCTGGGATGCCGCCGGCACGGTCGTCGCGGTGGGGCCGGACGTCACGCTGTTCAAGGTCGGCGATCCGGTGTTCTATGCGGGCAGCATCACGCGGCCGGGCGCGAACAGCGAGTTTCATCTGGTCGATGAGCGGATCGTCGGTCATAAGCCGGCTTCGCTCGATTTCACGCACGCGGCCGCGCTGCCGCTCACCGCGATTACCGCGTGGGAAGCGCTGTTCGACCGCCTTCGCGTGTCGCCGCAGGGCGCGGACGAAGGCTGCACGGTGCTGATTTTCGGCGGCGCGGGCGGCGTCGGCTCGATCGGCATCCAGCTCGCGAAGCAGCTTGCGAAGCTGAAGGTGATCGCGACCGCGTCGCGGCCCGAATCGGCGAAATGGGCCGAGGAGCTCGGCGCGGATCATGTCGTCAATCATTTCGGCGATTTGCCCGCGCAGTTGAAGCAGATCGGCATCGAGCAGGTCGACTACGTGCTGATCTTCAACGACACCGACAGGAACTTCCCGGCCGCGGCGCGACTGGTCAAACCGCAGGGCGGTATCTGCACGATCGTCGAAAACAGCGCTCCGTTGCCGGTCGAACTGCTGAAGGCGAAGAGCGCCGCGTTTCATTGGGAGTTCATGTTCACGCGCTCGATGTTCGGCACGCCCGACATGATCGAACAGCACAAGCTGCTGACCGAGGTCGCGCGCCTCGTCGACGCGGGCACGTTGCGCACCACGCTCGGCCAGGACTTCGGCAGGATCAACGCGGAGAATCTGCGCCGCGCGCATCGGTTGCTCGAGCAGGGCCGCGCGATCGGCAAGCTGGTGTTGACGGGTTTCTAGTCCCATGGCGGGTAGAGCGGGGCCGTTGACGCCGGGCGCCGGTCATGTGTTCGCGGGACGTTTCGAGATGAAACCGGTGCGCAGAAACCGCGTTCCCGCAAGCGGGTTAACACCCAACCTGGCAGGACACGCGCAGTGCGTTGCTTGGCGTTAGACTGGCAGGGCAGCATGCTAAAACGGTTGCGTGTCTTGCGGCCAGGCCGGCCGGTGCGAACCGGCCCGAGCCGGCAGTGCGCGGGCAGTCGCGCGGACGCAAGCGCGCAGCGGCACAACAACGAGGTGACAGTATGGGCTTTCGCTTCAAACTCTCCGCCGTTTCCGTTGTCGCTTCTCTCGCTTGCGCGCTCGTGCCGGCTGCTCATGCAGCCACGCCGATCACGGTGACCTCCCAGGCCGCGCTCGACGGTCCCATCCGTTACACCGTTCGCGTCACGTCGAAACAGTTCGGCAATTCCCAGGAAACCCGCACGATCCGCTCCGGCGAATCGGACGACTACACGTGGAAGACCGTGCCGCCGGGCGGCCCGGTCCCCGGCACGGACGCGTGCCCGAACTATTCGTCGCTGCCGCTCGACGCCAATGGCGCGATGATCCGTCAGACGCAGATCCGCTTTGCGCCGGTCGTGTCGAAGGACGGCACCGCGAACGTGCAACTGAGTTTTCAGGCGCAGACGCCGCGCGGCGTGAAGACCGTGACGAGCGGCGGCAAGACGCTCAAGTGTCCGAATGACGTCAGCATGAGCCAGATCGTGCGTTTCACGATGCCGGTCAACGGCACCACGAAAACGCTGACGCTCAGCGACGGCACCGAGGTGGCGGTCACCGCGAAGCGATGACGTCGGGCGCACGCGTGCGCGTGGACGTGCCTGCTTGCGGATGCGCCACGCCACTCGCGGCTCATCCGCAGCTCATCCGTGGTTCATCCCTTTTCGGCCCGCTCCACGAGCCGCGCCGGCAAGAACTGGTGCTCCGCCGAAAAGAGCCGCCGATACGTGAGCAGCACCGCGACCACCGTCCCGAGCGCCGACGCCGCGGCGATCAGAAACATGATGACGATCTGATAGCGCACCGCCTGCAACGGCGACTGGCCGGCCAGCACCTGGCCGGTCATCATGCCGGGCAGACTCACGACGCCGACCACCGCCATCTGGTTCAGGGTCGGCATCATGCCGGCGCGCACCGCCTGGCGCGCGGGCGCCTGCGCCGCTTCCCAGCGCGTCGCGCCGAGCGCGAGCGCCATGTCGACGCGGTCGCGCCGCGCGGTCAGTTCGTCGGTCATCCGTTCGATGCCGAGCGAGACGCCGGTCAGCGTGTTGCCGAGAATCATCCCGAGAATCGGAATCGCATACTGCGGCTCGTACCACGGGTGAATGCGGATCACGACGAACAGCCCCACCGCGGCGACGAGCCATGAACTGACCCAGATCGACAGCACGCTGTCGGCGCGTTGCCCGGCATAGCCGCGGCTGCCGCGCTGCGCACCGGCAAAACCGGCGATCAGCGTCATCACGATCATCAGCGGCAGCACGACGTACCAGCGGTTGAACTGGAACACCCAGCCGAGCACGTAGCCGATCGCAAGCAATTGCACGACCGTGCGCGCCGCGGCCCATGCGAGCTTGCGCTCGAGATCGAGTTTCAGCGCGACCGATATCGCGCCGTTCACGACGATCAGCAGCGCCGCGATCGCGACGTCCCACAAGCCCAGATTCTGCAGGTTCATTGGCGCGACTCCCGGGTTGCATCCTCTGGCGCAAGCTCACGTGCATCGCAGGTGGCGTCCCTGGTTGCGCCCGCGGCGGCTTCCTGAGCCACAACCTCTTCGAGCACGCCCGCGTGCATCGTCAGATGCCGTTCGCTCATCCGCGCGGCCTGCTCCAGATCGTGCGACACCCATATCGACGCACGGCGGTCGCGCGCGGCATCGAACCACGCCCGCACCAGCTCTTCGATCGCACGCGAGGACGCCGGATCGAGCGACGCGGTCGGCTCGTCGAGCAGCAGCACGTCGGGCGCGAGCTGCAACACGCGGATCAGCGCGGCGATCTGCGCTTCGCCGCCCGACAGCTCGCTTGCGCGCCTGCCGAGAAAATCGCTGCCGCGGCCGGCCTGCGCGGCGAGTCCGGCGGCTCGCGCGCGATCGAACCGCAGGTCGCGATACGCGCGCAACTCGAACGGATAGCGCAGATTGTCCTCGACGCTGCCGTCGATCAACGCGGGCCGCTGGCGGATATAGGCGACATTGCGCCGGTAGCGCGGAATCGTGGCGCGCGCGATGCGCGTGCCTTGCCAGACGATGCGTCCAGCATCGATCGGATCGAGCAGCGCGAGCGCGCGCAGAAACACGCTTTTGCCCGAGCCGGACGGTCCGGTGATCGCGACGCGCTCGCCGGCGCGCAATGCGAAAGTAGTCGGCCGCAGCAGCGTCTGGCCGCGCAGCGCATCGCGCCGCGCGATGTGCTCGGCGAGTACGAGGGGAACATCGGTCATGGTTGGGTCGTCGTGGGGAGGCGTTCCGGCGAAGATGCGCCAATCCGCGGATCAATTCGCCGCCGGGCCGTGCGCCATGATAGAACGACAAAGGCGCAACAAAGGCGTGGCAAAAGCGCGACAAAGGCGTGGCAACGGCACAACCCCCGCGCGGCGGCTCGTCGCTCACCCGTGGGCACGATAACTGCTGCGCGATCCACAACGTAGAACAAAATGCGGAGCGTCTCAATGGCAGGGTCGAACAGCGTCGGAAGACGGATCGGAAAAATCATCGCATGGCTGTTGGGGACGCTCGTCGTCCTGATCGTCGCGCTCGCGATCTTCATTCTGACCTTCGACTGGAACCGCGCCCGGCCTTACGTCAACGACAAGGTTACGCAGGCGATCGGCCGGCCCTTCGCGATCAACGGCGATCTGAAGGTGGGCTGGCGGCATCCGGTCGGCGAAACGGGCTGGCGCGGCTGGGTGCCCTGGCCGCGCTTCTCGGCGGCCAATATCACGGTGGGCAATCCCGACTGGGCCAAACAGCCGCAGTTCGCGACACTCGACGAAATCGACTTCGAGGTCGAGGTGCTGCCGCTGCTCGCGCACGACATCGTGATTCCGGCGATCAACCTCGTGAACCCGTCGGTCGATCTCGAGCGCCTGCTCGACGGGCGCAACAACTGGACCTTCAAGCTGCCGTCCTCGAGCGGGCCGTCCGAATGGAAACTCGATCTGCACGACATCGCGTTCGCGAAGGGCAACATCGCGCTGTCGGATCAGCAGAAAAAGGTCGAGCTGACGATGGCGATCGATACGCTCGGTCAGCCGATTCCGATCGGTGAGGCGATGAAGCAGCAGGAAGCGGCCTCGCGCAGCGAGTCGGCCCAGGCGATCGGCAAGGCGGGCGCGAACCGGCTGGCCGCGCAGGCCGAGGCGCAGGCGGCATCGGAGGCGAAGGCGGCGTCCGAGGCGGCGGCATCGGCGGCCAGGGCTAATGCGTCCGGAGTGCCTTCCGCGGCGGCGGGTGTCTCCGCGACGTCAGGCGCGCCCGCGACGAGCGGTGCCGCGGCCGCTAGCGCGCCCACCACCGCCTCCGGCTCCGCGGGCACCGCGCGCGCGACGCCGCTCTACGCGATCGCGTGGACCGTCAAGGGCACCTACAACCGCACGCCGGTATCGGGCAGCGGAAAGGTGGGCGGCGTGCTCGCGTTACAGGACGCGAACCGGCCGTTCCCGGTGCAGGCCGACGTGAAGGCGGGCGACCTGCACATCGCGTTCGTCGGCACGATCACCGATCCCGCGCATCTCGCCGCGCTCGATCTGCGGCTCTGGCTGCAAGGCAACAGCATGGCGCGTCTCTATTCGCTGACCGGCGTGACCTTGCCCGAGACGCCGCCGTATGCGACCGAAGGCCGTCTGATTGGCCATTTCAAGTCCGGCGGCAACGTATTCACGTATGAAAATTTTACAGGCCGGGTCGGCGGCAGCGACCTCAACGGTTCGCTGACCTATACCGCGCGCGAGCCGCGTCCGCTGCTGCAGGGCGAACTCGTATCGCATCTGCTGCAGTTCTCCGATCTCGCACCGGTGATCGGTGCCGATTCGACGGCGAGCAAGGCGCGCCGCGGCGACGCGACCGCGCAGCCGAGCGGCCGCGTGCTGCCGGTCGAGGAGTTCCACACCGATCGCTGGAAGGCGATCGACGCCGACGTCAAATTCACCGGCCGGCGCATCATCAAGAACTCGAGTCTGCCGATCACCGATCTGTACACGCACGTCGTGATGACGGACGGCGTGCTGTCGCTCGAGCCGCTGAAGTTCGGCGTCGCGGGCGGCTCGCTCTCGTCGGACATTCACCTCGACGGCGCCAGCGCGCCGTTGAAGGGACGCTTCGCGGCGCAGGCGCGGCACCTGAAGCTGAAGCAACTGTTCCCGAACTTCAAGACGATGCAGAACGCGCTCGGCGAGATCAACGGCGATGCGTCGCTCTCCGCGACCGGCAATTCGCCGGCCGCGCTGGCGGCGACTTCGAACGGCGAGGTGAAGGCGCTCGTCACGCAGGGCACGGTGAGCCGTCTGCTGATGGAAGCGGCGGGGCTGAACGTCGCGAACGTCGTGTATGAAAAGCTGTTCGGCAATCGCGACGTGAATATCAACTGCGCGGCCGCTGATTTCGTCGCGACCAACGGCCTGCTCGAAGCGCGCGTGTTCGCGCTCGATACCGACGACGCGGTGATCAACATCGATGGTCACGTAAATCTGCGCGACGAGACGATGGACCTCGGCGTGCATCCGCATACGAAGGGCTTCCGGGTCTTTTCGCTGCGCTCGCCGCTCTACGTGAAGGGCACGTTCAAGGACCCGCACGTCGGCGTGAATGCGGCGGCGCTCGCGTTGCGCGGCGGCGCGGCGGTCGGGCTCGGGCTGATCAATCCGTTCGCGGCGCTGCTGCCGCTGCTCGCGCCGAGCAACACCAAGTCGTTGCCCTGCTCGGAACTGCTCGCGCAGGTCAGGCAGTTGCCGAAGGCGCCGCCGCCGGGCGTCAGGCAGCCGCCGAAGGCACCGCTTTCCATCGATGGCGCGCCGCTCAACAAGTCGTCGGGTGGCGCGGCGTCGCCGGCCGCGACGGGCCGCAAGCCCGCCGTGCTGTCGCCGGCGAGCGCGGCCGAGTACAAGGGCAGCTGATGTTGGCGGATTTGCCCGCGCGCGGTCGCGTCGCTGATGCGATCGCCGGATGAAAGGCACGGCACGCACGAGCATGCGCGGGAAGTCAGGGGGACGACGAAAGGAAGGAGAAAGCTCGCGCTGCCCGAGTCGGGACGACGGCGTTGCCTGGATAGTTTGCCTGCCCGGGACTACCTCAGCGAGCGCGGCGTCGCGTCTCCAGCCGCGTCCTGGCGGCGCACGCCGCGACGGGTGCCGATGCGCGTCGCGCCGAACTCCGTCAGAATCTTGCCGCGCGCGCGGCTCGCGAACACGAGGAAGCCGAAACCATCCGCTTCGTACCAGTAGCCGCCGTTCTCGAGACCGTCGAGCGGCTGCTCCAATGCGTTGGTGATCGATTCGATGCAGCGCCGCCGCAATTCGGCCGGCGCGGGATAGGGGGGCTGCGCGCCGCGCACGCTGCACAGGAGCACGTCGAGTCCGGGCAGTACGTGCGCATAGAGCACCGGCTCGTCCTGCGCGCGGGCGCGCGCGATCTTGGTGTCGAGTTGACCGAACGGCTTGAAATGCCGCAGAACCGCGAGGAACGACTCGTCGCCGTCCACCTTCGCGCGTCTACGCTTTTTCGGGAAGGACATAAAAATTCGCCTGAAAAAGAATTGCAAGAAACGCTGCGTCCTCATGCGACCACTCCCGGCTTTCGCGCGCCGCACGTCGATCTTTTATAGCATACGACAAGGCCGGATTCACGGTGATTCGACGCCTGCGCCACCCCACCGCTTCCCGCACGAATCATGCCGAACCGCCTCGCCGCGCGCATTCGCATCCCAGCACACCTTGTCTCCATCATAGACTCACGCGGCGCCGAAAAAACATCCTCTCCCAATAAAAAAGTCATTTTTGTGTGCGCGGGCGCTTGCTGGCGCTACGTTGAAATATCTCCGATTCACGTCGATAATGGCCCGTCCGGCCGCGCCGCGCCCGCATCGAAGGGCGCGCCGGGGTGCGTGAGCCGCTGGGCGAATGACAGCCTGAACACCCTGATGGGAACATGAAACTATTCACCAAGGGTCTGCTGCTGATCGCGGTGCCGAGCATGGTCGAGCTCGCGCTGCTCGGCGTCGTCTTCGATACGCAGGAGCAGACCGCGCAGGCCGCGCAGTGGGTCGACAACAGCCAGCAGATCCTCTATCAGTCGTCGGCCATCGTCGATCCGCTGCTGCGCCAGGCGGCGCGCGTGCGCACGGCCATGGTGACGCGCGACGCGTCGCTGATCGACCGCCACACGGTGTGGGTCGATCTGAACGACCGGCTTGCAAAACTCGATACGCTCGTCGCCGAAACGCCGCGGCAGGCCGAGCGCGTGCGCAACATGCGACGCGCGATCGACGCGTATCGGGAGCAGAGCGTCGCGATCTCGCAGGCGCTGCATGAAGGCCATAGCCTGACTCCCTACATCGCACTCGAAACCGGGCCGTTGCCGCGACAGATCGCGGTGTTTCGCGACGAACTCGCTGACTTCGGCGCCGCCGCGTCGCAACTCGACGCCGAACGTTCGATCGCGCTCGCGCGGCGGCGCGAGCGTCAGCAGTACGCGCTGATCGCCGCCGTGGTCGGCTCGATGCTGATCTGGGCGGCCACTGCGGTGGTGTTCGCGCGCAGCATCGGCCGGCGCCTCGAAGTGCTGACCGATAACGCCGAGCGGCTCGGCAGCGGCAGGCCGCTCGCGGCGCCACTGTCGGGCAGCGACGAAATCGCCGCGCTCGACACCGTGCTGCACCAGACCGATGCGCGTCTGCGCGAGGCGGAAACCGGGCAGGCCGCGTTGAAGACGCAACTCGAGGCACGAGCGCAGGAGCTGGCCGCCGTCAATGAGGAATTGCGCCAGGAAACGCAGGATAACGAGATGTTCATCTACAGCGTGTCGCACGATCTGCGCTCGCCGCTCGTGAATCTGCAGGGTTTTTCGAAGGAACTGCACGTGTCGTGCAACGAACTCGATCACATCGTCGGCGAGGCGGGGCTGCCCAATCACGAGCACCGCCGCATGACGCATATTCTCGATGGCGACGTGCGCGAGTCGCTGCATTATCTGCGCACCGCGGTCGCGCGGGCGGCGGCGATCATCGACGCGCTGCTGCGGATCTCGCGCGCGGGCCGGCTCGAATATCAATGGCAGCGCGTGAGCGTCGGGCGCGTCGTGGGGCGGGTCGTCGACGCGATGCAGGGGGCGATCAGCCAGCGCGCGGCGGTCGTCACGGTGCGCGAGCTGCCACCCGCGTGGGGCGACCCGGCGGCCGTCGAGCAGATCTTCAGCAACCTGATCGGCAATGCGCTGAATTTTCTCGATCCGGCGCGCCGCGGACGCATCGAGGTCGGCGCGCTCGATCCGGAACCCGTCAGCGAAACCGAGCCGCGCGCGGTGCGCATGCGCACGTATTATGTCCGCGACAATGGTCTCGGGATTCCGGCCGCGTATCTGTCGAAGGTGTTTCGCGCGTTCCAGCGTCTGCACGGCGACGTCGCGGAAGGCGACGGCATCGGCCTCGCGGTGGTGCGGCGCACGGTCGAGCGGCACGGCGGGCGCATCTGGGTCGAATCGGCCGAAGGCGCGGGGTCGACCTTTTTCGTGGTGCTGCCCGAGCGGCCGGTGCGCTTCTGAGTGCGGGCGCGGCTATCGACATTAAAATCGATATAAGCACGGGCGCGCGTCGGCCAGCGGCACGCATACGACGAATTGTCAGCACGGAGAGCATATGAGTCACGCGCAAACGGTCAGCATCGTCCTGATCGAGGATGACGACGGGCACGCGACGCTCGTCGAGCGTAATCTGCGCCGCGCCGGCATTTCGAACGGCTTCGTGCGCTTTCGCGACGGTCAGCAGGCGCTCGATTACTTTTTCGGCCCGGCGCCGGCCCAGCCTTTCACCGATGCTGGCGGCCATCCGTATCCGTCGCGCGAGAATCTCGAGAATTTCGTCGTTCTGCTCGATCTGAAGATGCCGCGCGTCGACGGCTTCGAGGTGCTGCGGCGTCTGAAGGAAGCGCCCGAGACCGCCGCGGTGCCGGTGATCGTGCTGACCACCACCGACGATCCGCGCGAAATCACCCGCTGCTATGAACTCGGGTGCAACGTCTATATCTGCAAACCGGTCGAATACGATGCGTTCATCGAGGCCGTGCGCCGGCTCGGCTTTTTCCTGCAAGTGGTCAAGCTGCCGCCGGGGCATCGGTTGGCACCGCCCTGAACGGCGCGGCGCGCGGCTCGCGGCGACGGCCGCCGGGTTGGCGGGCAAGCGCCGCAAGCAATGAGCGGGCCCGCATGAAGCTGTCCGAAAGCCATGCATGACAAGATAAACGACCGAACCAGCCAGAGAACACCTGCATGACCGAAGAAGTGTCCACGCCGCATGCCGCGTATGTCCTTGTCGTCGACGACGACGAAGGCATCCTGCGGCTCGCGCGCAAGTCGCTCGAACGCGCCGGCTGCCGGGTGGCGATCTGCGCCAGCATCGAGGCGGCTCGCGAGCGGCTTGCGCGTGGCGGCCCCGATCTGCTGGTGCTCGACTATCAGTTGAGCGGACCGGAGACCGGGCTCGATTTCTTCCGCCGCCTGCGCGCGGAAGGCATCCGGATTCCGGCGATCCTCGTGACCGGCTTCACCGACGAATCGCGCGTGATCGAAGCGTTGCGCGCGGGCGTGTCGGACGTGGTGCCGAAGTCCGGCGACTATCTCGACTATCTGCCCGAAGCGGTCGAGCGCGTGCTGTCGCAGGTGCGTCTGCAACGCGCGTCGGACGAGGCGCTGCTGCTGCGCGACCGCGAGCTGCACTACCGCACGCTGTCCGAGGCGCTGCCGCACCTCGTGCTGACCTGCAACGCGGCGGGCGACTGCGATTTCCTGTCGAAGCAGTGGTGCGACTACACGGGGCTCTCCGAGCATTGTTCGTACGGTCTCGCGTGGCTCGACGCGGTGCATCCCGACGACCGCGAGGAGATCCGCCGTAGCTGGCTGAAAGCCGTGGCGGGCCAGAGCGGCGACTACCGGCACGAGATGCGGATCCGGCGGCGCGACGGCGAATATCGCTGGTTCGACGTGCGCGTGGTCGCGGTGCGCGACGCCGAAAACAACGTCAGCAAATGGTTCGGCAGTTGCACGGACATTCATTCGCAGCGCGAGGCGATCGAGGAGCGCGAGCGGCTGCTCGCGTCGGAGCAGGCCGCGCGCCAGGCCGCCGAGGAGGCGAACCGTGCGAAGGACCGTTTTCTCGCGATGCTGTCGCACGAATTGCGTACGCCGCTCACGCCGGTGCTGGCCGGTGCGAGCGTGCTCGAGATGATCCCCGATCTGCCCGATCAGGCACGCGCGAGCATACGGATGATTCGCCGCAACGTCGAACTCGAGGCGCGCCTGATCGACGATCTGCTCGACTTGACGCGCGTTGCGAACGGCAAGCTGCGGCTGTCGCTCGAAACGGTCGACGTGCACGATGTGATCGACAGTGTGCTCGAACTCTTTCGCAGCGAGATCCAGGTCAAGCAGCAGGACGTGCACGTCGAAAAGCACGCGACGCATCACTACGTGCTGGCCGATCGCGCGCGCCTGCAGCAGATGCTGTGGAACCTGATCCGCAACGCCGCGAAGTTCACGCCGGACGGCGGCCATATCTACGTGCGCACGCGCGACGAACGCATGCAGGTGCAGATCTCGGTCGAAGACACCGGCATCGGCATCGAGCCGGAACAGATCGGCAAGCTGTTCAATGCGTTCGAGCAGGGCGACCAGAACATGACACGGCAATTCGGCGGGCTGGGCCTCGGTCTTGCGATCACGAAGGCGCTGACCGACGTGCATGGCGGCACGGTGACCGCGCAAAGCCCGGGTCCGCACTGCGGCGCGACCTTCACGATCACGCTGTCGACCGCCGCCGCGCCGGCCGCGGCGCAGCCGGTCGTCGTGCCGAGCGCGGCGCAGCCGGCGAGTTCGCTGACCGTGCTGCTGATCGAGGACCACGCGGACACCGCCGAGGTGATGGCGCAACTGATCCACAGCCTCGGCCACGACGTGACGGCGGTCGGCCGCGTCGATGACGCGCTTGCCGCGACGCAGTTGCAGACCTTCGATCTGGTCGTGAGCGATGTTGGTTTGCCGGACGGCACCGGTCTCGATTTCATCAAGGCGTTCCGCGAGCATTCGGACGCGCCGGCCGTCGCGCTGACCGGCTTCGGCACCGACGAGGACGTGCGCCGCTGCCTGAGCGCGGGTTTCACGTCGCATCTGACGAAACCCGTCAATTTCGGCCAGCTGGAAACGGTGATCGAAAGCGCGGCGCAGTTGAAGGCGCGCAAGGGCGCCTGATGCTTCTATAGGCGTGGCGCTTTTCGCATGCTTCGATGCCGAAAGTGCGGAACGTGCCGACAGTGCCGATTGCACGTTCAGCACTGGTGAAGGCGAATCCGGTGAGTGCACCAAAAAAGGGTGAAAAGATAAAGGCCTGTTGCGACGGCAATCGCAACAGGCCTTTTTATCTGAGCAGCTCCGCTTAAAACCGGAGCCTTATTTAACATTTAACAATGCATGCTCAACGCTGCGACTTCAACGTATCGCGAATCTCGCGCAGCAGCAGCACGTCTTCCGGCGTGGGCGGCGGCTCGGCCGGCGCGGCTTCGGCCGGCTTGCGCAGATTGTTGATGAACTTGACCATCAGGAAAATGATGAACGCGAGAATGATGAAGTTGATCAGCACGGTAATGAACGAACCGTAGCCGATCACTGCGACGCCCGCGGTCTGCAGGTCTTTGTACGAGCCGGGGCTGCCTTTGTAAGTGGCCGGAATCTCGCCGAGACGAATGAACATATTGGAGAAATCAAGGCCGCCGGTCGCGAGTCCGACGATCGGCATGATAAGGTCTTTAACCACTGAATTGACAATGCTGGAAAATGCGCCGCCGATAATCACACCGACCGCGAGATCCATCACGTTGCCCTTGAGAGCAAATTCTTTAAATTCCTTGACCATGCTCATAGAAGTACCTCCCCAGATATGAATAGCCGAATCATACCAATCTGAGGCGGATAGGCTAGTGTTTTAGCCGTAATCGCCTCTCGTTAATGGGGAAACTGCGACTCGCTATGGCGCGCGCGCTCGAGATGCGTGGCAAAACTGACCGGGTCGGTATTGGTGCCGCACAGCAGGACACCCACGCGTTTGCCGTTCAACCGCTCGCGCAACGGCCCGAGGAGAGCCGCCGTGGCGGCCGCGCAAGCCGGTTCGACGGCGAGCTTCAACTGTTCGAACAGGATCAGCATCGCCGCGCGCAACTGATCGTCGGAAACGGTCACGAGCTGATCGATATGGCGGCGGCACAGCTCATAGCTGTATTGCTCGGTGTGCGGCGCCATCAGCGAATCGGCGATGCTGTGCATATGGCCCATCCTGACCGTATGGTTGGCGGCAAAACTCCTGTTCATCACATCCGAGCCTTCGGGTTCGACGCCGTACACGTGCACGTTCGGATTCGCGAGCCGCAGCGCGGTGGCGACACCGGCGGCGAGACCGCCGCCGCCGACCGGCACGATCGCTGCTTCGAGATCCGGTGTTTGCGTCGCCCATTCGTAGCCGAGCGTGGCCGAGCCGAGCACCGTGCGATAGCCGTTGAACGGATGCACGAAATAGCGGCCTTCCTCGGCCTCGATGCGGCGCACCAGCTCGAACGCTTCGGCGAGATCTTCCGCATACACGATATCGGCGCCGTACTCGCGGCACAGCGCGACGCGTGCCGGGTTTGCCTTCCTGAACAGCACGACCTTCGCGCTCGCGCCAAGCCGCATTGCCGCATACGCAACCGCCACCGCGTGATTGCCGCCCGATACGCAGGTGACACCCGCGCTCTTTTGCGTGTCGTCGAGCGCGAGCAGGTTCGTGAACGCGCCGCGCGCCTTGAAGCTGCCGCCCGCCTGCAGCAGTTCGAACTTGAAATTGACCACCGTGCCGTGCAGCGACGAAAAATCGAGCCGGTCGAACACCGGCGTTCGCACGACCCACGGCGTCAACGCAAAATGCTGCGCGGCGATGTCGTCGAGCGTGGGAATCGGCTCGGCGTCGATCGTGTGGTCCGTATGCTGCGGGGTGGCGGTTGACATGGCATGGCCCCCGAGTCGTCGATATGGTTGAGACCCGTTGCGCGGCGCGCAGTTGCAGTGCGGCTGCGCGCCGCGAACGGTGTTACTGCGCGGCCTCGACCGACATGCTGTGGATGAACTTGCGCAAAAAGCGCTCGCAGGCGGCGAGCTGCCCGAGCTCGACGAATTCGTTCGCCTTGTGCGCCTGCTGGATGTCGCCGGGACCGCAGACGACGCTCGGAATGCCCGCGTTCGAAAAGAGCCCGGCCTCGGTGCCGTACGCGACCTTGCGCTTGTCCTGATCGGCGGTGAGCGCGCGCACGAGCTGCGTGATCGCGGCCTGCTCCGATGCATCGAGTCCGGGCGCCGCGGCGATCTTCGTGATCTCGATCGCGGCCGACGGATGCTCGCGCAACATTTTCGGCAGCAGCGTGTCGCGCGCGTAGGTCTCGATGCGCGCGAAGATCTGCTCGGGATCGAGCGTCGGCAGATTGCGGAATTCGAACTGGAACTGGCATTCGGCCGGCACGGTGTTCAACGCGTTGCCGCCCATGATCGTGCTGGTTTGCGCGGTGCTGAAGGGCACGTCGTACTGTTCGTCGAACGGGCCTTGCTCGCGGAACTGATCGGCCATGTCGCGGATGTAGCAGATCAGGCGCGCCGCGTATTCGATCGCGTTCAGGCCCTTCGGCGTCAGCGACGAATGCGCGGCCTGGCCGCGCACGCAGCACTGGTATGCGTTGATTCCCTTGTGCGCGACGATCGGGCGCATGCTGGTCGGCTCGCCGACGATGCAGCCATCCGGCTTCACGCCGCGCTTCATCAGATCGGCGATCATGAGCGGCGCGCCGACGCAGCCGACTTCCTCGTCGAACGACAGCGCGAAGTGGATCGGCTTCGCGAGCTTCGTGCGCTGCATCTCCGGCAACAGTGCGAGCGCCGCGCCGATGAAGCCTTTCATGTCGCAGGTGCCGCGGCCGTACAGCTTGTCGCCGCGGATTTCCGGCTTGAACGGATCGCTGTCCCACTGCTGGCCGTCGACCGGCACGACGTCCGTGTGACCCGACAGCACGACGCCGCCGTTCGTTTCGCCGTCGTGCGCGGGGACCGTGGCGAACAGGTTCGCCCACTTGCCGCCTTTGCCGTGCGTGAGCGTCGCGTCGATACCGGCCGCGCGCAACTCGTCGCGCACGGTTTCGATCAGGCCGAGATTCGGGTTGCGGCTCACCGTGTCCATCGACACGAGGCGGGTGACCCAGGGGAGAGAAACGGGGGAAGCGGGCGAAGCGGGCGAAGCGGAGGAGGGCGACGGCGACTGCGAAGATTGCGCTGTTTCAGCGACGTGAGACATGACTGGACTCCTGCATTGAGTCTATCGATCATATCCCAAACGAAGCCCGATAAGGGCGTTCGTAAGCCGCGCCGGAATTGGCGCGGCGCAGCATCGGCACGGAAAACGCGGGGACGTCTTCCGTTTTTCTTCATGTGTGGAGCGGGAAGTGCGATGCACGCCCCGCCGCTCAACGCGCGGCCGCGGTCGCCGCCGTGCCGCGGCTGGGCGTTCCGAGTGCGCGCAGCGTCTCCTTGACGGTCGCGACACGCACCGCGAAATCGGGGCTGCGCGTTTCGATGCGCAGCCTGTCCTGACCCGCGAGCTTGATGTGCTTGTGCTTCTGCACCATCTCGATGATCCGCATCGCGTCGACCGGCGGATTCGGGATGAACTGCAGGCCGATGACCGCTTCGCCCGCGTCGATCTTCGAAATGCCGAGCGGCTTCGCGGCGAGCCGCAGACGATGCGTTTCCACCAGCGCATGCGCCTGCGGCGGCAACTTGCCGAAACGGTCGATCAGCTCTTCCTGAATGCCGTCGATCGAATCGTTGTGTTCGCAGTTCGCGAGCCGCTTGTACAGCGACAGACGCTCCTGCACGTCGCCGCAATAGTCGGACGGCAGGATCGCCGGCGTGTGCAGGTTGATCTCGGTGGTCGCGGCGAGCGGCGCCGTGAGGTCCGGCTCCTTGCCGTTCCGCAGCGCCGTCACCGCGTCGCTGAGCATGTCGGTGTAAAGCTGGAAGCCGATCTCCTGAATCTCGCCCGACTGCTTGTCGCCGAGCACTTCGCCGGTGCCGCGGATTTCGAGGTCGTGCATCGCCAGATAGAAGCCCGAGCCGAGTTCTTCCATCTGCTGGATCGCCTCGAGCCGCCGCTGCGCCTGCTTCGTCAGCCCTTGCGGATCGTGCACGAGCAGATACGAGTACGCCTGGTGATGCGAGCGTCCGACCCGGCCGCGCAACTGGTGCAGCTGCGCGAGACCGAACTTGTCGGCGCGATGGATCAGGATCGTGTTTGCGCTCGGCACGTCGATACCGGTTTCGATGATCGTCGTGCACAGCAGCACGTTCGCGCGCTGCGCGACGAAGTCGCGCATCACGCGCTCCAGCTCGCGCTCGTGCATCTGGCCGTGCGCGACCGCGATGCGCGCCTCGGGCACCAGCGCCTCGAGCATCTGGCGGCGGTTCTCGATCGTCTCGACCTCGTTGTGCAGAAAGTACACCTGGCCGCCGCGCTTCAGCTCGCGCAGCATCGCCTCGCGAATCACGCCGTCTTCCTCGCGCCGCACGAAGGTCTTGATCGCGAGGCGCTTCTGCGGCGCGGTGGCGATCACCGAGAAATCGCGCAGGCCTTCGAGCGCCATGCCGAGCGTACGCGGAATCGGCGTGGCGGTCAGCGTGAGCACGTCGACCTCGGCGCGCAGCGCCTTCAGCGCCTCTTTCTGGCGCACGCCGAAGCGGTGTTCCTCGTCGATGATCACGAGCCCGAGCCGCTTGAACTGCACGTCCGACGACAGCAGCTTGTGCGTGCCGATCACGATGTCGACCGAGCCTTCGTTGATCTGCTGGATGCCCGCGTTGACTTCCTTGGTCGACTTGAAACGCGACAGCTCGGCGATGCGCACCGGCCAGTCGGAGAAGCGGTCGGTGAAGGTCTGCGTGTGCTGTTCGGCGAGCAGCGTGGTGGGAGAGAGCAGCGCGACCTGCTTGCCGCCCATCACCGCGATGAACGCGGCTCGCAATGCGACCTCGGTCTTGCCGAAGCCGACGTCGCCGCATACGAGCCGGTCCATCGGCTTACCGCTCGTCATGTCGCCGATCACGGCCGCGATCGCGGCCGCCTGGTCCGGCGTTTCCTCGAAGCCGAAGCTCTCGGCGAACTTCACGTAATCCTTCGGTTCGAGCGTGAACGCGTGGCCCGAGCGGGCCGCGCGGCGAGCGTACAGATTGAGCAGTTCGGCCGCGGTGTCGCGGATCTGCTGCGCGGCCTTGCGCTTGGCTTTTTCCCACTGGCCCGAGCCGAGCGAATGCAGCGGCGCGCTGTCCGGATCGGCGCCGCTATAGCGCGAGATTACGTGGAGTTGCGCGACCGGCACGTAGAGCTTGCTGTCGCCCGCGTATTCGAGGTGCAGGAACTCGGTTTCGCCTTCGCCGAGATCCATCGTCACGAGACCCATGTAACGGCCGATGCCGTGCTGCGAATGCACGACCGGGTCGCCTACCTTCAGTTCGGACAGATCGCGCACCATCGAGTCGACGTTGCTCGCCTGCTCCTGGCGGCGGCGCCCCGCGCGGCGCGCGAGCGGCCCGTACAGCTCGGTCTCGGTGACGATCGCGATGCCGTCTTCCGGTATCGCGAAGCCGTTCGCGAGCGGCGCGACGCCGAGCGAAAAACGCGCGTCGCTCTTCAGCCAGTCCGCGAAGCTGTCCGCCGACGCGGGTTTCAGGTGGTTATCGGCGAGCAGTTGCAGCAGCGTCTCGCGGCGGCCCGCCGATTCGGCGGCGAACAGCACGCGGTTCGGCGTGGTCGCGAGATACGCGCGCAACGCGGCGACCGGGTCGTCGGCGTGACGGTCGATCGCGAGGTCCGGCAGCGCGAGCGACCACGCGCCGCCGCCGTCGCTGGGCAACACGAGCCGCGCGAACGGCTTCGCGAGGACGTGGAAATCCTCATCCGAGAGGAACAGCCGCCGCGGTTCGAGAATCGGCCGGTCGCGATCGTGCGACAAGAAGTTGAAGCGCTGCTTCGTGTCGTTGGTGAAGCGCCGGATCGCCGCGTCCAGATCGCCGGCGAACGCGAGTTGCGAGCCTTGCGGCAGGTAATGGAAGAGGGTGGCGGTCTCCTCGAAGAACAGCGGCAGATAGTATTCGATGCCCGCCGACGGCACGCCGTTGCCGATGTCCTTGTAGATCGACGCGCGGCTCGGGTCGCCCTCGAAGGTCTCGCGCCAGCGGCTGCGAAACGCGGTGCGCGCGGCTTCGTCGAACGGGAATTCGCGGCCCGGCAGCAGGCGCACGTCCTTGACCGGGTAGAGGCTGCGCTGCGTGTCGGGATCGAACGCGCGGATCGAGTCGACCTGGTCGTCGAACAGATCGATCCGGTACGGCAGCGGCGAGCCCATCGGAAACAGATCGAGCAGCGAGCCGCGCACGCAGTATTCGCCGGGACGCACGACCTGGCTCACATGCTCGTAGCCGGCGAGCGTCAGTTGCGCCTTGAGCTTCGCTTCGTCGAGCCGTTCGCCCTGCGAGAACGAGAACGTATAGGCGGCCAGAAACGACGCGGGCGGCATCCGGTACAACGCGGTGGTGGCCGGCACCAGCAGGATGTCGCAGCGGCCCTCGCCGAGATCGTGCAGCGTCGCGAGGCGCTCGGACACGAGGTCCTGGTGCGGCGAGAACGTGTCGTAAGGCAGCGTCTCCCAGTCGGGCAGCAGACGCACGCGCGCGTCGGGCGCAAAGTAGCCGATCTCCTGCGACAGACGCTGCGCGTCGACCGCGTTCTCGCAGACGACCGCGAGCAGCGGCATCTTTTCGCGATAGGCAAGGTGGTAGCGGGCGATCAGCAGCGCGTCGGACGAACCGCGCGTGCCGTCGAAGGCGAAACGCTGGCCGGCCTTGACGAGCGCGACGGGTGGGGAGGACTGCGAGGATGCGGCGATATCGGGCATAAAGGAGAAAAAGCGGCTCAAGCTCACACGTGACGGCCAAGTTTACGCGGGTGCGGGCGTGGATGGCGAAGCACCTATTATAAAATCCGTCCTTTACTTTGACTTCGCGGCATCCGCACTCGTGACTTCCCGTCTATTCGCCCTGATTCCGTGCGCGGGCACCGGCAGCCGTTCCGGCGCCGCGATGCCCAAACAATATCGCACTGTCGCCGGCCGCGACATGCTGCATTACTCGCTCGCCGCGTTCGACGCCTGCTCGGAATTCGCGCAGACCCTCGTCGTGATCGCTCCCGATGACCAGCACTTCGACGCGCGCCGCTTCGGCGGCCTGCGTTTCGCGGTGCGCCGCGTCGGCGGCGCGTCGCGCCAGGCGTCGGTGTTGAACGGTCTGCATGCGCTCGCCGAGTTCGGCGCGCGCGACGACGACTGGGTGCTCGTGCACGACGCGGCGCGCCCCGGCATCACGCCCGCGCTGATCCGCACGCTGATCGGCTCGCTCAAGGACGACGCGATCGGCGGCATCATGGCGCTGCCGGTCGCGGATACCTTGAAGCGGATCGACGCGACTTCCGCCGATGGCCGCATCGCCCGCACCGAGGCGCGCGATGGCTTGTGGCAGGCGCAGACGCCGCAGATGTTCCGCATCGGCATGCTGCGCGAGGCGATCCTGCGCGCGCAGGCCGACGGTCACGATCTGACCGACGAGGCGAGCGCGATCGAATGGTCTGGTCATGCGCCGAGGCTCGTGCAAGGCAGCCTGCGCAACTTCAAGGTGACGTACCCGGAAGATTTCGAACTGGCCGAGGCGATTCTGAGCCGGCCGGCGGCTTCGTGATGTTGCGTAATGCCGCGGGCGCGGCCGCGCGAGTCGGCAATCTGGCGATTTCGGTGTCAGTGCGCGAATCCGCCGTGCTGATTCAAGGCTTTAATGGCTTTAAAGGCTTCAGGACTTAAGGACGTGACGCAAATGGATTTCAGAATCGGGCAGGGCTACGACGTGCATGCGCTGGTGCCGGGACGCGCGTTGATCATCGGTGGCGTGACGATTCCGTACGAGCGCGGGCTGCTTGGCCACTCGGACGCGGACGTGCTGCTGCATGCGATCACCGACGCGCTGTTCGGCGCCGCCGCGCTGGGTGATATCGGCCGCCACTTCTCCGACACCGACGCGCGGTTCGCCGGCGCGGACAGCCGCGTGCTGCTGCGCGAGTGCGTCGCGCGCGTGAAGGCGGCGGGCTTTTCGATTGGCAACGTCGACAGCAGCATAGTCGCGCAGGCGCCGAAGCTCGCGCCGCATATCGAGGGGATGCGCGCGAATATCGCGGCCGACCTCGGTCTGCCGATCGAGCGCGTCAACGTCAAGGCGAAGACGAACGAGAAGCTTGGTTATCTCGGCCGGGGCGAGGGGATCGAGGCGCAGGCCGCGGTGCTGCTCGTCAGGAACTGAGCCGTTGCCTACGGCTCCTGCAAGCTCGCGGGTGTTCGACGCCGCCGCCTACAGCGTCGCGCCCCCGATTGCACGGTTGGACGGACACAGTTCATCCGTTTGCAGCGCGTCGAGAATACGCAGCACTTCCTCCGGATTGCGGCCGACGTTCAGGTTGTTGACCGACACGTGCTGGATCGTGTTGTCCGGATCGATGATGTAGGTCGCGCGCAGCGCGACGCCCGCCTCCTTGTCGCGCACGCCGAGCTGGTCGATCAGTTCGCCTTTCACGTCGCCGAACGAGTAGTGGTTCAGCCTGTCGAGGTCCTTGTGCTCGCGGCGCCACGCGAGCTTCACGAATTCGTTGTCGACGCTGCCGCCGAGCAGCACCGCCTCGCGGTCCTCGAAGTCCTTGACGAGTCTGCTGAACTCGACGATTTCCGTCGGGCAGATAAAGGAGAAATCCTTCGGGTAGAAGTAGATGATTTTCCACTTGCCCGGAAACGACTGCTCGGTGATATCGACGAACGCCGAGGCACCGTGTTCTTCCGGGTGATTGAAGCCTGGCTTGGCGGCGGTGACGGTGAACGCTTCGAGTTTATCGCCAACGGTTTTCATGCAGGTGCTCCTTGATCAGTCGGAAAAACAGCATGGTCGGGGCCAGCCGCCCGTCGTGGCGGGCGCGTTGCGCAGATTCACCGTGGTTCTATTCTCACGCGCCTTTAGCAAGCGGAAACTCGATCGTGACTTCCAGCCCCGGTCCCGGCGAGCGGTTGCGCAGGCGCAGCGCGCCGCGATAACGCGCGACGAGCCGCTGCACGATCGCCATGCCGAGGCCGGTGCCGTTGGCCTGGGTGCGCGCCGAATTGACGCGATAGAACGGCCGCGTGACGAGCGCGAGCTGATCTTCGGGAATGCCGGGGCCTTCGTCGACCACCGAGAGCTCGACGCGCGAATGCGATACGCGCGTTTCGAGAATCACGC
The DNA here is from genome assembly GCF_047605525.1 of Paraburkholderia sp. Taxonomy (GTDB): domain Bacteria; phylum Pseudomonadota; class Gammaproteobacteria; order Burkholderiales; family Burkholderiaceae; genus Paraburkholderia. Next base: position 181,530 of record NZ_JASGFN010000012.1, on the reverse strand, counting down.
GCGGCACGCCGTCGCCGTCGCTGAGTCCGTATTTGCGCGCGTTCTCGAGCAGATTGCCGACCACGCGGCGCATATCGGTTTCGTCGGCCTCGATCACCGCCGAAGGCGCCAGCCGGGTAATCAGCCGCATGCTGTCCTCGCTTTGCATGCGCGCGGCGAGCTCGCCCGCGATCACGGACAGATCGACCGGCTCCGGCACGCGCTGCACCGGCCGCGCGTAATCGAGGAAGCGGCCGATGATCATGTCCATCTGTTCGATGTCGTCGACCATCGCGTCTTTCGTGGCCTGATCGGATGGGCTCATTTCGGTTTCGAGCCGCAGCCGCGCGAGCGGGGTGCGCAGATCGTGCGAGATGCCCGCGAGCATCAGCGCGCGGTCGGCCTCGAGCTGTTCGAGATCGCGCACCATCTGGTTGAAACTGCGATTGGTTTCGGCGGCGACGCCCATGCCGCGCTCGGGCAGGGACTCGGGCGACTGCCCCGAGCCGACCTTGCGCGCGGCCATCGCAAGACGCGCGAACGGCCGGTTCACGAGACTCGTGATGAACGCCGCGCCGAACAGCGACAGCGCCAGCGCGAACACGCCCCAGCCGGCCCATTGCAGGCCGGTCGCGTTGTCGAGCTGATCGCGGTCGAGCGCGACCCAGTAATCGTCGTCGTCGATCTTGAAGCTGATCCACACGCCGTTGATGTCGTTCACGCTCTGCGCGATCACGGTATCGTCGCCGAGGCGTCCGCGGATGTCGTGCTCGATCAGGCGGTTCAGCGATTCGTCGGGCTGGAGTTTGTATTTGTCGGTGGCTTCGCGCGGATACACGCGCACCCCTTCATTGCTCTCCAGATCCTGCAGCAGCGCGCGCCGTAGGTCGGGATCGGAATAGAGGAGCGCGGTGCGCGTGAGCTTGACGATCGCGACGAGCTGCAGAGCCACGCGCTGCGCGCGCGGCTCGCGCTCGATCACGCGAAAGCTCTGGAACCACGCCGCGAGACTGACTGCGATCAATAGCGCGATCAGCAGGAAGGTCCGCCAGAAAAGGCCGCCGAACGCGAGCGTCAGGAGGCGCCGGTCGATCCGCATGGGCCCTTCTTATGAGAAATCAAAGACAGCAACTGTTTTGCATGGGACCAGAGCCGGTGCCTGGCAATGGACCGGAGTCACGCGCCGAAGCGCGAACTCCGATCGACAGCCAAAGCGCCAACTCCGGTGGACCGCGATAAATCGCATGGGACTAGGGGTGGGGCACAAACTCAGGCTGCACCGTCGGGGATGAACACGTAGCCCAGACCCCACACGGTCTGAATGAAACGCGGGCTGCCCGGATCGGGTTCGATCAGCTTGCGCAGACGCGAGATCTGCACGTCGAGACTGCGGTCGAAGACTTCGTATTCGCGCCCGCGTGCGAGCTCCATCAGCTTTTCGCGCGACAGCGGCTGGCGCGGATGACGCGCGAACACCTTGAGCACCGAGAATTCGCCCGTGGTGAGCGGAATTTCCTGGCCGGCCTTGGTCAGCGTGCGGGTGGCGAGATTCAGCGCGAATTCACCGAATTCGAACACCTCGGTGGTTTCGGACGGCGCGCCCGGCAATTCGGACGGCGACTGACGGCGCAGCACCGCGTGAATGCGCGCGACCAGCTCGCGGGGATTGAACGGCTTGGGCAGATAGTCGTCGGCGCCCATTTCGAGGCCGACGATGCGATCGACATCCTCACCCTTGGCCGTCAGCATGATGATCGGCGTGCGGTCGTTGCTGCCGCGCAGGCGGCGGCAGATCGACAGGCCGTCCTCGCCGGGCAGCATCAGATCGAGCACCAGCAGATCGAAGCGCTCGCGCACCCACAGCTTGTTCATTGACGGTGCATTTTCGGCGACATAGACATTGAAGCCCTGTTCACCGAGATAGCGGCGCAGCAGATCGCGCAGGCGGGGATCGTCGTCGACGACGAGGATTTTCGAAGGGTTTTTGGTTTCCATGGTCGGCATCTTAGCGCGATTAGAAAGTGGTGCGCGGTTACACCATTTCGGGGGTTACAGTCAGTTACAAAATTTACCCGCGCTGTGGCGCGACGTAAAGTATGCACGTTTAGACTCCTTTACTGAAGGCGGCTGTTCGGTGGATACTTCACTCGAAAAAACTTTCGTACCCGGCTGTTACCGGGGTTTGTACACGCATCTGAGGTAGCCGGTTGCCGCGCCACGAAGGGAACAACATGAAGGGAGGGGTTTGGCCAAATGTGCGCCTGAGCGTGATTGCACTGGCGGTTGCCAGTACGCTCGCAGGCTCACTGAGCCCGACGTCCGCCCATGCGCAGCCGGCCGCCGACAGAGTTGCGAACGAGCATGCGCCTCACCCCAGCAGTAGCCGTGCCACTCGTCACAACCCCAGCACCGATCACCCTGCTTCTGACGCGATGCTGCGCACTGCGGTTCCTCCCGATCTCGATCAACGCCGCCGCGACGGTCATATGACACCCGAAGAGCGGCGTCTGTTGCGCCAGCACATTGAAGACGCCGTGCGTGAACTGTACAAGCGCTAGGTCTCTCTGCGTGCGTTGTCACGCATTTTCGTCGCGTGAAAACTCCTGTTGCATCTTCAGCGTCAACGTCTTGCCGGGCTGCGGCCGCGCCGGAGAACGCGCAGAACATTCTCGGCCTCGACGACGCGCGCTTTTTCCTGACGCATGTGGGCTTCGCGCCAGCGAACGCCGAACTTGCGCAATATGCGGGACTCACGCGCGAGCGGGCGGTCGACACCATGCTCGCGACGACGCGCACCGAAGCTGTCGTACCTCCGCCCGACTGGGTATTCGAGTCGATCCCAGCGTTACGAACTATTACGAGCGTGGTGAGTGCGCGAGATGCTGAACACCCCGTCGCCGCTCATTGAGCGCATGACGCTTTTCTGGCACAACCACTTCACCTCGGGGCAGGACAAGGTGCAGTTTGCGCAGAGCAAGGCTACGACATCAAGATTGCGCTGCGTGGGCTCTTCCTGAGCGATGCATTCTGGAGCGACGACAACCGCGGCGTGCTCGTGAAGTCGCCTGTCGAGTTCGTCGTGGGCACGCTGCGCGCGTTCGATAGCGCCTATCTCGAAGCGCTGCTGATGGACCCGGCTTATCGGTTGAAGTAATTGAAAGCGTTGAAGTGAGGCCGTCGACAACGGCACGCCGCGCCGCGCACAACAACAACTACGAGCCGGCACGATCACGACGAGGTACAGGATGAAACGACGCAGCTTTCTTTCGATGAGCGCGGCCGTCGGCGCGTCGCTGTGGTTGCCTCGCGCGTTCGGCGCGCGGAACGGGACGTCCGCGTGGAGCCCCGGTTCGCCCGATGCGCGGATCGAGTCTGGATCTGCTTCTTCGGGCCGCGGCTATGACAACCTGCTGATCCTCATCGAACTGAAGGGCGGCAACGACGGTTTGAACACCGTGATCCCGTTCGCCGATCCTGCCTATTACACGCTGCGTAAAAACATCGGTATCAGGCGCGAGCAGGCGATCCCACTCGACGAGCGCACCGCGCTGCATCCTGCGCTGCAGCCGCTGATGCCGCTGTGGCGCGACCGCCAGTTGGCAATCGTGCAGGGCCTCGGCTACGCGCAGCCGAACCTGTCGCATTTCCGCTCGATCGAGATCTTGGATACCGCGTCGCGCTCCGATGAGTACTTGCGCGAAGGCTGGCTCACGCGCGCGTTCGCGGCGCATCCGGTACCGGCCGGTTTCGCGGCCGATGGCATCGTGATCGGCAGCGCCGAAATGGGGCCGCTCGCTAACGGCGCGCGGGCGATCGCGCTCGTCAATCCCGCGCAGTTCGTCGCGGCGTCGCGGCTCGCGATGCCGGTGTCGTTGCACGAGCGCAATCCGGAGCTCGCGCATATCCTCGACGTCGAGAACGACATCGTGAAAGCGGCCGACCATCCGCGTCCGAAGCAAGGGCAGCCGCGCCTGAAAACCGCGTTTCCGGGCGGGGCGTTCGGCAGCTCGATCAAAACGGCGATGCAGGTGCTGGCCGCCTGCGATACGCCGCAAGGGCAGCCCGTGAGCGGGCAGGGCATGGCGGTGATCCGCCTGACGCTGAACGGTTTCGATACGCATCAGAACCAGCCGGGCCAGCAGGCCGCGTTGCTCGGACAGTTTGCGCAGGGACTGGCGGCGATGCGCTCGGCGCTCGTCGAACTGGGCCGCTGGAACGATACGCTCGTGATGACCTACGCCGAGTTCGGCCGGCGTCCGCGAGAAAACCAGAGCAACGGCACCGATCACGGCACCGTGGCGCCGCACTTCGTCGCGGGCGGCCGCGTGCAAGGCGGTTTGTACGGTGTGCCGCCGGTGCTTGCGCGGCTCGATGGGAATGGCAATCTGCCGGTCGGCGTGGATTTCCGCCAGCTCTATGCGACGGTGCTGGGGCCGTGGTGGAGGCTCGATGCGCCGGCGATTCTGCGGCAGCGGTTCGAGCCGCTGCCGTTGTTGCGCGCTTGAGCGGGCGTTATATCAAGCGCGTGGTGCGTGCCGGTTCGGTGTGTCGCGCGAGCCATGGCGGATCCGTCGCGTATTCATAGTGTCGTGACTGCTGCGTGTTTCTTCGTGTTTATTTCGCGCGCCACGCGATCCACAGCTTGCGGATCGGCGTCAACGCGATGCGTTGATGCAGCACGTGATAATCGTCCCGTTCGATTTCCTCGAGCAGCGCCAACGCGAGCGCCGCGAGCGCGACCAGCGTGCGCTGCGCGCGTCGCGCCTTCGCGGGCACCGCGGCGAGAGCGGTCTGCACCGCGTCGCGCGCACGCCGGGTCTCGAAGCGCATCAGCTCGGTGAACGCATCGGTGTATTTGCGGTTGATCAGATCGGCGGCGGTGACGTTATAGCGCTGCATCTCGTCGATGGGAATATAGATGCGGCCGTGGCGCGCGTCGTTGCCGGTCTCGGCGACGAATTGCGCGAGCATCAGCGCCTCGCCGAGCGGCACGGCCCAATCCGTCGCTTGCGCCGCGCCGTTCGCGGCACGAGGCGCCGCGGCGCGTGAAATGAGCGACGCGAAGTTGCCGCCGACACCGCGCACGTAGCGCTGCAGATTCGGATAGTCGAGATAGCGCGCCTGGTCGAGATCCATTTCGAAACCTCCGAGCAATGCCTGCAATGCCGGATATTCGGCCTGCACATCGGGAAGATGGGCCGCGAGCGCTTTAGATACCGGATGCGATGGCGAGCCGGCGGCAAGCGAGGCAATCTCCTTTTGCCACCACGCGAGCTTGGTGCGGCCGACAGCCGGGTCGCTGGTTTCCTTGACTGTTTCCTCGAACTCGCGACGCAATGCGAAGAGCGCCGTCAACAATGGCTGGCTGGCCGCGCGCGCCTGGCGCAGCGCATAGTAGGTGCTCGATCCTGGCGGTGCCGCTTTCTGCTGGCAATATTCGTCGAAATTCACGGGATTGGGTGTGTGGGGAAGGACTGGCGACGAGGGCGCCATGTGCATGTATTTGATGCATATTCTGCGCCTTTGCGCCGAGCCGAAAATTGTAGCATCGGCGCTGCCGCGCAGAGCCCGGCGGGTGCAGACAAGCGCGAATCAATCGGTTAGAATCTCGCGCTTACGCTTTTGGGCGCATGCTGATTGCGCGATCGTGAGCGCACGGAATTCGCGTGAGTGGCGAAATTGGTAGACGCACCAGGTTTAGGTCCTGACGCCCGCAAGGGTGTGCCGGTTCGAGTCCGGCCTCACGCACCATGAAAGAAGAAAGGGCCGCCTACGGCAACGTGGGCGGCCCTTTTTGCATTCGGGGCGCGGCTGGGCGTGTCGCTGCTGCCGGACATCAGCTCGCCGTCGACGTCTTCACGTTCCACGAGCCGTCGTCGATCAGGCGCCAGGCGTTCCCGTCTGCTCCTGCGAACCCGGCAATTCCGCCTGCGCGGCGCCTTCGAGAAAACGGCGCGTGGATTCGAACGCCTGCAACATCTGATCGGGCCACGGCGTCTGCAACATCACCGCCTGATGGTTTTCGAATGCCGACGACAGTAGTTTCGCGAGTTCGGGCGAACGAAGATGACGCAGCACGACGCTGACCGCGATCGCCGTTGCCTGGCTCGCGCCGGCGGTCTGGAGTTCCGAAGCGGTGAGTGCCGCGACCTGTTTATTGATGTCCACTGAGACTTCCCTGGATGAAAAGAAGAATGAAGGCGCGTTGGCCGATCCACGATTCTGACATGCGCGGCGCGTTGCGGCGAAACGGTCTGTCCGGTACCTCGAACATGTGCGGCCGGTCCGCCTCGTTACTCGCGCTCGCTCATCGTGCCGATGACTTTGTCGAGCGCGGCGCCGAACGCGGCCCTTTCTGCATCGTCGAGACAGTCGAACATATCGCCGTTCCATTTGCGCGCGATCGGCATCACCTTCCGGTATAGCGCGCGGCCTTCCGGCGTGAGCGAAACCAGCACCACGCGGCCGTCTTCGGCGCTCGGCTGGCGCTGCACGAGTCCCTGCCGGATCAGCGCCTCGGCCGCGCGGCTCGCCTGACTCTTGTCGAGATTGGCGTGGCGCGCGAGCTCCATGATCGAGAATGGCCCGAACGACCCCACCGCCGCAATCACGCGCGCCTCAGGTAACGTTACACCGAGCTTCGTCTGATAGCGCTCGCTGATGCCGCGCTCGGCCAGTTTGTTCAGCACATGCAGACGGTACGTGAGGAACTGCTCGAGCCCGGCTTTAACGGAGTCCTTCATGGTCATCCTGTAGTAATGGAGCGGTCGTGGCGCCGTGATTGTTGCCGCAGCCGTTTTGCCGGTCAACGCACCCCGTACTTCAGGCGCGTCAGTTGTTCCGCCTCGTTGGCGAGCAGGCGCGCGGCGTCGCGAATCGCGACGTCGAGCGTGATCGGCCCAGGCGCTGGCGAAAAGCAGCCGCTGAAATATTCGGCGAGACGTGGCAACGCGGCGGGATCGACCGCGCCGGACAGCAGCGTGGCGGGCACGCCCGCGGCCCGCGCATGCGCGCAGGCGATAAAGGGCGCCTTGCCATGCAGCGTTTGCACGTCCGAGCGTCCTTCGCCCGTGATCAGCCAGTCGGCGCCGGCAAGCGCCGCGTCGAGCCCGATTTGCCTTGCGACCGTTTCCGCGCCCGGCTCGAACTGCGCGCCGAGCATGTGCAGCGCGAAGCCGAGACCACCGGCCGCCCCGGCGCCCGGCTGGTCGCGCGCGGCACGCCCGAGCGCGGCCTCGAGCAGATCGGCGAAGCGCGCGAGCGCCGCGTCGATCGATGCGACCTGCTCCGGCTTGACACCTTTTTGCGGGCCGAAGATCGCGGTCGCGCCGTGATCGCCGGTCAGCGGATTGTCGACGTCGGACATGCCGACGAATTGCGCTTCGGCGAGCCGCGCATCGAGCTGCGAAGCGTCGACCCGCGCCGCCCGCGCGAGCTGTTCGGGCGTGCCTTCGAGCTCGTTGCCTTGCGCGTCGAACAGTTTCAGGCCGAGCCCGGCCAGCAGGCCGGCGCCGCCATCGTTCGTGCTGCTGCCACCGAGCGCGACGAAAAAGCGCCGTACGCCGGCATCGAGCAGCGCGCGAATCGCCTCACCCATGCCGCGGGTACTGCGCGCCTCGACCGGCACGCCCATGCCGACGGGGTCGGTGATGCCGACGATCTCAGCCGTCTCGACGATGGCGCTGCCGTCCGCGAGCAGGCCTGTAAGCGCTTCGCGCGTAGGACCGGCCGCACCGCGCACGCTGAGCGTGCGGCGCTCGCCGCCGCTCGTGAGCATCGCGTCGAGCGTGCCTTCACCGCCATCCGCCATCGGGCAGATACGCACGCTGGCGCCGGGGCAGGCGCGCTGGATGCCGGACGCGATCGCCTGCGCGACCTGTTCTGCGCTGAGCGAGCCTTTGAATGAATCGGGAGCGATGACGACGACAGGCGAGGGCGACGAATTCGGCATGGTGTCTCTGAGAAATTTGAGTCGTTGTGAGCGGGTCCGAAGGCGGAAGAAGCGACCGGACGCGGGCGGGGCCCGAGCGAGTTCGTTAGCTTATCAGCATGGGCGCGTCGGCTGAATATGTCGAACGGCATAGGCGGAATCGTCGGAGCAGACGTGCTGGCCACGGATTGCCGCCAGCGCGTGCGTGAGGCACAAGTCGTATGAGGAAAGTGGCAGAAAACGGCACTGCGGGATGGGTTGCGGCGGGGCGAAAAACAGCGCCGGACATGCGAAAACTGCCTCGAAATGGCCCCCAAAGCGGCCGGAATGCGCGCAAAAGTCGATGGAATCATCGAATCCCGGTTAGGCGCGCAAATTGTTTGCTAAAATATTCGGCTCTTTGGACTCAACCGTGCTCGCGGCGGCCTGCAAGCCCGCGGCGCAGGCGCATGATCGATGCAATCGGTGCGAAGCGACATCGAAAGGCGGCACGGAGAAGATAACTGATTCGCTCGAATAATTTTAGGACGATTGAAGCCATGGCTAACGTTGTTGAAAACCTCGGCAAGCTCGAACGCCGCGTGACGATTTCCCTGCCGAAGGATGCCGTGCAGAAGGAAGTGGATTCGCGTATCCGTCAACTCGCGAAGAACGTGCGCATGCCGGGTTTCCGCCCGGGCAAGGTGCCGCTCAAAATGGTGACGCAACAGTATTCGGGTCAGGTGGAAGCTGAAGTGCTGAGTGACAAGGTCGGCAAGGAATTCTTCGACATCAGCCGCGCCGAAAATCTGCGCGTCGCGGGTCAGCCGAGCTTCGCGCCGAAGACCGACGCCGTTGAAGACAGCTATGCGTTCGACGCGACCTTCGAGGTGTATCCGGAAGTGAAGCTGGGCGACGTCGCCACGGCTGAAATCGAGCGCACCACGACCACCATCAGCGAAGCGGAAATCGACCGCACGCTGGACATCCTGCGCAAGCAGCGCGTGCACTTCCACGCTCGCGGCGAAGCCGGCGAGCATGGTGACGGCGGCGCGGATACGGCTGCAAAGGACGGCGACCGCGTGACGGTCGACTTCGTCGGCAAGATCGACGGTGAAGCATTCCAGGGCGGCAGCGCGGAAGACTTCGCGTTCGTGCTCGGCGAAGGCCGCATGCTGCCGGAATTCGAAAACGCGGCGCGCGGTCTGAAGGACGGTGAAAAGAAGGAATTCGACCTGAAGTTCCCGGACGACTACCACGGCAAGGAAGTGGCGGGCAAGACCGCGCAATTCACGATCACGATGAAGAAGATCGAATGGCCGCATCTGCCGGAAGTCGACGCGGAATTCGCGAAATCGCTCGGCATCGAAGACGGCGACCTGACCAAGATGCGCGCCGAAATCAAGGACAACCTCGAGCGCGAAGCGAAGCGCCGCACGCAAGCCATCGTCAAGAATCAGGTGATGGACGCGCTGCTGAAGATTTCGGAACTCGACGTGCCGAACGCACTGATCGAACAGGATCAGGAACGCCTCGTCGCAATGGCGCGCCAGGATCTGGAACAGCGCGGCGTGCCGAACGCGAAGGACGCGCCGATTCCGGCCGCGATGTTCAAGGAGCAGGCCGAGCGACGCGTCAAGCTGGGCCTCGTGCTGGCCGAGCTCGTGAAGGCGAACGAACTGCAGGCGAAGCCGGAGCAGATTCGTGCCGAAGTCGACGAATTCGCGAAAAGCTACGAAGACCCGAAGGAAGTCGTCCGCTGGTATTATTCCAACCAGCAACGCCTTGCCGAAATGGAAGCGTACGTCGTTGAAGCCAACGTCGTCGATTTCGTCCTCAGTAAGGCCAAGGTGACGGACAAGGAAGTGAGCTTCGAAGAACTGGCAAGCGCAACGGCGCAAGCGTAACGCGTCGCTGCAACGGCGTGCCGGCTGTCGGAGCGACCGACAGCCCGCACGCCGTTTTTTTGTGCCACGAAGATGTGTTGCGCGCTGCATGTGGTCGCGTAGCGCGGACGTACTTCACGGCACTCAAGGCACTTGAATACAGCTTCGCCGCACCAACCTTTGTCCAGCATCTAATATTCAGAATATTTCCAGACAAGGATCCATTGCATGACCTTTCGCGCCCAAATGCTGGACACGTTGACCTCCCAGTCGTCCCGGGATCTCGAAGCGCAGGCACTCGGTCTGGTGCCGATCGTCGTGGAAACGAGCGGCCGGGGCGAGCGTTCGTATGATATTTATTCGCGTCTGCTGAAGGAGCGCATCGTGTTCCTCGTGGGCGAAGTGAACGATCAGACGGCCAATCTCGTTGTCGCGCAGATGCTGTTTCTCGAGAGCGAGAACCCGGACAAGGATATCTACTTCTACATCAACAGCCCGGGTGGCTCGGTGTCGGCGGGTATGGCGATCTACGATACGATGCAGTTCATCAAGCCGGACGTCTCGACGCTGTGCATGGGGCTCGCGGCGAGCATGGGCGCGTTCCTGCTGGCGGCCGGCGCGAAGGGCAAGCGTTTCGCGTTGCCGAATTCGCGCGTGATGATTCACCAGCCGCTCGGCGGCGCGCGCGGCCAGGCATCGGACATCGAGATCCAGGCGCGCGAAATTCTGTACCTGAAGGAGCGGCTGAATCATCTGCTCGCACACCACACCGGTCAGCCCGTCGAGCGTATTGCACGCGACACGGATCGCGACAATTTCATGTCCGGCGATGATGCGCAAGCATACGGCCTCGTCGACCAGGTGGCGCATAAGCGTCCTTGAACTGGTACGGTTTTGTCTCGCTGTTTTTTCCAGAAGCAGGGCAAAACCGTCATCGGGCCGGTTGTGAAATGATCCAACATCCGTCCGGGCGTCTGCGGCAAGCGCCGTCATTCTGCTCACTAGTCCTGTCGTGCCCAAACTGCGAGGCGGGGGCAAACGGCGTATTATGTAATCCGGTGTCCGGAGGCTCACACATTTATGGCGGACAAAAAAGGTTCTAACAGCGAAAAGCTGTTGTATTGCTCGTTTTGCGGCAAGAGCCAGCATGAGGTCAAGAAACTGATTGCTGGGCCGTCGGTGTTCATCTGCGATGAATGTATCGATCTGTGCAACGAAATCATTCGCGACGAGGCTGCGGGTGCGGGTATCGAGGCGGGCTTGTCCAAGTCCGATCTGCCGACTCCGCAGGAAATCCGCGAAATTCTCGACCAGTACGTGATCGGTCAGGAACGCGCGAAGAAGATCCTCGCCGTCGCTGTCTACAACCACTACAAACGCCTCAAGCATCTCGACAAGAAAGACGAGATCGAGCTGTCGAAGAGCAACATTCTGCTGATCGGCCCGACTGGCTCCGGCAAGACGCTGCTCGCGCAAACGCTGGCGCGCCTTTTGAACGTCCCGTTCGTGATTGCCGATGCAACCACGTTGACGGAAGCCGGCTACGTCGGTGAAGACGTCGAGAACATTATTCAGAAGCTGCTCCAGAATTGTAATTACGAAGTGGATAAGGCCCAGCGCGGCATTGTCTACATCGACGAAATCGACAAGATCAGCCGTAAGTCCGACAACCCGTCTATTACGCGCGATGTGTCGGGCGAGGGCGTGCAGCAGGCTCTGCTGAAGCTGGTCGAGGGCACGATGGCGTCGGTGCCGCCGCAAGGTGGCCGTAAGCATCCGAACCAGGACTTCATTCAGGTCGACACGACGAACATCCTGTTCATCTGCGGCGGCGCGTTCGACGGTCTCGAGAAGGTCATCGTCGATCGTACCGAGAAGACCGGCATCGGCTTCGGGGCGAGCGTAAAGAGCAAGCAGGACCGCGACGCGGGCGAAGTGCTGCGTGAAGTGGAGCCGGAAGATCTGATCAAGTTCGGCCTGATTCCTGAACTGATCGGCCGTTTGCCGGTGGTCGCCACGCTCGGCAAGCTCGACGAAGCGGCGCTGATGAAGATTCTCGTCGAACCAAAGAATGCGCTCGTCAAGCAGTATCACAAACTGTTCAGCATGGAGCGTGTCGAACTCGAAATCCGTCCGGCCGCGTTGCAGGCCGTGGCGCGCAAGGCGATTCGCCGCAAGACGGGCGCGCGAGGTTTGCGCTCGATTCTGGAACAGGCGCTGCTCGATGTGATGTACGACCTGCCGCAAATGAAAGGTGTTAGCAAGGTCATCATCGACGACAACGTCATCGACGGCGACGGCAAACCGCTACTGATCTACGAAGACGCGCCGAAGGTCGCGGGTTCGAACTGATCGGCTTCCGGATTCTGCAAAAGGGCCGTTCATGGCGACGTGAACGGCTTTTTCGTTTATCGTGTGGTCAGGCTGGTTGTTTTCACTATGGAGTCACTGAACCTTCGGAGTCACTGAACTTTTCCCACACGCGAAGGCTTGCAATATTTTCTGCTGGCCTTACCTATCGAACGAACTGATTCCACTCATGGGGAAATGAAATGTCAGGAACCCAACTCCTTCCGCCGGAACGCATTACGCTGCCGCTGCTCCCGCTGCGCGACGTAGTCGTTTTCCCGCACATGGTGATTCCGCTCTTCGTAGGCCGCCCGAAGTCGATCAAGGCTCTCGAAGTAGCGATGGAAGGCGGCAAGCACATCATGCTCGTCGCCCAGAAAACGGCTGCGAAAGATGAGCCGACCGAAAAGGACATGTACGAAGTAGGGTGTGTTGCCAATATCCTGCAAATGCTGAAGCTGCCCGACGGCACCGTGAAGGTGCTCGTCGAGGGCTTGCAGCGCGCGAAGACGCTTTCCATCGAAGAACAGGAAACGCAGTTCTCGTGCGAAGTCATGCCGCTCGAACCCGACCACGCCGACAGCGCTGAAACCGAAGCGCTGCGTCGCGCGATCGTGTCGCAGTTCGACCAGTATGTGAAGCTGAACAAGAAGATCCCGCCGGAGATCCTGACGTCGCTGTCGGGCATCGACGAAGCCGGGCGTCTGGCCGACACGATCGCGGCGCATCTGCCGCTCAAGCTCGACCAGAAGCAGCACATTCTCGAAATGTTCCCGGTGATCGAGCGACTCGAGCATCTGCTCGCGCAACTCGAGGCCGAGATCGACATCCTGCAGGTCGAAAAGCGAATCCGCGGGCGCGTCAAGCGTCAGATGGAGAAGAGCCAGCGTGAGTACTACCTGAACGAACAGGTCAAGGCGATCCAGAAGGAACTCGGCGAAGGCGAAGAGGGTGCGGACCTCGAGGAGCTCGAGAAGCGCATCACGGCTGCGCGTATGCCGAAGGAAGCGAAGAAGAAGGCCGACGCCGAGCTGAAGAAGCTCAAGCTGATGTCGCCGATGTCGGCGGAAGCGACGGTCGTGCGCAACTACATCGACACGCTGATCGGCTTGCCGTGGCGCAAGAAGAGCAAGGTCAACAACGACCTGTCGAATGCCGAGCGCGTGCTCGACGAAGACCATTTCGGTCTCGAGAAGGTGAAGGAACGCATTCTCGAGTATCTCGCGGTCCAGCAACGTGTCGACAAGGTCAAGGCGCCGATCCTGTGCCTCGTTGGGCCTCCGGGTGTCGGCAAGACCTCGCTCGGCCAGTCGATCGCGCGCGCGACGAACCGCAAGTTCGTGCGTATGGCGTTGGGCGGTGTGCGTGACGAAGCCGAGATTCGCGGTCACCGTCGTACGTATATCGGTTCGATGCCGGGCAAGATCCTGCAGAGCCTGACCAAGGTCGGCGTGCGCAATCCGCTCTTCCTGCTCGACGAAGTCGACAAGATGGGTCAGGATTTCCGCGGTGATCCGTCGTCGGCGCTGCTCGAAGTGCTCGATCCGGAACAGAACCATACGTTCGCCGATCACTACGTCGAAGTCGACTTCGACCTGTCGGATGTGATGTTCGTCGCGACGTCGAATTCGCTGAACATTCCGCCGCCGCTGCTCGACCGGATGGAAGTGATCCGTCTGTCGGGCTATACGGAAGACGAAAAGGTCAGCATCGCGCAGCGTTATCTGTTGCCGAAGCAGAAGAAGAACAACGGTCTCAAGGATGGCGAAGTCGATGTGACGGAAAGCGCGATCCGCGACATCATCCGTTACTACACGCGCGAAGCGGGTGTGCGTTCGCTCGAGCGTGAAGTGTCGAAGATCTGCCGTAAGGTCGTGAAGATGCTTCTGCTGAAGAAGGCGGAAGGCGCGGTGAAGGTGGACGGCAGCAACCTCGACACGTTCCTTGGTGTGCGCAAGTACGACTTCGGTCTGGCCGCGAAGGAAAATCAGGTTGGCCAGGTCACGGGTCTCGCGTGGACGGAAGTGGGCGGCGATCTGCTGACCATCGAAGCCGCGGTGATGCCGGGCAAGGGCAATGTGATCCGCACCGGTTCGCTTGGCGACGTGATGAAGGAATCCGTCGAAGCGGCGCGCTCGGTCGTTCGTTCGCGTTCGCGTCGTCTTGGCATCAAGGACGAAGCGTTCGAGAAACAGGACATCCACATCCACGTGCCGGAAGGTGCGACGCCGAAAGACGGTCCTTCGGCCGGTATCGCGATGACGACCGCGCTGGTGTCGGTGTTGACCGGTATTCCGGTGCGCGCCGATGTTGCGATGACGGGCGAAATCACATTGCGTGGTGAAGTCCTGCCGATTGGCGGCCTGAAAGAGAAGCTGCTTGCGGCGCATCGCGGAGGCATCAAGCTCGTGCTGATTCCGGAAGAAAACGTCAAGGATCTGACGGAGATTCCGGACAACGTGAAGAACGCTATTGAGATCGTGCCGGTCCGTTGGATCGACAAGGTGCTCGAACTGGCGCTCGAACGTGTGCCGCAGCCATTGCCGGAAGAAGAGCCGAAGCCGGCGGCGCCTGTGGCGGCCGAGCCGAGCAAGGACGGTGCAACGGAGGTCGTGAAGCACTGAAGCATGAAGCGTGAAAGCGCGCTCGACCCATAAGGGCGCGCTCAAGCATCGAGCAGCAACGCTATTGCTTGCTCTGAACCAGAAAAACCCGCGGTCACGGCCGCGGGTTTTTTATTGCCCGCAAGACTTCGCAGTGGACGAGAAAAGGTATCTGGTAATCAAAAAGTCCCACTAAAAATCTCCCGGATCAGGCTCAACCCCGCTTGACACAAGGGTTTCGGCCACATCTAATGAGGCGGCCCGGCATTCCTGCCGGCCGCATGGAGCGAGGCGCTGGAAAGCACTATCACAATTGCCATAAACATTCTCGGGGGTTGGAATGAACAAGACGGAATTGATCGATCACATCGCACAGCAAGCAGATATCTCGAAGGCCGCGGCCGGCCGTGCACTCGATGCAGTGATCGCGGGCGTCAAAAATACGCTGAAGAAGGGCGACTCGGTCACGCTGGTCGGTTTCGGCACGTTCGCGGTTGGCAAGCGCACCGCACGTACCGGACGTAATCCGCGTACCGGCGCCGCGATCAAAATCAAGGCGGCGAAAGTTCCTAAATTTAGGCCTGGCAAAGCTCTGAAGGATGCGCTAAACTAGCGAGCTTCCTGCTTGAGGAATTGCTTGAATCGGCTTGTCCGGGGATGGCGGCAACAGAAGCACCGAATCACGAAACGGGTGCTTAGCTCAGTTGGTAGAGCGGCGCCCTTACAAGGCGTAGGTCGGGAGTTCGAGCCTCTCAGCACCCACCAGTTTCGAAATTCGCTGTTGTCCAAAGTAGTCTGAAAAAGTTGCTTGCAGTCTCTGAAACCCGCGTAGCTATTGGCTCCGCGGGTTTTTTGTTGCCTGCGGACGGTCCAGAAACGTCCACGGTCGGCTGTTAGAATCCGGACTTTTATCGTTGTATTTTCCGATGTATGTTGTATCCGTCGTCAGCACTAGGCACGGTATACAACGATGGCCCGATCTCCTCTTCACCAGCTCACCCGGCTCGAAATTGTTAACGCGAGGCCGGCAGTCAAACCCTACACGCTGTCGGATGGCGGACGGCTCTACGTGCTGGTCAAGCCCGACGGCGCCAAGCTGTGGCGCTGGAACTACGACTTCTCTGGAAAGACCAGGACGATGGCCTTTGGCAGCTGGCCGGAGGTCTCGGAGCGGGAAGCGCGCGCCGCCCATGCAGCCGCGCGGGAGCTGTTGCGGCAGGGCATTGATCCCATGCAAAGGCGGCGCGAAGACAAGCGTCGTTCAAGATTCAGCGTGAATGCGACCTTTGAGGCTGTCGCGAAGTCGTGGATCGTCTCGCAGAAAGCACACTGGTCCGCTGACTATCTGGACAAGATTGAACGGCGGCTTGCCAAAAACGTCTATCCGTGGCTCGGCAAGCGGCCGATCGCCGAGATCACCACGCCCGAATATGTGGAGCAGATCATTCATCGCGCGCGCGACCGCGGGGTCCTCGACACGGCGAGAAGGGTGAGAGAGACCTGCAATTGCGTGTTCCGCCATGCTGTCGAGAACGGGCTTATCAAGTCGTCCGAAAATCCGGCGATCGATCCAAAGGTCGGTGGCGTCAGAACGCCTCCGGTGCAGCACTACGCTGCCATTGTTGATCCGGAATCGCTCGGCCAGTTGATGCGGGCGATTCGCTCGTATAAGGGCACACCGATTGTTCGAGCCGCCCTGCAGTTTGTGCCGCTGGTCTTTCAGAGGCCCGGTCAGATAAGAGCTGCTCGATGGGAGCAGTTCGATCTGGACAAGGCGGTCTGGGTATGCCCAGCCACAATGATGAAGGGAAAGCTGGCACGTAAGAGCAGTGGGCCGCCTCATCTCGTGCCGCTGTCGCGCCAAGCCGTCGCGGTACTACGGGATTTGTATTCACTGACTGGGCCGGAAGGCTACGTGTTTCCAAGTCGCAAGGCAGGCCTGCCGATGTCGGACGGTACTATCAATGCAGCACTGCGGACTATCGGATATTCAGGCCACGAAATGACTGGGCATGGTTTCCGTGCTACTGGCCGAACCCTCATTCGCGAGCGCCTGGGCTACGACAAGGAAGTTGTTGAGCGCCATCTGGCGCATGGCAGCGATGAGGAACTCGGAGACGCATACGATCGGGCCCAATTTTTCGATCAGCGACGAAAGATGAGCCAGGACTGGGCCGATTATTTGGACCGGCTAGCAAGCCAGGAAGGTCAGAGCGATCGCGTATGGCTGAATACGCCCGCACCGCAAGGGACTTTGTCCGTCGATGTGCCGATGACTAGTGGAGAATTGCTGGGCATCGAACAATTGAGCAGCGAAGTACATAGGAGTCCAAGCGAAGTGATCACTCAATGAAGCGCGTTAGATTTTTGATCTGCTGCCGCCCATTTAGATACAAGCCAATCCGGGCATAGGCAAGTACATTCAAGAGTACATTGAAAGTTCGAGGTCGATAAATGTACTACTCTGCGCTTCAACTATTCGACAACCGAAAATCTTGTCTCCGCTCAGCTTCGCTGCCCCCAAACCGAACCTTGGTACATACCGAGCCTCCACCTGACGAGGCTCGTCTATGCGCAGCAACAGACTGCATATAAGCAGCGCCATAGGCCCGCAAAACAGGGGGCAGCGTGTCGGCCAAGATGCCATCATGAGATGGCAGGCAGACTCAGTACGCAGTTGTGGAGCGCAGGAGAGAACTCTCATTTAATATTTAGTGCATTGATAACAAAGGAAATTTCAATCTGGCTGTCTCATCGGTGTACTCGCTAGTGTACTCAGTTGAGATGTGCTGTTTTCTTTCGAATTGTCGTTGAAACGCAACATTCACGCGTGCGAAGTCTTGTTACCATGCGCCGCCGGCAAAGGAGCAAATATCTCTGTCTCCCCTACCTTGGTCTATAAGTCTCTGATTCCCAGTACTTATTGAGGTGGAACATGCATTGCCCGCGCTTCGGCCCATGTGGTGAAGCGCGGGGCGGCAAGGCACAAAAGGCCCTGTTCATGTGCGAACAATGCTGCCGGACCAGGTTCAATTCGCCCGCCACGATCGCGATTGCAGGCGCGTAGTCATCGATGCGCACTCGACTCTTTCGCCTGTTATCTCGATCAACGCATCTGCAGGATGATGACGTTGCTGATCGAAGGATTCGTTCGCTCACGGATGGCTTTCACTTCATCAGGGTTGACCGCACCGCCCTTGTTGCCCCAAGAGGTCCTGACGAAAGTAAGGACATCAGCAATTTCCTGATCGGAGAGCTGGTTGCGGAAAGGCGGCATGCGATAAGCATCAGGAACGCCGTTGGTGACAATGCGCCCCGAGCCATTTAACGTTACATTGATCGAAGAAGCGTTCTCCATGGCCATGGACGATGCGCTCCCTGCGAGCGGAGGAATCCACTGTCCCTGCCCGCGCCCGTCCGCTCCGTGGCAATAGCTGCACCTCGCCATGAAGGTCTGCGCCCTGGGGAATTTCATTCGCTGGTCGAGGGCGAGGGCCGTATTGGAAGCTGCGTTGTAATGCCAGGGGGGGCCGTCACGCCCAGGATCACCTGGCAGCGACTTGAGATAGCGTGCGATGGCCCTGAGGTCGTTGTCCGTCATGAACTGCGTCGAGTTGTTGAATGCATCCGTCATCGAACCGAAAACGACGGCATGCGCGTTTCGTCCCGTTTTGAGGAACTGGACGACGTCTGCCTCGCTCCAGCGGCCCAGACCCGTATTCGGATCGCCGCGCAGGCTGGGCGCATACCAGCCATCCAGCAACGCACCCGAAAGATAGAGCGGACTGCTTTCGTCGAGCGCCTTTTCGTTCATCGCTGCGCCGCGCGGCGTGTGGCAACTGCCGCAGTGACCTGCACCCTGAACGATATAGGCACCGCGGTTCCACAACTGCACATCAGCAGCGCTGACAGCTTTTGACTCATAGGAACCGGATTGAAGGAAAACCGCGTTCCACAGCGCCAGCGGCCAGCGCGTGTTCGGCGGCCAGGGAATTCCACCGGGCATGTTCTCCTGATGAACGGGACTGATCTCGTGCATGAAGTAGGCATAGAGCGCACGGAGATCATCGTCGCTGAGCTTCGCATAGGACGGATAGGGCATCGCCGGATAAAGCCGATGTCCGTCGCGTGCCACGCCATGGCGCAGAGCCCGGTCGAAGTCCGCCAGGCTGTACAGGCCGATCCCGGTTTCCCTGTCGGGCGTGATGTTCGTGGTGAAGATCGAACCCATTGGCGTGGCCATTTCCAGCCCACCGGCAAACGGTTTGCTGGACGGCGTGCTGTGGCACGCGACGCAGTCGCTGAGGCGCGCAAGGTATTGGCCGCGCTGGACCAATGCCGCCGACGGAACTTCCGTGCTCGCCGCGCCGTCGAAAGGGGACGAGGGCGTGCGCCTCACGAACCACGCCACTAAGGTTGCTACGACGAGGCAGACCAGCAGGAGGCAGGCCAGGACTTTTCTGAAACGGCGTTTCGTCATGTGTTGTCACTGTCTCTGGAAGTGGCGCTTGACCTACGCGAAGCTGTAGCGTGAAAGCGGCATGGAGCGGATGCGCTGGCCAGTCAGGTGGGAAACAGCATTGGCGACAGCGGGAGGGACAGCTGGCAGTGGCGGTTCGCCAACCCCACCCATTTTTGCGCCGCTCTCGATGATACGAACGTGCACACGTGCCATGCGATCTGGCGGCAGGATCGGATACATATCGTAGTTGCGCGCCACTGGCACGCCGTTTTCATACACTGCCTCTTCGAGCAGCACCTGCGAAAGTCCGAGTGCCACGGCTCCATTGACCTGTGCCTCGACAATCGCGGGATTCACAATACTGCCTGGGTCGATGGCCTCCCAGACATCATGCACCTGAACCCGGCCGTCCTTGATCGACACTTCCGCGATCACAGCAGTCTGCGAGCCGAACGGCGACGCCATGGCGACACCGCGCGCCCGGCGTGTCCCGTCCTGCGCCGTAAAAGGGCCGCGCTGCCAGCCGCCAGACAGGTCGCCCACGGCACGCAGCAGGTTGGTTAGCCGAGGGTTACCTTCAAGGAGTCGCATCCTCAACTCGTAGGGGTCCTGGCTGCCCTTATCGGCGAGTTCGTCGAGGAACGTTTCATAGAGAAAGTCGTTCATGGAGTTGCCTACTGAGCGCCAGTAACCGCACATCACCGGCGTCTTCACGTAGAGCTGGGCGATCCGGCGATCGGCAATCGCATAGGACTTACCAGTCAGCCCCTCCAGGGCGCTGTCGTCGAGTTTCGCGCCCCGTTTGTTGTTGACGTTCTCGGTCGGGCCTTCCGTGGCGCTCACGGCTTCCAGGGCCACGGGCATGCCATTCCCATCGAGCCCGCCGCGAAAGCGCACTACTGCCATTGGACGCAGCACGTCACGCAGAAATTCTTCTTCGCGGCTCCAGATGACCTTGACCGGGCGACCGGTTTCCTTCGCCAGTTGAATTGCCTGGGGATAGGGGTTCGCGGTGTTGTAGAGGAAGTGGCGTCCGAAAAAACCGCCGAGCAGCGGCGAATGAATGTTGATTTTTGCCGGGTTGAGTCCCGTGCGTTTGGCGATGTCTGCCAGAAACAGGTCCGGTGCCTGGTTGGGCAGCCAAAGGTCCAGCGTACCGTTCGGGTTAAAACGCGCCAGTGTCGAAGGTGGCTCGAGTTGCGCGTGGTTGAGGTACTGGCTCGAGTAGGTCGCGCTGACGACGGTGTGTGCGTTGTTTAACGTATCAGCGACGTGGCCATGTGTCTCCGCGTCTTCACCGGAACCCGGCTCACCGGCGAGCCGCTCACGGAAGGCCTTTGTCGAGAAGTCAGCTGGCATGGCGCGCAACGTGGAGCCCGCTGCCGGTTCCTGCCAGTCCACCTGCGCAGCTTCGGCCGCGCGCTTCGCGTTCCACCACCGCTCGGCGACGACTGCAACCGCACCGGGCAGACGGTGGACGGAATGCACGCCTTTCATCGCCTTGATCTGGTTCTCGTTACGGATGGCGCCGACCGTCATGCCCAGCCGCGGCGCGTGCTGCACGGCCGCGTGCAACATGTCGTCAACGCGGATATCGATGGTATACACGGCCTTGCCAGTCGACTTTTCGTAGACATCGAGCCGCTTGACTGGCTTTCCAATCCAGCGGTACTGACCCGGATCTCTGAGTTTCACGCTGGCCGGATCCGGTACCGGCAGATCCATCGCCAGGGGCGCGAGCTGACCATAGGCTAGCGCACGGCCCGAGGCCACGTGGACGACGCGTCCCGGCTGGGTGGTCAGTTCGCCGACAGGAACACCCAGACGCTGGGAGCCTGCCTGCAACAACATCGATCGCGCCAGCGCGCCGAGCCGGTGCATCGCCGGCGAGCCAAAACGGACCGACATGCTGCCGCCGGTGATCCGCATACCGTTATCCATGACGACATACGCGGGGCCGGGAGGAGCATTCTCGACGATGAAGGTTGCCGGATCGGCATCAAGCTCCTCGCCGACGATCTGGGCCATCGCGGTAAAGGTGCCTTGCCCACCTTCAATAAAGGGGCTCTGCAGGCGGATCGTGTTGTCCGGTCGGATCTCGAGGAAAGCTGGTACCCGCGTGCCCCGCACCTCGGGCGTCGCGCGGGCCTGGGCCCGTGCCGTACCAACCGGCAAGCCAAAACCGAGAACGAAAGCGCCGGCCACGGTACCTGCCGATGCCTGCAGGAAGCGTCGCCGGGAAACGTTCGTCGGGACCTCTGCAGTCGGGAACGCTTTAACCTGAACAGACATGTCCGTTACCTTCGTCATGATGCGTCTCTCCCGTTGCCGGTTGTGTCGGGCGAATTTGTGCTGACCATGCCTGATGATCCGACGCCTGCAAAAGCAGTCGTTGCTGTCACCACGGTCCCGCGTGTCACGTGGACCGGAAACTCGCTGGCAGATCCGGCCGCGGCGATCTGGCCGCCATGCCCACCGGCCAGCTCATGCACGGCAGCATTGATCGCGTTGTAGGTGCCGCAGCGGCACAGGTTGACCATCGCCGCAGCAATCTCTTCGTCAGTGGGGTGGGGCGTTTGCCGGAGCAGCGAAGTCGCCGCCATCACCTGGCCGGATTGACAGTAGCCGCACTGAGGCACCTGATGCTTCACCCAGGCCTCGACAACGCGCTTGCCCAGATCGTCTGTCTCGATTGCCTCGATCGTGGTGATCTTGCGGCCTGCCACGCTTTCCACCGGCGTGACACAGGAGCGCATGACCGTGCCATCCACCAGGACGGAACAGGCGCCACATTGCGCGATGCCACAGCCGTATTTCGTGCCTGTCAGGCCGAGTTCGTCGCGGATCACCCACAACAGGGGCGTATCGGCATCAGCTTCGACGCCGTAGGTCTTGCCGTTGATCTGAAGTTCCATAGCTCTCTCTCATCCTGTGCTTGACGTTGCAATCTGGCTGCCAGCAACACCCTGCCTGTTCGCGAACTCCGACATCCTGAGGAATGGCTCGACTACCGTACCTCCTCTGCCCGGAGAGCGGAAGCACAATGCCACGAGGCCCGCTCTTTCCAATGCGGCATGACGGTGGGAGACCATCATTGATGGGACTCGCAGCATCTGGCCAGAGCAGGCCTGCGGACACGATGCGACAGGCGCGAAGGCCGCATGGACGTCGCTAAAGCCGGCCGATGCGTTGCGTTTTTCCGGGCGGAATACGGATGGTGCTGCTATTCACCGCCGATCTCCCAGACCATCGAAATCAAGGACAATGCGTCCGCGCAGGCCACCTTCGTTGAGGCGACGATGGGCCGCTACCGCCTCGGTTGCCGGAAAGACCGCAGCGACCCGCACGGCCAGCAGACCGCTGGTGACCTGCTGGCCGAGGCGGGCCATGGCAACGTGATCGGTGATGCGCTCACGCACATTGACAAACACGCCCTTGATGCCACGCTCGAAGCTGTCGTCGGTCCCACGCCGCAGAGTGATTACCGTTCCGTTGTCGAGAATGGCAGATACAATCTGCTTGCCCAGGCCCGCGGCGTCCACCACGGCATTGACGCCTGTGGGATACGCATGACGTACCCGCGCGGCCACGTTCTCCCCGCGAACGATGACATCGGCGGCGCCGGCGGAGCCCAGGAATGCCTCGTCTTGCGGCGCCGCGATCGCGACCATTCGTAGCCCCTCGTCGTTACCCAGAGCGAGGGTATAGGCACCGACCGCGTCCGCGGCGCCCGTGACCAGCACCGTAGAACGTCGCGGCAGACGAAGGGTGTCCAGCGCGTTTCGGGCGGTCAGCGCATTCATCAGGAACGATGCGGCGGCAGAAAAGGTCAGGCTCGCCGGCACCGCGATGACGGACGCAGCAGGCAGGCATACATACTGGCTGTAGCCACCGTAGCCGCCGAAATTGTCCACCACCCCGACCACATCATCGCCAACGGCGACGCCGGACTGCGGATCGATGCCTTCACCCAGCTCGTCAATGGTGCCGGCGATGTCCATGCCTGGCACAAAAGGTGGTTGCGCTTCGGCAAACCACCCTGCGAGAGAACCATCGCGCACCATGACGTCGACCGGGTTGATGCCGGCAGCGCGCACTTTCACGCGCACCTGGCCCGGTCCCGGATGCGGGTCGGGAAGAGCCACCAGATGCAGAACTTCCGGGCCACCGTAGCTGTTCAGTCCCACTGCGTGCATGTGCTGCTCCTTACTTGCCAGCGCGCGAGATCGTCACGCGGACCTGACCTGACCGGTTAAGCGCCTCCATACCGGAAGTAATCCTGGCGATCCTGATGACACCCGATGCATCTGGCCCATGGCCGCGATAGAACGCGATGTTCTTCCACGGCGCGTAGTAGGCGATGTCACCCACGGTGCCCGCATCGGTTGGAGGGGCGCCCGCTTCCGAAAGGCCCCTAGGCAGGGCGCCGCTGACTTTCTCGGCGTCGCTCAAATCCCGCAGTGTCATGGTAAGCGGCAACAGCGACGCAAAATCCCGTGCAGTCGGGTTGTCGTCCAGCGTCGCCGTCATGACCTTTGCCCCTATGTCGATACGGATATTCACGTCATGGGCTCCTTCCGGTGCGGACACGGCTTCGCTGCCGGCAATACCTGCTTCGGTCGCGTTCGATGCCGCGTGTACGGAACTGGCGAACGCGCTGCAGGTAACCAGCAGGACAAGCAGGATGCCTTTGTGCGTTATCGGTTTCGTGGCGACACGATGCATGGTATTGCCCTTTACGCGAGATGGTTGCGGAAGAGCGCGGTGGGGTTGCCTCATCCGGTACGGGTGCTGAAATCAATACCCAACGCCTGTGGTCACCTTGATAAGACGAGGGCGATGTATCATTCGACGAGGCCGAACAGGTGTTATCGCCGCTTTGAATCTGTCGGGCCAGCCGCGCGCAGTGCGTCGACGACCAGTGCGAACGCAGGCGAAGGTTGTCTGCGGCTTGGGTAATAAAGGTGATACCCGGGGAATGGCGCACACCAGTCTTCGAGAACGCGAGTAAGGCGGCCGTCCTCGATGTGCGGCGCGAACTCCGCCTCCGGAAGAAATGCAATACCGAGGCCAGCGAGTGCTGCATCCACCATGCTGGGAGATGTGTTGAAGATGATTTGACCATCTACCCGCACGTTCAATTTCTGGCCACGGCGCTCGAAATCCCAGACGAAAAGTCCTCCCCCCGTCTGCATGCGATGATTGATGCAGTTGTGATTGAGCAGGTCACGTGGGTTTCTGGGAACAGGATGGGTCTCGAAGTACGTTGGCGAGGCCGCGACCGCCATGCGCAACGGTGGCCCGACGGGAACGGCGATCATGTCTTTGTCGATAGTGGCACCGAGGCGAACGCCTGCATCGAAGCGGTCCGCGACGATATCCCTGAAGCCGTAGTTGACGTCGAATTCGACCTTGATGTCGGGATATTCGCGTGCCAGCGGCGTAAGTTTGGGTAGGAGCGTCGTCCGGAGAACATGCTCGCCGCAGGTGATTCGCACCGTGCCGGCGGGCTTATCGCGCATCTCGGTTAGTTCATCCAGCTCGGCGTCGATTTCGTCGAGGCGATGGCCGATGGTTTTCAACAGGCGCTCGCCCGCGGCAGTGGGCGAGACGCTGCGGGTGGTGCGCGTGAGCAGCCGGATATCGAGCCGTGCTTCAAGGCCGCTAATGGCCTGACTTAACGCCGATTGCGTCACGCCCAGTATCGCAGCTGCACGGGTGAAGCTGCCCTCGCGCGCGACCATTACGAAATACAGAAGGTCATTGAGGTTCCGTCTAACCATTGGTGGAGTATCTCATGGAACATTGATTAGCAAATCTTATAAGGCCTTTAAGAATTCATCAGGTAGTAAAGTGCTGACCTGTGGGAGACCATCATCGGCTAGGAGAAGTCGACGAGCAGCAACTGGCACCATCCGATGTCAGCCTGAAGTGAAAGGCGATGACTGTGTTCCGATGTTCTGCTGACTGAAGCATCCGTCGGGCTCGTAGATGCGTTACCTGAAGATGTGGCGGCATGCCAAGGGTTGGTGCGCGACCATTTTTTTCCGCCGAAAGCCATGATTGAGCGAGTAGCAGACTTAGGAATCTGGAATAGCCCATCTACGAGAGCGGCTCGTGACCAGGTTTAGGTGCAACGCAATCGGCGCTACGCATAGGTGACGGCCTACGCTGCAGCCGCAAGTTGTATGACCCTGAGGGGAGATACCCGGAACCGTAACAGGATTCGCATGCCTCAAGCAAATGTTGATGCTTGAGCGATACACGTGACGGCGGAGCTTGTGCGCATGCGATGCGATTCAATCGTTCTTGGACGTCCGGCGCCAACTATTGGCCCCTAGCAATGGTGGCCACGCGTACTGCCGATCTGAACGCTCCGGATCTGCTGCATCGCATTGGATTTCCTGCGGTGAACTGTCGTCGAGGCCAGGCACAATACAGATTAATCGGTTGCAGTCGCGGATACTGATGCCTGGCAGTGCGTTCCTTCAAACCATATCAGTAATAGAAGAGGGCAATCATGATCGAGGATAAGGTTGTAATCATCACCGGCGCATCATCTGGAATCGGAGAGGCGACTGCGAAGTTGCTGGCCAGCAAAGGAGCCCATGTTGTGCTCGGTGCACGACGTGAGGACAAACTGAAGCGCATCGCGGACGAGATTGAGCAGGACGGTGGTCGCGCGGTCTGGCAAGCGCTGGATGTCACTCAGCAATCTGCGAATGACAACGTCGTTGAGCTTGCCAGGAGTACCTTTGGCCGCGTTGATGCCATATTTCTCAATGCTGGTCTTATGCCAAATTCGCCGCTATCTGCTCTGAAAACCGATGACTGGCATCGAATGGTTGATGTCAACGTCAAGGGTGTTCTGAACGGTGTCGCAGCGGTACTACCGATCTTCGTTAAACAGAAATCCGGACATGTTATTGCTACATCTTCGGTTGCAGGACTCAAGGCTTATCCGGGTGGCGCCGTCTATGGCGGGACGAAATGGTTCCTGCGCGACTTCATGGAAGTTCTCCGTATGGAATCTGCAATGGAAGGAACAAACATTCGCACTGCAACGATTTATCCCGCGGCCGTCAATACGGAGCTCCTGGCGACGATCAGTCAGAAGGAGACGCTCAGCCAGATGCAGGGTATATATGACATGTACGGAATTTCGCCGGATCGGATCGCCAGCGTCGTTGCGTTCGCAATAGATCAGCCTGAAGACACGACGATCAATGAGTTCACGGTTGGACCAGCCAGCCAGCCCTGGTGAAAGGGTAGCGGACGCGTGAAACCTTCACGCGAGCGAATCCATCACGGTACAGGTGTTGGCGGCCGGTATTGACGAGAACGCGGCACACTCACCGACGATCAAGGCCGCCCAGATGCATGGGGTGTCTGCGATGGTGACTAAGATCGAACGCGTGTATCTTGGCGGTAACCGTGAATTCGTCGAACACTCGCGTGACCTCGTCCGGTTCGCCCGGTACATCGGCGCGGTGCAGAAGTAGGACATCAAAGATATCGGTACGCAGCGAGGCCAATGAGCGATTCACCGCTTTCACAATTTGCTCATAGAAGCGCTCATGGTAAGAGCTGCGGCATTCCGCTCGTATCAGACTTCATTGGGAAAAAGACCATTGCTAGCGTCGTCTCAACCACCGCTCGGATCTCTCCGGAAATCACGATAACGATGTCGACAGTATCTGTAGTATGTATTCCGGGTATGTAGACCGAGATATTAGTGCCAGCATAGGCAAGGGATTGCGGGTAACCGCCTCGTAATCCCACGGGCTGTCTTGGGGGGCGGGAGTGACGACTTATGTATAACCGTGAGACGGCAGAATTATCACCCATGCGTCGGGTGTGTTCTGGGCCATGACCTACCTTGGGTCAGCAGCCTTCTTCGTCCAGGCTGTCTGCAATGCATAGCGCACACTCTTCCAGATGGAGAAGCGTATGATTTGCGGCGTTTTTAATTTGAGAATGGTGATATGAAAAGCTATCGCATCGCGACGATACCGGGGGACGGAATTGGCAAGGAAGTGGTTCCCGCTGGCCGCCAAGTCCTCGAAGCCGTAGCAAGCACTACGAACTGCTTCGGTTTCGAGTTCGAGAATTTCGGCTGGGGTGCCGACTACTATCGCGAGCACGGCGTAATGATGCCTGAGAATGGCCTTGACGCAATCCGTAAGAAGGATGCGATCCTGTTTGGCTCTGCAGGCGATCCCGGCGTGCCAGACCACATCACGCTGTGGGGTTTGCGCCTTAAGATCTGTCAGGGGCTTGACCAGTATGCAAACGTGCGCCCGACACGCATTCTGCCCGGCATCGATGCTCCTCTGAAGCGATGCAAGCCGGAAGAACTGGACTGGGTCATCGTCCGGGAGAATTCGGAAGGGGAATACTCCGGCGTGGGAGGACGTGTTCACCAGGGACACGCGATCGAAACGGCAACCGATGTATCGATCCTCACGCGTGCCGGCGTTGAGCGCATCATGCGCTTCGCATTTCGTCTTGCCCAGTCACGCCCGCGAAAGCTGCTGACTGTCGTTACCAAGAGCAACGCCCAGCGCCATGGGATGGTGATGTGGGACGAAATTGCACTGCAAATCTCAAGAGAGTTCCCTGACGTTAAATGGGACAAGGAACTCGTCGACGCATCGACGGCCCGCATGATCAACCGTCCCGAGACTCTGGACACGATCGTCGCGACCAATCTGCACGCCGACATTCTGAGTGATCTGGCCGCCGCGCTCGCTGGCAGTCTGGGCATTGCTCCGACCGGCAACATCGATCCCGAAGGGCGCTATCCGTCGATGTTCGAGCCTATCCATGGATCGGCCTTCGAGATTATGGGCAAGGGAGTCGCTAATCCCATCGGGACATTCTGGTCGGTCGTGATGCTGCTCGACCACCTCGGCGAATCTGAGGGCGCGGCGATCGTCATGCGAGCGATCGAAGCGGTTACTGCCGATCCATCCCTTCATACAAGCGACCTCGGCGGCAAGGCAACCACCGCGCAGGTAACTGCCGCCGTTTGCGCACTGGTCAGCAAAGTTCAGGGCTGATTCAGCGCGCTTCCAGGGGCTGACGAGCGAGCCAGCCCCGTACCGACGCAGTCGCGTCACATTAGGGTGGTCAGGGCAAAGGGCATTGTGGGTGTACGCCCGATTTACGACAGCCGGGGCCTCGGACGTGTGCCTGCCAAGGACCGAAGCACTACTCAGGTAGAGTGGTCTTCCTTGCTTCGAGAAATCAGTGCGGTGGCTGGTTGCCGACGTGGCAGCCAGTACGCACAGGAGATTACGAAGCTCTGTCTGTCCGCAGCGCTTATGGTCAGCAAAGCTTACCGTCGAACAGAGAAAAACAAACTGTACGGCGATGGCGGTGACGGCGCAAACTAAATATATAACGTTGGCGACCCTAGGTTACCTCAATACGGAGACGATTTGCACCCGAAGCCCGCCGCACTCTTGCGCTACGACAAGGTCTCGAGTATGGGCGCTGGAGCTGCCAGCAAACCCACATCCGACTCACCGCGGCTCTACTGCCTAACTGTGTCAGGCAGACGGTCCGGATCGGCAGGATTGCTCATCTCTGCAACGCGGAGATGGGATCGCCGCAGGCTCTTATCTCCGTAGATCACGGTTCATTCACTTTGACTCAATGCAGCGGATGCCTGCATGGGTTCAGTGTGCCGCACTTTTTGTTGCGACGCAATACGTAGGTAATGCCGCAAGTAATGTGCTTCTGAGGAGAGCTTTCAATGTCCTGGAATGTGAACGCCGGCGCACGACTTGACCGGCTCCCGCTCGGATCTTTCCATACACGTGTCCTGTGGCTGGTCGGCATGGGCATGTTTTTTGATTCATTCGACAATACGCTGTCGAGTTCGGTCCTGGCGTCGATGCTGCACAGTGGCTGGTCGACGCTGCAGATGAATTCATTGTTCATGTCCGCCACCTTCTTCGGGCTCACAATCGGTGCGGGACTTGCCGGATGGTTGAGTGACCGCTTCGGGCGGCGGTTTGCGTATCAGTTCAATCTTGCCATCTTCGGCGGACTGGCGATTCTCTCGGCGTTTGTGCCATCCATGTCCTGGCTCATCGCATGCCGATTTGTGATGGGGCTCGGGATGGGCGCCGAGTACGTGATGGGATATGGGCTGATCATCGAGTTCGTGCCTCCTGCTTACCGTGGAAGATATCTGGGTCTGCTTGCGTTGATTGGTGGGTCAGGGGTGTTTATTACTTCGGTAGTCGCTGCGATCGTGATTCCCTGGTTGGGTTGGCGCCCGATGTTTGTGATTGGTGGCGTTGGTACGCTGTGGGTCTGGTGGATGCGTCGCCACCTGCCTGAGTCACCCCGCTGGCTGGAGCGCGTTGGCCGCAACGCTGAAGCAGAAGAGATCCTGCACGCCATTGAGAAAGAGGCGGGTATCACCCAACCGCTGCCCGGCGGCCAGCAGACGCCGGCGAAAGAACCACATTGGGTACCGATTTCTGCGCTTTTCTCCAGGAAGATCCTCCGGCGGACGATACTCGCGATTATCGTCAACGTCATCTGTCTGTTTGGTTCGTACAGCCTTACCGGATGGATGCCGACCTTCTTCGTCAAGCAGGGCATGAGCGTTACCCATTCGCTCGGCTTCAACGCTGCCATGATGGGGGGCTGGATCGCTGGACCTCTTTTCCTTGCGTACATCTCGGACCGCATTGGACGCCGTTCTGCAATCATGCTCTTCGGTGCTGTCTGCGCGGTTCTCGGCGCAATCTATCCGTTCCTGAGTTCCTCCATTCTGATCGTACTTTGCGGCTTTCTGCTCGTGTCGGCGGTTGCAATTTTCCTGACGCTGGGTCTTGGTACGACACCGGAACTGTTCCCGACCGAATACCGCTTCCGTGGCGGTGGCGTTGCTCAGATGATCGGTCGACTGGGGTTGATTGGTTCGCCCTTCATTGTGCTGGCGCTTTTTAATCGATTCGGCATCACCGGTGTAGTAGGCGCAATTGCAGGGGCTTATCTCTTCGTTGCTGCGCTCATGCTGTTTGCGGGAATTGAAACCAACCAGCAGTCTCTTGAGGCGCTGGAACCCGAGGAAGAGAACGCCGAGCCTCCCGATGTGCTGACGCATCGCGCCTACCGACGCTAGTCGTAGAGGAAACGGCTTGCCAGGTCGGGGAAGGCAAGGATGTCGCGAGCGTTCCACGAACGGCCTCACGCGGCTACCGGTCGGCCTGCGGTGAATCGCACATCTTGGAACCAGAAAAAGGAGGGAATCGGAATATGCGCGGCATTGTCTTTCGTGGCAACTGTACTCTTGAGCTCGCAACGTTCCCGGACCCGACGCCGGACGTTGGCGAAGTCGTTCTGGAAATCAAGGCTTCCGGAATGTGTGGAAGTGATCTGCATTTTTACCGCCAGCCGCAAACCATACCCGGAAGGTCTGTCATCGCGGGACACGAGCCATGCGGAGTCGTGGTTGCGGTCGGCCCTGGCGTCATTGAACCTCATGCGCGCGTGGGTGCACGCGTTATGGTCCATCATTACAGTGGCTGTAGGGGCTGCCCTGACTGCCGCTCGGGCTGGCCACAGATGTGCAGAACAGTGCCGGTCACGGTATATGGCACGGATGCACATGGCGCACATGCACCCTATATGAAGGTGCCAGCCAGCACGTTGGTGCCGCTGGATGAACGACTGAGTTTTGAGGCCGGTGCGGCCATCTCGTGTGGAACGGGTACGGCATGGGGTGCGTTCGAACGCATTGGGCTAACCGGTCGCGATACCGTGGCGATATTCGGTCAGGGCCCCGTCGGACTTTCAGCGACATTACTTGCAAAGGCTCAGGGTGCCATGGTGATCGCACTCGACATCGATGAAAGTCGACGCCGCACGTCCAGAACATTCGGCGCAGACGCAGTGATAAACCCCCAGGACGGTCGGGTTGTTGACGCGATCCACGAACTGACCGACGGAAAGGGAGCAGGTGTCGCGCTGGAGACTTCAGGCGCAGCCGCGGCGAGCCGGGATGCTCTCGACTCCGTAAGCCCATGGGGCACCGTATGCCTTGTCGGCATTGGCGCCGAGTTCAGCTTTTTACTGGCAAAGTACCTTCGGACACAACTGCGCATCCTGACGTCCTGGACGATGTCAATCCCGGGTCAGCAAGCCTGTGCCGATTTTGTAGTCGAGCGGGGAATCGATCTTGACAGGCTGTTCACGGATCGATGGAGACTCGATCAGGCCGAAGAGGCGTATCAGTCCTTCAACCGTCAAAGCGGGGGCAAGGGCGTGTTCCTGATGTAGAGCATGCTTTAGCCATGCAGAAAATCGTTGCTCATGAAACGGAATACAGGAAAGCAGATGACTACTACAAGGGCGGAGGCGATCAAACGCTATCCGAAGCTGGGTCAGCTTGTTACCGGTGAGATGAAATACGGTGATGGTCGATCAACCCTGGACGTCATTGATCCAACGACCGGCACCACTCTTGGCCCTGTGTCGATGGCAACCGAAGCTGACGCGGACGAAGCGCTCGCTGCAGCGAGCGCCGGTTTCGATGTCTGGCGAAAGATGGCTGTGTTTGAGCGCAGCAAACTGTTAAGCAGGGTCGCGGACCGGATACGCGAAAGCGCCGAAGCACTCGCCGAACTGCTGGTACTTGAACTTGGCAAACCGTGGAATGAGGCCCTTGGCGAGATTGAAGTGGCCGCGGGAATGTGGGAATGGGCAGCTGAGGAGGGGCGGCGCGCGTATGGCAGGGTGATTCCGTCGCGAGAGAGCAATGCGCGACAACTGGTACTCGTCGAGCCGGTCGGGCCTGTGGCAGCCTTTGTGACGTGGAACGGACCACTGGTTACGCCGTCGCGCAAGATGTCCGGCGCGCTCGCTGCGGGCTGCTCGATATTGCTCCGAGCGTCTGAAGAGGTGCCTGCGTGCGCGTTCGCACTGGGACAGATCGTGTATGAGTGCGGGCTCCCCGCTGGCGTTCTCTCTGTCCTGTCAGGCGATCCCGTAATGCTTTCGAGCAAGTGGCTCGAAAGCCCGGTGACCCGGGCCGTGACTTTCACGGGTTCGACGCAGGTCGGTAAGCTGCTGGCACAGCAAGCCGTTGCACACATGAAGCGCCCGATCATGGAGCTGGGTGGGCACGCACCAGTCCTGGTCTTTGATGGGGTTGACGTGCAGACTGTTGTCACGCGGGCGGTCGCTGCAAAATTCGCCAATTCCGGGCAGGTCTGTTTCGCACCAACGAGGTTCTATATTCAACGTTCCACCTACGCAGATGTTGTTGAGGCGATGACTGCTGAGGCGAAAAAGGTAGTGGTTGGATGTGGCTTTGACCCTGCGACCCGGATGGGGCCTCTGAAGAGTGAAAGACGTGTCAGGGCGGTAGAAGACCTCGTTAATGATGCGAGGCGATGCGGCCTTCGTGTCACGGCGGGGGGCAGGCGCCTTGACCGCCCCGGGTTCTTCTATGAACCGACGATCGTGGCCGATGCGACTATCGAAGCGAAGCTTTCGAACATCGAACCGTTTGGCCCAATCGCGGCGTTGACACCATTCGACACGTACGAGGAAGCAATAACTCTGGCTAACCGCCTGCCATATGGCCTTGGAGCATACGTCCATGCTCGCGACTTCAAAACGCTTCATCGGGCTACAGTTGATCTCGAGGCTGGCAATGTCATTTGCAATGGGTGGAGAGCGACCTATCCCGAAACACCATTTGGCGGACACAAGGAAAGTGGGATGTTCTCCGAGGGCGGCATCGAAGGACTGCGCGCATTCCAGAACGTCAAGTATGTATCGCTATCTTGATGGCTTTGCGTTTCCGATGACGCCGCGAGTCCGTGTGCGACGCAGGTCCTCTTTCAAGGCGAGACAGGTTCGCAACCCGGGGGGACTCAGTCTCGGGCATTGAACGGAGTAACTGTTCAGGCAAAGGGATCGGTGGAACGTCTCCTCGTGGTCGTCTGCGTTAGCGAAGCTTACCAGGCCATAGAAGAAAACGAACTGTACTTGAACAACTCCTACGCGCAAAATCAACTGCACGATCAGACCGCCAGCGGGAGCACGGTGTGCAACAGAAACGGGCGTTCGGTCGTTCGACAGGACGCAAATGAAACCCCCATGCGTGATGGCCGATGACGGTGGCGCGCTGAGTCGCGAATACATTCGCTGTACCGGATTATCTGAGCAATATCTTCATGAACGACGACCTGGATCTCTGCCATCATTTCGCTGATTTCGTAGCCGGCGCTCGCTACGAAGATTTATCCCCAGATGCCATTGAGGGCGCGAAGAAAACGATTCTCGATACTCTGGGTGTGACATTAGCTGCGAGTGGCATGGAACCGGCGGTGCGGTCGCTGGTGGATTTGCTGCAGGAGGGCGGTGGAAGTCCGGAAAGTACGGTTCTCGGATTCGGCGGGAAGCTGCCGGCAATTTCAGCGGCTTTTGCGAATGGCGCCATGGCGCACTGCCTGGACTTCGATGACCAGACTCCATGGGGCGCGCACGCGGCCAGTTCCATTGTGCCGTCCGTTTTTGCGCTCGCCGAGCGTATGGGCGGCGTTTCTGGGAAAAGACTGCTTACCGCGGTAGCGATTGGGCAGGACCTCTTCGCGCGGCTGCGTTGTAACGTCGGATGGAATCAGAACTGGAATCTGTCGTCGATGGTGGGCGCCTTCTCGGCAACTGCATCTGCCGCCCACGTGCTTGGACTTTCTGCCGGGCAGACGGCTCACGCGCTTGGCATTGCGAGCCAGCAATCCTGCGGGACGATGGAAGTGATTTTCGCCACTGGCAGCGACTTGCGTGGAATGTACGCCGGATTCACGGCGAAGGGCGTCGTGATTGCTGCGTTGCTTGCGCAAAAGGGTATCACCGGAATCAACACCCTGTTCGAAGGGAAGGCAGGAATTTTCAACGTCTATTTTGGCGGAAAGTACGACCGCGAGAAGATGCTCGACGGACTGGGCGAGCAATTTCTTGGGGGAACGACGTTGTACAAGGCCTGGCCCGCGGTTGGGAATTCGCACACGTATATCCATGCAGTTATCGAACTGATGAAGGAACAGGGTATCGCTGCAAAGGATATTGAGACGATCCGGACGTTTGTCGGTGATTTCACGTACACCATGTGCACGCCGCTGGAAGTCCGCCGTGCGCCGAAGACGCTCGTCGACGCAAAGATGAGTCTGCCTTTCATTGTTGGTGTCGCGGCAAGCAAAGGCAAGGTCGACATCGCCGATTTCAGCGAGGCAGCGCTAAGGGATCCCGAGGTTCTGGCGATGGCAGCGAAGGTCGTACCGGTTCAGGACCCTGACCAGAACTGGACGTTCAAGCTTCCTGATGGACGAATCGAAATCGTGACGCGAAATGGGCAGTTTTTTGAACGCCTTGGAAACAACATCCCCGGTAGTCAGGAAGCGCCGCTCGACTGGTCGCGACTTGTGGATAAATTTGTAAGCTGCGTTTCAGTTGCAGCAGTTCCGCCCTCGGAAAGCGGGATCAGAAGGGTTCCGGAGATGGTGCAGGCGCTGGAGGGAGTTGACGACGTTACCGAGGTGATCAAGGCGCTCGTATAGAGGGTTTCCGGCCATTCAATGAGAAGTTCGGAAAGACGGTTGATCCGTGCGTCCTCGAGAAATGGTGTAAGTGTGAGATACGGCCAGCGAGATCGCTGAAAGATCTTGGTAAATATGTAGGATAACGAATCTTATCGGCCTACGGATGCTTCAAATTGCACCGTCAGGCGTAGCCGCATTAAGGCGGTCAGATCTAGACCATAAGGAGGGTCAAATGCGAGTTTCAGAGGCCTCGACGACAGACTACGGCAGAATTGGCAGCAACATGCGGGAAGGTGTTCTCGAGCAAAAATTCCTGCTGCAGGGTAAGACCGGTTCGCCAAACAACTACCTCATCAACGTTGGGCGCACGGGCGCAGGCGGGTGGGCGGCCCCGAGCCACCGCCACAACTTTGACCAGGTTCGTTACGTGATCAAGGGCAGCTTTCCGTACGGAGAAGGGAAGAGCATGCCGGAAGGCTGGGTTGGCTATTTTCCCGAGAGCGTGTACTACGGACCGCAGGCTCGCCCCGAAGGTCTGGAAATGATGGTCGTCCAGTTTGGCGGTGCTTCGGGCTACGGATTCGTAAGCGTGGAAGAGCGTGAGGCAGCAAACCAGGAGCTGAAGAGCAAGGGTGAATTCAAGGATGGCATCTTTACCTGGTACGACGAGTCGGGGAAAAAGCACAATCAGGATGGCTTTGAGGCCTGTTTCGAAAAAGTGACGGGTCACAAGCTGGAATATGCGAAGCCTCGCTACGAGGACCTCGTGCTGATGAATCCGGCCAGTTTTCAGTGGATTCCCGAAGAAACGAAGGGCGTCTTCTCGAAGTGGCTGGGTTCCTTTACGGAGCGTAACACCCGGCTTGGCTTTGTGAACATCGAGGCGGGTGCGACATTCGCCGCTGGCATGCAGTCGTCGATCGAACTCCTGTTCCTGAGCAAGGGGAAAGTGAGCTTTGAAGGGAAGGAATACGGTCTTCACACCGCGTTCGAGTTCGAGGCGAACGAGGGCCCGGTGCCGCTGAAGGCCGTCGAGGAGACGGAGTTCTTCCGCCTGGTGCTTCCTACGTTCTAAGGCCGCTTTTCGGCGCGGCGAGGCCGCGTAGCTGGTAATACCTCGAGGCGTGTCCAATCAATCCGTATATTGCGGGAGCAGGATCGAGTCATGACTACTATTGCTGTGGTTCACACTGGGCCGGTGACAGTCCAGCCGATCAAGGAGCAAATCAGCGAGCAGATCCCTGATGCGCGTGTTATCAACATTATGGACGACAGTCTGCTCAATGACGTTCGTGCGGCCGGCCATCTGACGCCGGCCGTGGCTAGCCGGATCCAGTCGTATATGGCCAATGCGCAGGCGATGGGCGTCGACATCATTCTGAACGCCTGTTCGTCGGTGGGCGAAGCCGTCGATTCGGTGCGCAACTTTGTTAGCACGCCCATTCTGAAAATCGATGAAGCAATGGCGGAGGAAGCGAGCGCGGTCGGCCGGCGCATCGGCGTGGTCGCGACGGTATCGACGACACTCGAACCCACCGTCCGACTGATCAGGAAGAAGGCCGACGAACTCGGCCGCACTATCGAGGTCATGGAACGGATCGCCGAGGGTGCCTTTGAGGCGTTGCTGGGCGGAAATGCCGCGCAGCACGACGAGATCCTGAAAAGCACCATCTCGGCCCTGGCACAGGAGGTCGATGTCGTTGTGCTGGCACAGGTTTCGATGGCGCGACTGGTTCCGCAACTCGATGGGATTCGCGTTCCGGTGTTGTCCAGCCCGCGTAGCGGTGTTGCCGCGCTCAAGCGCGCGCTCGCGAACGTCCGTTAGGCCGCTGGCGCCGCAGTACTTCGCGGTTAACAGTCGATACGGGCTATTGGAACTGATCTTCATGCCATCGTTGGCTTGGGGCGCCAGAAAGTGCAATTGAAGTTCTCGGACGTGAGGAAGTTCGGCAGGGTAGCGGTTAGTCCACGCAGTTTCTGGCTGCGTTCAGTCTGAAGCCGTCCTGTTGACAGTCGATTTTTCCCGCGTCTGATATTGAGGGGACAACATGAAAGTAGTCGCGCGGGACCTGGTTCGCAACGTCGTCAAGGAAAAGCTGGCACGCGATGAGGTAGCACTCTCGATGACAGTGCGCCTCGTACGCACAGCAGAGATTGTCACAATCGCAAAGACGGCAGGTTTTGACACCTTCTACATCGACCTGGAGCACAGCACCTTGTCGATTGAAACGACCGGTCAGATCTGTATGGCTGCCATGAATGCGGGGATCGCTCCATTCGTTCGTTTGCCGAATCTTGCTCCGGATGTCATTGCACGGATTCTGGACGGTGGCGCGCTTGGTGTGATTGCGCCGCATGTCGAGTCCGCGGAGCAGGCAAGGCAGGTCGTTCGCGCGGCGAAGTTCCCGCCTTTGGGGGAGCGTTCTCACGGTGGCGTGCTGCCGCATATGGGCTTTCGCTCGCTCCCAGGTTCGGAGGTCGGTGAGGCGGTGAACGATGCGACCATGGTTGTCATCATGATCGAGACCAGGGAAGCGCTTGCTGCAATCGACGAGATTGCGGCGATCGAAGGCGTTGATCTGCTTTTCATCGGCACCAACGATCTGTGTGCGTCGCTTGGCATCGCAGGCCAGTTTGACCACGAGATGATTCGGGAGGCCTACGCGAAGGGGATCGCTGCCTGCCGGAAGCATGGCAAGCATCTCGGTGTCGGCGGTCTCAACGCACATCCCAAGCTCGTTGCCCAATTTGTCGAAATGGGCGCCCGGTATGTTTCCACGGGGACGGACATTTCGTTCCTGCTGAGCGGCGCGAGTGCCAAGGCAGCGATGATGCGTGACCTCTGAGCTGCGTTACAGCCGGATAAACAGCGGCGTTGCTGTACACCAGGAGGATTTTCAGAATGTACAAGATCGTAGTCTACAAGCCGCTGCCGGAGGAAACGATTCAGCACCTGCGCGCTTACGCGCAGGTCACGATCGTGAATCCGAAGCAGCCCGGCGCGTTGATTGAAGCACTCAAGGACGCTGATGGTGCGATTGGAACGGGCGTCAAAATGAATGCGGAGACACTTGATGGCGCTAGCCGTCTTAAGGTGCTGTCCACTGTCTCGGTTGGCTTTGATGCTTTCGACGTCGACTATCTGAATCGCCGTGGAATCCTGCTGACCAATACGCCCGACGTCCTCACCGAATCCACTGCCGACACCGCGTTCTCCCTGGTTCTGCTTACGGCACGTCGCCTGGCCGAGCTCGCGGCGTATGTGAAGGACGGCAAATGGACAAAGAAGATTGGCGAGGACAGGTTTGGTGTGGACGTTCACCACAAGACGCTGGGGATCGTTGGGATGGGACGCATAGGAACGTCCGTGGCCCGCCGTGCGGCTCTGGGATTTCGGATGAACGTGCTGTACGTTGATCAGGGCCCCAACGCGCTCGCTGAACGCGTGTACGGAGCGAAGAAAGTCGACCTGGAGGAACTTCTGAAGTCGTCGGACTTCGTCCTGCTGCAGGCACCGTTGACCAAGGAGACACGTAATCTCATCAGCACGGCGCAACTCAGGTCGATGAAGCGCAGCGCGTTTCTCATCAATGCGTCGCGTGGGCCGATCGTCGATGAGCCGGCACTCATTGAAGCGTTGAAAGATGGCACCATTGCGGGCGCCGGCCTCGATGTGTACTGGGAGGAACCACTTCCGGCAGATTCGCCTTTGCTGAAACTGGATAACGTCGTGACGCTGCCTCATATCGGTTCGGCGACTCACGAGACTCGCCAGGCGATGAACAAAAATGCCGCGGAAAACCTCATCAATGCGCTAAATGGCAGCCTGAGCGCAAACATGGTGAACCCAGAAGCGCTGAAGCGATAGCGCACACAGGGCATGCCCCGTATCGGTAGCAGCCTCTGGGTGTGGAACGATACCCAGAGGCTGTACGTCGTTCTACTTTGACAACTTCTGCACGATTCCAATCATTCTTTCGAGGACAGGATCGTTCTGTCTGCGTACCCATCCAAAGATGAAGCGGGTCGAATAGTCGAGATTCATCAGTGGAACAATCGTCAGGTCAGCCGGGTATGTGAAATTCTTGCCCATGACGGCCAGGCCAATACCCATACCCACCGAGATCAGATTGAGCTGGGATGTGATGGTGCTGACCTCCTGCACGATGTTCGGTTCGAAGCCCGCGGCCTGGCAGTAGGAGTAAAGCTGTCCATAGCTCAGGCTGGTGCTGGACCTCGGTACCACCACAAACCATTCGTTGGCCAGATCCTCGAGCGTAAGCGATTTTCTGCGCGCTAACCGATGATCCTTCGGCAGCGCAACGCCGAGGTTGCCGGTCTGGATGCAGATCGAATCCAGCACGATTCCCTCACGCTCCATGTTGATTTCGGTGCGCCTTTTTCCCGGGTGCGGACCGGGAGCCAGATGCATGAAGCCGGCATCAATCTTTCCTTCCGCAAGAGCCTTTGGCTGCACCGACGTTGACATTTCGACAAGAGAAAGACTGATCTCCGGGTACGTTTCGCGGAACTGTTTGACAGCCGCACGGAAGATTGAATGCATCAGCGTCAAGGAACCGTAGCCGATCCGAAGTGTTCCTGTCATACCTTGACCTACGCGCTTGGTGAGCACGATCGCTTCGTTGAGATCGTCGATTACGTTCACGAGCCGGGCAAGCAGTGTACGCCCGGCTGCAGTCAGTTTGACGGAGTGGGCGATCCGCTCAAACAGCGGTGTTCCCAGTTCGCTCTCCAGATCCGCAATGATCTGGGAAACAGCAGGCCGGGTGATGTGCAGACGCACAGCCGCGCGACCGAAGTGTTCTTCCTCTGCCGCGGCTATGAAGTAACGAAGATGTCGAAGTTCCATTTTTCTGGTGTCTCCTCCGTATCTGTCGCAATCCAGGCGAAAACGCCTGGTTGCCAGCTTGTTACGGCGCCTTTTCACTGATCTCCCACCTCTGGTTAGCGCCGCTTACCAATACACCATAATAGCTGACTTGACCCTTCGTCGGTGTGATTTCAAACTTCGACAATGGTCATTACGAACACGTGCTCCATGCGTTGGAACAGGGGCCGGACTGGTTCGCGAGTGGGGCATCGTGTCGACCTGAGGAAAAGCCTGCCGGATGTGCACGGATTTCCAGGGGATAGAGACGGTACTCAGCAAGTGGGCAACTGATGAGAGCGGGGAGTAGGTCCGTGAGTGTTTCTGGAAGATCGCTGCGTGCTCTTGTGGACAGATGGATCGGCTTGACGGGCGGGGTACGTATTACCCACTTTCACCATGGTCTCGAAAGCCATTTCAGGTTCGTACGTGTCGAAGGTGTATCGAATCCTGGTATCGCGCTGGTCTTCTTTCGTCACGCTGGCGGCAACTGGTGTGTTTTCCCCCCGAGGGTAGACGGCCCGCCATGAGTATCCACGGCTACGCGTGAAGCTTCATGTTGAAGTCACCACTGACAGCCTGGACAGGCAGATGGGTTGCGTTTCCAGCTGTTGTGCGCATTGCGGGATACGCACCCGGGAAACCGCATTGCGGTGGTTCATCAAATTCGGGAGCTGGGCGCCGCGGTATGTCGCATGCAGCCCGGACAGGGGTATTACTTTTCTGGCTATGCCGAAGGATCGCTGATCCCGCAGTTTCGCCAGGGAGTGTGAGTCGCGTTTTCCCGGTTAGACGCTGTTGCCGGGTAAAACATTGGCAGTCGAATTAATAGGAGACTGATATGCGGTCGTATGGCAAGTGTTACATCAACGGAGAGTGGGTCTCTCCTCTCACCAGCAAGGACTGGACGCTTGTGAACCCGGCTACTGAGGAGCCGTTCGCGACTGTCGCGCTGGCGGGTGCCGAGGACGTTGACGTAGCCGTGAGGGCGGCACGGGCTGCCTTCCCGTCTTATAGCAATACTTCGAGGTCCGAGCGCGTCGATCTGCTTGAGTCGATCATCGGTTGTTTCATTCGGCATGAGCAGGAGCTTGCGGATGTCGTGACGCTCGAGCTCGGCACCCCGGTTTCACAGAGAATTCATGCCCCTGCAGCCCTCGCGTCGTTCAGGCAGGCATTGGCGACGCTACGGAGTTATGAGTTCGAATATCGCCTCGGGCCAAACACTGTCAGACGTGAGCCGATCGGCGTCTGCGGACTGATCACTGCGTGGAACTGGCCACTCCAACTTCTCGCAACCAAGCTTGCGTATGCTTTGGCTGTCGGCTGCACGGTGGTCCTGAAACCCAGCGAGTTTACTCCGCTCAGCGCAATCCATCTGACCGAGGTGCTCCACGAGGCAGGCGTGCCGAAGGGCGTGTTCAACCTGGTCCTCGGTGACGGCCCGACTGTGGGTAATGCAATCAGCAAGCACATGGACATCGATATGGTGTCGTTCACCGGGTCGACCCGGGCAGGTGTGCTGATTGCGGAGGCAGCCGCACCTTCTGTCAAACGCGTTGCCCAGGAACTTGGTGGCAAATCGGCCAACGTCATCCTCGACGATGGTGACCTTAAGGCGGCAGCGAAATGGAATGTGGCCCGTGCCTTCTCGAACACCGGCCAATCGTGTCACGCTCCGGCAAGAATTCTGGTGCACGAGACCCAGACGGAGACCCTGCTCGATTTGCTTGAGAGTGAGGCGAGGGCTGTCAAGGTCGGAAATCCACTGGATCCTGAGGTCAGCATGGGGCCTGTCGTGAACAGGCTGCAATTTGACCGCGTGCAGGACTACATCAGAATCGGCATTGAAGAGGGGGCCACAGTCCGCGTAGGCGGTCCTGGTCGGCCCGAAGGACTTGAGCGTGGCTACTTCGTGAAGCCCACGATCTTCTCGAATGTGACACCGGGTATGCGGATCGCGCAGGAGGAAATCTTCGGGCCTGTACTCGCAGTCATTCCCTACGCGAGCGAAGAAGAAGCCATTGAAATCGCAAATGGAACGCCGTACGGCCTGGGCGGCTACGTTTTTTCGTCAGACCGGCAACGGGGCACGGCCGTGGGCCGCCAACTGCGCGCGGGCCGGGTTTTCCTGAACGGTGCAACAAGCAACACCGAGGCGCCGATGGGCGGATACAGACGTTCCGGAAATGGCCGTGAAATGGGTGTTTTCGGTCTGGAGGAATATCTCGAGGTGAAGGCGATGATCGGGTTCGACTAGAACTCGCGGTTAGTAGCTGGTCCTTTGCACTGACCCGCAACACGTGACCCGGTCCGCTCGACGTTGAACGCGGCGTTCACGTGGGCGGGGCGGCAGTTCGGGCGGTGCGCTGGCTGCGAGCACGTGCGGTGTACAGCCTTTTGAGAAGGGTATATAGGCCGATACCGGCCACCCGGTGGCCGGACGATCTGTCGCTGTGGAATCTATTGGCAGAAGGGGTGGGGGACTTTGCAGAAGCCCGAAGCGCAATCGCCATACAGGCGGAATTCGGGCGTTCGTCTGCTGCGTGGCCTCGCTTACAGGTATGGGCGGAGCCAGTCGAGACCTTCGGACGTATCGGCTTTCGGGCGATATTCACAACCTATCCAACCGCTATAGCCTAGCGAGTCGATCAGCTCGAAAAGGTGTGGATAGTTCAGCTCGCCGAGGTCCGGTTCGTGGCGTTCGGGCACGCCGGCGATTTGGATGTGACCAATGCCTGCACCTGGGCGCACCATGTCACGTTCGAGTTTTGTCGAGATGTCGCCTTCGACGATCTGGCAGTGGTAGATGTCGAACTGAACCCGCAGGTTCGGCGCGCCGATCTCGCCACAGATGGTTTGTGCGTCATCCTGGCGATTCAGGAAGAACCCCGGGATATCTCGTGTGTTGATCGGCTCGATCACAATTGTGATGTCGTGTGGCAGCGCCGCTTTCGCAGCGTATTCGAGATTCCGCTGATACACGGCGAGATGCCTGTCGCGCGGCTGACCGGGGGCAATGAGTCCCGCCATCACATGCAGTTTGCTGTTCCCTAGGATGGCCGCATACTCGAGCGCTTTCCGGACGCTTTGCCTGAACTCCTCCTCCCGCCCCGGCAGCGAGGCTATCCCTCGTTCCCCGGCTGCCCAGTCACCCGGGGGAGCATTGAAGAGCGCTTGTGTCAAACCGTTGTCGGTCAGGCGTGCCTTGATCTCGGCGGCCGGGAACTCATACGGAAACAGGAACTCCACGGCCTCGAAACCGTCTTTGGCTGCGGCGGCGAATCGGTCCAGGAATGCGTGCTCGGTGTACATCATCGTCAGATTGGCAGCGAATTTAGGCATGTCCCTGATCTCCTGATTGAAGTGTGGGGCTGTGCTTACCAGCGTGCGCCGAACGTCGTTCGCAATTCTTCGACGGCTGATTCCGCGAGCGGCTCGGGGCGCGGCATCGCGGAAAGGTAAAGTGCTGCCGTTTCTTCCAGTTCCTCGAGCGCGTAGCTTGCCTGGGAAACGGACTTGTCCCATACCACTGGTCCGAGGCGTTCCAGCAGTACCGCGCGTACTTTGGACGCCAACGCTGCTACTTCTTCGGCGACAGCCGGATCGCCTGGGCGACGATAGGGGATCAGAGGCACATGACCGACCTTCATTACGTAGTACGGTGTGACAGGCGGCAGGACGTCGTTTGTATTCCACACTCCCGCGAGCGTCAAGGCGACGAGATGCGTGGAATGTGTGTGCACCACTCCGTGCGCGTCCGGATTGTTCTCGTATATCCGGCGATGCAACGCGAGCGTTTTCGATGGCCGACTACCGGAAATGTGGTTACCCTGTAAATCCACCTTCGCGATGTCGTTGGGATCAAGGCGTCCGAGGCACGCGTCGGTTGGCGTGATGAGCCAGCCGTCTTCGAGACGGGCGCTGATATTGCCGGCAGTCCCCACCGTGTATCGACGCGCGTACAGGCTTTGGCCGTTGACGCAGATTTCCTCACGGATACGGTTTTCGCTGGTTGAGATTGATGCCATTAAAGTACCCTCAATGCCTTTGCGAAG
The DNA here is from genome assembly GCF_047605525.1 of Paraburkholderia sp. Lineage (GTDB taxonomy): Bacteria > Pseudomonadota > Gammaproteobacteria > Burkholderiales > Burkholderiaceae > Paraburkholderia. Next base: position 137,824 of record NZ_JASGFN010000012.1, on the reverse strand, counting down.
AAGTCAGTCGTGCCGAAGTTGCCCGACTTCAGCGCAAGCGCGATCGGGGCTTCGTCGCTGGCGCCGATAGATTGTGTCGCCGGTACGCCTGGGTCGATTTGCGGCCCGATGCGCAGCGATTGCACATCAAGGGCCTGTACAACCGCCCCGGACGTTTCACCTCCCGCGACGACGAACTTGCGCACGCCGGCATCGCGCAAGCGGCGCGCAATAGACGCGAGTGCGTGTTCGACCAGTTGCCCGGCCTTTGTGACGCCAAGTTCCTTCTGTACCACCCTGATTTCCTCCGGCGGTGACGTAGCGTAGATCAGCACAGTTTCGCCACCCTTAAAGTGGCTTTCGGCAAATTCAACGGCACTGTCAACGATCGCTTCGCCTCGCGCCAGCGCCAGCGGGTCGAGCCGGAAACTTGGCCTGGATAAGCGCCACTCGGTTACCTGTGCGTTGGTAGCCCGGGAAGCGCTGCCGGCGAGAACGACAGCCTTACCGTCGATTTTCGGCAGATCGGCAGCGTCTCCGGAATAGACGAGCAGATCGGCCGAGTGAAAGTTCTGCGGCAGACCGAGTGCGATGCCCGAGCCGCCAGTGACCAGTCTGAGATGGCGGCATGCTTTTCCGAGCGCGTAGAGATCCGCGTCAGACACCGCATCGGCAATGGCGAGTCGAACGCCTTCCTCCTTCAGCTCGTCGATGCGTACGCGGATTGGGTCGGCGCCTTTCGCAACCGTGTTGTAGTGGATCAGTCCGACCTTCGATCTGGTTTGCCGCTGCAGAACGCGCACGAGGTTCGGGTCCGTCATGGGCGTGAGCGGATGGTTCTCCATCCCGGACTCGCTCAACAGGACGTCTCCGACAAACAGATTGCCGCGATAGATCGTGCGGCCGTTCTCGGGGAAGGCGGGACACGCGATTGTGAAGTTCTCCTCAAGTGCGTCCAGTAGTGCATCCGCGACCGGACCGATATTGCCCTTGTCGGTGGAATCGAACGTCGAGCAGTATTTGAAGTAGAACTGGCCACAGCCTTGTGAGCGGAGCCAGGCGAGGGCCTCGAGCGATTGACGCACCGCTTCTGCCGGTGGCGCCGTCCGGGACTTTAGCGCAACGACAATCGCGTCCGCTTCGATATGCGTTCCTTCGGCAGGTACACCGATGGTCTGCACTGTGCGCATGCCTCCGCGTACAAGCATGTTGGCGAGATCGGTCGCGCCGGTAAAATCATCAGCGATACAGCCGAGCAGTGCGTGGGCCATTACTTCGCTCCCTTCCGTTTTTGAATGATTGGGAAATTCCCGCATATGTGTGCCCCCGCAGGTGATTCGCGCTATTTTTACCGTTAGAAGCAGGAAGCGCGTAGCTGCCGCCCGCAGGATGAGCGCGGCTCCCATCAGGAGCGTCAACGGTCCGCCACGGGGCACGCTACGCGCATTGCACGGCGGGCGATCCTTGACAGGTGGCGTCGCGCTTCCCCAAGAGCCAGTACTTCACAAGATGCGGTCGGCTTCAGCCACACACTCGAGGCCTCGCCAGATCCCGTCGCCGCTCATGGTGTTTCCGACCGGGCGACGGGTGAGGGGGCTGGCGAACCGTTACTTCGGGAGGCCCGCCATCACTGGTCGCAAGACGTTGATGAACCCGCCAGCGGGCGTAGTCGTGCTGATGCCGTATCAAGCCTTCTGGATTGCTGCTCAACCGGCGCCGGGGCCGGGCAAGCCCGAGTCAACCTCCCAGATTTCGGCCAGCCTGTCGATAGTGCCGGATTCGCCTAACCGGTTCGAAGCTGCATCGAGCGTTGAGCGAGCCATCGTCGCGATCAGCATCGGCGCCCCATACCGCATTCCAAGAGCCGACGCTTTTCTCAGGTCGTTCGCGCATTGACCCAGCGTAACGTCGGCCGTTCGCTTGTTGGCTGCCAAAGCGGGAAGTACCCGTGCCGATGCGCTGTTGAAGCCGGAGCTCCTGTTCAGCACGGTCGCCATGTCGTTCATCGCAAGTCCGTTTCTGGCACCCATCGCGACGCATTCATAGGTGATGAGGCGATTGCACGCGGCAATCGCAGCGACGACGAGCCGGGTAGCCTGACCAGATCCGACTTCGCCACAGTGAATGACGTTTGGACAGATAGCCTCGAGAACGCCACGCACCGATTCGAAAACAGCGGCCGGACCGCCAAAAAAAATAGCGGATGCCTCCTCGATTGCGGTAGTGTCTTCGGTATGAAGCGGCGCGTCGACGAACGTGATTCCCCGGGCGCACAGCTCTTTGGCGAACGATCTGGTTTCATCGGGGTCGCCCTGGCTCATGTCGATTACGACGTGCTCTTTTGCCTGGGAGGCATTGAGCCAATCCACCTGCTGAAGGAGGGTGTTCCTGGCGACATCCGAATCAGTGCACAGAACGACAACTTTTGTGCTCTTCGCCAGACTGACGGCACTGTCGACCTTTTCTGCACCTTCACAGTGGAGAGACCCGTCACCCACGGCGAAAAAGTTAACGGTGTGTCTGTTCGCCAGTTGACGACCCACAAATGCAGCAATCTGACCGCTTCCTGCAAGTCCTATCGTGCTCACTTCGGTTCTCCGTGCTCTGCGTTTGTCGGCGGCTCGACAAATCTGGTGTCGGCCATGGACTCAATGACACCGATCATCTGTTCGAGCTCGGCATCCTTACCCAGCGAATTCAATCCGATCTGCAGGATGGATCGTGCTGTGCCTCCAATCGGCATCGGAACTTTCTGCTCCGCCGCGAGGGTGATTGCCTGGTGGATATCCTTAACCTGCAGCGCAAGCCAGAACTTCGTTGACTGGCGTCCCGCGGCGATTGCGGGCAGCATGCCCGTAGAGGTGTAATTCCGTGCCGTCGTAGCGTTGATCGCCTCCGTCATGATTTCAAGGGGAAGGCCGAACTTGCGTCCCATCGCGACCACCTCAAGGGTGGCGAGACGGCAACTGACATTCATCATGTTGTTGACGGTCTTCATCGTCTGGCCGTTACCGACGCGTTCACCGCAGTGGAAAACGTTTGGACTGATCGAACGCAGGACCGGCAAAGCTTTCTCGTACGCCGCGTGTGGGCCGGAGGCAATAATCGAGATGGTCCCCGCGATGGCCGTGGCCATTGCGCCCGAAACCGGAGCGTCAAACAGGGCGACGCCCACTTTCTCGAGCTGGCAGGCAAACTCTCTCGTTTCGGCTGGCACGCCACTGGTCTGGTCGACGACAATCTTTTCGGCGGACAGTCCTGCGGCGAGACCATCCTGGCCGAAGATGACCGCTTTAACGTCTGAGCTGCGGGGCAGACAAAGTAACACTACGTCACTGTTGCGCGCGAGTTCTGCAGGCGTTGCTGCTGCCGTCGCGCCGAGCCCGACGAAAGAATCCACGGCCTTCTGATTCAGGTCGAACACGCTTAATGGAAACTTGCCGATCAGATGACGGGCGAGCGCACCACCCATGGCGCCTAGCCCGATATACCCGATGCGCATTTATCTCCTCCTGACTTCTGTTTCACTGCCGATGCTGTCCCCGGCGGACCGCCGCTCGATGCGGCATGACGTTATCGTGCGCTTTGAGGCGGTTCAGGTCGAGTGGTTTTTTCTCCGCCTTCAGGTAAGCCACGCTTACCTCTCCAAATTTATGCCAGCGGACACGGGCGCAGTGACCTGCCCTGATTGCCGCGAGTGAAGGCACGAGGGCAAGGCACAGAAAAAAGTGGCCGCGGTGATGCGGCCAAAACCTGGAGAACCTTCGTGATGAGCTTCGACCTCTGCGGCAGCAAAGATGCGGCCGCGGGGCTTGCGAGCGCCCGCGACCGGCACACTCATCTAGCGCTGAACGAAGGGATTCGCTGGCGGGTTCGACGAAGTGGAGAGGAATACGCTCTTGGTCTCCATAAACTCGTGAACGGCCTCAATCCCGTTCTCGCGCCCGAGCCCGGACATTTTCATTCCGCCAAACGGCATCATGAAGCTGTACGCACGGTACGTATTGACCCAGACGGTGCCCGCCTTAAGTGCCTTTGTCATGCGCATTGCCCGGCCGATATCCTGCGTCCATACACCTGCTACCAGTCCGTATATGACGCTGTTACCCAGCTGTATTGCGTCCTGTTCATCTTCAAAGCCAATAATGGAGAGCACGGGCCCAAAGACTTCCTCCTGGGCGATGCGCATGTCATTGGTCACGTCGGTGAAAATGGTGGGTTCGACAAACTGGCCGCCTGTCAATCCCAGGCCAACGGCAGGTTTTCCCCCGAGGATGCAACGTGCGCCGTCTGCCCGGGCGATCTCAATGTACTCCAGTACCTTGGCGTACTGTGGGGGCGTGGCGATCGGTCCAACGTTTGTCGTCGCCTGCATCGGATCACCGAGTTTGACGTCACGGGCCAGCGCTATCAATCGTTCAGTGAAACTCTGTCGGATCGACTCCTGGACGAGGAGTCTGGAACCGGCAATACACATCTGACCAGCGGCCCCGAAGATGCCGGACACGACGCCAATGGCCGCCGCATCGAGATCTGCATCTGCGAAAACGATATTTGGCGACTTGCCTCCCAGTTCCATCGCGACGCGCTTCATTCCGCGGGCTGCGGTCTGATAAATCCGCGCGCCCGTGACGTCTGATCCAGTAAAGGTGATTTTGGCGACATCCTCATGCTCGACGAGAGCTGCGCCGACTTCGTTGCCGTAGCCCGTGACGACGTTCAGGACGCCGTCGGGCAGGCCGGCCTCCTTCGTGAGCGATGCGAATTCCAGAGAGCTGGCAGATGCAAATTCCGAAGGTTTGACCACGACCGCGCACCCGGCCGCCAGTGCAGGGGCGCACTTCAACGACAGGAACTGAAGTGGTGAATTCCACGCCGTGAGCGCGGCGACGATCCCGACGGGCTCATGGGTAGTAAAAGCGAAAACGTCGGCCTTTTCGACTGGCATGACCGAACCTTCAATCTTGTCTGCCAGTCCGCCGTAGTAGTACCAGTACTCGGGGATCGTTTTCAACTGTCCCGTCATCTCTGAGAGAACCTTGCCGTTGTCGCGGGTTTCAGTTTCGGCCAGATGCTTGGCACTGTCGGCAACGAGATCGCCGATACGGCGCATGATCTTGCCGCGTTCTGTGGCAGTCATCCTGCTCCATGGACCGACGGTCATCGCTCGCTTTGCCGCTTCCACAGCGAGCCTGGAGTCTTCGCTCGTGCCGCGTGGAATCCTTGCCCAGGCCTCGCCGGTATAGGGATTGACTGTGTCAATCCACTGGCCGGTGATCGGGGCTTTGAATTCGCCGTCGATCCAGAGCTGATATTGCTTCATCCGTGTACCTCCACTGGTCTGCTATCGGGTAGGGCACCGTGCGGCGTCTGGTTCGAGCCCGGGCACTGCTTGCCTTCGAAGGTCAGTTGGTGCGCATGCGCGAGAGCCGGGCCACATTCGGGCTTTCAGTGTATTCGTGCGGCACGCACGTGAGACGAACCTTGAGGGGCCTCATTTTTGGGATTTTGTTCAGGCGCGCCAGGAGTGTTGCGTCGGATTTGCCTGTCGAACGGGAAGCTCGCCTTACCAACGAAGGGTCGGCGGCGCGCGATGCATTGCGTCATGACGCAGGACTGGTCAATGAAGGAGCACAGGCGACGGTACGAGGCTGACGTGCAAGCCGGACTACAAAAAGTAGTAGGAGGAGCCTGGGAACACGTTCGCCGGTTCAATGACGCGCCGTGAGGCAATACCCTGTCATATCGGCCGGGAGGGCACTCACGACGCCCGCCCGTGCAGGACAGGTACGACCGATGATGATCAAAGGCCGGCAGTTTGCCCACCATCAACCACCACGGCGTGACCAATCGCAAATCCGGCAACGTCGGAGCAAAGCCAGAGAACCGTATTGGCGATCTCTTCGGGCCTTCCGAGACGACCGATGGGCTCCTGTGCAATCATCCGCTTGCGGTTCTCCTCTGTACCTTGGGTAAAGCGTCCGATCATCGGTGTATCGATAATGCCGGGACACACCGCATTGATGCGTACGCCGTCCTTCGCGTATTCGAGAGCTGCTGACTTCGTCAGACCGATGACACCGTGTTTGGCGGCACAATAGGCCCCCTGGCCACGAATTCCCACGACCCCAGCGCCGGAGGACGTGTTCACGATTGCGCCGCCGCCATTTTTGAGCATGATCGGAATCTCATACTTCATGCAATAGAAGATGCCACCAAGGTTCACGCGCAGATTCCGCTCGAACGTCTCATCGCTGATGTCCGCCGTGTAGGCGAGAGGTTGTTCGATACCGGCATTGTTGAATGCGAAATCGAGGCGACCGAACTTGTCCGTGGCAGCGGTTAGCGCCGCCTGAACATCTTCCGGCCTGGAGACGTCACATCGCACAGCGAGGGCACGCCCACCCTGGTCCTCAATCATCCGTGCGGTCGCCTTCGCGCCATCTTCGAGAAGGTCCGCCACGACCACGGCTGCACCCTCCTGGGCAAACGCTAACGCCGTGGTCTGCCCAATGCCGTTTGCAGCACCTGTGACGAAAGCTACTTTCCCTTCGTAATTCCACTTGCGATGATTCGTCATTGATTCCTATCTCCATTAAGCTGCCCGCGTCGAAAGCGGGCAATATTTACGCTGAACCAGAGAGAGATTGCGGATGTCGCCATATCGGCTGGTTCAGCGGTGCAATAGCGGGACCTTTGAGAAACCGGTAAATGTCCAGGATCCGATGTACCTCCAGATGGCACGATGAGTGCATAGCCGTTCGTATCGTATCTGCGCTGTGCGCTGAATCCTGTTAAACAAGCTGAACCTTGTAGATAGCGCTCAGAGGCTGTCGGGCCTGTAGTTGTTCGTCAGTGCCGAGGTACACGCAGCAGTACAGTGTGTTTGCCTGAAGGCCGCCGATGACACACGAAACGGCGTTGCCTTCAAATTTGACGCGATCGGTGATCTCGCCGCCATCGAGGACACGGATGAACTCGCCGGTGTTATAGCAAGCCGCCCAAATGGCTCCCTGTTCATCCGCGCAGATTCCATCGGGTTGCCGGTGATCCAGGTCTGCGAACACCCTCCGGCTGTGCAGCTCGCCGTTGCCGAAGCGCTCGTAGGCCGTGAGTTTCCCGCGCCAGGTCTCGGCTACAACGAGCGTGCGTCCCTGATCCTTGATTACCGCTCCGTTCGGGAATTCGAGTTCCGAGGCGGCAACACGAACAGAGCCGTCGGGGTGGACGACGTGCATTTCGGTGAGTTCTTTCGGCGCGCCGCCAAAGAGGTCGTATCCGAAATTGCCGACGTATATACGTCCTGTCTCATCTATAACGAGATCATTGAGATCGCCCGCTGCCACCTCCGTCAGGTCGGCGTAGACAGACAGGGTCCCGTCCGACACCCGCATCAGCCTTTTCTGGGCGCAGGACACAACGATTGGGGTGTTGTCCGGCAGAAATCCGATTCCGGCCGGGCGTCCCGGGACCTTACAAACCATCTGGCGTGTGCCGTCGTCCAGAACTGTATATAACTTGCAATCAAAGACGTCCGATACCCATAGGCGATTGTCATGCCATCGTGGCGCCTCAAGAAAAACGAAGCCGTCCGCCAAAAGCGTCGCCTGGTGTTCTTTCATGAATATCTCTTCTGACGGAAGTAAAGCTGCGGTGTCTCCCTGGATTCAGATTATGGCTCGTTACATCGACAGGTCCAGTTCGTTTTCATTGCCTCGACGGTAAGCTAGTCTGACGGACAGGGCTTGAGCAGAGTGTGACGCGCCGGAAGAGGGTCCGGCGCTGCGCCCGCGACTCGTACGACAGTTTTGCGCATGCGGTCACGGGCGCATATCGGCTGTCAGCCGTGGGCCCCACCTGTTCCGGGCTATCGGCCTTTGGTCAGAACATGGATCTTGTTGCTTTCGACCCAGCCATCGACTTTTTTCAGGTATGCACGGACGTGCGCGGAATTACAGTGCGCATCGAACGTCTCCCTGCTTTCCCATCGCTCGATGAAGACGAAGCAACGCGGATCCTGTGTATCGCGATACATCTCGTACTGAAGCATCCCCTCCTCCTGATGAGTGGGTGCGAGCAGCCCTTCAAGAGCCTCTGCCAGCTTTTCCTCGCATCCTGGCTTTGCCACAGAGATGGCAATTGCGGATACCTCGGCCATACCGTCCTCCTTTAAATAAAAGAAAAAGGAGAGGCGAGGATATACGGCCACACTGGACAAAGGAAGCGGTCTCGCGCCGTTATCAGGTTCGATATGCCTGCTGCGCAAAGGAGAGTGGCCCGTCGGGATCGGGTTTTACCCTTAACAGGGAACGGCTGGAATGGGTATGCCGAACCGCTACTGGTGGACCCAATGCGCCGGCTCGGGCGTTTCCGGGTGATTGGAAAAAGAGCGCTAAAGCAAGTTTAGCCTTGCTTACCAGGATACGCAGAAAATCGAACTAGACCTAACCGCCCAGCCGGAAATAACCTTCAGCAAACGGAGACACCTTCACAAAGCAGCTCATCGGCATGGATACATACGACTACATCGTCATCGGAGCCGGATCGTCAGGTTGTCCGCTCGCACGCGGCCTCAGCGACAATCCGGACAACAGGGTGCTGCTCCTCGAAGCGGGCCCTCCTGCCGATCGCTTCTGGGTGAATACACCTGCGGGCATGGCGAAGCTGTACTTCCACAAGGAATTGAACTGGAACTACTTCACGGACCCGATGCCCACGCTCCGTAACCGGAAGATGTACTGGCCTCGCGGCAAGACTTTGGGCGGCTCGAGTTCGATCAACGGGATGATTTTCATCCGCGGACATAGGAGCGATTTCGATAGCTGGCGGGACCTTGGCAATCCGGGCTGGAGCTACGACGATCTGCTTCCTTACTTCAGGAAGATGGAGCATAACGAGCGCGGCTCAGACGAGTACCGCGGGGTGGGCGGCCCGTTGTGGGTCAGTGACCCGGTCAAGAAAATGGGGAGTTCCTACGACTTCATTGAGTCGGCGGAGCGTCTGGGCATTCCCCGTACCGAAGACTTCAATGGCGCAGTGCACGATGGCGTTGGCTTCATGCAGCATACGATCCGCGACGGAAAGCGCTATTCGGCCTACACGGCTTTCATCGAGCCCGTACGCAGTCGACCGAACCTGACCGTTCTCACTGGCTGCGCAGTTCAGCGGATTGTCCTTGAAGGAAATGTCGCTACCGGCGTGGAGGTTCTCTGCAACGGAGAGAAGAGGACATTCGGCGCAGCGCGGGAAGTGATCCTGTCGGCGGGTTCTCTCAATTCGCCCCAGGTACTCATGCTGTCGGGTATCGGGCCTGGCGCAGAACTGCAGCGACATGGGATCAGCACGTGTGTCGATTCTCTAGGCGTCGGGCTTAACCTTCAGGATCACTTTTATGTGCACGGAAGCTACAGATCGACGCCCGACAGCTCTTACAACACCGACCTCGCAGGGCTGAGAAAATACCTCGAAGGTGCTCGTTACCTGCTCACGCATAAAGGCTACCTCGCGCTTGGGTCGTCGCAGGTTGGGGCGTTCGTGAAGAGCCGCGCTGAAGAGCAGTACGCCGACCTGCAGATCAGCTTCAGACCGATGACGTTCACCTACCACGCCGGTGGCGAGTGCGAGGTAGATCGCGAGCCCGGTATGGGCGTTTCCGTATATCTGTTACGTCCGCGCGCTACCGGGACGGTGACGCTGCGCTCGGCGAGTCCTGCCGATCCGGCGGTGTTCAAGCCGAACTTCCTGACGAACGAAGACGACAACCGGGCCATGATCTTCGGCGTCAGGAAGATCCGGGAGATCATGTCGACCGAGCCAATGGCATCGCGCATCATCGAAGAGCAGATTCCAGGACCCGCGGTGAAAACCGACGAGCAGATTCTCCACTGGATGGAGGCAACAGGAAACTCGGCACACCATCAGGCTGGCACCTGCAAGATGGGACGTGATCGCCTCGCAGTCGTGGATGAGCGTTTGCGCGTGCGCGGTGTGGAGCGGCTTCGCGTGGCCGACGCGTCGATCATGCCGCATCTCACGTCGGGAAATACGAATGCCCCTTCAATCATGATCGGGGTAAAGGCGGCAGACATGATCCTGAAGGACGCTGTGCCGCGACGTTTTATGAAAGAGGTCGTTGCCGCTTGAGCGGGATCTGGCCGGAATGCCAGATTTCTGCGTGCAGCGTTCGACCTCATAGCCGATGAGGACGTTGTGACGGCGTACGCAAAAGGGAAATGGATGCGCCTCAAATCTTGAAAAGAGGAATTCAGTAATGTCAACCGCAAGCCTTCAGACCACCGATAACGAAGTACAACGTGAATATCCGCGGATCGGGCTGTACATCGACGGCGAGTGGATTTACGACCGGCAGACGGCGGTCGAAGTCAAAAACCCGAGCACGGAAGAAGTGCTGGGCGCTGTTCCAAAGGCGACTCCGGATGATCTCACACGTGCCTTGCAGGCTGCTGCCCGTGGGTTTGCGGCGTGGCGCGATACGCCACCGCAGCAACGGGTGAAGGTCATACAGGCGGCCGCCGCATTGATGAGGGAACGGCTTGGTTCGATTGCGGCGGCAATCACGCTGGAAAACGGCAAGCTGTACTCGGATGCGTATGCCGAGGCCGACCGCTCGCTTAATTTCTTCGACTGGAACGCAGCGCAGTCGCTGCGTGACTACGGGTTGATCGTCCCGGGTGAGGCACAGATGCAGAAGTTCATTCTGCGCCAGCCGATTGGTCCGGTCGCAGCGTTTACCCCATGGAACGTGCCCATCAGTTCCGCAGCGCGCAAGGTGAGCGCCGCATTATCGGCGGGCTGCTCCGTCATCCTGAAAGCTGCCGAGGAAACGCCTGGAGCGGCGTGCCTCGTGGTGAAGGCATTCGAAGACGCCGGGTTGCCTGCGGGTGTTCTGAACCTCGTCTTCGGGAACCCGGCGGAAATCTCGTCAACGCTGATTGCATCGCCGGTGATACGGCTGGTGACCTTTACCGGGTCCGTGCAGGTGGGCAAGCATCTGACCCAGCTGGCTGCGGCTGCCATGAAGCCTGTGCTGATGGAGTTGGGTGGTCATGCTCCCGTGCTTGTCTGCGAAGGGGTTGACGGTACGGCTATCGGTCGGCTCGCCGCGCGAGGCAAGACGAACGCCAGCGGTCAGATCTGCGCATCGCCTTCGCGTTTCATCGTACACCGCAGCGTGTACCAGGACTTCGTCTCGTCGTTCGCAGAGGCAGTGAATAGCGTTCGGGTTGGCGATGGTTTCCGCAAGGATGTCCAGATGGGCCCGGTCGCGAGCGCACGCCGGCTGACGGCGATGCAGGCCCTCGTGGACGACGCCAGACAGCGCGGCGCGCGAATCGCGGCGGGGGGCAACCGTATCGGGAGTGTCGGGTACTTCTTCGAGCCGACCGTGCTCGCGGATGTTCCTGCCGATGCGGCTGCGATGACCACCGAGCCGTTCGGCCCCTTGTGCGCCTGCGTATCGGTCAATGACCTTGGCGAAGCCATCACGTTGGCGAACAGCCTGTCGGTCGGTCTGGCGGCATATGCGTTTACCAATTCGCTACAGGATGCTGAACGCATTGGCCGGGAACTCGAATGTGGCGTGCTCTCCATCAATCATTTTGGGACGCCGGACGCGGATACACCCTTTGGCGGGGTGAAAGACAGTGGTGTTGGGCGTGAGGGCGGTCCCTCGACGCTGGACGCGTATATGGTGACCAAGACGGTATTGCAGAAGACCACTAGGGTCTGAGGAAGGGCGAAAAAGAGGCGGATTCGCACAGAAGCGGGTAGCAGTTGCTGGACAAAAATAATTCATATTGGAGACAAACGATGAGCAGGTTTGGAGAGTGTGTTTTCGGTCTGGTAGCGACTTGCCTGTTGACTTCGGCACCGGCGATGGCGGAGTCGAGACAGATTACGGTGGGTTACGTGGCCGCTGGTCTGCAGTATCCCTTCAATGTTGCTGTAGCCAAGGGGTTCGGAGACGCTGCGAAAGCTGCTGGCGTGAAGGCAATTATCCTGGACCCCAAGACCAGCGTTGAAAGACAGGCCAATGCCATCGATGACCTCGTGTCGCAGAAGGTCGACGGTATTGCTTTTCTCCCGCTGGATGGCGTCGTCGCTCAAGGTTGGGCGGACCGCGTGGCCGCGCACGGGATTCCACTGGTGGCCGTTGCAACGGAATTGGGCGATCCCCAGAAGCGTCCCATCAAGGACGTTTATCCGAAACTGGCTGCGCTGGTAGCGAGCGACGAGATCCATACCGGCTTTAACGCGGGAGAGATCGCCGCGAAGCTACTCTCGAAGGATCGCGTCGCCAACATCGCTATCGTGGAAGGCGCACCGGGCTACCCGCAGGTCTGGCAACGCACCAAAGGTTTCAGGGAAGGCCTCGACAAGGCAGGGGTCAAGTATCGCATCGTCGCCTCGCAGCCTACCGACTGGACGGCTGAAAAGGGCGAATCAGTCTGCCAGAACATCCTGACCGCGCATCCGGACGTCGATCTTTTCTATAACCAGGCGGACGATATGGTCATCGGTTGCGCGCGCGCGGTCCATGCGGCCGGTTCGAAAGCGAAACTCGTCGGTTGGGGCGGCTCACGCCTTGGAATCGATGCCATCAAGGCAGGTGAAGTCGACGGCACGGTTTGCGTATCGCCTGAAGAGATGGGACAGCAGGCGTTCAAGGCGCTTTATGCCGCCGTGACGAAACCTGATACGCCAAAGGCGAAGTTCATCGAAATTCCGACCCCTGGCGTGACGAAGGAGAACGTTTCGAGTTGTATCCCACAGTGGTAATCGGGGCAGGTAATCGTGAGCGTAACCTTTGCCAGTGCGGTCTGACGCAGCATCGGGGCTGACGAATAGAGGACTGCCAAAGCAATTCAGAGAAGAAGTAATGGGGTAAGTAGCCCAGGACAAACCAAGTGGAGACAGTAATGAAAAAATGTTTAAAGACGTTGGCCTTCGTCGGACTGGCTGGCACAACAGCGCTTCTTGCCAATATTGCCATGGCAAAAGACATCACGCTGGGCTATGTTGCCGCAGGGATGCAGTATCCATTCAATGTCGCAGCGGCAAGGGGTTTCGAACAGGCCGCAAAGGCAGCGGGTGTCAAGACGATTGTGCTTGACGCAAAGACGAGTGTCGAAAAACAGGGAAACGCAGTCGACGATCTTATCGCCCAGAAAGTCGATGGTATCGCTGTGCTGCCCATTGATGCCGTGGTTGCCCAGTCATGGGTCGACCGGGCCGCATCGCACAACATCCCGTTTGTGGCGGTTGCGACGCAGATTGGTGACCCGCAGAAGCATGCGATCAGCGATGTTTATCCGAAGCTGACGGCGCTGGTCGCGAGTGACGAGGTGCACGTCGGTTACGACGCGGCGCAGATCGCGGCCACGTTGCTACCGAAGAACCGGACCGCGAAGATCGCGATCGTCGAGGGAGCCCCGGGCTATCCGACGGTGTGGCAGACGACGAAGGGTTTCAAGGACGGTCTTGACAAGGCTGGTATCAAATATCAGATCGTCGCTGCGCAGCCCACCGACTGGACGCCCGAGCAGGGTGAGTCCGTCTGCCAGAACATTCTGACGGCTCACCCGGATGTCGATCTCTTCTTCAACCAGGCGGATGACATGGTCATTGGCTGCGCCCGGGCCGTGCGTGCCGCCGGCTCTCATGCCAAGCTGGTCAGTCGTGGTGGATCGAAGCTGGGCATCAATGCCGTCAAGATTGGCGACGTGGACGGTACGGTTTGCATTCAACCCGGAAAGATGGGCGAACTCGCCTTCAAGACGCTCTATGCCGCGGTGACCCAAAAGGATGCACCGAAGGGCAAGTTCGTCGATGTGGATACCCCCGAGGTGACGAAGGCGACGCTCTCCAGTTGCGTGCCTGAGTGGTAAGCAGGAACAATGTCTATCGAGGTAGCAGGAGGCAACGAAATGGCAGATGAAACCCCTATCCTGCAGTTGCAGGGAGTGACGAAGACGTTCCCGAACGGTCTTGTTGCGCTGCGCGGCGTGAACCTGGAGGTATCGCGCGGCACGGTTCACGGGCTACTCGGCGCCAATGGCGCCGGCAAGTCTACCCTGATCAAGATTCTCTCCGGATCGTTGCCGGCCTCGGGGGGGAAGATCGTCTGGAAGGGCGCCGCCGTCGAGTACGCAAGTCCGAAAGCGGCGAACGACATGGGGATAGCGACAATTCACCAGCATATTCCCCTGGTTCCGACGCTGTCGGTGCTTGAGAATATTTTCCTTGGCGAGGAAGGGCGGTGGCGCCGCAATCCTGCGATACGGGCACGCTTCTCCGATTTGTGCGAGAGGATTGGATACTGGCTCGACCCCGACGGCCTCGTCGGCGACCTGTCCATCGGTCAACGCCAGATGGTCGCAATTCTCCAGGCGCTCGGCACGGGAGCGGATCTCATTGTGATGGACGAGCCGACGGCTTCACTCGCGGCGAGTGAGCGCGAGGTTGTGTACCAGATCGTACGGCAACTTGCGCGGGGCGAAAACAAGGCCATCCTGTTTGTGTCGCACTTCCTGGATGAGGTAATGGCACTCACCGACAGGGTGACCATCCTGCGCGATGGGCAAGCCGTCGTTGATGCTGATACCCGGGACCTCGATGAAGCTCGCATCGCTGAAGCGATCGTGGGTCGGCAGATCGTTGCGCTTGAGAGAGTTGCGCCGCAACCGGTCAATGTCGAGGCCCCCGTGCTGCTCGAACTCAAAGACGTTGCCTCTGCAGGCAAGCTTGAGCCGGTCTCCCTGAAGGTGCGGGCAGGAGAAGTGATTGGAATCGCGGGGCTGCTCGGATCAGGGCGCAGCGAACTGCTGCATGCGATTTTTGGTGCAGATCCGGACGCTACCGGCGCAGTGCTGGTCGAAGACCGGCAGATCCGGAAATCGACTGCGTCGGCAGTGAGGGCAGGGCTCGGGCTGGTTCCGGAAGACCGTATGGCACAAGGTCTCGTCCCCGGGTTCGAGATCTGGCGCAATACGACCCTTCCGGCACTCGGTAGCGTTGCCCGGGGACGATGGTTTCCGGACAGGGCGCTCGAGCGGCGGCGGGGAAGCGAGGCCATCCAGCGGCTCTCGATCAAGGCAAGCTCGACCGACATTGTTGTGACCGAACTCAGCGGTGGCAATGCGCAGAAGGTGACTATCGCGAAGTGGCTGTTCAGCGACGTGAAAGTGTTTCTCCTGGACGAGCCCACCGCAGGGATCGACATCGGAGCAAAAACGGACATCCTGCTGCTCGTCAGGGAACTGGCTGCCGCCGGGAAGGCAGTCATCATGGTTTCATCCGAATTCGAAGAAATCCTCGCAGTCAGCAGTCGCATACTCGTCATGCGTGACGGACGTTGCATCGCCGAGCGCACCGGCCACGAGACCTCGGAGCAGGAACTGGTTTTGTTGGCTGGCGGCCATAGCGCGAGTTCCGATGGTGCGCAGCAAGCCAATGCGCAATCTTTGTAGAGCGAGCAATCATGAATTTCACAACTTCGACGCAATCCAGCGCCTCTCGCGGCGGTAACGCGACACCGGCTAATCAACTGGACGGCAGTTCTGTAAAGGTGCATGCACAAATGACTGATTGGCGTCGGCTGTTCAGTTTGCGCGAAATGGGCGTTTACTATGCGCTCATCCTGCTGGTATCCGCGATCTCGTTTGTGACCGTCTATACGGGCAGGCCCAACTATCTGAGCCTGGCGAACATTTCGAACGTGCTGTACCAGTCGTCGCTGGTTGCGATCATTGCAGTCGCGATGACTGTGATCCTGATCACGGGTAACTTCGATCTTTCAGTCGCGTCGGTGGCGGCGCTTTCTGCCGCGGTGCTGGTGAGCCTGGCGGATTCGCTCGGGTTCTGGCCGGCGGCGCTCGTTGCGATGCTTGTCGCAGTGCTGGCCGGGCTGCTTAACGGTGCGATCGTCCAGTATCTAGGCATCAATGCATTCATCGTGACTCTGGGAACGCTGACCGCAATCCGTGGGGTCGTCCAGATCTACACCGACGGGCAATCCCTGTCGGTGCAGACCCCCGAAGCGTTGCAGGCGATGAGGGCATTTGAATCAGGTCGCTTTCCGATTGCCATTCCACTTATTCTTATCGGAGCAGCCCTGCTGTTGGCGGGAGTCTGGTTCCTCGTGCAGGCAAGACGTCACGGGCGCCATCGGTCAGTCACATCGTTCGGCATGGTTGCTGGCGGAGTATGTTGCCTCGCCCTTGTGTGGGCGGGTGGACTGTCGCTTTCAATGCCCAAACCTGTCGTGTACATGGGCGTTTTCACGATGATTGTCTGGTTCATCCTGAATTTGACGACCATCGGGCGCCGCGTCTACGCGGTCGGGGGCAATCCCGAGGCAGCGCGTTTATCCGGGATCAATGTGAAGCGATACAAGATGGCAGGGTTCATCCTGTGCAGCGCGGCAGCAGGCTTTGGCGGGGTTCTGTTCGGCAGCCGGCTTGGCGCGGTGAATCCGACCGCTATGCAGGGGGCTGAACTGACTGTCATCGCGTCGGCGATTCTGGGCGGAACGTCCCTGTTCGGCGGAGCGGGCTCGGTGATCAAGACACTGGCGGGCGCGCTGCTCCTGTTCACACTGACAAACGGCTTCAACATTCTCAATCTGGGAGCGAATTACCAGGGCGTCATCGAAGGCACCGTGGTTGTCGCAGCCGCCGCTATCTACACCGTTGGTGGTGCCCGCAGAAAGCGGAGATAGGGCCTCGCCTATACGTCGGCGGTTTGCAAGCTGCATGCGTTTATGGCATGTGCAGATATCCCGGCATGGATTTTCCCCGTTCCTGCAACTCGACGTTCGGAGTCTGATCTTTGGCGGCTTGTGGGAGCGGCATGGTTTTGAAGTTCGGGAGCCCGTCGCGCGCAAATTCGACCGCGTTCCGTTTCAGGAGCCATTTGTGAACACGACTGAACTCAGCCTCACGGACCATTTCACCGCTACGGAAAAGCAGTTGCTCTCCGAAGGACTGGGCGCACTGTTACGGGAACGATCGGTGGCTTACGAGATTGCCGAGCGGGTTGCGATCTCCCACGGCGTCCCGAGGCCCGACGTCGCTGACTTTGGCATCCCCGACATCCTTCGTCTGAGCCGCACGATCCAGGAGGATTGCCGTGCCGTGTGTGCGAGCCACTGCAACCTGTAGTGCGCGGCGGACATGACTACGCGACGTAAGCGGTATCGATACTGACTTCTGCAGTGTTCCAGGGGCCAATTGCCCGTTGCGCCGAAAATGCGCAATTTGTTTGGAGGAGGTGTGGCAAAGCAAAGTGCAATCCGGACGCTTTCGGCCGGTTCGATTGGCAACTTCGGCGAAATCTACGACTTTGCTGTATTTGGCTTTTCGGTTCCGATTCTCTCGACTCACTTTTTTCCTGGAAGCGATCGCACCGCCGCATTGCTCAGCACTTTCGCCGTCTATGCCGTCGCCTTCTTCGCTCGTCCGCTTGGCGGATTGCTGTTCGGGGTAATGGCAGACAAGGTCGGACGCGTGAAAGTCATGGCAATGACGGTCTGGCTGATGGCGCTGGGCACGGCCGTAATCGGGCTTCTACCCACCTACGCTCAGGTTGGTATCGCGGCCCCTGTGCTGCTTGTCGTGTGCCGGATCGGCCAAGGTCTTGCACTGGGTGGGGAGACGACGGGGACCACCAGTTTCATCCTCGAGTCGGCGCCCAACGACCGCCGGGGCGGGTGGATTGGTCTCACCCTGATCTTTTCGCATCTGCCCAATGCGCTGGTAGCCGGATTGCTGATTGCTCTTGAATGGTCCGCTGGGGCGAGTACATATGCCGCCTGGGTCTGGCGTGTACCGTTCCTGGCCGGTGGACTGATCGGAATCTTCGGGTTCTGGCTTCGACGTGACCTGGACGAACCGGAGGAATTCAGGCAGGCCACGCGCAGGACGTCGGCGAAAAGCCCGCTCGGGGCTGCCCTTCGGGCAGGAGGCCTTCGCGGCATGCTGAATGTCGCCATGATCCAGCCGATTCAGACCGTCGGTTCGTACCTTGTCCTGGGGTTCATGTATACGTTTCTCGTCCGGGTGGCGAGACTGGACCCGACATCCGCGCTGCTTGCAAACGGCGCTGCCATCGTTGTCCTGTCGTTCATGATCCCGTTGGGGGGGATGCTGAGTGATCGATTCGGCCGCAAACGCATTCTTTCACTCGGCGCATTGTGGCTCGCTTTCGCCGCATATCCCGGCGTGTACCTGGCCGCAACGGGTACGATGATGGGTGCACTCCTGGGCCAGTTGCTGCTGGTGGTCGGCGTCGGCTTGTATGGCGGAGCCTGTTTTGTTGCCGCGCCGGAATTCTTTCCCACTTCGTTTCGTGCAACAGGTCACGCCATTTCGTATCAACTGAGTGTGGCCGTCTTCGGGGGTACGACGCCTCTCGTTGCGACGCTTCTGGTACATGCGTCCGGCTCGCCGATCGCGCCTGCGTACTATGTGACATTCGTTGCAGTTGCCTGTCTCGTACTGACACAGTTTGTGCCGGAGACGAAGGGCGTGCGGCTCCGTACCTCCGCGGGTTTGGATGCTCCGGGCAGCGAGTTCGGCATCGCTGAAGAGTCCAGATAATGTTTGCGAGATGTGCCGGCTCTCCGACAACGTTTGTGGCCGCGTCGCTGGCAGGGTCACCGGATGTTTCTGGCCTCGAACACAAAGAAGGAGACCTCGGCTTGTTCGTTGACCGTACGGCTCTGATACGGTGCCCGGAAGTCGAGACTTAAGGGGAAGCAACCCACGAGTGTCACTGGTAAGAGAAAGGATGCCGCAATGAAGCTTTGGCGCGGCCGAAAGCGTTTTATCCTCTGTCCATAATTTCCAGAGTCAGATGAATAGGGAAGATATGAAGCGAATGTTCAAGCTCGGATGCTCGCTCTGCATCGCATGTGCGCTGTATGTTCCGGGTGTACAAGCCAGGACCATCACGTTAGGCTACGTGGCTGCCGGGATGCAGTTTCCCTTCAATGTGTCGGTGGTGAAGGGATTCACGGAAGAAGCCAGAAAGGTGGGAGTGAACATCATCGTGCTTGACGGGAAATCCAACGTGGAGACCCAGGGTAATGGGATCGATGACCTGATTGCGCAGAAAGTCGATGGTGTCGCGGTCCTTCCGATCGACGGAGCAGTCGCGAAGAGTTGGGCCGATCGCGTCTCGGCGCACGGTCTGCCGTTCGTATCCGTGGCGACCGAAATTGGTGACCCGCAAAAGCGACCAATCAGGGACGTCTATCCGAACGTGACAGCGCTTGTCTCCAGTGACGAAATACACACGGGCGAGATCTCCGGTGAAATCGCAGCGACGCTCCTTCCCAGGAAACGCGTGGCCAGGATCGCGATTCTCGAGGGCGCACCCGGTATGGCTCAGAACTGGCAACGAACAAAGGGATTCAAGGAGGGTCTGGACAAAACCGGGATGAAATACCAGATCGTTGCTTCGCAGCCGACGGACCTGACACCGGAGCAGGGGGAGTCTGTGTGTCAGAACATTTTGACCGCTCATCCGGATGTCGATCTCTTCTATAACCAGGCGGATGACCTGGTCATCGGTTGTGCGAAGGCCGTACATGCAGCGGGTTCACATGCCAGGCTGGTCGGATGGGGCGGTTCTCGTCTGGGAATAGCCGCGATCAAGGCCGGCGACGTCGATGGTACGGTTTGTGTCGAACCCGAGAAAATGGGACAACTCGCGTTCAAGGCCCTGTATGCCGCGGTAACGAAGTCGGACACACAGAAGGGGCAATTCATCGAGGTTGTTACCCCTCCGGTCACAAAGTCCAATGTTGCGAGTTGCGTGCCGCAATGGTAAGGCGTGTCGGCAGGCACCGATCGTCACCGCATGGGGCCTGACGCATGCCTTTCCCGATTCAATGAGCGCTCGCTCGTTGCTCCTGCTACTGACTGGCGCAGAGGTCGAGGCGATAGGTCCTGATTGCGTTTTCCCGGAAAATCTTCATCCGGTCCGCTTGTGACATATGTCGTGTTGCATGGTCGACGATATCCATCCATTCCCGGTACGATGCGGCCAGTTCGAGTACCGGCCAGTCACTGCCAAAAAGGACCCTGTCGATGCCGAAACAGCCGATGACGTGGTCAATTAGCGGAATTATCTGTGATGCTTTCCAGTTCATATGGTCGGCTTGAGTCACCAGACCAGAGATCTTGCAGACAACGTTCGGGAAGGCCGCTATCTGCCGTATCTGCTCGTACCATAACGGCAGGCGGTTTTCCTTCACTTCTGGCTTACCCATATGATCCAGTACAAAGTTTACCCCCGGACATCGTTTTACCAGTTCGAGAGTGTGTAAGAACTGGTGTGGATCGATACAGAGGTCGAAGGAGAGGTTGTGTCCGGGCAGCAGATTGATGGCGTCTATAAAGGGACGCCGCAGTATGACTGACGAATCGGGCATGTTCTGGATGAGGCGCCGCACTCCCCGCACGGCCGGCAGGCTGGCGACGCGAGCGACTTCCGGTTCGATGGAATAGCCTGTCTCAAGCGGCAGGCAGGCGACGCAGGCAAGGATTCGTGGGTCAGTCGACGCGATGCGATCTGCCCAACCCGCTTCATCGAGGTACTGCGGCATATCTACATCGGCTTCAACGAAGACAAATCCTTCGACATTGCATGGCGCGGAACGGCCAGAGAGATCGTCGATATGCCAGCTACGATTGAGTTTCGTGGCACCAGTCGCCCACGAGGAACCATGGGACCAGGAGTAGCTGAATTGCTCCCTGTCGAGCAGGTGAATGTGGGAGTCGACGACAGGAAAATCAATCATTCGAAGGTGACCGGTAGATCCTGGGAGGACAGGACGTGTTAATTCTGTGGCGAGGGCAGGCGATCCTGTCCCGGTTCGACTTCATTGTCGCTGCAAGCCGGAGGAGATCTGCTGCCTGTACGGCCTTCGGCTATGTCCCGCTTCAGATGTTAGCGTATCTGATGATTCAACCAGGATTGGTTAATCTTTTGAAGTTCCGCCTAAGTTTTGCTTAACGACGTGATGACTCGGATTCGGGGATGCGAGTATCAAAGACGTACCGCTTAGCTCGAACATCTTCCGCGCACGCCCGAAGTGCACTCGGATATTGAAAGTAGCGGTGGATTGCTTATTCAGGGGGGAACCCGTTTCGGGTCAGCCACCTGATCAGATGCTCACGGAAGCCCTCTGCCGCAGGGGAGATACCGCGACGTGATGAATGGTACAGGCATACCTGACGCTGAACTTCCGGCCTGACTATTGGCCGCGACACCAGGCCGAAACGCCGACCGAGAACTCCGACATACGCTGGTGCGATCGTCAGGGCGAGATCCTCGGCGGCCATGCCGAAGGCTGTGCTGATGTTGTCGACGATGTCGATCGGCGTGATCTGTCCGGTCTCGACATATTCAGCCTGCGTCAGGGATATTGTGCGTTCGTAGTCGCGTCCAGCCACCACGAGAGGGTACTGCCTCAACTGGACCCATGAAATCTCGCGATAGTCGGCAAGCGGACTGCTGGGGGGAAACCACAGTACCCATGCGCTCTGGAACAGGTCGAAGCGGGCAATGTCCGCAATCACCGCCTGATCTGGTCCAACGGCGAGGTCGACAGTAGCACTCTTCACCAGATCGACAAGATTTTCCACCGTGGCATCGCGAATACGGACAAGAACCTTGGGCTGGCAGGCCCGGTATGCCCTGATTGCCGCCGGCAGAACAGTACTGGCCAGGATCAAGGGTGCTGCAACACGGACAATTCCGGCCGCCCGATTCCGGATGTCATCTGCCGTGGCCTCGGCCAGTTCCATATGTGCCAGAACGCTTTTGACGGATGAGTAGAATTCCCGACCGGCTGGTGAAACAGCGACACTCCGCGTCGTCCGGTCAAAAAGTCGAAATCCGGTCGATACCTCTAGTTCGCTGACAAGTTGACTGACAGCAGATGCGGACAGGCTCATCCGCTCACCTGCTTTCGCGAAGCTTCCTACGTCCGCGACGGCAACGAATGCGCAGAGCTGTCTTGGTGTGAAGCGAGGAAAAGCCATGGCGAAAAAGATAGATCGAATTATCAAGCGGTTCTTAACGATACTTCACGAATCATCGCTTGTTCATCGGTACATGTCCTATCACACTGCTCGACAGTGCCTTCAGATGTGAACGTCAGCCTCGCGTCACAAGACCATTTCTCAATTCCATATCCGGATTCACCATGTCCTCTAACCCAGACCTGTGCCATGTATTTTCGAACTACATTGAGCAGACGCGCTTCGAAGAGCTTTCGAAAGAAGCAGTCGAAGCCGCGAAGAAGTCACTGCTCGACATCATCGGCGTAACCCTTGCCGGCAGCGGCATGGAGCCGGCGGTTCGAGGTGTGGCCGATGTCGTACTGGATGCAGGGGGGCGCGAAGAGTCCTCGGTACTGGGATTTGGCGGCAGGGTTCCCGCGCAGTCGGCGGCCTTTGCAAATGGCGTCATGGCGCACTGTCTTGACTTTGATGATCAGACACCTTGGGGGGCACATCCCGACAGTTCTGTCGTTCCGGCGGTGCTCGCGCTCGCGGAGCGTAAGGGAAAGGTATCTGGCCGGGACCTGATCACCAGCGTAGCGATTGGACAGGACCTCTTTGTCCGGTTGCGCTGCAACGTCGGCTGGCGCCAGGACTGGAATCTCTCGTCAGTGGTTGGGGCATTCTCCGCGACAGCTGCGGCCGCGCGGCTGCAGGGTCTGACTCACGAGCAGATTGCACATGCATTCGGGATTGCCAGCATGCAGTCAAGCGGGACGATGGAGGTCATTTTCGGAATCGGTAGTGATCTTAGGGGGATGTATGCCGGGTTCACGGCGCAATGCGCTGTACTGGCTGTGCTCCTGGCACAGAAGGGGATTACTGGCATTGCAAACCTCTTCGAGGCCAGGGCGGGCATCTTCAATGTTTACTTCGCGGGGAAATACGACCGCGACACGATGGTTGACCGGCTGGGGAAGGATTACCTGGGTGCCTCCATGCTCTACAAGGCGTGGCCGGCGGTCGGGAACGTACACACCTACATCCACGCGACGATCGGGTTAATGAAAGAACACGGACTGAAATCGGGCGACATCGAGCAGATCAGGGTGTTCGTCGGCGATTTTCACCAGCGCATGTGTTATCCGCTGGATATTCGCCGGGCTCCAGCGACTCTCCTCGACGCAAAGTTCAGTCTTCCATTCTGTGTCGCACTGGCTGCCACACACGGACAGATCCGGATCTCCGATTTCAGTGCCGAATCGCTACGTGACCCGCAGGTGCTTGCTATTGCGCAAAAGGTGGTACCCGTGGAGGACAGCAGTCTCGACTGGAAGGTGAAGATCCCGGATGGGCGCATGGAGATCTCAACCCGGGATGGCCGGAGCTTCGCACGCGAAGGAAACAACGTGCCCGGTAGCCCAGAAGCTCCCATGTCATGGGAACAGATCGCTGCGAAGTTCCGGGATTGCGCGGCAGTAGCTGCGGTTCCGATGTCCATTGAGAAAGCGGACAGGGCGATAGAACTGCTGCGCGATCTTGAGTCTCTTGACGACGTGGGCGTGTTCCTGCAGACATTTGCGTAACAGAAATGGAGTAGTGGATGGGCTGATGAAGTGCCCCAGGTTCCGGATGACTTGGATGGGCCGGATATCTCGTGAATGTATTCGTCAAGACAGGGGAAGTCTCCATGAAGCGATTCGAACAAAAGACGGTGTTGGTTACCGGTGCTGCGAGCGGCATCGGCGCGGCGTGTGTCCGGCGGCTGTGGGAAGAAGGGGCTTCGGTCGCCCTGGCAGATCAGGATCAGACTGGCCTGGAAAAGCTGATATCGGAGTTCAGCGAAACGAACGATAACCCGCGAATCTTCGGTGGCCGGTTGGATGTGTCTGATAGCGCGCAGGTGCAATCATTTGTTGCCGCAGCGAAGGGCAAGTTCGGACATCTGCACGGCCTGATCAATTGCGCCGGTATAAAGGGCGTTGGTAACGTGCTCGATTGCGAGCCCGAAAACTGGAAAAAGGTGATGTCCGTCAATCTCGATGGAACCTTTCTCATGTGCCAGGCGTTTGCGCGGGCGGTGCAGCATGACAGGACATCGCGCGCCATCGTCAATATCTCATCTGGCGCTGGCATTATGGGTGTCCCGAACCGGCTGCCATACGTAGCTTCGAAGTTCGCCGTCTCGGGCGTCACCCGGACGATGGGGGCGGAGCTTGGACCTTACGGAATTCGTGTTAATGCGATTGCGCCCGGGATGGTCCGGACTCCCTTTACGGCGTATATGTTTGAGGATCCGGAAAAAGCCAGACGCATTCGTGCCGCCCATGCCATTGGGCGAGAAGGTCAGCCGGAGGAGATCGCAGCAGTAGCAACATTTCTGCTTACGGATGACGCCAGTTTTATGACGGGCGCAGTTGTCTCAGTCGATGGGGGCCAGACGGCGTGTATTCCATCCGTCTAGATGCCGGCTGCATGGGCCAGATGGCAAAAGACGGTCATCTGCGTTGGTTTAGCCAGGACTCATCTACCGGGATGGCTACCGTTCCATTGCCGGACGGCGGACCGGCATATGTTGCACAAGCGCATCAGTCACATACTATGCAGTGAGTTGCGGCACAATGTTCAACCCGGCAAGGTTGAGACATATGTCAGACTTTGAAGAATCGCGAATTGAATTCATCGGGAGTGCAAAGTCAGCGTTACAGCATTGAATGGAGGGTGCCATTGTGCTGAGTAACCATACGTGATGATTCGCTTTCGACACGGCGGCACGCGACCCTCCGCTGCTGTCTGGCGGAATCAAAAGGACTGGCCATGCTGAAAAACGTAGGTGTAATCGGTCTGTGCAATGGCTCGGGGCGTCGCAGTTCGTTGCTGCGGGCGCGTTTTCGGGTGTACGGTTGCGATGTGCGTGACAGTGCTCTGATGGATTTTTCGGCTGAAGGTGGCAGGCTTGCGCTACGCCCGCCATTGTAGGTGCGCAGCGCGACGTTGTCGCGACGTTGGTTGTCAACGCTACCCAGACCGACGCGGTACTCTTTGGAGAGGAGGGCGCGGTCGCCACGATGAAGCCGGGCGGAGTGGTGATTGCCAGCGCAACAGTTGCGCCTGACTTCGTAGTCGCATTGGCACAGCGGATCGAAGCCGCGGGGCTGCAAATGCTTGATGCGCCGGTCTCAGGTGGTGCAGCGCGGGCGGCGTCAGGCGAGTTGACGATGATGACATCTGGCCCTGCAGCGGCGTATGCGACGTGTGAGGGCATACTCGCGGCGATCGCCACGAAAGTCTATCGGCTTGACGATGCGCATGGCGTCGGCTCGAAGGTGAAAGTCATCAACCAGCTACTCGCCGGCGTTCATATTGCAGCAGCGGCCGAGGCAGTGGCACTGGGCTTGCGGGAGGGCGCGGACCCTGCTGTGCTTTATGAGGTGATTACCCACAGCGCTGGCAACTCGTGGATGTTCGAGAACCGCGTGCCGCACATACTGAATGGCGACTACAGGGCGCTTTCCGCAGTCGACGTCTTTGTGAAGAGTCTCGGGCTCGTCCTCGATACGGCAAACCGTACGCGCTTCCCGCTCCCGTTGTCGGCTGCCGCGCGTCGGATGTTCAAGAGTGCATCGAGTGCCGGCTACGGACGCGAGTACGATTCTGCGGTCGTCAAGATTTTGCGGGCATTACGCTGCCGACGTCCCGGTGAGCACCCGTATCCTGTTTTGGTGCTGTTCCTAATGACCTTATAGGACCCGATGTCAGTTTCTGCGGACCGAACTATTGCTGTTTCTACTCTACGTCAGTAGCATTCCCCGCAGCTACCACCGTTGACGGATTTCAATCAGTTCACGTGGAACAGACTGCCACCGGTGATTGCACAGACAGACTTCTGATGCGTGCGTGAAGTTTGTAATCGGCGACTTGGTGCTAGCTGAAATACATTGGACCGTCCGCTCTGTCGGTCGCTGCAACTTACCAGCGACGGTACAAAAATCGACTAGACGTGATGTTGCGAGCCCAAATAATCTTAACTTTGTACGGCTTGCACCATCTTGGGAAAACGTGCGACCCTGCTTCTGTCGAACCTTTCGCAGGAGACGGCTGGCGATGAACATGTGCTGACATTTCGGCTCAGTTCCCGTTAGCTAGACCTGATTTGACAGCGGCAGTCCAATTCGTTACGCATTGAAGCCGGGCCTTTCTGCGCACGGGCTGTAGTCTTCGACCGTGACCCCTTATCTCTGCGCGTTTCCGCGAGGGCGGGCTGCATGGTATTCGATCTGGCACAGCGGCTTTCCGATGCGGATGAACGATACCTCGTCATGGACGTATGACGAGTGATCGACGTTATGCTTCAATCCCTGATGAGCCGGCTTAGCGTTGTAGTTTTCGATAAGCTAATATTCAGGAAATCGTTATGCTGGACCGACAGCAATTGGAAACATTCGCCACAGTCCTGGAGTGCCAGCATTTCAGGAAGGCAGCGGAAATACTACATATATCGCCTGGAGCCGTGACTGCGCGGGTAAAGAGCTTGGAAGCCGCGGTCGGCGTAACGCTGCTGTTGCGAGACCCCACCGTAACGCCGACTCACGCGGGTGAAGTGATTCTACGACACGTCATGGCCGTGCGCCTTTTTGAGGAGGAGGCGTTCCGGGTCATCAAGCCGGGCGAATTCCCACCTGTCAACGTTGCTGTCGCTGTCAATGCTGATTCACTGGCGACCTGGTTTGAGCCTGCTTCGTGGCAACTTGCAGCGCAGCACATCGGGCTTGAAATCATCGTCGACGATCAGGACCATACGGTGACTTCCCTGGTCCGTGGTGACGTCAAGGGTTGCATCTCGACACAACGCGAGCCGAGTCTTGGATTCCAGGCCGATTTTGCTGGAGGGATGCGCTACCGCTGTGTCGCGACGCCTGGGTTCGTTGGAGCGCATTTGCCCAAGGGCATGACGCTGCCAGCGATACTGGATGTTCCGGCGATTCTGTTTGATCGCAAGGATGCGATTCACGACAGATTCCTTTCCACATTCTTCCGGGTGAATGTTGACAGGTACCGGAAGCATTATTTTCCGTCACCAACCGCATTGCTTAACGCGATCCTAAACGGACTTGGTTACGGGCTGGTTCCCGAGATGCAGATCGGGGCGCTGCTGGAATCGGGTGCGCTTGTGGAGCTCACGCCGGGACACAGTCTTCTGCTCGAGCTCTACTGGCACCACTGGGAATCGGAGCCTGAGCCGCTTGCGAAGATCACTGCACTGATCATGGATTACGCCCGCCGCAGTCTTGTCCAGGAAATTCACCGCGCAAGTTGAAACGTCTGAGCATGGTCACGAATGAACACCACGTTGGGTGGAGGTGAAGTACCAGGTGAGCAGCGGAGCGATGGATGCGAGCAGTCCTGTTGTCAGGGACATCCAGTCTGGCAAGTCGGCGATGTGCGCCCAGGACAGTATCGTAGTGAACAGGGAAGACACGCCTCCAGAGACTATCATCGTGAAAGTGCAGCGTGGCGTAGCAGGGTGTCCGGTCTGATTCAATACAAACAGTACTCCGACTGCAGAAATATAAATAGCATTCAGGGAAACAATGGTTGAGACGATCGACTGCCCGTCGACAGCGATAACACAGCAGGTCGCGACGATGAGACATTTCGAGGTGAGTTCGTGGCGGCGGATAAGGGGATGGAAATCCATCAATGCACTGCTCATCGCGCGCGTGATGGCCGTTCCCGACCCGAGCGCAGCCAGCACGATAATGCCGAGGCAGATCGGGCCTGCACGTCCGCTGGTGTGGAGCATGATCCAGGGGATTGCACTGGCGTAGTCAGTCAGGCCAGACAGTTGTCCGCCATGTAGTGCTGCCACAACCGTAGCGGCTGGCAAAAATCCGGCAACAATAAGGAAAATGCCCGCGAGGCTGCAGCCGATCCATGCATCGACCGGTCGACGTGCGGCGATGACGAACTGCTGATAGTCCGATCCAGTGAGTACCAGGAATCCGATGGTCACCACCGTGGTAACCGTTTCAACGGGAGGTGCGGTCTGCACTTCCCGGAAGAACGATGGCCACGAATGAAGGTAGACCGGCAGTCCTCCCGACAGGACGAGAGCATGCAGCAATATCAGATTGCTCGCGAGCAGGCCAAGCGTGAAGAGCAAAGCCGCGACGCCGAGGTCGACGGACGAAAGTGCCAGCAGGGCAGCGGAAGTCGCCAGTGCTGAGTGAAGTGTCTTGAATCCCACAGTTGCGAGGACGGCGACGCTGCCGTGGATCTGCGCTGCGAGTACGCCCGACATCCATACAAGCGAGAGAAGCGCGACGCCCTTTCGTACGGCTGGACCATACGGGTTTCCAAGGATATCCCAGATTGGTTCGCCGACATGCCACAGCTTTCGTGCGATGAGCCCGAGTGCGAACATGCCAAACGCGGTCACGATCGCGTAGAGGCTGCCCGCCATGCCGGACCGAACGGCCATTTCGCCAGAGCCCAGCAGGAATGCGATTCCGCAGCTTGCCGAGACAAGTAGGGCCGCGACATGAATAGCACCCAAATTGTGACGCGTCATGGCTGTTCCCCTTTGAAAATTTCCCATTCCCGCACCACCGCATCAGGACCGGAAAAATAAGCGTGGGATACGCGTGCGGTGCGGGCGAAGTCCGGTAGCGCGAGCAGCCTTTCCTGTGCCTTGGGCAGGCGGTGATAGGGAACCGAGGGCATCAAATGGTGGGTGAGGTGGTAGCCATTGTTGTGCGGGTGAAGGATCCAGTGCCAGATGCTGCGCGAGGAAACGTCGCGCGTGTAATTGAACACGCCACCGGCTTGTCGGCCGAAATGGTCGCAGAATTCCCGAAAGGTGGTAATCGCATGGAACACGGTGGCCCTGGCCAGTATCCACAGGCCGATGAAAGCGGCCGCAAAGTGGAGTCCTGCGAGAAGCGTCACGGCGCCCAGTACAGCGATCCACCAGACGACGATAGCGGCTTTCCGCGAGAATGTGGCCTGTCGGGCGTGAAGGTGTCCGAAGATTGAGGCGGCCCATGTGCGAGGCGTCACCAGGACTGCGAGGTAGGGGTGCCACCAGCTATCGCCGGGCGCAGGACGAACGTCAATGTAGTCGGGGTCGGCCTGTGGGTCACCGAGCCATGCGTGGTGACGAGCGTGGGATTCACGATAGGCGGTCAGACTGTTGAAAAGCGGCGGCGCAATTAAGAGCGTGGCGACTGCATCGTTGAATTGACGCGAGCTCGCAAGATTCCGGTGCGCGGCGTCGTGAAGAAGATTGCCGAGTGCACGCTGCCGGTTGCCGATCCACGCGATGGCCGCGGGAGCGGAATACCATCCGAAGCGATGGAAGAGCAGTATCGCACCAGCTATGCTCAACCAGTCGAAGGCAATATCTGCGACCACCCGCAATGGGTTCGCGGCGGTCATGGCCTGATGTACCGCATCCCACCCAGGAAACGCGGAGCGAATGAGGTTCTGGTCGTGGATGATGGCGCGATTCGTCATGAATGGCCTCGCCTGAGAATCAATCGTGAAAACCCCAGCTAAAGCGTGCGTCTTTTCACCCGCACCACTGGCAGCAACGGGACTTTCATCTTAGGAAACCAGGAGCGGTCGTACAGTATGTTCAGAAAATTTGCATGATGTTCATACTTCGGCAACTGGAAAGCAGGAAGGGACGTCAGCGGTGCGGCGGACTTTCATCTCGGTCAGTCGAACTTGAACTGTAACTTGAAGGTCCGGTAGTCAATGCGGACCGAAAACGCTGGCTTCAAGCACGACGTGGTTTTTAATAAATTGATTAGTATATCTATATATATGAGCAGTCATACTACCGAATTTGGAATCCAGAATTATCGTGCCCCGGGGATCCATGTGGCGGCTCTACGATGTCTGGATCGGTCGAACCGTCCCCTGAGACTCACCAATGCGCGAGAATTGCTTGCGAAGTTTCGCTGGTCGGTTTTGCGTCACAAGATATCCGCGTGTGTGCATGAGATATGTGATGCTAACGGTGCTTTTGGCTTTTGTCCCGCTGAAGTGAGATCTTGAAGCGCATGCGGGATAGGTCTCCGGACACGACCATATGGATACAGACTTGCGGAGCAGACGTGACCTCGGCGCCGATTGCGGGGTGGTGTCGCGCGCGCCGCGCGTCCCGCTCGATGTCTTCGCAGAGCTGTTTGATTTCCTTTCGCACCTCGTTCAGACGACCCATGATCTTCCTCACTGCGGGTATGCGATGCGGCCGAAGCCATCGCATATGCAATAGAACCATCGCGTCTGAAGATTAGCCCGCCATGGTAGCTTTCTGACCGCTGTTTAGTATTTTTGCGCGTCGCTCACGTCAACGTGACGAACGCGTCAGTCGGTCGATCCGCGCATCACCGAGAATGTCGTCGGCGTTCTCGCCGAGAAGCTGACATTGTTCGTACAGCAGTCCGATAAGGCGGGCCTTCTTTTTGGTTGCGAGCGGTGAATTGAGTTTCTTTTCGATTCTTTCGACCGTCGCGGTGACGGCCTCGAGTGTCCGCGGGTCAAGACGGTACCGAATGTCGCGGTCGAGCAGCATGTTGCCTTCACCAGTGAGCAGCCACACAGGATCGACGGCACACTTTTCGTACAGGGTACGGACGACGTCGATGGGGATGGCGCGCTCGCCCCGCTCGTAGTTCGCGTAGGCACGCAGTGATATACCGAGACGTCCGGCCATCTTTTCCTGGGACAGTTCGAGGTACTCGCGCACGTGCGCGAGGCGTTGATGGTAGTCGGTGGGTTCAACGGCGCTTGACATGTCCGCCCTGCGTTTCTAGAGTGAATCCGTGCCTTGATTATAGGCATCATTGAGTAGTGGACTAGTCTGGACGTGCCTGGATCAGCAAGCAAAGTAATGGACAGGTTGGGCATCTGTTGTACTGCCAGGAGGCATCGACGGTGACGCGCTTCTATACGCTGGAGGAGATCGCGCGCGAGTTGCATATCGCGCCAGCGACCGTGCGCAACCGGCTTACGCTGGGGCAACCGATGCCTCCGTCCATCCGCATCGGACGGAGGCGCCTCTTTCCGGTCGACGGATTCGAGAGTTGGATCGCGTCGCAAATGACCCGCTCGGATGCGGGCGAAACGCAGCGCGCAGAAGAACTACGAGCGCCAGGCATTTCCGTAGCACGCTGTACTTCAACACGAGAGTCCTGAGTTCACGTCATGATGTTGTACTGGAACCTCTATCGTGCCGCTTGTTATCTGCTTCGTCTCCACCAAGGGCGGCGTCGGTAAGACGACCGTTGCCGCCAACCTGGGCGGCCTGCTCGCAGCCTTCGGCATGAAGGTCCTCGAGATCGACGCAGATGTCCAGCCGAGTCTAAGTAAGTTTTTTCCCGTCCATTATCGTTCACCACGTGGTCTGAGTGCTGTCGTGACGTCAGGCGGTAATCCTTCCGCAGACTGTATCAGCCGGACCATCTTCTCGAATCTCGACCTCATCTACTCGGACACGCCAGACGCGGAGTTGCAGTCGTGGCTCAACCGGCGTGAGGACCGGCTGATGATCATGCGTCGCGCGATGCGAAGCCCGCTGCTGGAGACCTATGATGTTGTGCTGATCGATACGCAGGGCGCGGTGGGCGAACTGCAGAAGTCCGCAGCGATGGCGGCCGACTTCATGGTGTCGCCGGTGAAGCCGGACGCGCTTAGCGCGGGCGAGTTCGCCACCGGCACGCTCGCTATGCTCGATGACCTGAACCGGCTGGCCGATTTCGGTGAGTCATTCCGCTCAGGTAATCTGCTCGCGCTGATCAATGCGCATGAACGGACCGTCAATGCAAGGGTGCTGGCGGGCGTGCTGCGGCAACGCTTCTCGGACCATCGCAAAGTCCGGGTGCTGGACACGGTGGTGCCGTCGGCTGCAGCGTACGCCGCAGCCGCGACAGCGCGCGTTCCTGTTCATGATTTCGACCGTCGCAGGCGGTTCGGCAATTCAGCCTGGAACGTCATGCATCGTCTGGCCTGGGAACTGTTCCCGTCGCTGGCCAATGTCTATGCGGGGTCACAGGGACCGATCGCGGATGGTGTCGCCATTGCCCGGGACTCGTGCGGGGCGGTGGCATGAACGTGTCAGGGACTGCAATCGATCCGGCGCGGGAGTTCGCCGCTGCGCGACGGCTAGATGTGCCTGCTCCAGGTCCCCAAGCACGCGAACCGGAGCTTGCGTCGGTCATCCGGTTGCGGATCACCGAAGTGATGGTCTATGAGCGCAACCCGCGGCGCGTTTCTAATGAGCGCATCGTTGAGCTGAAGGAGTCGATCCGCGCCAACGGCATCGAGCAGATCGTAACCGTGACGCGCCGACCCGGCGAAACCCGGTACGTCGTCGCGAAAGGAGGGAACTCACGGGTGACGGCGGCGACGGCACTCTACGACGAGACGAACGACGAGCGGTTCCTCCACTACGATTTCGTCTGCGTTCCGTATCCCGGCGAAGCCAGACTGCTTGCCGCGCACCTGCGCGAGAACGACCAGCGCGCGGACCTGTGTTTCTGGGACAAGGCGAATGGTTATCTGGCGCTCAAGGCCGATATGGAAAAGGAGCGGGGGGCCGCGCTGTCATTGCGTGAGTTTTCGCGATTGCTCGACGAAGAGGGTACGCCCGTCAGTCACGTCCTGCTCTCACTGTTCCAGTTCGCGGTCGATCGACTTTCCGCGCTCGGCCCGGCGACGGAAGGTCTGAGCCGGCGCGGACTCGTCGACCTCATCCAGCCGGCGATGGGCGCACTGATACGGCTCACGCGCAGGCTGGAATTCGATGATGCATGGCTCCAGCAGCATGTGATCGATCCGGAATTGCTTCGCGTTGCGGCAGGTTTTACGGCGGATACCGTGCAGGATCACCATCCATCGTCGCTGGATGCGGCGAAACTGGTTCATGCGTTTCGGGTGCGGTGCGCGGGTGCGCTGGGAGTTTCTATGGAGGGTCTGGCCCGCATGAGCCATCTTCTTGACCATGCTCCCGATGTCGACGCGGATGAGCTGCGGCGAGCCGGGGAACAGCCCGCAATTGACGGCAGCGAGGTGAAGGGCGAAGCGGAGCGATCGACCCAACATTCGCTGTGCGCGAATGCGAAGCCGGAACCCGTGTCTTCGCCGCGCATTCCAGTTGAGCCGCGTGCAGACCAGATTGCCACGCCCGGTGTCGTTGTTCAGGCCAGTGAGCAGCGTGCTTCGCTGAACGATG
The DNA here is from genome assembly GCF_047605525.1 of Paraburkholderia sp. GTDB lineage: Bacteria > Pseudomonadota > Gammaproteobacteria > Burkholderiales > Burkholderiaceae > Paraburkholderia. The sequence continues at coordinate 104,575 of NZ_JASGFN010000012.1, read as the reverse complement.
AACGGCTGGCCAGCGAATCGATTTACCAGCCATTGTCTTTGTCAGCTGCTTCACCGGGGGGCGCTGGGCTTGCCACCGCGGCCTTTCGCGAGGCATTGAACGCATTTGCGCGCACGTGCAGGCTCGAAGGATGTGTGCGGGATGCGCCCGGCCTGCCTTATGGTTTCATGGTCGAACCCCCGGCACCGGAACCTCCGCAGCCATCGCTGGATAATCGGGCGCGCCTTGATGCTGACGGGTTGAACCGGTATCTCGGCTGGTGGTGGCTGGTCAGCCTGTCGCGGCAGAATACGGCGTCCGGTATTGACCACGTACCGAAGCAAAGCGTGTATGCGCGCATGGCGCGAGATGAAGATTACTGGGCGCGCATCTGTGACGCCAGCGTCGGGGAGCCCCTGCTGGGTGACCGCATGGATGTGATGTTCGCCGCCATGCTCAACCCTGACAGACCCATCGGGCTGTGGTGGTCCGAACTCGTGCACGCCGCCCGTGCGTTCCGGGTTGCCTGTCCCGAGCGCTTCCGCCCACCTCGATGGAACGAGCTTGATGCGATCGAGCGGCTCCTGCGTGGAGAGGGCGCATGAAGCCGGGGTTCTTGCCCGTGCCGGATACCGCCATCGGGCACATCGTGTTACTGGAACTGATACGGTTGTCACGCATGGACAGCAATCGATTTCATTGCATTGATATGGACTGCAAAGTTTCATGTGAAACATCGAACGGTGGAGAAAGGAAGGCTGGAAATGGTCTGCCTGTCTCCATCCGGCGCGTGCTTGCCGACGCACGTACCGGGGCACTGATCGATGCACTGGTTGCTTCCGGTGCCCTGCGCGTATTGGTCGACCTCGATGTTCTGCAGCGACGCTGTGAACTGATTGCGCGGCAGTGGCACGACGAGCGCCTGCTCCATGCGTTTGTCCGGGCGCAGGCGAGCGCTCCGATGATCCGGCGGTTCTTTCGTACCGCGACACGTTCCTCCATCTCCCGCCTGCGCACGGAGCTGAATGTACCTGCACCCGCCAAACCACGCATGCCGGCAGCCCGCGAGACCGACACGTTGCTGTCGCGCTGGCACAGCATGCAGGACATTGCCGATGTTCGCGAGCGTTATCTGGCCTTGCATCGCGCGTGCGACGGAGCGTGGTCGCTTGCCTCGCTCTTTGCCGCACTGGAGAGCGCGACCAACCCGGACGCGGCCTCATCAGTCCGCATCCGTCCTTTCCCGAACTCAAGGGAGTCTCACCATGTACGACATGCGCCTCGACCCGGAGGGCAACCTGTTGCCGGGCAAAAGCTGGGATGATCCGCCGGGACCGCCGCCCGAGGAAACGGAACTGATGCTGTCGATGCTCGACGTGCCCGTCACGATCGACCGCTGCTTCGTCGAGATCTGTGGCGACATGCCAGCAGCAGCCGTGCTGACCGAGCTGTCGACGATCGAGAGTGAGACAGGCTGTCGCGACCAGTGGCTGGCCGTCACGCCCGGCGAACTCGAACGGCGCCTCGCACTGTCCGACCGTCAGCAGCGGGCTGCGCGTCGAGTGCTGCGTGCGAAGGGCCTCATTGGACACCGGAGAGCGGGACCCACGCGTGCAGACGAATACCGCCTGCTCTGGCCGGCCATCATGACCCTGCTGCGGCAGAAGGCCGCCGAGCGCACGGCGCACGTCGCATGGCCGCCGCGGCGGCCGGAAGGAGTGCAGCCATGATGCAGGGATCGTTGCCCTATATCGAGGACTTCGAGGACCTGTGGTTTGCCCTCAAGCCGTACCGGCCCATCGCGTTCGGGACACGTCTTGCGCGTATCACCGGTCATCCGAAGGATGCCATGCTGCTCTCGCAGCTCGTCTACTGGACGCGGCGTGGGCGTGACGTCGGTAGCAACGGCGGCTGGGTCCACAAGACGCGGGAACACTGGTTTGCCGAAACGGGGCTGTCGCGCGAGGAGCAGGAGAATGCGCGGCGCCGTCTGCGCGACAGGAACCTGGTCATGGAATGGCGGGGCGGGCGCCCGGCGTGCCTGCATTACCGCCTGGATGTCCAGGCGATGTCGATGGCGGTGCGGACCAGTTGCCGGATGGTCGGACCGCTGCCCGCCTCGATCGAGGCGATCCGTACGGACGAGGGGGCGATGCAGGAATTGCTTGGGCCGACGGTGGCCTTCCGGCGGGTCTTCGTCGATCTCGTGGGGAACGTCAACACGGCGCTGCTGCTTTCGCGCATGGTGCAGCTTCAGCGTCGGGAAGCGGACCAGCAGGCTACATGGTTCACCCAGAGCGGGCTCGAATGGCAGCGCACGCTCGGGCTGAACCGGGTGCAGCAGGAGAATGCCAGGCGCCGGCTGGTCCGGCAGGGCCTGATCCGTGAGCTGACGCGCCCGCACACCGGCAAACGGGTGTTCACGCAGGTCAACGCGACGGAGCTGCGGCATCAGCTCGAGCGGCTCGTCTGCCGCATCGATGTCCGTGACCGGCTCGCGACCCGCAAGGCGCTGATCGCGCGCAGCAGACTCGAAGAGAGCGCGACGCCGGGCGCGGAGGCACTCATTGCTGTTACCCGGGGTAACAGCGGCAGTCCGGTTTGTCCGGTGACATCCGGAGGGGCTGTTACCCCGGGTAACAGCCCGGCGGAGGCACTGCACATGCCCGTTATCGGTCCCGTCGTCGCGTTTCGAAACCCGCCAACCGGAAGTCTCCAACCGGGTTACGAATCGGGAATGCCGTTACGGTCGGAGAGTTTCGTGCGTTACCAATGGCGACAAACGTACGGTTCCAACGCGCGCGCGTATACGAGGATTACATATTCGACTACGACAACCACTGGGTTTGCCTCCGAGCGCGGCTGCGCATGCCCGGTCGTTGTGGGGACGAAGCGATATGCCCATGTTGCTGCGGACGACGCCAGCGGCGACCGCCTCGTCTGGCCCAACATGCTGCACGCGGCGGAGCGCCCGCTGGTTGCAGCGCACCTCGAACGCGTTCCTCTTCGGGACCGTCAGGTGCTTCTCGACGAAATGGCAGCCTGCCACCGGCACCGTCCTGTGCAATCGCCGGTGGCGTACATCGCCGGGCTGGCACGTCGCTGTCTGGCAGGCGACTTCGTGCCGGCACGAGCCCATCTCGAACGCGCCGCGCGTGAGCGTGCGCACGCAGACGAGGGCGCGGTGACTGCCAGCTTCGACCACGACGGTTCCGGGATCGAGCCTGGACGGCCACATGCCTCGACGCCCGAGACGGCGCGACTGCATCTGGCCGCGATCCGCGCCGGGCTGAAGCAGGGGCGGTTCGGGCAGGTCGGAGCCGGCCATGCGTGACGTGTGTCTCTCGCGCCTGTCGCGGACGGCCTCCAGTGCCCCTGTTACCCCGGGTAACACTCCGCAGTCCCGCCTTCTATCCGCCGACCCTGCGAAAGGGGGCTTTCGGCCGGGATGCGCGAAGCGCACGCATTGCCCCGTCGTTCCCCGCCGAGCCCGGCAATGGACGCTGTTGCCCCGGGTAACAGTCGTTGTGCGATTCGCGACTGCCGTACGGGAGGAATGCCTGTTACCCGGGGTAACAGCCCGATGGCGAAACCTGTTCCGTCGATCCTGATTCTGCTCATGAGGAGTGTGTTTATGGACACGCAGCCAGCCGGCGTCGACCCGTCAGTCGATCCGTCCGTTGACGCCTTTGCCCGTTCACCGTCGTCGCCGTTTGCTGATGGCTACGACCTGCAATCCGAGCGCGCCGCGCTCGCCCATCTGATTGCTTCAGATGACCCTGACCCGGCCGATCCGCTCTTCGGGCGCTACCAGCTCTTCTTCGAACGCGAGGAGTCACTCGATCACCAGCAGCAGGTGCATGCGCTGCGTCAGGGTGGCGATCCCCTTGTGAGGCCACACGAGGCCAGCGAGATCAACCGGATCGGTCAGCTCACGAGCGAGGGCGGCGACCGGATGCATCTGCATACGCGCGATGCGATGCGCCTGTTCCTGGGGCGCGCCGTCGCTCCGGGTGAGTCCGGTCATGCCATGGCAGGCGGGCGGCGCGTGGCGGCGGCGCTGCGCGCGCTCTGGTCTCTCTCGGGCAACGACAATCCCTATGCCGACTGGAAGCTCGTCGAGATTGCCGAACGGATCACCGGCATCCGGCGCGCCAACGAGCTGGAACAGCAGCACGCACGACAACTGCTGGATGCCGCGCGCGAGAAGGGGCTCGATTTCGCGGTGTTGCAGTCGCGCGAACCCGCCCAGGTGTCGCTGGGGTTTGGCTCCCCCTACGGTTACATGGTCGTCATGCTGCTGGTCGAGATCGACTGGCTGGTGCGGCTTGTGCGATCGGCCGTGCTGCGGGACCTGATGGCCTCCAGTGAGGGCGTGCGGCGGGTCGGGTCTGCGAAACACCGCTGCCTGTCGGTGTTTCATTTCGCGGTGCACTGCCAGCGCGTGCTCACGCGCCCCGAGCTGCTGCCGCTTTCGCGCGTCGATTTCCTGCCCAATGCGGATGCTGCCGCAACCCGGCGGGTTGAAGCGGCAAGAGTGCTGCTCGGCGTGATGCCCCGGGACGTCTTCACGGGCGAGCGCGAACCCCGCCACAGCCGTCGGCGTGTGAGCCGGCTGTCGGAAGCGGAGCTGCGCCTGCTCGACAGCGTGCCGCTGTCCGGTGACAGTGCCGACGCGAAAGCTGCGGCAGATACCCTGGTGCAATGACAGGAGGACTGCGGCAATGACATACCGGCTTTCCCATCTGGATCGACGTACAAAGGCCTTTAAGGGTAAGGGGGACCCGCTGGCCGAGCTGCCTCCATCCCACGTCTCGCGCGTTGCCGGGCGAACCGGTTTTCGCGTGCTGCTGCGCTCGTACGAACACTGGCTCGACGAGACGGTGACCGAGATGGATGCGCTCGCGCAGGAAAGCGTGATGGCGGGGCTTGATGTGTCGCTGCGCTGCGTTCGCGTAGCACTGCCGAGCGGAGCGACGCGTCATCGTCTCGACTGGTTCATGCGCGGCGAGCCGCATGCGGTGGCGTATTCGCGAGTGCAGTCCTGTTTCAACCGGATACCGGCGCCGCTGCGCGCCTACCTGCAGCGGTGCCATTCGCGCGCAAAGGAACTCAATGCGCTCGAATCGGTGTTCCGTTATGCGGCCAGCCAGCTCGCAATGTATCTGGAGCACGGCACGGTCAAGGTTCGCAGGACGGATGACACCTGACCCGTACGGCGGCATTCGCCGATGGAATAACCGCAGGACGTTCAGGCTGACGCAGAGCAGCCGTTGACAACAGCAGGCAGTGGACAGCGCGTTCGATTCACTGGGGCTACCCATGATGAACGGAGTCCGCAATGGGCATCTACGCAGAACTGGTCGGCAACGTACTCGCATCGCCGACGATGAAACAGGTTAACACCGCTGGCGGCGCAAAGCGCATCGTCGAGTTGCGCGTCATGTCGGCGAGCTACCGGCGCCTCGAGGATGGCACGCTGGAACAGCGTGACGGGCGCACCTTTCCTGTCGACGTAACAATCTGGAACGAACGTCTCACCGAGCGCGTCCTGCAGCATATCCGCACCGGCGCGAGTGTCGTCGTGCGTGGCGATTTCTATGTGAGCCCGTGGGTCAACCGTGAGAATGAGGCCGATGCCGGCGCTCATATCGACGCGGAATCCATCTCGCTGAACCTCGTACGCATCGATCAGGTGGTGTACCGGGCGCGTCAACCCCGGGAAACTGGCGAGCAGTCTCATGATGGTGATGCATCGGGCAACCAGGACGACGATTCCGCCGAAAACGCCCACCCCCCGGAACCCGATCCTTCACAGGGCGATGCAACAGGCGAAGAAGCGAACGCATCCGGCCAGTCTGCTGGCCGGCGGTCGCGTCGCGCGTCCAGTGCCTCGACGCGGTAGTCCACGTGGCTATTCGTTGTCATTGCGCGCACGGCGGCTAAACGCTGCGTGCGCGGCTACCCCGCAGGAGGATGACGTGGAGCACACGAACGTGGCGTGGCCGGTCTGGCCGGACGCGCAGGAAGTCAGGATGTTGCGGGCGCTGGTGCGCGAGGGCGTAGCCCGTATGGCTGCGGCCCGGCACGGGCCGTATGCGGTTCAGTTTCATGGCTGGCGCATACGGGTCTGGCGGTGTAACGACGCTGTCCAGAATGCGGTCCATGTCGACATTCGTTCCCGTGACGGCGAGGTGTTGGCGCACTTCGTCGCCGCTGCGGCGAACTTTGCCGAAGCCGCGGACAACGCACTGATACCGATCAACGCCCAACAGCATCGTGGTTAAGTTATATGGTTTTCCATCATGCACGTGGAACGAATTCAAAGGGAGTTCGGCCTACAACCACGCCGGGATCTGCTCGAAGCGTCTAAGACATGATGAAGCGAGCGGGACGCTGCCTCTTGTCCGAGCTTCTCCAGATGTGCCGGATTTTGCCCTGTGAATCTACACAGCATGCCGGGAGGGGAGTTAAAACACGAGCAGAATTCTAACGTCCGGGCCTCAACTACTGCGCTGGCGGCGATAGCGCAGCGTTTCCACGATCAACGACAGCGCGGGCGAGGATTGCCGGCGACTGGCATAAAAGATGTGCAGGCCGGGGAAGGTGGGGCACCAGTCCTTGAGGACGGGTAGCAGGCGCCCGCTTTCGATGTGAGGCCAGGCCAGTTCTTCCGGCATATACGCCAGGCCAAAACCGGCCAGGGCCGCATCGAGCGCGGGGTAGATACAGTTGAAGGTCCATGGCCCATCGACCCGTACCTGCAGGTTGCGCTTGCCCTTCTTCAGCTCCCACGCATACACTCCGCCCCGAATCGAGAAACGCATGTTGATGCAGTCATGCTGGGTCAGATCTGCAGGCGTCTTCGGTAAAGGGCGTTTTTCCAGGTATGACGGCGCGCCGACGATGGCCATGCGAATATCCGGCGAAATCCGGACGGCAGTCATGTCCCTGGCAATCTGGTCGCCGAAGCGCACACCTGCGTCATAGCGCTCGGCCACGATGTCGGTCAGGCCGGGATCGATCGCGATCTCGATCTTCACGTCCGGGTATTGGGGTTGGAGCTTCGACAGCTTTGGCCACAGCACCGTGTTGGCGGCAAAGTCCGAGGTCGTGATGCGGACTGTCCCGGCGGGCTTGTCGCGAAGTTCGTCGAACGCGGCCAGCTCTTGCTGGATCACGTCGAACCGGGAGGCGACGTTCTGGATCAGGCGCTCGCCGGCCTCCGTCGGCGCGACACTGCGCGTCGTACGGGTCAGCAGCCGCAATCCAAGTCTCGTTTCCAGGCCGCGAATGGTATGGCTCAGGGCGGACTGCGAAACACCAAGCTGGACTGCAGCGCGCGTGAAGCTGCGTTCGCGTGCCACGATAAGAAACGCGTAGATGTCCCGGAGGTTTTCACCTGACATGGGTGTACTGGAATCTCTAGGGGTTGTAGCGAAGCGCATCCACCAGTAAGGTCATGGCCCGGGAGGGCTGCCGACGATTCGGGTAGTAAAGGTGGAGTCCGGACCACGTGGGGCACCAGTCTTCGAGCACTGAAACCAGATGCCCCTTCGTAATGAGCGGGCGAACGAGGTCTTCCGGCAGGTAGGCCAGCCCGAAGCCCGCCTTCGCCGCCTCGAAGATGTCGTATGCGTTGTTGAACGCGAGAGGGCCATCCACGCGCGCGCTCAACGCCCTGTTGCCCTTGACGAACTCCCACTCGTAAAGGTTGCCGTAGGTCGTAGTGCGCAGGTTGATGCAGGCGTGTTCCATCAGGTCCCGCGGCGTCCTGGGGAAGCTGCGACTCGCGAAATAAGACTTCGCGCCAACAACCATGATGCGAATATCGGGACCGATTCGCACCGAGATCATGTCCTGTGCCAACTCCTGGCCGAAACGCACGCCCGCGTCATAGCCGCTTGCCACAATGTCCACGCTCGCATATTCGTTGATCAGTTCGACCTTGATGTCCGGGTATTGGGGAAGGAACTTCGCCAGCTTCGGCCAGAGCGTGCTCCTGATCGCATAGTCGATGGCCGTGATCCGGATGGTTCCCATCGGCTCATCGCGTAATTCGCTCAGTGCCTGGATTTCCTCCTCGATTCCATCGAACTCAGGGGCGAGGCGATCCAGCAGGCGCTGTCCGGCCTCGGTAGGAGAGACGCCGCGCGTGCTGCGCATGAGCAGGCGCACACCGAGCTTTTCCTCCAGTTCGCGGATGGTGTAGCTCAGTGCCGGCTGAGACACGCGAAGCTGGGCCGCCGCACGTGTGAAGCTGCGGGCTCTCGCGACGGCGATGAAGGCGTGCAGGTCGCCAAAACTGTCTCGTGGCATTAATGAGTGATCTTTATGCGACTGCATGCATTTTACCAACCCTGGGGGATTCGACACGATCACGAGCACGATTCATGAATTTCACTTATATCAGCATCCAAAGCTAGCCGTCTAGTTGAAATCGCGGCGGCACCTTAGATTTCTTATATCCAGTATCAGAAGGATGGTCGCCGGCCTTGGCGCGTTGAACCTGGGGCGTATCCGTGTTCCACGTAGAACTGCCCGGCAATACGGTCACCTGTCGGCGTACTTGTCCCTCTGTTTTAGCCATGGAGGTTCAAGTGCACGAGCAAAGCAGCGATGAGAACAGCGAACGTGGGCTCACCGAGCCGGGTCGCAGGAAAGTTCTGCGAATGACAGGAGCCAGCCTGGCCGCCGCGCCGCTGGCGAGTGCCATGTCTGCACCAGTGCAAGCGCAGTCGGCATTCACGCCGTCAACCTCAACCTCGAGTAGTGCGATGAACCTGCCCGTCGTCACCAGGCAGCGGGTCCTGGGTTCGGGAAGCCTTCGCATGGAGGTGTCGGCGCTGGGCTTCGGCGTCATGGGCATGAGCTACAACCGTGGCGTTCACCCCGATCGCAAGGCCATGATCGAGCTGCTCCACCAGGCAGCGGAGCGTGGCGTTACGCTGTTCGATACCGCCCAGGTCTATGGGCCGCTCATCAACGAAGAACTGGCGGGCGAGGCCCTGCACCCCTACCGGCACACGGTCAACATCACGACAAAGTTCGGTCACCGCATCGTCAATGGCAAATACATTGACGGCGAGCTGGACAGCACCCCGCAGAATATCCGTCGGATGGCGGAAGAATCGCTCAGGCGCCTGCGGGTCGAAGCCATCGAGCTGTTCTATCTGCATCGCCTCGACCCGGCCGTGCCGATTGAAGACGTGGCGGGCACGGTCAAGGACCTGATCCGCGAAGGCAAGGTCAGGCGCTTCGGCTTGTGCGAGGTCAGTGCCCGGACGATCCGGCGCGCGCATGCCGTTCAGCCGGTGACGGCAGTGCAGAGCGAGTACCACCTGATGTGGCGCGAGCAGGAAAAGGAAGTGTTCCCGGTGCTCCAGGAACTCGGTATCGGCTTCGTGCCCTATAGCCCGCTCAACCGTGGCTTCCTTGGCGGCGGGATCACCGAATACACCCGCTTCGATGCCGGCAACGACAACCGGGCCACGTTGCCGCGTTTTGCGCCGGACGCCATTCGGGCGAATCTGACGATAGTCGAGGTGCTGAACTCGTTCGGCAAGACCCGAGGCCTCACTTCCGCACAGGTTGCGCTGGCCTGGATGATGGCGAAGGCCCCATGGATCGTGCCTATTCCTGGCACCACCAAGCTGGCTCACCTGGACGAGAACCTGCGCGCCGCTGACGTGACGCTGACTCCGGCCGACATTCAGGAGCTGGAGGCCGCCGTCTCCCGGATTCGGATCGTGGGTGATCGGTATCCGGCTTCGTTGCAAAAGCAGGTCGAAAGCTGAGGATGGAAGAGTCTCGCCTTTCAAGCGCCGCCGTAGAGCAGGTTTCAGGAGGAACGAAGATGAAGTGGGCGAATGAAGAACTGACCAGGATCGTCGAAGCCGACGATCTGCATATTGCACCGTTCCGTGATGACGGCGTGACCACCGGCACCCCGACCTGGATCTGGTGCGTTGCTGTCGATGGTGAACTGTATGTGCGCGCCTACTACGGCCGCAAGTCCCGCTGGCATCAAGCCGCCATGCGACAGAAAGCAGGCCGGATCACCGCTGCCGGCATGACGAGGGAAGTCACGTTCGAACCGGTCGAAGAGCCGATCAACGAACGCATCGATGACGCCTATCGCGCCAGGTATGCCGGTAGCGCCTATCTGCAGCCGATGATCAGCGAGCGATCGCGTGCCGCGACAGTGAGGGTCGTTCCGCTCGAACCCAGGCCATGAGCGTTTGGCAGTTTCTTCAATATTCGGAGCGGCCTTCATCGGTGCCTAAAGCATGAAACGAAGAGACATGCTCTCGCTCGCACGAGGTACACCTATGGCACTCTCTACAGCGCACAGTCAGGCACAACAACCACGGCGCTACAGCCAGATGGACGTCGGCCGCGATGAGCCTATTCTGGACCCCGAGCTTCCCATCATCGATACACACCATCACCTGGTTGACCGGGCGGACGTGCGCTACATGATCGAGGACTATCTGGCCGATACCCATGCGGGGCATCGGGTGGTTGCATCGGTATACGTGGAAACGATGGCTTTTGCGTGGACGCAGGGGCCGGAGGTGCTGCGGCCGCTCGGCGAAATCGAGTTCGCCAACGGCGTCGGCGCGATGTGCGACAGCGGCCGATATGGCTGCCGCGCCTGCGCCGCGATTGTTGGCCACGCCGACCTGCGACTGGGTGACGAGGTGGCGGGGTTGCTGGATCAGGCCATGGAGCGCGCGCCAGAGCGGTTCCGTGGGGTGCGGCAGGTCACGCTGGAGCACCCGTCGGAAGCTCCCTACCGCTTCATCGCCACCCGGCCGCCCAGCGGCGTGATGAAAAGCCCCGGCTTTCGCCCCGCGTTTGCACACCTTGCCAAGCGGCGGTTGAGCTTCGATGCCGCCGTCTTCCACGAGCAGTTGCCGGAGGTGATCGAGCTGGCGGATGCGTTTCCCGACACGACCATCGTGCTGAATCACTGCGGCCAGCCCATGGCCATGGACATGGACGAGGCGCAGCGCGAACAGATGTTTCGCCGGTACCGCGAACTGATGATCGAAGCGGGGCGGCGGCCGAACATCTACTGCAAGGTGGGCGGACTGGGGATGCCGTTCTGGGGCTTCAGGTTCGAGGAGCGCAAGGACCCGATCGGGTACCGCGAACTGGCCGTGGCCTGGCGCCCCTATGTGGAAACGACTATCGAGGCTTTCGGCGTCGATCGCAGCATGATGGAAAGCAACTATCCCCCCGATGGTCGGTCAGCGGGCTTTGTCCCGCTCTGGAATGCGCTCAAGTACATCGTCCGGTCGGCCTCGGCCGAGGACAAGGCGAAGCTCTTCCATGGCACCGCAGCCAAGGTCTATCGCATTGCTGACAAGGCGCGGCTTGACCCTTTGTCCAGCGTCGAGTGAATCATGATCCAGGCTGGTGAGGTTGGGCATGCTCAATTCGGGCAGTAGAAGCTCTCCGCGCCCAGCCGCTTTTTATCTGGCGTCTTATCGTCGCGCCTCATCAGGAGATGAAATATGGAATATGTCAACCTTGGCCGAACTGGCCTGAAAGTGTCGCGCCTTTGCCTGGGCTGCATGAGCTATGGCGAGCCGAGCCGCCTGCCTCAGCCATGGTCCTTGGATGAAGAAGCGTCCCGTCCGTTCTTTCGTCAGGCGCTTGAAGCAGGCATCAATTTCTTCGACACCGCCAATATCTATTCGGGGGGAAGTTCCGAGGAAATCACCGGCCGGGCGCTCAACGACATGGCGCGGCGCGAAGAGATCGTCGTCGCCACCAAGGCCTTCTTCCCCTGGCGCAACTCGCCCAATACGGGCTTTCTCTCGCGCAAGGCGCTGCTGCAGTCGATCGACGACAGCCTGACCCGGCTCGGCATGGATTACGTCGATCTCTACCAGATTCACCGCTTCGACCACGGCACGCCGATCGAGGAAACCATGGAGGCGCTGCACGACATCGTGAAAGCGGGGAAGGCCCGCTACATCGGCGCGTCGTCGATGGAGGCCTGGCGCTTTGCCAAGATGCAGCACATCGCCGAGCGCAACGGATGGACACGTTTCGTCTCCATGCAGCCGCAATACAACCTGCTGTATCGGGAAGAGGAGCGCGAGATGCTGCCCCTTTGCGCCGATCAGGGCGTCGGGGTCATCCCGTGGAGTCCGATGGCCCGTGGCAGGCTGACGCGCGATTGGAGCGAAACCACCAACCGCACGCAGAACGATGCCTTCGCGCTCAAGATGTACCAGAACGCGGAAATCGAGGACCAGAAGGTGGTCGAGGTCGTGGCGCGCATCGCCGAAGAACGCCACGTGCCGCGCGCGCACGTCGCGCTGGCGTGGCTGCTATCGAAGCCCGGCGTCACGGCGCCGATCGTCGGGGCGACCAGGCCGGAGCATCTTGCCACTGCCATCAGCGCGCTCGACTTTTCGCTGACGGCCGATGAAATCGCCGCGCTCGAAGCGCCGTATGTCCCGCATCCGGTGGACGGAATCGTGCCGCCGCTGCCAGCGCAGCCGCCGACGATTACGCCGCCTCGCGACTGAACGTGCCCCGCCAGCCTTTGGCTGGAGGGCTGGTGCCTGGTGGGTTTCGTGCCGCCAGACCGGCGGCGCCATTTTGTGATGTAGCAGGCGGCTGGGAGGCGGCCATCGAGGGCAGGCACAGGAACATCATGGAGTCGTGACATGCAAATCCCCCGCACCGCGGTAGCCGATCTGATCTACTTTCTTGCTATTGCACGCCACAGAAGCTTCAGCCGTGCCGCAGTCGATCTAGGTGTCAGCGCATCGGCTCTGAGCCATGCTCTCAAGGATTGAAATCCCGCCTCGGGGTTCGCCTGTTGAACCGAACCACCAGGAGCGTCACGCTGACTGCCGCGGGGGAACAACTGGCCGCTTCGATCGGGCAGCTGTTCGAGACGGTGGACACTGCGCTCGAGAGCGCTAAATCGTTACCGCGACGCACCGCCTGGGCCTGCGCGTTTGAATGTTGTCGTCGAGGCGGCAAAGCGCCCCGAAGACTGCTGCACGTCCCGGCCAGCACGCTGCCGGGATCACCAGGCGCTTCGTTCATCCACCGCGAGGTAAACGAGGCGCCGGCCATAAACCATCAACCGCGGGGGCGTCCCAAGCTCCCGCAAAGGAGAGACATTCCATGAACCATCGTTATCTCGGCCGTAGCGCCCTGCAGGTGTCGCCCTTGTGTCTGGGCGCGATGATGTTCGGCGGCGAGGCAGACGAAGCCACCTCGCAGCGCATCATCGCCAAGGCCGCTGGTCAGGGCGTCAACTTCATCGACACGGCCGACGTCTATCACGCGGGCCGCTCCGAAGAGATCGTCGGCCGGGAGATCGCGGCAGACCGGGACCGCTGGGTAGTGGCGACGAAGTTCGGCTTTCCCGCGACGGCCGATGCGGGACCGAACCAGCAGGGGCAGTCGCGCAAGTGGATCACCCAGTCGGTGGAGGCCAGCCTGAAACGGCTCGGCACGGACTACATCGATCTGCTTTATTTCCACCGCGCGATTGCCGGCCTGCCGCTCGAAGAGGGCGTGCGCGCCGTCGGCGACCTGATCCGGCAGGGCAAGGTGCGCTACTTCGGTGTGTCGAACTTCAAGGGCTGGCGGATCGCGGAGGTGTCCCGCATCGCCGACCAGCTCGGCATCGACCGGCCGGTGGCCAGCGAGCCGCTCTACAACATCGTGGACCGCACCGCGGAGGTCGAGCAGTTACCCGCCGCTGCGCACTACGGCCTCGGCGTCGTCTCCTATAGTCCGCTTGCGCGCGGTGTGCTGTCGGGCAAGTACGCGGTGGATGCGCCGCCACCTGTCGACAGCCGGGCGGGCCGTGGCGACAAACGCCTGCAGCAGACCGAATGGCGGCCCGAGTCGCTGAAAATCGCCCAGGCCATTGCCCAGCGCGCCGCCGAGCGCGGCACCACATCCATCGCCTTCGCACTGGCCTGGGTGCTCAACAACCGCCTGATCAGTTCCACGATCGCCGGACCCCGCACGGAAGCGCAATGGGACAGCTACCTCGATGCGCTGTCGCTGTCGCTCACGCCGGAAGACGAACAGTTCATCGACGCGCTCGTGCCGCCCGGACACGCCTCGACGCCAGGCTACACCGATCCGGGCTATCCCGTGGAGGGCCGTAGACTCTCTTGAAGCCGATGACAGGCGTCTCATCGTTGAGCATGCCCACCGCGACATGGAAAGCCGCGTGGCGCACGGCAAGCTCTGTCTGAGCCCCTGGACCGGGGGCAAGCGCTTGATGGACGCTTGCGTTTATCCATCCATGCAATCACAGGAGTACTGAGATGAATGCCATTGCCAATAAAGTCGTTGTCATCACGGGCGCATCCAGCGGCCTCGGCGAAGCCACGGCGCGTCTGCTTGCCGGGCGCGGCGCGAAGCTCGTGCTGGGCGCGCGCCGTCTGGACCGGCTGGAAAAACTCGCCGCCGACATCATTGCCGCAGGTGGTGAAGCCATTGCGGTTGCTACCGACGTTGCCAGGCGTGCCGACGTGGAGAACCTGATCAAGGCGGGACAGGACAGGTTTGGCCGCGTCGATGTGCTGGTCAACAACGCCGGCATCATGCCCATGGCGGCGATGTCGAAGCTCAAGGTCGATGAATGGGATCGCATGATCGACGTGAACATCAAGGGTGTGCTCTACGGCATCGCCGCGGCGCTGCCGGGCATGCGTGCCAACGGGAGCGGGCACATCATCAACCTGTCGTCCGTGGCGGGTTTGCGCGTGTCGGCGGGCGTGGGCACGGTGTACAGCGCCACCAAGTTCGCGGTGAAAGCCATCAGCGAAGGCCTGCGTGCCGAGGTCGGCCCCGAGGGCATCCGCGTGACCACGCTGTATCCTGGCGCGGTTGCCAGTGAACTCGTGAACGGCAGCAGCGACGCCGATGCCGCTGCCGGGATGAAGGCGTTCTATGAAGCCAACGAAATCCCGTCCGACTCGGTGGCCCGTGCGGTGGCCTACGCGATCGAGCAACCGGCGGACCTATCCGTCAACGAGATCACCCTGCGGCCTACGCGGCAGGAGTTCTGATACCGCAGGGGGCAACCCCTGTCCCGTGAAAATATTCAGGGAAATATATGGCACGAGTAATAGTAATCGGCGGGAGCGGCCATGTCGGGAGCTACCTGGTTCCTGCGCTCGTTCAGCGTGGCCATAATGTGGTGAATGTAAGCCGGGGGCTGGCGAAGCCGTATCGTCCGCATTCGGCGTGGAACGAAGTCGAGAACGTGTTGCTTGATCGTGCGGCCGAAGAGAGAAGCGGGAGGTTTGGGAGAAGGGTTGCCGATCTACGACCCGATATTGTCGTGGACATGATTTCTTTCGACCGTCCCAGCACGCAGCAAATCGTTGAGTCCCTTCGTGGAAAGATAGAGCACTACCTGTTTTGCAGTTCGATCTGGGTTTATGGCGGTCTCGTCACGATCCCGTCGACCGAGATTGATCCACCCAATCCCATCGATGCTTACGGAAAGGGGAAAGCCGAAAGCGAAGCCTGGCTTATGCGCGAGGCGCGCATTTCGGGGTTCCCCTCAACATGCTTTCGCCCCGGCCATATCGTCGGCGAGGGCTGGAATCCCATCACTCCCCAAGGCAATGCGAACCCGGAGACTTTCTCGCGCATAGCTCGTGGCGATGAGCTGGTGTTGCCAAATCTCGGACTTGAGATGGTTCACCATGTCCACGCGAGCGATGTCGCACAGTGGATTATCTGCGCCATCGACAATCGGACGGCTTCAATCGGTGAAGTGTTCAATACCGTGTCTAACCAGGCTGTGACGTTGCGGGGCTATGCGGAAGCTGTTTATCAGTGGTTCGGCAAGGAGCCGCGCATCGCTTATCAGCCTTTCGATGAGTGGATTTCAGGGCTTGGAGAATACGCGGAAAACACTCGTGGGCACATCATCCGCAGTTCATGCCATTCGATCGAAAAGAGCCGCCAGCGTCTCGGCTACACCCCCCGTTATACAAGCCTGGAGGCGGTGTACGAGGCGATCCAGGCGCTGATTGCGGATGGAAAGGTAACCGTTCCTGGTTCGCCAGGAGAGTCGGAGGGACTATAACTGCATGCTGCAACGTCGCCGCTACCGTCCAGAACGGCAACGCCGACGCCAACCTTGTGGCTATCACGCCAGTCTTGTACTGTTGGCACCCGCGAGTTCGGCCAGCAACAGGTTCTCGAACCGGGTGTCCTTGGGCGGCCGCGGGGCCAACTCCGGGTGGCGGGCCTACCAGGCGTAGGCCTGGGGGGCTTCGCCACCTGGCCCCGGCCAGATCTCGTCGAGCCGGGCCAGCGTCTCGGCCGGGAGCTTCACCGACGGTGCCTTGAGGCTCAGGCGCCACTGTTCCAGCGTGCGCGGGCCATTGATCGCAGCGGTCACGACCGGGTTGTGCAGCAGCCAGGCGAGCGCCACGACGGCAGGCGCCTCGCCCAACTCGGCGCACAACGCCTCATAGGCCTCCAGTTGCGGGCGGAACTTCTCGATCTGCGCTTTTAGCCGCGGGCTGGCACGGCGTCCTTCCGTGAAAGTCTGGTTCAGCACGCCGCCCAGCAGCCCCTTGCCGACCGGGCTCCAGGGGATCAGGCCGATGCCGAAGTGGCGCAGGGCCGGAATCACCTCCAGCTCGATGGTGCGCTGGGCGAGGTTGTACAGGCTCTGCTCGGACGCCAACCCCAGCAGGTGGCGGGAGGTCGCCGCGCTCTGTGCCGTGGCGATGTCCCAGCCGGCGAAGTTGCTGGAGCCGACGTAGGTGATCTTGCCTTCACGGATCAGTTGCTCCATCGCCTGCCAGATTTCCTCCCAGGGCGTGGCCCGGTCGACGTGGTGCATCTGGTAGAGGTCGATATGGTCGGTCTGCAGGCGCTTGAGGCTGGCCTCGCAGGCGCGGCGAATGTGATACGCCGACAGGTATTTGTCGTTCGGCCCGGTGCCCATCGGCTGATAGACCTTGGTCGCCAGCACGATCCTGTCGCGTCGGCTGCGGTCCTGGGCCAGCCAGCGGCCGACGATTTCCTCGGAGATGCCGAAGCCCTTCTCCATGTCCGGCGACTGCGGCCCGCCGTACACGTCGGCGGTGTCGAAGAAGTTGACGCCCGCGTCCAGGGCTTCGTTCACGATCGCGAAGCTGGTTGCCTCGTCGGTCAGTTCGCCGAAGTTCAGGGCGCCCAGCGCGATCGGGCTGACTTTGAGGCCGGTGCGGCCCAGGTGGCTGTAGTTCATTGCGTGGTACTCCTGAATAGCCCAGGGCGGGATCGTCCCGCCCTGGGCCGCTTCATTGGTCGTCGCCGGTCGTCGACTCGGCGAGCGGGCCATAGCCCGGCCGCTTAACGAGGCGCTGACCGGCGCCTTCAATATCGGGGCCATAGACCTGCTGCATCCACTGCTGCGCTGGCACGTCCTCCACCGCGACGGAGACGGCGCCAGCGTCAAGTGCCAGGACATCCATCATGGCGGCGGTCAGGCGGTCGGCCAGTTCCCGCTTGGTGGCTTCACTGCGGCCTGCGGCCATCTTGACGATGAGGTGAGGCATGGCAGGTGTCCTTGTCTGATTGAAGTCTGTCGGCCCAGAGGCAGGCAAACGCTGCCCACTGGGGCGTGCCGAGGATCAGTGCGCCGTGAACCCGCCGTCGACTGGCAGGCCGACGCCGACCACGAAGCTCGCGCCCGGGCTGCACAGCCACAGCACGGCGGCGGCCGCTTCATCGGCCCGCCCCAGGCGGCCAATGGACTGCTCCTTCAGGATCACCTTCATCGCGTCCGCCTGACCCTTGAGCATGTCCTGCACCATCGGGGTGTCGATGGTGCCGGGGCAGATGGCGTTGATGCGGATGCCACGGGGCGCGTACTCCACGCCCGCACTCTTGGTCATGCCAAGTACGGCGTGTTTCGATCCGTGATAGGCCGCGCGCTCGGGAAGGCCGACCAGGCCGCCCAGCGAGGAGTTGTTGACGATCGCGCCGGAGCCTTGGGCGCGCATCACGCGCAATTCGTGCTTCATGCAGGCCCATACGCCGAACTGGTTGACCGCGACCACGCGCTGGAAGCTCTCGACCGGCTCGTCTGCTGCGTCGCTCGGCGGCACCTGGATGCCGGCGTTGTTGAAGGCCATGTCGAGCCGGCCGTATTCGGCAACGGTCCGGTCGACCGCGGCTTTAATCTGCGCTTCGTCGGTGACATCGCAGGCCACGCCGATTGCGATGCCGCCTTCATCGACGATCTTCTGCGCTTCCCTGGCCGCCAGCGCTCCATCGAGATCGGCCAGCATCACGGACGCACCGCTTTGTGCAAAGGCACGGGCAGCGGCCAGGCCCATCCCCATCGCGGCGCCGGTTACAAAGGCAACTTGCCCCTTGAAGTCATATGTTGGATTCATGTGTGTGACCTTTCCTGAGTGTTCGGAACGATGTCCACTGCTTCAGGAGATACGCGCTCCGTGCGTCATGACCGCGGCGGCTCCCAGATGCGCCCAATGGGCGGCGGCAGTGGGATTGACTGATTCAAAGCCGATATGTTCGTCAATTTCAGTCCCATTGAGTAGCTAATGAATGGTACAAGCCCATATAAAATCAGCTCATCAATATTCGATCTCAAAGCACACGTCTAAAAACGGCGTGCCTGTTGAATGACCGGGCAAGCCCGGCACTGCCTCACTGGGCGGTCGCCAGTGCGCGTGCGGGATGGGTCCGCAACCACGTCGCGATGGGCACGGTGCAAAGCGCGAGAAGCGCCGTGATGAGGAAGATCCGGGACAGCCCGATCCCGCTGGCCAGCAGTCCCAGCAGAGGTGCAAGCAGGCCGAGCGCAAGATCGATGAAGGCGGTATAGACCCCCATGGCAAGCCCTCGCGCATCCGCGGGTGCCCGTGCCACCGCTTCGATGCCCAGACCCGGGTACACGAGCGCATAGCCGAAGCCCGCCATGGCCGAGCCTGCAAAGGCAAGCCATGCGTAGGGAGACAGCCAGATCAGGGCCAGGCCTGCACTCTGGATGACGACGAAAACCATCGCGGTGCGCGCACCCCCGAGGCGGTCCGGCAATGGGCCGAAGAACACCCGTGCCGTCATCAGCGCCACGGCGAATGCGGTGAACGACAGCCACGCGGGTTGCCAGCCCTGCTCAACGAAGAGCAGCACGCCAAACGCCGTCATGATGCCGTAGCCCACACTGGAAAAAGCCATCGCGAGGCCAGGTATCCAGACCGCTTTGAGGACGTGCCCGGTCGCCTTGCGGCTTTGCGGTGCGGGGTGGGTGGCTGGAATGGACACGACGAGCAGCCACGTGCCCACCGCGCCGATCAGCGTTGCCCAGCCAATCGACGCAAAGCCAAAATGGACGAGCAGAGCACTCCCCAGGGGTGCGCCCAGGGCGAGTGCCATGAACATGGCCGTGCCGATCCAGGCGATCATCTTGCCGACGTTGCCGGCGCCGCCGAGCGACAGGCACCAGCTCTGCGCGCCGATCATGATGAAGCTCTCCGCACCTCCGAGGAGCACGCGCCCAACGATCAGGATGGAGATCGACAGCAAGGGCTGGCCGACCGCCAGCAGCGAGACGAGATAAAGCACCCCCGGCGAGCGCCGCCAGCAGGAGGCCCGTCGTCACGGCGAACTTCGGCCCATGCCGGTCGGAAACCGTCCCCGACCACAGGCGGCACAGCAGCGCGGCGGCGAACTGTGCGCCGGAAACCAGCCCGACCGCGAAGGTGCCGAAGCCCAGATCGTCATGGATGTGCAGCGGCAGCGCCGGCAGTGCTGCGCCGGTGACGAGAAACACGGCGAAGACGCAGGACATCAAGGACAGCAGCGTGCGGTCGCCCGGCGAATCCGGGGGATTGGGCATCGCGGTGGAGTTTGTAAGGGCCGGCGCACACGCCAGCCTTGTTCACGCAGACGCGAGCCGGTGCGGCGGCGTCCATCGTAGTGGATTACTGTTTCTTGCCAGACAGGCTTGCCACTTGCCGGGCCAGCGCTTCACGTGCACGGGCGGCCATGCTCGCGTCCACGCGGTCGGCCAATACCTGGGTGAGCTGGCGCAACTGGCCTTCGGTGAGGCCCACGTTCATGCTGATGCGCATGTGTGCGAGCAACTGCGGTTCCGCGCCCGGCAGCGCCGAGAGCATGCTCACGGTGGCCAGTTCGCGGTTTTGCCAATCGAGGTTGTCGCGCTCGAAGATGTCGCCGAACAGGTGCGCCCGGAGGTATTCGTTGGCGGTCGGCGCGAAATCGAACAGTGGACCACCCACCGGGCCGCCCGACAGCCTGGTCTGGTTGGCCGTTCCGGCTGCCATCAGCGCGTCACCCTTCGGGATCGGGCGGCTGGGCGCGCTGCCGGGGGCGTCCTGGATGCCACGCTGCTTGCGCGCCTCCACGACCTTCATCAGCTCGCCCAGGGCGTTGAGGCTGCGCGGAAAGCCCGCGTAGGCGTAGAGCTGGATCAGGACTTCCTTGGCGTCGCTTATCGTCAGACCGGCATCCAGCCCCTGGTTCAGCGCGGGGTTCAGCTTGGCGATGTCGCCCGCAGCGGCAAAAGCCGCGACAGGCACGATGGCCTGCTGGCGGGCGTTCAGGGTTTCGGAAGCGCTGGGCGTCGATTGGGATTGGGTCATGGGCTGGGTTTCCTTGTCGTTGGCTGCGTGTCCCAGTGCTGTGACCAGGCTCAGGGCCACGGCCAGTGCACCGGCATGAAGCTGCGTGCAGCGGGTCTTAGCGGGCGTTGTATTGCTCATCGGTCACTTTCTCCATCCAGGTGACGTTCTTGCCATCCACCGTGCCGGTCACGGCCAGATGCGTCATGGCGGTGCCGGGCGCGGCGCCGTGCCAGTGCTTGACACCAGGCGGGCACCAGACCACGTCGCCGGGGCGGATGACCTGTACGGGCTTGCCCCATTCCTGCGTCAGGCCCACGCCGGAGATCACCACCAGCCGCTGGCCTGCCGGATGCGTGTGCCATGCGGACCGAGCGCCGGGCTCGAAGGTCACCAGGCCGCCGGAGGCGTTGATGTGCTGGTCGGCGGGCCAGACCGGATCGATCCGCACGCGGCTGGTGAAGTAGTCGGCCGGGCCGGGGGCCGATGGCTGTTCCCCGGCGCGTGTGATTTGCTGCGCGTCAGCGCGCTTGCCGGTCTGCGGCTCGGTAGAGAAGGCCAAGGACGCCTGCAGGGTGGCGGCGAGCAGCGCGAGTGTCAGGGACGGGCGCATGAAAAATCTCTCCTTTCCTGGTTGCAAAGTGGTAAACCGCGCGGGGGCCTGGTCAGGCTCCTTCGGCAGGCGGCGCGTTGCGGTCACTCCACATTGCCGTCCGACACTTCCTGGACGAAATCTGAATCTTCGTTAATTTACGTACCGTTGAGTAGGTGATGAATCGTGAAAGCCGGTATAAACAGCGCTCATGAATGAACTTGCTTCAGACATTTTCCCTGTTGCAGCAGGGAAAATGTATGGGTTATTTGGCGGGATTTCATTCACGACTGCTGTCGGTCCTCCGAAAGCAACTCGTTGGGCATATCCGCGAACAGCGCAGCCCCATCGTCGACGGCGTTCCGGTCGGGACATCAAGCCCTGATGTGGTGTGTTCTGCCCGTGGCGCGCCCATGCGCCGGATCAAGAGCCCGTGCGGCTATTTAGGGGACACGACGTTTCGTGCGGGATGCCGTCCCGTGTTGCCCGATGCGGATGGTGTGCCGGTAGCACGGGACACAAAGACATGGGTACGGGAGATTAACGGTGGCAAGGCCTGAGCAATGGCTTTTGCCTGCTACCCTGCAGCCACCTGCAGACTATCGGTCTGCTCGTTTTCAGACGGCGGGCGTGGTGGTAATGGCGACGGCTTCGTACCGCGGACGAAGCGCATCAGCGCATCGTCGGCCTCAATGATGGCGTGGGCGGGCGCGGTATCCAGTTGCCGGTCGTGCAGCACGAGAATCCGCTCGAAGAACGGATACCCATTTTCATCAAGATGCCAGGCGTCGGTATCGACGCCGCGGCGATTTGCGGCTTCCATGTGCTGCTCGGCCGCATGAAACTGTGCCAGCGGCAGCTCGCCATATCCGGCACGCCGAAGAAACCACGTGACGTACATCGCACGCGCCAGATCGACAAGGTTCTCCCGGCGTCCCACGCCGAGACGGACCGCCGCCAGGGCGGCGTGAAACCTCAGCGAACGGGCACGCGCCGCTTCACCCGGCAGAGGAAGCAGCAACGCGCGCGAATGGCGACGCCGACTGCCGTTTCGATGGGGAATGGATCTGGACGCGCGGGACATGCGAGAGGGACTGGGAGCGTAATGTGCTTCGCGGCATGTGCAATTTTACGCCAGTCCGATATTGCCGTTCCTGAAAGCCGAAGCGAGCCCGCGCCGGACAGGCGCCATTCCGGTTCGCCTCACAGCGTTCGACCGGGGCTTGCGCAGCCAGCCCGCTTCGCGGTACGGTACGCGCTTGCAGGAAAACCCGTCACCCTTCAGGTAACCGTCCGTGGGATCACGACCGGTCATTATTCATCGTCAGAGGAAGCAGGACATGAACAAGCAGGAACTCATTGATGCCGTCGCGTCGTCGACGGGCGCGAGCAAGGCCGTCACGGGCGAGGCGATCGATGCGGTGATCGGGGCGATCACGAACGCAGTGGTCAAGGGCGACACCGTACAACTGGTTGGTTTCGGCTCGTTCAGCCAGGGCAGCCGCGCAGCACGCACGGGGCGCAATCCGTCGACTGGCGAGGAGATCAGCATCGCCGCCGCGAAGACTGTGAAGTTCACCGCGGGCAAGGCGTTCAAGGATGCGGTGAACGGCGCCCGCAAATAAGCGGTGCGCCTGGCGATCCCTTTAGCGGATCGTTCACCGGTTCGTGGCGCGCAGGAGTGGGGCGCCTGCGAGACGCGCCACCGACGCGATACCCTGCTGCTGGATTTCCGGGAGCGCCAGACCGGCGTCGAACCATCCGTTCGACTGGCTGATCACGATGTCGGGCCGGTCCAGCAGCGTTCGCCAGTGTGGCCACCAGAGCAGGTCCTCATAGCAGAGCGACATCGCAGCACGCCGGCCCGCGATCGTCAGAAAGGGCTGGGTGATGTCGCCTCTGATTGCGCTGATCTGTCCGCCGGGCCGCCATAACGCGACCGGGACAGGTTGCCGGCTGTCCCTCCGGCCGCGTCCAGCACCCGTGACCACCGCGCTGTCGGTGTAACGGAAGGGCGTCGTGTTCACGCCAATATCCATTCCGATCACGAGCGTCTGCCCGGCCGCGCGCATGCGTTCGATATCTGGGCGCCACCATAACGTCATGGCCGGACGCCACAGGCCTGCGATTTCTTCGGGCAGGATCACCACGCGGGCGCCGTCCGCGAATGCACGCTCAACGACGGCCCGCAACCGCAGCGTTCGCGCGTAGAGAGACGGAAAGGTGGACTGGTCGAAGCGACCGAGCGCTGTATTCACAGCGGTCCATCGGACAGGTGAGTCGGGTGACGTCCACTGCCAGTGGGCACACATGGACAGCGCAGCGAGCAGCGCGCCTGCGAGCCACACTTTGCGGGTCCATCGCGGTATGCCTGCTACGCCGAGCGCAGCCATACCGAGGACCATTCCAGTGAGCCGCCAGCCTGGATACAGCGTACTCGCCACATGGAGCGGAGAGAGCCACCCGATGATGCCAATGGGGGGGACGGTGACCGCCAGTGCTGCGAGCGCCACGCGCCACGCATGGTTCATTGCTGAAGCGGCCGGACCGGGTTTCAGTATGGTCCACGGAAGTGCCAGCACGAGGGCCTGCAGTAACCAGCAGGCGATGCCGAGTGTGAACGCAACGGGCGCTGTGAGCTCCTGGTAGCCCCCGAAGAATCGCTCGCATACAACCGGAATATCACGCGCGCCTGTGAGGTAGTAGGCGGCCCAGAGCGTGAAGCAGGCAAGACGGCCGCGCAACTTCGTCCAGGCGGCGGGCAGTGCGAGCAGCACGAGGGCATCATGCCCTGGATACCAGGCGAATACCGCAACGATGACTCCAATGGCGGCGGCGAACCCGCAATGCGAAAGCGGGATTCCGGCTTGCTGTACGACTACGGCCTGAACCCGTGACAACAACGGAATCTTCTGCATGACGGTCAGCTCGCGGCGTGATGAAGCGGCGACAGGTGCTGCCGCAGTCCCGAGTCGCGCTGCTGGCGTGACCGATCAGCTGAAGCGATCGTCAGCATCCCATATCGTTGTAGTTTGCAACCCCATCTTATGACATCCGCAATCAGCCTGAGCGTGCTTGCGTCACGCATGGAAAAAGTAATGCCCCTGTCTCTTTCGAGAACAGGGGCAGCGTAGATTGTTTGACGGCAGCAGGGAACAAGGTCGTCATGCTCCCGGTTTGACCGCATACAGATAAAGGTGCTTAACGTCGACGCGAATCTCCAGAGTGCACCCGTCATGGATCACCCGGTCAAAGACCGCGTCGTCCTGACCAAGGTACTCCGCGAAATCGTCACCGCCGAATCCCTCGTGAGCACGGCACCGCCACTCACGAAACGGCACCGTGTCGGGGTTGCATCCAACGGCATACGCGATCGGTCGCGGCATCACGTTACCAGAAGCCTTACTGTTTTTAGACAGCATGCATACGCCCTGATTCTTGATGAGAACCACGCGACAACCGTGGGATCTGGCTTCGATGAGCACAGGACGCAGATCGGAAGCGTTGAAACAGATCATGATGATGACCTCCAGAAGTTGGTGAAGTCGAAGCGGGTCGTCGGACCCGCGTGCAGACAAAGGGAGGGCTGCCGGGTCACCGCGCCATATGGAACGATGAGAGCCCGCGGAGCCTGTGGTGTCGGCTATTCCTGATTGATGAGCTGACGGGCGAGGGCGACTTCAATGCTTTCACCACCCTGGTTGAGGATGTCGAGACCGGATTCCGGCATGTCGCCGGAGGTCGACTGCGAGACCGCGATCTTCTGGCCCATCAGCTTCAGGCAGCGCATCTGCGCCGTGCCTTCGTAGCCGAGGAAACGCACCGTCACGTCGAGGGTCTGGCCAATTCGCCAGCTTCGCCGTGCCGCCTGTTGCAACGTGTAGACGTTGTAGCTCGACTGGAGAAAGGCGATGGTCGGAAATTCGAGCAGATCGAGTCCGGTCTTGACCAGCTCGGGGTTCGTGATGATGACCTCTGCACCACGCTCGAGCTGATCGGCGACCCAGTCCTCACGTTTCTCGGCGGGAACGCTCGCGCGAAGCACCGAAGCCCTGACACCGATCGCATCGAGCAGGTTCTTCAGCCGTACCGACGTATCGCGGGTGCCGGTATAGGTGGTGTAGACCAGCGTACGCCGGCGGTTCAGCAGTTCGCCGCGAACGAGCCGCAGCAGTTCGGCTTCCTTCGGTCCGGGTTGATCGTCACGCAGCAGGGCAGGGACGCTGGCGAGAATCCGCTTCGTGCGTGGGTGTCGCACCAGCTCCGGACGGAAACAGCATTCCGGCCACGCGAGCAGCGCGTTGAGCACGACACCGAGCAGGCTCTTGTCGCCGCAGCGCAGTGCGGCACG
This sequence comes from Paraburkholderia sp., assembly GCF_047605525.1. GTDB lineage: Bacteria > Pseudomonadota > Gammaproteobacteria > Burkholderiales > Burkholderiaceae > Paraburkholderia. The sequence continues at coordinate 79,032 of NZ_JASGFN010000012.1, read as the reverse complement.
CAGTTCCGTCGTAAGCGTCGATTCGAGCGATCGATACGCTGCGGCCATCTCTTCCGACAACGCGACCGGCAGCAGGGACTCGTCATAAGGCGGCAGGACATTCTGGCCGATCTGCGAGAGCTTCAGGAATGCCGTGTAGGGCACGACGTACCGCATGATGCCCTTGGGTCCGAAGCCGGGGCCCTTGACCGTCGAGACACTCTTGCGATCGCCCTTCGCGGTGCGGTGCGAACCTTCGTCGACCTGCTTGTGAATATCGATAAGCACGCCATGTTCACGCATGAAAGCCATCGTAGCGGCCGCCATCGAGCCATTGCTGTTGTAGTTGAAGCCGTCCTCGATCAGCATCGACGGATTCAGGCGGTACAAAAGATGAAAAAGATCATCAGCGTAGCCGCCCATCAGCGTGCCGGTGAGCAGCAGGGTTTTCGATGCCTTGCGGGCGAGGACGCCCATTGCCTGACCCTGGGCGGAATTCTCATTCTTGTACTCGTGACCTTCGTCGGCGATGAGCAGGCCAAAGTAACCCTGCGGGAGATAGCGTTTGACGAACTCCGACGCCTGATAGCCACCCTGCCCGAACGAGATTTCAGTGTGGGCCAGCGCGCGCTCCATGCGTCTGGCCTGCCGGTCGGAGAAGACGAGTTCTCCGCTGTCGTCCATCAGGTTGATGAACTCGAACACATTGTCCTGAAGCATGTCAGCGAGCATCGATTCGCCGAAACGCGAGAGCAGGCGTTCGGCGGTTCTCTCACCAACGGTGGGCATCTGCAGCAGGGCGCCTTTCACGAGCTCGCGCATCGATCGTGTGCCCTGGCCTTTGGGCGCCAGGGTCCACAGTCGCTCGCCGCAACTGCATGCGCGGCGCTTTTCGTTGAGCGCGGTACGGGCGAGGCTGGGTGTCAGCGGATTGCCGTCTTCATCGCAGACGAACTCGCCGCATGAAGGGCAGCATGCAAAGACGCGCGTGATCGCGTCGGTTTCCATATCGAGTGTGGCAACACGGCGCGCGCAGGCAGGCTTCCAGTCGAATCCCATACGCATGCGCACGCGGCCGAGGATAAAGAACTCCGGCACCGAAGGTTTCGAACGCATCACGCGCAACTGCAGGAGCTTGCGCAACGTATCCGGGCCGTTAAGGATCCAGACGCGCGCGCCCGGCACTGTGGTCCTGATTTCACGCCGCCACTTGTAGACAAGATGAGGGGGCGCGATGACAAGGGTGCGCGGAAAGCCGCAGTGATGCAGCAGGACGGCTACGCCGATACCCATCAGCGTTTTGCCGGTTCCCATTTCCGCATTGATGACACCACCCGGTGCGTGCTGCGTGAGCAGTGTCGTGATCGCATGAATGACCTCGCGTTGCGCCGGAAACGGCTGGCGTGAGAGGCCATCGAGCAGGACGTCCCAGTGTGCGGGGCGTTGGCCGTCGTAGATGGAGGGATTCTGCTGACGTACAGCGTCAAGCAGGCCGGCACCAAAGTTCGAGATGAAATCCGGCAACGCGATGATGGACGTTTCGCCGGTTGATGCTTCACCGGTCGATACTGCATCATCGGTCCCAGCGGAATCGCTGGCCGGTTCGGTTACTAACTGGAGGGTTTCCATGGAAGACCTCATCAGGTGAAGAGGCACGGGCAGACATCGCCCCGAGGGGGCGATGTCTGCCCGCGCGGGTTGAGATAGGAATGGAGGGCGAAGCTCAAGTTGGGTGGTAGTTACTCAGGATTGCTACTGGTATCCTGAAGCAACGTGGCCAGCTGGATGGTGAGCGTTTCTCGCGCTGTGCCATCGCTGATACCGGCAAGCGTTTTTCTCACCATCGTGGCGAGCATCGCCGTGGCGCCGTCGATGTCATCGGCAACCAGTGCTTCGCGAAGTCCACTTCCGAATTCGATCGGCTGGTGGCTGTCGCCGTAGTGGATGACCTCCCGGCTGATGAAGGCACCATCGCCGCCGAATTCGAACAGGCGAGGCTTGCTGCAGTGCCAGCAGCCTTCGAACTGGATAGCGCGCAGGCCGTGGCCATCGTCGAAACAGAGCGCTATCGTGAATAGCGCTTCGAGGTCTGCTGTGTCTTCGAATGGATGATGGTCGACGAGGTTGTTGAGGCCGCCATCGTTATCGATGCGGAAATGCCTAGCCAGCAGATGCAGCAGGGTGGCCAGGGGGACGTCATCTTCCTCCGGGCAGGGGAGGTCGAGCTGCGCAGCGAGACCCATCAGCCCGTTGCGAATGTCGCTCCATGTCGGATCACTGGTTTCCGAGATCCGGGCGATGTAAGCGTGGCCGTTGCCAGGCCAGTCGGGGTCGAGCAGGAAGGTACCGAAGAGCGCGGAGATGACAGGGGTGACATGATCCAGCATGAGGACGCCCGTGCCGTCGTAATAGTTGTTGGCCCGTGATGTGCTCCATAAGGCGCGGGCGACGCGTCTCGCCCTGGAGACGCGCACGTCTCGCAGGTTGAGAAAAAAGATCGGCCGGCGAAGGCCACTGGGATCACGCCCGAGCGAGTCAGTCAAGCCCGAGCGAACCGTTGCGAACGAAGCCGGAAATCGCTTCGGCAAACGAGTCCGGAAGTGCGATCCAGGATGCGTGGATACGCCCGATGGGCGCGTGGGGTGTCTGGTCAAGGCTGTTGACCAACCGTTCTCCGAGTGTGCCGAGGACCAGTGCACGCCAGTGCGGCAGTAGCGGTAGCGGACTGAGCTGTTCGATCAGGGACCATGTGCGGGCTTCGAGTGACTCGACGTCGTGCGCCTGGGTTTCGCAGTCGATCAGCAACCACGCTGAGCCGGTGGCCTTCGACGGGTTGAGAAGCGCTTCGTCATAGATCCACGTGTGAACGAGATTGCCGAACAGGTTGTCCTTCGGCAGGCGGCCGCTGTACTTGTCGAGCCGCCGTGGATCGCCGACGGGAACCGTGGCCAGTGTCTGACCGGTGTCGGGATCGAGCAGGGTGAGCTGGCGGATACCGCCTTCCTGGATACCCAGATGCAGCGACGCGTAGAGTTGCTGGACGGCGCCATCACGGCCGAATACGGAAATGAAGGCGAGTTCGCCATCGGGGGCACGCACGCAGGCATCGACGAAGATGTCCTGCAGTTCCTTGACTGGATACAGCATGGGGTGCTCCAGCATGAATGTCCGGAGCACCTGCCGGGTGCTGGCCCGGACGGGTTGAGGGGAAATTCCGGGGCTTCCCGAAAGAAGCCGCAGCCGCGCAGACGGAGGCGCCGGAAAGAAGCTGCGGAGGGACAACGGAAGGTGTCGCGTAACGGGCGACGACGGGTCAGCTACCGGCAGACCAGCGGTGTATTCATGCTGTGAGTAGGACCACGGAAATCGCTTTCCCCGAACGTCGCTCGTGACGCCCCGGGAAAGCGCCCTGGACAGGCGCAGAAGAGATTGAAATGCGGGATTGAAATGGCGCCGGCCGGTCAGCAGGCTGTCAGCGTTTCCAGCAGCGCGCGAAGCTCACGCGCCTGGCCAACCGTGAGGGTCAACGTCAGCAGGGCATCGGGATGCCACGTCCCGATCGACGTTGCGAGAGGCAGGCGGCTGTCGACAAGGCGGGCCAGTGCGAGCAGGCATGGAGCAGCGCTCCGCAGCTTCGAGGGGGCGACCGATTGATGGGCGGGCGGCCAGGTGTTGACCGGCGTGGCATCGAACTGCACGCTTTGCCCGTCGATCTCTTCATCGTCGTCATAGAGCAGCGGTCTGTCGGGGGTGTCGTCCCAGAGCGTACCGGCCTTGTATGCCGCATGTGCTATCGCACACGCAGCGCCGGAGTTCGCCGCCCGGATGCCGACGACAATCCGGTGGGTGCGATCGAGGCTGTAGCCCACCATGAAGGCGGTAAGCGGTGTGTCAGTCATGGTGCATGTCCTGTCATCACGGAACCCGCCCCTGCGGGGCAAGGCCCCGCAGGGTTGAAGAAGGGATCCGGTCTAGCGGATCGTGACGATGCGCCCAAGATTCGGGCCGGGTGTGAAGTCGATGCCAGCGATCGTTGGAACGAACCGGTCGCGCATCAGGATCGTGGTCCGGATGTCGCCCTTGTCGGTTTCCTCGACCTGGACCTCCTGCTCCTTCTGCTTGATGGTGTCGCCCCGGATCAGCAGGCGCGTGCCGTCGGTGCCGGTCACCACACCGGTGATCTGACCGGCCGCAAGCGCGAGAGCCAGATGCCAGTCGGACAGATCGCGTAGCGGCCGGCGCGGCACGACTGCCTTAGAAGCGAACATCGTGGCGAACTGCGGCCAGAGTGTGGCGCCCTGCAGGCGTTCCAGTTCGTGCTCAAGCTGCGGCGCATCGATCCGGGTAGACATGAACGCGTGCTCGCCGGCGGTCGAAGGAATGCAATACGGGGCTGCCGTCCAGTGCCCGGGTAGTTCCGGTGGCAACTCGCCTTCGGTGATACGGGCGAGGCGTGTCGCCAGCGCGCTGTCCACGCCATCGGCGCGCCGTTTGACACCGAAGAGGACGATCTGTTTGAACGTCTGGTCGGGCGCGAGGAAGACCTCGACATGCGTGAAGTTGCGAGCGATCATGGTCGCGAACTCGCGATCCATGACGTAGTACGGCACGATCAGCACGAGCACGCCACCGAATGCGAGCCACGGGACCGTTTTCAGGTAGAAGAGCTTCTCGAGCCGGTTCGGCTGACGCTCGCCGGTCTGCGCCTTGTCGGACACGACGTCGCCGTAGGGCGGATTGAGGAACAGCAGGCCCATGCTGCGCGCCGTGATGAACATGTCGTGGACGTCGGTATGCGCCACGGTATCCAGCACGCCCTTCGCATACCAGGCCCGCTCGCGGTCGTATTCGACGCCGAACGCCCGGATGGCATCGGGAGTATCCGAAAGCGCACCGAGCGCGTCTTTCAGATCATGCAGCGCAGCCCCTTCGCCGCAGCAAGGATCGAGTAACCGCACCGGACGATCAGGATCGGCCAGTGCAAGGGCGGGAATGATCCGCCCGAGCGTGACGGCGTCAGTCGGAAAATAGCCGTTCCTGATGAAATTTCTGGCGAGGCGGGGAAAGATCAGGGCCATGTGAATCTCCTTGGGAGTGCAGACGGATGGGTGTGGCCTGCGACGGAAGTCGCAGTACGCCCGCAATCGGGAAATCAGGTTTTCAGCCAGGTCTGGGTGGAGGCCTGCAACGCATAGCCGAACGCGCGAAGCTGGTCGCGCTGCTGACGGAACACGCCCCGGTCGACGGTAGGGTCGAGCTTCACAGGGTCGCCCGCGACGATGGCGTCGGCCAGTTCGGTGCCGAAGAAGTCGGGCAGATACAGTTCACCGGACTCGCTTCCAGCCTGAGCGGTGACGGCTGCTTCATCCGCGCGCGGTTTGGCTACCGTGTCTGGCACGCGTTCCTCGTCCACCGGATCCGGTTCGGTCGAGGCGGGTACCTGCCCGGTCTCGCTGAACGGTTCGTCGTTGTCGAGCTGGACGTCGGCGAGTCTTGCGCGGATCTCGACGGTGACCTTGCCGTACCAGACGTAGCTGTGCGGGTAGATCCTGTCGATGAGAAACGTGCCGGTGTACGCACCGGGCTCGAACTGTTCGAGGAGCTTGTCCTTGACCTTGAACTCGCCGACGGACGTCGTGAGTTCGCCGACCTGGAACGGGCCGTTGCTGCCCCTGATGGTGCGCACGTCGAGCGTGCCGGAAAGGGAAATCATGATGCCTCCACGAGGTGAGGCGGGAGCGTCCCTGGCGGGCATGGCGTCCCACCGGTTGGGAAAGATGGGGTACGGACGAATTCCGTCTGCCCGCTGTCGGATGTCGATGGTGGGCAGGCTGCCGCGCAGACAGTGGCGCCGGAAGTTGGCTGCGGGTGTCGCCTGACGTGGCGACGCACGGATCTGCATCGGGCAGATCAGCAGGAAACGGTCATTCCGGGCGGGCGAGCGTCGCACGCGCCTGGAATGACGCCTGGCATGGGGGCCAGGCGCAACGGAACGGCAAAGATGACTACCCGGCGGCTTGCGGAGCAGGTCCGTCTGCATGCCGCTGTCCGGTGATGTGTCGGAAGAGCTGCGGCGGAAAACGGAAGAGCCGGCCGCCGCTTTCGACGATCCACGTGCGGCGCTGCCGGCGGACGACGACGGCCTGGTCGATCGACAGTCCGCTGAGCGTCAGGACGTCGCCCGGAGTGAGCGAGCGCGAGCGCGCGGCATGCCATGCACGGACCTGATCACGCCATCCGGGTGAGGCAGGTGGAACCAAGTCGAGATAGGCCAGAGGACACGAGTAATAGAAGGGCTCCATTTCCTCGCACATATCCTTGTAGCCCCAGCCTGCGCAGCCTTTATCCCACGCGAGCAGATCGCAGCCGATGTAGCGGAACGGCGGTTCATCCGGCCACGCAATTTCCCATACGGTCCAGAGCACGTTGCCACTGGTACAGTGCCGCAGGCAGCGGCGTGCCGTACCGCTGTGTTCTTCGTAGCGGGTCAGACGTTCGATCAGTTGTGAGCGGGTCTGCCCATGACCAAAGAGCCATCCCATGATGCACCTCATGAAGTGAAGCGGCGCATCGTTCCCAAGCGGGGCGATACCCCGCGGAGAATGCACCGTTGTGCCGGTGCGGGTAAAGGAGTGATGTGAGTCGGCGATGCCGCGGCAGGGGCGCGGTTACACCCGTTGCTGCGAGCGAAGGTCGCGACCGATGACGGTGCGTACCGAGCTGATGATGAAAACCGTCCAGTCGGCGAAATACCGGTCATCGAATAAGAGCGCGCCGGATGTGAGTCCGAGCTGGACCGGTAGTGCGAACCTGCCCGTGGGCACGTGACCGCCAGGCCCTGCGATGACTTCCATGTCGGGAAAGAACAGGCGGCCTTCGAATGGGTCGAGGAATTCGAGTTTCAATTCGCGCGCCTCGACCACATGGCAGTAGCGCAGCCGGCCATCAGGGGACCGTCGAAGCCCGGTGCGAGCGACGTGCTGAACGGTTCGTCGCGTCCATTGAAGAGGCCGAGATAGAGGCCGTCGGGAAGATTGACGTTCTGGTCCGTATAGTGCGGCAGCGATCGACCGTCGCGACACGCAAAGACCGGCTGCGGCGAATCGCTATCCTCATCGGACCAGCTCACGGCATGGCCCAGAATGCCTGGCTCGGGCAGGGCGTATCGCGCGCCGGATGGCCGGGGAGCGAGGAGCGCACAGGTTGACATGGTTGTCTCCGGGAAGAAACGCGGAGACGCGCCCCTGCGGGCTGCGCTCCGCAAGGGTTGAGGAGTGGACGGGGTCAGTCGATGGCGGCGAAGATCTCGCTCGACTCCGGGTGAGTCGATACGAAATCGAGTAGCCCGTAATAGAGCCGCGTGAAGGTCTCGTCTTCGGTTGATCATGCCATTGCATTGAATGCGAAGAGCGTCGCGACGATGCCCGCCGCATCGGGGCTCATCTCGCCCGTATAGCCGTTGCCGTCGCAACTGATCGGCAGCGGACCATCCGTGCGCGGCGCCATGTAGAACGCGCCGTTGGAGAGCTCGACATAGTCCCAGGATCCGCCGCGGTAGGTATCACACAGGGTGTCCATCGCAGCGTACACGGCGTTCTCGCCCCAGATCATGTACCTGCCGAAAAAGCGAGGCAGGATTTCCATGCGACGCTCCTCGGGCACCAGCGTGGCGACGATGGAACGGGTTTCAGCAGTCTGATTCATCACGTCCTCCAGAAAAAATGCGGAGGACGGTTTCCCGGGCGGGGAAAGCATTCCCCGCGTGGGTTGAACAGCGCGATTGCAATAGTGCGGTGGTCGGTCGGCAGTCGACCGGCTCGTGAGGTGATAACGACCGCGGCACGTCGCCGCTATCAAGGGTTTTCGAGATCGTCGGTTAGCCGCGACCACTCCTCGGCCAGTTCCAGAATCGATTCGGGCACGTCGTTGACGGCTTCTCCCGTGTCGAGGCTGACCAGGTTGTGGCCTTCGCCCGGTATGGCTCCGGCGTCGTACTCCATGCGGTAGCCGTATCGGGCGAGCTCCTGCTGGATCTCGTCACGGCGATCCGGAAAGGGTTCGCAGGGCGGTACTGGATGTGTCATCGTCTGCTTCCTTGAAGGGTTGAAATGGTTCGATGCGTTGCGTGCATCGGCGAGGTGGGGGGAGCTAAACTGGACTGCCACGTCATCCGGCCGTCGTCATGCGTCGACCCTGCATTCCGTTTCGCGCAGATACCGTCGCTGGTTACCCTCGCTGAAGATGACCGCACGGTCATGGATGAAATCGAGTAGTGACCACCACCACGGTTCCTGTTCCAGCACACGATGCTCGTCGCCTGTTCCGTTGTTGCCGGACAGATGCACTTCGATACAGCGCTCGCACGCCAGCATCTCGCGGACCATCGGCAGTTCGCAGCGGCGTGTACGGGCGGCCACGATGTTCAGGTGCGACAGATCCAGCGCGTAGGGGATGCCGGAGTCGAAGAGGGTCCGGTATTCGTGCCAGTCCGAGATCAGGTTCTGGTTGTTGCGGGTCGGATAATGGCCTTCAATGCCGGTAACACAGCCGAACAGCGCGGTGGCTCGCCGTGCGTTTTCAAAGAGTTTCGACAGGGTGCAGCGGTCGCGTCGTCCCGCATGCGCGGTATAGGCCGGCGCGCGTAGCGACCGGCTGCGTGCCGCGAGTGTCTGCCAGTACGGGTCGGGTTCGCTCCAGTCAGCCCAGTCCGCAATACGTCGTGCAGGCATCACGCGCACATTGGCGTGAAGGCGGAAGCGGATCTGCGGGAACTGGCGGCACAGGTTTTCAGCGAGTTCCTGCGTGAGGACGCCCTGGTTCTGCGGACAGAGTTGAACGTGATCGAGGGCCAGCGTACCCAGTAGCGGTTCGCGTGACGGCCTGCGGATTGCTGCCTCCAGGGCTTCCTCGAAACGTAGTCCAGGCCATGCGGCCAACGATACGTTGGCCCGCCGAAGATGGGACGGGTTCATGACGTACCTCCGTCGGACGCAGGGTGAGCGCAGCTACCGAAGGTGTACGAACTGTCGATGGTTCTGGTGAAGTTGTCGCAATGCACCAGGCAGGCACAGGCGTCGGCGTAAACGATGAACGTTCCGCTGCCACCCTCGTTGTTTTCCCAACCGCTGTGGCCGGCAAGTTCGATGGCGTCGTAAAGCAGGTCCTCGATGGCATCGTCGAAGGGGCGTTCCTCGATGTCTGTCGTCAATTCTCCGCCAGACGTGGCGGATGCGGCGGGCCTTGTGCCGGCGCAGGGTATCGCGATCGAGGCGGGTGGCATGCCCGGTACGCCGGGCCATTGCAGCGTGATGGTTTCGACATGACCTGAATCGCCATATCCCGCGTATTCGACGGTCACGGAACGGGCGCCGACGGAGCGCAGGACGGTGCCGACAGCGTCGAGTGAGGTGGCCAGTTCGCTGTCCGGGCCGAATTCGTGCGTGGACTCGTTTGAGTCCTCGATGTTGTCGTAGTGTTCGAGGGTGGCGGTGCCGTCGGGGAGTAGCGTGAACGTGCCGCCACCGCCTTCGTTGTTTTCCCAGCCATCATGACCGGTAGCGCTGACAGCGTTCCAGACGAGGCTTTCGAACCGGGGGTCGAAGTCGGGGTCACCCAGGCAGTCGGAGGTGGTCGGGTTCAGTCCGGTCGTGGCGTCCATGCTCTCCTGCGGACTGGCAGGCCACTGTATCGTGATTTCAAAATGGTCTCCCGAATCGCCGTAGCCGGCATAGGCCGCCGTGGCGGACACTGCACCAGCGGCGCGCAGGACCGTCGAGAGATGGGCAAGATGGGGATTGAGGTCCATGAGAACTCCCGGTGTAAGAGGCGGGAGCCTTCCGCGGGAAGGTTCCCGCGAGGGTGAAGAGGGTAAGGCAGGTCGTGCGATGGCTAGCAGATGCGGAAGCCTCCGCAGTCGCGCAGGAATGCCGCGAAGTTGCGGACGTTTTCCACGCTGAACGGATAATTCGTTTCGAAGTTGGGCCGGCTGCCCGCTCCGCCGCAGGCATTGCAGGGCAATTCGCCGGGTCCAGTGGCGGGCGGTGTTGCCCGCTTGCCCGTGGCGCCGCAGATGGCGCAGGGCTCGGGAGGGAGAGAGGACAGATGTTCCTGGCGCACCTCTTCGTAGGCGGCCGTGTGTTGTGTCCTGATTACGGATTCGAGGCGTGCTGCGAGTGCGACCGAGGCGCGGTCACCGAGTCCCCAGCCGTCGTTCGAGTGTCCCAGGTTCCCCCTGGGGATGAGATCGGGAGCGACGAGTTCGCAGTACTGCCAGAGCGGGCGCCACCACCAGATGTTGTTGCGGAAATATCTGCCCGTTTCCGAGACGGGCGAGCGGCCAATGACGTCCATACCCATGGTCATGCTCCCAAAGGGTTGGAGTGGACGGCCAGGTGTGTCCGTGCCGGACATGGAACGACGGATTGCAGGATGCACATCGGATGCTCCTTGAAGAAAAAGGGGCATCCGGCCCGTCGGGCGCGAACGCCCCAACGGGGAAGAAAATCCGGATCTGGCGGGTTCGCCAGACGCAGCCGCGCAGACAATGGCGCCGGACAGGACTGCGAAACGTGTCGCCTCACGTGACGACGGACGGGCCTGCAACTGGCAGGCCGGCAGTGAAGTGGTTATCCGTCATTGACCGGAGCGGTGAATCACGGATAACGCCTGGCAGGTCGTGAGCTGCCAGGCATCTGTCTGGACCGGCACGAGCTGTCCGGTACAAACGGCGCGGCGTGACGGGGCCGCCGCGGACCCGGGCGGGAATCGACGGGACGATACCGGCTTTCCGGAGCGGCTCGGAATATGTCGTTCCGGAAAGCCGGCTGAACAGCCCGGCGTGGAGAGGAGTCCCCGTGCGGACCGGGGACCATGAGGTTGCCGCTTACCGGTTGCCGGCAGCAGGCTGACGGACGTTGCCACCGCCCTGACGGCGCAGCGGCGGGTAGCGGTTGGTGCGCTGCGCGGCGCGTCTGGCGGTTGCGTCGGTTGCCGGTGCGCCTTCATCGGAGTCTTCATCCTCGCGCCCGTCGACCGGTTCTCCGGCCCCAGGGGCGCCGCGGTCATCGCGATGTTCCATCGATGGCTCACGCCCGTCGACGATTTCGCGAGAGGTATCGGCACCCGCTTCGGTGTCGTCGCCTTCGTCGCGCCAGACTTCCTGGCCGTCGACCTTGATCCAGAAGAGCTTGAGAAGACGTCCCTTCAGGACGGCGCCCGTTTCGCCGGCACGGTTGCCGGTGCGCTCGAACGTACGGATGTAGTGATCACCGGAGCGGAAGGCAACGAGCACCTTCGCGTCCGGATCGTTGGCGTCGTCCATGACGGAGCGGACTGCCTCCTTCGCCTTCTCGCCGGAGACGATCAGGTCAAGAGGCAGGTAGACGATGCCGTTTTCGACATTCGGATCGCCGTGAAATGCCGAGATGGCACAGGCGAGGAAGGGCCTGGCCTTGCTGCGGCCATTGCCACGGGCGGTGACATCGCGGACGCGGGACAGATACCCGAGACCACGCAGGTGAAGATCGAAATACTTGCGGGATTCGACAGGCTGGTTCATGACGATTCTCCGGAACGAAAAAAGGGGAATCGCCAGTACCCGGGTCGGGGAGTGACAATTCCCCGGACGGGTCAGCAAGGAAGCTTCCGGTCAGAAGACCTGCGGCGGTCCAGACGACGGGACGAAGCATAAACCGCAAAAGGTGTCGCGCGAGCGACGGTACTGCAAAGGATGCTGGACGGCCTCCAGTGGGCAACTTCAATCGTGAATCCTAGTCACCGGTGCAAAAAAGTCAAGGCAACTCTATTTAAAATTATTCGTAGTCCATATGAATATACCAGAGCTCAATTCAATCTCACGATAGGCCACGCTGTGTCACCGCCAGATTCGTACCGGGCTCGTCGCGGGTCATCTATCCAGACGATAGATCAGGTGAACGCGAGTACCGCGGGCAGCGCGCAGATCTCAGTGCATGCCCAGATCTGCCCCGCGCGGTGAACGTATAGGGAGACGGGGCACCGCTGGACCGTCGGTGTGGTTATGGATTCTGTTTGCGCGGGCGACGCTTGCCCGCGGCCCGGACATTCGTGGTCAGGGTGATGGCTTCATCCATGAGATGCTCCAGTGCATCCTGCTGGAGCGGGGTGAGTACCGAGAGCTTCTGATGGATGCGCATTGCGCGGTCGGCCGGGCCGGTGGCGGTTTCCCCCAGAAAATCCGACAGCCGGCACTCAAGAATGCCGGCGAGCTGGGCAAGGCGTTCGAGGCTGGGGGACGTCACCCCGCGTTCGATGTGAGAGAGCGATGCCTGAGCGAGGCCAGCCGCTTCGGACAGCTGTTCCTGGGTCAGGCCGAGCGCCTTGCGTCGGGTTGAAATCGCCTTGCCGATTGCCTTGACCAGTTGTTCATGCTCGCCTTGCTGCCTTGTCACTGCCGCTCCCGCCCTGAAAATGCGCCAAGTGTGCGTGGACAGGCGAAAGCAAAGAAGGACTTGAAAAATAATAATATGTGTAATACGTTATATTCTGAAATGCCGGCCAGACTGGAGTGTGGCTTCCGGCCGGATTCCGGATTGAGTCAGAGGTCTGTTCGAGTGGACTGTTTTGGCTTGTATCCGTGAGATTGGGGGCTTTGGCGGGAACCTGCAGTGTAATGTCACGTGAGCTCATCAGAATGTCGGGTATCTTTCTGATTCGTTCACAATATCGTGTTAGCGAGTGCTGGATACCGACCGTGACAGCCGGTATTCCAGTCCGACAAAACTTCTTGCCCGACGGGGAGCGCGGTGAGCCAACCGGTTACCAATCTTGAGCAGCTGCTGGCGTCGATGCAGCCGGAGTTGAATGAGGGTGCCTACGTCTTTTCGTCAGTTCAGGCCGATACGGATGTATCGCGTCTTGCCCCCGTTGCAACATTCCGCGAGCGAGAGGGGTTGACGGTCATCGTTGACGAGCAGACAGCATTGCGTGAAGGCCTGCCGGTGCTTTTTCGCGCAGCCTGGATCACGTTGACGGTCCACTCCGATCTGGAGGCCGTTGGGCTCACCGCGGCGGTCGCCGAGGCGCTGACCCGCGCCAGCATCAGTTGCAATGTCGTGGCCGCCGCGTTTCACGATCACATTTTTGTGCCGGTCGAGCGTGCGGCGGACGCACTTGCCCAACTGGCTGGACTCCAGGCAAGGGCGGCGCAGGCTGCCGCGGGATGAGCGCCGAAGATTGAAGAGGTGTGCTCTCGCGCGCTTCACCTCTCATGTCGAGCAGCAGCGACAAATTCCTGGCGGAACACGTCGAAGAGCTGACCGGCACGCCCGGTCGAGTCGCCTCCGGGAACCCACGTGCGGCTTGCCATCATGTGTGTGAGTATCAGCGGTGAAGGATCGCCCGGGGCGAGAACCGCAAGGATCTGGTCGCGGACTTCCGGTGTGACGATCGCGGCCATGTCCCGGCCCAGGAGGGCGGCCGCAGCCACGTCAGGGTCGTGATCGTGCCGTTCAATCAGATCGAAGCCATCATCGGCATACAGCCTCTCGAGGTTTCCTGCCTCGCCGTACCACGCCAGTAGGAAAAGCAGGTCGGTCGCGTCCTTGCGATCGACCGCGTGGCGGTCCTGCCAGGCGATGATTTTGACCATGGCGTTGCCGGTCTCCGATGGGTGTGTGGCCGGTCGACCGAGGTTTTATTACGTTCGATGACGACGAGTCGCTACGCGCCGCGCGCGAGGTGCCGCCTGATGCCTTGGCGATGATTGGGTACGAGCGGACGTTGCGTCGCGTACTCACGCGCCAGGAGAAGGCGTTTCTCGCGTTTCATCGCGATACGCTCTTCGACAAAGCGAAGCCAAAGGCGACGCGTAAGCGCCGACGCGTGCAGAAGGAGATCGCGATGGAGGAGGCTACTGAGACTGCTCACGAGTAAAGGATTCACCACCCCGATCGCCACCTCGTCCAACTTGGGTGGTGCCGGGCGGCGTGGCCATCCGCTGGGCGTTCAGGCCACGTCTGGCTGCGCGGCGGCGATTGGGTTCAAGTCAAATTTCCACCGATATTCGAAGAGCGAGACATTCGGCACGACGGCTATCGCTTCGCGCAGCGTCTCGCTAATCGAGCGAGCGACGATCACGCCGCTCACCGACTTGCCGCGCGCGAGGTTGAGGGAGACCCAGCCCATGTAGCTCGCGATCTGGCCAATGGCCTTGTCGGGCGCCTCGCCACGCTTCAACTCGAAGACGACGAAGTGTCCCTCAGTGTCCCTCGTCGTCGACCGCGAGAATGTCGATGCGCCGGCCGCCGCTGGTGGGGTATTCGAGACCGGACGAGCTCGCGTCGGAATACAGGCGCAAGTGCTTTCCGTTCACACGAATCGATTCGAGGTTGCTCGCGATGAACTCTTGCAGTTGCCGTTCCAGATGAAAGACTGTGTCGGCGAGCGATTCGGTATCTTCATTGGACTCGAGCGACGCGTCACCTTCTTCCCCTGCGTCGCCCAACAGCTCCTGCGCTTGGCCCGCCGCGCCCGGCCGCTGTATGCGCACTTCTGTGGGTGTCTCGACGACGCTCCACCCCATTTTCTCAAACCCGCGGCGCAACCGCTGCGAGTTGTCGCCGCCCGACTCGGCGGACATGCCGGGTGGGGTCTGCTCCGGGTGAAGGCGACACCATTTCTTCATCTCATGGACTTGCACGCCACCGTCGGGCGTGGCTTCGACGATCCGGTAGCGCTTGGGCGCTTGGCGTTCCATGCGCGTTTTCTCCTCGGCGGGGCCTTGGTTTATCGGTTTACGCAGTGGCACATTTTAGCGGGCCGAGAGGGCGTGCACTCGGCTGTTTCTGGGCGACTCACGGTCCGCCCTTGGGCGCCCATCAATGCAGGGCCGGCGTGGGCGGGAGTCGCTGGAATTTGCGCGATAATCACGCTTTCGCAAGAGGCGGAGCGGTTCGGTCTCTGAGCACAGGCACAAGAGCAACTTGCAACTTCGGGGGCGTTATGGCAAGGCCAAAACGGAAAGTCAACGACTCGATGGGGTCGCTTTTCGAAGAAAACTATCTTGTTCGCACCCTGGGGCCCATCGCCCACGATTCTGAGACGGCGCTCACCGAGCTGGTGGCGAACGCTTGGGATGCGGGAGCCTCTCTGGTCGATCTCACCATTCCACCAACGCGCAGCCTAGTTTTGACCGTTCAAGACGATGGCCATGGCATGACGGCTGCGCAGTTTAAGGGCCGGTGGATGAAACTCGGCTACGACCGGACCAAGCATCAGGGCTCAACCGTGGAGTTCCCGCCCGAGCGGGAGGGGTGGCGGCGGCGGGCCTATGGGCACAATGGCGTTGGGCGCCATGGCTTGTTGTGCTTCGCGGACCAATATTCGGTCGAAACCTGGCGGAACGACAAGGGCGCGAGCTTTGAGATCGGCACCCGGGGCCAGGAGACGCCCTTTAAGATCGAGAAGGAAGGCTCTTTCTTGCGAGTGGGCCACGGCACGCGGCTTTCAGTGATGATCGAGAGGCATCTGCCCAACCCGGACCGGATCCGCGAAATCCTCTCCACCCGTTTCTTGCACGACCCGCAGTTCGTTGTGCGCGTCAACGGTCAGTCCGTCGCGTTGGCGGACCAAACGGGGCTCATCGAGCGCATCGACCTCTCAATTGAAGGGTGCCCGCCGGCGGAGGCGTACGTCGTGGACTCCACGCGGGTGGGCAAATCGACGATCTATCAAGGTATTGCCTTCTGGGTCAATGCTCGTCTAGTCGGCACACCCGGTTGGGTGGTCGGCTCCGAGGCAGTTCTCGACGGCCGCGCACGATTTGCCAAGCGCTACTCGATCGTGGTCAAGACCAGCGATGGCTGGATGGCGGAGGTCGAGCCGGACTGGTCCCGATTCACGAAAGGGCCCAACGTGGAGAAGCTGTTCGCGGCGGTTCGGCAATACGCGCAACGCGTGTTTGCGTCGTTGTCGTCCACCTTGGTCGAGGAGAGCTCGGAAGAGGCGCTGGTCCGAAATCGCGAGCAGTTTAAAGAGCTCTCGCAGCTCGGCCGCGCCGAGGTGGCCACCTTCGCGCGCGAGCTGGTGAAGAGCACGCCGACGGTCTCGCAGGATGTGCTCTCTGCTGCGGTTCAGGCCTTGATCAATTTGGAGAAGGCACGCGGCGGGGCCGCTTTGCTTGAAAAACTCACCAAGCTCGACGAGTCGGACATCGACGGGCTTGACCGGCTGCTGGGTCAGTGGACGGTCCGCGACGCGTTGTCGGTGCTCGATGAGATCGATCATCGCCTGGCCGTGCTTGCGGCGATTGAGAAGCTGTGCGGCGACGAGACCACTGACGAGCTGCACACGCTGCACCCGTTGGTCACGCAAGCGCGCTGGCTTTTCGGGCCGGAGTTTGACAGCAGCGAATATTCCTCGAACGTCAGCTTGCGCACAGCCGCCGAGAAGATATTCAAGAAACGATTGTCCACCAATGCCTTCGTCAACCACAAACAGCGCCCAGACATCGTGGTGCTGGGCGATGCGACCTGCTCAATCGTTGGCACCGAAGGATTCGACCCGGCGGATCCATCGCTTACGCGCATCCAGAACGTGCTGATCATTGAACTCAAGAAGGGCAAGTTTGCGATCGGCCGCGAGGAGATGACTCAGGCCGACGGCTATGTGCAGGATTTCCTCGGGAGCGGCGCGCTCGATGGGACGCCGATGTTCAGAGCCTTCGTCGTGGGGCATGAGATCGCCGCGAAGACGACGCGCGAGAAAGAGCTCAAAGAAGAGGGTATTTTGCGCGGTCGGATTCAGGCGGTCACCTACGGCCAGATTACCCGGTCAGCGCACCAGCGACTGTTTCGCCTGAGGGAGCGCATCCCAGCTCGGTACGAAGACGTTTCGGGGGCGGATTTGTCGGCGAAGGTGATGCAGATGGCATCCCAAGCTCTACTGGCGTTGCCAGCGCCGGTCGAGGACTAAAAGAGTAGTTTCTACGCTGCGAACACATAGCTTGGCGACTTTCGGGAGTCGAGCGCGACTCGAATGGCGCGGCGACGCCGCGACTGCGCAGCGCATTGTTCGATGCGATCGCTACCAAGGAATGCGAGCCGAATGGGTGGTTACGGCTTTTTGCAGCTCTTCGCGAACCTCCTGGTTCACGCGAACGCCGGTTGCGACCTCGGCAGCGGCGAACAGGTTGAGCAGTTGCTCTGGTGCGCTCGCCGGGCTCTCGATCGCCTCCCGGAGTGAAGGCATGGAGATGCGTGGCGAAATCAGAAACGCAGGTGCGGACAGATGCTGGCGCCACATGGCGGCAAAGTGTCGAGCGATCGGCGCGAGCATTGCGTCGAATATCAACCGCCCGGCGGTTTTGAGGAGCCATAGCGACGCGACACTTTGGGCGCGTGCCGTCAAGCTGGGCTCTCGACTCGATCCTGCGAGTAGGCGGCACACGGCGCCAAGCCTGGCCAGAAACGCCGCGTTCACATCAAAGAAAACGGCTCGCGCGCTTGGCGCGTCGACCAGGAATGCGTGGAGGGCGCGCGCCGACTCCGCTTGCAAGTGCCGCCCGTCTGGGCTCTGGGAGAATCTCTCGCCCCACTCTGCAGCCAGCGATTGAGGCGATCCTCCGTTAAGCTCACGCAGCCACAGCGCCGCGACAAACACGGCCTCCAGGTTCAGTGGGGTGGTCCGGTCGAGATCAGCCATCGAGCCGGTGTAGGGCGCAAGAGCGCTTGCGCCGCTTTGCCGTTGGGCAAGTGTGGTCCAATGTGCGTGGCACAAACCCATCAGCGTCTCGGCGAGTTCCTCGAACCTCCCGCTCGCGACCACCTCGTTGCACCTGAACGACCAATATTGAAACCCCGCCGCCGGAATCCTGCTCGCTTCGAGTTGCGCGCGTAAGGCGATAGTTTCGTCGCTGGACACCCCGAGCAGCGCTGCGATTTCGGCGAGCATGGCGCCGGAAAGGTCGAACGAAATGCTCGGCAGGTCTGCAATCCCTTTGTCACGGTCGGGATTACTGCACTGACCGAGCACCGGCTGGGCTGCGTTTTCGCCGAAGTCTGGCCGCAGCTGGCCGAGCATCCAGAACACAATGTGGCCGCCGAGCTTTTTTGCGGCGAACAGCGCGAATTCATCGCGCGGGTCAAAATCGTTCCGCAGAGCGTCGAGCCCGGCATACGCCAGCGCCACGGTCCTGGGCCACGCGCCGTTTTTAAACGCGCAGTAAGCCGCGTCGAACCAAGCACCGCCCGCCGTGGCCGGCATTTTCATTTCGCGGGCCAAGTTGCCGGCGTCTTCGAACCATGCGGACGCGCTCTCATAGTCACCAGTGAGGCCGGCAGCAATCCCCGCCTTGCGCAGCGAGTAGGGATCTCGGACGCCGTTCTCGATGGGAGCGCTGGGGCGCCCAAGCGACTTTTTCCAAAGTTCGAGCGCGTCTTTATAGCGTTGGCGCTGAAATAGCGCGTTCCCCTCCTGCGCGATCAGCAGAGGCGATTGGCCGAACCGAATGGCAGCATCACGAAGGCAGGCGATCGCCTCGTCGTGGTTGTCCAGGTGCTCATCATAAATGAGCGCGAGCACACGAGCGGCGGGAGCGCCAAGGCCCGCACAATTCCATTCGGTGGCGAGCTCGATCATTCTTCGCAACGTCGCTATGGCGAAATCCCAACGTGGTGTGTCGCGGTTTGCCTCTGCAAGCCATGGCCGATCCACGAAGAGATGGTTCTGGCGGACGAATGGAATGTCGAAGGCCTTCAACATGCGACTGCGCGCCATCGGATCGGCGCGTTCCAACGCGCTCAGCAGCTCATCTTGGAAGTCAATGCTGTCGCAACGCGCTTGCATGAACATGAAAAGCGCGGCGACAAGGTCTCCCGCGCCTTCGTGGCCTCCCGCGGATAGATCGGCGGGAAGCCCTTGGGACATGGCCTCCGGCGGAATCAAGTGTTCAACGCGGACCAGCTCGTCGAGCGCCTGAATCAGCATCGACGCCGGGAAATAGCCCTCGGTTGCCGAGGCGATCGCGAACGCCCTCAGTAGCCGACTGCCATCGCGCATCAGCCCATCCGGTAGTCGGGCAATTTCTTCGCCCCACTCGCGCGCGATATCGGCCGCTTGGCTGGGATCTTGATGTTGAGCGACGCGAAATTGCAGCAGTTTCAGAAGGACGAGACTTTTCCCGCTAAAACGAGACTCTGCAACTGCGGCCTTGCCTCGCGCGACGAACATAATTGGCGCGATTCGTTCATACACAATGTCGCGCGACTTGCCGTCCTCCATGGCCAGGCCGGTCAGACAGTGAGAGAATCGGTAGTCGTCGGCGCTTTGGAAAGCGTGCATGAGCATCGGAAAAGCTTGGTCCACGCTGATCGAGCGCCTGCGGATGATCGCGTCGAAAAGACAGGCGTGAGCTTGTTCGACTCTCGCGGGCGGCCACGCGGAAGCCGCTTGCCCGGCCAACAGCGCCGTCACGCGGTAGCCACGGGAGCCTTGGCGTTCAATCCACCGGCCAGCAAGGCGATCTAACGCGTCACCGGGCGTGGCGAGATCCGCCAGTTCAGAGCCAACGGTGAGCACGGCCTCGCGATCGAGTGGGGTGAGGGCGAGGCTCAGAGCATAGAGCAACTCTCGGTCGGCCTCAGGCACCGTTCTCGCGGCCTCTTGTCGTGCGTATTGCTTGGCCTCTTCGATACTTTGTGGCGGCGTGGCCAATACCGACGCCGTGAGAGGCGGCCAACTCTCGTCGCGAAGTTCAAGACCGCGAAGATGAACCAATTTGGGATGCCCACCCCCAGTTTGCGCCAAGATCATCGTGGCCCAACCCTTGCGCAATGGTTCTGGGCATCCGAGCGACGCCACAAACTCCTCAGTTTCATCTTGCGACAAATCGGGCACGGCATGCAAGGCAATCGACGCCGTCCTCACCCGTGGATCAACCACCTCGGGGTGAACGCCCTTGGCGGTGAGCAGGAGCGCATGACCGCGGGCTGAACACTCGCCTACGATTGCGTTCAGGCGCGTCCAGATCGCTTGGTCCATAGAGGTGGCGACCGGGACGTCGTCAAGAACGATGACCTGCCGTGTGGCGACGCCTCGAAGTTGAACGAGCAGTCGCTCCAACGTAGCGGACAAAGAAGATCGATCGAGCGATGACAAATCCAACCAATAATCGGCTCCGCCCAGAGCTCGGGACGCAAGGTTTGCGAGGGTCGTCTTCCCCCGGCCTTCAGATCCCACAATCAACACGGCGCGGGACGACTGCACGATGGCTTTGACGAGCGGTGACCGAGGCAGAGCCGAATCCGGCAGCGGGGGCGGCCCGATTCCGAGACTTGCGGGCTCGAATGTCATGGCGTCGCCTGCGGGCGCGACGCCGGTTGGTGAAAGCAGCGCATTGCCGAACTGCGCCAACGCAAGGTGCGTCATGGGGACGCTCACGCTGGTTTTCGCCTCGAAGGCCACAAGCTTGTCTTCGATCGTCAGGCTGCGCAGAGCAGGCGTCGGTTGGGCGGCCGTCTCGCGACAGCGAGCCAATAGGCCATCCACCGCCGCAACGGATGCTGTGGCTGTGATATCTCGAACGGCTCCCAACTGGACAGCAAGCCGTTCGACGCTCAAACGAACGGCATCGGTGTCGGGTTCGTCGGTGATCCAGTGAATGTGCGCCAACAACTGCTCCCGCAGTTGGGCGCCGCTTGCCGTCGCGAGGAAAGTGTTGAGCGAAGGCGTCTTGAAAGGTGACTTGAAAAATCGGCCGACGGCTAGCGCTGCGTCATCGTCGCCCGCGGCGGCCTGTCTCCAAACTTCGAGGCCTTTTTCCTTGCCGAATGGCTTCGACTTCTCGAATCGGATGCCCCCACGCGTCAAAAAGCGCATCGAAAGCGCGAAACGGTCCCGATTGCGTTCGCACAAAAGCCAGAAATTCTCGATCGCCTCCCGAACATCCGACGACCCCAGCGAGATGTCCTTCGGCGAATTCTTGATTTGGCTGGTCTCCGCGCCTCGTTCCTCAACCAGGTCGAAGTCCTCGGCGCATTCGAGATACAAGGTCTGTCCGTCGGTTAGCCGCATCCAGGCCTCGACCGAGCGCCAGATCTGATAGTCGTATCCACGCAGGGAATCGATTGCTTGGCGTGCGGGGTCGCCTACCAGAGGTGCATGGGTCGGTGAAGGCCTTGGAGAACTCACGGGCGCGGATTCTTGGCGACCCGGGTTCCCAGCATCTTGGGGGGGCGGCACAGAGAGGCCAGTGCTATGGCCGGCCGGTGCTCACCCCGAACGCGCAAGGCGTCCGTATCCATCCTTTGCGTCGAAACAATCGCTTTGGATGCTGCGCAGGCGGAGGTGGATTGTCGCATTGGCCGAACGAGGCATTGATCTGAGGAAGCTGCGTCGATTCTACGCGGAGCGCGGCAGGAGCGCATCTGCTCGACTCGTTGATTCAGTTGGCCCATCAACCCGCCGTTTGTGATCGAGCCGGGGCATCTCGAACCCGGAATCCAACAGGACTTGCGCGCGACGCCGACGCTCGACGACGCCTCACCACCAGCGTCCGGCTATCGACCGAAGCGCGCCATCCGGGGCGGACCGCCGGGTGTTGTCCGCACCGCACGTGCTTCCAGGCCTGCAGCGCGGAAGACAAGAGCGGGATCCAGCCGGTCGACAACCACATAGGGCGGGTCCGGACGCCACCGTAACAGGACAAGGCCACCCGGCGTATCCGCGAAGATGGCGGGCACGCGTTTCGGATCGTCAAACTGCAGATAGATCCGCTGGCCGTCGTCGAAGACCTGATATGGCCGGACTGCGGCGTCACCGCCCAGATCCCAGTCGAAATCGTAGACAGGAGCGATTGCGGTCGGTGGCTCGGCGCAGGCTGACTGAAGCAGACAGGCCGTGAGCAGCACGGTTGGAGAAAGCAGGGCGGTGAAGGGTTTCATCGATGGCAACTCCCGTCAGTGGTACCGGGCGGCAGCAGCATGTCGCGCTGCGTGATGAACGTGATGCGCTGACCCGGCTCCAGCCGCAGCGTGGGCTGGATGTTCATGTTGCGTTGAAGGATCGTCTGCGTGGTCTGGGATAGCGATTGCGCGGCTGCCTCCGACAGATCGGTCGACATGCTGCCGTTGATGTTGATCGTCGTGCCGTTCGACTGGCTCTGGTTGTGGCCGATCCAGGCCGCGACGCCTGCAATCAGGAACGTCGATCCGAAGATCCTGAAGAAGTGATTGTTGACGTCGGCGCTGACACCGGCATCACCATCGGGGTCGTTGCCGGTCAGGCCGTCGAGCCGCATCGAGGCGTGGCGGAAAATCATCCGCGTGGCGGCCATCAGCATCAGGTCCTGACCGATCGCCACATCGTTATTCGTGCGACCCAGGATCCGCGTGCCCTTCGGAATCAGCAGGCAGCTTCCGTCGATGCTGTCGTAGATGTCGCGATCGACCATCGTGCGGAAAGTACCGGGCATGTCGCTCTTCGCGCCTTGCAGGATCACGGTGGGGATCGGTGTGCCCCCCATCACCATGTAGGGCGAACTGACAGGAACCGGGACCAGCGGGACACTGTCGTCGTTTCCTTCGCCCTGCTGCCTGATCCAGTCGGCGTTCCGATGATCGGTCGCACTGGATACGCTCACGGAGGACGGTCCCGATGAGGGCGATTCGCCGCCGCTCGTAGCGGCGCGGCCCGCCGCCGTCTGCTGGTCCAGGTGTTGCGACAGGTCGTCCGCGACGCGATCGAGCGGCGAGACGTTGCCGGCGGGCGCGTTGGCGGAGCCGCTGCCAGTGTCTTCGTAGGCGACGAGCGACTGGCTCTGCATGGCTTCGATCTGCCGCTGCAAGGCGAGACGATCGGCGTCGCCCGTTCCCGATGCTTCCCCACCATTCCGGTAGTTGCGGGGGAGTGGACCGCTATCGTCTCCGGGCGCGCCTTTGGGGATGCCGTCGAGTGGCGTGCCGCCCAGCGGGGCGCTCGCGCCCGATGCCGCATCACCCGCACGAGCCAGTGCCAGCTTGCGCTGGTCCTCGAGGCGCTTGCGGATCGCATCGGGCGAAGCCTTGGGCTGCCGGGCGTCCGCCTCGATCTGTTCACGCTCGCGCCGTTCGGCCGCGGTCTCGTGGGGATGGGACAGCGCATGGACGAGCACGATTGCGAGCAGCGCCGAGCACAGGACAACCAGCAGCGTTTTCGCGAGATTGCGGCGAATGCGCGTGAGCTTTGCCGGTTCCAGCGTGAGCGGGGCGCTGCTGTTTTCGGGAGCGGCCATGGTCACGACTTCCCGTAGACGTTCTTTATGTGGGGCGAGTCACAGCCGAACAGGCCACACCCGTGACCGCGACCGTTAAAGACCCGGACCTCCTCCTTGCCGCGTCTGAGCAGCAGACCGTACGTCGTGATCTGCTGCACTTCGAAGAAGTCGTCCCCGAGCGGGATGAAGCTCGCGATCCCGGCCTGGCCTTTTTCATCCATGACGAGGATGGCGGGCAGTTCGGCGTGGTGAGGAAACTGCAGGTACGTGAAACGTCCGTCGTCGAACACGGTCACCGGCGCAAACGGCGCGCTACCCTCGACCCGATAGTCGAAGTTCGCGCGATCGAGGGGGATGCGCGGGCCGGCCGCGCGCGCGTCGCCTGACGCGGATGAGTTGGTCGGTGTGCCTACATCTGGCCGCGCCGCGTTATTCGCGTCAGGAACGTTGCCCGGGTATTCGATGCCGAAGGGCGAGACCTGTCCCGCGGTCATCTGCGAGCCGGTATCCAGGTAATGCCAGGAGACACGTTGATACGCGGCGTCATGGTCCGACGAACGGAGGTCCAGCTCGTAGCGCCGACGCGTCGTGATGACCGTCGCTGCGTTGTCGAGTGCGGGCAGGCGCGCCTCGATGAATACGTCACGCTTCGTGAGGGCGGTATGTTCGAGCCAGCGCTTGCCGGTGTCGGACAGGTAGACACCAACGACTTCTTCGTCGGGACCGAAAACCAGATGGGTCTCTTCGTTCGTTCGTACGAGGACCGGATACCGGTAATCCGGATCATAATCATAGACCACCAGCGACGAATCGTCGGGTGCAGGGTACGGGCCGTTGATATGGGCTCGGGACGCGGACGCGCGGGAAGTCGACGGACTCGATGCTCGTAGACGCGGCGCCGGCGCGTGCCCCGTATCCAAAGTCGGCTGCGGTGCGATCGCCGTCACCGCGCTCGCGGGAAGCGGCGCGAGCGGTGTTGGTTCTGACGCTGTGCCCTGCGCCGAGGCTGGGCAGATACCTGCGGTGAACAACGCTGCGGCGAACGCAGCATAGACAACAGGATTCATTGCGTGGCTCCCGGATTGACGCCCGCATAGGGCGTGAGGCTGAAGTGGGTGATGCGCAGCCCGATCGGGTTGTCCTTTTCTTCGCGGGGTTTCAGCGTTTCGGGCGCGAGCAGGAAGCTGGCCGTGAGCAGCATCTGTTTCGGTCGGGATGGTTTGCCGTTAAGGCTCTCGATCAGCGTGAAGATCAGGTAAGCGACCTGACCGTCCGGCGAGAACGACGTCGAGTTCTCGACGAATTCTCGGGTGAGACCCGGCGTTTGCACGACGCGCTGCGCGACCGGATCGGTTGCGGTGATGTACGTTTCGAGTTCCTGCGTCGCGGCACCCGACGTCCAGCCGAACGCTGCCGGTATCTGACGGGTGAGGGTGTCCTGGCTGTCCGCCTCGATCGTGAACACGCGCGAGGCCCACTTCACGAGAAAGTAACGTTTGTTCGCCGCGGTGACCGAATACGTTTCCGCATAACGGTCCGAAACCCACACTGCGCCGCTTTTCTCGTCGTTCTCGACAAAATAGGGGCGGGGACCGCTGTGTGCGCTCTGCACGATCAGCGCCGCGCATTCACCGGCGGCAATCAGCGCGAACGCGACGGCCACCTTGATGGCGAGCCGCTTTTCCCAGATGGGACGCTGGAATGCCGCGAACCAGGCGGAGACCGCCTCACCCGTGTTCGGTGGTGGCGCGAGATCGGCGCCCGATATTTTGGTGCCGGAAGAGGTGTGCACGCGTCTGCGCATGGCCTAACCCCTCCGGCACGGGTACGCCCGCGGTGCTACACTGGGATCCAGTTCACCTGCTGCGAAGGTGCAGCCATGGCAAAGCTCAAGATCATCCTGCTCTATTTCGTGCTGCCGGTCCTGCTGTTCGCGGCATTCGTCCTGTATCAGGTCGGCGCGCAGCATTTCGGCGTCGCTATGATGATCGCGGCGGCAGTGGCCTTTATCGGCTGGTCTTGGATCAAAACTACGCCGAAGGAAATGGCGGAATCTCTGCGCGATGCAGAGAATCGTAGACGGCAGGCAGATTCCGACTGGAATACCTACTACTCGATTCGCCAGATCGACAAACATCGTCACCACCATTGATCTCATTGCAGGGAGCGCGGGGTTATCCGTTTTCCGATAGCCCCTTTCCCGAAGCCCCCCAAGTTGCCGGCGCCCCCGCCTGAAACGAGGCCTTTGGCGATATCCGGTACCTGCCACATCATGAAGGCCCCGACACCGCAGACCAGCGCGAGCGCGAGCATCGCGAGGTAGTTCGTCGCGTAGTAGGCATCACTGTTCGTACCGTTCTGTGCGGCAGCCTGCTGTACGAGGCTCTGGATGCCAGGCAGTACACCGCTGTTGACGATCGCCATCATCAGCCACGCGACGACCTTGAAGAGCCCTGCGGAAATCGTGAAGCGAAGCCATCCGTTGAAAAGAAATTCGCCCGCCGGCAGGACATACCAGGGAATCAGCACCGGTCCAAGACAGAAGGCAATGTCGAGCAGAAACGAGCCGAACTGCACGACC
Organism: Paraburkholderia sp.; assembly: GCF_047605525.1. GTDB lineage: Bacteria > Pseudomonadota > Gammaproteobacteria > Burkholderiales > Burkholderiaceae > Paraburkholderia. The sequence goes on along the minus strand of NZ_JASGFN010000012.1, from coordinate 53,245 downwards.
ACCACGAAGATCACCGTCATCAATGCGATCGCGATGACCGCGAGCGCCTTCGCGAGAAATGCGAGCAGGATCAGCGGCAGGTTTTTGACCAGGGTCCAGATGGAGTCCAGTCCTGCGGAGTTCGCCCCGGCATCGTTCGCGGCCCCGCACACCTGATGGTCGGTGTTCGGGATCACCACGCCATCGGGCGTGATGTCGGGCACCTGTTCGCACACCTGGGCCGCTTCCGTGCGCACGCCCTGCATGATCGTCGACGCGGCATTGACGAGCGCGCGCAGAAGGTCACCGGGATTTCCTTCGCCGCCGGATACGCGTGACGCCATCGTCTGCATGTTGTCGACGAAGTAGCTGTGCACGGTGCTGGACCAGGCCGTGAGCAGCACGAGAATCACCGCGCACCGGATCAGATGCCGGAACATGTTCGCGAAGAAGCCGGGGAAGTCACCTTCGAGCAGCCACAGGAACACATGCCACGTCGCCATGACGAGGCCGAGCGCGGCCAGCAGATCCATGCCGTCCGACAGGAAGAGCGTCTGCAGGCTCGTCCCCTTTGCCTGCATCGCCGCGAAGAGTGCGTTGAGCACGGAAATGACGTCGTTCATGGTCGTGACCTGTTGTGACCTGTTTGCACCGTGGTGAGCGGTTCGCTACCGCAGGGCGCCGCCGAGCCGCAACAACGCGATCAGCAGGGCCAGCGGCAGTGCGATCCAGGCTGCCGCGAATACCTGCGGGCTTTCGATATGCACGACCAGCAGTCCGACGAGCAGCGACAGACGTACGCTGCGGGTGATGCGCCGGTCGAACGACCAGTGCGGATCACGCTCCTCGAACGGCACGCGGCTGTGCAGGCGGTACTGCTGTAGGGCGTGCAGCACCACGCGCAACTCGGCGGGCGTCGCACAGAGATGGCGGATCAGCCAGCGCAGCAGCATCCCTGGTTCTCCTACTGGTCCTGCAGCAGATCGAAGTCGGGCGCGCCCTGCGTCGTCTGCTGCTCCTGCTGGTTGGTCTGGCCGAGCGCGGCCGCACGGGCGGCAGCAAGCTGTGCCGCGTTGCCCTGGGCCTGCGATTGCGCGATGCGGTCCTGCATCTGCTGCATGACCTGGCGCTGCACGAGTGCATGCAGGTCGACCATTTCGCCAGCGAGCACATTCGACTGCTGGTTCAGCATCTGCAGGCCCTGCACATTGCCCGTGACACCGGGGATCTGCGACTGGATCTGTTGCAGGTTCTGCGCGCGCTGCGCGAGCGTGTCCAGGTTCTGCATGTCCTGTGTCATTTGTTGCTGATACAGACCGCCACGTGTCGAGGCAAGCGACGTGTAGGCCGACAGCCACTGCGAAGGCGACATGCCCGTCGTGTTCATCTCGGAGAGGCTGCGACCGAAGAGCCCGTTCGTGGCAGTGGCCGCCTGCTGCAGTTGCGTGACAGCGGTGGACAGTGACTGGAAGCTCGCAAGCTGCGTGCGGTAGGGAGCGATGGTCTGGTCGATCAGTGAGGTGGGAACCTGCTTCAGGTTCTGAACCATCGTCACGTACTGTTGAATGCGGGTGATCTGCGCCTGGACGTTCTGCTCGACCATCTGCGCCTGCTGGGCGACCGAAGAAGCCAGCTCGGCATGGTTCAGCAACTGCGTGATTTCGGTGGCGCCCCCGTCAAGGCCGCCGCCGGCGTGAGCCGCACCCGCGTGCAGCATCATCGACAGGACAGCGACGAGCGCCGCGCCGGGAATCGTTGGCTTAAGCATGATGGGCTTCCAGTTCCGATGCTGAAATCGCACTCCCGCTGGACTGATTCATCGCCTCCTCGATGTAGCGATCTTTCCAGTCCGGACGCCCGGAATGCAGGTGCCGGTCGAACATGAGCTGGGCGCTCATCTCGGATCGCAGGATGGCGACCGACGTGGGGTCCAGTGGCACCGAGATGCGACGTGACGCGCCGCCCTGTTCGGTCACGAAGTAGTCGCGTTTGGCGACGAGCTGCTGGATCGTGCGGATCTGGGCGTCGGACAGACCGAAATCGCGCTGGTAAGCCGCTTTCGCGGACGGTGTGAAATTTTCGACCGGCACGAACACGCGCACGAGCACGTTGTCGCGGATCTGCGGCCAGATCTTCGAGGTCGAGACCTGCTCGGGCGACTGGGCATCCATCCATACGCAGCCGAGCTTCTTGCGCATCGTGACGATCCAGTTCCCGATCTGCGCGGCGAACGTATCGTCGTCCAGCAGGTTCCAGATTTCCGGAAGCATCACGAGCGTGGGACCGATGACGCCCGCGGCGCGCCGCTGCTCGAGCGAATCCTGGATGCGATAGGTCACGTACGACAGGAACGGGCGGGCAATGGCCGGACTGGCGAGAATCCGGTCCGTCGCCATCGACACCCAGCGGCCGGCGTTCGAGCTATGGTCGAAGCTGTCGTGCACGTTGTCGAAATAGTGCGCGTGGACGGCTGGACCAACCCACAATGCCAGTTCGTCGGCAAGCGGACCGGCGGGCAGCGACGCGTGGACCGTACGCAGTCGCCACAGCCGCTGGTCGCTGCGGCTGCGCGTCGCGGCGAGCGCGGTTTCGAGCTCGTGGCGGTCTCCCGCCGTTACCCGGTAGGTGCCGCGCTGCTGGACGAGCATCACGATCCATTCGACGAGGAATTCCCGGTGCCGGAGGTCCGCGAGCAGCACGAGCGGGTTCATCTGTGCACGTTCGTCATCGGAAGCGCCGGCTGCGTCATGATCGAACTGCAGGTATCGTCCGCCCTGGAGGATCGTCGGGATACGCATCGACAGGTCCTTGTCGAACCCGTACAGCCATGCACCTGGATACTTGCGGAACAGCGTCGCACACAGCAGCATGAAGATCGTTTTGCCAAATCCGGTGCGCCCGCAAATCAGCATGTGCCCGACGTCGGCGAGGAATGCGGTGAACCAGTAGGGCGTGCCGAACTCGGTCGGAAAGGCGGCCAGCGCGGGACAGCGGGTGCCGGTCTCTTTCGTCAGATGCGCGTTGATCCGGTGCCCGTCCGACACGCCGCGCAGTGGCAGCAGTCGTGCCAATGCCGCTGTGTCGATGAACGACCATCGCGCGCATTCGCGCCACATGCCCGGGATGGTCGTTGCGAAGGCGGAGAAGGCATGGAGGGTTTCGCGTACCGGCGTGAAGTGCGCCGCGCGCAGCGCTTCCTCGACGGCCCTGTGCGTCGCGACCGCCTGCGTCCACGCCGTTTCGATGGCGACGTCGTCATCGAACGGCGTGGTCTCGAAAACGGGCGAGAAGGAAAGGACTGACAGGTTGTAGTACCCATACATTTCCTCGGCCATCTCGACCTTGCCGATACGCCGGTTGGCATCGTCCGCGGCAGTCGAGCGGGAGGGGTTCTGGCGGGCGCCCGAGGTGTCTCCGCCGCGCAGCGTAGCGGCCAGCAGCGAGCGCGTGTCGAGCCGTCGCCCTTCGTGATAGCGGCGGATGCTGTCGATGAAGCGCATCGCGACCGTCGGCGTGGTGAGCCGGAAGCAGTGACTGACCGTCAGTTCCCCGGGCACCTTCAACAGGCCGTCGAGGCTCGTGGGTCGTACGCTGTCCGGCCAGAAGTCACGCCGGGCCGGGACGCCGGCCGCGATCGCGAAGCGCTGGCGGCCGTGCGAGTAGAAGTGCAGGTAGTCGTGACCGGGGCGGACCTCGGTATCGCACATCGCGAGATCCAGTGCGGGAATATCCGGTACCGGCACGGCAGCGACGTGGTCACTGGGCGGCGAGCAGCACGCGTGCATGAATGCGCCCAGTGCGCCACCCCGAAGCCTGTGACAGGCAAGTCGCGGATTGCCGGCGACGAAGCCGAACAGGATGTTCTCGAAGGTCTCGACGGCGGCAGCCAGTTCCGAGGCCGTATAGGCAAACAGGTACTGGTCGGAAAAGGTGCCGCGCACCGCCTGAATCAGCGACTGCGCGATCGACAGCCTGTCATGCGTCATGCCGTGCGTGACCTTGCCCGCAAACCGGTCGAGTCCGACTTCGGGGGCCAGTGCAAAGGTGACGAAGCGGCGGTTCGCATAGTTCGCACCGCGCTCGAACGTGTCGCGCCGCGCATCGTCAACGCGTTGCGAAACTGGATCGGGCATCGGTACGCTTAGGTACCGGGCACTGCGGCGGCGGTGCACCGTCCACCACATCGTCACGGGCCGGCGCGCGATGTCACGCAGCGACGTGATCAGGTTGTCCATGAGTTCGAGCACGTGGCCGGTCGAGAGCGCATCGGCATCGGGACCCGAGAACTCGTACGTCGCCATCACCGACGAGTCCTTGTTGACGATCAGCGAGTCACTGAAGCGGAACAGCCACGGCACCATCTCGGCGGTCGAACGGCGGTCACCATCCGTGCGCTGCGCGACGCGGGCGAGCCGTTCGCCATCGAATGGCGATAGGGCGGCAGATGCCTTCAGCACGGCATCCCCCGGGCAAAGCCTTTGGGACGGGCATTGATCTTCTGGCGCAGCAACTGGCGGGGCTCGTAGTAGTCGCCCTGACGGCTGTATTTCGTATAGCAGCGGATCTGGTCAGGGTCGCGCCGTACAGCGAGCCATAGCACCGGATGCGTGACCAGTACCGCGAGCAGCACCCAGCCGTTACGCAGACCTGCTGCGAACGTGATGACGATGGCACACTCGGCAATGCACCATTTGCGGTCGATCCCGAGCAGCAGGAAGGGTTCGAGCATGGTCTTGCGGACGCGTGTCGCAAGCGGGTCCGCCGGATCCTGTGGATCGGGTGGTTCGCCGGATGCGTCGTGCCCGGGGGAACGAAGCGTTTCCATATCAGCGCCTCAGATGCTGCCCGTGCATGCGGCGCCATGGTTGAACACCTGCGCCCAGAGCAGCGGCATGTTCAGGATCGCCAGCGTGCCGAGCACGCCGCGCAGCACATGCGTCTTGATGTTGCTGCGGCCGTCGTCGAGCAGCCACAGCACGATCGAGCCGACGAGCGCGGAGAGCGAGACGACCTCCAGCAGTTCGTTATCGAGCACGTCCTGGTAGACGGTGCACAGGCCACCGTTCCAGATGCCGGCATGCGCGATGGCGGGAATCGTGCCGAGCCAGAGGGCCGCGAAAATCAGGCGCAGCGCCCGCGGGTGCCGGACGACGAGGGTGCGCGATGCATCGCGCAGATCCGCGCCGTGCTGGCGGCATGCGGAGATGACCCGGCTGGCGCTGCGTGGCAGGCGGGCACGATGATGCTGATCATGCATGGGCCATCTCCTCATGCGAGGCGAAACGGGAGAAGAGACAACGTGTCTGGTAGCGCCCATTCCCGGCGCCGAGCACTTCGCGGATTTCGACCGGGCCACGCACTGCACCCTGGCGCTCGGCGTGCACGAAGAACCGGAATGTGGAGGCGATCTTCTGGCGCAGGTCGTCGATGGAGAGGAGCCGGCCTTCGTCGCTCATCCGGATCAGCGATTCCAGCCGGGCGGGCGCGGTGTCGGAAGAGTCGGCATGGAACGAGACGATGGAGCCGGGGTGTCCGGTGTTCAGCGCTTCCATCAGGTCGAAAGCTTCGGCGCCCCGGACTTCACCGACGATGATCCGGTCCGGGTGTACCCGCAGCGAGAAGCGCACGAGGTCGCGGATCGTAATGCCGAGCCTGGTCTCGAACGCGACGTGATTGGGCGTATGCACCTGCAGCTCGGCCGTGTCCTCGATGGTGACGACGCGATCTGCCTGCGGTACGGCATCGATCATCGCGTTGAGCAGTGTGGTCTTGCCGGACGAGGTACCGCCCGAAAACGCAACGTTGATGCGCTCGCGCATGACCCATTCGAAGAACTCGCGCAGCGCAGCGCCACCCGCAGCCAGACGCTCCAGCAGCGCGGCATGGCGGCGGCGCGCGGTGAGCGGTGACGCACCTCGAAGTACATCGAACGCACCGCTGCGCTCATAGTCGGCAAGTCCAATACGTCGACGCGAATGCTTTCTGATCGACATCATGTCGCCGTGTACAGCAACCGGATGCCGGGCAGCAGCGAGGCGCAGGCCAGGCAGGCGCGCGTCGAGCAGCGGCGTCTGCTCCTTTGCATTGACGTTCGCGAGGATCGTGATGGCGCGGTCGAGCGCATCGGGATCGAGCTCGCACCCGGCGACGTATGTGACGCTCCCGTTGCGCTCGACGAAGATCGCGTCGGCGCGGTTGACCATGATTTCCTGCACGTCGGGGTCCGCGAGCATCGGTTGCAGCGGACCGAGGTAGTCGTTCAGTACCTCGATCGCGTATTCGTACGTGAGCCGGCTCATCGAACGCCTCCCCATGTGAGAGGCTGGAACAGCTTTGTGATCAGCCCGGAAGCCGGCGCACCTTGCTGAACGACCGTCGGATCGGACGATGCTGAAGGCAGGTGTGACGCTGCCGTGTTGAGTGCCCGATACACGCGGCGTGCGTACGCGATGCGCCTCTCGTGCGCCCCGGCGTTGTAGGCGCCGACGGCGTCCCAGTTCACGCCGAGTCGGTGAAGGTTCTGCGACAGGATCCATGCGCCGACATAGGCGTTGGTGCAGCGGTCATGGAGATCGGCACGCGAGATGCCAAAGCGCGAGAGCGTCACCAGCCACCGGCTGTTGATCTGCATCAGGCCGATATCGGTGCTGCCGTCAGCATTCAGATGGACGACGTTCGCGTGCTGTCCGGACTCGACGGTGGCAATCGCGCGGACGAGCCGCACGTTCACGTGATGAAAGCGCGCGGCGTCATCGATGCAGTCGGCCCGGCAACGGAGCGCCAGTCCGGACATCACTGCACCCACCAGAACGATCCACACATACCTCACCATTGACCTCATCCGTTGTTGCCAGTCCCCACGTCGCGCCGATGATCACGAAAACCAGAAAAAGAGCCTGCCGGACGCGGGGAGCATCCCGGCAGGCCAACAGCGCGCGTCGGCCCAGGGGGAGCGGACCGACGGGTTCACTGTAGGCAGCGATGGCGCGCGGAGGGGCCCGATACCTGCCGGTGTGTGCGCCCGGGCCGGCAGGTTTTTGCCGACTGCCTGGTCGCTAGGTCGTTGCCAGGACAGACTGTCCAGCGCGATACAAAGGCGTTGGCGGAAGGCTGCAAAGGCAAGGGGAACAAAGGACGATCAAAAGGGAAGGGCCTTATCCAAAGGCCACGGGTGAAGCCTGGGATGAGTCGCTTCACCCGCTGAAAGGCGCAAAGGGTGAAGGGTAAAAAAGGCTGCTGCGGCAACGGAGAAAAACGCTACGGCGCACGCCGGGAAAGGTCGGAAAGGGCTAGGAAGGGACAGCCTGGCTGACCGAGATTTCCGGTCTCCGCGCGTTCGACATGACTGCATGCGACGTCTGCTTGCCGTGCAGTTATTTTGGACCGGGAGTGAGGGCGACTGCGTACTGTGGGGACAGTCGAGCGAGGCACTGCGCACGCCGCGCAGCCCAATTGCACTTATCTCCTGCGAGCCCACATGGCACTCAGTACCGCCCTGACCTGGCTGGGACGCGCTTCAGCGGCCTCCACGAGGCTCTCCCAGCCAGCGTTGCCTGCTGCACCCGTCGCCGCTCCGACACTGCGGCGCTCGCAGCCGTCTGCGCAGCATCTGCCAGTGCTCGCGTCCGGTGAGCTCCTTGTGCGAACCGGCATACAGGGCCCAGTGCGCAGTATCGGAAGCAGCCTGGGCCTGTCGGCGGAAAGTGAACGGAGGGACGTCGAGCCGCTGATCCGGCAACTCACCGAATTCGTGCAACTATTGCCCGCATCGGAATCCCATCATCACGCACAGCCCGGTGGCCTGCTGATCCATCTGTTCGAGGTGGCACGGTCTGCGCTGCATTTCCGCGAAGGCTACCGGCTGCCGCTCGGCGCCAGTCCCGAAAACCAGATGCAGCACGGCGCGCGATATAGTTATGCCGTGCTGGTCGCCGCGCTGCTGCACGACATCGGCAAACCCCTGGCAGACCTGAACATTGAAATCGTGATTGGTGCGACTGCGCGTCCCTGGGTGCCGCTGGCGGGCAGCATGAACGGGCAGGGTGGCGAGTGGTACCGGGTAGATTTCCCGGAACCGGCACAGCGCGACTACGGCGCGCACGCGCGGCTGTCCATCGTGCTGCTCCAGCGCCTCGTTCCCTCCGCATCGCTCGCCTGGCTCGCTCAATATCCGCCAGTCATCGATGAACTGGCAGCGTATCTCTCCGGCGACGCCAATGCAAAGGACGGGGCACTCGCGAAGATTGTGGGGGAAGCGGACCGGCGTTCAGTTGCGCTGAACCTGCTCTCGGGCCCTCGCACCCGCTTTGCGACAGCGCGCGCGGTTCCGCTGATCGAGCGGTTGATGGGCGGGTTGCGGCGGTTGCTCGCCGAAGGCGAGCTGCCGATGAACCGTGCGGGCGCCACCGGTTACTGCGACGGCGAATCCCTGTGGTGTGTCGCGAAGACGCTCGCTGAAGCCGTGCGGGCGTGGCTGGCCCGAAACGAACGGCAGCAGCCTGGTGCGGCCGGTATCCCGGCTGACAACAACCGGCTCTTCGACACCTGGCAGGAGTATGGCGCGCTCGTTCCCACACCGGAAGGCGGCGCGATCTGGACCGTTGAGGTGACGGTGGGAACCTGGAAGCAGACCTTTACGGTGCTGCGTTTTCCGCTTGACCGGCTGTTTGCCGATCCAGGTCAGTACCCGCGTGCGCTCCCGCCCGGTGCGGTGCGGGTGGTCGAGGCTGGAATGGACGCGGCGGCGTCGCCGGCCGACAATGCATCACCGGGGTCTAGCAATACGGTAGACGTCCAGTCCGCTTCGCCGGACGCGGACGAGCCGGTTCAACCGGGACCCGCTGAGGCAACGGCTGTCCATGAGGGCGCGCCCACGGCGGGAACCGACGCAGCGTTGCCCATGTTGCTCGTCATGCCTGATCTGACTGGCGCAGCAGTCGATGAGCCCATCCCGGTGCCAACGGCAACTGTCCCGCAGCCGGTTTCCCACGTCGGCTCGCCAGATTTTCTGCCTGACTTCGAGAGCGCATCGACGTTGCAGGCTGAAGCAGTTCGCGACGGGAAGGCGCATACGGCAGACCAACCTGTGCCCGACCAGGTCGCTCCACCGATGCGCCCGAAGCAGAAAGCGAAGGCGCCGGCACGGTCCGTGGCTTCACACGCGGGCGGCCGGCAACCGCGACCGAACGCCGAGCGTTTCATGGCCTGGGTCCAGGAAGGGATTGCAACCGGCACACTGCCATACAACGAGTCGATGGCGCGGGTGCACTTCGTGCCGGAAGGCATGCTGCTCGTGACACCAGCCGTCTTCCGCGACTTCGCGCAGGCGCACCTGGAGGCGATCGAACAGACGCCCGATGAGAACGGCAGAGCGCCTGAGCCGTGGAAGCAGCTACAGCGCGATTTCCAGAAGTCGGGCTATCCGGTGGCGGCGGATTCGGGCGGTGCCGCGCGATCCTACCTGCTTCATTACACGATCAAGGGGGCGGGAGGACGGCAGCTGTCGGTAATGCTCGTGCCCGAGCCCGAGCGGTTCTTCAATCCTGTTCCGTCGCCGAACGCGATGATCCAGTCCAGGCAGAAGCCGGCGCAGGACGCCGACGGCCTGTCGCAGTCGTAGGGGCCAGGACGGGGCGGCGAGCGATGGCCTATCCAGTCGAGAACCGCTTCCGCAGACCCGTCGAACTGCTGTCGTCGGTTGCCGCACTCGCCGCAACGGGCGTGCTCTGGTCCCATCCCGCACTGTTTTTAGTGACCCCGGCGACCGACGGTGTCACAACGCTCGGATTGCTTGCCCTGGCGTGGGTGCGTGCCAGGCAGGGCTGGCAACTGATCCGTTTTCAGCGCAACCTGCGGCGCCTGCCGCAGTACGTGATCCCGGCTGCGACGATTCCATACTCGAACAGGGAGGTGTTTCTCGGCCGTGGTTTCCGGTGGAGCGGCATTCACACGCAGCGCCTCTATCAGGTTCACCTTCCCGAAAACCGGCGACTGCTGGCGCGTAACGATCTCTACGATCACGCGAGGGACTATGAGCGGCGTCATCCTGACGCACGACTCGCGCGGATCACGTGCCAGACGGGCTGGTGGAATCCGGTCGCGCCGCTGCCGCCCGTTGGCGGCGATGCCGCCCTGCACGGTGTCGAACCGGAGGAGCGCGATGTCTGGTTTGACCTCGGCGAGCGTGTTGGTCACATGGCGGTGCTTGGCACGACACGCGTCGGCAAGACCCGCCTGTGCGAGGTCCTGGTCGCCCAGGATATCCGTCGTGGCGATGTCGTGATCGTGTTCGATCCGAAGGGCGACGTCGACCTGCTGCTACGCATGTATGCGGAGGCGAAGCGTTGCGGTCGCGAGGGCGAGTTCACCTTCTTCCATCTGGGCTACCCGGACCGCTCCGCACGTTACAGCCCGATCGGCACCTACTCGCGGATCACGGAAGTCGCGACCCGCATCGCGGGCAACCTGCCGAAGGAAGGCCAGTCGGCAGCGTTCCGCGATTTCGTCTGGCGCTTCGTGAACGTGATGGCCCGTGCGATGAGCGCGCTTGGTATCCGTCCGACCTACGAGATGATCTACCAGAATGCGGTGAATATCGACGGCTTGGCGCTGCGGTATTTCCGCTTCTGGCTCGATCGTGACCATCCTGGCTGGGAAGATGGGCTGGAGCCACTCGAGAAGGAGGAGGCGAAGCAGGCGATGCGCCTGCAGCGCAACCAGGAAGTGCTGCAGGTTGCGAACCTGATCCGTCAGCAGGGCTGGACCGATCCGATCGCGAACGGTTTGCTGTCGGTGATCAGCAACGAGCGTTCTTACTTCGACAAGCTGATCTCCTCCCTCTATCCCCTCCTGGAAAAGCTCACCACAGGGCGGACGTCGGAGCTGCTGTCGCCCGACTACAGCGATCCGGACGACCCGCGCCCGGTGTTCGACTGGAACCGGGTGATGGACCGCGGCGGGATCGTATACGTCGGGCTCGATGCGTTGTCCGACTTCGAGGTCGCGGGCGTGGTCGGCAACGCGATGTTCGCGGATCTCACGTCAACTGCCGGCCGGATCTACAAGTACGGGCATGGTTACGGCCAGAGCACCGCTGGCGGCAGGCGCCGCGTATCGATCCACGCGGACGAATTCAACGAACTGGTCGGCGACGAATTCGTGCCGATGGTGAACAAGGCAGGCGGGGCCGGTTATCAGGTGACGGCCTACACGCAGACGAGCGCCGACGTGGAAGCGAAGATTGGTTCGCGGGCCAAGGCCGAGCAGATCTTCGGCAACTTCAACACGCTCGTGATGCTGCGTGTGAAATACGTGACGACCGCGCAGATCCTCACCGACCAGTTGCCGATGGTCGACGTGAAGACGCTGACACTCGCCTCGTCGGCGACGGATGCTGTCCGACGCGGGGAGGGCGTACATTTCACGGCGCAGACGCACGACCAGATTTCGGTACGCCCGGTGCCGATGTTGCAGCCCTCCGAGCTCACGCAGTTGCCGAAGGGGCAGGCCTTTGCGCTGATTGAGGGCGGCCAGCTGGTGAAGGTGCGGCTGCCGCTGCTGGAGAAAAACGATCCGGTCATGCTGCCGGGACTGGATGAGGTGGTAGCCGATATGCGCGCGAAATACACGTCCTATGTGCAGGCCGTATCGCCGTTCGATGATGCAGGTGGGGTGGCGCCGGACGTTATCGGCGGCGCAGTGGGCAGCTTCATGCCAGTCGTCAGTCACACCGAGCCCTCGGCCAGCGAACCCTGGGCGGTCGAAGGCAAGGGCGCAGGGTTCTGAGAGGAGCGGGCATGAGTGCGACGCGCCGGGATGGCAACGCGGACGGTGTGAAGTCGTTTTTCTGGATCGTCGATCTGGCGATCCATGCGATGCTATGGGTGGTGCTGGCATCGCTTCTGTCGGTACTGGCTGACATCGCGGCAGCCCACTTTTTATGGCGGGGCGATCCCGTGGGCGGGATTGAGACGCTGCTCCGTTATTACCTGGAGCAGACATCAGATCGCGAACTCGCAAGGCGTGCCGCAGACCTCGCTTACTGGAGCTGGTTTGGCTGGACGGGCGTCGATGCCTCTGCGCGCGCCTGGCAGGCCGGGACACTGCCGGCTCAGGGCCTCGGCTCCATGCTCCGGCCCGCATTTACCGGATCAGCACGCGAGGTGCTGATCGTGGCGATGGTCGGAATGAAGCTGTTCGGCGTTCGCGTCTCGATGTTGCTGATGACGATCCCGCAGTTTGTGCTGGCTGTTGTGGTCGCACTCACGGATGGGCTGGTGGCGCGTCACGTCAGGCGGGCGCAGGGCGGCCACGAATCTGCGACCCGCTACCACCGTGCAAAACATGGGCTTGCATTTGGGGTGATACCGCTGACGGCCATCGTGTGGCTCGTCGCACCGCTGCGTTTGCCTGTCTATCTCCTCTTCTGGCCGGTCTCGGTGATGATGCTGCTCGCGGTATGGAACATGGTCAAGTACTTCAAGAAATACACATAGGCAGTAAGGGCCACCCTATACTTCACTTCGACAATGAGCGAGAGGAAAGGCAGGTCATGCAGCGACGTGTGGTGGTCCGGCGCTCGCCCGTGCACGGGCAAGGCGTATTCGCGCTTCAGGCGCTCGAACCCGGCGAGCGGATTCTCGAATACAAGGGTGATCTGATCAGATGGCAAAGGGCAGTCAGGCAACACCAAAATGAAGGCACGCAGGGTCACACTTACTTTTTTGGGCTGTCGGATGGACGTGTGATTGACGGCGGGCAACGGGGAAACAGCGCGCGCTGGCTCAATCACTCGTGCGATGCAAATTGTGAGGCCATCGAAATCGATGATCGCGTCTTTATCCATGCGTCGGTCGCGATCGCGCCTGGCGATGAGCTGTTCCTGGACTACCAGTTAGTGACCGACGAGCCGGCCGATGATGAGATCAGGCAGTGCTACATCTGCCGGTGCGACGCTGCGGGATGCAGGGGAACGATGCTGGCAGTGGGGTGAGTCCTGATACGGGCAAGCAAAATTAGTGACTCTGCGAAAGAGGCCGTGCCGTTTGCTCTCTCGTCGCTGACCGGTTGGCAAGCCACGCTTCCAGTTCGGACTCACGCCATCCGGTCGCGCGCTCACCGATGCGGATGGGGCGCGGGAATTCTCCCCGGCTGATCATCGCGTAAATGGTTGCACGGCACAGGCCGATTTTCTTGACGACGTCCTTCATGCGCATTACCTGGTCCATTTTGCACGACTCCGGGATGCTTCGATCATGTTCGATTATCCATAGAGGCCGCTTTGCTGCAATGGACGCACTGAATCAGCATCGTGATGGATCAGGTGGAGCAATGAGCTTGCCGATCGTATGGACCGTGCCTTGTGATAGTTCACATTTACACTTTGTTACCGCTTTGTTGGGCGGGCTAAAGGGGCGGCTCGTCAATTGACGATGCCTCGAACAGGTCGGGCTGATAGGACTGAACGAAACGAAGATTCGCGGAGCTCTCCAGTGCGCTGACGCGCACGCCGAGTAGCCGCAAGGGGCGCTTCAGGGGGATGCGTTTCAGACATTCAGTGGCCGCACGGCGAATTGTGATTGCGTCAGCCGTTGCTACCGGGATACTCAGGTCACGTGTGACGGTTTCAAAGGTATCGAAGCGCAACTTGATCCCGACGGTGCGTCCGATATATCCCTTACGTTGCAGATCCTCTGCGACGCGGACGCAGAGTCGTGTGAAGGTCTCTGAGAGTAAGGGGCGGTCACGGAGCGGGTGAAGGTCGCGCTCGAACGTGGTCTCACGGCTCATCGACTTGGGTTCCGACGACACGACGACTGGCCGCTCGTCGATACCGTGTGCGACTTCCTTCAGCCACGTGGCGTAGCGCAGCCCGAAGTGTGTCTGTAGAAATTCGGGTGCCGCGCCTGCAAGGTCACCGACGGTATGAATGCCGAGTAAAGTGAACTTCTCGCTGGCTTTCGGTCCGATGCCGTTCACTTTGCGCGCGGCCAGCGGCCAGATGCGCGAGGAAACGTCGGCTGCTGTCAGGATCGTTAGTCCGTCCGGTTTGTCGAGCTCTGAGCCGATCTTCGCGAGCAGCTTGTTCGGTGCGATGCAGATCGAACACGTTAGCCCGGTCGCATCGCGCACCGCCTGCTTGATCGCTGCGCCGATCTCTCGCGATTCGCCTCGCACGTCGGTCAGGTCGATGTAGATCTCATCAATTCCGCGATCCTGGATCTGCGTCGTGAACGTCGCGACCGCTGCCTTGAAGAGCCGCGAGTAATGGCGGTAAGAGTCGAAGTCGGTCGGCAACAGGATTGCATCTGGAGCGAGTTGCGCCGCCTTCATCATTCCCATCGCCGAGAATACGCCGAGCGCGCGCGCCTCGTAGGTGGATGTCGTCACGACGCCACGGCCCGCATAGTCGCGCAGCCGCCTGAAGCGTCGCGTACCATCGGGCAGCGTTTCCGGCGTTGCGTTGCGGCCGCCACCGATTACCACCGGCTGGCCGCGAAGTTCTGGATAACGTAGCAACTCGACGGACGCGTAGAACGCATCCATGTCGAGGTGGGCAATTCGCCGGGGTTGATCGCTCATTACGTCGTTGCTACTGGGGAATCTCCGAGAAGAAGGTTCATGAGCATGCGCGCGTTGCGCTGTCCCTGATCTTCGAGGCAGTTGTTGAAAATCACATGCGTTCTGGCGACACGCGATGCAATGTCGCTGATGGACCCCGCGAGTTCGGCGAGCTCTTCGTTACTGTAATCGTAGTCGAACCGGACAGACGCAGACGTTGCACCCGTGGCATTCCAGGTCGCTGTGTTCCTGCCGTGCAGTCGCACCAATGCCAGTTCCGGATTGGTGACATCCCATAAGGTATGCGCGCGGTTCTTGACGCCTTCAGGTGCGTTCATGACGACGTGAAGCAGGTCATACGCCTTGAGCAGATCGAGGGTCGATGCGCGATGGCGCTCGTCAAGCCACGAGCTGTTCCTGAATTCGACCGCGACGAGATACCCGGTCATTCGGTGTGCGCACTCTTCGACATGCGCGATGCCTTCCGGTGCGCTGGTCAGCCAGGGTGGAAACTGGAACAGGATGGCGCCAAGCCGGTTGGCCCGGCGAAGAGGATCGAGCGCTTCGCGAAAGCGGCGCCACAGTTCATCGAGCACGTCGGCGGGCACATCACGGTAGTAGAGGTTCTTCTTGCGGCTGTCGGGCATGACCGCCGCGATGTCCATCGACAGCGACTCACGTGGCGTCTGATGCGCCGTCAACAATCTGAACGCCTTCATGTTGAACGTGAAGCCGTCGGGTGTACGTTCGGCCCATAGCTGAGAGTTTGATGCCGATGGCACCCCGTAGAAGCTCGAATCCACCCCAACGAGCGGAAACTGTGATGCGTAGTATCGCAGCCGGGCTTCGGCGGTGCTGCACCCGCGCGGATAAAAACGCTCGCAGGCGATGAGGGACTTATCTGTCCAGCCGGCCGTGCCACACAGGATGTCCATCCTCATCTCCGCCGGATATTGACCACGGTTTGCCTACACGGTGAACGGCCGACCGTCCGGACCGATGATTGGCGGAATGCGAGGTACCTCGCCGGCCTCGGCGCCGCTGGCCATGGGTGGTATCGACGCACTTCTCGCCAGCCGCGGTCGCGCATTCGCTCGCGATCGACTCATGTCCCGTCTGTGCACATTCCGCGCGACAGTACCTGATGGGTTAGGCTTGTGCCGGGCCTCGGGCGGGTTCCATATCTCGACATATCGGCTCGAACCGGCTCCGACTGTTTCGGCGAGCGCCGGCAAAGCAATGAGCAGCAGGACGGGCAGGGCAAGCCGGTACAAGGTAACCTCCGTTCGAACACGGGGCAGTTTATCGTGCCGGGCAGCGCTGCCCGGTACCGACACACGAACCGTCGCACCCTGCACAGAAGTGGCGATCGGCAACGGCCCGGTCGACGATCCAGGCGTTCGTGGTCGCGGGTGCCGGTGTACCCACTGTGCGACCGTTCTCGCTGGCGAAGAACGTCGGTTCTCCAGCCCTACCCCGCCGGATCGCGTCGTCAATCACGGCACCCCCGAACGCCTCGCGCAGGCTCGAAACCCACGCGGCGACTTTAGGCATCGGATGTGTCCTGCGCACGGGCACGTCCACGGCGCGCTCCTCGGAGAAATAAAAGGTGCCAGCTTGCACCCGCGAATGACTGTGTAAGATACTGTACATCCATACAGGTATCTCCGCAATGCAATGTCCGCATCCGTCATCCATCCCGAAAGCATCCATCCATGCCTCTGGACCTATACCCGCGGAGTACATAGTTTGGGGGGCAAAGAGCGCGGAAGTGTTCTGCGGCGGGGTCTCCGGGAATAATTCGTTTCGATGTATGCATATATCGAAACACATCGTTTTGTTGATTGGCAGTTCAGGTCAAGGACCTTGCGTATCGCAGGCGCGAAGCCGACATCGAACACAGTGCGACCCCGTTCGTTCACGATCTCGCCATGACTGCCTTCGCGTAAGCCATGTCTTTCGAGGTAGTCGGCCGAGACCGCCTTCTCCAACGCTTTTCGTTCTGAAGGAGTGAGCTGCGCGTTGAAGCCGCTCGTCGTTGTCGGCAACACGATGGCGGCTCCCGGTGCACGGACACCGATTGGGCGCCGTCCACGACGACTTGCGTGCTGGCCTTCAGAAGGTTGACCTCTTCCCGGAGCTTGTCTCGCTCCCCGATGATCGTCTGCATGACGGAACGGATCGGAGGGGCATGAATACGCATGAGGTATTCATGGCTTGCCAGCGGCTTCATTGATTGAGACGTCGCTGGCCCGGCGTATGTGGCCCAGGCGGGTATCAGCAAGCGGTAATCCTCCGATTGCATGTTGTAGAGGACGCGCCCCTTGAGAATGCCTTCCGTCTCAGTCAGGCGACCGATCGTCGGGAGAGAAAAATCGCGCGAGCCAGACTCCTGATGCCTGCGGCAGATCTCGTGAAGCGCTGTTAGTCTGGCGATGCGATGGGCGCGGCCACCTTTGGCGAGCAGCGTGTCGAGAACAATGTTCGGGTGGTCGATTGTTGCGCTGTTCATGCTTGCCACTCGTCGATTGATTGAGGCTTGTGCGTGAACATAGCCTCCGATAGCCAACCTTGAGAGACTGCAGTGCGAGCGTTGCCAGTGGGTCCGGGTACGGAAAAGTTCGCGCCCCGGCGCGGCGTCCGGATCGACACTTTACCTGCGACCTTCCGCGACCGGCCAAAAGCGGACGGTCGACAACGTGTGCAAGATTTAAAATAATTGGGGCGTTGCTACTTGCACCCTCGTCAGGCACGGATGAAACACATTGAACTTACATTACGCCCGGCGACGTCAGCGGACGAGACATTTCTCTTCATCTGCGCATAGCGACGATGAGCGAACATCCAGAACAAGCTGGGGAGCGGGCAGACGAGCAGGCGCACTGGGAGCGTCTCATCCGCTATCGCTTCGGTGACGCAAACATTATCTGTTACGGATCCGAAAGACTCGGATTGTTCTAGTTTTCGCGCGCTCCAAATGAATGGACCACCGTGCAAATCCAAATTACGCCGACTCATCAAGGCAAAGGCATTGCGACCCGAGTGATCGGAGATCTCTTGTCGCACGCAGACAGGGCACGCGGGCCCGTCGCGCTAAGTGTTCTGAAAAGGAACAGGGCAATAAACCTTTACCAACGTCTGGGGTTTCAAGTGATCGGGACGACTGATACGTCGTTGCAGATGCGGCGCGGGGAATCAATAAGAATCGGCCATAATAAGGCTCTTGAATACGCGGTTCAAAATTTACCCATAGCGACCGGATATGGTCTCCCCAACCTCACCTGGCGCGAACAAATATCAGCATTCGACAATGTTCACGGCTAAGCCTCCCCGAGAAGTTTCCTTGTACTTGTTTTTCATATCAGATCCGGTCTGCATCATGGTCTTAATGACCGCATCAAGAGACACATAGTGCTTACCGTCTCCCAACAAACTTATCTTGGCAGCGTTTGCCGCTTTTACTGCACCCATGGCGTTTCGCTCGATGCACGGTATTTGGACTTGTCCGCCGACCGGGTCACAAGTCAGACCCAGATTATGTTCCATACCAATCTCGGCAGCATTCTCTACCTGTTCAGGGCTACCCCCCATTACGGCACATAATGCCGCAGCCGCCATTGAACACGCAACGCCTACCTCTCCCTGGCATCCGACTTCGGCGCCCGATATCGATGCGTTAATTTTGTAAAGGATTCCGATAGCACCGGCGGTTAAAATAAATGATACTGCGTCGTCGTCGGTTGCAGCACGGTGGAACTTCATATAGTGGTATAAAACCGCCGGAATAACGCCTGCCGCGCCATTTGTCGGAGCGGTGACGATATGCCCTCCACTTGCATTTTCTTCACTTACCGCCATCGCAAAAATGTTCAGCCAGTCAGTCGAATCCTGACAGCGTTGTGAACTGCTGCTTTCTGATACGACTGCCAATTTCCTGACCAATTCTGCAGCACGACGTTTGACCGCGTACGGTCCCGGCAAAGCGCCTTCTGCGGACAATCCCCGTTCGACGCACGCTCGCATGACGTCCCATAACTGTAGAATGTCTTGACGGATCGTATCTTCGGATCGCCACGTTTTCTCCCGAGCAAACATGACGTCTGCTATATTCAAATTCTCCTGTTCACAGAGCAGCAACAGTTCTGCACCAGTTGTGAATTTAAAAGTAGGGATGACACGATCGTCAGATGCAGATGAATCTTCGCTTTCTTGAGTTACAACAAAACCACCACCAACCGAAAAATAGGTACGTTTCAGCAGGACACCGTCGATTCCCGAAGCCGTGAAAACGATCCCATTTGGATGGTCACCAAGCGATTTTCTGTAAAAACCAATATCTTTTTCCAAAGAAAAATCAATGATCGAGTTCGCGTCAGCCAGCCTGATTTTTTTCATACGCTTAACCAATTCGATCGTGTCGTCAATCGCGTCGCTAGCAACGGTCTCGGGAGTGTATCCCATCAATCCTAACGTGACACCCTTATCAGTCCCATGACCTTTCCCAGTTGCGCCTAACGAGCCATATAGCTCAATACGCATCCTAACCGTTGAGTCAAGCAAATTATTGGTTTTAAGCGCATTGATAAACATTGCGGACGCTCGCATAGGTCCGACAGTGTGCGAACTTGACGGGCCGATCCCAATTCTAAAAATGTCGAAGACACTCAGCTCCACGTAGCCTTCCCAATAGTATCAGTAGCGTGCTCAGATCAGGTTTTCGCCGCTGTCGCTGGAAAATGCGCGATGGCGTTCAAGGATGGAAGTTAAAAATTCGGACGCGGCCGCCGGAAATTTTCTTCCGCGTCGTGCGATAATTCTGGATTGGGTACCAGTTAGCAAAACGTGTCGCAGTGGCACGAGTGCAAACGTTGTTTGCCACCCATCTTCTTTAACTACGAACTCCGGCAGAATCGATATCCCCAAGCCGTGTCGGACATACGATTTGAGTACTTCGTATGAATTGCTCTCAAGTTTTTCCTGCAGTCTGATTCCTTCCGCGTCTTCGGCAAGTTTGATACTTCTTCGGACGCTGTGTTGTGGCGGCAAAAGAGCGATAGGGAAGGGCTGCAAGTCCGGAAGGGCAAGAGATTCCATTTCGGCTAACGGGTGCCCAGCGGGAACAATAACAAGCAGAGGCGACGGCGAAGAGTGTAAAACATCAATTAGATGATGTTGTGGCGGATTCAGTGTTATTCCAAGATCGACGATTTCGTCTATGACCATTCTCAGTATTGAGTCACCATTTCCGATATTTATAGAAAATGTCATTTGCGGATGAAACTTGCAAAACTCAGGAATTACCAAATTCGCAAGATCGCTTGCGTATCCATACCCGGAGCCGACTCTGACGTGTCCGAATTGGACGCCGGTGGAAGCTCGGATTTCTTCCTTGACGTTTGCATCCTGCACCATCAACTGGCGAATATGCTCGCGCAATATATTACCGGCACTTGTGAGGACAATACAGCGGCCGTGATTTTCAATAAGTTTCAGCCCGAATTCGTCCTCAAGCAGACGAACCTGCCGACTAAGTGCTGACGCAGAGATATGTACGCGCTCCGCCGCTCGCCTAAGAGAGCGTTCCTCAGCGATTGCATAAAAATATCGATAGGCTGTGTTCAACATGAAAAAATACAAGAATTACAACGTTCCGGAATTGTTGTCATATGTATAGTAGACACGATTAAGGCGACTAGCGATATTTACAATATCAGATTGATACTGATATACATCTTCCCCTCGCCACGCGGCAGCGAAGACCTCAGCAATCTTTGCGATTTCGGTTTCTGTTACACCAAGGCGAGTGATCGCTTGCGTCCCCAAGCGTACACCGCCGTTCGTAGGTCTTCCCGGTACGGGGGCTGCGCCAAATAACAGCCCAATCGCCTCGGCGCGGGTGACCAGTGATTTCGCCGACTCAGGGCTGCTGCAAAGTACTAGCGCCTGATGCGTCGGTGCTGGCTGGTCGATCGGGGCATGATGCAATGGAATGCCAAAACCCTCCAAACTCCGAGACAATACTGCGGAATTTTTCAGCATAGCGTCGGCATAGTCTCCCATGAACGCTTTTGCCTCGCTGAGCGCTGTGGACAAAGCCAGCAGCCGACCAGCGTCGTAATTGGAAGCCATTGATCCAGTAACAAGCTTTCTGATCAGGTCGCCTTGACTTTTTTTGTTTCCAACCAGAATGCCACCCGATGGACCGCCGAGCGTTTTATAGGTCGAAGCAGTCATGATGTCGATACCCATTGCCATCGGGTTCTGAAATCGACCACCCGCAATTAGGCCAGCCACGTGCGACGCATCATAAACCACCACTGCGCCGACAGCATGCGCCGCTACTACAAGTTCTCTTGTGTTATACGGAGCTAGCATCACACTGCCGCCGAGCATGACGATACTGGGGCGAGCCACCTTGATAAGGGCGGCCGCAGCCTGATCGTCGACCGAACATCTCGAGTAGTCAAATGGCAAACGGATAGCAGTTCGCCCAAGCATCCCGATCGTCCCCGTTGCCTGATGACTGACGTGCCCCCCATCAGGAGCGGAGATGGTAGCGATGCTGTCACCAACCCGTGAAAACGCCAGATACACCGCCATATTGGCGTAGGTGCAGCTTTGCAGGCGGCATTCTGACCATTCGCCATCAAAAAGGTCCTGCAACTGGCCCTCTACCAGCTCTTCCAGGTCAGAAATTTCCTTAGTTCCTGGCTGAAGCTTCGCGTGGGGCGCGCCAATCGCAGGGATCATACCCATCGAATTCGCCAGTGCGTGCTCCGCCGCAGGGGACATTACATTGCAACCTGCATACATCTGTACAGACTGATGCATGCGGGCCTGGAAATTACAAAGAATCTCCTTTGCAGCATCGGCGAAACGCGAAGAGATATGTTGCACGGCAGCCTCCCTGAAAGCCAGATAGTAACAACACATCGAATTGTGACAATCTCATATTTTAGTTTCCTCTGTTCTAATTTTTGCGCTTGACCAAACAATTTTGCACAAAAACACTGCGGTACTTATTCAACCGAGAAAATACAAATGCAAATGTCCGATTACGATCTCACGCTCGATCTATTAAAACGCATGATCTCGATCGATTCACGGAGTTTTGTTTCCAACTTGCCCATTGCAGACTTGATCGAAAGTGAGCTGCATGATTGGGATTTGGAAATTATCGATTATATCGACGATCGTGGAACAGCGAAAAGGAACATTGTTGCCCGCTACCCAGGGAGCAACTCGAAACTAGCTTTTGCGGGGCATCTTGATACGGTTCCGGACACCGGTTGGGTCCGTAGACCGTTCGAATCAGTAATCGAAGGGGACAACCTGTACGGTCTCGGGGCATCAGACATGAAAGGGCCAATTGCAGCATTTATTATTGCCGCTAAGAGCCTTCATCCAGAAGATCGGCCGACATTGGTTTTTACCGCAGACGAGGAGGCAGGAAAGCAAGGTGTCCGCGAAGTGGTCGCTCGCAGTCAAATTCTTAATGTAAAGCATACTCCCCAATGTTTTATTGTCGCCGAGCCAACAAGCCTCAATCTGGTGCGAGGTCATCGGGTCGATATTCAATTTGTTGCACATGCAAAAGGCGTGCAGGCGCACTCCTCAACTGGAAAAGGGAAAAATGCAAATCTCGCGCTCATTCCTTTTCTGAACGACTTAAGTTCGCTTCATCGCCGTCTTCGCGACGATGTGCAACTTCAGGACAATCAATACGACCCACCGTTTTGCGACCTGAACTTCGTAATCGACAATTACGGTGCCTTTCCGAACACTACAGTTGGATTGGCAACGTGCACTGCGAAATTTCGCTATTCGAAATCATTTGACCCAGGTTTCGTTGTTGAAGAGATTAAAAAATCTTCTATTGCGCACGGGATTGACCTTCACGTGAAAATGGAAGCACCCCCTCCTGAACTTGAAGAGGACCATTATCTCGTGACGGCCGCCAAACGCATTCTCGGATGTTGCGCCAAGGTTTCCGGGCTGGGAACAGAGGCGTCAGAATACTCAAAACTTGCCCCAAGCTTGATTTATGGTCCGGGTGACATCGAGTGTGCTCATAAGCCAACTGAATATATCGCGTTAGCGCAGCTTTATCGGTCTGTCGATGCCTTCAAAAGCATTGCAACAAGTCTGATTTGACTTAATCAGGTAGTAATTTGATGAGATTTCAAATGAGCGATTCAATTTCGGTGGCGCGCACCAAAGAGCAAACCAGATCTTTCGGAAAGATTTTTATTTATGGGGGCGCAATATTGACCATTGCCGAGTTGCTCGGACCCATCCGCTTTCACTTTCGATCGGGAGAAATTGTGTTGCTGCCAATGGTCTGGGCTCTCCTGTTGGGGGCCCTGGCTGGAATTATCAGCAGGAAGTCGCGCACCGCTTGGGGGTTGGACCGGTCCTCGCAGACTATTTCATCTGCCGTTCTACAATCGGCCTTATTGCTGCTAGTTGCCAAGCTTGGATTATTGGTTGGCGGAGTGCTTCCATCGTTAGCGCATGCCGGTTGGGCCTTAGCCTTTCAAGAGGTCGGTCATTTCCTTGGAACAATAATTTTCGCTCTCCCGGTTGCGCTGTTACTTGGCATCAAGCGCGAAGCGATCGGTGCAACCTTCTCTGTAGGACGGGAGCCCAGTCTCGCGATTATTGGAGAGAAATATGGCATGGATTCAGCTGAGGGCAGGGGCGTACTCGCCGAATACATCACAGGCACCATACTTGGGACGATTTTTATCACGTTATTTGCTGGCTATATTACCAGTCTTGGGATTTTTAATCCATTGGCTCTAGCAATGGGCGCGGGCGTTGGTTCTGGCAGCATGATGGCCGCAGCGTCATCTTCAATTGCGGCGCTACAATCCGCGGATATTGCGAAACAGGTTATGGATTTCGCTGCGGCAAGCAATCTAATAACGACAACAATCGGAACATATTTCACATTGTTCATCTCACTTCCGATCGCATGCAAAGCTTATGAATTATTGGAACCAGTTCTAGGTCGGCTATCAAGATCTGCCCGTTCGCAACACCAGGCGGATGAGATTTCGTCAGTGCCAAGATCTCCCGAGGTCGTCCAGCTTGGACCGTTTGCGAAGTTCAGCACTTGGATAGTCACCGCAGTTTTCATTATTATTTGCAACCTCATTTCGCATCATGTGGGTTATTTAGCATCGCTTCCCGGAATTTTTTTCATTTTGGTTTGTGTCATAACGGGTAACTGGCTTTATAACATCACTGGAAAACGTTTACCTGCTGTTTGCTGGGTATCGTTTATTGGCTTGGCGCTAACGCAGCCATATTGCCCTTGGGCTAGCGAAATAAGTGCGTGGAGCGGCAAAATTGATTTTCTTGGGGTTGCGACACCCATGCTGACTTTCGCAGGCCTTGGGATCGCGAAAGATCTTCCAGCATTTCGACGTTTGGGCTGGAAAATAGTACTTACATCGCTATGCGCGAATGCGGGAACCTTCGTAGGCGCTACTGTCATTGCTGAGTATTTAATTCGCTAGTTGCTGTCGCTTTGACCTTTTTTCTTCGAAGTGTCCCACTGCGGTCTTAGTCGCAAGGTGGGGGTGGCTGCTGGCCCGTAGCTCATGACCGTCCGCTTTAGACGGCGGCGAAGGACCGTTGTGGGTCGGCAAGCGTCCATCGCCCTTTGGAAGCCTTAGTCATCAAGTGAGCGGACGCAAGCTACGCCGCCCGATCATCCTTCGGGCCGCCTTTCCGACTCGTCCAACCAATTCGGTGTTTCCAGGTATAGCCAACCGTGCGCTAGTGCGACGAATTCCGTTTCCCGGCACTGCCCACTCACCTTCTTAAAGTCTTGGGCTACAATAACTGTATATTTATACAGTGTTTTGGAGCCAGATCGTGACTCGGACTGCCGCGACCGCACAGCAGTTACGCACCCCCGAGGACCGGGCGCGCTCCATTGACGCTGCCCTCGAGGCAAGTATGTATTCGGAGTCGGGGGGAATAAGCCTTTGGCGCGCCTCTCAGCTCGCGCAAGCGCGCGGGCGTGCGGTGGACACGGGCTACGCGGCGCTGTCCGCCGAATTGCCGGGCGGCGGGTGGCCGCTCGGGGCATTGACCGACCTGCTGGTGCAGCAGTCCAGCATTGGCGAACTGCGGTTGCTTGCGCCAGCGCTTGCCACACCTGACAGGCGCCCGGTTGCGCTGCTTGAGCCGCCGCTCACGCCGAACGCGTTCGGCCTGTTCCACATTGGCTTGCCGAATGACCGGCTGATGCTGCTGCGGGCGCCGCGCACGGCCGACGCACTGTGGTCAGCGGAGCAGATCCTGCGCGCCGGTACCTGCAGCGCGCTGGTGCTCTGGCAGCAGCATGTCAAGGCGTCGTCACTACGGCGCCTTCATCTGGCAGCACAGAGCGCGGAAACGCTCTTTTTTGTTATCCAGCCGATGGCCGTTGGACAGAACGCATCGCCGGCAGTCTTGCGACTCGCCCTCAGGCCATCGCCCGATGGCGCTGAGGTGGAGATCATCAAACGACGAGGGCCATTACGCGCTGAGCCCGTCTCCGTTGCGCTTCATCCCACACCGATTCTGACCAGTTTCCATGCGCGTCTTTCTCGCCGTCCATCTGCCCCGGCTTCAGCTCGAAGCATTCCGTCCGGGGTGGCAGCCTGAGCCGACGCATGGCTGTGTCGTATTGGAGAAAGACCGCGTGATTCTCGCCGACCGGGTGGCGCAGACGGCTGGCGTGCGTCCGGGCATGCGACGAGGTGGCGTGCTGACGCTGTCGCCGGATATCGCGGTTCATGAGCGCGATACAGCCCGCGAGGACGACATCCTGCGGGCCGTCGCGGTCGCACTCATGCGTTTCTCGCCGGAGGTAGTCGTGTGCAGTGAAGCGACCGTGCTCGTAGACGTCAGCGCGAGCCTGCGTCTGTTCGGCGGCGTGACGAAACTGTGCCATGCGCTGGCGCCGGTGATCGAAACGATCGGCGTCACGGCTAGGATCAGCACGGCACCGACCGGGCAGGGCGCATGGCTGCTCGCGCGCTACCTTAACCGGCGACTGGTCAAGCTGCCGTCGCTCGAACGTGCGCTGTCTTCGCTGTCGCTGGCTGCCGTTCCGGAGCTGCGTCCCTTCGCCGACTGGTTCACGGGCCTCGGTTGTTCGACGATCGCCGAAGTGCGCCGGCTGCCCCGCGCAGGATTGCAGCGCCGGTGCGGGCAGGACGTCCTGGATTCGCTGGACCGCGCATTCGGACTGGCTCCCGAACTGTACGAATGGATGGCGCTGCCGGAGACGTTCGCAGCGCGTGTCGAGTTGCCCGACCGGATCGAGCATGCCGACGCGGTGCTCTTCGCCGCACGCCGGCTGGTGGCGCAGCTGTGCGGCTGGCTGTCTGCCCGGCAACTGGCAGTGAGCGGCCTCATGTTGCGTCTCGAACATGAACGCGGCCGGCAGGCGATCGAGCCGACAGACATCGAGATCGCAGTGGCCGAGCCCGTGTGGCACGACGACTATCTCGTTCGGCTCATGAAGGAGCGGCTCGGGAGTCCCATCTGCCTCTAATGGATCAAGAATAAGCTCATTTAAATCAATGACTTGTGGTGGTGGCCATCAATCAATCTACTGAGCTTTAAGATCTTCTGGGAGCAATTGTTGCCGAGTTTGGTCAAGTTTTGGTCAAGCTCGATCCCGTCCATGACAACGTCGATATGCCTTTTGAATCCGTAGCAGGACGCCAATGTATGCCCGTTGGCCCAAACGAAAACCGCTCAGGCGAAGATATTCGTTCGGCCCGTGCATGTTTTCGTCAGGTAAGACGAAGCCCAGGATGACGGTCGACATACCGAGCATGCTTGAACAGCGACAGGATGGGAATCGAGCCGCCCGAGCGCGTGTAGTACGGCTCGCGGCCGTATAGTTCGCACAGCACTCCGCGCGCAGCCAAGTTGACGGGGTGATCGTAGTCGATTGCGTAAGGCGAGGCCGCGTTAAGCAGAATCTCGGCGCAGACCGTAAGGCCCGGCAACGACTGCGCCTCGATGTGCCCCTTCAGCAAGCGGGCGATGGCTTCGGGTTCCTGATTCGGCACGAGCCGGCAAGTCAGTTTTGCCTGTGCGCTGGCCGGGACGATGGTGCGCACGCCTTCACCCGTATGTCCGCCGACAATGCCGTTGAACTCGACCGTCGGCCGCATGCCGATGCGTTCGAGCGTGCCGTAACGCGCTTCGCCAGCGAACTCTGGCACGCCGGCGCGGTTCCGGAACGCGGCATCGTCGACGGGAATTCGCGCGAGCCGCGCCCGCTCCTCGGCGGAAAATTCGCGCACCGCATCGAGAAAGCCGGGGACGGCGATCCTGCCATCGGCGTCGTGAAGCGAGCCGAGAATCGAAACGAGGCCCCGCACCGGATTGGCGACCGCGCCGCCGTAGGAACCGGAATGCAGATCGCGGCCGCCGCCCGTCACCTTCACATCGAGCGCGCACACGCCGCGCAGGCTCAGGCGCAGGTCGGCCTCGGATTCGCTCCATTGCCAGCGGTCCGCGCTCAGCACGCAGTCGCACGCGAGCAGCTCGCGGTGCGTCTCGATGAACGCCGGCAGATCGGGGCTGAGAATTACCTCCGCGCCCTCGAACAGGAACTTCCCGTTGACCGGCAGCCGGCCGTCGCATCGCAGCAGCGTTTCGATCGCGATGATCGGCGCGAGCATGTTGCCCTTGTCGTCGGTGGCGCCGCGCGCGTAGATCCGGCCGTCGCGGATGGCGGGCTCGAACGGCGTGCTGAGCCAGCCCGGCTGCCCTTCGGCGGGCTGCACGTCGAAATGGCCGTAAATCAGCACGGTCGGCGCGCCGGGTGCCTCCAGCCATGCGCTGTAACCCATCGGGTAGCGGCCGGCGCGCAGCACGCGCGCCCCGGGCACGCCGGCCGACGAGAGCCGGGCGCGCACCTATTGCGCCGCGGCGAAGACATCGTCGATGCGTTCGGGGTCGGAGGAAACGCTGGGATCGACAGGAAGCCGGTCAGTTCGTCGATGAAGCAGGCTTGCCCGGCATCGAGGTAGTCGTCGTAGCGGTCAGTCACGGCAGGGCCTTCGTGGTCGGTACGCAGGGAAGCGCGAAACGGCGCGCGGCCGGCGGAATTCATCCGCGCGGCGTGCTCGAAATGTAGCGCATCGAGCCGCGCGTACACGCGGCCGGGACTTTCGACGAGCAGAACCTCGCGCGCGAGCGCGTCGAAATCGGCGCGAAAGTGCACGGAGCTTTTGAGCACGAGGATGTCGAGCGAAGCCGGATCGATGCCGACGTGATGGATGATCGACTGGTTGGCGGCCTGCATCTTTCGCGAGCTCACGATCACGCGCATGCCGTCCACGCGCAGCAGCGCGGCCGGACCGAGATCGATCGGCGAGCCGCCCCACATCGGCCCGGTGCGGGTGAACCGGCCGTCGCTCAGGAACAGCACCTCGAAATCGCCGCGAAGCGGCAGGCCGGGCGCGTCGTCGCCGGTCGCCGAGCGGCCGCCCAGCTCGATCGCCAGCCGCGCGCCGACGCCGGCTTCGTGCGTGAGACGCGCGGCTGGCGGGTCGTGCAGGATCGCGAGCAGCGCGTTGTGTGCGCGCTGCTCGACGAGGCAGCGCAGGATGTCGATAGCTCCACGCGGATTCGACCCTAGCTATCTCGCTCCGTGCGGAGTGAAGGGAGATTATCCCGTAGTGAGGACGCTGCAATCTGTATGTCGAGGCTGATGTGTCGTCGGACGGCGGCGGCATCTCCTCGGCCGATAGCCGCGACAATCGTCTCGTGTTCGTCGTTCGCGATTTCGACGTAGGACGGATCATCGAACAGGCGGTTCAGAAAAGGACCGATACGGGTCCACATATCGACGATCATTTTCAGCAGCATCGGAGAGCCTGCGCGTTCATAAATCGCGAAATGGAATTGCCGGTTGATGGCGACGTACTTGCGACCATCGCGCGCCTGAATGGCATCCCGGCCTTTGACGACGAGATCTTCCAGTTTTGCCAGATCTGCCAGTCGAATATTCGGCGTCGCCAGTTCGGCGGCGAAGCCTTCGAGTTCGGAGCGAATGCGTACCAGCTCAATCAAGCTCTCGTCCGACAGAAATGGCACGACGATTGATCGATTCGACTGCATCGTCAGTAGCTGTTCTGCAACAAGCCGCTGTAGGGCGTCGCGTACTGGCGTGATCGAAATACCGTACAGCGACGCGAGGGTGCGGATCACCAACACCTGGCCTGGCTTGAAGTCACCGGTTACCAAGCCTTGGCGGATCTCGTCGTAGGCGCGCTCGTTAAGTGTCTTGTGTGCGATCGTCATTTTTGTGGTCTTTTGCCAGCGGCGCCACCCGCGCTGGCGGGCAAAATAGCTGATCCATCGGCATTAGGAAAATATGTTACATCATGTGACATCCTATCAGGAGCGCTAAAGACGCCAAAGTCTGATCGACTCCTACATAGCTGGTATGCGGCAGCGCATCGAGTAGGCGTCGAAGACCAACATAAGGTGATTGTACGGTCAAATCCTGGAAAAATTCGCGTCAAAAGTTCTCTGCGATATTTTTTTGTTATAACATGCATCATGTAACGTCCTTAAGGGTAAGCCACCGGCGTAGCACGTTGCCCCGGTAGGAGCTGTCTGGTCTCGTGTGTGGGCCGCGGGCCGCACACCATTTTTTTCAATGTCCCTATTTGGAGGGCTTCGATGCTCAATCGGTGGATCAAACGGTTGACAGATACGGCGGTGCGTTCTGTGATTGTTGCGAGCGCGGCCGGTGCTTTGTATACGGCGCCCTCGCCTGCCATGGCGCAGACCAACATGAGCATCACGATTGCTCAGGGCGGGGAAGGGCTCGGGTGGTTTCCCGCATACGTGGCGCGGGAGAAGGGTTACTTCAAGGACGCGCACCTCGACGTGAAATTCGTTATCACGCCAGGTGGATCGGAAGCCGCGGCTGCAGTGGTCAGCGGCAGCGCGGATTTTGCTGACGCCGCCCACCATGCCATTCGCGGACAATTGAAGGGCTACGATTTCGTGCTGGTGGCGAACTCGGTCGATCAGTACGCTGTCATGGTGGTTGTATCGACCGAGGCGATGAAGAAGACCGGCATGCACAAGGGCGATCCGATGAGCACCGTGATCAGCAAGATGAAGGGCTTGCGCATCGGTATCAGTTCGCCTGGCAGCAGTACCGACATGATCATGCGTGCGCTGTTCGCGCTCAACGGCATGAACGGCGATCGCGACGCGACGCTGATTCCATTCGGCACCGGCGGACCGATGCAGGCAGCGCTGGAAACCAATCAGATCGATGCGTTCGTATTCAGCTCGCCGTTTCCTGAACTGGTGCAGCAAAAGGGCAAGGGCGAAATCATGATCAATCTCGCTAACGGCGAACTCAAGCAACTATCAGGGTATCCATACACCGGCTACTTCACGACGCGCAAGGTGATCAAGGAGAAGCCCGAGGCTGTGCAGGCTTTCGTCGATGGCATCTATCGCGCCGAACTTTTCATTCATGAACATCCCGAGGAAGCTGTTGCAGTAGCACGCAAGAGCTTTCCCGATATGGACCCCACAGTACTGCGGCAGTCGGTCCTGAACAACATTCCGGCTATTCCCGAGTACCCGATCACGTCGAAGGCGCAAATCCAAACGGTGATGAACTGGCTGAAGCTCTCACCGCAGGATCGCGAAAAAGTGCCGTACAGCAAGCTCGTGGACAATAGCTTCGCGTTTCACGCGATCGATACGATCGGATTGCAACAGCCGTGATTTCAGCCTGATCCGATTGGTTGCGGCATCCCGTCACCGCCACCGGAAACCGGCGGTGGCCGTTCCGATATTTATGATGGATTCCTAATGTCAGGAGAAACAGGCATGGCCGATGTCGATGCCCTGTTTGCGGAGATCAGTGCCGCGCGAACGCGCGAAAGGCGTAGGACCCGTGTCTGGCAGACGGGCATCGCGGTGTTCATGGTCGGCGCGTGGCAGATCTTGTCCGGGCCGGTGTTGCCGAGCCAATGGTTTTCCAATCCGCTTGCGGTTTTCATGCGTCTGCAGGCCGTGCTCGTGACGGAGAATTTCTGGCTACAGACCGGTGTCACGCTCGCCGAAATGGCGCTGGGTTTCGGCGTGGCCGTGCCGTTCGGCACGCTCGCCGGACTCGCGTACGGCAAGGCGCCGGGCTTCGGAAAAATCGCAGGTCCGCTCGTGATCGGGATCTACAGCATCCCGCTCGTCGCGCTGACACCGCTATTCATCCTGTGGTTTGGTCTGGGCATCATGTCGAAGGCCGCTGTGGTCGCGGTCAGTGTGTTCTGGCTGATGTTCTTCAACGTCGCGTCGGGTGTGCGGCGTGTCGATGCCGATCTGATCGCGGCGATACGTCAGCTGGGTGGCACGCGGAAGCAGGAATGGTGCTGGGTAATCCTGCCATCGATCGCATCCTGGTTCTTTTCCGGCATCCGGCTTTGCATTCCCTATTCGTTGGTGGGCGCTGTCGTCGCTGAAATGATCGCTTCCAGCGAAGGGCTCGGTTATCTGGCCATGCGTGCCTCGTCGTTCCTCCGCATGGATACGCTTTACGCCATCGTTGTTCTGTTGATGGTACTGGGTGTACTGCTCAACGCGTTTGCCGAGTGGGTGGAACGCTACTTCGGCCGTTGGCAACCTGAAAAGGAAGTGTCCTGATGATCCAGTGGAACGAACTCAGCAAGGCCTACCTGACGCCCGGCGGTCATCGCCTGATGCCCGTCGTCAACGGTGTGACGCTCAGCATCGAATGTAACGAATTCGTGAGTCTGGTCGGTCCAAGCGGTTGTGGCAAGTCGACTCTGCTCAATATCGCTGCGGGTCTCGACACGCCGAGTCGCGGCACGATCTCGTATAAGGGCAAGCCTCTCGTGGGCATCAATTCCGACGTAGGCTACATGACGCAGAAGGACAGTCTGCTGCCGTGGAAGACCACGGCGGAGAACGTCGCGATTCCGCTGAAAATACGCGGCGCGGGTATTGGAGAGATCCGTGATACGACCGCGCATTATCTGTCGCTGATGGGGCTCACGGAATTCTCACATCACTATCCTTCGCAACTCTCCGGCGGCATGCGCAAGCGAGCGGCGATCGCGCGGACGTTGATCTATCAGCCCGATTGCCTGTTGATGGACGAGCCGTTTGGCGCACTCGACGTACAGATCAGGCTGATGCTGCAGCGCGAGCTGGCGCGCATTCTGGAAGCGGAGGCTGGATCGTCGGGAAAGACGGTCGTGTTCGTCACCCACGATCTGCGCGAAGCGATCGCCTTGTCGGACCGCGTCGTGGTGTTGTCGGCACGTCCCGCGCAGATCCGGTACGAGCGCAGAATTCCGTTTTCACGTCCTCGCGATCCGCTGACCGTGCAGTTCGAGCCTGAGTTCGAAGCCATCCATCGCGAACTGTGGGAAGCGCTCGAAGGCGAAGTCGCGAAAGGGACCGAGGCATGAGCGCGCTGGAATCGGATCTGGCGTTGTCTGCCACTCGCCGCTCGCAGACCTGGAGCGCGCGTGTGCCTCTGCTGCTCAAGCAGGCTGCGCTGATGGCGCTAATCGTGCTGCTCTGGCAGTACGTGCTGGCGCCGGTGGCCGGCACGAACTGGGTTGGGCAGCCGAGCCTGGTGGTCGAGAAATTGGCGGCCTGGATTGCTAACGGCGATCTGCTCTGGCATCTTGCCGCCACACTCGAATCCGCTGCGGTGGGCTATTCGATCGGCGCATCTGCGGCAATCCTGCTGGCGGTCGTGATCGGCAGTTCCTATCGACTTGACGCGGTGAGCCGACCGTTCGTGACGGCCGGCTACAGCTTGCCGAAAGAAGTAATCGCACCGGTGTTCATCATTCTGTTCGGCATCGGACTCGGCGCGAAAATCGCTCTCGCGTCGATCTCCGTGTTTTTCATCGTCTACCAGAATGCGGTTTCGGGTGTCCGACTGGTCGATCGTGACCTCGTCAATGTGATGCGGGTAATGGGCGCGGGACGCCTGCAGGTATTTTTTCTCGTGACGTTGCGCTCGGCCGCGCCTTGGACGTTGACTGGAATGCGCATCGCAGGGCGTTATGCGTTCACCGCAGTGATCTTCGGCGAGATGCTGTCGGGCAATCGCGGTCTGGGCTATCTGATCAAATATCAGGCCAACCTGTTCGAAGCCTCGGGTGTTTTTGCCGCGCTGCTGTCTGCCTGTATCGTTAGCACGCTGCTAACTACAGCATTGCAGGCACTGGAACGGCTTGCCGACGCGTGGCGCATGCCAGAATGAGCTTCCATACTATTTTTGTCGGGCTCGATAAAGGGAGCAATAGTGCCAAACGCAGGGCAACACTGCTATCCGCAGCGGTGACCGCACGGTGAGGGCCATAGGGATGCTCAATGAAAGTTTGAGTGTGGCGGCCGAGGACATCAGCCTTGAGAACGTGACGCGCTGTGTCGCGGAACACTACGGGATTGACGGTACGGCCAGTATGCTGACAAGCGAGCGCGACAGGAACTTCAGGATCGTCGCCAATGATGGACGCGGCTATGTGCTGAAGGTAGGTAACCCGGCCGAGGATCCGCTCGTCGCCGATTTCCAGACCAGCGCGTTGCTCCACATCGAGAAGGAGGCGCCATCGCTCCCCGTACCACGCGTCGTGCATGCGCTGAACGGCGAAACGCTGCTGCATCTGTCATTCGATGGAGGTACGCCGCGCCCGGTGCGGATGACGCGTTTCCTGCCTGGCGTGATGATGAGCACGGTGATACGCACGGACCGGCTGCGCGGCCGTCTGGGAGCGTTGCTCGCGCATCTGGACGACGCGTTGTCGAGCTTCACGCATCCGGCGGCGCGACACGAACTCGCGTGGGACATCCGGAATGCGAGCAGGATGGCAGCGTTAATCGAGCACGTTAATGGTGAGGATCGCCGCGCGCTGGCACGACATTTTCTCGACAACTTCGAACGTCACGCACAGCCCTTTTTTCCGACGTTGCGATCGCAGGTCGTCCACAACGATCTGAATTTGCACAATGTCCTCGTTCATCCCGACTCACCTGACACGATCGTCGGCGTGCTCGACTTTGGCGACATGGTCGACACCTACCTTGTCTGCGACGTTGCGGTCGGTGCGTCGTACCATCTCGTCGACGAACGCGAAGAGCCGCGCGGCCCCTGGGAGCGCGTAGTGCAGTTCGTCGCCGCTTACCATGCGGTGCGACCGCTGACGGGTGCCGAGATCGACCTGCTTTACGACCTGATCGCGGCGCGTTTCGTCATCACTGTTGTGATCACAGGCTGGCGTGCGGCACGTTATCCGGAGAACAGCACATACATCCTCAGGAACAATGCCAGATCATGGCAAGGCCTCGCGCTGCTTCTTGAACTGCCGCGAGCCCAGGCGCAAGCCAGACTGCATCAAGCCTGTCCAATGGAGAGGGACTCATGCGGCAACCACTGATGGTCAACGCGTTCGATCCCGCGATGGCAGGAGATCTCGATGCCTCGACGCAAGTGCTGCTGGCGCGTCGTCAACGCGTGCTCGGGCCTTCGTACAAGCTCTTCTACGAAGTGCCACTGCACCTCGTGAGAGCGGAGGGCATGTATATGTACGACGCGCAGGGAAATCGGTACCTTGACGTGTATAACAACGTACCGTCGATTGGGCATTGTCATCCGCACGTCGTCGAGGCTATCGCGCGCCAGGCTGCGACGCTCAATACGCATACACGTTACCTGCACGAACTGATTCTCACCTATGCCGAGCGGTTGCTCGCGACGTTTCCGCCAGCATTGTCGAACATCATGTTCACATGTACCGGCAGCGAGACGTCCGATCTGGCGCTGCGCGTCGCGCGAAACTTTACGGGTAACACTGGCGTCATCGTGACCGAGACCGCATACCACGGCATCACCAGCGCCGTCTCCGAAGTTTCGCCGTCGCTCGGCCGGGGCGTACCGCTGGGCGCGCACGTACGCACGGTGCCCGCGCCCGACGCGTTGCGCTCGCCGGACGGTGACGTCGGGGGGGCGTTCGCGGCCAGTGTCGAAGCGGCGATCGCTGATCTGCAACGCCATGGCGTAGGCGTTGCCTCGCTGCTTGTCGACACCATTTTCTCCAGCGACGGCGTGTATGCCGATCCGGCCGGCTTCCTCGCGCCTTCTGTCGATATCATTCATCGAGCCGGCGGTGTGTTCATTGCGGACGAGGTACAGCCCGGTTTTGGCCGTCTCGGCGAATCGATGTGGGGTTTCGAGCGGCATGGCCTAGTGCCCGATCTGGTGATCCTCGGCAAGCCGATGGGAAACGGCCTGCCTATCGCCGGTCTGATCGCCCGGCCCGAACTGCTGCGCGACTTTGCCCTGAAGTCACGCTACTTCAATACCTTCGGCGGCAATCCGGTATCGTGCGCTGCCGCACTGGCGGTGCTCGAGGTGATCGAACGTGAGGGACTGGTCGAGAATGCACGCGTGGTAGGGCGTTATATGCGCGATGCTCTCGAATCGATGTCTGCCAAGCACGAGCGGATCGGTGCCGTGCGGGGCGCCGGGTTCTTCATCGGCGTGGATCTCGTGGAAGCACGTGACAGTCTCGAGCCCGCGCCTGGGTTTGCGACACGTGTCGTCAATGCGTTGGCCAGACGGCGCGTGCTGATCGGTGCGTCGGGTCCGCGCGGTCATGTGTTGAAAATCCGTCCACCGTTGCCGTTCTCGCGCGCGCACGCGGACACGTTTCTCGCGGCACTCGACGAAGCACTTATCGAAACGCGTGACGCCGTGGACTGAACGTATTTACATGCGTGCCCGGTGAGCAGGCATCTGGGAGCGGCTGGGCACGCCTTCTCGCATCTTTGATTTATAGGGACATGAACCATGAATCAACTCGCTGACGCTGGACCTTGCACTGTCTTGCGGCACCTCATCGAGGGCGACATGCCGCAGCCGATGGCCGGCACCTACGATGCGCTGACGGCAATGCTCGCTGAACGCGCGGGCTTTCCGATCGTTTACGTCTCGGGATACGGTATTTCCGCGGCGAAACTCGGAATGCCCGACGTGGGGCTACTGACGCAGACGGAGATGATCGACACGCTCAACCGCGTATGCGACGCGGTGCGGGTGCCCGTAGTCGCCGACGGCGATACCTGCTACGGTAACTACGTGAACGCGCGGCGATTGATGCGCGAGATCGAGAAGGCTGGCGCTGCTGGCGTGCATATCGAGGACCAGACCTTTCCGAAGCGCTGCGGCCATATGGAAGGCAAGTCACTGGTACCGGCGAGCGAGATGGCGAACAAGATCAAGGCGATGATCGACACACGCGCTGATGATGACTTCGTGTTGATCGCCCGCACGGATGCGATCGCCGTCGAGGGCTTCGAGGCGGCCATCGAGCGCAGCGAGCGCTACCGCGAGGCGGGCGCGGACGTGATCTTTATTGAGGCTCCGGTCGACGACTACCAGATGCGCGAAATCCCCCGGCGCATCGCTGCGCCGACTTTCTACAACGCGAGTTGGGACGGCCTTTCGCCGCTGCCTTCGCTGACGGAGATTGGCGAGCTTGGCTACCGGATCGTTTCGTATCCCGACATCGTGATGTGCACTGCGGCCGCTAGCGCACATATGTACCGGTCGATTCTTGACACGGGCTTCTATCCGGAAGGCGGCCGCATGCATCCGTTTCGCGCGTTTAACCAGTTGCTGGGTCTGGATGAGATCGACGCGCTGATTGCCCGTTACGGCGCTCATGGTGCTCAGCCCGTCCGCAACAACCTACGCGAGCGCCCTGGTCGTGGCTAGTCCGAACGGCGGTATGACGATCGTAGAGAAAATCCTTGCACGCGCGGCCGGTCTGCCATGCGTCGCACCCGGCGATATCGTAGACGTGATGGTCGATACCGCGGTGCTGATCGATACCAATTTTTATCCCGCCGCGTGGCGCGACATCCTGCAAGTCGCCGATCCAGACCGGGTTGTGATCATCTTTGATCATCGCGCGCCTGCCGCTGATCTGCGCAGCGCCCACGCCCACCGCGTGGGACGCGCTTTCGCCGAGCGCTTCGGCATCCGGCGCGTGCACGACATTGGCCGGGACATGGGCATCTCGCACACGGTCGTCGCCGAGCAGCGCTACGCGCGTCCCGGTTCGCTCCTTGTATGCGACGATTCGCACACCTGCGCGGCGGGCGCATTCAATTGTGCGGCACGCGGAGTGGGCGAGCCGGACATGATCTACAGCGTTGCCACTGGTCGCAGCTGGTTCGAAGTGACAGGCACCGTGCGTTATGACATGGTGGGTACACTCGCCAGCGGCGTTACTTCGAAGGATCTGTTCCTGTGGATTGCCGATCGCTTCGGCGCGCACACGAATCTGAATGTCGAATTCGGTGGGTCTGGACTTGCACAGATCAGCCTAGAGGCGCGCCGAACGCTATCCACGATGGCCGCCGAGCTGAGCGCCGACTTCGCCATCTTCGAGCCCGACGAACTGGTGCTGGCGTTTTTCTCCGCCGGCACCGAAAGTACGAGCGCCTCCAGTGCGATACCTGATTCGCTCGCGCCGGTCTGGCCCGACGCCGACGCTCGCTACATATCGCGAATCACGCTTGATCTGAATGAGGTCGAACCGCTGGTCGCGCGGCCCGACGCCATCATCGGCAACGTCGTGAACGTGGCGGCAGTGGCGGGCGAAACAGTGCACCAGGCGTTCATCGGATCTTGTGCGAACGGTGGCATCGAGGACCTGGCGATTGCTGCCCGCATTCTGCGGGGCCGACGCGTGGCCAACGGCGTGCGGCTGATCGTCACACCCAGTTCGCAGGCGGTCTATCGTGAGGCACTGCGTGCGGGCTACGTCGAAACGCTGATGGAAGCGGGTGCGGTCGTGACCAACGCCACCTGCGGCGCATGCTTCGGTGGTCACATGGGTGTGCTCGCCGCGGGCGAGACGTGCATCACCGCAAGTACGCGCAACTTCCGCGGCCGCATGGGCGATCCTGCCGCGCGTATCTACATGGCGTCGCCAGCGACGGTCGCCGCGTCGGCAGTGGCGGGTCGCATTGCCGATCCACGTGACTTCCTGCGAGGTTCCCGATGACAGCGATACCGACGACACGTTTATCCGGCAAATGCTGGCGTTTCGGCGATAACATTAACACCGACCTGATCATGCCCGGGCGTGTCTACGATCAGCCCGAAGCCGTCCAGGTAGCTGCTACGTTCGCCGACATGCGCCCTGGTTTTTCGAAGCAGGTCGCTCCCGGCGATGTGATCGTCGCTGGGCGGAACTTCGGCACGGGGTCCAGCCGCCCGGCGGCTCGCTCGCTAGTGCGGCTCGGTATCGCATGTCTGGCAGCGGAGAAGATCAACGGATTGTTCCTGCGCAATTGTGTGAACTTCGGGCTGCTCGCTGTCGAGTGTCCCGGCGTGACGGACGCGTTCGCCGAAGGCGATACGGCGGGCGTTGATCTGGACACATGGACCATCACGAATCTCGATACGGGCGCGCGGTGTGCCGTCAAACCGGTGCCGCCACGGTTGCTCGCGTTGATGGTTGGGGGGGGCGTGTTTCCCACGCTGGAGCGTGATGGGTGGATTGTGCCGATCGAGACGCCGAACATAAACGCATGGAGCGGAGCGGCAGAGGTCAGGGATGGCATTCAACGCAAGGAGAAACATGAAATGCGGGACATTAGTCAAAAAACTTGACGTAAGGTAGAGATGTTCTGTTTTGGGTGAGTTGGACACAAGAGTCGATCTTGGGCATCAGGCTTCATCGAAGGGGGTGCGGACAAAATCCTGGACTGGTTTATGCCACGATTCCAAGACTTTGCCGGTATTCAAGTGGGCTGAGAGAGCCGAGCGAGACCTTGATCCGGGTTGCGTTGTACCAGCAGATATAAGCGTGGAGCGTTGCGATGAATTCGTCGACAGTCGTGGCCCGCCGGTCACGAGGATAGAACAGTTCCGTTTTGAGCCGCCCGAAGAAGCCTTCACAGGCTGCGTTATCGGGTGAGCATCCTTTGCGTGACATCGAGCGAACAAGCCCGGCATCGCGCATCCGGGATAGCCATCCCGGCCAACGATAGTGCGCACCGCGATCGGAGTGGACCACTGGCCGAACATCACTATCAGCCACTGATTCGATGGCCGAATCCAGCATGGCATTGACGAGTTCAGCATCTGGCCGGGTGCCGATTGACCAGCTCACAACGAGACCGTCGAAGCAGTCGATTACCGGCGACAGATACACCTTGCCGGCTGGAATCTGGAATTCGGTGATGTCGGTAAGCCATTTCTGATTCGGTGCGGCTGCACGGAAATCACGATTGATGAGATTCTCCGGAGCGGGGCTGATTTCTCCCCGATAGGAGCCGTAGCGACGTCGTCTCATTGTGGCAGCGGCCAGACCCTCCTGTCGCATCAAACGTCGCACGACCTTCTCCGAGATGAATACCTGCTGCCTGCCCAATGCCGCCCGGATTCGACGATAGCCGTAGCAGCGGTGATTGCATTCGAAGATGTCTGCAATAACGCGGCGCGCGCCAGCATGCCTGTCAGCGACAAGCAGACGTGCACGGTGATAGAAGTAGGAGCTGCGGGCCAACCTCAGAATGGATAACAGCTCTGGCAACGGATAGGTTTGTTTCAGGGCATCAACCAGCGTCGTCTTCTCCCGGTTGCTCAGGAGCTGCAGGTCGATGCCCATCCCTTTTTTTACCAGTTCGTTCGCTTTCTTGAGGATGTCGCGCTCGAGTTCCAGCTTGCGGATGTCGCGTCGCAGTGATTCAACCTGCTGTTCCAGCTCCGCACGCTCAAGATTCGGTGCTGGCTTCTTCTGGCGCCTCATGGATGCTGGGACCTCTCGACCGAGTAGCTGATTTTTCCAGTTGTACAGCAGAGGCCTGCTCACGCCGGCTCTCTGGGCGACGATGCTTGCGCTTTCGTCTCTGGTGCACAATTCAATGACCGCCGCCTGCCTGGCCTCGCGCGATTTCGGAACGCTGCCAGCCGCTCTGCCGACAATACGCTTTCCAATCTCGGGGCACAATTCTTCGATCCATTTGGCAAACGTCCCGCGACTCGGATAGCCCAAAGCCTTCAAGGTCGCTGCAGCACATCGGTCATGGCTCAGATAGTGATCGACGGCAGAGGCATGCCCCGAAACCCGTCTCGCGATAATTCAAACTCATATCAGTGACTCGCATTCCAGGCCTTTCTCTTTCATCGACGAGCAGAACCGATGAACCTGTTCGCGCACGTGCTTTTCGAACTGCACGATGACTCGCGTCGCCGATCGATGCCGCGGATACACCATCGCCAGCGTCAGATAGATGGAGGGCTCGAACGATACATATTTGACCGCCCTCATCATGTCGTCCGATAGGGTGAGGGGATGAACCAGCGCTACGCCGAGCCCATGCCGGACCATATGTAGCGCGGGGATTGACTGGTTCGTCTCCAGCACGTGCCAGCCGTGTTCCTGCGGTGCGATGGATTCGCGCAGCATGAGACCCGGCGGACTCTGCGTGCCGTGCACGATGACCAGCCGGTTGTTCAGATCGGAAACGGTGAGTACGTCACGGCAGGCCAGTTCGTCGTCGGCGGGAACGATAACGACGAATCGCATCTTGATAAGCGGCAGCACCGCCACGTTGGATTCATCGAGCGGGAGAAAGGCGAAGCCCACGTCCGTGCGATCCTGCCGCACCATTCTCACGATTTCGTCCGCGCTGTGATTGCTCACGCGTAGCTTGACCAGATCGTGCCGCTTGCGGAACGACAGCAGAATCCGCGGTAACAGATCGACGAACAGCGTCGGCACGCTCGCAATAGAGAGCGTGCCGGCGTTGGCGTCTTTAATCTCCTCGGCGCGCCCTTTCAGACGGGACATCTGCGCAATCAGCCGCTCGACTTCGGGCACGAGCAGCATGCCTTCGTCCGATACCTTCATGCGCCCGCGCCAGCGCTGGAACACCTGAAATCCCAATTCGGCTTCGATGTCCTTGAGCATCTGGCTAACCGCCGGCTGCGAAATATGAAGTAGCCGCGCTACCTCGGAAACGTTCTGCGTGTAGGCGAACGTGCGGAAAACTTCGAGTTGCCGCCAGCTGAGAGCCATAACCTTCAACTTATAACGATATCCAGCAATTCTATTATTCAACTTAATTTTGAGCGGAGACAATTTTTCACATCTAGCTGATCCCCTAGTCGTGCAAAGAATGAATAGTCTTTTACAAATCAAAGATTTAGACGTCGAATTCCGGCGGTCGGCGGTGCCGTTGAAAGCGTTGCGAGGCGTCAACCTCACAGCGCAGGCCGGTAGAACGCTATGCGTCGTCGGGGAGTCGGGCTGTGGTAAATCGCTCACACTTCAGGCCTTGCTCGGGCTACTGCCGAGGGGCGCAAAGATTACGGGTGGAACGATCGGGTTCGACGGCAAGGTCCTGAATACATTGCCGCGCAAGCAGTTGCAGGACTTGCGTGGCAAAGACATTGGCCTCGTGTTTCAGGATGCGCTAACGGCGTTCAACCCGACTGTGACGATTGGTCACCAGCTCACGGAAGTCCTGCTGCGACACGGCCTGTGCAACCGCGCCGAGGCGCGCGAAAAAGCGATCCATCTTCTTGCGACCATCGGCGTGACCGCGCCCGCCGAGCGTCTCGCGCAATATCCGCACGAACTGTCGGGCGGTTTGCGACAACGCGCCATGATCGCTATGGCATTGATCGCCGAACCCAAACTGCTGCTCGCCGACGAGCCGACCACGGCGCTCGACGTGACCGTTCAGGCCCAGGCGCTCAAGCTGCTCAAGAAGATGCAGCGCGAACTCGGCATCGCGATTGTTTTCGTGACGCACGATCTGGGCGTGGTCGCCGCAATGGCCGACGATGTCGCCGTCATGTACGCGGGGCAGGTGATCGAAACCGGACCTGTCGAGTCGATCTTCGCGTCGCCGTCTCATCCCTATACGCGTGCGCTATTCCAGTGTGTGCCTTCGCTCGATCCGGCTCACGGCGCGGCGCGTCTCGGCACGATTCCCGGCCGCGTTCCCGCACTCGATCAACTGGGCGCTCCGGGCTGTTCGTTTCGTGAGCGCTGTGTTGACGCCACTGCGGCTTGCGTGCAGCCGGCCATTCCGATGATCGGAATCGACGCGCAACGTGCTACGCGTTGCATTCGTGCTCACGAACTGAATGGGGGCCTGCAATGAATTCGCCGGTCTATGCCATCGAAGCCGCGGAATTGACGCGGCAGTATCCGTCGCGGCGCGGCCGCGCGACGCTCAAAGCCGTCGATCGCGTCAGTTTGCGCGTGGCGATGGGCAGGACGACCGCGCTTGTCGGCGAATCGGGTTCAGGTAAGTCCACTTTGGCGCGCCTGCTGCTGGGGCTCGCGATGCCTTCTTCGGGCGACGCCTATATCCACGGAGAGCCGGTCAACAAGCTTTCGCGCAAGGCGCGTGCGCGGCTCGTGCAGCCCGTGTTCCAGGACCCGTATGCTTCGCTGAATCCAACCAAACGCGTTGGCGATATCGTCGCTTTGCCGTTGAAGGCGCTCGGTCAACATGGCAAGGCAGAGATTCAGAAGCGCGTGAACGACGTGCTCGCGCAAGTCGGACTCGGCGCCGATTTCGCAATGCGTTATCCGGCGGAACTGTCCGGCGGGCAACGGCAACGCGTGGCGATTGCGCGCGCGCTCATTACCGATCCGAAAGTCCTGATCTGCGATGAGCCGACTTCCGCGCTCGACGTTTCGGTGCAGGCGCAGATTCTCAACCTGCTGCTGGATTTGCGCGCGAACCGCACGACTTCCTATCTGGTCGTCACGCACAACATCAATGCGGTGTCGTACATCGCGGATCGGATTGCGGTGATGTATCGCGGCCGCATCGTGGAAGAAGGCGAGATGGCGCAGGTGTTGCGCGCGCCGGGGCATCCGTACACCGCCTTGCTGCTGTCAGCCGTTCTGCCGCTGGACCCGCAAGCCGAACTGCCGGATCTGGACGCAGCGGCTGGCACGAGCACCGCCGCGCCGGACACAGGCTGCACTTTCGCGCCACGCTGCCGCTTCGCGACCGATCTTTGCCGCAAGGAAGAGCCGATTGGCGCGCCGGTCGCAGGCCGCTTCGTGCTCTGCCACTTTCCGCTGAACGGCGCGGCACAAACGCAAGGCGCTCACATTGGTGCTAACGGAGCCATCGCCGCAACCACGAACTCCCACACCAAACCGACCGTGCCGCCGCCGATGGCGCTACAAGGCTCACTCTGAAGCAAACCCAACACCTACCTGGCAGGAGAGAAATTGATGTTACGTGGTTTCAGCAGAAAACTGGCGCTTGCTCTGGTCATGGGCCTGGCGACACAAGCCGCGCTGGCGAACAAATCGAACGATACGCTGGTGGCCGCCTTCGATGCCCAGTTGCCAAGTCTCGACCGTTACCACGCGCCTGGACGTGAGGGCTTCCTGCTCGGCCTGCTCGCTTATGACGCGCTGATCTACCGCGATCCGAATACCTTCGAGGTGAAGCCGTTGCTCGCCACGTCGTGGCACCAGATCGATCCGCTGACGTGGCAATTCGATCTGCGCCACGGCGTCAAATTCCACGACGGCATGGAAATGACCGCGGAAGACGTGGCATTCACGCTGCGCTACGCTGCCGATCCGAAGAATCGTGTGTTCAACCGCATGACCGGCGGCTGGATCAAAAGCGTGGACGTTGTCGATCCCTATACAGTGCGTATTCACGCCAAAGCGGTCACGCCGCTCGCGCTCGAATATCTGATGCAGTTGCCGATCATGCCGGAGAAGTATCACGAGAAAGTCGGCGATGTCGGCTTCGGCGAACATCCGGTTGGTACGGGCCCGTACAAGATCGTCGGGCGGCGCGGTAGTGACGTGATCTTCGAGCGCAACGACGACTATTTCAGCGGCGGCGGCAAGAACAAGCCGTACATCAAGACGTTTATTTACCGCAACATTCCGGACGTCAATACGCAGGTGGCCAATCTGATCAGCGGTGGCATCGACTGGGCGTATTACATTCCCAACGATCAGGCGCAGAACCTGGCGCGCATTCCGACGCTCAATGTCACCAATGCGCAGACCTTTCGCATTGGCTTCTTGACGCTGGATGCGGCCGGGCTTTCCGATCCGAACAGTCCGCTGAAAGACAGGCGCGTGCGCCAGGCGATTGCCTACGCGATGAACCGGACTGCAATGGCCAGCATGCTGATCGGTCCTTCGTCGAAAGTGATCGACGCTGCGTGTACGCCGTCGCAATTTGGTTGTACGGAAGACGTCACGCACTACGACTACAACGTGGCTAAAGCGAAGTCGCTGCTTGCCGAGGCGGGATATCCGAAGGGCTTTTCTATCGATATCTACGCTTATCGCAGTCGTCCGGTCGCCGAAGCCATAATCGGTTATCTCGACGCAGTCGGCATTCGCGCCAATCTGCACTGGATGCAGTATTCCGCCGTCATTGCACAACGCCGTTCGCACAAGACGCCGATCGTGATCGACGACTTCGGCTCGGCTGGTGTGAACGATGTGGGAGGCGTCCTGCCGTTCTTCTTCGACAATTCGCCGGATGACCAGTCGCGCGATCAGGCGCTCACGGATCTGATCGACAAGGCTTCGACCACCGCCGATCCTGCCGCACGCAAGGCGCTCGATGAAAAGGCCATCAAGCTGATCGCTTCGCAGGCGTACTGGGTGCCGTTGTTCACAATGCCAATCAATTACGTGTCGTCGAAAAATATCGAGGTGCCGATTCCGCGCGATGAGAACGTCGAATTCTGGCGCGCAAAGTGGCATTGAGAACTGGCATCAAGAAGTGGCAATGAAAAGCGTCCTTCCGAATTCATTGAAGGAAATAGTGGTATGAGACAGTTCGTGATTCGTCGTGTCTTCGTTTCGATTCTGGTGCTGTTGACCATTTCGACGCTGAGTTTTCTGCTCCTCAAGGCCTCCGGCGATCTGTCGGTGACCTTGGC
The DNA here is from genome assembly GCF_047605525.1 of Paraburkholderia sp. GTDB lineage: Bacteria > Pseudomonadota > Gammaproteobacteria > Burkholderiales > Burkholderiaceae > Paraburkholderia. The sequence goes on along the minus strand of NZ_JASGFN010000012.1, from coordinate 8,694 downwards.
GGGCGAGGGCGCAGGCGCGGATTATGCAGCCTTCCTGCGCAAGATGTATGGATGGGACCGGCCGCTCTCGGTGCAGTACATCGACTGGCTCTGGCGTCTGCTCAGAGGCGATCTCGGCACGTCTTTTTACTACAACAGCCCGGTGTTCAGTTTGATCGTTGGTGCGATGAAGATCACGTTCATGCTCGGTGCGTTTGCCATCGCCATTGCGTTGATCTTCGGCGTGCTGCTGGGCGTGGGCGCGGGCGTCTGGGTCGGCTCGTGGTTCGATCGCACCGTGCTGCTCATGATCGTGATTGCGCAGGCGGTGCCGATCTTCTGGCTGTCGTTTCTGTTGATGCTGCTGTTCGGCATCAAGCTCGCCTGGTTGCCGATTTCAGGCGATGGAAACTGGACGGATTTCATCATGCCGTCCCTGGCACTCGCTTTCTATGCCATGCCGGCGATTGCCCGCATCGTGCGTACCGGCATGGACGAAGCGCTCACCTCGGACTATGTGAAGACCGCGCGTGCCAAAGGGCTGCGCGAATGGCAGGTGATTTTCGGCCATGCATTGCGTAACACGCTCGTGCCGCTGGTGGCCGTGGCTTCGGTGCAGTTCGGTTTTGTGCTGTCCGGATCGGTGGTGGTGGAAACCATTTTTGCCATGCACGGCATCGGTTATCTGACTTGGGATGCGATTTCCCAGAACGATTATCCCGTCGTGCAGGCATCGGTTCTGGCGGTATCCATGTTTTACGTCGTTCTCACCTTGCTCAGCGATTTTCTGAACATGTGGATCGATCCTCGCATTCGTTACGACTAAAGGTTGGCTGAGATGGCTTTTGAGTTAGTGCGCTTGCCCAATAGCGGAATGGTCCTGCCGGCCAGATCGAAAAAGAACTGGGACTGGAAGCTGCTCGTCGGTGCAGCGATCGTCGGTGTGATGATTGTGTGTGCGGTGTTTGCGCCGTGGCTCGCGCCTTATCCGTTTGCGCAGCAATCGCTCGCGCATCGGTTGATTCCGCCTGTCTTCATGACGGGCGGCTCGTGGGCGCATCCGCTGGGAACCGACCAGTTGGGCCGCGATTATCTGAGCCGGCTGATTTTCGGCGCGCGCTATTCGCTGATGGTCGGATTCGGCGCGATCCTGATTTCGAGCATCGTCGGCATTGGTCTGGGTATTGCCGGGGGATTTTTTGGGAGCTACGTGGATACGGTCGTCATGTTTCTGCTGTCGGTTCGTCTGAGCATGCCGGTCATGCTGGCGGCCATTGCGATTGCGGGATTGCTTGGCAGTTCGCTCGGACTGCTCGTGATCGTGCTCGCTAGTTTTCTCTGGGATCGCTTTCTCTCGGTGGCGCGCTCGATGACGAGCCGCATACGCGATGCCGAATTCGTTCTTGCCGCCAAAGCGAGCGGCTGCTCGAATCTGCGCATCCTGTTTGGCGAAGTTCTGCCGAACCTCGCACCATCGATGGTCGTGATTGCAACGCTGGAAATGGCACACGCCATTCTGCTCGAAGCGACCTTCAGCTTTCTCGGGCTGGGTATTCGTCCGCCCGCCTCGTCGTGGGGCTTGATGATTGCGGAAGCAAAGGATTTCGTGTTCTTCGATCCATGGCTCGTCAATATTCCTGGGATCGCCATCTTCGTGCTGATTTCAGCGATCACGTTGATGGGCGCAGGTCTGCAGCAATCGCTTTCGACCCGTGAATAGGCAGAGATTCACTTTCATAGGCTTCTTGAATTACGTCACTGGATATCGTCATGATGGATTGGTACCGTTTGACTGTGCGTGAAATGGGTGAGCACTTCCGCTCGGGGAAACTCAAGCCTTCGCAGTTGCTGGATCACTATCTCGAACGGATCGGGCGGATCAATCCCGCGTTGAATGCGTTCATCTTCATGGATGCAGAAGGCGCGCGCAGTGCCGCGGCGCAATCCGACGCGCGATTCGCGAAGGGCGAGCCGCTGGGTCCGCTCGACGGCGTTCCGGTTGCGATCAAGGACAATATTCTCGTCAAGGGTTTGCCGGCCGTGTGGGGCAGCCGCTCTTACGAAAACAACGTGTCCAACCATGACGAACTGCCGGTCGAGTTGTTGAGAAACGCCGGCGCGGTGCTGATCGGCAAGACGAATGTGCCGGAATTCACGTTGCGAGGCTTCACCGGCAATCCGGTGTATGGTGTGACGGGCAATGCATGGAATCCCGATCTCACGCCGGGCGGTTCGAGCGGCGGATCGGTCTCGGCGATTGCTGCCGGACTCGTGCCATTGTCGCTCGGCACGGATGGCGGCGGCTCGATCCGTCGACCGGCGGGTTACTGCGGTATCGTCGGACTCAAGCCTACGTTGTCGCGCATTCCGCGTGCGGCTGGCCTGCCTCAAGTGCTTTACGACGCGGAAGTCGTTGGCCCGCTTGCCCGCACCACCGATGACGTGCGGCTGGCCATGTCCGTGCTCGCCACCCCCGATCGCCGCGATTCGCGTTCGCGCAATTTCGCGCCGATTTCCGTCGAAGCAAAAGCGCCGCGCGCATTGAAGATCTGTTTCGTCGAGCGTTTCGAGGATGCGCCGGTCGATCCGGAAATCGCCACAAGCTGCCGCGAAGCCGCCGACATTCTGCGCAATATGGGCCACACGGTCGAACAACGTTTGTTGCCGTTTTCGATCGAATCGATCAACGCACGCTGGGCGAGCCTCGGCAACGTCGGGCTTTCGATGCTGCGCCGGAGCGTACCGGACTTCGACACGCTGGCTTCGCCGGCTTTTGTCGATCAGGCGAAACTGGGCGACGGCATTTCCGGCGCGGAGTTTCTCGACTTTATCGAAATGCTATTCCGCTTCCGCTCGGAAGTCGGCCAGACATTCGCCGACTACGACATCATCATGACGCCGACGGCGGCAGCCAATCCGTGGTCGAAGGCGGAGATGTTCCCGCCGATGATCGACGGCAAGCCAGTCGGTCCGCGCGGACACGCGGTATTTACGAACTGGGTGAATGCCTGCGCGCATCCTGCTATTTCGCTGCCGGCTAAACAGACCAGCGCGGGCATGCCGATTGGGTTTCAACTGGTCGGTGATTTTGGTGCGGACGATTTACTGCTGGATATTGCCGGTGAATATGAAAAGGCTTTTCCGTGGGCGCAGCGTTGGCCTGAGATTGCGAACTGATTTGCGTGCACTCTAACTAGCTCTTTCTGCAAAGTCCGCCCGGCCAGTCAGACCGGGCGGCTATTTCCGAACGATCGACAGCATATTGGCGCGGCGCCAAGGGAGTGGTGCGGCCCGAGCTTTTGCCTTGGCCGACGATATACGGATTACCACAACGATTAACGCAAATCAGGAGACAGCAAGAAAACGTGAGCAATTTCATTCGGCACATTAGAAAGGGGAATAAACGATGAAGACAACGGTTTGGATCGGAGCGGCAGGTTTGCTTTGCCTCGGCATGGCCAGTGTTTCGCACGCGCAAAGCAGCGTGACGCTGTACGGGATTATCGATACAGGTCTTACTTATGCCAATCACGTGAGCACGGCAACCGGTAGTTCCAGCATACTGAAGTACGGTGATGGCGTGGGGCTCGGTAGCCGTTGGGGTTTCAAAGGCTCGGAAGACCTGGGCGGTGGATTGAAGGCGATCTTCCAGTTGGAGAACGGCTTTAATACCGGAACGGGACAGATTGGCCAGAGCGCGATGTTCGGTCGCCTCGCCTACGCCGGCTTCAGCAAAACGGGTATCGGTGAGCTGACTTTCGGCCGCCAGTACTCGTTGTCTACCTCGGTGCTGGGCCACGGATTTTCGATGGGCGCACAAACCATCGCCGGTGGCTTCGCCTATCACATCAACGACCTCGACCAGTTGACGGGCAGCCGTCTCAGCAACTCGGTCAAGTTCATGAGTCGCAGCTTCAGCGGTCTGAAATTCGGCGCGATGTACGCGTTCTCGAATCAGGCCGGTGCCTTCGGCGGTGCCAACTCGACCACGACCGGCACCACGACGACTGCGGGTTCATCACGCGCATCGAGCTTTGCAGTCGAATACGATCACGGTCCTTTCGCCGCCGCGGCCGCTTACACGGATATGAGCTTTCCCGCGCAAGCCTCGCCGACCTCGTATTCGGTTGCTGTCGCGAACGTGAACACGAACGGTCTGCGAGATCTGCGCACGTTCGGCATGGGCGCGCGCTACACCGTCGGCGCGCTGACTGGTTGGGGATTGTGGACCAATACGCGCTTCAAGCCGATCACCGGCGCTTCGTCCACGCTCAACGCGCTGGAAGTGTCGGGCAATTACTTCCTTGCACCGGACCTGATTCTGGGTCTCGGCTACACCTACGAACATCTGGATGGCTACGCGACCGGCAAATGGCATCAGGCCAATTCCGTGCTTGATTACTACTTCTCGAAGCGCACCGACGTTTATCTGGCCGTGAGCTATCAGAAGGCGTTGGGAGAGAACCGGATCAATGGCGTCGAAGTACCGGTGCAGGCACAGATCGGTTCGAGCACAAGCTTTGTCGGCACGTCGGGTAACGGATCAGACAGTCAGGTGGCTGTGCGTGTCGCTATCGTGCATCGCTTCTGATCGATAAGGTCGGGCCGAGACAGCGAGAGCCCGGTTGACGGGAAGATGCGGCGGAGACGCAAAATATTCGGACTATAAAATGAATCAGGCAGCTTCTTCTAACCGTGCCTTGTTGTGGATTGTCGCTGGCGGCTTCTTCATGCAGTCGCTGGATACGACGATTGTGAATACCGCGTTGCCGGGTCTTGCAAAAAGCCTTGGCGAACCTGCACTCGCGATGCAACTGGTCGTCGTGGCCTACACGCTCACGATGGCTACGCTCACGCCCGCGTCCGGATGGCTGACGGATCGCTTCGGCTCGCGGCGGGTTTATCTGGCTGCCGTGGTCGTCTTTACGATCGGATCGATCCTGTGCGCCTGTTCGGCGTCCGCGCCGCAGATCATCGCTGCGCGGGTCATACAGGGGATCGGCGGATCGATATTGCTTCCGGTTGGACGACTCACGGTTCTACGTACGACGCCTTCCGAGCAATATATCGCGGCGCTTGCGTTCATCTCGATTGCTGCGCAGGTCGGGCCGATATTCGGTCCAGTCACCGGCGGATGGCTGGTCGAAGCATTGAGCTGGCACTGGATCTTTCTGATCAACATTCCGGTAGGCGCAATCGGAATCGCCATGATCCTGCGTTATTTCCCGGATGATCGCGCCGCTGAAAGACAACCCTTCGATCTGCTCGGTTGCGCCTTGCTGTCGATCTGCATGGTATCGATCTCCATCGCGCTCGACTTTCCGATCCAGTCGCATCGGCTTGAATGGTCGTTGTTCCTCGTGGCGATCAGTATCGGTGCAGCGCTGGCTTACTATGTCCACGCAAAAAAAGCGACGGACCCGTTGTTCGATCTGAAACTTTTCGATAACTACCGCTTCAGCATGGGTCTGTTCGGCAATCTCGTTTGCCGGATCGGCAGCAATGCCACGCCGTTTCTTCTGCCGCTGGTCTTCCAGTTGCAACTCGGCTTGTCGCCGTTGTTGTCGGGGCTCGTGTTGCTGCCTGCGGCGATTGCGGGCACGTTGGCGAAGCGCTGGATTCCAGGGCTCGTGGCAAAACTCGGCTACTACCGCTTTCTCTCCATCAATACGCTGATCGTGGGTGGAAGCATCGGCTCGTTGTGCCTGATCTCGCATCAGGTGCCGATCTGGGTCAACGTGATTCAGGTGCTGGTGTTCGGCGGTGCGAACTCGATGCAGTTTGCCGTGATGAACAGCGTCACGCTGATGGGACTGAAAGGGCGGGAAGCGGCAAGTGGCAATAGCCTCTTCTCGATGGTTCAGATGCTGGCGACGGGCTTAGGCGTGGCGATCAGTTCGAGCCTTGTACGGATTTTCTCGGGCGGCAAGCATACGTCGTTGACGGGTTTCCGGATTACCTTTTTCTGTATCGGGCTCGTCACGGTAGCTTCGGTTTTTATTTTCCGGGGCTTGCGCGAGGTTAAAACATTTGCGGCACCGGATGGTGGTTCGTCGCCAGCGACTACCCATAAGGCAGGCAATTCCTGACGACTTCAGCCCACCGCATGCAGTCGTTCAGACGGACTGCATGCTGCTAGCCCGACCGGCAGATCGAAACCGCGATCAATCGTGCGCGCCGCTGTACTGCGAACGAGCTTCGAAGTTGGCACCTGGTTGAGGCCGGGCGAACTCGGTGGAGGCGAACGCGTCAAGCAGCGATACGATCGAGATAGAGCCGCTGTGTAAGCGGGGCAGGGAATAGATGACCATGGCTCGATTTCGCGTACAGCAGGAAGTTTGTTAATTTCCTGTTTGTACGGAGGATTGCATGTCAGAGAAATCGGTGCCGAAACGGCAATACACGAGCGAATTCAAAGTTGAGGCTATCAGGCTTGCCGAAACGGTCGGCCAGCACGAAGCGGCGCGCAGGCTCGGGGTGCCGGTGGCGACGTTAGGGAACTGGAGTCGGCGTAGCCGCAGTTCCGAAGACGATGTCGAGAAGAGTGGTCGAGAGGTGATCGCTGCACGTGCGACGCGCCCGATCAGCGAACTGGAGGCAGAGAACAGCCGGCTGCGCAAGGAACTCGCCAGTGCGAAACTGGATATCGAGATACTTCGAAAAGCGACGGCGTACTTCGCGAAGGGGTCGCGGTGAGGTACGCCTGGATCGACGATCACCGCGACCAGTACAGCGTCACCCGGCTATGCCAGATTCTGGGCGTTTCGCGCAGCGGATATTGCTAGTGGCGCGTTCGTCCACCCAGCGCGAGGGCGCAAGCGAATGCGGCTCTGGATGAAGAAGTAGCAGCCATCCACCGCAAGCATCGTGGCACGTATGGCCGCCCGCGTATCGTGCGGCAATTGCGAGCCCAGGGTCGCTCGGCGAGCGAGGAGCGTGTGCGACGTAGTTTGCAGCGTCAGGACTTGCGCCCGGTCTACAGGCGTGCCTGGCGGGTCACGACGGACTCGGCGCACAGCATGCCCGTAGCGCCGAACCTGCTCGATCGTCGTTTCAACGGCTGGCAGCCTGATCGTGCCTGGGTCAGCGACATCACGTTTGTCAGGACCGGGGAAGGCTGGCTGTATCTCGCAGCGATACTCGATCTGGCGAGCCGACGCGTAGTGGGCTGGTCCATGTCTGAACGCATCGACGCCGAGCTGGTTTGCCAGGCACTGCGCAGCGCGTGCTGGCAACGCAAACCGGCACCGGGACTGCTGTTACATTCCGACAGAGGGGCGCAATATGCAAGCCGGGCATACCGAAAGCTGGCTGCCGGATTCAAGGCAACGATCTCCATGAGTCGTCGTGCCAATGCGTGGGACAACGCCCCGATGGAAAGCTTCTTCAAGACCCTGAAAGTCGAGAGAATCTATCAGGCTCACTACGAAACGCGAGCACAGGCTCGGCTGGATATCGTCGACTGGATCGAGGGCTATTACAATCGATAGCGCCTGCACACCTCGATAGGCTTTCGTACCCCTGTCGACTATGAGGCCGCGTTGACCGCTGCATGAGCTGCTGTACGTGGAAACGAGGCAGGGTCACCTGCAGCTTGCCCACTCTCGCTGAACGCACCCAGTTCGCCAACGTCTTGAGAGGAACCGACAGCCGCCGTGCTACCTGGTGCGGCGCTGGCCGTTCTCGACCGCGCACCTCGTCGACGAAGACCTGTCGATCGACTTCGCGAAATACACGACACCCGAGGATCGCGTCGCGGTGATCGCGACGCAGCCGCTCACCGACGATGAAGTGTGGACCGCGTTCGAGCCCGGCGAACTGATCATGTTCCAGTGCGGCGACGTCGCCGCGCGCATGCAGATTCCGGTGCCCGAGCGCGTGCTCGAGAAATTTCGGAATCCGGCGCTGGATGCGTCGGCGTCCGCACCGCGCGAAGCGCTCACGGCCGGCGCCGACGGCGATTCCGACGACGCGATCGATTTCTGAATTCGGTGCGTCACCTGCCGCGCCCGCTTCCACCCGCGCGAATGACGATTGCGCATGGCGGCCGCCGCCCGCGGCGCAAATCGCTCCGTTCCGCCCGAGACCGTCTCATTCAGACCACAATCCGGCACAATGAACCGGCATCATGAAACATTCTCTTGATTTAACTGGTTTTCGGGCGAAAATAACCCATATGCAAAATAAATAAATATCGGGTCTCGAATCCGGATAATCCGAAAACCGCATTATAGCTCACCATCTTCGCCTGAACCGTGCGTTACCGCACTGATCCAACGAACTGCGCGAGATTCAAATAGAATCCACCAAACCCATACCCACCAAGGCTTTCAGTTCGATTCGCCACACAATTCAAAAATACCGGACGAATGCGTCATTATCGCCACAATTTTTAATTCCTTGATAATTTCGCTCACTCGCGATTAGTAGACTCCCTCCATCCTCGGTGTAAAGAAATACGATTGGCGCAAAACCCGGCCGTAGTCGCCGTACGTCCCTTCGGATTATCTCCCCACTGCGGAATGCGAATTCGTCGTATGGCGGCGAATGCCACTTCAAAATAAAAAAGCGGGGTATGTCGTGAATCACTCATTTCGATCGGTATGGAGCGAGATTTCGGGCTGCTGGGTCGCGGTTGCGGAAACCACGCGGGCGCGCGGCAAGCGCTCGGGCAGCAAATCCGGCGCAAGCCGCGGCGCCGCGCGCGCGGCCGAC
>NZ_JASGFN010000011.1:0-260665 GCF_047605525.1 Paraburkholderia sp. | reverse complement strand
CCCCACCCCTCGCGGTGGGGTTTCGGCGTTTACCGGCCGCTATCGTTCAGACAGAGAAAAAACGCCCGCACGTCATAAAAGCCAAAGATAGCTGGAAGCCATCACTCACCAAAATCGCCGGTTTTGAAGCGACGCGCACGTTCGTCGCGTTCGAGGATCCGGCGACGCGTTCGTGCAGTCATCATTTCGCGCGATTGAACGGTGAATTCATGGATGCGTGTGCGCGTCTCCATGCACTGCATCAGTTGCTAAAGCGTCTGCGCACCAGCGGTTTCGCATCGATACTTGTAGCAATCGAACCATACCTCGATGAACTCGCAGCTGTGCTCGAATCGCAACAGCACGCGAGAGTCGACGCATCTCGTATGGCTGGCAGACTTGCGCGTCTTACGAACGAGCCTGCTAATGCACATGCGTGAAGCGAAACGACCACTGGAGGTTGCATCCGCCGACTCGCTTGCCGATTTATGCAGAGCGAACCGCCACGAAAGCCGCCACATAAGTTGGACCAGCAACTTCGTTGTCTTATTCGTCTTCGTGTGCCCCGCAGTGGTTATTGCAATCGCTGGTTTATTCTGGATTGCCACCGATTGGCAGAGCGGGAGTTTTGCTGTGGTCGGCGCAACGCTGGTTTGCGCGCTGACATCGACCGCGCCTGCTAGCGGCGTTCGTCTTCGCGGTGGTTTTTCCGGCTGATATGCGCTGGCCAACGACGTCGTCGCGCAAAAACGCGTCACCGCGCCGAAGGCGAAAACGCAAGAATGCATCGGTTCACTGAGCTTCTGCAACATCTATTTCGGCAGCTGGACTGCACCGCGTGTCATACCTCCATGACGCGCAATACCTGTCGCGAACATTGGCGAGCGACGCTGATTGTCGGAACGCATTGCGATGGGGAGGCCAGACATTGCATGACGCTGGAAGCATTCACAAAAGAAAAAGCGCCAGCGGTGAAAACCGGCTGGCGCTTCATGACATCGGATACCGTGCTCAGGAACCTCGTCGTACGAGCCGGATGATAAACAGCAGAATGACCGCGCCGATCACGGCGGTAATGATCGAGCCGATCCAGCCGCTGCCGAGCGAAATGTGCAGCACGCCGGCGAGCCAGCCGCCGATGAACGCGCCGACGATCCCGACGATGATGTCGACGATCAGGCCGAAGCCGCCGCCCTTGACGAGCACACCCGCGAGCCAGCCCGCGATCGCGCCGATGATGAGCCATGCAATGACGCCGTGTTCCATATTCGAGACTCCATGGTTGAGTGTGAAAAAATCACGGTGATAGAGCTTAATCGAAGGTTATGGGACAGTCCATGTTCGGGACGCGGAATTAACACTGTCTGAATCTGCCGCAAGCTAAGTGTAGACGATGCACGCGAATAAAGGGAATTCGTGCGCCGTGCGTCACTCGGGCGTCGGCTCCGCTTCCTTGGCCGTCCAACTGACGCTGGAAACGCTTTTTTCCATGCTGAGGCGGCTTGCCATCTGTTCGAGCTTCGACTGATCCTTGGGATGCAGCTTGAGCGTCGCGGTCACGCGGATGCGTCCTGGATCGCTCTCGACGTCCTCGCTCGTCAGGCTCTGGAACGACAGCGGCGCCGAATACATCGAGTTGGAAATCGCAGTGCGAATGTGAATCTCATCGGCTTCGCGGCAGACGATCATCAGCACGTATTCGCGAACGAGATCGGCATTGTCAACCGGCGTGGCGTTGATCGTGCGGCTGACTTCACGCAGCACGGTATTGGTCAGCAGCACGACCCCGGTGCCCGCGAGCGCCGGTCCGTAGTGTCCCGCGCCGCTCAATACGCCTACCGCCGCCGAGCACCACAGCGTCGCCGCGGTGTTGATCCCCTGGATCGAGCCTTTGTCGCGCATGATGACGCCGCCGCCGAGAAAGCCGACACCCGATACCACATACGCGGCGATCTGCGTGATGCCGCTCGTGCCATTGCCGGTCAGCACGCCGAGTGTAACGAACAGACAGGCGCCGCTCGCGACGAGCGTGATCGTGCGCAGGCCGGCATTGCGCTGCCGCATTTGCCGTTCGAGGCCGATTGCGACGCCGCAGGAGAAAGCGGTCAGAAGCCGCAGGAAGAATTCGAGTGTCATCGTTCAGAAAGGTTGGGGCGCGTGCTGTCGCAGTGTGAAGCCTACGCGTGACGGCGTCGCGGCGTCTACCGTCGTTTTGTGGCAGGCACGAGCGTGATCGCGCGTGACGAAACGCCAGGCGAAAAGAGAACCCGCTACGCTCAACGCGCGCGGCGCCGGCAGTACGCGAATATGAATGAAACGGGAGCGACGTGCGCGATCCAACCCAAGGGCAGGACGGCGACAGGGAAGACTGACGCGGAAATCCTGCCGATCAGGCGATCAGGCAAATCGACGCTCGACGAGTACGACTGCTACTGTCCAAGATCGTGATTCCGGTTAATTGAATGGGGCGGATTTTAGGGGGCCGCGCAAAGGTTAGTCAAGCCGGCGGAAGAAAGCCTGGGGCTCCTTGGGAACGGAGTACTTTCCATCGGTGAATATGGACAAGCCACTCATTCACCGACGCGATGTTCTTCGCTCAATCCGGCTCGCCCGGCACGAGCCGTACACGCGTAATCTCCGAAGGCGCGCCAAGCCGCTTCGGCGGTCCCCAATAGCCGGTTCCCCGGCTCGTATATACCCACAGTCCATTCAGCCGCGCGAGACCCGCCGTAAACGGCTGCTGGAGTCGCACGAAGAAATTCCACGGAAAGAACTGACCGCCGTGCGTATGGCCGGACAGTTGCAGCGTAAAGCCCGCCGCCGCGGCCGCTTCGGCCGAGCGCGGCTGGTGGGCGAGCAGCACCCGGATCAGCACGTCGACCGGTGCACCGGCGAGCGCCGCGGCCGGATCGCTGCGATGCGCCGGGTCATGATGGCCCGCGGAGTAATCGGTGACGCCGGCAATTACCGCGCGCGCGCCGTCATGCTCGACGACGACGTGCTCGTTGAGCAGCACCTGTAAGCCGAGGCGGCGGAATTCGTCGATCCACGAGTTCGCGCCGGAGTAGTACTCGTGATTGCCGGTCACGAGAAACGCGCCATGCCGCGCGCTGAGCCGCGACAACGGCTGCGTATGTCTGCTCAGTTGCGGCACGCTGCCGTCGACGACGTCGCCGGTCACCGCAATCAGATCCGGCTTCAGCCGGTTCACCGCGTCGACGATCGCGTCGACATAACGGCCCTTGATCGTCGGGCCGACGTGAATATCGCTGATCTGCACGATCGTGAAACCGTCGAGCTCGCGCGGCAGATCGTCGATCGGCACTTCGATCGTCACGACGCGCGCGCGGCGCCGCGCATTGATGAGGCCGATCAGCGTCGACAGCAGTGCCAACAACGGCACGGCCGCCGCCGAGCCGGTTCGCCAGTGGCCGATGGCGAGCGTGTTCGGCCAGATCGCATCGATCGTCAGTAGCGAAGCGAGCACGAGGTCGCGCGCGAACGTCAGCACCAGCAGCGACGAAAAGAAGCCCATTGCGAGCAGGCCGACCCATGCGAGCCGGTCGCCGAGCGGCTGCCGCTTGATGCCGCGCGCCATCATGCCGACCGGGATCAGGAAGATCGACAGCACGAGCCATAGCGCGCACAGCCAGCGGCCGGTCGCGCTGATCGGCATGTCGGGAATCACGCGCAAGCCGACGTAGATATGCAGCAGGATGCCAATCAGGATGATGCGGACAAGAAACGATGAACGGCGCATAGAGAGGGTCGGGGCGGGAAGGGACCGGGAGGGCCGGGCTCAGAAGGCACGCGGCGACCGGTTGGCGGGCAATGCAATGGATTCGCGAGGCCTCACGAACCCGGCGAATCATTCTACCGGCATGTTCGGACCCTTGCTGGCGCCGCAAAATTCGTGCTTCGGCCCGCTGTACGGCGGGCCGGCCGGAAGGTGTCCGGCGGCGTCCGAAGGGCTTCCACGGGCTTCCACGGGCTTCCACGGGCTTCCACGGGCTTCCACGGGCTTCACGAAGCCGGGCGCAATAAATGCTTCACGACAGATGAGCAGGGCCGCGCGCGACGCGTTTAAATGCCTATGCAAGCTAATTAAATGGGCTTTGAATTGTATTCTCGCGTGGACTATGCTTCACGTAAACCAGCGTGTTTTCCGGGCCATCGCAGCGGCACCGAAGGGTCATCGCAGCGTGGCCAGCGCGGTTCGGCCGCGGCTGGTTCTGTCGCCGGGAAAGAGGCCGGCGAGGGGGGAGACGCACCATGAAGCTGCTCAAATTGGGCCACGAGCCGCGTCACACGCACGACGCGCATCATGGTCATCATGCGCACCACGTCGGGCGCGAGGGTAGTCACGTGATGCTGCCGCTCGTCGGCATCTCGTTGATGGCGGTCGCGCTCTACGTCGGCGTGCGCAATATCGACTTCTCCGAACTCGGCAAGAGCGCGTTATTCGACGTGGTGATGGTGTGCGTCGCGCTGGGCATCGCGGGACTGTTCGGCGTCGTCGGCGCGTGGCTGCGCTCGAACGGCGATGAAGCCGACGAAGGTTTCTGCTTTGTCGGCGCGCTGATCGGCACCGTGGTGTTTTATATCGCGGTGCTGATCTGACGCGAATCCACCGCGGCGCGCGACGCACGGCGTACCCAACGGCCCTCGAACCATCATCGGGCAATCATCGAAAAAGCATCAAACGATGCGCGCCGCTTCGTCGAACGAAAAACGCGGACTGCGCGGAAACAGTTTCGACGCGTCGCCGTAACCCAGGTTGATCAGGAAATTCGATTTGACGGTCGTGCCGGCGAAGAACGCTGCGTCGACCTTCGCCGCGTCGAAGCCCGACATCGGCCCGGTGTCGAGACCGAGCGCGCGAGCGGCGAGAATCAGATAGCCGCCTTGCAGCGTCGAATTGCGAAAGGCCGTATCCGCGATCAGGCGCTCGTTGCCGGCGAACCAGGCGCGCGCATCCGCGTGCGGAAAGAGCTTCGGCAGATGCTCGTAAAACGCCATGTCCATGCCGACGATCGCCGTGACCGGCGCGGCCATCGTTTTCTCGAGATTGCCCGCCGACAACGCCGGGCGCAGCTTTTCCTTGCCCTCCGGCGTCTTGACGAACACGAAGCGGCCCGGGCTCGAATTGGCCGAAGTCGGCCCGAGTAGCGCGAGTTCGATGAGTTGGTGGAGCACGGCGTCGTCGACGGGCCTGTTCTGCCAGCCGTTGTGCGTGCGTGCTTCGCGAAAGAGCTGATCGAGCGCCTGATCGGAAAGAGTCATGACAGTGGTCCGTGCGAAAAAAGAGGAGCAGGGCGAAACGCGGCGAACCGCGTCGAATGACGGAACAACGCGCGCGGGTGAGCGTGCGCGCCGTTGTCGCCATAATAGCCAGGGTTCTCACTAGTTCGCTTGCGCCCACGTATTCCGATGAACGATCTTTTCAACGACCTGCCGACCCCCGACGTCGACTGGTATCCCGACTGGCTCGCGCCGGCTGCGGCCGCGCAGATGCTGACGCGCCTGATCGACGAAGTGCAATGGCGCCAGGACATGATGGGCACGCCCGCCGGCCGTGTCGCGCTGCCGCGACTGACGGCATGGCAGGGCGAGCCGGATGCCGTGTACGTCTATTCGGGCATTCGCAACGTGCCGCAACCGTGGACGCCGGCCGTCGCCGAACTGAAGGCCGCCGCCGAGGCGACGAGCGGCGCGCGTTTTAACAGCGTGCTGCTGAATCGCTACCGCAGCGGCGCGGACAGCATGGGCTGGCACGCCGACCGCGAGCCCGAACTCGGCAGGCAGCCGGTGATCGCGTCGGTGAGCCTCGGCGTCGCGCGCACGTTCGATCTGCGGCACAACCGAACCGGCGTCGTGCAATCGTTCGCGCTGAAGGGCGGCAGCCTGCTCGTGATGAAGGGCGACACCCAGGCTCAGTGGCGACACCGGGTGCCGAAGGAGCCGCGCGTGAGCGGCGAGCGCATCAATCTGACCTTTCGCTGGGTAACACCCGGAACCGCCGTATGCTGATTCCGGGCGCTATACCAAAAATGATATCGACCCCGCGAATCATATGATTGGACGGTTAACGCCTCGCACAGTACGCTACAGCACGATCCACGCACCGTGAGGGCCGCGAGGGCTGGGCAGGTCGCTGGGTCGCTATACAACAACGATCAGGAGACAGTCATGGCGAATACACGACGTGCCGCGTGTCGCGCTCTGGGCGCGCTTGCGCTTTCCGCGAGCCTCGGTGCACTGACGCTGGCCACGCCCGGCGCGCATGCCGAGGACAAGCAGATCACGCTCGGTTTTGCACAGGTCGGCGCGGAAAGCGCATGGCGCACCGCGAATACCGAATCGGTCAAGTCGGCGGCGGCGGACGCGAAGATCAGGCTCAAATTCTCCGACGCCCAACAGAAACAGGAAAACCAGATCAAGGCGATCCGCTCGTATATCGCGCAGAAGGTCGACGTGATCGCGTTCTCGCCGGTGGTCGAATCGGGCTGGGAACCAGTGCTGCGTGAAGCGAAAGCCGCGAACATTCCGGTGATCCTGACCGACCGCAACATCGACGTGAAAGACCAGTCGCTGTACGTGACGATGATCGGTTCGGACTTCCTCGAGGAAGGACGGCGCGGCGGCCACTGGCTCGAGGATCACTACAAGAACGATAAAGGCCCGATCAACATCGCCGAACTGCAGGGCACGGTCGGCTCGGCGCCGGCCAACGACCGGCACGCGGGCCTGATGGAAGTGATCAAGAACGATCCGAAGTTCAGGATCATCGCGTCGCAGAGCGGCGACTTCACGCTCGCCGGCGGCAAGCAGGTGATGGAAGCCTTCATCAAGACCTACGGTAACAAGATCAACGTCGTGTATGCACATAACGACGACATGGCGCTCGGCGCGATCCAGGCGATGGAAGAGGCCGGCATGCATCCGGGCAAGGACGTCACCATCGTGTCGTTCGACGCGACCAAGGGCGGCTTCCAGGCGATGGTGGCGGGCAAGATGAACGTCGACGTCGAATGCAGCCCGCTGCTCGGACCGCAACTGATGTCGGCCGTGAAGGACGTCGTGGCCGGCAAGCAATTGCCGAAGCGCATCGTCACGGAAGAGACCGTCTTCCCGATGAGCGTCGCCGCGCAAACGCTGCCGCAGCGCAAATACTGACGCGGCCGACGCGCCGTACGGACAGATCGAACGGGTTTCTCCAGTGGTGCCTGACCGCCCGGGCTGCTTCGGCAGCGGGCGGTCTCTTTTCAGGAGCATGCCGCTGGCGGAATCCGCCGACCCACGCATAGCCGATCGAGCGAGGTCCATGAGCCATTCCGCTTTCGAACCGAATCAGCCGGGCCAGCCGACACGCGGCGCGCACAGCCCGCAGGATGGCGCGAGCGCGCGCGAGCCGATCCTCGCCACCTCCGGCGTCAGCAAGACATTTCCGGGCGTGAAGGCGCTGCAAGGCGTCGATTTCCGCCTGTTCCCCGGCGAGGTTCACACGCTGATGGGACAGAACGGCGCCGGCAAATCGACCTTGATCAACGTGCTCACCGGCGTGCTCGCACCCGATGCCGGCACGATCCGCCTCGGCGGCGAAACGGTCGCGTTCGCGTCGCCGCAGGAGGCGGAGGCGGCCGGCGTGCGCACGCTGTACCAGGAAGTGAACCTGTGCCCGAACCTGTCGGTCGCGGAGAACATTTTCGCGGGCCGCCAGCCGCGCCGGTTCGGCGCGATCGACTGGCCCGACATCAAACGGCGTGCCCAGGCCGCGCTGGCGCGCCTCGACGTCACGCTCGACGTCACGCGCTCGCTCGACGCGTATCCGATCGCGGTGCAGCAGATGGTCGCGATCGCGCGGGCGCTATCGGTCGACGCACGCGTGCTGATCCTCGACGAACCGACCTCGAGCCTCGACGACAGCGAAGTCGCGCAGCTTTTCAAAATCCTTCGGCATCTGAAGCACTCCGGCATCGCGATCCTGTTCGTCACGCACTTCATCGAACAGACCTACGCGATCTCCGACCGCATCACGGTGATGCGTAACGGCGAGCGTGAAGGCGAATATCTCGCGCGCGATCTGCCGGCCGATCAACTGGTCGCGAAGATGGTCGGCCATGAGCGCATGAGTGCGCGTCTGCGCGAAGCGGCGCATGAAGGACAGGCCGCCGACGATCCGCGGGACATCGCGGAGGATTCGCCGTCGCATGCGCCACTCGCGCAGACCGCGGCGCCGTTCGTCGAGCTGCGTGGGGTCGGCCGGCGCGGCACGTTGCAGCCGATCGATCTCGACGTGCAGGCCGGCCAGATTCTCGGCCTCGCGGGTCTGCTCGGCTCGGGCCGCACCGAAACCGCGCGCCTGCTATTCGGCGCGGACCGCGCGGACAGCGGCACGATCCTCGTCAACGGCCGGCCGGTGCGGCTGCGCTCGCCGCGCGATGCGGTGCGCCACGGCATCGGCTATTGCGCGGAAGACCGCAAGAAGGAAGGCATCGTCGCCGAACTGTCGATCCGCGAGAACATCGTGCTCGCATTGCAGGCGCGGCGCGGCTGGTGGCGCAAGATCGGCCGGCAGCGTGCGCGCGAGCTCGCCGACGTGTGGATCGAGCGACTCGGTATCAAGGCGTCCGACGCCGAACAGCCGATTGCATTGCTGTCCGGCGGCAACCAGCAGAAAGCGCTGCTCGCGCGCTGGCTCGCGACCGATCCGAAGCTGCTGATACTCGACGAACCGACGCGCGGCATCGACGTCGCCGCGAAGTTCGACATCATGGACCGGCTGCTCGCGCTGTGCGCGAACGGTCTCTCCATCCTGTTCATTTCATCGGAGATCAGCGAGGTGCTGCGCGTGAGCCACCGCGTCGCGGTGCTGCGCGACCGCCGCAAGATCGCCGAGGTCGCCGGCAAGGCGTCCAACGAGGACAACATCTACCGACTCATCGCAGGGAGCTGCGAATGAAGCTATCGAACTGGTTCGCGCGCGACGGGGCCGAGCGCCAGCTATTGTGGCCCTGCGTGACGCTCGCGTTGCTGTTTGGGCTGAATCTGCTGGTCAATCCGCATTTCCTCGCGCTGCGCATGCTCGACGGCCACCTGTTCGGCGCGCCGATCGACATCCTCAATCGCGCCGCGCCGCTCGTGCTCGTCGCGATCGGCATGACGCTCGTGATCGCGACGCGCGGCATCGATATTTCGGTCGGCGCGGTGGTCGCGATCGCGGGCGCCGCGGCCGCGACGATCCTTGCGACGCAGGCCGCGCCGAGCGGCGCGCTGGTCGCGCAGGCGCTCGCGGCGGCGCTCGTCGTCGGGTTGCTGAGCGGCATGTGGAACGGCGTGCTCGTGTCGTTCGTCGGCATGCAGCCGATCATCGCGACACTGATCCTGATGGTGGCCGGCCGCGGCATCGCGCAACTGCTGACCGCCGGGCAGATCATCCCGATCGGCGCGCCGGCTTATCTGTTCGTCGGCGGCGGCTACTGGCTCGGCGTGCCGTGCTCGGTGTGGATCGCGACGGTGGCGGTGCTCGCGACCGCCGCGCTCGTCGAAGGAACCGCGCTCGGGCTCTTCATTCGCGCGATCGGCGTCAATCCGGTCGCGACGCGCCTCGTCGGACTGCGCTCGAAAGCGATCGTGTTCGCGGTGTACGGCTTCTCCGGTTTGACCGCGGCGATGGCCGGCATCCTGATCAGCTCGAACGTGCGCAGCGCGGACGGCAACAACGCGGGGCTGCTGCTCGAACTGGACGCGATTCTCGCGGTGACGCTGGGCGGCACGTCGCTGCTCGGCGGCCGCTTCAGCTTCGCGGGCACGGTGCTCGGCGCGCTGATCATCCAGACGCTCACGTACACCACCTATTCGATCGGCGTGCCGCCGGAAGCGACGCTCGTCGTCAAGGCGGCCGTCGTGCTCGCGGTCAGCGTGATCCAGTCGCCGGCGGCGCGTACGCTCGCGGTGTCGTTCGGTACGTCGCTCGTCAGATCGCGCGGGGCGGCACGCGGGGTGACACGATGAGGCGCCTTTTCGAAGCGCTCGCACGTGTGGTCGATCCGCGCACGCTGCCGATCGCGGTGACGATCCTGCTGTTCTGCGCGCTATTCGGCTTCGGCTCGGTGATGTACACCGGCTTCTTCTCGTGGCAGGTGCTGCTCGACCTGCTCGTCGACAACGCGTTCCTGCTGATCGTCGCGATCGGCATGACGTTCGTGATCGTGTCGGGCGGCATCG
Organism: Paraburkholderia sp.; assembly: GCF_047605525.1. Taxonomy (GTDB): domain Bacteria; phylum Pseudomonadota; class Gammaproteobacteria; order Burkholderiales; family Burkholderiaceae; genus Paraburkholderia. Next base: position 250,459 of record NZ_JASGFN010000011.1, on the reverse strand, counting down.
ATCTGTCGGTGGGCTCGGTGGTTGCGCTGACGACGATCGTCGAGGCGGTGCTTTCCGAACATATGCATCTGTCGGTGTGGATCATCATTCCGATCGTGCTGCTGATGGGTACCGTGTTCGGCGCGGTGCAGGGCGCGCTGATTCATTTCTTCCGCTTGCAGGCCTTTATCGTGACGCTGGCGGGGATGTTCTTCGCGCGCGGTCTGTGCTTTCTGATCACGACGCAGTCGATCACGATCACCGATCCGACGTTCCAGAAGATCTCGGCGTTTCGTCTGAACGTCGGTGTCGGTTCGGTGTCGGCGAACGTGCTGATCGCACTCGCGGCGCTTGTGGCCGCGATTTATGTCGCGCATTTCACGCGCTTTGGACGTAACGTGTATGCGGTCGGCGGCAATCCGCGTTCGGCGCTGCTGATGGGGCTGCCGGTCGCGCGCACGCGCGTCGGCGTGTACGCGCTGAGCGGTTTCTGTTCGGCGCTCGGCGGTGCGGTGTTTACGTTCTACGTGCTGTCGGGTTATGGACTGCAAGCGCAGGGGATGGAGCTCGATGCGATTGCGGCGACGGTGATCGGCGGCACGTTGCTGACGGGCGGTGTCGGTTATGTGATCGGCTCGCTGTTCGGGGTGGGCATTCTCGGCACGATTCAGACGTTGATTACGTTCGACGGCACGCTGAGTTCGTGGTGGACGCGGATTGTGATCGGTGCGCTGCTGTGCGCGTTCTGTTTGCTGCAACGGTTGATCGAGCGGCATGCGAAGTCGGTGACGCGCTCGGGAGGAACCGGCGCGGTGGCGACGACAGCGCGTGCGCATGGGCATACCGGGACGTCGGCGCCGGAGTCCGATTCGCAGGTGTTGGGGCGGGCGCCGGGGTAGGGAACGGCAGGGGAACAGTAAAGGCCTATGTCTTGCGGCGGCGCTTCATCACGATCGAAAGGATGAAGCCAGCCGTAACGAGGATCGCCCCGATCAAAACATGCTCCCCGGCATGAATCGTGAGGTCATTTCATCATTTCTCGACATGGCTGGGTGTTCGAGTTTAATCCTCTATCTGGATACACAGGCAATATCGATGGAAAGAGCGGCAAGTTTTTGTCGTTGTGGTAATACGGGTGATTGACGCGGCGGCACGACATACCATATGAAAATGCGGCGCAGCGGATTTTCCGTGCGCCGCGTTTTTTTCGGGCTTGAGCGATGGGCTTTGACTTCATTGGAACTGGTTGGTCTGAAATGTAGATCCGGTTCGCACCAGTGCATAACGTCCAGCTAGGAACATTCCTAAAAAGTTTAAAGCCTTGTAAAGATTGATATTGAGATAGCTACAGGGCTACGTGTGAGTTGCTACGATGCGGGCTTTACCGGGAACAGTAGCGGAGTACGGATGTTTTTTAGCCGCGAAATTACGTGCATAAAGGATGAGTCGAGATTTGAGCGCGCTCTACAGTGGCATAAGGAGATTGACAGGCAACTCACCCACGAGGGACTCGACGAAATGCACGGGTATTGACTGCCGCCCATGAGGATTTTGTGGAACGGACAAGGCCTGAGTCGTGGACATCGAATAGCTGGGACATGCATCACCTGCGGGGTCTGTTAGGACGTATCAATCCCGTGGGGCTGCGGATCGACATGATGAGCGATCTTGAGGTGGCCAGGGCAATGACTGACCAAAAACCGGCATACGCCACGTTTCATGTAATGGGTGATTCTGTCGTTCCCGCCTTCTGGACCGGCTACTTCGATGTGAAACCCGACATCGCCATTATCAAGGGCGAACCGTTTACCACGCCTTCCGGACGCGTTAGCCGCACGCCCGGCCGCGTGGGATTGTGGGGCTTCGGGAGTAAAGCATTCGTTGTCAGCGACGCGCTTGAGCCGCATCTGCGATTTCTTGTTGAACGACTTGACCTTGCACGCCCGGATCTTCATGAGACGCTAAAGCGCAAGGGGGTCAAGGTTCGCTTCTGGTGCTATTGGGACAAACAGATTGGCAATCGTGTGCCAGATGTTCCAAACGACATTCGCGCGATGATGGAGGCACTAGGCGGCACGATCGAGATTGACGGGTACTGATGGTGCTAGCTGCTCGTTGGGCAACGAAATCACCTGGAACAAAGGGCAGACCTAAATGGAAACTGGTGTGACCAGAGTCATAGGCAATGTGGATTTATGAATCCGACACACAGCAGAGCATCCCGGTTTTCCGTATTAGTCGAAGCAGACAGCGCGGCAAAGTAGTGAAAGATGTCCATTGAAGTCGAGCAAGGGCTATCTGCGCGTTTCGTTTCCTTGAAATATCGAAACTAACCCATCAGGAGTTCCCCACACAAAAAAACGCGACGCACGACCCCCCATGCGCCGCGTTCATTGTCACCACCCGGCCGGCGTAGCAGACTCACCTCCACCCCAACCGGCCACCCACAACAATCACTTGTCCTTCAGCTCGCCGTCACCAGCGAATCCGACGGCACGATCTTCAACGTCCCCGGGCCGCCCGCATCCGGATTCGACCACAGCAGATGCATGCTCGCCGCACCGGTACCGTGCACATACTCGACCTTGATCGACGCGCGCTGCTTCGCGGCAAGCCAGATCTTGCCGGTCGCGGTGGCCTGCTTCGCGCTCTTCTTGTCGATCACCTTCACGCCGTTGATCCACAGACGCGCGACATTATCGCTATCGATCGAGAACGTATAAGTACCGTCCTGCGTCGCCTTGATCGCGCCGGTCCAGCGCACGCCGTAGTTGGTCGCATTCACGCCGGCCGATGCGTCGGGTGAATCGGTGCCGCGCTCGGTGTTCAGGTCGAAATCGATCATCGGCGTAATCGACGTCTTGACGGGCGCCGCGCTGAACGTCGGGTCGTTGTAGTACGCAACCTGCAACACCGGCAGCCTGACGTCGAAGCCGCCCGTCAGCGCCTGCGTTTCCGAGGTCTGCCACGGATGGCCGTCCGGGTAGATCGTCCCCTGGAACGGCGTCGCCGGTTCGACGGTGGCGGGCGCGTCCGGCACCTGGCCCCAGTGGAAACGCGTATTGGTGCGGCCGATCATCAGCTCCCACACGATGAAGCCCGTCGTGCCGCCGTAGTTCGCGACGATGCCCGGCATCGTTTGCCCCGTGGTGCCCTCGAAGCCGCGTTGCAGCGTCTCGGAGTTCAGCGCGTTGATGCTGCTGCCGTTCACCGGCCCCGTATACGGATTGCCGTACGGATGGAACGCGTAGAAGTCCGAGAAGTACGTGCCTTCATCCTCCTGCACCTGCGGCGCGTTGATCGGCTGCGTCGCGCCCGCGTTGAGAATCGCGATGCGCGCGTCGTTCATCAGCACCGCGCGCGTGTTCTGCAACGCGCCGTTGCCGCTGCAGCCGGGCTCGTTCATCGTTTCCCAGAAGATGATGCGCGGGTCGTGGCGATGCGGCGCGACGAAATCGGTGATGTAGCTCGCGAGGCTCTGCTTGTACGTGACCGACGCATTCGACGCGCTCGCCTGGAAGTACGCCTGCTCGACCGGCGTGCCCGGCGACTGCACCCATCTGCTGTTATGCACGCCCCAGATCGGCGCGCCCTGCGGCCCGTATTGCGGGGTCGCGTTCCAGCAGTCGTCGTAGAAGATCGGCGAGACCTTGATGCCGTGGCGCGCGGCGATCTTCAGCAGGTTCTCGAACTTGCTGAGGAACGCGACGCGGTCGTTGGCCCACACGAGGTAGTGCAGGTACACCGCAATCGTGTTCATGCCGTACGTTTGCGCGTACGTCAGTTCGCGGTTGACGATCTCGGGATCGTAGTTCTCCCAGAAGTCGATCGCGTTGACCGCGTTGGACGGCGTGTAGACCGCGCCGACGACCTTAGAGAAATCGTAGCTCGGCGACGTCACGGTCGGATAGGTATGGATCGTGATGTTGCTGAACGTCGCCCCGACACCGAAGCGCCGCACGCCGAAGCTGCCCGACTGGAACGCCGCGGGCAGCGCGTTGGTCGCGTCGTTCGCGCTGACCACGCGCTGGCCGTCGAGGTCGACGAGGATCGCGTTGCCGCTCGTCGTCACCTTCAGGTGATGCGTGCTGCCGCCGACCACCGTGCTCACCGGATACTGGATGAAATTGGTCCAGTTGTTGTTCTGGCGGCCGACCACGACCGAGTGCGTGCCGGTGTCGAGGCCGATGAAGTAGCCGGTCAGGCTGTCCGGACCGCCCGCGCTCGGGTTCGTCGTGCGCACGATGAAGCCCGCGTTCGCGGCGCCCGTGCCGACCGGCGCGGTGACCGTCACGTCCGCTTCGTACGACGCGGTCGCATAGGTGCTCGCGAGCGCCACGGCCTTGTCGCCGGCGCCGGTGCCATTGGTCGCCGGCGCATCGATCGTGATCGTCGACGTGTTCGCGCCGGGGCGCCAGCCATCGGTCGAGCCCGGCGCGAGGTAGCTCGTGAAATCGCCGAACGAGAGGGTGGTCGTCGAGACCGGCGTCGGCGGCGCGGGCGGCGCGGGCGGCGTGTAGGGCGCGAGGTTCAGCATAGGGTCGGCGATCACGAGCGGCGGAGTGGTCGTTTTCATCCCGACCGGGATCGCGCTGGCGGCCTTGAACTCTTTCTGCACATCGGCCGCGTCGGCTTGCGCCGCGGCGGAAGCCGACGCCGAAGAGGCCGCGGAAGCCGCGGTCGCATCGATCGCATTGACCTGTTTGTTGGCGGAAGCGGACGCGTTCGGCGAACCATCGTTGCCGCCGCACGCGCTCAGCATGGCGAGTGTCGTCGCCAGCACGAAGTAATTGCGCACCTTTATCTCCTGAGGTCCCCGCTTAATTGATGGTCATAATTATTATTAAATTCGCATACAGCCTTGGAGTCTGAAAGCATGGCTGTAAGGATGCGGAAATTGATATGAATAATATTATTAGTTGCGCGAGCCTGTATTGGTGGATACCCGGAATTGCCATATCGGGGGCGGCGAGTTAGACGCGCGGAGGCGGGCGCATGGGTGATGCGGAATGAATCGATGAGTTACGCGGAAGGCTGCCGGTCGCGTGGAGCGCGCGGGCATAATCGATATTCGCTGTCATATCGGCGCGGCAGGTTGAGGTCGTTGCGCCGACATGACGATGCGTTGCCGCGCACTTTCCCAGGACCCTTCATGCCGCCCGTTGCCGCCGTCCGTTCAACCGCTGTGCCGCTGCGCAGCGTGGCGCTGATCCTCGTGTCGATGTTCTGTTTCGCGCTCGTCGACGCGTTGGCGAAATCCGTCGCGCTCGGCTATCCGGCCAACGAGGTGACGTTCTTCCGCATGCTGTTCGGGCTGTTTCCGGCGGTGGCGCTGTGCATGCGCGGCAAGCCGCTCGCCGCGCGTTTGCGGCAACTGGACGTGCGTGGACAGACCATCCGCGCGCTTACGCTGCTCGGCGCGTCCGGTCTGTTTTTCGCCGGCCTGCCGTATATGCCGCTCAGCGAGGCAGTGGCGATCGTTTATTCGGAGACCCTGCTCGTGATCGTGCTGGCGCCGCCGCTGCTGAAGGAAACGCTCAAGCCGCGCGACGCGCTGGCCGCCGCGGTCGGCTTCGCCGGCGTGCTGTTCGTGGTGCGCCCGGACGGCTCGCATTCGAGCTGGCTCGGTCCCGTGCTGCTGATATCGAGCGCGTTGTGCGGCGCGTTGTCGATCATCCAGATCAAGCGCATCCACGCCAGCGACGATTCGGGCACGACGGTGCTGTACTTCACGGCGCTCGGCACGATCGTGATGGGTGCGTCGCTGCTTTTCGCGTGGCGCACGCCGTCGTTCGAGGCGCTCGCGATCATGGCGCTGCTCGGCGCGTTCGCGACGGCCGGCCAACTGCTGATGACGATGGCGTTTCGCGGGGCCGATGCCGGCGCGCTCGCGCCGTACAACTACACGAGCATCGTATGGGCGGCGCTGTTCGGCTATGTGGTGTGGGGCGAGACGATCGGCGCGATGTCGCTGCTCGGGATCGCGCTGATCGTCGGCAGTTCGATCGTGGTTGCGATGCGCCGCAAGCCGGAAGAAGGGCCGCTGGTGTAATGCGGTTCCGGGCCGCGTGCCGCTCGCCGCATCCTCGAAAAAACCTTAGCGCAACGACGCAGCGAGCCGCGAGAAAGTGGCTTCGTCGGTGCGATCGAACGCGAGCGGCGTGACCGACACGCGGCCCGCCGCCACCACCGCCGTTTCGCTGTCGGGATCGTTGGCGCGCGCGCCGCGCTGAAAGCGCAGCCAGTGATACGCCATGCCGCGCGGGTCGACCTGCGGCAGCACGTCGATGTCTTCGACGAGCCCGACGCCTTGCCGCGTCGGCGTGAGCGGACCGGCGTCGGCCGCGTCGACGTCGGGGAAGTTGATGTTCAGGCAGACCGGCGCGGCGTGTTCGATCGCGAGCAACTGGCGGATCACGCCGGGCGCGAGCGTGCGCGCGGTATCCCAGCGCACGCGCTCGCGATCGCGGAAGGTCTGGCTCAGCGCGAACGACGGCAAGCCGAGCAATAGGCCGGTCATCGCCGCGCCGACCGTGCCGGAGAACATCGTCTCGACGCCGAGGTTGCCGCCGCGATTGACGCCGGAGAGCACCAGCGTCGGCGGCGTATCGCGCATCAGATGACGCACGCCCATCACGACGCAATCGCCGGGCGTGCCGGTCACGCCGAAGCGGCGCTCGCCCTGGCGGCTTACCCGCAGCGGCGAATGCAGGCTGATCGAATGCGACGTACCGCTCTGATCGTGCTCGGGCGCGACCACCCAGACTTCGTGCGCGAGCTCGGCGGCAATCGCTTCGAGCACGGCGAGGCCGGGCGCGTCGATGCCATCGTCGTTCGTCAGCAGCACTCGCGGCACTTTGGATTCGTAAGCGGACATCGCGTCAATCTCCTCTCGTGTGTCTCGTGTGAATGCGGATGCCCATTATCCGGCTTTCGTCCAACGCGCGTACGATGGATCACTTCGCGATGACTTCGCGCGCGGCCGCGCAGGCACCGCGCATTTCCGCCAACCGTTGCCGGACGAACCGCCATGCAGATAGAACCGTTTGAGATTGCCATTGCCGAGCAGGACCTCGACGATCTACGCCGCCGCCTTCGCGCGACCCGCTGGGCGCCCGCGACACCCGCGCCCGCGTGGCAGCAGGGCGCCGACGCGGCGTGGCTGCGCGAGCTCGCGACCTATTGGGCGGGGCAGTTCGACTGGCGCGCGGCCGAACGCAAGCTGAACCGGCTGCCGCAATTTCTCGCCGACGTGAACGGGCAGACCGTGCACTTCGCGCATCGGCGCGGCGCGGGGAACGCGCCCGGATTTGAACCTTATCCGCTCGTGATCACGCATGGCTGGCCCGGCTCGTTCTTCGAGTTTCATGCGCTGGTCGACCAGTTGTGCGACCCGGCCGCGTTCGGCGCCGATCCCGCCGATGCATTCGACGTCGTCACGCCGTCGCTGCCGGGCTTCGCGTTTTCTCCGGCGCCCGCGCAGCCCGGCACCTCCGCGTTTCAGGTCGCGGACCTGTGGGCGTCGCTGATGCGCGGCCTCGGCTACGAGCGCTTCGGCGCGCAGGGCGGCGATCTCGGCGCGGGGGTGTCGATCGCGCTTGCCGCGCGTCATCCGCAAGCCGTCGACGGCATTCATCTCAACTTCCTGCCGAGTTCGTACGAGCCCGCGATCGGCGCGGCCCGGCAGCCGCTTACGGCGGCCGAGGAAAACTATCTGCGCGAGAAGAACGACTGGGCCGCGCTCGAAGGCGGCTACGCGCATCAGCATGCGACGAAGCCGCTGACCGTGGCCGCGTCGCTCAACGATTCGCCGGTGGGACTCGCCGCCTGGATCGGGGAGAAGTTTCGCGCGTGGAGCGATTGCGGCGGCGACGTCGAGTCCGTGTTCTCACAGGACGAACTGCTTACCAACATCTCGCTCTACTGGTTCACGCAATGCATCGGCCCGGCCATGCAGATGTACTGGGAGAACCGCCTGCAACCGATGCGTTTCGCCGACGGCCAACGCATCGACACACCGCTCGGCTTCGCGCTGTTTCCAAAAGAGATCAATCATCCGCCGCGTAGCTGGCTCGAAAGAACTTTCAATGTCGTGCAGTGGAGCGAGATGGCAAGCGGTGGACATTTCGCGGCGATGGAGGAACCCGCTTTGCTCGCGACCGAGATTCGCCGGTTCTTCAGACCGCTGCGTGCGAACGGATCGCGCTAGTGGGACGCGGCCTGCGAACCGCGTATGACAGGTCGCGAGGGGGTCCCGCCGCACCAGCTACGGAACCAATCATTAAATATGGTCAAGACGCGTTGAAAGCCGGGCGTCGGCACGTATGATCGATTCGTCCGTTCAATACGTATCAGGCTGCTGACGGCCGTGCGTCAACCACCTTAGCCACTCTTCGCAGATATCCGCACATGGGCCGGCGTGCAATCGGGGCGGCGCGGCCATGAGAACCTTGGAGCGACGCAACAGGCGAGAGGCTGCGGCGCAACAGGCGGCGCAACCTGTCAAGGCGACCGTCAGAACAGCCGCAGCAGGAGATGCAGGAACAATGCAGAAAGTGAAGGCCTATCCGAGGCGTGTGATCTATTTCACGCGCGATCCCGCTCCGCAACTGCTGGCGGATATCCAGAAACGCGATTGGGAAGTCGAAGTCATCGACTCGGTTCACGATGTGCGGCATGCCGTGCAGGACGGCGCACCGGCAGGCGGTCTCGTCGATCTCGCGAGCGTGCTCGAATCGCACGACGCGTCCGCGCTGCAAACCTGCCTCGCGCTGCCGAACGTCGGCTGGGTCGCGATGGCCGAAACCCCGCAACTCGACGATCCCATCACGCGCCGGCTCGTGCGCGACTACTGCTTCGATTACGTGACGCTGCCCGCCGCGAATACGCGCATCGTCGATACCGTCGGCCACGCATGCGGGATGATCTCGCTCGGCGAGCCGGCGCTCCTCGACACGGCAAGCGCCGAAGGCGAAATGATCGGCACCTGCGACGCGATGCTCGCGCTGTTCCGCTCGATCCGCAAGGTGGCGACCACCGATGCACCCGTCTTCATCTCCGGCGAATCGGGTACCGGCAAGGAACTGACGGCCGCTGCGATCCACGCCCGCTCGACGCGCCGCAAGGCGCCGTTCGTCGCGATCAATTGCGGCGCGATTCCGCCGCATCTGTTGCAGTCGGAACTGTTCGGTCACGAACGCGGCGCGTTCACCGGCGCGAATCAACGGCGCATCGGCCGGGTCGAAAGCGCGAACGGCGGCACGCTGTTTCTCGACGAAATCGGCGATCTGCCGTACGAGAGTCAGGCGAGCCTGCTGCGCTTCCTGCAGGAAAACACCATCGACCGGCTCGGCGGCCAGAGTTCGATCGATGTCGACGTGCGCATCATCTGCGCGACGCACGTCGATATGGAAGCGGCGATCGAGGCGGGACGCTTCCGCTCCGACCTGTACCATCGGCTGTGCGTGCTGCGCATCGACGAACCGCCGCTGCGCGCGCGCGGCAAGGACATCGAGCTGCTTGCGCTTTACGTGCTCGAACGTTACCGCAAGGACGCGAGCCGGCGTCTCCACGGGTTCTCGCCCGATGCGATCACGGCCATGCACGCGTACGACTGGCCCGGCAATGTGCGCGAGTTGATCAACCGGGTGCGGCGCGCCATCGTGATGTCGGAAGGGCGCACGATCACCGCCGAAGATCTCGAGCTCGGCAACTTCACGGCGGTGTCGACTACGACGCTCGCGCAGGCGCGTGAATCCGCCGAGCGGCAGGCGATCGAACTCGCTTTGCTGCGCCATCGCGGACGGCCGTCCGACGCCGCGCGCGAACTCGGCGTTTCACGCGCCACGCTGTACCGGTTGATCGCCGCGCACGGCATGCGCTACGGCGAGGAAAGCGAAGTGCGGCATTGACGCCGCCGGCATTTTTTTCGTCTGGCTCAGAATATCTCTACGCTTTCGCGTGCCGCGCGAAAGCGCTCACGGATGGTTACGCAACCGCGCGCCGGCCCCGGCGTTCTTCGCGAACAAGCTCGATAAAAATCTTGACGCCGCGCGGTCATCTCCTATAGTTCACCACATGGTGAAGTATCCAGTCAATCAACTCGATCGTACGTTTGCCGCGCTCGTGGATCCGACGCGGCGGGCCATCCTCGCGCGTCTCGAACGCGAGCCCGGCCTGTCGATCACGGAAATTGCGCGTCCGTTGCCGGTGAAGCTGCCGGCGGTGATGAAGCATCTCGACGTGCTGAGCGATGCCGGTCTGATCGCGCGCACGAAGCACGGGCGAACCGTGTCGGTCGAACTCGTTGCCGGTCCGATGGAAGAGGCGATGGCGTGGCTCAGGCGTTATGAGCGTTTCTGGTCCGCGAGTCTCGACCGGCTTGCCGATTTTGTCGAAGGAGAAGACGGATGACCAGCGAGAAGCCCAGTCTGACGATCGTGCGGCGCCTGAAGGCGCCGCCGGCGCGGGTCTACGCGGCATGGACGCGCCCCGAGCTGATGGTGCGCTGGTGGGGACCCGACGGCGGTCCGGTGCTGAGCGCCGAGGCCGATCCGCGCGTGGGCGGGCGCTTTCGCGTGGTGTTCCAGACGCTGAACGGCGAAACGCATGATTGCCGCGGCGAATATCGCGAGGTCGAGCCCGATCGCAAGCTGGTCTTCACGTGGGAGTGGGTCACGATGCCCGAACGGCGCTCGCTGGTGACGATCGTATTGCGCTCGATCGACGAGGGCACCGAGCTGAATTTCACGCACTCGCAATTCGCCGACGAAGCGGCGCGCGACGATCACCGGATCGGCTGGACCGGTTCGTTCGGGAAGCTGGAGACGCTGCTCGCGGAGCTGGCAGGCGAAGCCGGCTGAAACGGCACACCGGATACTCGACGCGCCATCACATCAACGCATACCGAGGTCGAACATGAAGCTCTACTACGCTGAAACGCTCGCTCCGCGAAAAGCCTGCGCGGTGGCCGGCTATCTGGATCTGCCGATCGATTACGTGTTCGTCGATCTGCGCAACGGCGAGCACACGAAACCGGACTATCTCGCGATCAATCCGAACGGCAAGGTGCCGGCGCTCGTCGACGGCGAGCACCGGCTGTGGGAAGCCGATGCGATCCTCTGCCATCTCGCGCAGCGCGCGCAATCCGCGCTATGGCCGCGCGACGCGCAGCAGCAGATCGACGTCGTGCGCTGGATGAGCTGGAATAGCCAGCATCTGTACCGGCACGCGGGCGCGCTGTACTTCGAACATCTCGTCAAGCCGTGGATCGGACCCGGCGCGCCCGATCCGGCGAAGGTCGCGCAAGCGCAGGCATTTTTCCGCAGGCATGCGGCGGTGCTCGATCAGCATCTGAAGGGACGCAAGTGGCTGCTCGGCGACGATCTGTCGGTGGCGGATTTTTCCGTCGCTGTCCCGCTGCCTTATGCGCAGGTCGCGGCGATGCCGCTCGACGAATTCCCCGAAGTGCGGCGCTGGCACGATCAGTTGAATGCGTTCGACGCATGGCGCAATCCGTTTCCCGCGCGCACGGAAAAGGCCGTGGCGCACGCCTGAGGAGCGAGCTATGTGCTGCGTCGTCGTTGCGTTGAGCATGACGCTGCTGGCCGGCTGGCGACACCTGTCGACGATGCTGGCGGGCCGGTTGCGGCGCCTCGCGTTCGTCGCCATCGCGATTGGCGCAGCAGGCGCGTCCGCGATGGCGGCCGATCGATTCGCCGCGTCCGGCGCCGCGCAGTCGTCGTGGGCGGCACGCCTGAGCGGCATGCCGATCTGCGCGCGGCTGATCCGCTAGCGGGCGTGCAGGAACCTCTCACACCATGACCCCTCCGACGAACCACGACACCCGGCGCCGTTTTCTGCGCACCGCGATCGGCGTGCCGGTCTCGCTTGCGTTGCCGCAAATCGCGTGGGCGCAAACCGGCGCCACTGCATTACCCCGCATCACGCAGCGTGTGATTCCTTCGAGCGGCGAGCGCCTGCCGGTGATCGGCTGCGGGACGTGGCGCACGTTCGACGTCGGCGACGATCCCGCCGCCCGTGCGCAACTTGCCGACGTGCTGCGCATCCTGTTCGAAGCGGGCGGCTCGGTGATCGATTCGTCGCCGATGTACGGCTCTTCCGAAGCGGTCGCGGGCGCGTTGCTCACGCAGCTCGACGCGCACGGCAAGGCGTTCGTCGCAACCAAGGTCTGGACCGAAGGGCGCGCGGCCGGCATCGCGCAGATGGAGGAATCGCTGCGGCGCTTTCAACAGCCGCGTATCGATCTGATGCAGGTCCACAATCTGCTCGACTGGCGCACGCAACTCGCGACGCTGCGCGACTGGAAAGCGCGCGGACGGATTCGCTATCTCGGCATCACGCATTACACGTCGAGCGCGTTCGACGAAGTCGCGTCGGTGATGCGCGGCGAAAAACCCGATTTCGTGCAGATCAACTATGCCGCAGACGACCGCGCGGCCGAGCAGCGGATCCTGCCGCTCGCGGCGGACCTCGGCATCGGCGTCGTGATCAATCAGCCGTTCGGCGGCGGCGGACTGCTCGCGCGCGTGATGAAAACGCCGGTGCCCGCATGGGCCGCGGAAATCGGCTGCACGAGCTGGGCGCAGATTCTCCTCAAGTTCGTGCTCGCGCATCCGGCGGTGACGGTCGTGATTCCCGGCACCGGGCGGCCTCGATATATGGCCGACAACGTGCGCGCCGGTTCGGGACCGTTGCCCGACGACGCAATGCGCGCGCGGATCATCGCGGCGGTGGGCGGATGACGCAGAAAACGCGGGAATAAACCACGCACCCCGTCAGTCATGCCTCATGAAACGGCTCGCAAGGGCCGCGGGACGATCTCGCGGCGGTTCTGCGAATCCTTCTCGTGAGGTCATCATGTCGTCACATCATTCATTCGATCCGGCGCGGCGCGGCGCGTTGAAATGTCTTGCGTTCGGCGGACTGGGCACCGTATTCATGCTGTCGGGCGGTGTGCTCACGCCGGTGGAACTCGCGTTCGCCGCCGACGCGAAAACCGCGCCGGCCGCGGGCGTGCCGTTGTTCGTGCAGATCAGCGACACGCATATCGGCTTCAACAAGGAAGCGAATCCCGACGTGGCCGGCACGCTCAGGCAGACGATCGACTTCGTCAACGCGATGCCGGCGAGGCCGCCGCTCGCGATTCACACCGGCGACATCACGCATCTGTCCAAAGCCTCGGAGTTCGATCTCGCGGCCCAACTGCTGGCGGGGCTCAGGATCACCGAACTGCATACCGTGCCGGGCGAGCACGACGTGACGGACGGCCCCGGCATCGAGTACTTCAACCGCTTCGGCAAGGCCTCGGCTAACCGCGGCTATTACAGCTTCGACCATCGGGGCGTGCATTTCGTCGGCCTCGTCAACGTGATGCATTTCAAGCCGAACGGCCTCGGCGGTTTCGGCGACGAACAGCTCGAATGGCTCGAAAACGATCTGAAGGGGCGCTCATCGAGCACGCCGATCGTCGTGTTCGCGCATATGCCGATGTGGACGATCTACGCGCCGTGGGGGTGGGGCACCGGCGATGCGGGTCAGGCGATGAGCTATCTGAAGCGCTTCGGTTCGGTGACGGTGTTGAACGGCCACATCCATCAGATCGTGTCGAAGGTCGAAGGCAACGTCACGTTTCACACCGCGCGCTCGACCGCCTATCCGCAGCCGGACGCTGGCCACGGCGAGGGCCCCGGCCCGCTGAAGGTCGCGAGCGACCAGTTACCGAAGATGCTCGGCGTGACGAGCGTCAGCATCGCGCGTCATCCGCTGAAGGCGACGCTCGACGACGCGACGCTCGCATGACGCTTGCCTTTTCCCATACTTTTCCTGGCTCAGGAGACCCCTCATGCTGACCGATCTGATCGCGCGCGTGCTGCTCAACCTGCTTGGCAGCCTCGTGATTCTCGCGGCATCGGCGGGGCTAGGCGCCGCGCAAACGCAGATGAAGATGCAGACGCAGAAAGAAACTTCGGTCCCGTCGCCAACCCCGAACGCGGTGGTCATCAGGAACTTCATGTTCATGCCGATGGCATTGACGATCAAGGCCGGCTCGACGGTCACATGGAAGAACCTCGATGGCGAGCCGCACACCGTCGTCAACGACGCCGGCATGTTCCGCTCCGCCGCGCTCGATCAGAACGACACGTATCAGTTCAGATTCGACAAGCCGGGGGTGTACAGGATCTTCTGCGGCATCCATCCGAACATGAAGGCGACGATCACCGTGCAGTGAGCGGTGCAACGGACGACGCTCACGCGGTATGCAGATCGCTCAGGCGGCACAGCAGAATCCCGTAGCCGGTCAGGTGCCCGAGGTACACGCTCGTGAACACATTGGACGCGGGCAGATCCCCGATCAACTGGCGCAGGTCTTCCATGTGCAGCGGCGGCGCGGCCAGCGGCGCACGTTCGACCCGCAGGTCCGCCGCCTCGGCCAGTTGCCGGTGCGCGGCGACGAGCCTCGCGAGCCGCGCGAGAAACGCTTCGCGCCACGACGCATCGAGCGCGGCGAACTGTTCATGGAACGTGTCCAGGGTTTCGAGAAAGTTGACCAGCGTATCGAACGTCTCCTGATAGCACGCGAATACCGGCAGCCGTACCTTGTTGCGCTTCAGGTGCGGCGACACCCATGCCTGCTCGCTGTCGATTTTCAGCAACTGATGCGCCTGCTTGAGGTTCGTGCTCAGCGTGCGCAACTGCGTGGCGGTGGCCTTGATCCGCGCCTTCCCGAGCTGGCCGGCCGCCAGTTGCGCGACGACCTCGGTCGCCTGCTCGTTGCCGTCGTTGACGAGCGTGTTCGCCCAGTAGCCGTGATCGGGCGGAAACGCGATCTGCTGGAGGATGAAGCCGAGGAACATGCCGAGCACGACGCCGATCAGCCGCTGTTCGAGCAGCGGAATATGTTCGCCGGTATAGAGCACGAGCGTGATCGGCACGGTGATGCTCGTCATCTGGAACAGCGACGGCCGCAGCGCGACGATGCTGAAGATCACGACCGGCAGCAGCGCCGCGCCCAGCCACAGATGCGGCGCGGTGAGCCAGATCAGCAGCGTGCCGATCGGCATCGCCACCACGTTCGAGAACACGCGCTTGTAGAAGTAGCTACGGGCTGCCGAAATCGAGCTGCCGAGGGCCAGCGTCAGCATCGTCGAACCGGCGAGCGGCACGGCCGCGTCCGGATAGCCGAGCAGATAGGGAATGCCGAAGCCGATCCACAGGCCGAGTGTCAGCTTCGCGTACTTGGCGGTTTCGGAGAGGGAAAAACGCGCGAGCCCGCGGCGAAAAGGTGTGAGCGGCTTGTGCTGATACACGTTGGACATGATTTTTATGCTGACCGATGACGTTAAGCCAGGCTGATCCGGGCATCACGCGGATTCGCGCGATGCGCGGGCGTGACCTTACCACTGCGTGCGCACTATTCGGGAATCTGCTGAACAGTAGCAGGTTGGTCGGCTGTTTCGGCACGCTCGCGCGGCGCGTGATGTCGTCGGTCGCCCGCAGGGCATTCACGTCGCCGCCTTGAAATCGCGCGCAAACTATCCTATAGGCGTGGTTGTTGCATACGAAACACCGGTCACGTTGGCGCGTTTTGCAGAAACCCCGTCGCCACGTGCATGCAGACGAATGGCATCGCAGCCCGGCTGCCTGCCGCTTTGCAGCTTTTACCTGTTCTCCGCGCTTTTTGCGGTCTGCCGTCGCCGTTGACGCTGTCATTTGAAACGCAACGTTACCGTGCTGTCGTCCGCTTGCGAGAGAATGACATTCATCGGACAGCGTATGCGGCGTCCGCGCGAACGCGCATCCCGCCCGCGGCCTGTCAGCCAGAAGTAGCACGTATTCCGGAGCGTATTGCGATGGCTACGAATAGCGACGATACCGATCCGCGTCAGCCCGACGCGGACGACCTGGACCCCGATTCCGACCTCGACGGCCTGCGCGCGTCGGGCGCTGCGCCACCGCGCTTCGGCCGGCTGGCGTTATGCGTTGCCGCGGCGGGGGCGCTGACCTTCGGCGTGATCGGCACTGTCGCATACGGCGTCTGGTTCAACCACGATCAGCAGACGTATGCGGAGGCCATCACCAGCGCGCGCCGCGCGCTGGGCTCGTCGGAGCCGGGCGGGACGCGCGGCTTCGCGCAGTCCGCCGCGCAGGCCGGACCGCCGCGCGCGGCGGCGCAACCCGCGCACAGCGAGGACACAGCAGTTGCCACGACCGTTACGCCCATTGCGCCCGCGACGTCGACGGCAGCGCTGTCCACGCGACCCGCCGCGACACTGAAAGCAGACGAGGAGGGCGGCGGGCATGCGATCTGGTCTGGACAGATCCAGCAGAGCGCTCCCGATGCGAATTCACCGACGGCGCTCGCCGATACGTCGCCCGATCTTTACGCCACCCCCGCCGCCGCCCAATCGTCCGCTGCCACGCAGCGCGCCGCGAACGCCGCCGATTCCCCCGCGCCGCAGTCCGTGCCCAGCCGCACGGCAAAGGACGCCAGGCTCGCGCAGCAGGACCGGCGTGCCGCGCCGGCGAACGCGAAGCACCGGAGCAATCTGTTTGCGCGCGTGGGGCAGTTCTTTCGACGTGTGAGCTACCGTCAACATGGCAGCGGACGCCAGCAACAACAAGACATCTACTCGCACCCCTGAGTGCGATGGGTGCTCTGGGAGTCGCGGCGACGCGCCCGAACGCGTGCCGGTGCGGCGCTCGCAGCCAGAATCGGGGCCAGGATCGAGGCCGGGTCCCGCGACGATTGCCGTGGCCGCGCTGCTGTGCCTGCTGATCGGCCTGCTGTATCTGGCCACGCAGATGCGCACGATCTTCTCCGATCAACTGAAGCAGGAATATGCGGGCCTTGTGCTCGAGGCCGCCGAACGCGCCGAAAGTGCGCGCGAACAATGGGCCGTCTGGCAGCGGATGCCCGGCGCCGCGTCCCGTCACGACGCGGCCTTCGTCGACGGCTACAACCAGGCGCGCGCCGAATTCGCGCGGTGCTTCGCGGCGCTCGCGGCGCTGGCGAACGCGAGTCCGTCGCCCGAACCGCCGATGTCGCCCGGCAAGCTGAACGCGAACCTCACCCCCGAGGCGGCCGGCGCTGCGCTCGGCAGCGTGTCCGCGTACTGGCGCGCGCAACGCGACGCCCATAGCGCAGATGCGCGGCTGCGCGTAACGCACGTCGCGCGCACGCTCATCGCGCTCGCCGCTCTGCTGTTCTGCATGCTGATCACCGCGCTCGGCATGTACGCGAAACGCAACCGGCAGCTAGCCGGACAGTCGCACGAATTCGAACATGCGTCGCTGCACGATTCGCTGACCGGTTTGCCGAACCGCCGCAGGCTGCTGAGCGCGCTCGATGAAGCCGCAACGAGCGCGCGCGCCGCGCCGGCACCGCACCGGATCGCCGTGCTCTATATCGATCTCGACGGTTTCAAGCAGGTCAACGATTCGTTCGGGCATCCGACCGGCGACGCATTTCTCGCCAGGGTAGCGGCGTGTTTTCGCGCGTCGGTTCGCCGGACCGATCTCGTCGCGCGTATCGGCGGCGACGAATTCGCGGTGCTGGTGCAGGCGTTTTCGAACGAAATGGAGCTGGCCGATATCGCGCGGCGATTGATCGATTGCGTGGTATTCATCGACGAGCAGATGGGAATCGGCCTCGTGCGCGCGAGCGTCGGCATCGCGAGCTTTCCCGATAGTGTCGGCGATCACCGCCGCCTCGTCGCCGCGGCCGATGAGGCGATGTATCAGGTCAAGCGCGACGGCAAGAACGGCTATGCGTTTGCGAAGCGGGCGGGGCGCCCGAGCCGGACCGCGGCGGCATGACGTGGTGGTGCCAACCGCCCCGCCGCACGTACGCGTCAACTATCGTCGTTGCGCCAATCGCTCAGCTTTTCGCGCTCGTTCAATTCGATAAACAACGGCAGTGCGCGCAGCCTGCGGATATAGCTCGCGAGATGCGGCCATCCAACCGTCGCCGGGCGCGGCATGTTGCGAGTCCAGCGCATCAGCACGAGCGCAAGCAGATCCGCGGTGCTGAGCCGGTTGCCCGCGAGATACGCGTGT
Organism: Paraburkholderia sp.; assembly: GCF_047605525.1. Lineage (GTDB taxonomy): Bacteria > Pseudomonadota > Gammaproteobacteria > Burkholderiales > Burkholderiaceae > Paraburkholderia. The sequence goes on along the minus strand of NZ_JASGFN010000011.1, from coordinate 232,402 downwards.
CCATCGGCGAAATGCGCGTCGAGCCGCGCGCAGGCTTCCTCGATGCGACGCCGCGCCAGCGCGCGTACCGAGTCGGCGCCGGCCGGATCGCCGTCGCTATCCGCGTAGAACCAGTCGCGCATCGCGGGCAGCAGCGTGTTCGCAAGATAGATCATCCATTCGAGCCACGACGCGCGTTCCGCCGAGCCGGGCGCGGGAGCGAGGCCGGCGTCGGGATGGCGCTCGGCGAGCAGCATCAGCAGCGCGGCCGATTCATGGCGCGGCGTGCCGTCGACGACCAGCGTCGGCACGCGTCCGGCCGGATTCAGGCGCAGATAGTCGGGGTCCCGCTGCTGGCCCGCGTCGATATCGACAAGGCGCGCTTCGAACGGCACGCCTATTTCCATCAGCATCCAGTGCACGGGCATGCTGGCCGCGCCGGGCGAATAGTAGAGAACGTAGGACATGTGGAGGCTCCGCGAGTCGACTGAATGACGGGCGCGAGGGTTCGAATCCGTCTGGATTCTTGCAGTCGCGCGCGCCGGTGCGCGGAGATAGTTTAGCGGCGTTCGCCGGCCGCGTGGCTTGCGACGGGCCGTTTCGTGGCCGCTTTCATCGGCCGTTTCGTGGCCCCCTTCATCGGCCGCCGCATGAGTCGCTTCATCGAACGAAAGCAGAATGAAAGAAGGGCTGCCGCCGAAGCGGACAGCCCTTCGAACGTGCCGCGCGACTCAATGCACCGACGCGTGCGACTCCTGATCGGCCGGGCGCGACTGCGTGAGCGCGCTGACGATCACGAACACGATCACATTGACCGCGAGCGCGAGGAAGCCGATGTTGACGTCCTTCAGCGGTTCCGGCAGGAACGGCATCAACTGGCCGACGCTCCAGTGCAGCGTCGTGGTCAGCGTGACCACCGCGACGCCGGCCACGATGCCGCAGAACGCGCCCTGCTTGGTCGCGCGGTTGCGCGGGAACAGGCTGCAGATCACTGCCGGGAAGAGCTGGGTCACGAAGTTGTAGCCCATCAGCAGCAGCGCGACGATCGTCTCGCCGCCGTGCAGCGTGAAGCCGACCGCGACGAGCGCGACCACCGGCACCAGCATGCGCGCGATCGTGGCCACGGTCGCGTCCGTGGCGTTGCGGTTCACCATGCCTCGATAGACGTCGTTGGCGAGCAGCGTCGACGCGGAGGTCAGGATCATCGAGCCCGGCACCAGCGCGGTCAGGATACCGGCCGCGCCGATCACGCCGATGAACCACGGATCGAACGTCTGCAACGACAGGCGGAACAGCGACAGGTCGATGTCGGCGCCCGTCAGGCCGGGCACGCGCAGCGTCGCCGCGAAGCCGACGAAGAACACGAACAGCAGGATCAACTGATAGAGCGGCAGCACCGCGGCGTTGCGGCGGAAGATGCGCTCGTCCCTGGCGGTGAAGATCGAGCCGAACGTATGCGGCCACATGAAGAAGCCGAGCGCGGTCAGCAGCACGGTCGACTGGAACCAGACCACGCTCGAGCCGTGCGCAGGGAAGGTCAGGAAGCCGGGGCGCGCCGCGTCGAGCGTGCGGAACATTTCGCCGATACCGCCGTAGTAGTGCAGCGGCAGATAGATGCCGAGGAACAGCACGATCGCGAGAATCAGCAGATCCTTGGCGACCGAGTTCCACGCGGAGCCGCGCACGCCCGACACGATCACGTACACGGTCACGACGATCGCGCCGATCCAGATCGCCGCGGTCGACGAAATCGCGCCGTACGAAGCGGTCGCGACGATGATGCCGAGCCCCTTCAGTTGCAGCACGAGGTACGGAACCAGCGCGGCCACGCCGACCAGCGCGACGAGCGTGCCGAGCGCCGGGCTGTCGTACTTGCGCGTGAAGAAGTGCGGCTGCGACACGAGATGGTGTGTCTTCGCATAACGCCAGATCGGCGGCAGCATCCAGTACGACAGGATATAGGCGAGCGTGCCGTACGCGAGAATGTAATAGACCGGCGCGCCCTTGCCGTACGCGAAGCCGCTGCCGCCGAGGAACGTGAAGGTCGTGTAGATTTCGCCGGCCATCAGCAGGAACACGAACGCGGTGCCGAAGCTGCGGCCGCCGACGGTCCATTGCTCGAGGCTCATGTCATGGCCGCGTCGCGCGCGCACGCCGAGAAAGAGCGCGCCCAGCGTGACGGCCGCGATGATGACGAGTGCGCTCATGGGCGAACCTCCTCGCCTTCGGCGGCGACATGACGGTTGGATCGGTCGAGGTTGTAGACGATTGCCATGATGATCGAACTCAGGATCACCCACATGACGATCCAGGCCAGCACGAACGGCATGCCGAGCACGAGCGGCTCGACCCGATTGACAAACGCAATGCCGACCAGCATGCCGATGAACGGCAGCGCGGCAAGTACACGAAGCAACATGAGGGCAGCTCCTCGAACCAGTAATAAGTGTTGTTGAAAGTCCGGCTTCGCTGAGGACTTTATGCCGGATACTTCCGTTCCGTAAAGTGGGTCAAAATAAATGTGAGGCCGCGAAAGTTGCGGATGCATCTTTCAGGCCAGGATTGCTGCACTGCAAGGCGGTGCGTGGCCTTGGGCGTGCCCGCGCGGGCAGGGTGCCCGGTATGTCTTTTTTGCGGTTTTGCCGGCGCGGCGCGATATCATCTGCCACCCATGCAGCATTTCCCGCGCCGACACACGCGGACACACGGACACGCATATCTATGGTCGAAAGTCTGATCTCGGACATTCTGTTTGGCTTTACCGGGTTGATCAGCATCATCAATCCGATCGGCGGTGCTTTCGTTTTCCTTGACCGCACCGCGTCGCTGACCCACGAAGAGCGCACCGTGCTCGCTCGCAAGATCGGCATCAACGCCGCGTGCGTGCTGCTGGTCGCGTTCTTCATCGGCACCCCGATTCTGCATTTCTTCGGCATTTCGATGGAGGCGCTGCGCATCGGCGGCGGCCTCGCGCTCGCGGTGGGCGGCTGGCAGATGCTCAATGCGCCGGACACACCGGCCGAGCAGACGGAAGTCAAGCGCGTCGACGCGGACAACGCGATGTCGCGCGCATTCTTCCCGCTTACCGTGCCGCTGACTACCGGCCCCGGTTCGATCGCGACCGCGATCGCGCTCTCCGCGAATCGCACGCACAAGCTGTCGGCGTTCGTGATGTCGAGCATCGCGTCGGTCGCGATCACGTTCGCGGTGGCCTTCACCGTTTATCTGATCTATAGCCGCGCGACGGTTTTCGCGCGCTACCTCGGCGTCGAGGGCACCAAGGTCGCGCTGCGGGTGTCGGCGTTTCTGCTGCTGTGCATCGGCGTGCAGATCATACTGACCGGCGTGTCCGAATTCCTGATTCCGATTGCGACGATGCCGCCGGTGGCCAGATAACGCCGCCACGCGGTTAACGGGCGAGCAGCATCGAACCGAGCACGGAGAACGCCGTCGCCGGCAGCTCGGCGAGGCGGCTGATCACCACGTTGCGCGGGTAAAAGTCTTCCACCGCGTCGGTCAGCACGCCGATCCCCACGAGCTCGATGCCGCGTTTGCCGATCGCCGCGACGCGTTCGCGCAGATCGCTGCGCAACACCCGCGGATCGCCGTCGCCGGTGGACGGATAGCCGTCGGAGAACACCATCAGGATGCGGCGCGCGGCCGGATGATCGGCAAGTCGCGTCGCGGCCCATGCGAGCGCCTCGCCGTCCGGGTTTTCATGACCGCAGTCGATTTCGGCGATACCGCTCAGGTCCGTCGCGCCGAAGCGTTTGTAGATCTTCAGATCGAGCCGTTCGACGAAGCGGTTGTAGCGGCGCAAATCCGTGCCGGCCGCGAGCTGCCGCTCATGGAGCTGCCTCATCGGCGCCGATTCGAGCGAGCAATAGCCGAGCACTTCGCAATCGAACGACAGTTGGGTGAGCGCATCGCACAGCGCGCTCGCGCACAGGCGTGCGAGTTCGATCTTGCGCCCGGCCATCGAACCGCTACGGTCGATCAGCAGGCTCACCGCGACGTCGCGCCCCCTGGCGGCGCGCTGCGTGCGAAACGGCGTGCGATAACCGGGCGACGTCGCGAGCTTCGCGAGCGCGGTGCGGTCGATCTCGCCGCGCTCCTGCTCGCGGCGCCAGCGGATGCGTTCGTCGGCGCAAAGCGCGCGTTCGAGCTTGTCCTTCAGCGGCGCGGTGTCCGCGCGGGCTTGCGCGCGCAGCGCGCGCCATGCGGCGCTGTCGCCCTGGCCGGTGAGATCGGCGATCACGTCGAATTCGGTGGCGAGCGGAATCGACAGCAGCATGGGTGCCGCGGACGTGGCGGCCGCGCCGGGTTCGCCGGCGTCGCGCGTGGCGGCCGACGGTGAATCGGCGAGCGTTTGTCCCATGCCGACCGCGTCGTCGGACTGGGCGCCGCCGCCTTTCTCCGAGGGCGGCGTGGCCGCGTTGTCCTGATTGGCCAGCACGGTATCGTCGTCGCTGAACGAGGCGGACGAGACCGCCGTTTCCGTGTCGATGTCCTCAACCGGACCGGCGCTGAACATCATGCTGTTCGCATCGCCCGCCGACAAAGCCCGTACCCGCGCGACCAGGTCCCGCGCGAGCGCGATGCTGCGCGCGGTCGAACCGCTCCCGCGCGCCTCGTGCAGCAGATCCTGCGCGGCATGCAACGCGGCGAGCAGCGAATGGCTCGCTTCGGTGCGCGTCGGTGTTTCGTCCCACAGCGTGCGCTCGACCAGCCACGCGAGCCGGTCGCGCCAATGCAGCTTCGGCCAGCGTTGCCGCGCGCGCGCGGCCGCATGCGCGCGCAACCTGCCGATGAACCAGCGCGCGCCCGGATATTCGTCGAGCAGTTGCGCGCACACGCGGCGATCGTCGATCACCTGCGCGAGCTTTGCGGTAATACCCGTGGGCAACGCGTCGAGCTGCGCGAGCGACGCGTGTTTCGCGCGCGCGACCAGCAGGTCCAGATAGCCGATCAGCACGTCGCGTTCGACGCCGCCGTTCGCCTCGTAATCGGGAATCACGATGCGGCCCGGCTCGACGCGCGGGCCATCGGGGCTGAACACGACCGTCACGCCGTATTGCCCGGTCAGCACGCGCGCGACCTTGCCGAGCGTCGATTCGAACGCGAAGCCTTGCGTGTCGCGTTGCAGGTGGGCCGGGTGCCGGGCGTTCATCGCTGTCGCTGGGTTGTCGTCGCTGGGTGTCGTCAGCTACTTCCGTTTGGTGTTTCCGCGCGGGCCTTTGCTCAGTCCGCCGGCGCGATGTGATGACGGATGATGCCGCGAATCAGCGCGGCGTCTTCCGGACTCACCTTCGCATAGATGGCCGGGGCCGCCGCGCGCTCCGGGTCGCCGGTGCGCAGCATCAGTTCGGCCCAGTCGAGCAGCCGCCGCGTCGAGAACGCGCTCGCCAGGTCCTCGCGCGCGAACGCCGCGCGGCAGTCGGCGGCAATCGCGGCGAGCGTGAGCGCGAGCGGGCGCGTCATATGCGGCGCGAGCGTGCGCATCAATACGTCGGTTTCCTCGGCGGGCGTCAGATAGTCGAGCAGGTACACGCGCCAGCGATCGAGAAACGCCTCGTTCATCAGGTTCGCGCCCTGATACAGATGGCGGAACTGGCTCATCGCGCCGACCGCGTTCGCGGTCGCGAAGAGCCGGAAGGCCGGATGCGGCGCGACGATTTCGTTGCCTTTCTCCTTCAGCACGAGCCGGCCGTGCGGTTCGAGCACGGCGGTCAGCGCGGCCAGAATCGACGGTTCGGCGAAGTCGATTTCATCGACGATCAGCCACAGGCCTTCGCGCATCGCGGTGGGCAGCACGCCGTCGACCCACAGTGTCTCGCCACCCTTGACGGTCCAGAAACCGACGAAATCGCCGACCGTCGTCTGTCCGTTCATGTTCGAGCGCAACACGCCATGCCGGGAGCGCGCGGCGACCTGTTCGATCAGGCTGGTCTTGCCGGCGCCCGTGTGACCGATCAGCATCACGCGGCGGTTCTCGACGATGTCTTCGACGATGTCGTTGAAACGCGGCGAAAACAGATACGCGGGGTTGATGCGCGGCACGAGCGGATGGGGCGCGCCGCGTCGCACGTCGACGTGGCCGATGCGCACGGTGCCGTGCGGCTCTTCCCGGGCGGTTTCATCCGCTGCCGCGCGCTCCTGCTTCGCGGCCAGCATGCCCGCCGATGCCCGCCGCAGCTCCGGCATGAAGGCGACGCGGGTGGGCACATCGCCTGCGCCCGCGTCGCCGCCGTCGATTGCAAAGCCTTCGCGGCGCCACTTCTTCAGCTTCGCGCGCAGATTTTCCGCATCGACGACCAGATCGATATCGACCACGCCCGCGCCGTTTTCATCGCCGGTGCCGTGTTCGAGGCGATAGGTTTCGGGCCGGTCGCCGACGCTCACGCGCCACCATTGCGCGCCGCTCTGCGTCGCGCGCCGATAGAGGCCGAGGTTGTCGTCCTTGTTTCCGTCTTCGGGTTCGATCAGGTCGGGCGCGCTCATGGCAAGAGGGTCGAAGGTCGAATCGCACCATGCGTTTCGATCTGGCCGAGGCCAGCTTGCCGATCATCTTATCGTGCGCGGCTTTCGATCGTCCAGGTTGTCGCCGCGCGCGTCGCGTGGCGGCGCCGCCGGCAGCTTGCGCAGCCGCACCGGAATCGACTTCGACGCCGGCACCAGACTCGCCTTCGCATGATGCGCGAGCGGGATCAGTCCGTTGCATTCGGGGTAATAGCCCATCACGCAGCCGCGCGGGATGTCGTACGCGTGCACGCGCATGCCGTCGATCTCGCGCGCGAGTCCATCGTCGCAGACGGTCGAGATACGCACCGCCTCGCCTTCCACGAAGCCGAGACGCGCGAGATCGTCCGCATGCATCAGCAGCACGTCGCGCGTGCCGTGCACGCCGCGAGCGGCCGGTGAAAACCGCCGGGTTGCCGGAAGCGGCGGTTGAAATCCTTGAACTGATCCGGATACGTGCGCTCGATCGCGTCGCGCACGAGCGCGTAATCGCCGACCCATGCATCCCAGTCGATGCGCGGATTGCGCGGCAGCAGCGCCTGGGCGATCCCCGCGACGATCGCCGGCTCCGCCAGCAGCATGTCGCTGACCGGTTCGGCCAGCCCGTGCGAGCCGTGGATGCACGCGGTGCTGTCTTCGACGCTGACCCACTGCTCGCCGCTCGCCCGGCGGTCGATCTCGATGCGCCCGAGGCACGGCAGCAGGTACGCGACTTCGCCATGCAGCAGGTGGCTGCGGTTGAGCTTCGTCGCGATCTGCACGGTCAGGCGCAGGCGCCGCCATGCCGGGTCCATCACCTGATGATCCGGAATCGCCACCTGGAAATTGCCGCCGAGCCCGATAAACGCCTTGACCCTGCCGTCGAGCACGCCCCGGCACGCCTCGACGGTGCTCAGCCCTTTGTCGCGCGGCGGCTCGAAGCCGTACAGCGCCTTCAATCTGTCGAGCGGCGCGAGCTCCGGCTTTTCGGTGATGCCGACCGTGCGCTGCCCCTGCACGTTGGAATGGCCGCGGATCGGACAGATGCCGGTGCCGGGGCGGCCGATATTGCCGCGCAGAAGCAGCAGGTTCGACAGCATCTTCACGTTGTCGACGCCGCTGCGATGCTGCGTGATGCCCATGCCGTACAGCACCATCGCCGCGTTCGCGTGCGCGTAGACACGCGCGGCTTTTTCGAGCGCGGCGCGCGGCAGTTGCGCATGCCGCTCGATGTCCTCCCATGAGATCGCGCGCATTGCCTGCGCGAAGGCCTCGAAGCCCTGCGTATGCTCCGCGATGAACGCGGCGTCGACCACGCGCGGACAGCCGCTGCGCCGCGCCTCGTCGTCCCATTCGATCAACTGCTTGCACAGGCCCGCAATCGCGGCGAGATCACCGCCCACCTTCACCTGATGGTATTGCGTGCTGATCTGCGTCTGCGCGGGCGTCAGCATGTCGAGCGGCGATTGCGGATTCGCGAAGCCGACGAGACCGGCCTCGCGCAGCGGATTGAACGTGATGATCTGCGCGGCGCGTCTGCGTGCGTCCTGGAGCTGATGCAGCATGCGCGGCGCGTTCGTGCCGGTGTTGTGGCCGAAGAACAGCATGCAGTCGGTGGACGCGAAATCCTCGAGCTGCACGGTGCCGACCGGCACGCCGATCGTCGTCGGCAATGCGACCGACGTGCTTTCGTGGCACATGTTCGAGCTGTCCGGCAGATTGTTGGTGCCATAGAGGCGCGCGAGCAGCGCAAACATATACGAGGTTTCGAGCGACGCGCGCCCCGACGTATAGAACACCGCTTCGTTCGGCTCGATCTGGCGCAGTTCGCGCGATGTCGGCGAACGCGTGTTCCCAGGTGGTCTGCACGTAGCGGTCGGTGGCCGCGTCCCAGCGCATCGGCGCGCTCAGGCGGCCGCGCGATTCGAGCGCGAAGCCGCTCCATCCGCGCAGCTCCGTCAGCGTATGAGTCGCGAAGAAGTCCGCGTCGATGCGCCTGTTGGTGATTTCCCACGCGGTCGCTTTCGCGCCGTTTTCGCAGAATTCGAACAGATGCGGATCCGCGGGTTTGGCCCATGAGCAACTGACGCATGCAAAGCCTTCCGGCTTGTTCTGCCGCGACAGGACCCGGCTGCCGTTCAGCGCGACATGCTCGCGCACGAGGATCGACGAGACTGCTTTCAGCGAGCCCCAGCCGCCCGCCGGATGGTCGTAAGGCTTAAGGGGCGCGGCGGCTGCTTCGGTGTCGGGGGCGGCCCCGGTATGCGCGGAGTTCGTGCTCATGTCCACTCCTGATGGTTGTCCGCCGATCGGTACGGGCGGTTTGTCCGGGAGGGCCGCAATGAGTGGACCTGTGTGTTGCCCGCGCACGATGCATGCAAGGGCGGGGGGCTCGCCGGCGGATCGCCCTCGGGTGTGTCGTCCGGATCGCCGAGGGGATCGTCGGGCAGCGGATCAGGATCGATGTTCGGCGGTGGTGTTTTGGGCGGCGTCTGAGGGTCGACCTCGGGTGGCATCGGTGTGTGCAGGCGATACATGAGTGGGTCCGTGTGCGACAGCGTCCGCAACGGGCGCGGGTCGAGTTTGCCGAACACGCGGCGCGGGTGAAGGGTCGGGTGGGGTAAATACATCGGGCTCTCCTGGGGTGTCCGTGTTCGGATGCGCAACCCTCATGCCCCGACGCCGCGCTTATCGGCGATCAGCGCGCGACGCATCGGCGCCGCGTTGAGGAACGTCTATTGCTTGATGCCGTCACGCGCACGACATGGCGCGCGACATCGACATACGCAAAGCACAGGACGAGGAACGCACATGGCGCGACACAAGGCCGACGTGGCTGACGATGAGTTCGAGATTTACGCCAGCTATCACGGAACAGGCGACGGCCGTTACATCGGAGGACTGAAGGTGGTCAGGAAAGCGGACAGGCGGGTCCTGTTTCCGTTCGACGGCGCGCCGCAGATCGGCCCCTATGCGACCGCCGACGAAGCGCGGCGCGCGGCCATCGCGTACGGCCGCGAGATCGTCGCGGCGGATCGCGCGGCGCCGGAGAGTTGAGCGCGGCCGCGCCATCACGGCATGCCGCCGAGCGATGGGGAAATCGTGCTGCCGCGCGCGGGGTCGTCCGGATGCCGGTCGGGCACGACGGGGCACGCCGACAGCGGCGGATGCTCGCGGTAGCAGGTGTCGACCGAACCGTCGACGAGGCATTGCTGGAAGGCATCGGCGTCGCTCTTTTGCGCGAACGCATACAGCGTGCGCTCGACCTGCACTTCGGTGTCGGATACGCGGATGGTCGTGATGCTCATGAAGTGCTCCTTTTTACAAAGAGATCGTGCGGCTCTGCACGTGTCGATGCCGCAATGGCCGTGCCCGTTGTTCCGCCATTGCGGCCTGGGCGGCGAGATCTGCGCCCGCTCGGGAAGGCTCGATTGTTGCTGCGCGAATGAGGTGCCTGAAGTGATTAACGAGGAGGGCGTCATGCAGGATCACCAGTCGACCGATATGCCGATGAAGGAGCCGGCCGCCGCGCCAGCCGGAAAGCAACCCGAAAGCCGCGCCACGCCGGCCACGTCCGAAGAAGTCAGGGCGCGCAACAAGCCGAGCGGCACGCACTATGTCGAGCCGAGTCCGCTCGGGATCGAGCCGGTCGAGCAGACCGGCGTGGACCGGCAGACCAACCCCCGGCGTTCGAACGAGCCGGCTCGTCAAACCGCCGAAGTGCCGCTCGGCACCGGCGGGCACGCCGAGCCGCCGGGCGGCGGCGGGCGCGAATCTCATCACAAGGAGCGGGGCGGTCAATGACGTCGCGCGCCGGCGACTCGCATCGGAAAGCCAGGAGCCCATCATCATGTTCAACGATTCAAAGCACGGTTTCGACGCCGCGCAGACCGGGTACGAAGCGTTCATGCTCGCGCCGCACGACTGGGTGCCGAACAATCGCAAGCTGCCGGTCGTGATCTACCGGCGCGCGCTGGCGCCGGCAAGCGGCAATCTGGCCAGCGAGTTCGAGATCCTGTTCGAGCGCAACGCGTGGCCGGCGCAATGGCGCAACAGCATCTTCGATTTCCATCATTTCCATGCGACCGCGCACGAGGTGCTCGGCGTCACCGGCGCGCGCGCCGAGGTGATCGTCGGCGGGCCGGGCGGGCGTGTCGTGACGCTGCACGCGGGCGACGTGCTGCTGTTGCCGGCCGGCACCGGCCATTGCCTGCAATCGTTCGAGCGGCACTTTCAGGTGGTGGCCGGCTATCCGGCGGGACAGCAGTGGGACATCCGCCGCGAAGCGCTGACGCCGGGCGAACTCGCGAAGATGCAGGCGTTGCCGTTTCCGCCGCTCGATCCGGTCGACGGCAAGCAGGGTCCGCTGATCGAGCATTGGCTGCACGCGGCCTGAACGTCATTCGTTTCCGCACAGCGAACCTGTGGCGGCATCGCGTGCAGAGTTGCGTGGATCGGCGCATCATCTGTGGGCTTCGCCGCGATTTCCGGCACGCGCTTTCATCTTTCACGTATCGCCGACGTACCGCGTGACTCCACGCCGACCCGATGCGCCGCTTCCCGCGAGCGCCGCGCAATGCGCCCCGGCCATCTTCCGAATTGCCGAACAAGGAGCGTCTCATGCAAAACGATTCCGCCCTCGATCAGTTGTGCATCAACACGATCCGCACGCTGTCGATGGACGCCGTGCAAAAAGCCAATTCCGGCCACCCCGGCACGCCGATGGCGCTCGCGCCGGTCGCCTATCACCTGTGGCAAAACCATCTGCGCTACGACCCCGATGAACCGCTGTGGCCGAATCGCGACCGTTTCGTGCTGTCGGTCGGACATGCGTCGATGCTGCTTTATTCGCTGCTGCATCTGGCCAACGTGAAGGCCGTCGACGGGCACGGCAAGCCGACCGGCGCGCCCGCCGTCTCGCTCGACGACATCGAGCATTTCCGCCAGCTCGACAGCAGGACGCCCGGCCACCCCGAATACCGGATGACCACCGGCGTCGAAACCACCACGGGGCCGCTCGGCCAGGGGCTCGGTAACAGCGTCGGCATGGCGATGGCCGCGCGCTGGTACGAAGCGCATTTCAACCGCGCGGACGCGCCGCTGTTCGATTACCGCGTCTACGCGCTCTGCGGCGACGGCGACATGATGGAAGGCGTGTCGCACGAAGCGGCGTCGCTCGCGGGCCATCTGAAGCTGTCGAACCTGATCTGGATTTACGACAGCAACCGCGTGACGATCGAAGGCCATACGGACCTCGCGTACAGCGACGATGTGGAGAGCCGCTTTCACGGCTACAACTGGCATACGCTGCACGTCGACGATGCGAACGACGCGGCCGCGCTCGAAAAGGCACTGGTCGAAGCGAAGAGCGTGACGGACCGGCCGACGCTGATCGTGGTCCACAGCATCATCGGCTGGGGCGCGCCGCATAAGCAGGACACCGCGTCGGCGCACGGCGAACCGCTCGGCGTCGACGAAGTGGCGCTCGCGAAAAAGGCCTACGGCTGGCCCGAGGACAAGTTCTTCTACGTGCCGGATGGCGTGCACGAACGCTTCGCGCAAGGCATCGGCGCGCGCGGCAAGGCGGCGCGCGAGCAATGGCAGACGAAGTTCGAAGCCTATAAAAAGCAGTATCCGGAGCTCGCGCGCGAATTCGCGCAGATCGAAGCGCACGAATTACCCCAAGGCTGGGACAGCGATATCCCGAACTTCGACGCGGACCCGAAAGGCATCGCGACGCGCGAATCGTCGGGCAAGGTGCTCAATGCGATCGCCGCGCGCGTGCCGTGGATGATCGGCGGTGCCGCCGACCTCTCGCCCTCGACGAAAACCAATCTCAAGTTCGAAGGCGCGGGTAGCTTCGAAGCGGACAACTACGGCGGCCGCAATCTGCACTTCGGGATTCGCGAACACGGCATGGGCGCGGTCGTCAATGGTCTCGCGCTGTCGAATCTGCGGCCGTTCGGCTCGACGTTCCTGATCTTCAGCGACTATATGAAGCCGCCGATCCGGCTGTCGGCGATCATGGAAGTGCCGGCCATCTATATATTCACGCACGATTCGATCGGCGTCGGCGAGGACGGCCCGACGCATCAGCCGATCGAGCAGCTTGCGTCGCTGCGCGGCGTGCCGGCGCTCACCGTACTGCGCCCCGGCGATGCGAACGAAGCGGCCGAGGCGTGGCGCGTCGCGCTCACGCAGCCGCATCGGCCGGCCTGCATCGTCGTGTCGCGCCAGCCGCTGCCGACGCTCGATCGCAGCCGCTATGCGCCCGCCAGCGGTGTCAGGCGTGGCGCCTATGTGCTCGCCGATGCACCCGCCGGACAGAAGCCGCAGGTGATCCTGATGGCGACCGGCAGTGAACTGTCGATTTGCGTCGACGTGTACGAGAAGCTGAAGAGCGAGGGTATCGCGGCGCGCGTCGTGTCGATGCCGTCGTGGGACATCTTCGAGCGCGAGGACAGTGCGTATCAGGAGTCGGTGCTGCCCGCGGACGTCGAGGCGCGCGTCGCGGTCGAGCAGGCCGCGTCGCTCGGGTGGGACCGCTATACCGGACGGCTCGGCGCGCAGATCGTGATGCATACGTTCGGCGCGTCGGCGCCGATTGCCGAGCTGAAGAAGAAGTTCGGCTTCACGCCGGAGCACGTGTACCGCGCGGCGAAGGAGCAGATCGAACGGGTGAAGGCAAAGGGCTGAGGCCCGCGCGCGGCGCAGTGAGGCACGCTCAATTCGCCGGAATCGTCACCACCGGCGCCTTGCTGCTGGTATCGGCTTCGGCGAGCGCCATCAGATTCTGCACCACCGTGAACGCGTATTTCGAATCGAAGTCGTTGCGCTCGACCCAGTACATCGACGGTCCATACGCGATCGACACGTACGCGTCGGCGGGCGCGGCCTTGCCCGAATGCACGATGATCGTCGGACGCGTTTCGCCGCCGATCAGGCCGACGGTCGGCTTGGTCGAGCCGTCGCTGATCCGTTCGACCGGCACCTGCACCTGCGCGCCGAGATCGCTGAGGATGCCGAGCACCGAGCGCGTCACCATCGGGATACGGTCGCCGTTCCGATACGCCGACGACGGTCCATACACGATCTCGTAGCTGCGCGTCTTCGGCGACAGATGCAGCAGTTTTCGCACGCGCGCGACATCCGCGGCCGTGCGCGGCGATTCGCCGCTCGTGGTCGCGCCGATCACGAGGAACACGCCCATTTGTCCGGTGTTGGCCGCGCTATTGCCGCTCCTGTTGCCCGCCTTGTCGGCCGTCCTGGTGTCGGGCTGGCGCGATTCGATGTTCAGCTCGCCGGCGAGTTGCAAACGCCGCAACGCCTGCAGCAGCTCGAAGAAGCCCGGCGCGCCCGCGCTGTTTTCGCCGCCGAGCGCGTTGCCGTTCTGCAGGCCGCCGATCGATTGCGCGGTGATCCGCAACAGCAGATCGATCGGCACGCCGCCTTCGGCGAGCGGCAGCACCAGCGCCGGCGCGAGCGGACGGATATAGGCGGATGCGAATGCTTCGCCGGTGGTCGGCGTGAACGTGAAGGTCGGGCGATTCGAATACGACACGCTGCCGGTCGCCTGTGCGTAGTTCGGCATGCTGCCCGACCCGGTGTTGAGCGTGGCGCCGCCGGTGGTGTCGAACGTGTACGCGGCGATGATGCTGCTGACGGTCAGGAAGGCCGGCGCGTCGCCGTAACGCAGGCCGATCACGGCGGCGAGAATCTCGCGCTTCTTCGCGTCGCCGAGCGCGCGGGCGTAGTCGACCTGATCGGCCTTCAGGCGGGCAGGCCCGATATGCACACAGGCGGAAGTGAGACAGGCGGCGCACAGCGCGGCGGCGACGGAAGCGGTTCTGAACATGGCAACGGGCGCAAGCGGGGTTAATCCGCTGAAGAATGGAGTTCGTCGTCGGCGGTAGCAGAACCCATTCCCGTGCCAGCGGCCGGTATCGATGTTTATGCGCAGTTACCTGCCCCCGCCGCCGTTGGCAGGATTTGCCGCCGGCTTGCAAGATTTGCATGAAATTTGCGCGGCGCCAGTGGGCCAGCGAGATGACCCACGCACACCGCGCTTACGAACCTTCGGCCTGTTCGGCTCGTTTCACCTCATCGGTCTTTTCGTCGCCGATTGCATCGAGCGCGCCGCGATATGCGCGCGATTGCATTTCCGCCAGCCGGCTCAACGTGCGCGACAGATCGTGCGCGCCTTCGAGTCCGATCAACGCCGTCTCGATCGGCTGATCGGACGCGATGAACAGCGCGCGCTTGCGATCGTAGAAGATGTCGATCAGCCATATGAGGCGCTGCAACGTATGCGACTGCTGGAGTGCCGCGGTGTGCAGGTTATCGACGATGAGCCCTTGCCATTGCCCGGCGAGATCGAGGTAATCGAGGTGCGAACGGCTCGCCACGCACAGTTGCTCGAAGTCCACCCACAGCAGCGCGCGTCCCGCCGCGCGCGCCGCGAGCGGGCGGCCTGCCGCGCTCAGCATCGACGGCTCGACAGGCGCGCCGGGTTCGTGGCTTGCGAAGATCTCCCGCAGCGCGTGCTGGCTCGACGTGTCGAGCGGCGCGAAAAAGCGCGGCACCTCGGCCGCTTCGCCGCCGAAACGGTAGTCGCGCGCGCCATCGAAATGAATCACCGTGAAGCAGCGTTTGATCTGCGCGATGGTCGGCAGGAAACGCTCGTGAAACTCGGAGTCGGGCAGCAGATCGTCGGGCGCGTAGTTCGAGGTCAGCACGATGCGTATGCCGAGTCCGATCGCGGTATCGAGAAAGCGGCCCATCAGGAACGCGTCGGCGATGTCGTGCACGTGGAATTCGTCGAAGCACAGCAGCTCGATGCCGTCGAGCCATTGCCGCGACACGTCGCCGAGCCGGTCGTCGCCGCGCGGCGCATTGACGAGCCGCCGGTTGATCTCGCGCAGAAATTCGTGAAAGTGCAAACGCCGCTTGCGGCACTGAGCGAGTTCGAACAGGGTATCGACGACGAGGCTCTTGCCGCGTCCCGGCAGCCCGTGGCAGTAGACGCCTTGCGGCGCGAACGCGGCGCTGGACCACGCGTGCCGCGCGTGTTGCTGCGAGCCGAGCAGCGCGGCGAGCGCGCTGATGGCCTCGCGCTGACGCGTATCGGGTGTGATGCCGCGCGCCGCCAATGCGCGTGTGATGCGGGCTTCGTCAGGCATCGGCGGGGGCCGCCGCGAAGACGGAGAGGATAGGTGCGGACATGAAAGGACGGCTGACGTAGGAACGTGCAACAGGAGCGTGCAACAGCGCATGCAACCAGCGCATGCAACCAGCGCGCGTCATTTTAACAGCCACATCCCCCGTCAAAACCGTTGCCGCCCGCACGCCGGTCGAGCGCTTGTCGTTGCGCTCCTTCGTGACGTCATGGGTCGCGATGCCCCGGCAGCACCGCGCCGAGCACCTGCTTCGCCGTTTCGACGACGACGTTGCCTTCGTCGGGATCGCCCTTCATCAGCGTCGACGCAAACGCCTTCGCCTGCGCGAGCGTGATGTGCGGCGGCAGCGGCGCGACATCCGGATCGGCCTTCACCTCGATCACGACCGGACGATTCGCGCCGAGCGCATCGTCCCACGCAGCGGCCAGTTGTTCGGCATCGTCGACATAGATACCCTTGAGACCGATCAGCTCCGCGAAACGGTGATACGGCACGGACGGAATATCCTGTGATGCCTCGAACTTCGGATCGCCTTCCATCGCGCGCTGCTCCCATGTGACCTGATTGAGGTCGCCGTTATTGAGCACCATGCAGATCCAGCGCGGATCGCGCCAGCGTTGCCAGTATTTGGCGACCGTAATCAGTTCGGCCATATTGTTCATCTGCATCGCGCCGTCGCCGACCAGCGCGATCACGGGCCGCTCGGGGTACGCGAACTTCGCGGCGATCGCATACGGTACCGCCGCGCCCATCGACGCAAGCCCGCCCGACAGCGAGCACATCATGCCGCGCTGCACCTGAAGATCGCGTGCATACCAGTTCGCGACCGAACCCGAATCGCTGGTGACGATCGCGTTCGACGGAATCCGCCTCGACAGTTCCCATACCGTGCGCTGCGGATTGACGCCATTTCTCGCAGGCTCGTGCGCGCGTTTGTCGAGCGTTTTCCACCAGTCCGACGTCCAGCCTTCGATCCGCTCGCGCCACCCGCGGTCTTTCTTCTCTTCGAGCAGCGGCAGCAGCGCGCGCAACGTCTCGGCGCTGTCGCCGACCAGGTTCACCTCCATCGGATAGCGCAGGCTCAGCATATCGGCCTTGATATCGATCTGCACGCCGCGCGCGTCGCCTTCCTTCGGCAGAAATTCCGCATACGGGAAGCCCGAACCGATCATCAGCAACGTGTCGCAATGGGTCATCATGTCGTAGCTCGGCTTCGTGCCGAGCAGGCCGATCGAACCGGTGACCCACGGCAGATCGTCGGGCAGCACGGCCTTGCCGAGCAGCGCCTTGGCGACGCCCGCGCCGAGCCGATCGGCAACGGCTGTCACTTCGTCGGTCGCTTCGAGCGCGCCCGCGCCGACGAGAATCGCAACCTTGCGGCCCGCGTTGAGCACGTCGGCCGCCCGGCGCAACTGGTCGTCACGAGGCACGACGCGCGGCCGCTCGAAGCCGATGCCCGAATGCAGCGTGCCGTGCTTGCGGCCCGGCGGCTCATAGGGCAGGTCCTGCAGATCGTTGGGCAGCACGATCGCGGTAACCGTGCGTTCGGCCAGCGCGATGCGCACCGCGCGGTCGACCAGATGGCGCACCTGCGCGGGCACCGCCGCCTGGCCGACGAACGAGCCGGCGACGTCCTTGAACATCGAGAGCAGATCGAGCTCCTGCTGATAGTGTCCGCCGAGCGCCGCGCGCGCCTGCTGTCCGGCAATCGCGAGCACCGGCATATGATCCATGCGCGCATCGTAGAGGCCCGTCAGCAGATGCGACGCGCCGGGCCCGGACGTCGCGATGCACACGCCCAGCTCGCCGGTGAACTTCGCGTGCGCGGCGGCCATGAACGCGGCCATTTCCTCGTGACGGACCTGAATGAATTCGATCGGGCCCGGCTGATCCGTGTCCTTATGGCGTTTTTTCGCATTGGACTGCGCGCGGTTCAGCGCGCCGAACACGCCGTTGATGCCGTCGCCCGGATAGCCATAGATGCGCCGCACGCCCCATGCGTGCAGCCGGTCGATGATGAAGTCGCCGACGGTTTCAGCCATGATCCTCGCTCCTCGAAGTTCGTTCGATGCCGCCGTGCGAGACGGCATGATCGTGGAACGGGCGAGCAAGGGGTGTTCCTTGCGGGGGTATCGAACAGAGGCCCTAGCCGGTTTCGATTTTGGGCTGCGACGCATCGAGCGGTTCGTGGCCGAAGCGCTCGTATTGCGAAATCACCTGCGCGCCGAACAGCAGCAATGTGGCGAGCCATTCGAAGCTCAGCAGGATCACGATCGCCATCGTCAGCGATCCATAGACGACGCTGACCTGCGACAGCGTGGCGAAATACCAGACCAGCACATGCCGCGTGATCTCCCACAGCATGCCGGCCACCACGCCGCCGATCAGCGCATGCTTGAGCGACGGACGTCCGACCGGCATCACCAGATAAACCGACGTCAGCACGAAGATCTCGCCGGCGAGCCCCAACAGATACAGCAGCATGCGCGAGAGGCCCTGCAACGACACGTGCAGCCCGAATAACTGGATTCCCTCGGCGCCGATTGCATCGAGCACGCTCGACACGCACGTGACGATCAGCAGCCCGACGCCGAGAAACAGGATGTAGCAATAAGGCAGCAGCGCGGACACGAGAAAGTGCCGCCGCTTGACGACGACGCGATGCACGAAGATCAGCGACATCGCGTTTTCGAGCACGGTGAACGCAAGCGAACTGAAGAAGATCATCGTAATCAGCAGCACCACGCCGATCACCGCGCGATGCGCGAGAAAGTTGGAGAGCTCCCGCACGAGCGCATTCGACTGCCCCGGTACGAGCCAGCGCAGCAGATGCGCGAGCGCGTCGAGCACGAGCTGCTGCGGCACCACGCGCGACAGCACGATGACGATCAGGATCAGCAGCGGCACGATCGACAGCAATGCGTAATACGCGACCGCGCCCGCGAGCAGCAGCCCCTGGTTCGCGCGGAATGCCTTCAGCGTCTGTAGCACGAAGCGGCCGGGATGTCGGGCGATATACAGCGCCTGCTGGTCGAGCATGATCTGCATGGGGCCTCGCGGTGCGCGCCGGGCGCTGCCGGGTGGCAGCCGGCCTCGACACGCCTGTCTGCTTTATATACCGTAAGCAGGAACGCGGCCACATCGCCCCCCGGCGTGAGCGTTTTCGGCGGGAATGCAGTTTGCTTGGCGCGGCGTGGGGAAGCCTGCCGGATGCTTTCTTTCCTGAATGGATTGTCAATCGTGTCGCTAATCGTGTCGTAAAGGAGCCGATGGACCAGCCGCAACGTCAGGTGAATCTTGCAACAGAGCATGCCGATCTGGTCGTCGCGCGGCCCGAGGGGCTGTATTGCCCGCAAGGCGACTTCCATATCGATCCGTGGCAGCCGGTCGAACGCGCGGTGATCACGCATGCGCATTCCGATCACGCGCGCTTTGGCCATCAGCGCTATCTGGCGACGCGCGCGGGCGCGGGCGTGCTGTGTTCGCGCCTGCCCGGCATCGCGTTGCAGACGCTCGAATACGGCGAGCCGCTGACGATCGGCGCGGTGCGTGTGTCGCTGCATCCAGCCGGGCATGTGCTCGGTTCGGCACAGGTGCGCATCGAACATGCGGGACGTGTGTGGGTCGCATCGGGCGACTACAAGCTCGACGCCGATCCGACCTGCGCGGCGTTCGAACCGGTGCATTGCGACACCTTCATCACCGAATCGACGTTCGGGCTGCCGATCTATCGCTGGGATCCGCCGCAAACGGTCTTCGATTCGATCGATTCCTGGTGGCGCCACAACGCGTCGGAAGGGCGCGCGTCGGTGCTGTTCTGCTATTCGTTCGGCAAGGCGCAGCGCGTGCTCGCGAGCGTCGACGCGGCGATCGGGCCGATCTTCTGTCACGGCGCGGTCGAACCGCTCAATCGCGCGTATCGCGACGCGGGCGTGCGCTTGCCGCCGGTCGGCCTGGTTAGCGACATCCCGGCGAAAGAGAAGGCGATATTCAAACAGGCGTTGGTGATTGCGCCGCCGTCCGCGCAAAACAGCGCATGGCTCAAGCGCTTCGGCGACTATAGCGATGGGTTCGCATCGGGCTGGATGCGTCTGCGCGGCGCGCGCCGCAGACGCGGCGTCGATCGCGGCTTCGTGCTGTCGGACCATGCGGACTGGCCGGGGTTGCAAACCGCGATCCGGGAGAGCGGCGCCGCGCGCGTGATCGTCACGCATGGGTCGGTCGAGCCGATGGTGCGCTGGCTGAACGAGCAGGGCTTGCAGGCGAGCGCGTTCGCGACGCAATACGGCGACGATACCGTCGAGGCCGATGCCGCCGGCGCGAACGCCGAGGTTGGCGCGCCACCCGCCGACCCGTCGCCGGCGGACAATTCATGAGCGCACGATGAAACGCTTCGCGGCCCTCTACACCGCGCTCGACGCGACGACCTCGACGCACGACAAGCTCGCGGCGCTCATCAGTTATTTCGCGGCGGCCGAGCCCGAGGACGCCGCATGGGCGTCGTATTTCCTCGCCGGCGGCAAGCCGCGTCAACTGGTGCCGACGCGGCTGCTCACCGAGATCGCGCGCGAGCGCGCCGGTCTGCCCGAATGGCTGTTCGAGGAGTCGTATCACGCGGTCGGCGATCTCGCGGAGACGATCGCGCATATCCTGCCGCCCGCGCAGCGCAGTTCCGAACTCGGTCTCACGCAATGGATCGAGCAACGCATGCTGACGTTGCGCGGCTTGCCGCCCGATGAGTTGCGCGCGCGTCTGCTCGGCTACTGGGATGAACTCGACTGGAGCGGGCGCTTTCTGCTGACGAAGCTGATCGGCGGCGGCTTTCGTGTCGGCGTGGCGCGACAACTCGTGGTCAGGGCGCTCGCGGAGGTGGCGGGCGTCGATCACAAGCGGATCGCGCAACGCATGGTCGGCTGGACCGATTCGCAACAGAAGCCCGACGCGGCGCGCTACCTGCGTCTGATCGCGCCGCAGGCCGATGACGGGGCGAAGCCGGACGAGCAGCACGACAGCGATCTCGGCCTGCCGTATCCGTTCTTTCTCGCGCATCCGTTGCAGGCCGATCCGGCGACACTCGGTGATCCGTCGCAATGGCTGATCGAATGGAAGTGGGATGGCATTCGCGCGCAGCTCGTCAAGCGCGGTGGCCGCGTATGGTTGTGGTCGCGTGGCGAGGATCTGATTACCGATCGCTTTCCCGAGATCACGGCATTGGGCGATGCATTGCCGGACGGTCATGTGATCGACGGCGAGATTCTTGCGTGGGAGCCCGGCGCGAGCACGCCGTTGCCGTTCGCGCGGCTGCAACCGCGCATCGCGCGCAAGACGCTCACGCGCGGGATTCTCGCCGCTTCGCCCGCCGCGCTACTCGCGTACGATCTGCTCGAATACAACGGGCAGGACCTGCGCATGACGCCGCTCGTCGAACGGCGCGCACGGCTCGACGCGCTTGCCGCGTCCGTCGACGGCACGCTCGCGCGCGGTCTGCTGCGCGTGTCGCCGCTCGTCGGCGCGCCGGACTGGCAGGCGCTCGCGGCATTGCGCGACGAGAGCCGCGCGCGCGGCGTCGAAGGTCTGATGCTGAAGGAGCGCGAGTCGATGTATGGCGTCGGCCGCACGAAAGCATCGGGCACGTGGTGGAAATGGAAGATCGAACCTTATGCGGTAGATGCCGTACTCGTTTACGCGCAGCGCGGTCATGGTCGCCGCGCGAGTCTTTATACGGACTTTACGTTCGCAGTGTGGGACGAAGCCGACGGCGTGCGCACCCTCGTGCCGTTCGCGAAGGCTTATTCAGGATTGACCGACGAAGAAATGCGCGAGGTCGATGCGATCGTGCGCAAGACCACCGTCGATAAATTCGGCCCCGTGCGCAGCGTGACACCGACGCTCGTATTCGAAATCGGCTTCGAAGGCATTCAGGCGAGCACCCGCCACAAGTCGGGCGTGGCCGTGCGTTTTCCGCGCATGCTGCGCTGGCGCACCGACAAACATATCGACGACGCCGACACGCTTGCGATGCTGAAAGGCTTTATCGACGACCGTGCGGGATAACCCGCAGAGCACAAACCCCTAACACGCAGGATGTTTTTTTATCGGCGCTGTCGCTTATTCTTTCGTTATGACCGCGCATTCGATACGCGCCACTCAAAGCGCGAGCGGCACGCATTTTGAATCCCCTCACGCCGTTGAAAACTCACGTCGCGCAACGCCCGCTAACGAGGCGGGCTGCACGACGGCAGTGCATCTGGGCGACGCGCGCGCGCCATTATCGCGGGCGCTGTCACTGAAGCGTCGCCGCGAATTGGCAAGCTGAATCGCGCATTCGAGTCGATACGCCGCGCTGAGGCGCTTGCGGCGGCGTTCCAGCGGCAACATGAATAGCGCATAAAGAAGCACGGTTAAAGCAATGCGCTTAAAAGCGCAATAGGAGCAAATCTTGCGCGTGACGCGAGATGCCCTTCAGGGCGAATGGAAAATGGCGAGAAAAAATGACGATATTCAACGACAACGTGGACAGCAACGACGACGTACTCGTGTGGCGGCCGATCCGTTACGCGATGGCCGCGCATCGCCGCGTGCTCGTGGTCGACGATTACCGGGAAGCGGCCGAAGCGCTGCAAATGTTGCTGATCGCCGATGGCTTCGACTGCCGTGCGCTCGACGATCCGTTTGCCGTGTGCGAGATGGCGCGCGAATGGCAGCCGTTCGCGGTGGTGCTCGACATCAAGATGCCGGGGCTCGACGGACTCGAACTGGCGCGCCGGTTGCGCGCGCATCCGCAGACTTCGCACATGCTGCTGATCGCGTGTACTGCGTTCGCGTCGCGCGAGGATCGCGTGCTTGCGAAGGATGCGGGCTTCGACGCGCATTGCGCGAAGCCGTTGACGCCGGAGCGTCTGCTGCGCGTGCTCGAATCGGCGGCGGCGTTGCATGCGGTAGGGCCGCCTTGAAGATGTCGTGCGGGTGCCGCATGGGCGCATGCTGCCGCCGCGTTTGAATTACGCCGACGCGCCGATCCAGGCGGTCTTCATGACCGGCATTTTTTCCCTCTCCGTTGCACTTTTCCCGCTCCAGACGCCCGGCGCCTGCCACGCATACATGTATCGCTTCGCGTGGCGTGCGCGGGCCTACCGGTTGCTGAACCGTTCGTGACGCGACGCCTTTCGCGCGCCGCCGATGTCGACCAGCTTCCGGAGATCCATCATGAGCAGCGATACGCAACGTCCCACGCCACCGTTTCCGAAACAGCAGCAGGCGCGCACACCCGGCCGCACGGCCTCGATGGACCCGCCGCCCGATCATGGCGAAAAGACCTATAAGGGCTCGGGAAAACTCGCGGGCAAGGCGGCGATCGTGACCGGCGGCGATAGCGGAATTGGCCGGGCGGTGGCGATCGCCTTCGCGCGCGAAGGCGCCGACGTGCTGATCGCCTATCACGACGAGGACGACGATGCACGCGAGACCGCGCGCTGGGTCGAGGACGCCGGCCGCAACGCGGTGCTGCTCGGCGGCGACATCCGCGATCACCGGCATTGCGATGAGATCGTCGACAAGGCCGTCGAGGCGTTCGGCCGGCTCGACGTGGTCGTCAACAATGCCGCGTATCAGATGAGCTATCCGTCGCTCGAGGCGATCAGCGACGAAGAGTGGGACAAGACCTTCGATACCAACATCGGCGCGATGTTCAGGATCACGCGCGCCGCGGTCCGTCACATGAAGCCGGGCGGCGCGATCATCAATACGACGTCGATCAATGCGGATCATCCGAACCCCGGTCTGATCGCGTATGCGGCGACCAAGGGCGCCATTCAGAACTTCACCGGCGGTCTCGCGCAGTTGCTCGCGGAAAAGGGCATTCGCGCGAACTGCGTGGCGCCGGGGCCGATCTGGACACCGCTGATTCCATCGACGATGCCGCCGGAAAAAGTCGAGCAGTTCGGCGCGCAGGTGCCGATGAAGCGCCCCGGTCAACCGGCGGAACTGGCGGCGGCCTATGTGATGCTCGCGTCGGACGAGGCGAGCTATGTGTCGGGCGCGACGTTGGCGGTGACGGGGGGCGCGCCGATTATCTGAGCGGTTGGGGCGGGCGCACTGGCCCGTTGCCGTTGCACGGCAGGTGCTCCGCCCGAAGACGATCAATCCGGCGCATACCTGAATTCCGGCAACGCCTCGAGCGATTTCTTCGTAGCGTCGGGCAGTACGACGCGCCGGTTGTCGATCTGCAGATCGTTGAACGGCACGGCGACCAGATGCTTGCCCATGCCGAGAAAGCCGCCGACCGACAGGATCGCGTACGTGGTACGCTCCGCGCCCGGCGACACGATCAGATCGTCGAGCGTGCCGATGCTGTCCTTGTTGCGGTTATACACGGTCACGCCCGTCAACTTCGATGCCCGATAGCCGCTCGCGAGCTGCACGACGTCCGTGCGTTTTTCGGTAATCGCCTGCGGCGCGCCTTGCGCATACGCGCTGCCGTACAGGCCGAACACGGGCGTCAAGGTGGCCGCGAGAAGCGATGCGGAAACCACGAGTGGTTTGATCTGCGTGTTGCGCATGATGTGTTTCTCCCTGGTTTTCGTGGCGGTTATGCCTGTCGTGTTTGCACAGCCCGTTGCAAAACTCATGCCGCGCACGGAACGGCTGGCATCCGCTGCCGCAAAACCCGGGTCCGTAATTTGCTACTCCAGCGGGCTTCCCCGCGAGGCGCCGCGGAAAGTCCGCATCGCCCGCTTTCACTGCCTACACTTGGAAAAGTGCTGGCATACGCATGCCAACCGCCGTTGCGTTCACAGGAACCGCTATGTCATCGCAGACTCACTATTCGACGCGCATTTCGGAAGGCACGCCTTTTCCGCTCGGCGCGACATGGAACGGCAACGGCGTCAATTTCGCGCTGTTCTCCGCGCACGCGACGAAAGTCGAACTGTGTCTGTTCGACGAAACCGGCCAGCACGAAATCGAACGGATCGAGCTGCCCGAGTACACCGACGAGGTCTGGCATGTGTTCGTGCCGAATCTGAAACCGGGCGCGGTGTATGGGTATCGTGTACACGGTCCTTACGAGCCCGGCAGCGGCCATCGCTTCAATCCGAACAAGCTGCTGCTCGATCCGTACGCGAAAGCGCACATCGGCGAACTGAAATGGGCGCCGGAAATTTTCGGCTATACGCTCGATTCGGAAGAGGGCGATCTGTCGTTCGACGAACGCGACAGCGCGGCTTTCGTGCCGAAATGCAAGGTGGTCGATGCGAACTTTTCGTGGAGCCATCCCGAGCGCAATGCGCTGCCGTGGGAGCGCGTGATTCTCTACGAGACCCACGTGCGCGGCTTTACGAAGCGTCACCCGGACGTGCCCGAGCGTTTGCGCGGCACCTTCGCGGGGCTCGGCCAGCAGGCCGTGCTCGACTACATCCGCGGCCTTGGCGTGACCACGGTCGAACTGCTGCCGATCCAGACCTTCGTCAACGACAGCTATCTGCTCGACAAGGGCCTCACGAACTACTGGGGCTACAACACGATCGGCTTCTTCGCGGCCGATCCGCGTTACTTCGCGTCGTCGAACGATTCGGTCGGCGAGTTCAAGGAGATGGTGGACCGCTTTCACCAGGCCGATCTCGAAGTGATCCTCGACGTCGTGTACAACCACACCGCCGAAGGCAACGAGCGCGGCCCGACGATCTCGTTCAAGGGCATCGACAACGCGTCGTACTACCGCCTGATGCCCGACGACGCGCGCTACTACATCAACGACACCGGCACCGGCAACACGCTGAACCTGTCGCATCCGCGCGTGCTGCAGATGGTGACCGACAGTCTGCGCTACTGGGTCACGGAGATGAAGGTGGACGGCTTCCGCTTCGATCTCGCGACGATCCTCGGCCGCGAGGATCACGGCTTCGACGAAGGCGGCGGCTTTCTCGACAGTTGCCGGCAGGACCCGGTGCTCTCGAGCGTGCGGCTGATCGCCGAGCCGTGGGATTGCGGCCCTGGCGGTTATCAGGTGGGCGGCTTTCCGCCGGGCTGGGCCGAGTGGAACGACCGCTTTCGCGATACCGTGCGCGAGTTCTGGAAGGGCGACGAAGGCAAGGCCGCCGATCTCGCGACGCGGCTCACCGCGTCGGGCGACAAGTTCAATCATCGCGGCCGGCGGCCGTGGGCGAGCGTGAACTTCATCGCCGCGCACGACGGCTTCACGCTGAACGATCTCGTGTCGTACAACGACAAGCACAACGACGCGAACGGCGAGGACAACCGCGATGGCCACTCGGACAACAAGTCCTGGAACATGGGTGTCGAAGGACCGACTGACGACCCCGAGATCCGCCAGCAGCGCGAGCGTCAGAAGCGCAATCTGCTCGCGACGCTGCTGCTCGCGCAAGGCACGCCGATGCTGCTCGCCGGCGACGAATTCGGCCGCACGCAGCAGGGCAACAACAATGCGTACTGTCAGGACAACGAGATCAGTTGGGTCGACTGGAGTGCGATCGACGACGACGGCCGCGCGCTCACCGAGTTCGTGCGCAATCTGACCACGTTGCGTCATCGTCTGCCGGTGCTGCGGCGCGGCCGTTTTCTCACCGGCGAATACAACGAAGCGCTCGACGTGACCGACACGCGCTGGCTGTCGCCGGACGGCACCGACATTTCGGCCGAGCAGTGGGCCGATCCGGCGATGCGCTGCTTCGGCCTCGTGATCGACGGCCGCGCGCAGGCGAGCGGCATCCGCCGGCTCGCGTCCGACGCGACGTTGCTGCTGGTGCTGAACGCGCATCACGACGTGGTCAATTTCACGCTGCCCGACATCCCCGAGGCCGAGCGCTGGACCTGCCTCGTCGACACCAACATGCCGGTGCGCGCGGAGCTGCCGCAGTTCAGCGCGGGCGACACCTATCAGGTGACCGGCCGCTCGCTGCTGCTGTTCGCGCTCGAAGCGCCGAGCCGCGCGACGCAGCGCGTGTTCGACCGCCTGGAAGAACAGTTGACCTCCGACGAAGGCGAAGCGCCCGCGAGCGCGTGACGTTGTCCCGCGCCGCGCCGACGTAAGCCATGCCACGCGCCCCAGGTATGGCCCTTGCTCGACCCTCAGCGACGATGTACGCGTTTTCCGGCTCATTGCGTTACGCATGTGTGCCGGCGGCGCGCGCACGCAAGCAGCCAATACCGGCCTTCGCAAAATCCAACCTGGGGCAATCAAATGGAACACGAACCAAACGTCGAAGAGCAGATTCGCACGCGTGCCTACTACCTGTGGCAGCAGGCGGCGGAACCGAAGGGCACGCCTGAGCAGTACTGGGAGCAGGCACGCGACGAGATCGAAAAGGAAGCGCCGCCGGTCGAAAGCGGGCCGGTTTCCGGGGATAAGCGGAAATAACGCTTCTTCAACGTGGCGAAATCGAACCGCGGGCCGGCGCGCAAAGGTGCCCGCCCGCTGCCCGGCTCATGACATGAAAGACCTTCCCGAACCGCGCGGCGCGAGCCCCGCCACGCGTATTCAGGCGGCGTCCGCCGCCTTCGGTGTCGAGGGGCTCATCACGCTCGTCGTGGGCGTGACGGCCGTGACCTGTCTGTACTTCGCGAGCGCCGTGCTGATTCCGATCACGCTCGCGATCCTGCTCAGCTTCCTCGTCGCGCCGCTCGCCGATGCGCTCGCGCGGCTGCGGCTCGGCCACGTCGCGTCGGTCTTCGCGGCGGTGCTGATCTCGGTGTCGGTGATCGCGTTGCTCGGCGCGTTGATCGGCACGCAACTGACCGATCTCGCGGCCGGCATGCCACGCTATCAGGCGACGATCGAACACAAGCTCGACACGGTGCACAACCTCACGATCGGCAGGCTGAACCGTTTCGCGACTGCGGCGGGGCAGGCGCTGCAGCGCGCGACGATCGAAGCTCCGCAACCCGAAGTGCCGAGCGGCGCCGCCGCGCCGGCCAGCGCGCATGCGTCCGCCGTGCTGCCGGTCGAGGTGCGCGAACCGGTGCCGACGCCGATCGAGCTCGCGCGACGCGTGCTGTCGCCGGCCGTCAGCCCGCTCGAAACCGCGTTCATCGTCTTCGTCGTGACGATCGTGATCCTGCTGCAACGCGACGATCTGCGCGACCGCGCGATCCGTCTGTTCGGCTCGCGCGACCTGCACCGCACGACCACCGTGATGGACGAGACCGCGCGGCGCCTGAGCCGCTACTTCGTGTCGCAACTCGGCCTGAACACCGGCGTGGGTGTCGTGATCGGCGCGGGGCTCTTTCTGATCGGCGTGCCGAATCCGATCCTGTGGGGCATTCTCGCCGCGCTGCTGCGGCTCGTGCCGTACGTCGGCATCTGGATCGCGGCGACGCTGCCCGCCGCGCTCGCCGCCGCCGTGAGCCCCGGCTGGGCGATGGCGCTGTGGTCGCTCGCGCTGTTCGTGACCGTCGAGCTGCTGGTCGGGCAGGTCGTCGAGCCACTGCTGTACGGCCGCAGCACCGGGCTGTCGCCGTTTTCGGTGGTGGTCGCGGCGATCTTCTGGAGCTGGATCTGGGGGCCGATAGGGCTGATCCTGTCGACGCCGCTGACGCTGTGCCTGCTGGTATTGGGCCGGCATGTGCGGCGCCTCGAATTTCTCGACGTGCTGCTCGGCGATCAGCCCGCGCTGACGCCGGTCGAAAACTTCTACCAGCGCGCGCTCGCGGGCGATCCGGACGAAGCGATCGAGCAGGCCGAGCTATGGCTGCGCGAGCATTCGCTGTCGGCCTACTACGACGAAGTCGCGATCAGGGGGTTGCAGCTCGCCGCCGCCGACGTGACGCGCGGCAGCGTGACGAGCATTCAGCTCGCGCGCATCGAGTCGACGACCAGCGATCTCGTCGATGGCCTCGACGGCTACGAGGATCGCGAGCCCGAGCCGCTCGCGCGGCGGGAAAACTGGAGCGCGGTGGGACCGATGGCGCCGCCCGGCGCGGCGGAAGCCGCGCCTGCGCAGCCGAGCGAAGCCATCGCCGGCGCGCACGCCACGGACGCCGCCCACAGTCCCGAACAGCCGCCGGTACCGCCGCTGGATGAAAACCCGTCGCCCGCGTCCGCCATCGCATGGCATGCTCCGACGAGCCGGGTGCTGTGCATCCCCGGCCGCGGGCCGCTCGACGCGAGCGCCACGACGCTCCTGTTGCAGTTGCTCGGCAAGCACGGCTTTGCCGCGCGTTCGCTGCCGCACGAGTCGGTGTCGCGCGCCTCGATCGACAGTCTCGACGCGGAGGACGTCGGCATCGTCTGCATTCTTTATCTGCGCATCGACGGCATTCCGTCGCATCTGCGCTACCTGGTCAGGCGGCTTCGCGCGCGGCTGCCGAACGTGTCGGTCGTCGTGGGTTTGTGGACGCCCGAGGATGCGCAGCCATGGAGCGCGGATCTGCAAGGCGCGCTGGAAGCGGAGTGCCATGCGACCTCGTTGCAGGAGATGCTGGCCGCGTGCCGGCGCATCGATGCTGCGCGAACCGCGCTCGACGAACCGGTTTTAGCGGGCGGCTAGCCGCTCGTTCGCGAGGTGGCCGCCGCATCCGCATCGCTCTGCCAGCCGCCGCCGAGCGCCTTGTACAGCGACACGAGATCGGTGCTGACCTGCATCGTGCTTTCGGCGTATTGCTCGCGCGCCTGCGCGAGCTGCCGTTGCGCATCGAGCACGTCGATGAAGCTCGTCAGCCCCTTGCGATAGCTGTCGCGCGCGAGATCGAACGAGGTCCGCTGCGCGGCGACGCTTTGCGCCTTCGCCGGACTTCGTATCGCCGCTGCTTCCCGCCGCGTTACGTTCGGGTGCTTCCTGCTCGCTGCCGGCGGAGCGGGTTTCGTCTGACATGGTTATTGGTTCCCTTCGTTGCGCTGCGTGGCGAATGCATGAACACGGAAAACCCGCCCGCGGGCACCGCCGCGGGCGAGGTCGCGGCCGTGTCGCGCGAGGCGGGCCGCGCGTCTAGCGATCAGCCGGCTTGTCGTGCCCGCTCTTCGCGTCGTCCTTATCGGGGACGATCTTCGTGGTGCCGCCCGTGGAAGGCGGATCGCTGGCCGGAAAACTGTCTTCGACCTGCTTGTCGATCTGCTTTTCGCTCTTTTCAGCGTGCGGATGTTTTTCCTTGTGTGTCGTCATGGTGGCTATTCCTCCAGGTTAACCGGTCGCGCCGCGTCGCCGATGATCTTCAGCGCGTCGGCGCGCGACAGCCCGTCGCGCATCGCGTCGATCAGACGCGCGGTGAGCGCTTCACGTTCGCAGGCGAGCACCGCGTCGACATGGCCGTCGCGCACGTACAGCGCGATGAACTGCTGATGGTCGAGATCGCCGTCGACGACGATCTCGTCCCACTCGCTCGCATGGCCGAGATATTCGAAGTTCCTGCCGTAGTGATAGGTCCAGAAGTAGGGCACGCCCGCGTAGCGATTACGCGCGCCGCACATGTTCTGCGCGGCGATGCGCGCATGCTGCTGCGCGACGCGCCAGTGCTCGATACGCACCGGCTCCTGGTTCTCGTGCAACGAAAACACCGCGATATCGCCGGCCGCATAGAGACCGCCCGCCGCGTGCATGCCCGCATTGACGACGATGCCGCCGTCCTTCTGCAACGGCAAACCTTCGACAAAACCGGTTGCGGGCGTCACGCCCGTGCCCAGCAGCACGAGGTCGGCGGCGATGTGCTCGCCGCTTTCCAGCATCACCGCATGCACGTTGCCTTCGTCGCCCTCGAGCGACGCGATCTTCGCGCCGAGATAAAACTTCACACCGTTGCTTTCGTGCAGCGCGCGCACCATCTGGCCCACGCGCTCGCCGAACTGCTTCGCGAACGGCACCCTGTCCGGCGAAATCACGGTGACGGGCACGCCATGTTTGCGCAACGCGGATGCCACCTCGAGGCCGATAAAGCTGCTGCCGAGAATCGCGACCCGCATGTGCGACGCATCCTCGCCGAGCGCGTCGACGAGCGCGGTGGCATCGTCGAGACGACGCAGCACGTGCACGCCGCCGAGTTCGCAGCCGGGGATGTCGGGCACCTTCGGCACGCTGCCGGTCGCGAGCAGCGCGGTGTCGTATTTCAGCGGTTCGATACCTCGGTTGCCACCTTGGGCACCGGCCTCGAAATAGATCGTGCGCGCGGGCACGTCGAGCCGCGCGACCTTCGCGACGATGCGCTCGATGCCGTGCGTTTGCAGCCAGTCGGGCGAGACGAGCGGCGGTACGTCGGCGGGCGGCATTTCGAACGACGGCACGAATTTGCTGAGCACGGTGCGGTCGTACGGCACGTACGCTTCGTCGCCGATCAGCGTGATGCGGCCATCGAAACCGCATTCGCGCAACGTCACACAGGCGGCGCCGCCCGCCGCGCCCGCGCCGATCACCGCGTAGTGCAGCTTGGGCGCGGCGGGGTCAGCCGGCTTCGCGCGTGCCGCGGGCTGCCGCGGCGGCACTTTCTCCGGCGTGACCAGCACGTCGTCGCCGTCGATCGTGACCGGATAGCGATCGAGCGGCAGCAGCGGCGGCGGCTCGAGCACGTCGCCGGTCGCGGCGTCGAACGTCCCTTTGTGCCACGGACAGATGATGCGGCCGCGGCACAGCGCGCCCTGTTCGAGCGGGCCGCCCGCATGCGGGCAATCGGCGGAATAGGCGTGGACCGTGTCGCCGTCGCGCACGAGCAGGATCGGCGTGTCGTCCACGCTCACGCGCTCGGCGCGGTCCACCTGCAGTTGCGATAGCCGGGCGACGCGGCGGGCAGTCGTGGACATGGTGATTCCTCGCGAAAGGATGGGCTCTGCCGGTGGCTGGAACGCGTCAGAAGCCGTGACGGAAGTCGGGTCTCGCGCCCAGGCAGCGGCACGAAAGCCGCGGATAGAGAGCCACTCATGACAGAGCAATCCATGTGCCCGCCGCGGCGCGAGTGGCGGCGCTAGCGGCGTATTTGGGGAGACGGGCGGAAGTGCGGTAAATTTCCGGATAAAGGAATTAGCGCGCGAACAGCGACGCGCTAATTCTCATGCACCGTGTGCAATGCCTTCCCTGATCGTATGTAAATTTCATGGAGTGCGTGACCGTGCAGCGTGCGGAACGTGTCGCAGTCGACTTGCCGATGCCGTCGCGCAATTTTGCGGCGACCCGGCGCATGCTGCTGATCGTGCTCGCGGTGTCGGTCCTGTTTCCGCTGGTGTGCCTCGCGGGTTACGGCTATTTCGATTACCAGCGCCGCATCGCCGACGCGAACGACATGATCGACCGGCTCGCGCGCGTGACCGAGGAGCAGGCGGTCAAGGTGCTCGATCTGAACCGGCAGATGGCCTCGCGCATCATCGAGCTGCTCGGCAATTCGGACGATGCGCAGATCCGCGCGCGTCAAGCGGAGTTGCATCAGCGTCTGCGCGATATCGGCGGCGATTTTCCGCAGGTGTCGGCGATCGCGCTGCTCGGCGCGAGCGGCGACCTTCTCGTGTCGAGTATCGCGTATCCCGCGCCCGCGATATCGACCGCGCAGCGCGATGATTTTCTCGCCGCGAAAGCGATGCGCCCGCAACCGTATTTCTCGCTGCCGATGTTCGGTCCGCTGTCGAAGACCCACGTGTTCACGACCGCGATCGGACGCTCGGGTGCGGACGGTCAGTTTCTCGGCGTCGTCACGGTCGCATTGCGCAACGACTACTTTTCGCGCTTCTATCGCGAGCTGACCAATGGCGACCCGGCGCTCGCACTCGCGCTGTTTCGCCAGGACGGCAATCTGCTGGTGCGCTATCCGCCGTGGCCAGCGGGCGCGCGGCCGCTGATGCACAGCGCGTTTACCTTGGCGTTGCACGACAAGCAACTGTTCGGCCACGTGCGCCAGAGGTCGGGCGTCGATGGCGTCGAGCGGCTGCTGGCGTTTCGCCGCGTCGGCGACTATCCGCTCTATGTGATGAGCGCGTACGCGACACCGTCGATCGCGGCCGCCTGGCGTAGTCACTTTCTGATGATCGCGGCGCTCACCGCGGTGCCGTGCATCGCAATCTGGCTGCTGGTGTTCTATTCGCTGCGCCGACTCGCGGCCGAGCGGCGCGCGTGGGAACGCTGGCAGGGCGAGGTGGCGATGCGGCTGTCGGCCAAGGCATCGGGCCGGCAATTGCAGCGCATGGGCGCGCTCGGCAATCTGGTCGCGAACGTCGCGCACGATTTCAACAACCTGCTGATGGTGGTCTCCGCCAACATCGAGCTCGCGCGGCTCAAGCATTACAACGGTCTCGAGAAGGAAGTGCTCGCGGTCGAGCGCGCGACGGCCAGCGCCGAAGCGCTGACGCGGCGTCTGTTGAGCGTCGCGCGCAAGCAGCCGCTGAAGCAGGAGGCCATCGATCTCGCGCGCTGGCTGCCGGCGGCCGCGCCGCTGATCGATGCGGCGCTCGGCGACACGATCGAACTGTCGCTGCGCCTGCCCGACGATCCGTGGCAGGTGCTCGCCGATCCGACCGACCTCGAATTCGCGATCATGAACCTCGCGATGAACGCGCGCGATGCGATGCCGCACGGCGGGCACTTCGTGATCCGTTGCCAGAACAATCGTCTGGTCGGCAGCGATACGCTGCTGCCCGACGGCGAATACGTGCTGATCACCTGTTCCGACGACGGCGAGGGGATGCCCGAAGCGGTCATGCGGCGCGCGTTCGAGCCGCTGTTCACGACGAGGCTGCGCGGCTCGAACACGGGGCTCGGCCTCGCGCAGGTGCTGTCGATGTGCGAGCAGGCGGGCGGCACCGCGAAGATCGACAGCGTGCCCGGCAGCGGCACGACGGTGCGGCTCTATCTGCCACGCTATCGCGCGCGTGATGCCGAGGCGACGAGCGCGGACGCGCTGCCGGCCGCGCCGACGTCGGCCGGCGCCGTGCTGCTCGTCGAGGACAACGAAGACGTCGCGGCGGGCGTGACCGCGGTGCTCGAAACGTTCGGCTGCGAGGTGCGGCACGAACCGACCGCCGACCAGGCGCTCGATGTGCTCGCCGGCGGCGCACGCTTCGAACTCGTGCTGTCCGACATCCAGATGCCGGGCAAGCTGAACGGCATCGACCTCGCGGAAAAAGTCCGCAGCGCGTGGCCGTCGCAGAAGATCGCGCTGATGACCGGCTACGCCGACGAGCTCGAACGCGCGCGCCGGCTTGGCATCGCGATTCTCGCCAAGCCGTTCAATATCGACGAACTGCATGCGCTCGTGGCTTGCGCGCCATGAGGCTTTCCGGGTGACTGGCGCGCGGCGCGTGAGGCGGCTCGCGTTTCAGCGCCGTTTCTTCATGTAGACACGCCCGGCGTTTCCGTTCAGTGCTTCGTCGTCCATCCACGCAACGCCATTGCGCCGCGTGCCGGCTTCATACTCCCTGATCTTCCGCGGCATAGCCCTTGCTGAAAAGAGCGTGAGGTATGCGCGCTCGGCGGCAGCCGTACGCGTCCGCTTCCTTTCGACACTTTCGACACGCAGGAGAATCGCCATGAAGATCAGACACGCAGTGCTCGTTTCCACGTTGCTCGCCGCTTCGTCCGTTGCGTTGGCCCAGGGCACGGGTGGCGGAGCCGGAGGCGGCCCGGCCGGCAACGACCCGAGCGCGGGCACCAATGCTTCGACGCGCGAGGGCGGCGAGACGGGGGCATCGGGCGCGATGGCGCATTCGAGCAGGCAGCACATGAAGAAGCATTCGAAGAAGACGGCGAAACCGGCGACCGACACCACCCAAACCCCGGGCGCCAACGCGAGCAGCGATACGAAGGGGCAATAGCAAAGGCGTAACAGGCGATGCCGGGCGGCTCGCGTGGCCGCCTTTTTATTGCGCCGAGCCAATGGGTATGGCGCTTGCTGAAACCGACCGCATGCATGGCTGTCGAGTGCCCCGGCATCGAAGCCTCCGATGGGTCCGTGCGTCGTTCCGCGAGGAATTTCACTCGCGGGAACCACCAGGAGCGCTCCCATGACACTCGGAGACACACTCAAGGGCATGCTCGGCTTCGACCCGACGGGTCACGCCGATGCCGACATGAAGGCCGTGCTCGACGCACTGAAGAGCCTGAACCCGAAACCGGTCGAAGACTGTTCCGTATCCGAAGCACGACAACAGCCGACACTCGCCGACGCGCTCAGCAAGCTGATGAACGATTCCGTGTCGAGCGCGCGGCCCGCGCCGGAACGGGCGGCGGTGCGTATCGAAGACATCCTCATTCCGGGCGCGGCCGGCAGCAATCCGGCACGGGTCTATACGCCGCAAGGCGACGGACCGTTCCCGCTGATTCTGTATTTTCACGGCGGCGGGTGGGTGCTCGGCGATCTCGACAGCTACGACGCGACGCCGCGCGCGATGGCCATGCAAAGCCACGCGATCGTCGTGTCCGTGCACTACCGCCAGGCGCCCGAACACCGGCTGCCCGCCGCGCACGACGACGCGTTCGCCGCGTGGCGCTGGCTCGCCGGCAGCACGACCGGCTCCGGCCGCGAGCCCGGCAAGCTCGCGGTGATGGGCGAGGGCGCCGGCGGCAATCTCGCGATCAACGTATCGATCCGGGCCCGCGACGCGGGCATGCCGTTGCCCGTGCATCAGGCGCTGATCTACCCGGTCGCGAGCAACAACATCGCGTCGGTGTCGTACGAGGAGAACCGCAATGCGAAGCCGTTGAACAAGACGATGATGCTGTGGTTCATGCAGAACGTGATCGACAGCGACCGCGATCTGAAGAGTCCGTTGATCGACGTGGCGAGCGCGAACCTCGCGCGGTTGCCGCCGACGGCGATCGTGACGGCGGGTATCGACCCGTTGCGTTCGGACGGTGAGATGCTCGCGCGGAAGCTGCGCGAAGCGGGCGCGGCGGTCGAGCATCGCAACTATCGCGGCGCGACCCATGAGTTCTTTGGTCTGGCGGCGGCTGTCGGGGCCGCGCGTGATGCGCAGGCGTTCGTGGCGCAGGCGCAGCGGCGAGCATTTGGCGCAGCGGGGGAATGAGGATCCGGGCGGTCCGCCGGACGCGACGAAAACGACGCCTCCGGCGGACCGCCGGCACTTAACTCTTCTCCATCTCCGCTTCATACCTTCCCAATGCCGCGGCGCCATTGAGTCGCGCCCGCTTCAGCAGGGCCTGCTGCGCCGCCTCGACATTGCCCGCCTGCCCACGCCAGGCCTGCAACGGCGGCTCCTGCAATGCGCGCCCATAGGAAAAGCTCAGATTCCAGGGCAGCGCTTCGAGCCGGTTCATCGCATCGAGATTCGCGGTGGCTTCCTCGGGCGATTGGCCGCCGGACAGAAACACGATCCCCGGCACCGCGGCAGGCACGGTCCGCTTGAGCACACGCACGGTCGCCGCGGCAATCTCCGGGGTCGTCGACTGCTGCTCATGCTCCGAGCCGGAGAGCACCATGCTCGGCTTCAGCAGGATATGTTCGAGCACCACGCGATGCCGATGCAACGCATGAAACACCTCGTGCAGTACTGCCTCGGTCACTTCCGCGCAGCGCCCGATCGTGTGATCGCCGTCCATCAGCACCTCGGGTTCGACGATCGGCACGATGCCGGCTTCCTGGCTGATCGCCGCGTAGCGCGCGAGCGACTCGGCGTTGGCTTCGATCGCGGCCCAGCCCGGCAGGCTTGCCGTGATGTTGTACACCGCGCGCCATTTCGCGAAGCGCGCGCCCTGGCGCTTGTAATCGACGAAACGTTTGGCGAGGCCGTCGAGTCCTTCGGTGATTTCGTCGCCGGGCGAGAGCGCGAGCGGCACCTTGCCGAGGTCGACCTTGATGCCGGGCACGATGCCGTTCGCGGCGGCGAGCTGCGGGAATGGCGTGCCGTCGTCGGCTTTCTGGCCGAGCGTTTCCTGGTAGAGGATCACGCCGCTCACGAACTCGCCGAGGCCGGGCGTCGAGAGCAGCAGATTGCGATAGGCGCGGCGGTTTTCCTCGGTCGATTCGAGTCCGATCGTCTTGAAGCGTCTGGCGATGGTCGGGCCGCTCTCGTCGGCGGCGAGAAGGCCTTTGCCGGGTTGAACCATCGCGTTGACGGTGGCTTGCAGCTCGCTACGGGTGTCCATGAGATGTGCTCCCTTCGGTTGGTTCTGGAGTTGGCTCCGTTCGATCCGGTGTGCGGAGAAGAGTGGGTGACCGGTTCCTTTGCGTGACGTACTGGCGTATTGGCGGAAA
Source organism: Paraburkholderia sp. (assembly GCF_047605525.1). Lineage (GTDB taxonomy): Bacteria > Pseudomonadota > Gammaproteobacteria > Burkholderiales > Burkholderiaceae > Paraburkholderia. The sequence continues at coordinate 195,617 of NZ_JASGFN010000011.1, read as the reverse complement.
AGGGCGCTTCGCTGTCGCTTGCCGCTACCTGATGATTATGGCGGCCTGCGTTGTGATTGGACCGTTCGCATGCGCCATCATTCACCGAGCAGATGCAGCACGATATCGCGAGGCTGCGTCTGGCGGCGATGCTCGAACAGATACAGCCCCTGCCACGTGCCGAGCACCATCCGTCCATGTTCGACCGGCACGGACAATTGCACCTGCGTGAGCGCGGTGCGCAAATGCGCGGGCATGTCGTCCGGGCCTTCGGTGTCGTGTTCGTAGCGCTCGGCGTCTTCGGGCGCGAGGCTCGCGAAGTAGCGCTCCAGATCGCGCCGCACCGACGGATCGGCGTTTTCCTGAATCAGCAGCGACGCCGACGTATGGCGGCAAAACAGCGTCAGCAGCCCGGTACGGATGCCCTGATCGGCGACGAAGCGGCGGGCTTCGCCGGTAAATTCGACCAGCCCGCGGCTGTGGGCCTGAACGCTTAGATGATGGATGGCTTGGCGCATGACAGATGGACGAGGCAGAAAGGCAGAGCGTGGCGAGGCGGTTCGAATCAGGTTAACGCGGCCGGGCCGATTGCACGGTGAAGCGAAGCGACGGGCGGGCGATGCAGCGGAGAAACGCCCCCTTGCGCCGATGCGAATCAAAGCGACGCGAACGCATCCTCGATATCCCCGGCGCTCCTCGGCCGGACCACGCGCGCGACTTCGATGCCGTCGCGCATCAGCACGAGCGTCGGCCACAGCTTGATCTTGAACGAACGGCCGAGCGGCCGGCCGGGGCCATCCTCGATCTTCAGATGCCGGAGCCCGGCGTGCGGCGCGAGCGCTTTTGCAATCGATGCCTGCGCGCCCTGACAATAGCCGCACCAGTCCGTGCCGAACTCGACCACGGTGTCGCCGGGCAGCGCGTCGACTTCGGCGCGCGACGGGGCTTTCGGGGAATAGGCGGTGGGGGTGGCCATGCATGCTCCGGTGCTGTACGGGTTCGGATGAAGAGATCGCGCGCCGCGTTTGCTTGCGCGGTGTTTCTTGCGCGGAGATTTGCCAAGAGTAGCAGCTATGCTGTGGGTCGTCATGGAAGCGGCCCGGCAGTGGCGCCGTGCGCGTGGCGCTCGGCTTGTTGTCGCGTTGGCGTGTTAAAAAGCGCTTCGCGCGCTGACGGCGGATCGACGCGTGGCCGATGCCTGTCGCAATTGAAAAGGATTCAGCAAGGAAAATGGGAGCACGTATCTATTTGCAGCATCCTGGAGACACGGAAACCGTTGCGGTCGCGACCGGTTTCAGTTGGGGGGCGTGTCTGCTCGGTTTCATCTGGGCGTTGTCGAAGAGAATGTGGTTTGCCGCGTTCGTGATGCTCGGGGTCAATCTGATTCTGTTCGGCATGGGTTTGTGGGGGGAGACAGCGGATCTGATCGGCTTCGTGTTGACGATTCTGTTTGGTGTTGCCTGCGGCGCGTATGGAAACCGGTGGCATCGGTGGACGCTTGAGAGGCGTGGGTATGTCGTGAAGTGAGGAGGAAAACATCTCAATGCGACATGTACAGAACCGCAGCAGTCGCGCCGAGCAGGACGGCAACCAGGTAAACGCAGATCAGAAAGAACATGAGATCTCAGGTATATATGACCGCTTTGGCTCGTCTGCGGCATTTGTTCTCCGGCTGAATTACGAAGATTTCCGCTTTTCGGCTACGAGATCGCAGGGTATCAGGCCGATATAATCTCGCCTGAATCATGCAATATGAATAAATATACGCAAAAGCATTTGCTGATGGGATGTGTTCCCAACAACTATCGGAATTTCTCGGCATCCTATCTGATACTGCTGAACGCTAGCGTGCCGTTATGCGATATTTTTTGATACATTGGGCAGCATCCTTCAGATTAACGTGCCCTGAAGGATGCTGCCCAATGATTTCTCATCCCGGAAGCTGGTTCTGGCATCCATTACTCGTCCTTAGATCGAAATGACGCCAACTCATCAATTTCTTTCTGCTCCCATTTTTTTTGCAGATGTATAGAAATGAATACTGACCCAGCGGAGAGCCCAAGGAATAATGCGCCAATAATCCATCCGATAATATTTCTGGAGGTTAGCAGAAAGGTAAGACCAAATGCCGCAAATACGCCTGCAAGAGATTTGAATATTTTAATGGACGAACGAGTTGGTTGGTTCATTTTTGCACTCATTTATAATCAATCAGGCATTGTGCCATGTCATCAGGAGGAGCATTCGAGCAAAAATGCTGAAGATACGCCTGGTCGTCGACAGGGGTGAAACTCCCAGGCACCGCTGTTTCGCTAAAATTAAGACCACTAAAACCACCTGATGTCATTTCCTTGATATTTGTAAACAGGAGATTATTATCCAAATTCATCACCTCGTCATATGTGCATACTTGATTTCCTCCGTTTCCGGTCGTCAAATATAGCGAGGCGGCATCAGTTGAAAGCGGTGTTTGGAAATTATCAAAGTAGCTCTTATACACAGGAGGCCATATATATTGAAGCGTTGGCAAATAGCTATTGAATGTTGATGAAAGATCAGATGCCAACGCAACAGCAAACCCCGCAGCAGCTGCCTCTGGCGCGATTTCGGCGAGGACCACAACTGTCGCGACTATTGTACCGGAAGCGCTTAGCAAACTTAATACATCGTTAGTATTAACTTTTTTACCCGGATCTTGCCAATCTGAAACAATTTTTAATAAAACTGCAGTTGCAGCAAACGTGTTGGTTTCAATTCGAATTGGTTGGAGCATTGGAAAGACGTTGGTGATTGTTGCAATTAAAAGGCCAGCATCTGTTTCCAAATTCAAGGGCTGCGTGTCACTCGCTGCACTAATAATGTTCGAATACATTTGCATACTATTGGAGCCATCTTCTATCCATTTCAGAACGAATTCAACAGGTGTAGTCATATCTTACTCCGGGTACGAAATTGTATTCCAAGGTGATATGGATGCCACTGGACTCAACACTAATGAAGTTGAAGCTGAGGGGGAGAGCGACCGTAGCACGTATCGGTAATAAATTACTGAATTGGCATATTTTGGTCGATATCGAGGCATGGCGATGAAGGAATTTTTCTCAGTCAGGTTGACATCGATTGAATCAACTATCTGCGAAAATGAACGATCAGTCGCGATCTGAATGGATACAGGAATTATTTCCTTTCTGCTACCAGGTTTTATCACTCTAACCCAAAATCGCCATGACCCATCGCGTAATCGCATAGCTTTATTTCCGTTTGTTAATTTATATGCAGATTCTCCTTTAGAAGAAGTGGGGTTAAATGGTGCTGCCATTCCAATTGGCACCAGAGCAATTCCCAACGTGGTAGATGTAAGGAGCCTCAAAAATTTTCTTCTTTTCTTCATGACAGATCCTATTACTTAATTGAAATGCGTATCGTATAAGTTATGAATCTGAATGCCGTCGAAAGATAGCAAGATTGTTTGGTTATTGCAAGATTGTTGTATGAAGAATTAAGGGGATTTGTTAAAAACATTCATTTAAGCTTGACCTGCGTCGCGCCTCCTGATTTGGCCTCCGCAAAGAAAACAGGCGAGCCAGCGCGCCCCATACACGCACTCCACGAATTCAAGACACCGCGCAGCGGGTTTACGCGAACCACGATCCGGGTCGATAATGCCCCGTCGTTCCGGCCCCGAACCTCCGGCACCTAATCGTGCCTCAAGGCGCGAGCCTGAAAGCGCCTGAAGACATCTGAAGGCACCCCCACCTGACCCACCCGCCCCGTGTTGAAAACTTCGCGTTTTTTCAGCCTGCTTCACATCCCTGGCTTCAAGCCGCTGGCCGCCGCCACCCTCATGCTCGGGGTGGCGATGTCGTTTACCGCCCCCTATCTGTCGCTATTCGGCGTCGAACGCGCCGGCATGACCCCATTCCGGCTCGGCGTGTTCATGACGCTGATCGCCGCGAGCGGCGTGCTCGCGAGCACGCTGGCCGGCCGCTGGAGCGACGCGAAAGGACGGCATCGACCGTTGCTACTCGCCGCGCTCGTCGCGGCCGCGCTCGGTTATCTGTCTTTATGCGTGGTGCGTGACTACCGGATGCTGCTCGTGGTCGGCATCGTGTTCATCGGCGCGGGCGGCTCCGCGATCTCGATGGTGTTCTCGTTCAGCCGCGCGGCGCTGCCGGTCCCCGACCCGGCCGAGCGCGTATTCGCGAGCGCGACGCTGCGGACCATCCTGTCGGCGGCCTGGGTGTTCGGGCCGTCGGTCGGCGCGCTGGTGCTCGCGGCCACCAGTTTCTACGGGCTGTTCCTGTTCGCCGCCGCCAGTTTCGCGACCTGCGGCTTCATCGTCTGGCGCATGCGCGAGCCGCAGGGCCATCTCGGCGATCACACGGTCGAGGACACCGCGTCCGAGCCGTCCGCGTCGATCACCGTGCCGCCGCTCACCGCGCCCGGCGAAGACGCGCACGAAACGCTGCCGGGCGTCGCGTCGGCCAACGACATCATGCGCGCGGTCGCCGCGCTCACGCTGCTCGGCCTCGCCGCGAACGCGACGATGATCGTGCTGCCGCTTTACATCGTGCACGGGCTGAACGGCTCGCATCTGGACGTCTCGGTGATGCTCGGCCTCGGCGCGCTGACCGAAATCCCGATGATGCTCGCGCTCGGCGCGAAGTCGTCGTCGCTGCACAAGCCGAACTGGCTCGCCGCGTGCGCGGCCGTGCATGCGGTCTATTTCGTCGCGATGTCGCTCGCGGGCAACGTCAGCGTGCTGATTCCGATGCAGATGCTCAATGCATTCGTCGTCGCCGTGACCTCGTGCCTCGGCATGACCTACGTGCAGGATCTGATGCCGCATTCGCCGGGACGCGCGACCGCGCTGTTCTTCAACGCGGCGCGGGTCGGCTCGATTCTGTCGGGCGTGCTGTCGGGGCTGCTCGTGCAGGCGTTCAGCTATCGCGGCACGTTCCTGTTCTGCGGCCTGCTCGCGCTGTGCGCGCTCGTGCTGTTCGCGGTGCCGGGGTATCGCTATCCGCTGATGTGGGCAGCGGTGAAGCGTTTCACGGCTGCGCAATACACGAAGCTGCTGGCAAGGCGCGGAGCACGCGTGCCTGAGCGTAGCGAGTGAGCGAGGCGGGGCCCACGCCGACGAATGAGATGGACGCGGAGTGTAAGTCCAGGTGTAAGTCGATAGTCAGCCGGCGCCGTTCCTTCGCTGACATTACAACGCGCAAGCGAAGGTATACCGCGCCTGCGCGGAACTTCACGCGACACCGCGCCTCTGCAACAAGGTGCGGCGTTTTCGGCGCATGCGGCGAGCACCGCTTCACAGCGCCTATGCTTAAGGGCAGCTACGCTGTGTCGAACAGGTGCGCGCCGCGGCAGCAACATCGCTACAACACCACGACCTGAACACCAGCATCTTCCGGAGCGAGCTATGCAGCTAGGCATGATTGGATTGGGACGGATGGGCGCCGACATGGTACGGCGCCTCACGAAGGGCGGTCAGCAGTGCATCGCGTACGACGTGCAGCCGGCGGCCGTCGAAAGGCTCAAGCAGGAAGGCGTGGCGGGCGCGGCGTCGCTCGAGGATCTCGTCGCGCAACTCGCCAAACCGCGCGCCGTGTGGCTGATGGTGCCCGCCGCGGTGGTCGACGCGACGCTCGACAAACTCGTGCCGCTGCTCGAGCCGGGCGATATCGTGATCGACGGCGGCAACTCCTACTATCACGACGACATCCGCCGCGGCCAGCAACTCGGCGCGCGCCAGCTTCACTATGTCGACGTCGGCACGAGCGGCGGTGTCGCGGGACGCGAGCGCGGCTACTGCCTGATGATCGGCGGCGAGGCCGAAGTCGTGAAGCGGCTCGAACCGGTTTTCTCGACGCTCGCGCCGGGCGCGGGCGCCGCGGCCGCGACGCCGGGCCGGGCCGCCGGCGCGAGCACCGCCGAACAGGGCTTCCTGCATTGCGGCCCGCAAGGCGCCGGGCACTTCGTGAAGATGGTCCACAACGGCATCGAATACGGCCTGATGGCCGCCTATGCCGAAGGTCTGAACGTGCTGCGCCATGCGGACGCCGGCCGGCATGCGCGCGAAGTCGATGCGGAGACCTCGCCGCTGCGCCGTCCCGAGCTGTATCAGTACGATCTGAATCTCGCCGACATCGCCGAAGTCTGGCGGCGCGGCAGCGTGATCGGCTCATGGCTGCTCGATCTGATCGCCGGCTCGCTCGCGAGCGACGCGCAGTTGACGAACTACACGGGCCGCGTATCGGATTCGGGCGAGGGGCGCTGGACCGTCGCCGCGGCAATCGACGAAGGCGTGCCCACGCCGGTGCTGAGCGCGGCGCTGTTCGCCCGCTTCAGTTCGCGCGGCGATGCGGACTTCGCGAATCGCGTGCTGTCGGCGATGCGGCACGATTTCGGCGGCCACGCCGAGAAGCCCGCCGCGCCGGATGGCGGGCAGAACGGCTAGCCGGTGTGCAATACGCGGCCGAAAGACGGGCCGAAAGACGCCGGGAAAAATAACGCCGATCCGGCAGACCATCCACGCGAACCCAGCCCCAAGGAGCCACGATGCCCGCCACCCCCGCCACGCCGCACGACGTCGTGTTTCTGTTCGATTGCGACAACACGCTGCTCGACAACGATTCCGTACTGCGGGATCTGCGCACGCACATGACGCGCGAGTTCGGCGAGCAGAACAGCGCGCGCTACTGGGAAATCTTCGAGAACCTGCGCGCCGAGCTCGGTTACGCCGACTACCTCGGCGCGCTGCAGCGCTACCGGATCGAGCGTCCGCGCGACACGCGGCTGCTGCTGATGTCGTCGTTCCTGATCGAGTATCCGTTTGCGAACCGGCTCTATCCGGGCGCGCTCGATGCGTTGCGGCATGTGGCGAGGCGCGGGCCCACGGTGATCCTGTCCGACGGCGACGTCGTGTTCCAGCCGCGCAAGATCGCGCGCTCGGGCCTGTGGGATGAAGTCGAGGGGCGCGTGCTGATCTACATCCATAAGGAACAGATGCTCGATCAGGTGAAGGACTGCTATCCGGCGCGCCATTACGTGATGGTCGACGACAAGCTGCGGATTCTCGCCGCGATGAAGAAAGCGTGGGGCGCGGAATTGACGACCGTGTTTCCGCGCCAGGGGCACTATGCGTTCGATCCGAAGGAGATCGCAAACAATCCGCCCGCCGATGTGACGGTCGAGCGGATCGGCGAGCTGGCGGATATCGATGTGGATACGCTGCTGCGCGGCGCGAAGGAGTAGGCGCGGGGGCCGGCGGTTTTCTGCCCGCCGCGCGTCACGTCCCCAGCGATTTCAGCCGCGCGAGCGTATCGCCGGCGCCCATGCGCGCCGCGGCGTCGGCCGCGCTGACGCCGTTCGCGTCGCGCGCATGCGGGTCGGCGCCGTGCGCGATCAGCAGATCGACGATCGCCGTGCGGTTGAACATCGCCGCGATCATCAGCGCGGTGCGGCCATCGGGCGACGCGCCTTCGACGTCGGCGCCGTGCGCGAGCAGGGTCTCGATCACGTTGTCGAAGCCCTTGAACGCGGCGCCCGCGAGCGGCGTCTGGCCGGCGTCGTTGCGCAGGTTGGGGTCGGCGCCCTGGTCGAGCAGCGTGCGCACCGCGTCGGCGTGACCGTGGTAGCTCGCGAGCATGACGAGGCTGTCGCCGCGTTCGTTGCGCAGGTTCGGCGGCACGCCTTTTTCGATCACGGCGGCGAGCATCGTCGCGTCGCCGCGCCGCGCGAGATCGAAGACTTCCTGCGCGAGCGCCTGCAGTTCGGGATCGGGTTGCGAAGGCGGGAGGTTATTGGCGTGGTCGGTCAATGGAGTCTCCTTGCGATGGCTGCGGGAACGACGAACAGGCGCGCACGGCAGCGGTGCCGCGACCTTTCGCCCAGCATACCCATTTTGCGCAGCCGGCGCGGGCGAGGGCGCCGCCCGCCGATGCCCACCGATGCGATGCGTTACCCGTGGCCGAACAGCTTGACCAGCAGTCCGAACACGCCGATCAGCACGGCGATCGCCGCGCACGGCAACACGAGCGCGAGAACCAGGATCATGAGTACTTTGAGCGGACTGGGAGATGTCGACATGGCGGCCGTTAACCTGAGGCGAGGAAACGCAAAAAAGGGAGCACCGGACGCAGCGGCGACACAGTACCAATGCATCGTGAATAGCGACACACGCGATTCGCGGACTGACTCACGCACGTCCAGTTCGAGCAGCTTAATGCATTCGCCGCGCGCACCGCAGCTTCGCGGCGATTGCGCCGAACCATGCGGCGCGGGGCCTGTCACAACCGCTGACGGACGCAGGCGCCGATCGGCGCCCCGGGCACACGCGTCGCGCGGTCCCGCGTCCAGTTTTTGCGCCCACCGCCTTCCGAACACCCACCGCGACCACCGCGGCACGAACCGCCACACCATCCGCCAACCCGCCTGACAGTCCTTTTCGAGGAGTGACGCCATGGCCGAATCAACCTCGCATCCCGCCCCGCCACGAGTTCTGGACCCCGACACGCTGCGCAACATGGATCGCTACTGGCGCGCGTGCAACTATCTGTCCGTCGGCATGATCTATCTGCGCGACAATCCGCTGCTGCGCGAACCGCTGAAGCCCGAGCACATCAAGAACCGGCTGCTCGGTCACTGGGGATCGGACCCGGGGCAGAGTTTTCTGCTCGTGCATCTGAACCGGCTGATCCGCCAGCTCGATCTCGACATGATTTATCTGTCGGGTCCCGGTCATGGCGCGCCGGCGAGCCTCGCGCACTGCTATCTGGAAGGTCACTACTCGGAGGTCTATCCCGATCGCGGCGAGGACGAAGCCGGCATGCAGCGCTTCTTCCGGCAATTCTCGTTTCCTGGCGGCATCGGTTCGCATTGCACGCCGGAAACGCCGGGCTCGATTCACGAAGGCGGCGAACTCGGCTACAGCCTGTCGCACGGCTACGGCGCCGCGTTCGACAATCCCGATCTGATCGTCACCGTGATGATCGGCGACGGCGAAGCGGAAACCGGGCCGCTCGCCACCTCATGGCATTCGAACAAGTTCCTCAACCCGATCCGCGATGGCGCGGTGCTGCCGGTGCTGCACCTGAACGGCTACAAGATCGCCAATCCGACGCTGCTCGCGCGGATTCCGCGCGAGGAACTCGAAGCGCTGCTGGTCGGCTATGGCCACAAGCCCTATTTCGTCGAAGGCGACGATCCGGACACGATGCATCAGCAGATGGCCGCGACGCTCGAGCAGTGCATCGGCGAAATCCGCGCGATCCAGCAGCATGCGCGCCGGAACAACGACACGACACGGCCGCGCTGGCCGATGATCGTGCTGCGCTCGCCGAAGGGCTGGACCGGGCCGAAGGAAGTCGACGGCCACAAGGTGGAAGGCTCGTGGCGCGCGCATCAGGTGCCGGTGCCCGATCCGGCGACCAATCGCAAGAGCCTGAAAATCGTCGAGGAGTGGCTGCGCAGCTACGGGCCCGAGACGCTGTTCGACGCGAACGGGCGGCTCGTCGACGAACTGCGCGCGCTCGCGCCGGAAGGCGCGCGCCGCATCAGCGCGAATCCGCACGCGAACGGCGGGCTGCTGTGCAAGGCGCTCGACATGCCGCCGTTTCGCGACTACGCGGTCGCGGTGAAGCAGCCCGCCTCGTCGTACACGTCGCCGACCGGAGTGCTCGGCACGTTCCTGCGCGACGTGATGCGCAGGAACATGACCAACTTTCGCCTGTTCGGCCCCGACGAGACCGCGAGCAACAAGCTGCAGGCGGTCTACGAAGCGTCGCCGAAAACCTGGCTCGCCGATCTCGAACCCAGCGACGCCGACGGCGGCGACCTGTCGCCCGCCGGCCGCGTGATGGAAATGCTCAGCGAGCACACGCTCGAAGGCTGGTTCGAAGGCTATGTGCTGACCGGCCGCCACGGTCTGTTCGCGACCTACGAGGCGTTCGTCCACGTGATCGACTCGATGTTCAACCAGCACGCGAAGTGGCTCGAAAAAGCCAAGCGCGAACTGGGCTGGCGGCAACCGGTGCCGTCGATCAACCTGCTGATCACGTCGCTCGTCTGGCGTCAGGATCACAACGGCTTCACGCACCAGGACCCCGGTTTTCTCGACGTCGTCACGAACAAGAGCCCGGACGTCGTGCGCATCTATCTGCCGCCCGATGCGAACTGCCTGCTGAGCGTCGCCGATCACTGCCTGCGTTCGCGCGACTACGTGAACGTGATCGTCTCCGACAAGCAGCCGCACCTGGACTATCTCGACATGGACGCGGCCGTCACGCATTGCACGAAGGGCATCGGCATCTGGGACTGGGCGTCGACCGATCAGGGCGTCGAGCCGGACGTGGTGGTCGCCTGCGCGGGCGACATCGCGACGATGGAGGCACTGGCCGCCGTGCAGATCCTGAAGGCGCGCTTCGCCGCGCTGAAGATCCGCTTCGTCAACGTGGTCGATCTGTTCCGCCTGATGCCCGAGCACGCGCATCCGCACGGCCTGTCCGATCGCGATTTCGATTCGCTGTTTACGACCAGCAAGCCGGTAATCTTCAACTTCCACTCGTATGCGTCGCTCGTGCACAAGCTCACGTACAACCGCAAGAATCACGAAAACATGCACGTGCACGGCTATCACGAGAAGGGCAACATCAATACGCCGCTCGAGCTCGCGATCATCAACGGAGTCGACCGCTTCACGCTGGCGATCGACGTGATCGACCGCGTGCCCATGCTGCGCGGCGTCGGCGATCACACGAAGGAATGGCTGCGCGGCCAGATCATCGAGCATCTCGCGTATGCGCACGCGGAAGGCATCGACAAGGAGGAAATCCGTAACTGGACGTGGCAGGACTGAGCGAGGACACCATGCACAACCACGCTCAGGAGCAAACGATTCTGGTGCTGAACAGCGGGTCGTCGTCACTGAAGTTCGGACTGTTCGCGGAGGCGGGCGGCGGCGGAAATAACGACGGGAGCGACAACGAAACGCTGCTGCTCGCCGGCGCGGCCGAAGGCATCGGCCGCGACGACGGCAGCCTGCGCGTCAAAACACCCGATGGCCGCGTGCTGTTGCAGCAGAAGCAGACGCTCGAATCGCAGACCGATGCGCTGCAAAAGCTCTCGCAGGTGCTCACCCAGCAGCATCACGCGCGGCCCGCGGCGGTTGGGCATCGGGTCGTGCATGGCGGTCCGCATCTGCGCACGCACCAGCGCATCACCGGCGACGTGCGGCGCCAGTTGCGCGACGCGCTGCACTTCGCGCCGCTGCATATTCCTCCCGCGCTCGCGCTGATCGACGAAGCCACGCAGATCTTCGGCGACGCCACGCATTTCGCGTGCTTCGACACCGCGTTTCATGCGACGCTGCCGCCGCGCGCGGCGCAGCTCGCGTTGCCGCGCCGGTACGCGCAGGCCGGCGTGATTCGCTACGGCTTTCATGGCTTATCGTATGAATCACTCGTCAGGCAGCTAGGCGCCGCGTTGCCGCGGCGCGCGGTGTTCGCGCATCTCGGCAACGGCTCGAGCGTGTGCGCGCTGCTCGACGGCCAATCGGTCGATACGTCGATGGGTCTGACGCCGACCGGCGGTATCCCGATGGGCACGCGCTGCGGCGACCTCGATCCGGGCGTGCTGCTGTATCTGATGCGCGCGGAACAGCTCGACGCCGATGCGCTCGAAACGCTGCTCAACCGCTACGGCGGCCTTGCCGGTTATAGCGATGGCGAGAGCGACATGCAGGCGCTCGAAAAGCGCGCGGCGGCCGGCGACGCGCGGGCATCGCTCGCGCTCGATGTGTTCGCGACCGCCGTGCGCAAGACGATCGGCGGGTATGCGGCGTTGCTCGGCGGAATCGATCTGCTGGTGTTTACCGGCGGGATCGGCGAGCACAGCGCGCCAGTACGCCGGCTCGTGTGCGAAGGGCTCGCGTTTATGGGGCTGGTCGAGAACGATCCCGCGGGCAAGGTGAGGGTGCTGCAAACCGAGGAGGAAAAGCAGATCGCCCGGCATTGCCGGGCGTTGATGCGAAGCGGCGCGGGATGACGCGCACCGGCACGGAGAGCACGCGTCAGGCCGTTCTGATCACGGTGCGGTCCGCGACGCCCGTCACGCCGAACAGCCGCGTCACGTCTTCGAGCATCGCGACGCGCTGCTGCTCGCGCTGCAGTTCGCCCGACAGCGTGATGCGGCCGCGCGCGACTTTCACGCACACGGCGTGTGGCGGGACCGCGGCATCCCATGTGAGGCGGCGGCTCGCTTCGGCGGCGATCTGCGCGTCGGCGAGGCGCGTTGTCGGACAGGCGGTTTCTCCCGAGCTGGGGTGCATGGATCGCATGAGTCCTCCACATGACAGGCGCTGATGCAGGAACACTAACACTAGCAGATGCGGCGGGTTTTGCCCGCGTACCCGACACGCGCGACAGCGCACGATCCACGCCGGGTACGCCGCTGCCGCCAGGCGATCGCGGGTATGCTGACGTCTCATCCAGAACAGCCGGGGCCCGAACCATGTCCGATCTTCCCATCGACAACCCGTTTCTCGAATCGCTCGGCGTGCGTCTCACGCACTGGCGCGATGGCTACGCGGAGCTGCTGATGCCGATCGACCCGAGCAAGCTCAATCGCCAGGGCGTGCTGCAAGGCGGCGCCATCGCGACGCTGCTCGACGCGGCGGCGGGCTACGCGGGGCTCTATGCGCCAGCCGGGCAACCGGCGCGCCACGGCTTCACGTTATCGCTGACCACGAATTATCTCGACAAGGGCCTCGGCGCTTCGGTCACCGCGAAGGGCTTTCTCGAACGTTCGGGCCGCTCGATTTTCTTTTCGCGCGCCGAGGCGTGGGTGGACGGCAAGCTGTTGATCGCGAGCGCGCAAGGCACGTTCAAGTATTCAGGAAGCGCGTAACGCGCGAGAAGAAGAGGCGAGGGCGGCTGACGTACGAATTGGCGCGCTACCGCGGCCCGGGCCGTTTATCATAGTGCCCATCCAGCAACAGAACGCGCCGTCCGACCCTCCGGACGCGAACGGCGCGCGTACCAGCCACGAGACCTCGCTTCCTCCATGAACTCCATTCCCGATGCTTCCTCCCGCCCCGCGATCCGCGAGCTCACGTTGCTCGAAGGACGCGTGCTCGGCGTGCTCGTCGAAAAGCAGCACACCGTGCCCGACAGTTATCCGCTGTCGCTGAACGCGCTGACGCTCGGCTGCAATCAGAAAACCGGCCGCGCGCCGGTCATGAACGCGACCGAGGCCGAGGTGCTGACCGCCGTCGACGGGTTGAAGCGCCTGAGCCTTGTGCTGGAAGGCAGCAGCAGCCGGGTGCCGCGCTTCGAGCACAACATGAATCGCGTGCTCGGGCTGCCGGGACAGTCGATCGCGCTGCTGACCACGCTGCTGCTGCGCGGCCCGCAGACCGCCGCCGAGTTGCGCCTGAACAGCGCGCGTCTGCATGGCTTTGCCGATATCTCGTCGGTCGAGGCGTTTCTCGACGAACTGGCCGCGAACGAGCCGCCGCGCGTCGTCAGGCTGCCGCGCATGGCGGGCGAGCGCGAGCATCGCTGGATGCATCTGCTGTGCGGCGAAGTGAGCGTAAGCGAGTCCGCGCAACCCGCGGCCGCCGACGACGATAGCGTGCCGCTGTCCGCATTCGAGGCGCTGAAGGCCGAGCAGAAGCGTCTCGCCGACGAGGTGAGCCGCTTGCAGACGGTGGTGCGGCGCATGGCGGCGGATCTCAACATCAGCGTGGACGATCTGTGAGATGAGCGCCGCGGGCGCGCGGGGGGTGCGATTGACGCGACGCGCTCGGGTATTCAGGCGCGGCGCGCCTCTTCATGCATCGCGCCGACGCGGCCTGTCCGCGAACAACGCCCGCTGCGTGCGATAAAAAACACGCGGCGGCACGTTCGGCGAATCCTCGGCGAGCCGGTCGAGTTCGGTGCGGATCGTGCTCAGGTAGTGCCCTTCGCGGGCGTCGGCATCGCCGGCAAACACCGCTTCGAGCCGGCGCCGCACCGCGCCGTAGCGCGCGCCGGCAGCCCGGTGTTTCTCGGCGCGCTCGGCATAGCGCAGGAACACTTGCAGCGCGGCCGAAATCGCGGCCGCCACGCTGACGAGACCGACGAAAATCCGCATCTCGATCGATACCGGCGGCACGCTCAGCGACGCGAATACCGCCGTGCCGACGAACGCGGTCAATATCGTCACGAGCCAGCCCATCCGGCGCTCGCGCGTCGACAGCAGATCCGCCATGTCGTAATGGCTCATCTGCGATTCGCGCGCGCGGCGGATCCATTTCAGCAGAAGCTCGTTTTCGTCGACGGGGGGCTCGTAGGCAGGCAGGGTCGTCATGGCGCTTGCGCGGGCTGTCCGCGTTAGGTCCGATTTATCCGCTCAGTGCGTGAGGCACGCGTTAATCGTAGGAAAACGAGCCGCCGAATTTGTCGATCCGCTCGAGCGCCATGCCGGAGCCGCGCACCACGCAGGTGAGCGGCGCCTCGGCGACGAACACCGGCAGGCCGGTTTCCTCGGCGAGCAGGCGGTCGAGATCGCGCAGCAGCGCGCCCCCGCCCGCCAGCATGATGCCGCGCTCGGCGATGTCCGCGCCGAGTTCCGGCGGCGTCTGCTCGAGCGCGATCTTCACCGACGACACGATCTGATTCAGCGGATCGGTCAGCGCCTCGAGAACCTCGTTGCTCGACACCGTGAAGCTGCGCGGAATCCCCTCGGACATGTTGCGGCCTTTCACCTCCATCTCCATGACTTCGGAGCCCGGAAACGCGGAGCCGATTTCCTTCTTGATGGCCTCGGCGGTCTGCTCGCCGATCAGCATGCCGTAATTGCGGCGGATGTAGTTGACGATCGCGTCGTCGAACTTGTCGCCACCGACGCGCACCGAGCCTTTATAGACGATGCCGCCGAGCGAGATCACGCCGACCTCGGTGGTGCCGCCGCCGATGTCGACGACCATCGAACCGGTGGCTTCCGACACCGGCAGCCCCGCGCCGGTCGCGGCGGCCATCGGTTCCTCGATCAGATAGACCTGCGAGGCGCCCGCGCTATGCGCGGCTTCCTTGATCGCGCGCCGCTCGACCTGGGTCGAGCCGCACGGCACGCAGATGATGATGCGCGGCGACGGCGCAAACAGCCGCGACTCGTGCGCCATCTGGATGAAGCGCTTGATCATCTGCTGGGTGATGTTGAAATCGGCGATCACGCCGTCTTTCATCGGGCGGATCGCCTCGATGTTGCCCGGCACCTTGCCGAGCATCTGCTTCGCTTCGCGGCCGACGGCCAGAATGATCTTCTTGCCGTTCGGGCCGCCTTCCTGGCGGATCGACACGACCGACGGTTCGTCGAGCACGATGCCCTTGCCGCGCATGTAGATCAGCGTGTTCGACGTGCCGAGGTCGATCGCGAGGTCGTTGGAGAAGTAGCCGCGCAGAAAACCGAACATGCGTATTCCTGTCTTGGGGAAATGGGCGCGCGAGCGCCGGGATGCTGTCGGGGTCTGCCGCTTGCTTGCGGCGGACGGCCGGATCGGCCGTGCGAGAGGAAGAATAGCAGTTTCGGCCCGCCGCGGCGTGGATGGCGTCCGCTGTTGAGTCGGCCAGGCCGATTGCGCCGATCGGGCCGGCTGGTGCAACCGGCTGCCCACCGGATCGCCGGCACTAACGTCCGCTGCCCGGCCCGAGCCGCGCCGCGATGGTCCGGCACGCCGCGAGCAGCGGCTCGATATAGCAGGTCCGCGCGTCGTCGCGACGGCGAAACGTCGGCATGCTGATGCTCACGCAACCGACCGCGCGGCCGTCCGGACCGCGAATCGCCGCGCCGTAGCAGCAGATCGACGCTTCGTTTTCCTCGCGGTCTTCCGCGTAGCCGCGTTGCGCGGTCGCGTCGAACTCCTGGCGAACCGCGTCGAGATCGGTCAGCGTGTGCTCGGTGAAGCGTTCGAGCGGCGCGTCCTTCAGCAGCGCCTCGCGTTCGGCCACGCCGAGCGTGGCCATATAGGCCTTGCCGACCGAGCTCGACGTCAGCGAGACCCGCGTGCCGATGCGCGATGCCATCCGCACCGCATGCGGACTTTCGAGCTTCTCGATGTACACCATCTCGCCCTGGCTCGGCACCGCGAGATGAATCGTCTCCGACGTGACGTCGCGCAACTCCATCAACGCATCGACGGCCGCGAGACGCAGATCCGAGCGCTCCCAGCTATGGCTCGCGAGATTGATCAGGCGCGGGCCGAGGCCGAAGCTATTGCCGCTGCCCGTCGCGACGATCAGCCCTTCGGCCTGCAACGCGGCCACGATGCGGTGCACGGTCGGACGCGGATAGCCGCTCGCCGCGCTCAGTTTCGCGACGTTCGGCGGTGTTTGTGCATCGGCGATCAGTTGCAGCACCGCGATGAACTTCGAGAACGCGGCGGCGCCGGCGACGGTTCGGGTGTCGGTCTTCGCGGCGCCAGCGTCAGCGGGCGCGGTCTCGACAGTTGCGTCGACCGCCGCGCGGGCACGCGAGGACGGTCTGGAAGGGGACTTTGGAGCAGGCATTGAAACAGGCATTGAGGCAGGACTTTGAAGCAGGTTTGGAAGCGGAGCCCGGCCTCGGACAAGGGCAGGGCACGGGCAGACCATTATGCCTTCATTCGCTAGGCTCAACGAACGCGACGCCGCTTCATGCGATGCCGTCACGCGACGAGATAGCCGCCGTCGACCGGCACGATCGCCCCCGTCATGAACGACGCCGCCGGCGTGCACAGAAACACCGCGACCTGCGCGACTTCGTCGGGCGTGCCCCAGCGGCGCAGCGGCGTGCGCTCGAGGATCGCCTGCGAGCGGCCGTCGTCGTCCTGCAATGCCTGCGTGAGCGGCGTCGCGATCCAGCCCGGCGCGATCGCGTTGACGCGAATGCCGTCGGCTGCGTACGCGAGCGCGAGCGACTTCGTCAGTTGCGCGACCGCGCCCTTGCTCGCGCTGTACGCGGGCACGAGACCGCCGCCGAAGAAGCTCAGCATCGACGCCGTATTGACGATGCAGCCCCCCGACGCCTTCAGCAATTCGCGCGCGGCCGCGCACACGCGCATCGTGCCGTTCAGGTTGATGTCCATCACGCGCTCGAACACCTCGAGCCGATGCTCTTCGACGCGGCTGATCACGCCCGCGCAGTTGACCACGATGTCGAGACGCTCGAACGCACTCACCGCGGCGCTCACGTCGTCGCCCGAGCGCACGTCGAGCGTGAGCCGCTGGATGTCGCGATTCAGCGGGTCCGGCGTGCCTTCGGGCACCGGCAGACCGGCCGCGACGGTGTGCGCGCCGAGTTGCGCGAGCGCGTTTGCGATTGCCGCGCCGATGCCGGACAAGCCGCCGGTCACGAACGCGGTCTTGCCTGCGAGTAGCTGATTCTGGAATGTCATAGGAGTCGCCGCATCAGGTAGGTTGAGTTTCTATCGAGTCCGACAGTGGCGCGGGCGCCACTTCCTTGACGACGAACAGATACACGAGCGCCGCGGCGAACGCGACAGCCGCGCTGATCAGCAGCGCATTGACGAACGAATGCGTCTGATCGACGACGATGCCCGTGATCACCGGCGCGAACGAGCCGCCCAGATAGCCGCCGAAGTTCTGCATGCTGCCGAGCGACGCCACCAGATGCCGCGGCGCGGCGACGCTGACCAGCGCCCAGGCGCTGCCGCTCGACAGATTCACGAACAGCATCGCGAGCGACACGTAGACGATTGCGAGCGTCGTGCTCGGCGTATACGCGGCCGGCACCGTGAACGCCGCCGCGCCGACGAGCCCGACGCACAGCGGCCACTTGCGGCTGCGAATCGGCGCCATGCCGCGCTTGAGCAGATAGTCGGCGATGAGGCCGCTGCTCAGCATGCCGATCGTGCCGAACACATACGGAATCGCGACGAGCCAGCCGGTATGCGC
Organism: Paraburkholderia sp.; assembly: GCF_047605525.1. Taxonomy (GTDB): domain Bacteria; phylum Pseudomonadota; class Gammaproteobacteria; order Burkholderiales; family Burkholderiaceae; genus Paraburkholderia. Next base: position 177,699 of record NZ_JASGFN010000011.1, on the reverse strand, counting down.
GATGCTCAGATGACGCTCTTTCTCCAGATAGCCGGGCAGCCACGTCAGGTACAGCCACACCATGTAGATCACGCCCATGAAGCCGAAGATCATGCCCCACGTGTTGCGTAGCTTGAAGAGCGCGCCCCATTCCGCCCAGCTCAGGCCTTGCGGGCTTTCCTGGGCGGTCGCGCCTTCGTTCAGATGCGCGGTTTCCTCTTCCGTCAGCGTGATTTCACTGCGGTTGCGATAGACCACGTACCACGCGAGCGCGACGACGATGCCGAGCACGCCCATGATGACGAACATCGTGCGCCAGCCGAAAGCGAGCATCAGCACGGTGAGCAGCGGCGGCGCGATCATCGGCGCGACGGTCGATGAAGAAATGAACGTGCCGATCGGCGCGCCGCGCTCGCGCACCGCGAACCATTCGTTGACGACTTTCGCGCCGGCCGGGAAGAGCGGCGCCTCGGCGACGCCGAGCACGACGCGCGCGGTCAGAAAGTGATTGAGCGTCTGGATGAAGCCGCCCGCGACCTGCGCGATCGACCACACCAGCATGCCGAGCCCGAGCATCACGCGCGAGCCGAAACGATCGAGCAGCGCGCCGACCGGAAGCTGCGCGAACGCATACGACAACGAAAACGCGGACAGCAGCAATCCCATCTGCGACGCCGACAGATGCAGCTCTTCGCTCACCAGATGATTCGCGATGGACAGCGTGCTGCGATCGAGATAGTTGACGATGCCCGCAACGGTCAGGAAAACGACTGCGACCACCTGGATACGTTTCAGACGTGGTGACTTCTGAAGCATGTTTGTCTCCTGCGCAATGTGTCCTGCTGATGTGGGAGTAATGCTGCCGCGTAGTACGTTGAAGTGCTGTGAAGTGCGATGTCGTGCCGCGGTGCCGCCCGGAGGATGAGCACGTCAGTAGGTCGCCCGTCCTCCCGACAGATCGAAGATCGCGCCCGTGCTGAACGAGCAGGATTCCGAGCAAAGCCAGAGTACGATTCCGGCAACTTCGTGCGTCGTGCCGAGCCGCTTCATCGGGCTTTTGTCGATCATCGTTTGCACGTGTGCGGGCGACATTTGCGCCAGCAGCGACGTTTCCACCGCCGCGGGCGCGACGCCGTTCACGAGAATGCCGGTGTGCGCGAGCTCCTTGCCGAGCGATTTGGTCATCGCGATCACGCCGGCCTTCGCGGCGCTATACGCGGAGGCATTCGGCGTGCCTTCCTTGCCCGCCAGCGACGCGATATTGACGATGCGTCCGGCTCCCGCGCGACGCATCACCGGCACGACGAAGCGGCTCACGTGATAGGTGCCGAGCAGGTTGACGTCGATCACGCGCTGCCATTCGAGCGGATCGTATTCGTCGAGCGGCAGCGTCGGGCCCGCGAAGCCCGCGTTGTTCACGAGATAGTCGATGCGGCCATAGGCGTCGAGCGTCGTGGCGAGCGCGGCTTCGATCGACTCGGGTTGTGTGATGTCGACCGCGACATGGCGCGGCGCGTCGGGCGAGTCCTGAGCGCCGGGCACGCGATCCCAGTTGAGCGTCGCCGCGCCGCTGCGCGCGAACGCCTCGCAGATCGCGCGGCCGATGCCGCCGGCCGCGCCGGTGACGACCGCGACGCGTCCGCGGAAATCGTATTGGGCGACGCTGGCGTGCGTGCTCATCGGATGAACTGGTCTACGTAGTCTTCACCGAGACCGACCGACGCGTAGTGCTTGCGGCACATGTCGATCTTCGTGAATACGTCTTCGTAGCCGGTGTAGTTGCCGTACGGATCGCAATAGAACATCACGCCGTTGACCTGGAAGTACGTGATCATTTCCTCGACGTCCTCGGGTACGTACAGCGTATGCGTCTCGCCCGGCGGCTCGAATACATAGCTGCCTTCGGTGGCGATCCAGTCGTGCTCGAGATACCGCCAGCGGCCCTTGAGCACCATGCCGTGCACGCTCTGCGGGTGACGATGGCGGCTCAGCACGCCCGATTTGCGCACTCGCAGCAGATTCATCCAGTAACCCTGCGACGCATTCAGGCACAGCGGGCGGAACGACACGTTTTCGGCCTGCGGGACCCATACGCGTTCGTCGGTCGGAATCGCGAAGGGCACGACGATTTCCTTTTGCGCCTCCTTCGGAAATGGCAACTGATAAGGCGTCAGGTCGGAGTGATGGGCCTCGGGCATGGGGTGTTCCTCGCTTGATGTCCTGAAAATCAGAATGTCCATATTGTGGACTGTAAGTCCATGATATGGCTATTATCGGAACAGCTTCTGGCGAGGTCAATCCTGGGGAAATTACTGGTCGGGAACGATAAAGCGTGAAACAAGCGAAGGGCTTTTTGCGGACACGCCGCATATGATTCGCTGGTTATCGCCCTCTGCGTGATCGTCGTCGAAGCGCGAAAAAGATGCGTGAGCAAGCATCGGGAAAATGGTGCGGCACGCGCGAATAACCCTATAAATAAAGGCTCGCACGGGCTTTCTGATCGCACACCATCTTTAAGCTTCCTTTAAGTGGCGGCCTCTACATTACGCATCCACCACGTAACCCTCCGCAACAATTCCTGACTATGACCACCAAAAAATATTGGCGCGGTAGCGCTGCCGTCTGCGTCGTTCTCGCGATCGGCGGCGCTTATGCGCTCAGCCATCGCAATGCCGATGCGTCCGTGAGCGAATCAAACGGTCCGGGGTCCGCGCCGCACGCGGCAGCGGATATCGCCGGTACGCGTTCGTCGGCGCCGGACTTTTCCAGCATCGTGTCGCGCTACGGCCCGGCGGTCGTGCATATCGGCGTGAAAGAAGCAGCGTCCGTCGACGAGAACGGTCAGCGCAAGAGCGGCGGCGAAGCGCTCGGTTCGGGCTTCATCATCAGTCAGGACGGGTACATTCTGACCAACAATCACGTCGTCGACGGCGCGAGCAGCGTGAGCGTGAAGCTCACCGACGGCCGCGAATTCCACGCACGCGTGATCGGCAAGGACAAGGCCACCGACGTCGCGGTGGTGAAGATCGATGCGTCGAATCTGCCGACCGTGAAGATCGGCAATCCCGACGCCAGCAAAGTAGGCGAATGGGTCGTGGCGATCGGTTCGCCGTATGGCTTCGACAGCACGGTGACGTCGGGCATCATCAGCGCGAAATCGCGTTCGTTCTCCGACGACAGCCCGATCCCGTTCATCCAGACGGACGTGCCGGTCAATCCGGGCAACTCGGGTGGTCCGCTGTTCAACCTGAACGGCGAGGTGATCGGCATCAACTCGATGATCTATTCACGCACCGGCGGCTTCCAGGGCCTGTCGTTCGCGATTCCGATCGACGCAGCCATGCATGTGAAGGACCAACTGGTGCGCACCGGCCACGTGACCCGCGGCCGTATCGGCGTGGGCGTGCAGCCGGTCAGCGCCGACAAGGCGAAGGCACTCGGCCTCGACCCGGCAGGCGGCGCGCTGGTCGGCTCGGTCGATCCGAACGGTCCCGCGCAGGCGGCCGGCCTGCGTCAGGGCGACGTGATCGTCGGCGTGAACGGCAAGCGGATCAACAGCACCACGGAATTGATCGGGCAGGTCGCGCAACTGGCGCCGGGCAGCGACGCGACGATCAGCGTGTGGCGCAACGGCGGCGAACACAAGCTGTCGGTCACGATCGGCGCGCAGCAATCGTCCGACGTGGCATCGGCCGCGCCGCGCGAGCAGCAGCAGGAACAGCCGCAGCAACAGAATCGTCCGCGTCTCGGCGTCGCCGTGCGTCCGCTGAGCGAAGACGAACAGCAGGAAGCGTCGCTGCCGGGCGGCGTGGTCGTGCAGCAGGCCACCGGGCCAGCCGCCGAGGCGGGCATCCAGGCCGGCGACATCATCGTTGCGGTCGACGGCAAGGTGATTCACGGTGTCGAGCAGTTGCGCCGCATGATCGCTCAGGCCGACGACAGCGTGTCCGTCACCGTGGTGCGCGATGGCGAAGAAGCCTCGGTCGACGTGACGCTCGGCTGATGAGTTGAACCCGCCGGTGCAACGCCGGCGGCCAGCACGGCGCGCAACAGATGTGCGCCGTGCCTTACTTCGAGGGGCTCCCCCCGTCTGCTTGCGATGTGGCTTGCGACGCCTTCGGTGACATGTCGCGAGGCGCATCAGGCCCGCCACCCAGCGCGACGTAAAGCGATACTCCATTCTGCAACGCAGTCGCCCGCAACTGGATCAACTGCTGCTCGGCAGCGAACAGATTGCGCCGCGCATCCACCACCTCCAGATAGATCGAGATCCCGTTTTCGTAGCGCAGCTCGGCCGTTTCGGCGAGCTGCCGCTGCGCTTCCACGGCCTGTTCCTGCGCCGCGATCTGTTCCTTGTAGCGTTGCCGTCCGATCAGCGCATCGGATACCTCCCGAAACGCGTTCTGCACCGTGCGCTGATAATCGGCGACCAGTTCGTCGCGCCGCGCGCGCGCCTGTGAAAGCTGCGCCTGGCGCTGACCGGCATCGAAGATCGGCATGCCGACCAGCGCGCCGACCGACCACGCCTGCTTGCCGGGCACGAACAGGTCGCCGAGTTCCGGCGATACGTAACCGAAGCTGCCCGTCAGCGCGATGCGCGGGAAGAAGTCCGCGCGCGCGGCGCCGATATCGGCATCGGCCGCGCGCAATTGCTGCTCGGCTTGCTGGATATCCGGCCGGTTGACCAGCAACGCGGACGGCAAGCCGGGGTCCAGCGCGCCGAACTGCGCGGCGTCGGCGATAGGCGGCGCCTGAGGTAGCGTGTCCCGCAGCGTCTCGTCGAGCGATCCGCCGATCAGCACTTCGAGCAGGTTGCGCTGCTGCGCGGTGGTCCGTTGCAGCTCGGCAAGCTGGGTCTGCGCCTGCGTGACGAGAATCGCGGCCTGCTCGTAATCGACCATCGACGTGACGCCCGCGTCGAGCCGCAGCTTCGCGACTTCGAGCGCGTAGCGGCGGCTCTCCAGCGTGCGCCGCGCGAGCTCGATGCCTTCGTCGCCCGAACGGATCGCGTAGTAGTTCGACGCGACATTGCCGATCAGCGACAGACGGAACGCGTGTTGTGCTTCGACGCTCGCGAGATACCGGCGCCGCGCGGCTTCGCTCGTGTTGCGCACGCGCCCCCAGAAGTCCAGCTCGAACGACGTCACCGCGGCCTGCACGTTGTACTGGTTGAACTGGACGGAGATGTCGGTGTTGTCGAACTCCGGGTCGATCGAACCGAGCGGCGCTTTCGTGCGCGTCGCGCCCGCGTTCGCGTTGACCTGCGGCAGACGCGCGGCGTTCTGGATGCGATAGAACGCGTGCGCCTGTTCGATACGCGCAATCGATGCCGCGAGATCGCGGTTGTGCGCAAGCGCCGCCTCGATCAGCAGCTTCAGTTGCGGATCGGCGAAGAAGGTCTGCCAGTCGATTTCGCTCGCGAGATGCGTGGCGGCCGGGTTGCCGGTGTCCGTCATGTCGAAGTGATCGGCGATCGGCAATTCCGGCTGGCGATAGGGCGGCGCGAAATTGCAGGCGGCGAGCGAACAGCAAGCTAGCGGAATCAGCAGGCGCTTACGCATCGTGCCGTCCTCCGCCCGTTTCGCCGGCCTCGGGGGCGAGCGGCGGCAGATCGTCGAGATCGATGCCGCGCTTCCTGCGGCTCAGCCAGCGGCGCGCGGCCACATAGAAAAGCGGCGTGAAGAAGATGCCGAACAGCGTCGCGGTCAACATACTGCCCATCACCCCGGTACCGACCGCGCGCCGGCTCGCCGCGCCCGCGCCGGTCGCGAGCACGAGCGGCAGCATGCCGAGCACGAACGTCACGCTCGTCATCAGGATAGGGCGCAGGCGCTGCTGCGCGCCGTTCTTCGCGGCCGTCATCGCGTCCTTGCCTTCGGACTCTTCCTTGATTGCAAACTCGACGATCAGAATCGCGTTCTTCGCCGCGAGCCCGATGATCGTCACGAGACCGATGTTGAAATACACGTCGGCGGACAGGCCGCGCATCATCGTCAGCAGCACGGCGCCGATCACGCCGAACGGGATGATCAGCAGCACCGCGACCGGAATCGCCCAGCTCTCGTACAGCGCCGCGAGCAGCAGGAACACGACCACCAGCGACAGTCCGAGCAGCATGCCGATCTGGCCGCTTGCCTGTTTCTCCTCGAACGCGGTGCCGGTCCATTCGTAAGTGAGGTTGCCGGTCAGCACATGCGACGCGATGCGCTCCATCTCCGCGATTGCCGCGCCGCTGGAACGGCCGGGCGCGGCCTGGCCCGACAGCGTCGCGGACGGAAAGCCGTTATAGCGTTCGAGCTGCTGCGGACCGGAAATCCAGCGCACGCGCGTGAACGCCGAGAACGGCACCATCTCGCCGCGGTTGTTGCGCAGCCGCAGCGAGGTCACGTCCTCGGCGCGCATCCGCTGCTCGGCATCCGCCTGCAGCAGCACGCGCAGCACGTTGCCCTCGAACACGAAGTCGTTCACATAGTTCGAGCCGAACGTCAGCGCGAGCGCCTGATTGACCTGGCCGATCTGCAAGCCGAGCGCGCGCGCCTTCACGCGATCGATCTCGACATAGAGCTGCGGCGCCTCCGGCATGCCCTCCGAGCGCACGCCCGCGAGCACGCTGCTTTGCGACGCCTCGATCATCATGCGCCGCGCCGCCTGTTGCAGCGCTTCGCCGCCGACACCGCTGCGGTCCTGGATCTTCATCGTGAAGCCGGTCGCGTTGCCGAGCGACGGGATCGGCGGCGGGTCGAGCGCGAAAATGAACGCCTCGGGAATCTGCCGGAACGCGGCATTCGCGCGGCGCACCAGCGCGCTCGCCGAGTTCGCTTCGCCGGGGCGCTCGCTCCACGGCTTCAGATCGACGAACGACAGCGCCGCCGACTGCCCCTGGCCGAAGAAGCTGAAGCCCGTCACCGACGCCACGTTGCGCACCTGCGGCTGTTGCCGCAGAAACGCCTCGACCTGGTCGATCGCGCGCTGCGTGCGCTGCTCGGTCGAACCCGGCGCGCCGGTGTAGGTGATGAATATATGCCCCTGGTCCTCGGTCGGCAGAAAGCCGCTCGGCAGACGCATGAAGAAAAACACGGTGATCGCGCAGGCCGCGACGAACGCCAGCAGCCAGCGCAGCGGCGAGCGCAGCATCGCGTCGACGCCGCCGATATAGCGGTCGGTGCCCGCGTTGAGCCCGTTGTTGAAGCCGTCGAACACACGGTGCATGAGGCGGGAAGCCGCGTTTTTCGGCCGCGTGCGGTCGGCGCTTTCGCTGCGAAGCAGCGCCGCGCACAACGCCGCGCCGAGCGTGAGCGCGAGCAGCGTCGACAGCAGGATCGATACCGCCAGCGTGACAGAGAACTGCCGGTAGATGCCGCCCGTCGAGCCGGGGAAGAATGCCATCGGAATGAACACCGCGACCAGCACGAGCGTGCTTGCGATCGCCGCGCCGGAAATCTGCCCGATCGCCTTGACGGTTGCGCGCGGCGCGCTAAGCCCTTCCTCGCGCATGATCCGCGCGACGTTTTCGACGACGACGATCGCATCGTCATTGAGGATACCGATCGCGACCACCATGCCGAACAGCGACAGGATGTTGATCGACAGCCCGAACAGATAGAGCCCCGCGCAGGTGCCGATCAGCGCGACCGGCACGACGAGGGTGGGAATCAGCGTCGCGCGCCAGTCCTGCAGGAACAGGAATACGACGACGGTGACGAGCAGCAGCGCCTCGACCATCGTCTGGATCACGCCGTGCACCGAGGTCGTGATGAACGGCGTGGTATCGAATGGCACCGTCCAGGTGACGCCGCGCGGGAAGGTCGGCTGCAACTCGGTCATGCGCTTGCGCACCGCGTTAGCGACCGCGAGCGCGTTCGCGCCGCCCGCGAGCTGGATCGCGATGCCGGCCGACGCCTTGCCGTTGACGGTGAGCCGGTTGCCGTAGCTGTCGTTGCCGAGCTCGACGCGCGCGACGTCGCCCACGCGCACGGTCGAGCCGTCAGGATTGGCGCGCACGATGATTTCGCGGAACTGCTCGGGCGTCGAGAAGCGGCTTTGCGTGACGATCTGCGCGGTGAATTCGGAGCCTGGCGCGATCGGTTGATCGCCGAGGCCGCCGCCGGCCGTCTGGCTGTTCTGCTCCTGGATCGCCTGCAGCACCTCGCTCGCCGACAGGCCGAAGCCCGCGAGCTTGCGCGGGTCGAGCCAGATGCGCATCGCGTACGACGAGCCGAACAACTGCACGTCGCCGACGCCGTCGATGCGGCGCAACTCGTTGACGATGTTGTTCGACGCGAAGTTACCCATCGCGACCGCGTTGGTGGTGCCGTCGGTTGCCTGCAGCGCGAGCAGCATCAGAAAGCCGGACGATGCCTTCGTCACGCGCACGCCGACCTGCCGGACTTCGAGCGGCAGGCGCGGCTCGACGCGGCTCAGGCGGTCCTGCACCTGGGTGCGCGCGATGTCGAGATTGGTGCCGGGCTTCAGCACGACCGTGATCTGCATCGTGCCGTTCGAGCGGCTCACCGACGACATGTACAGAAAATTCTCGATGCCGTTCATCTCGTCTTCGATGATCGACGTGACGGTACGCTCGAGCGTGCGCGCGTCGGCGCCGCTAAACGCCGCGGTGATGCTGAGCGACGGCGGCGCGACATCGGGATACTGCTCGACCGGCAGCAGTGCGACCGCGATCGCGCCGAACAGCACCGTGAAGAGGGCGATGACCCACGCAAAGACCGGACGGGCGACGAAGAAGCGATTCATCGGCGGGCCCGTCAGCGCGTGGCCGAAGCCGGGGTCGGTGCCGCGGCCGACGGCGTTTCAGGCACGGGCCGCGCGTCGACACGCTGGCCGGGCTGGACCTTCTGCCAGCCGTCGACGATCACGCGCTCGCCGGGCTTCAGACCATCGCGCACGGTCCAGCGTCCTTCGCCTTGCTCGCCGAGATCGATGTTGCGGTGGACCACGGTGCCGTCGTCGGCGACCAGCGCGACGCTCGCCACGCCGTTGTCGAGCTGCACCGCGCGCTCCGGAATCCGGATGCCTTGCAGGTTGCCCGCCGCGATGATGCGCCCGCGCACGAACTGTCCCGGCAGCAGCGTGCGGTCCGGATTCGCGAAGCGGGCGCGCACCGTTTGCGTGCCGGTGGACGGATCGACGACGAGGTCGGCGAAGTCCAGAAAGCCGCGCTCGTTGTAGACCTGGCCGTTCGCGAGGACCAACTGGACCTCGACGTGCTTCATATCGGTCGGCTTGCGCGTGCCGGACTGGATCTGTTGTTCGACGTCGAGCATTGCCGTGTTCGACTGCGTGAACACCGCATTGATCGGCGTGAGCTGGTTGACCTGCGTGAGCAGCGTGGCCGCGCCGGCGCTCACCAGCGCGCCTTCGGTGACGAGCGCGCGGCCCGCGCGCCCGGCGATCGGCGTGCGCACGATGCAGCGATCGAGCCGCAATTGCGCGAGCGAGACCGCGGCCCGCGCATCGGCCACGTTCGCCTGCGCCTGCTGCATCGTCGCGAGCGCGGCGTCGTATTCCTGCGCGCTGACCGCGTGACGGCCGACGAGCGGCTTGAAGCGGTCCACGACCGAAGCCGCGTTGTCGCGCACCGCGCTCGCGCGCGCAAGCGCGGCCTGCGCCTGCTGCAATTGCGCGCGATAGTCGCTCGGGTCGATCTGGAACAGCGGGGCGTTGGCGGGCAGGTCGGTGCCTTCCTGATAGAGCGTGCGCTCGACGATACCGTCGACGCGCGCGCGAATCTCCGCGGTGCGCACGGCCTCGATGCGGCCCGGCAATTCCACGACATCGGGCACGGCGGAGGTGGACACCGTTTCGACCAGTACGGGAACCGGCGGCATGGACGCCGCGGTGGGGGTTGCCTGCCGGTCGTTACAGGCGGCGACGAGAAGCGGCAAACCGGTGATCAGAAGCAATACGGCACGACTACGCAGGTGGGATGCGAAGCAGAGCAAGAGAAACTCCTCGGTAAAGGCACTCTTTTTTTGCGTGTTAGATCGGTTAGGGTTTGACGGCTTACGGTCTGAATAAGGGTTGAATAGACGGCATGATAATGCCTGGAAAAGATTTCCACTGATCGTACCGCGTCCTGGTGGCTTGTCAATTCATTCGTGGCCCTTGCGAATGAATTGAACTCGCTGGAGACGGGGGGTATCGCGCGAAGGGGGGGGCGTCAATATTGGCGGGTGGGGGCACGATGAATGCCCCCCGCCTGGTGCAGGGGGCAATAAATAGGGATTTTTAATGTCGCCGTTTTACAACCCTTTTCTCGCATACAGGCGGCATATCGTTTTCACACCGGCATAAAGAAGCGCGGCGACTATCAGCGTAGACAGTGCCCAATAGAAAAGCAGCGCAAGTATTTCCATGTCGTCGAGGTTCGCCAGATCGTCGTGTCCTGTTAGTGACAGGCAAAAGCGGATGAACATGTCCACCGGGTAAGGCATGTTGCTGCACGGGAACACATCGACTATGTTGCCGCACGGGATCACATCCGGGAGAAGCGCAAGAAACCAGCCGCCTATCACGGATGCAACCACGAATGCGACACCAGCCAAAAGCTTCATGACAAGTTTTTTCATTTCACTTCGACCGTTCCGTACGCTCGCAATGCTGTACCCGGGACAGACAGACGAGCCCCCTGCGAGCGGATGAATTTTTGCAGTCGGTCAAATTCATAGGGGTGTACGACAGTAATACATCCCTCGCTTAGCCCCATTCTTCCCGCTGGATGTAGTCTGAAATTACCCCGTTTGATCCCGTTGATGTTCGTCGTGTCTCCCGAAACAGGGTTCCACAGCATGAACCAGTTCCGTCTGTCGGTGGATCCGAAACCGTAGGCATCCCACAGGTCACGGAGCGGCCCGAGATAGCCCCCCGATTGCCGGTCTATCAGGTAATACGTGCCTTTGGGAAGCGGGCCGATGTTTTCGACGGCAGTAGCATCGGGATTAGATCAATACGACTGCCGGTAAAGCAGTATCTGGCCAGGTTCGGGCTCGCGCGATCCAGCGCGTGTGTGAACCCCAGTTCGGAAACAGTAGCCTTGCTGATGCCGCCGCCGGCCCCTGATTGCATGGCGGACTGTTGCGAGACCTGCCAACGCCATCCAACCACGTCGATTTCATTGAGATGCGAAGCGTCTTGCGATTCGCCGTCTATACCGTTAATTTTGATGAAGATATCCTGCGTCATCATCGTCCTTCCTGCCTTCTGAGTTGTTGTGAAAGACGCAGGTTAAGCAGACGCGAGGATCGACGGAATCGGAAAAAGCTGAAAAATTGCAGAGTCAGGAATAACGGCTATTTGGGATCGATATCCCGCAATGTTCATTGCGTGACGCACATCAAGCCATTGACGCACGAAACGACGGGTGAGCGCAGTCTTTAAATTGATTTTTGTGAATTTTTTCTCACGCAACGATGACACACCGCTCGAACACCGGAGTACAGAAGCGCGCCAACGAGCAGCGTGGACAGTACCCAGTAGAAAATCAAGGCAAGCACTGCCATATCGTCGGGGTTTGCCAGGTCGTCGTTTCCGGTTACTGACAAACAGAAGCGGATAAACATCTCCACCGGCTCCGGCATATTGAACGGCAACATATCGATCACATACGTCAGTTGCCATCCCCCGATCATAGAAATCGCAACCAGAGTTATGGCGATCGGGATCTTTGCGGAAGCTTTGCGCATATTGCCCAGTGATCCAGAACCGGCGCACTGTAACTGTTCCATACGCCTTCAGTGTCGTCTTCGGCACAGGCAAGGTCGCACGCTGCGAGCGAATGTGTCGTGCGAGCCATTCAAAATCATAAGGATTCGCCACGGTGATACATCCCTCGCTTTGCCCCATTGGTCCCGCCGTATCGTCCGGATTGTTTCGCCCCGCGTTTTTGCCAGAAAAAGCCTCGACGCCGCCTGGTCCGCGGCATGTGAGAAAGGACGTCGCTTTTCTATTAAGAAGGAATAGACAGTCTGCTGACATATGTGTCTCCGATATTGGCTCGAACTACCCGATTGCCTTTGCTGTCCGGCAGGGTAGAGCAACGTGGAGATCAACAGAATCGGAAAAAGCTGAAAAATGCCGCGAAGTCTGAAGCGGTGACCTTGATATACCGGTGTTGGCATCTCAAAAGTCAAACCATGGCAGCGATAGACAACAGAACGTAACCTTCACACTCCCGAATTTGCCCCCGCAATGGAAGCAGCCGCATCGATCTCCACCGCATCAACACGCTTCGCCGGCTTCGACCTCGACATCCACGAGGGCGAGAACTATCCGGACGACCTGAGAAGGGAATCGGCGAGTTGCCGGACCGGAGTCTCGTGCCGTGTCTCGCCGATGAGGTTTGAACGCGCGCCGGTTTTACCCGCGTTGCGTCGTCGCCTCGGTCATGGGTCACCGCGCTCGCGCGCGGTCGAAGCGCTCACGTCCGCCGGCGCTCCGGGTGACGCAGCACCGAATGATGGCGGCCGTACGACAGATAAATCACCATGCCGATCACGAGCCACACGACGAGCCGCATCCACGTGACGAGCGGCAAGCCCACCATCAGCAGCAGGCAGAACAGGATGCCGAGCACCGGCACGATCGGCACGCCGGGCACGCGGAACGGGCGCATCGCGTCGGAGTCGCTGCGCCGCAGATAGATCACCGCGCCGCACACGAGGATGAACGCGAACAGCGTGCCGATGCTGACCATCTCGCCGAGTACGCCGATCGGCGTCAACGCGGCCACCAGCGCAACGACCACGCCGATCAGTGTCTGGCTCAGATAAGGCGTATGCAGCCGATCGTGCACTTGCGCGAAAAACGGCGGCAGCAAGCCGTCCTGCGACATCGTGAAGAAGATGCGGCTCTGCCCATACAGCAGCACGAGAATCACCGTGGTCAGCCCGGTCAGCGCGCCGATCTTGATCAGAATCGAAAACCAGTTCAGGCCGATCGCGTCGACGCCCTTCGCGATCGGATCGGGGACGTTCAGCTCGGTGTACGGCACGAGTCCGGTGAGCACGGCCGCGACGAGGATGTACAGCACCGTGCAGATGACGAGCGAGCCGAGAATGCCGATCGGCATGTCGCGCTGCGGCTGTCGTGCTTCCTGCGCGGCGGTGGACACCGCATCGAAGCCGATGAACGCGAAAAACACCACGGCCGAACCGCGCAGAATCCCGCTCATGCCGAAGTTGCCGAACTCGCCGGTATTGGCCGGGATAAACGGATGCCAGTGCTCAGGCTTGATGAAGAAGAAGCCGATCGCGATGAACGCGATCACCACGGTCAGCTTGACCGCGACCATGATGTTGTTGATCCGCGCGGATTCCTTCGTGCCGAGCACAAGCATCGTGGTCAGGATCGCGACGATGAAGATCGCCGGCAGATTGACGAGACCGGTGGCCGTCGTGCCGTCCGCGAGCTTGACGATAGTGCCGGGCGCGGCGGCGAGAGTAGGGGGAATCTCGATGCCGACGTTGCGCAGCAGGCTCACGACATAGCCTGACCAGCCGACCGCGACGGTCGCCGCGCCCATCGCGTATTCGAGGATCAGGTCCCAGCCGATGACCCACGCGAAGATCTCGCCGAGCGTCGCATACGTGTACGTGTAGCTGCTGCCGCACACGGGCAGCATCGCCGCGAGCTCCGAGTAGCACAGGCCGACGAACGCGCACGCGATGCCGCCTAGCACGAACGACAGCATGATGCCCGGTCCCGCGAACTGCGCGGCCGCCGTGCCGGTCAGCACGAAGATGCCGGCCCCGATGATCGCGCCGATGCCCATTGCGGTGATGCTGGTGGCGCCGAGCGTTTTCGAGAGCTTGTGGCCTTCGTCCACATCGGCGCTATCGACGATATCGGCAACGGTTTTCCGTGCCATGTAACCCGTATCGGCCATGATGAGTCGTCCCGTTCAGATGTTGATTGGGCACGAACCGGCTCGCGTTGCGTCGGCTCGCGAAGCACGACAGACAGCAGCCGTCGCCGCCGGGCGGCAACGGTGAAGCGGAAAGCCTTTTGGCGGATGAAAGTCTGAGTTCAGTCTATGCCGGATCAAAAACAAAGTGAATATCCGGCTGACTGATCGGCTGCGATCGGGCAGTGGAGATGCGCATCGGATCGCATCGGGCGCGTTGCTTGCGAGCGAGGGGATTCGCGGTTTGCGATTGCAACGATCGTCCCATCTGCCGTCCGGTTCCGAACGGCGTGGCGATGTGCACTTGCGGAAAATCGCCCCGGAAACAGGGCGATTTCAGCGTGAGATCAGGGTGAGTTCAGGCCGGCCTGGTCCGACGGCGTGTTACAGGCCTTCGCAGCCCAACCGGCGCAGGGACTCGTCGATCCACGATTTGTCGTCGAACCTGTTCGCCAGCGTGTTCTCGAGGATCTTCGCTTCGCCCGCGCTTTTCTTCGCAGCCATCGCGTAGACCGTCTCGACATCGTCGTAGGGCACGCACACGAAGCCGTCCGCGTCGCCCACGATCAGATCGCCGGGCTCGACGAGCATGCCGCCGAAAGCCACGGACACGTTGATCTCGCCGGGGCCGTCCTTGTAGGGGCCGCGGTGAGTCACGCCGGCGGCGTAGACCGGCATATCGTGCTTGCTGATCCAGTCCGAATCGCGGATGGCGCCGTTGATGACCATGCCGGCAAAGCCGCGCTTCATCGCGTAGGACAGCATCAGCTCGCCGATGATGGCATTGGTCAGATCGCCGCCGGCGTCCACCACGATGACGTCGCCCGGCTGGGCCAGCGTCAACGCCTTGTGCACCATCAGGTTGTCGCCCGGACGGGTCTTGACCGTGAACGCGGGGCCGCTGAGCACGCCGCCGGCATGCATGGGGCGCAAGGTCGGGCCGCCCGCGGTCATGCGCGACATCACATCGCTGATGCAGGCCACGGGCACGCCGGCAAAGCGCCTGGCCACTTCCGCGCTGACCGCGCGCTTGCGGTCGAGAATTCTGAATCCGATTGGCATATTGGGGGCTCCTTGAAAGGCCCGGCACAATCCGGGCCGTGAAATGAATCGCCGTGGTCTGCTGCCGGCATGCGTACGGGTTCCCGGCAGGCTGTTACGGCAATAGACCCCGGGGGAATAGCCGAGCTTTTGTCTCAGCGAAGGCAGGAATCAGAGGCGGGAATCAGGAAAGGAGGCGTCCCAATCGCGCCACACCTTCTTCGATCGAGCGTTCATCGGTCGCATACGACAGCCTCAGCGCATGCCTGCCGCTGCTGCCGAACTCTTCGCCGCGCCTGACCATCACACCCGCTTCGGCGGCCCTGGCGGCGACTTCCAGCGACGTCCCCAGCTTGTCGGGATAGTGCAGCCAGAAATAGAAAGCGCCTTCGGAGCGTCTGAACCGGATGGAGGGAATCTTGCGCAGGCACGCCTCCATGAGGTCACGCCGCGTCTGGAAGATACGTCGCATCTTCTCCGCGTCTTCGCCCGCCTTCAGCAGCGCGGTCGCGCCGGCGAGCTGGTTGGCCGAATTGATCGCGCCATTGAACGTGCGGTGGGCCGTGGAGGCGGCCGCAACCAGGCGCGGCTCGCCGACGAGGTAGCCCAGCCGCCATCCGGTCATCGCGTATTTTTTCGAAAACGTGCGGCAGACGATCAGGTTGTCGCCCAGACCGGGTATGTCGAGCGCCGACACGAAATCGTTGTCGTAGGTGAGTCCTTCGTAGGCCTCGTCGCACAGGATCACGAGGCCGTTGCGCCTGACGATGTCCGCGAACGACGCCCATTCGATCGGGCTGATGACGGCCCCGGTCGGATTCGACGGATGGCACAGGACGATCAGTTTGGCGCCCTTGGCATCGTTGTTGATCGCGTCGAAATCGAGCTTCCCGTCCGCGTCCCTGGAAAACCGCTTCACGTTGGCGCCGACCAGATTGATCGCGTCCAGATAGAGGGAATAGGTCGGGTCTTCCAGCAGCACCACATCCCCGGGATTGAGGAGGCCCACAATGGTGGCGGTGAGGCCCGCCGAGCCGCCATGAGTGACCAGTATGTTCTCGGACGAAAAAGCTTTGCCGGCGACGCCGACCGCCGCTTGCAAGATCGCGTTCACGAGCTCGGAGCGGCCTTCTTGCGGCGAGTAATGCGTATAACCGGACCTGATCGCCTGTATCTGGGCATCGATGACCACTTGGGGCGTATCGAAGTCCGGCTCGCCGATGGCGAGCGAAACTTTGTCGGTAACGCCCGGAATCAGGTTCTTGCCCCGCAGGGACTGGCTCCTCACGCGCAATACGGCGTCGGATGAAATCGAGGGTAGGGGTTGATTCAATTTACTTTCTCCATTTTCCTCGGCACGACGCCAAGGAATTCCCGGGTTCTCTGTTGCCTGGGGTTGTCGATGACCTGATGCGCGGGACCTTCTTCCACGATGCCGCCATCGGCCATGAATACGACGCGGCTGCACACTTCACGGGCAAAGCCGACTTCGTGCGTGACGACGAGCATGGATATGCCGAGGGAGGCGACCTCTTTCATCACGTTGAGCACTTCGTTCACCAGCTCCGGATCCAGCGCGGAAGTGGGCTCGTCGAACAAAATGACTTCCGGGTCCATCGCCAGCGCCCGGGCTATCGCGACCCGCTGCTTCTGGCCACCGGACAGTTCCGACGGATAGGCGTTCACGCGCTCGCCCAGGCCGACCCGCAGCAGCAATTCGCGCCCGCGGGCGACGGCTTGCTCGCGGGGTGTTTTGAGAACATGCACCGGACCTTCGATGACGTTTTCCAGCGCGGTCTTGTGGGGGTAGAGATTGAAGTGCTGAAACACCATTCCCACTTTCTGCCGCTGCCTGGCAAGGCGCTTGCCGAAGATTTCCCTGAGCGTGTCGCCGCGGCGTTCGTAGCCGATGTAGTTGCCGCACACCTTGATGGAACCGCTCGTCACCTCTTCCAGGTGGTTGACGCAACGCAGCAGCGTGGATTTTCCGGACCCCGAAGGGCCGAGAATGGCGACCACCTCGCCCTTCATCACGTGGAGATCGATGCCGTTGAGCACGACCTTGTCGCCAAACTGCTTCTTGACGTTGACTATCTCAACAACCGGCGCTTCGGATTCGGCCATTGTCGTTTCCCTTTCTATCTATCGCTCGCCACGGAGGTGCTTAGGCGGTGTCCATATTCACGTTGATTTTTGCCGCGCCGTTTTTCCTGCCGTTGGACCGGTTATATCCCTTGCCTATCGTGCGCTCGAGATAGTATTGGCCGAGCGTGGCGACGGTAACGAGCGCGAGATACCAGATGGTGGCTACCACGAGCAGCGGCATGACCGCGTAATTGACGGAGTAGATCTCCTGGACATTGCTCAGCAGGTCGCCACCGGAAATGAAGGCCACCAGCGCGGTCGCTTTCAGCAGATTGATCGCCTGGTTGCCGGTGGGCGGCACGATGACTCGCATGGCCTGCGGGAGGATGATCCGGCGCATCGCCTGGCTTTCGGTCATGCCCGTCGTGATTGCCGCTTCCCGCTGGCCGGGATCGACCGACATGATGCCCGCGCGGACGATTTCGGCCATATAGGCGCCGTCGTGCAGGGAGAAGCCCACGACGGCGGCGGTGAAGCCCGAGATCACCGCATTGGTCTTGAGCATGATGCCGAGGTTTGTAAAGGGCACGCCCAGAAACAGGACCGGAAACAGCGCGGCGAGGTTGTACCAGAAGATCAACTGCACCAGCAGCGGCGTGCCGCGGAAAAACCAGAGATAGCCGTTCGCGATGGTCACGAATATGCGGCTTCTGGAGAGCCTCATGATTGCGACCAGGGTGCCGATGATGATCGCGAGAATCTGGCATACGATGGTGACCACCAGCGTCACGCGCACTCCGGACAGCACGTGCGAATCGAAGAGGTAATGGCCTATCACCGGCCATTGCATGTTCTCGTTGTCCGCGATGCGGAATAGAAACGAGAGCAGAAATATCAGGACCACGACACCAATCGCTATCTGGACTGGATGCTTGCTGCGAATAATGCGCAATTGACGAGTGCGCTCGTCATTCTGTTCCATCGAAGGGTCCCTCGCGTTCAGAGCGTCCGGCGCGACCGCCATTGCCTGGCGCTACGGTGCGCAGAGGCTACGCACCGTAGCGATGATTCACATGCCGGGTCTTAATTTTTCCCTTGCATGGCATTGATCACCGGGCTGTCGATCCGCATTTGAGACACGCCATAGAAATCGACGATCTGCTTGTCGATCCCCTGTTTGGAAATGCCCTCGAACGCGAGTTGCAAGGCCTTGGCGAGCTGCGTGTTGCTGGTCTTGACGGCCGCGCCATGGAGTCCGGATTCGAAAAGATCGCCGGTCAGCTCGGCCTTGTCGCCCGAGGTCTTGACGATATTGGCCGCGATTGCATAGTCGATGCCCATCGTGTCGATGCGTCCGGTCCGCAGCGCGAGGTCCGAAGCGCTGGCCGACGGATAGCCCTGCACGGTCACCGCCGGTTTGCCGGCCTTGGTGCAAGCCTCGGACTGCCGTTGGGCGATCGCAAGCGAGAGGCTGCCGACAGGTCCACCCGCGGTGGTGCCGCAAAGATCCGTCACGGAATGGATGTTCTTCGGATTGCCCTTGGCGACGATCAACTGCTGGCCGGTTTTCGTGTAGTCGACGAAGGTCACCTGCTTTTCACGCTCGGGCGTGTCGGAGAAGTCGGACATCGCCACGTCCAGGCGGCCGGAGGTCAGGCCTATCACCATGGACCCGAAATCGGTATTGATGACCTTGATATGCAGCCCGAGCGCCTGGCCGAGCGCCTGCATGAAATCCGCTTCGATGCCAGTAATGCCGCCATTCTCGCGATAAAGGTACGGGGGCAGGGTGGTTTCGCCGCCGATGGTCAGAACGCCTTTTTCCTTGATGTCCGCCGGCAGCGCGGCCACCGCGGCCGGGTTGAGGGTCGCCTTCGAGATTTTCGAATTGATCACGAAACCGTCGGCGTTATTTTCGGCATGCACCGAGCCGATCAAACCCAGAGAAACGGCGCACGCGAGCGAGATCGCGGAAATTGCCCTGAATCCATTTTTCTTAAGCATGGTTACCTGTTTTCAGTAAGAGGAGGTGGCTTCAAAAAACATCTGAACATCCCGGCCAATACTCAGGGTTTTCCCTTCGGGGTGCACCTGTCGCTCGGCGTATTAGCGTGCATCTACTGAAAGCGTATCGGTACAAATTCATGCGAAAAAGCGAATTTTTTATTTCTGATAGCATCGCTTTTTTTCATGTATCGGGTCGCCGTCGAATTGGGCCGGATCGATCCGCTCGAGCATGGGGGAGGGGAGCGGTGATTACGTTAAAGCAGGTCGAGGCGCTGTACTGGATTGCGGAGCTCGGCAGTTTCGATGCGGCCGCCTTGCGGCTCAGCACGACGCAATCGGCCATTTCAAAGCGCATCCAGGAACTCGAAAGCCGCTTCGATCTTCTGATCTTCGATCGCAGCCGCCGCGCCGCCGTCCTGACGCCCAAAGGCGAGGAGATCCTGCGTTCGGCGCGGCAACTGCTGAGCATGCGCGATGGCCTGCTGGTGCAACTGGGGGCGAAGGACGCGATGTTCCGCAGGCTGCGGCTCGGTGTGACGGAACTGACGGCGCTGACGTGGTTGCCTATGCTGGTGGCGCATTTGCGCAAGCGTTTTCCGCAGTTGGAGATCGTGCCGGAAGTGGGCTTGGGCCATATGCTGTACGAACGGCTCGCCGATCACACCATAGATCTGATCATCGTGCCCGATGTGTTCCACGACCCGCGCTTTTCCGTCATGCCGGTGGGTACGGTCAGGAATGCGTGGATGTACGCCGATGGCGTCTTGCCGGTCAAACGCGTTTTTCCCCTGACCGAGATCGCGCAACAAACCCTCATTGTCCAAGGCAAGGATTCCGGCATGGGCATCGCCTATGGCCAATGGTTCCGGGCCCACGGCATCGACACGCCCAGAACCGTCGTGTGCAGCAACCTGGTGGCCCAGATCGGCCTGACGGTGTCGGGGCTGGGCATCAGCTTTCTACCGAGGGAATGCCTGTCGCACCTGATAGCGCACGGCGCGCTGCGAACCGCGACAACGACGCCGGCATTGCCGAAAATCCAGTACGCCGCCATGTATCTGCCTACCGAGCACGTGGATTTTCTCGGCGAGGTGGCGAGGCTGTGCAGGACATGCTGCGATTTTTCCCGGCTGGTATTGCAGGTGTGAAGCAGGTGTGGACGGCGATTGAAAAGCGACAAAACGCGCGCTTTGGCTGCTCGCGCGTCGCGAATCGGTGACGATAGGCCGGTTCGCTTTTCGGTTCTCCGGAATGACTCGATCGGCGCGTTGTCAACGCAGTTTTCTCGTCGACAAGCTCGCCAAGGTAACCGGCGCGGCACTGAAATCAAGGCATTGAAATTCTCGAAAACAGTTCTTGAAACTCAATTCTTGATTGCATATCATCTCAACGAGTTTTGATAAGAAGGATGACCATGCGACCGTCCGTTGTGCTCGACATGAAGCGAAGCGCCGTGCGCGAAGCGGCAAGCCGCTTCCGTGCCGCGAATCCGCGCGTCTTCGGTTCGGTGCTGCACGGCACCGACCGGGATGGCAGTGACCTCGATCTGCTGGTCGATGCGCTGCCCGGTGCAACGCTGTTCGACCTGGGCGGCTTGCAAGACGAACTGGAATCCCTGCTCGGCATCCACGTCGATCTGCTGACTCCGGCCGACCTGCCGCCCAGGTTTCGGGCCAAGGTGCTCGCGGAAGCGGAGCCGGTATGAGCGAGAGTCGGCTGCCCGATTACCTGGACCACATGCAGCAGGCCGCGACTGATGCGTGCAGCTTCGTGGCAGGCCTGGCCAAGGACGACTTCCTCGAGGACAAGCGCACCCAGCAGGCCGTCATCATGAGCCTCATCATCATCGGCGAAGCAGCCACGAAGGTAATGGACGGCTATACCGAGTTCGCGCAGACGCACCCCGAAGTACCTTGGCGCGGCATGCGTGGCATGCGCAACCGCATTGCCCACGGCTACTTTGACATCAACCTCGACGTGGTGTGGGACACCGTGCAAACCGCGTTGCCGGAACTGCTCAGGCAATTGCCCGCTGTCAGCCCGGATGTTGAAGACGAATGAGTTGAAGTGGTCACAAAAGCAAGAACCTCATAGCCCGGTACTTGCAGCGCAAGGACAGACTATTGGGTGTGATTCGGCTCCATGCGGTCGCCGTGTCCAAGGCCAATCAGATGCCCGATCCTCGAACTCGCCAGCGTCATGTGGGAAGCACCTGAGCATGACGAGATTGCAGACTTCCATGCCACTGTCCCTACGGATCACGAGAGCTGAAATTGACAACGTTGATCGGTTACGCTCGTGTCTCAACCCACGAACAGAACCTTGAATTGCAGCGTAAAGCTCTGGTCAATGCCGGATGCCAAAAGCTTTTTGAAGATAAGGTGAGCGGCCCGCGGGCTGACCGCCCAGGCTTGACCAAGGCTCTGGAAGTGCTGCGTGAGGGCGATACATTGGTTGTCTGGAAGCTCGACCGACTGGGCCGCGGCGTCAAACAACTGGTCGATCTGATCGGTGATCTGCACAGGCACGGCGTCCAATTCCGGAGCCTCGCCGACTCTATCGACACCGGCACGCCGTCAGGCCGGTTTTTCTTCCACGTCATGGCCAGCCTGGCCGAGATGGAGCGCGAACTGACTATCGAGCGCACCCGTGCCGGGCTTGAAGTTGCAAAGCAGCTTGGCCGCAAAGGTGGTCGCAAGCCCAAGATGACCGACAGCAAGATCGAGTCAGCCAGGAAGCTGCTGGCCAGTGGTGTGCCGCCCAGGGACGTGGCCAGGAATCTCGGCGTGTCGGTTCCGACGCTCTACCGCTGGGTACCTGCCTCAGCGCACGCTTAGCGCACGATTTTTCCGTTTTCTGAACGTCGACGACTACGATGCGCTCCCGCATTGGAAAATCCACCGCCGCGGATGAGCAGACAGATGCCGACTTACTCAGCTCACAATGTAGAAAAATAAACAGTTGAGCAAGGGTAAATGCTTATTTTTTAAGCCTTGCTGCATCAAATTTTCCGAATATAGAATTACATTGTAATAAAACCAACCCTTCACGATAAAACGAAAGCAGAACGCAAGCAAAGACCGAATGCGTGATCCGATCAAACTGCGAGTGCAACAGAAAGCGTCGGGCTTCACTCCGTCAGAGTTGAAGATCGCAAACGTATTGCTGCGCAACTATCCCAGCGCCGGCTTGACTTCGTTGTCCAGTCTGGCGGCGCAAGCCGGGGTCAGCGATCCGACGGTTCACCGGATGGTCGTCAAACTCGGGTTCGACGGTTTCCCCGCGTTTCAGCAAGCACTGCTCGCCGAAGTCGATGCGCGAATGAATTCACCGCTCTCGATGCTGGAGGGAATGGCTTCCGACTTCATCGACGACGATGTGCAAAAAAGCGTGTTTCGACATCTGGCGGTTTCCCTCGCCAAAGTCGCGGAGCAGGGCACGAGCGCGGACTTCCGGGCGGCCGTCGATTTGCTCGCCGATACCAGTCAGGCGGTTCTGTGTTGCGGAGGCCGGGCGAGCGTGTTTCTCGCGTGGCGACTCGCGTCGCACCTCAATCAGATTCGTCCGCGGACCATGCAGGTCGATCCGTCGATCGACCGGGCGAGCGCCAGTCTGATGGACATGACGCCCGGCACTCTGCTCGTCGTGTACGACTTTCGCCGGTATCAGGAAACCGTCATCAACTATGCGCGCGAGGCAAAGAAACGTGGTGCAAGGATCGTCCTGTTTACGGACGAGTGGAAGTCGCCCATTTCCGGTTTCTCCGACATAACGCTCACGAGTGCGGTGCAGAACCTGTCTCCATTCGACACCAAGGTACCCGCGCTCGCGCAGTGCGAGGCGTTGATGGCTGCGTTGTTGCGCGCGATACCGGAACAGGCCAGAACGCGCATGCGTGCTCTCGAGGCGCTAAGGCTGGCTGAAGGAAGTCGGCCGGAGGAATTCCCGGAATGACGGCGCGGGGCAAAACCCGACGCCGCGATTGCATCCGGTGACGAAGGCATCGCCACGCATTTTCCACTTCAAGTCAATACAGGTGCGGGAAGACCCATGAGACACGGAAAGTACGGAAATCGGACCATCACAGGCGCGTCGCTGCTTGCGACGTCGATCGTCCTCGCGTCGTGCGGGGGAGGTATATCGTCGGGCAGCACGACGACGGGCCCGGCGCCGGCTTCGGACACGCCGCCGGAGAGCCCGCCGCCCCGTCAGGTCAAGTTCGACCCTACGCTGTGCACGCCGCAGGCAAACGCGCCGTATGGTCAAACGGTCGGCATCACGGGCACCAACATGATGGTGACGTCGGCGGATATCAACGCGTCGGCGGCCGGCTGCAAGATTCTGGCGACCGGCGGCACGGCGATCGATGCGGCGATTGCCGTGCAAGGCGTACTCGCCGTGGTCGAGCCTTTTGCATCGGGGCTCGGTGGAGGGAGCCTGATTACTTACTATGACGCCGCGACGCAGAAGGTGCGCGCATTCGACGGCCTCGCGGCGGCGCCGTCCACCACCGGCGGCGTGTCGTCGATCTATCAGGCGGCGGTGGCGGACGATCTGAAGTGCAAGTCCGGTCTGAAACTCGGCGACAGCCTTTCGGCATGGCAGGGCAACACCAATATCTCCGGACGAGCGACGGGCGTACCCGGGACGCTGAAAGTACTCGACATGGTGCATCAGGCTTACGGCAAGCAGCCATGGAACGCGCTGTGGACCGATGCGATCAATTACGCCACCAACGGCTTCCCGATGTCGAAGTACATGTACTCGACGCTCTATAACGCCGGCACCGACTACGACGAGGATACGGGATTGCCGCTGCCCGCCGGCGGCGAACCTGCTTGGATCAACAGCACGGGAACAGCGAAGGGTGCCGTGCGTTGCAAGTACACGGACATTCACAATCGCTACTGCGATACGTCGGATCCGAATTCGGCGTTGCCGCTTCCGGTCGGCACCACGATCAGGAACCCGCAGTTGGCTACCACGCTCGCGCAGGTGCGCGATGGCGGCGCAGCCGCGTTCTATGACGCCAATGGTCCGATCGTGGCGGCGATTCTTGCGCGCTTCGCCGCCGACAAATATCTGCCGGGCACCACGACCAACAATTGCTACACGCTGTATTCGTCCTCCAATCCCGTGCCCGCGCGTATTCCCAGCCTGATGACGGCGGCGGACTTCACGAACTATCGGGCTGTCGAACGGAAACCGTTGAGCGCTTCGCGCTTCGGTACGACCGTGTATACGCAGCCGGCGCCATCGTTCGGGGGCACGGTCGTGCTGTATACGCTGGGTTTGCTGGAGCGAAAAAACATGGCTGCGCAGACATTCGGCAGCGAGGAATACACATATCTCGCGACTGAAGCCAGCCGTCTTGCGAATATCGATCGCCGTACTTATCTCGGCGATCCGGCTTATTCCAATACGGATGCCCGCGTTCAGGCATTGCTCGCGGACAGCTATCTCGACAGCCGGGCGGCGTTGATGAGCGAAACCGCATTGCCCACGGTGAGCGCGGGTACCACCGCGCAGGGCATTCCCGCTTTTGTGGCGACGGACCCGGCTACCTACAACCCGTTGGCGGCGAATCAGGCGCAAAGCGCGGTGCGGCTCGCAAGCGCAGTGCGCAAGCCGCTCACGCGTGCCCAGATCGGTGGGCCGGGACTGCGCAACGAAGACTTCAATACCACCAGCAACGTGGCGATCATCGACGGATACGGCAACGCGCTTTCGATGACGACCACCATCAATACGCACTGGGGTGCTCACATCGAAGCCGCGGGCATGATGCTGAACGACGCCTTGTCGAATTTTTCCGCCGGCGCGGTGGGAAGCGACGTCAATGGTCTTGCGCCTGACAAGCGTCCGCGTACCTCGATCTCTCCTTCGCTGGCCTTCGACGGGCAGAATCGTTTGCGTCTCGTTTGGGGTTCGGCGGGCGGTGGTCCGATTCCGGACTACATCGTGAAGGCGTTCCTCGGCAACGTCGTATTCGGGCAGGATCTTCAGGCGTCGCTCAATGCCGACAACTGGAGCGGGCAGGACAGCGCGGACTCCGTTGCGGAACTGGAGACGGGCAAACCGATTGCGTCGATGCTGAACACACTCACGACAGATCACGCTTATAAGAGCGGGACGATCGCGCTCGATGGATTGGTGAGCGGTTTGTCCGGGATCGCGGTTTCCTACGACGCCAATGGATATCCGGTTTACTCGGGCGCCGCCGATAATCGCCGGAACGGCTCGGCATACGGGTATTGAGGGTTTTGAGCATTCCATGCGAGGCTCGGTGACGAGCCTCGCATGCGGGGTCGGCGCCACGGCGCTCACGCCGGGTGTTGCGTCATGTGCTTTGATCGGGGTATAAATGCGGAATAATTCTTATTTGCAAATACACCAAATCTGACCGCACAGTGTCGGAGGAAATGGGGCCGCATTCCTATGTCCATCGTCGAACTTGCCCTGCACCAACGGGTAGAAACGCTCTACAGCGACCATCACGGGTGGCTGTACGGCTGGCTGCGCAGGCGCATCAGCGATGGCTGCGAAGCGGCGGATCTGGCACAGGACACATTCCTCAGCATCATCGACGATGGAACGGCGAGCGACATTCGCGAACCTCGCCCTTTTCTCGTTACGATCGCGCGCCGCCTGATGGCGCGCCGTCATCGACGCAGACTCCTGGAAGCCAGCTATCTGGAAATGCTGGCCGCCATACCCGAAGAGCTGGCGCCGTCGCCGGAAGTGCAGCTTCTCGCACTGGAAGCCCTGCAGCAGCTCGACCGGGCGCTCGACGGCCTGCCGCCGAAGGTCAGGGAAGCGTTTCTGCTCGCCCATCTCGAAGAGCTCAGCTACGCCGACATCGCGGCCAGACTGAAGGTCTCCGCCAGTTCGGTCAAGCAGTATCTGACGCGTGCCAACCGCCAGTGCCTGTTCGCCCTGGCAGCATGATCAACCCGCCGCCCGCGCCATGTCCCTGTCTTCTTCATCGCGGCCAACGCCGCTAGCCGGCGGCCAGCCGATCAGCGACGCCGTCGCCGACCAGGCGGCCGGGTGGCTGACGCTGTTGATGTCCGGCGAGGCAACGGACCACGATCGCATGCGTCTGCAGCAGTGGCGCGATGCGCATGCCGATCATGAGCGCGCGTGGAAGCACATCGAAACGGTGACCGGCCGGTTCAGGCTGATGGAACCGGATGCGGCCTACAAGGTGCTGTCGCCCTTGAACGGGCCGAAGGCGCTCGCCCGGCGCAAAGCCCTGAACCTGTTGCTCTGGGGCGGCGCGATCGGCGGTGCCTGGGTGCTGACTTCGCGTACGCGCACCTGGCAAACCGCCATCGCCGACTATCGCACCGCCACGGGCGAGCAGCGTACCGTATCGCTCAGCGACGGGACACGGATCCTGCTCAATACGGCCAGCGCGATCGACGTGCGATACGACGGGCAGCGACGTCTTGTCCGTCTCGTCGCGGGCGAGGTCATGATCGTGACCGGACATCGCGAAGCCACCGGTGGCATCGACCGGCGCCCGTTCGTGGTCGCAACCGACGAAGGGCACATCCGTGCGCTCGGTACCCGCTTCACAGTGCGTCAGGATGATGGCCGCACCGCCGTCGCCGTCTTGCAGAGCGCGGTGGAGATTCGCCCGAACGATACGTCCGACGTGCTCGTGCTGCGCGAAGGAGAGCGCACCACCTTCAGCCGCCGCGCCATCGATGCCGCGTTGCCGTCGCCGGATCGCGACGCGGCCTGGACGCGCGGGCAGATCGTCGCCGACAACGTGCGTCTCGGCGATTTTCTTGCCGACCTCTCCCGCTACCGCCCCGGCATTGTGCGCTGTGAGCCGGACGCCGCGAATCTCCGCTTTTCGGGCGTTTTCCCGCTCGATGACACCGATCGCATCCTCCAGACCTTGCCTACGGTGCTACCGGTCGAAGTAGTGCTGCGCAGCCGCTACTGGGTCACGGTGAAAGCAACGTCGTAGTGCCGTCCCCCCATCGTTTTGCCGAAAAAGCTCGGCGAATTGTGGCTCACCTGCGGCTGTTACAAATTTCTTTGCGGATTTTCGCGTTTTCCCTGCCCGTTTTCCCTTCCCGCGGCACCTGTTCTCCGACGACTTCGTTTTCACTTGCCGATTTGTGGGGAGATCATGCCGAGTAACGGGCACCAGCCAGCCTTCATCCAGAACAACCCGCCCGCATCAGCGATGCGCCGAACGGGCCCGCACTTCAGGCCGCGGGTGGTGGCCCGCGCCGCGACCGCCATTATTTCCGGCGCTGCACTGTCCGCCGGATTTTCGACGCTTTCCCATGCGCAATCCGCTCCCGCCCAGCAGGCGCCCGCCGCCGGGAAGGCGTACAGCATTCCCGCGGGTCCGCTGGCGCCGGCGCTGCGCAGTCTGGCAAGCACGGCGAACGTACTTCTGACGTTCACGCCGGATCAGACAGAGGGAAAAACCACCCGCGGGATCAGCGGCCAGTACACGGCCGAAGCTGCGTTTAACGCGTTGCTGGCCGGCACCGGCCTCGCAGCCTATCAATTGAGCAACGGCGCCTGGGTACTCAAAACTGCGTCGCCCGCGTTGTCCGATGCTGTAGTCGAGGGTGGAACCTTGCCGGCGAAGGCGGTACATGCCCAGGCGGTCGATTCGAGCGGCCTGCCGCCCCCTTATGCAGGCGGTCAGGTCGCAAGCGGAAGTCACGTCGGCATCCTCGGGCAAAAAGACGTGATGGACACGCCATTCAGCACCACCAGCTACACGCAGGTGAAAATCCAGGATGAACAGGCCCGCAGTGTGGGCGATGTGCTGTTTGCCAATGATCCTTCAGTCCGGACGTCGATCGGGGCCAGCAACCGCTACGACGCCTTCACGATTCGCGGCCTGCGCGTTGCAAACAGCGATGTCGCCTTGAACGGCCTGTACGGACTCGTGCCCAACTGGCGCATCGGAACCGATTCACTGGAGCGCATCGAGTTGCTGAAAGGACCCGGCGCCTTTCTTTACGGGATGGCGCCCGGCGGCGGCGTCGGCGGCAACGTCAACATCATCACGAAACGCGCCGACGCCGAACCGCTGACGGAAATCACCACCGACTACTCGTCCGATTCCGTCTTCGGCGGACATGTCGACATCGGCAGACGGTTTGGAGATCAGAAGCAGTATGGCGTTCGCCTGAATGCGTCGATGACCGGAGGGTCGCCTCCCTATGACGGGGAATCGATGCGCAGTGGCGACGTCTCGCTCGGCCTGGACTACAAGGGCGATCGCTTCCGGCTCTCCGGTGACTTCATTTACCAGAACGACAGAACCACCGCGCAGGAGCGTGGCTACAGCGTCACGCCGGGTATTGCGGTTCCCGCGGCGCCCGATCCTCGCATCAACCTTAGCCAGCCCTATGATTTCTCGCGCTCGCAAAGCACGACGGGTCTCGTGCGTGGCGAGTATGACCTGACTGACCGGGTGACGGTCTTCGCAGCAATCGGCGCCAATACCTTTCACTTCGACAAACGTGAAACGAACGGCGGCACGATACTGGACGATGCCGGCAACGTGAACATCACGGCAAACGCGCTGCAGAAGGGCCAATACGACACCGTGACGGGAGAGGTCGGGATTCGCGGCCGGTTTTCCACCGGACCCATCGACCACGAAGCAACCCTTAGCGCAAACGCCCTTAACCAGGTGTACAAGCTTGGCCAGACCGCATTTGCCGACTACATGAGCAACATCTATGCGCCGGCCCGGGTCTCGACCATGGCCACCTCGTCCTATCCGGAATCGAAGGCAAGCGAACTGACGCTGGGTAGCATCGCACTCGCCGATACCATGTCGTGGCACCACGACCTCGTCCAGTTGACACTCGGAGGACGCGAGCAGCATGTCGATTCGAAGAGCTACTCGAGCACGACCGGACTCGTGACGCGACAGTACAACGACAGCGTATTCACGCCGGCGGTCGGTCTCGTGATCAGGCCGGTCCATCAATTTTCCGTTTATGCGAACTATATCGAGGGGCTGACGCCGGGACCCACGCCGCCATCGACGGCGGTCAATTCCGGCGACGTCTTCGCACCTTTCAAGTCAAAGCAGTATGAAGCCGGCGCGAAGTTCGATTTCGGGCATATCGGATTCGGCTTGAGCGCATTTCAGATCGAAGTTCCGAACGGCATCACGGACCCCACGACTCACATCTTCGGTCTCGATGGTCAGCAGCGTAATCGCGGCATCGAATTGACGACTTTCGGCACGATCACGCCGAGGGTTCGAGTACTCGGCGGCGTTACCTTCTTCGACGCCCGTCAAACACATACCGCGGGCGGAGTGACCGATGGCAGGTTCGCGATCGGCGTGCCGCACACGCAGCTCACGCTTGGCGGCGAGTGGGATGTACCGTATGTTTCGGGACTCACGCTCACCTCTCGCGTGATCTACACCGGAAGAACCTTTGTGGACGCAGCCAACCAGCAACCGGTGCCCGCGTGGACGCGTCTGGATCTCGGCGCACGGTACGCGTTCCAGGCGGGTCGAATCCCCGTGGTGGTGCGAGGGACGATAACGAACGCGCTCAATCACCAGTACTGGGAAACCAATCCGTCAGGTTATGTGATCGGCGCGGCACCGTTGATGGCCTGGTTGTCCGTGACGGCCGATTTCTGAGTAGCGCTTCTGTCTGCCCAGGAAGGTGAGGGCGCCGCATGACGGCGCCCTCGTTTAAAGAATCGAACAGATCAACCGACCGTCAGAACGTACTTGCCCGACACGTGACCCGAAGCGAGCCGCGTCAATGCTTCGCCGGCGCGTTCCAGCGGGAGCGTTCCCGCGATCTGCGGCCTGATTGCGCCTTGCTCGTAGAGCCGGAAGATGTCCTGCTGCACGGCGTCGACTTTCTGCGGTTGCCGCTCGCGATAATCGCTCCACTGCAACCCGCTTACGCTGATGTTCTTGACGAGCAGATAATTCGCCTTCACTTCGGGAATGCGTCCCGCCGCGAAGCCGATGATCACCGCCCGCCCACACCACGCCATCGCGCGCAGCGATGCATCGAAGGCGTCTCCGCCGAGCGTGTCGAGCAGCACGTCCGCGCCGTGGCCCGCGGTCGCGGCGCGCACCTGTTCGCGCACGGCATCGCGCAGATTCGGCACGCTCAGGTCGATGATCGCGTCGGCACCCATGTCGTGGAGAAGCTTCGCCTGCTCGTCGCTATTGACCGCGGCGAGCACGGTGCCACCGAGACCGTTGACGAGTTGCACCGCCGCCGAGCCGACGCCGCCCGCCGCACCCGTCACGAGCACCTTTTCTCCGGGCCTGAAGCCGCCCCGTTCGACGAGTGCAAAGTAAGCAGTCTGATAGACGAGACCCATCGCAGCGGCATCGGTAAAGGACATGGAGTCGGGGAGTTGGAAGCATGACTGCTGAGGCGCGCTCACGAACTCCGCATACGCGCCGTATTCCAACTGGGCGACTACGCGATCGCCCGGCTTGATACGCGTTACGTTGCTGCCGACCGCGCGCACGATGCCGGCCGCGTCCTTGCCCGGCGCGAACGGGCGCTCGGGCAGGATTTGATATTTGCCCTGCACGACGAGCAGGTCGGGGTAGTTGACAGCGGCCGCGCGCACTTCAATGAGCACGCTGTGATCGTCCAGCGATGGGTCCGGCAGGTGCCCGATCGTCAATTGCTCCGGCGGTTTGAATGCGTCGATAACGATGGCTTTCATGGATTCAGGCTCGATGGTCCAGCAGATGATTATCCGCACCGAGATCGGGCGAGGGCTGCTGCGTTTCAGTTGCGCGGAATACCTCGTCGATCGGCACGGGCAGTGCGGGGAGCGTCGTGCCGGAAGAAGTTGTCACGCTTCGGTCGAACAGCTTGCGAGCGGCAAAATGAGGATCGCGCGTGGCCTCTTCGAGACTCACAATGCGGCTCACGCAGACGTCGTGTCCCGAGAAGCGTTCGAGCCAATACGTGGCCGGGCGCTGCGAGATCGTGCGGGCGACGGTGTCGGCAGCTTCATGCGGACACATGCCGTTCAGCGCGTCGACATCGAGCCCGACGAGCGCAACGAAGTTGCTCCAGAACTTGTCCTCGATCGGCGCGCATGCAAGAAACTGTTCGTCCGACGTGCGGTAGATGCGATAGCGCGACGAGCCTCCCGTCACGAGATCCGATGCGGGTTTCGGCCACTGCCCCTGAGCGCCGCTGCCGAGTCCCCAGTAAAGGAAGGTGAAGAGATTGTCCGCCATCGACACGTCGAGATGACAGCCCTTGCCGGACTCGTCGCGTTGACGCAGCGCGAGCAGGATGTTGATCATCGCTGGATACGCGCCGCCCGCGATATCGGCGATCAGCGCCGGCGGTAATCCGGGACTACCATCCACGCCGGCGGTCAGCGACAACATGCCGGCGGCGGCCACATAATTCAGATCGTGCGCCGCTTCGGTCGAGCGCGGACCATGCTGGCCGAAGCCCGTGATCGAGCAGTACACGAGACGCGGATTGATTTTCGCGAGCGTCTCGTAGCCGAGGCCGAGACGGTCCATCACGCCGGGGCGAAACTGTTCGAGCAGCACGTCGGCTTCGGCCACGAGGGGCAGCAGGCTGTCGCAGGCGGCCGACGACTTGAGATCTATCGCTACCGACTTCTTGCCGCGATTGAGCAGGACGAAGTTCGCGGAATCGAGGCCGGCTTTCGGCTCATACGAACGCATTTCGTCGCCGCGCGCGGGCCGTTCAAACTTGATGACTTCCGCGCCCGCTTCGGCAAGCAGTAGCGAACACAATGGGCCGGGCAGCAGTGTGCTGAAGTCCAGCACTTTTACACCGGTGAGCGGTTGGGTCATCGCGCGCCTCGCGATTCGCGCTGCGCCGCCACGCGCGCGCGGCGCGCGGGCGCGTACGGCTCCTGGCCGAGCGCTTCGTAGAGCGCCTGCGTTACCCTGAAATGCTCGGCGAGCCCCGTGCGCTCGAGCAGCGAGATCGGTCCTTCGGGATAGCCGAGGCCGAGGCACAGGGTTTTGTCCATGTCGGCGGCGCTCGCGAGCTTTTCGTCGAGCCTGCGCAGCGCGGCATTGAAGTAAGGCCGGATCAGCCGGTCGACCATGCGGCCGGGAAAGTCATGGCACACCGCCACCTTGAGACCGGCTGTTTCGAACGCGGCTTTCGCCGCGTCGATTGCCGCGGGCTGCGTACCCGGCTGCCTGACGAGTTCGACGAGCGCACTGGGCTGCGCATTGCCGAGCCTGAAGCGGGCAAAGCCGACGACATTCGAGCTTTCGAGGCCGCTTTGCTCGCCCGTATGAAAGCCGAGACACTCCGTGCCGAGCTCGATGGCGACGAACGTGCGCGCGTCGTGGCCCGAGGCACCCGCGAAGGCGGAGCCCGCATCGGCGCCGAGATAGACGACGCTGTCCGCCTGCCGCGCCGCCTGCTCGATGAATGCATGCGACACGGGAAACGAGCGGCTTTCGCCCGACTGAACGATTTCGTATTGCATGCTCACGCTCCAAACATTTTCGTATCACCGTAGACATGAAAGCCACGGCCGGTCTTCTTGCCGAGGCGCTTCGCCGCGATCATCCGGCGCACGAGCGGCGGACAGGCGGCGCGCGGTTCGTGCGTCAGGCCGTGCATCGCTTCGCAGAGCAGCTTCTGCGTGTCCATGCCGATGAGGTCGAGCAGTTCGAGCGGGCCCATCGGATAGCCGAGCGCGGTCCTGATCGCGAGATCGATGTCGGCGGGTTCCGCGACACCCTGCTCGACGAGACGGATCGCATCGTTGTTGAAGGGGATCAGGAAGTAGTTGAGGATGAAGCCGGGCGTGTCCTGCGTCGCCACGGGCTTCTGTCCCATCGCTTCGGCGAATGCCCACGCACGTCTGAACGTTTCTTCCGACGTTTCGAGTCCCGGCGACATTTCGATGAGCTTCATCAATTGCGCGGGCAGACAGAAGTGCATGCCGACGAAGCGATCGGGCCGACCCGAGCCGCCCGCGATTTCGGTGATGGAGATCGTCGAGGTGTTCGAGGCGAACAGCGTGCTCGCGGGGCATACCTCGTCGAGCTTGCCGAACAGCTGATGCTTGACCGACAGGTCCTCGAAGATCGCTTCGATGACGATGTCGCATTCCGCCAGCCTGTCGATCCGCGTCGTGCCGCTCCAGCGCTCGAGGCTCGCGGCGGCCGCTCCCGGCGGCAGCTTGCCTTTCTCTTCCGACTTCCTGAGAAACGCCCCGGTCTGTCCTTTGGCGCGGTCGAGCGCGTCCTCGCGCGTGTCGAAGACGATCGTCCTGAAGCCGGCACGCGCCGCCACGATCGCGATGCCCGCGCCCATGGTGCCCGCGCCCGCGACGCCGACGGTCTGGATGTCGTTCATGTTCTTCTCCTTATTTTCTGAGGAAGCTGCGGCCGATCAGTTGACGATGCACCTGATTCGTTCCTTCCCAGATTTGCGTGATCTTGGCGTCGCGCATCAGGCGCTCGACGCGATAGTCGTTGCAATAGCCGTAGCCGCCGAACAGTTGCACGGCGTCGGTCGTGATGCGCATCGCGGCATCGCTCGCGCGCTGCTTGAGTACGGACGCCTCGACGCCGAAATCGCGTCCGCCCGCATCGACCATCCCGGCGATGCGCCACAGCAGCGACTCGCACAGCATCAGCTCCGAGGCCATGTCGGCCAGCATGAACTGGATGCCCTGGAATTCGAGAATGCGCCTGCCGGACTGGCGGCGTTCGTTGATGTAGTCGACCGCATCTTCGAAGGCGCCGCGCGCGATGCCGAGAGCATGCGCCGCGATGCTCGGGCGCGAGCGGTTCAGCGAACCGAATAGGATGCGCAGGCCGTCGCCGGGATTGCCGATCAGATTCGCGCACGGCACGCGGCAGCCGTCGAACGCGAGCGACGCGGTGCTCGATGCGCGTGTGCCCATCTTGTGCTCCGTGCCGAGCACGCGCAGTCCTTCCGTGCCTTTTTCCAGCACGAGCACGGAGATCGCAGATTTCGGATCGCCGATTTCCGACCATTTGCCGAACAGAAGGTAGAGGTCGGCCACCTCGCCGTTGGTGATGAAGGTCTTGCCGCCGTTGACGACGATATCGTCGCCATCGGGCGTGAAGGTCGTGCGCATGCCGGTCGCGTCCGACCCCGCCGACGGCTCGGTGATCGCGAGCGATGCGAGGCCGCCTTCAGCGATGCGCGGCAATAAACGGCTCTTCTGCTCGTCGCT
The DNA here is from genome assembly GCF_047605525.1 of Paraburkholderia sp. Classification (GTDB taxonomy): domain Bacteria; phylum Pseudomonadota; class Gammaproteobacteria; order Burkholderiales; family Burkholderiaceae; genus Paraburkholderia. The sequence continues at coordinate 143,450 of NZ_JASGFN010000011.1, read as the reverse complement.
GCCATATTCGATCAGCGGCTTGATCGCGTGGAAGTTGGTCGCCCAGATGATGCCGGTCGACGCGCACGCCTTCGAGATTTCGCGCACGCACGCCAGATAGGCGAGGTAGGAGAGTTGCGCGCCGCCGTATTCATCGGGGATGAACATGGCGTTCAGGCCGAGTTCGTTGATGCCGCGCACGTTGTCCCACGGGAACTCGCCCGTGCGGTCGTAGGTCGCCGCGCGCGGTGCGATCTGCTTGCGGCACAGCTCGGCGACGCTGTCGAGCAGCATGCGTTCGTCGTCCGGGAACCCGAGGCTCGCGTCCAGTCGTTCCAGAATGTTCATGGTTCGTCCTTCGTCAGAGCGCCATGCCCTGGCCGCCGTCGACATACAGCGTCTCGCCGGTAAGGAATGACTGGGGCAACTGGAACAGCAGCGCCACGAGGCGTCCGATGTCCTCCGTCCTGCCCGGGCCGCCGGCCGGGATGCGCTTCCCGAGAAATGCCCGCAACGCGCCTTCGCCGAGTTCCGCGCGGTTCAGGTCCGTTTCGATGTAGCCGGGCGCGATGTTCACGACGCGTATGCGGTCGCGCGCCCATTCGACGGCGAGGCAGCGCGACATCGCGCCCACTGCGGCCTTCGACGCGCAATACGCGAGGTTGCCTTTCACGCCGAGCTTGTCGTAGAACGAGCCGATATTGACGATCAGCGCCGAGCCTGCTTCGCGCAGGTGCGGATAGGCGGCCTGGCTCGTCAGCAGCACGGAGGTCGCGTTGGTGGTCATGACGTGTTCGTAGTCGGCGAGCGCGAACGTGGCTGAAGGGCCTTGCAGATGCACGCCCGCGTTATTGACGAGGCCCACGACAGGCTGGCCGTGCGTCTGCGACAGGATCGAGAAGACGTCGCGCACCGAGCCGGCATCCGTGACGTCGCAGCGCATTCCGGTCAGGCGCTTGCGGGTGTCGTCATCGAGACCGGATGTAGGGGGCAGCTCGCCGGAGCGCGAGAGACACGCCACCTGGAAGCCCAGCATCGCGAGTTCGACGGAAATCGACGCGCCGATCCCGCGGCTGCCGCCCGTCACCACTACCGTGCCGTTTCTGAAGTCAGGCATCTTTAAACTCCGGCGTACGTTTTTCGATGAAGGCGCGCATGCCTTCGGTCGCGTCGGCGGTGCGGTAGGCGAGCGTCGACAGATCGGCTTCGATCGCGAGGCCTTCGGCAAGCGTCGTCGCCATGCCGCGCCGCACGGCTTCGCGCACGAAACTTGATGCGCACTTGCTGTAGCCGATGAACTCCGCCATGAACGCCTTGCCGAGTTCGACCGGCTCGGCCGTCTGCACGATGCGATTCACGAGACCCCAGCGCTCGGCTTCGATGGCATCGACGGTTCGGCCGGACATCATCAGTTCGGTGGCTCGCGCTTCGCCGACGAGACGCGCAAGCCTTTGCGTGCCGCCATATCCGGGGATCAGGCCGAGCCTGATTTCGGGCAGCGCCATGCGCGCCTTCTCGGTTGCGATGCGAAACGTGCAGGCCATCGCGAGTTCGAGACCGCCGCCGAACGCATAACCGTGCAGGACCGCGACCGAGGGAATCGGCAATGCGGCGATCTTTTCGAACGTGCATTGGCCGAGTTGCGCGCCGCGCCGCTGCGCCATCAGATCGCGGTCCAGCAGTTCCTTGATGTCGGCACCTGCGCAAAATGACTTCGGTCCCGCGCCCGTCACGATGAGCGCGCGTGCAGCAGATGCCGCGACGCGTTCGAGTGCGTCGTCCAACGCTTCGAGCATCGCGAACTGGAGCGCATTGAGGGCTTCGGGCCGATTGAGCGTGATGAGCGCGTAAGGTCCGGTGAATTCGAGTTCGATCGCCATGTTCATGCTCCCACGACGGCCACGGTCGGCGCCTTGTAACGCACGGGAATGGGCTTCAGATCGCCGCGCGAGGTCATCTCCACCAGTTCGCGCTTGACGATCTTGCCGCTCGCGGTGAGCGGCAAGCGCTCGAGTGCGACGTAGTATTCGGGCATGTCGTACCTGGATAGACCGCAGCTTGCGAGGTGGGCGAGGACATCGTCGGCATCAAGCTGCTGTCCGGCGCTGACGATGACGGCGAGACACACCTTTTCGCCGAGCCGCTCGTCCTGCACGGGATAAGCCGCCGCACGCTCGACGAGCGAATGCCGCATCGCCAGTTCCTCGATGCGTGCCGGATGAATGTTGTGCCCGCCGCGAATGATGAGATCTTTCTTGCGTCCGACGATGACCATGCAGCCGCTTTCATCGAGGATGCCGAGATCGCCGCTCATGAACCATCCGTGCAGGTTGAAGGACGTTTCGGTCGCCACCTGATTGCTGAAGTAGCCGAGCATCAGCAGGCCGCCGCGTCCGCCGATTTCCCCGATTTCGCCGGGCTCCGCCTCGACATCGGGATTGTCCTGCTTCCACAGCTTCACCTCGAAGCCGCGGCATGCGCGTCCGCACGTCGATACGATGGTGTCTTGCAGGTCGGTAGGACACGTGTAGTTATGCGAGCCGTTTTCGGTCATGCCGTAGACGTTTTGCGGCGTGACGCCCAGGCTGACAAACTTCTGCGCGACTTCGCGCGGAATGGGCGAACCCGCCATGTAGAAGGTGCGGACATCGCCGAGCGAGCGCATGTTGCGATTGCGCAGTGCCTCGAGAATGTCCATCGCATGCGTAGGCACGCCCATCACGTAGGTCGCGCGCGTTTCCAGTATCCAGTCGAGCGCATGCTTTCCGCCGCGCAGATTGGTCATCACCAGTTCGAGACCCGCGACCAGCATCTGCTCCATCGCCACGGTGGCGATGTGGTGGCTCATCGGACTCAGCGTCAGCAACGTGGTATCGGCTGTGTGGCCCCAGTCTTCCACCAGTGCGCGGCCGTTGGCGAGCAGCGTATTGTCGCTGTGCATGACGCCCTTGGGTAGACCCGTCGTGCCGGACGTGAAGGCAAGGTAGACGATCTTGTCCGGATTCAGGTCGGGCGGCGCGAGCGCGGCGGGCGGCTGGCGATCGGGAAAGGGATCCACGCCGGAGGGAAAGGTGGCGTCGGCAACGAGCGGATTGGCGAGCACGAACATCGCGGTGAGCGTCGGGATGGCCGCGGCGCGCGTGAAGACGGAATTGCGGTCTGCGTCCGCTCCGTATCCCGGCATGCAGAAAAGCGCGCGGCACTGAATACGTTCGAGCAGGATGCCGATCTCGTCGACGGTGTAGTTCTGATGCAGCGAAGGGCAGCACACGTAACCGTTGCGCGAGCACGCGAGAAAGACGATCGTCGTCTGCAGCGCGTTCGGCAGCCAGATCGCCACGCGGTCGCCGGGACGCAGCCCTTTGCGATGCAGCGCTTCCGCGACGCTGTCGGTCCACTCCACCACTTCGCGCCAGGTGAGCCGCAGGTCGGCGTCGCGCAGCGCGCACGACGTAGGCCGCTCGCGCGCGTGACGTCGGGCGAGCGTGTAGAGCGTGTCCTGCTGCCAGACGCCGGACAGATAGTAATCACGGGCGTTTTGCGGATTGTGCAGCGTCAGGATGTTTTGCATGATCTTCACCGTTCTCAATGCCCGAACTTCGACGTGTCAGGCTTGCGACGCCCGGCGAATGCGGCGGCGAGTTCGTCGTGCTCATCCGAATCCAGATAGCCACGCAGCAACAGATCGTGCGCCATGCGCGAGAGTCCGCTCACGCCGCCATGACGCGCGGTGAAGGCGCTTTTCAGCGAAGCGAGCGCGAACGCGCCGCGCTCGGCGATTTCGAGCGCGTACTGGCGCGTCGCTTCTTTCAGTTCCGCGTCGGCTACCACGCGATTGATCATGCCCATCTCGAGCGCTTCGCGAGCCGTGATCCTGGGATTACGGAACCAGATGTCCTTTGCTCGCTTCTTTCCGACGAGGTCTTCGAGATACCAGGTGCCGTAGCCGCCGTCGAAGCTTCCGACCATCGGTCCGACCTGGCGGAAAATTGCCGATTCCCTGGCGATGGTCAGATCGCACACCACCTGCAGCACATTGCCGCCACCGACGGCAAAGCCATTCACCGATGCGATGACGGGCTTTTGCAAACGGTCGATGCTTTCGTACATTTCGAGCGTCGGGAGTACTCCCGCATAGAGCATCGAGTCCTGCATGCCGTCCTTGCGCCCGCCGGTGCAGAAGAACTTGTCGCCCGCACCGGTGATGACGATTACCCGCGTGCGTGTCTCGCGGCGAATCTCGTTGATGCAGTCGCGAATCTCGTGACACATGGTTTCGGTGAACATGTTGCCGTCGTCGGGGCGATTGAGCGTGATGGTGCCGATGGGGCCGTCTTCTTCGTAAAGGATTTCCGTGTACGTCATCATGTCTCCCGTTTCGCTGTCAAACAATTTCCGATTCGATAAGGCCCGCGATGCAAGTCGCGGACATGGCGAGGCGCTCCCTGAGGATGCGCTCCGTGTGCTGCCCGAGCGCCGGCGGGGCGCTGCGATAAACGCTGCTGCTTGCGTCGAAATGGATGCCGAGTCCCACCTGCGGGACCGGACCGCGCACGCCCGGACCCGCGAAGAACATGCCTTGCTCGCGTAAGGGAGCGTCGTCGACGAGTTGTTCGATGCTGTTGATCGGGCCGGCCGGAATCCGATGTTCCGCGAAGAGCGCGAGCCAGTGCGCGCGCGGTTGCTTGAGCAGCAGTTTCGCGATCACGTCCACGACGCGCTCGCGTTCCTCGCGTCGCTTCGCATTGGTCTCGAAGCCTGCTTGCCTGCCGAAGTCCGCCTGACCGACGGCCTTCCAGAAGCGCTGCCAGATCGCGTCGTTGCCCAGGCCGAGCGTGAGCGGATGATCGGCGGTGTCGAAGACCTGATAGATCGCGATGACCGAATCGGTGCCGCCGGAACGCGTCGGCGCGTCCCCCGATCCCATGTAAGGCACGATGCGTGGCGCCATGAAGCGGGTTGCGGTCGCGACCATCGAGATGTCGATATGCTTGCCCGCGCCCGTGCGCTGACGCTCGAAAAGCGCGGCGAGCGTGGCCATCGCGATGTCCTGTCCGGCAAGCAGGTCAGCCGCGGGCGTACCGACTTTCTGCGGCGGCCGGTCCGGCTGGCCGGTCAGATGCATGACACCCGAATAGCCCTCGGCGATCAGGTCGTAGCAGGGCAGGTCGGCGCGCTCGCCACGAAGCCCGAATCCCGTCACCGACACGTGCACGAGTTGCGGATGAATGCCGTGCAGCGTCTCGTAGTCCAGTTCAAGCTTCCGTTGAATGCGCAGGTTCGAGTTCACGACGACGACATCGGACTGCCTGACGAGGCCATGTGCGATCGCGCGGCCTTCGGGCCGCGTCAGGTCGAGCGTCATGCTGAGCTTGTTGCGGTTCATGCTCAGGAACCAGAGCGACTCGCCGTCGAGGAACGGCGGACCCCAACCGCGTATGTCGTCCCCGCCCTGGCGCTTCTCGACCTTGATGACTTCCGCGCCCAGGTCCGCCAGCAGCAGTGTCCCGTACGGACCCGCTACGGAAGTCGTGAAGTCCAGCACGCGGACCCCCTTGAGGCATTGAAGCCCGGCGCATGTGCCGATCGTTGGAAGTGTATCTAGAACATTCATAGCCGTCGGTTCGAATTGAATGCGGCCATCTCTGCAAGCTATATGCCAAAAATTGGGCACGATATTTGCGGGACACTATGATGTGCCGTCGAGCCTTGTCGCACGCAGGCTCGAGTGCGGATTCCGGGTGCAAAGGGCTATGGAGTTTCATCGCCTCGCGCATTGTGCATGTGTGTTCAGGCAGCCAACCGGTGTCCACTAATGTCAATTGTGTATTTGTCGCGTACACAATAGCATTCAGAAAGATCACAGAACATGGTGGGGACATGAAACGCGAATCGGAAGGCATCCTCGTTCTGGACGAAAACGGAATGGAAGTTTTCGCCAGCGGACTGGGGCATGACACGTTGATCGGCAGTTCGCTGCAGCAGTTATGGAAGAATCGGCATCGCGCGCCGGTGAAACGCGTGTCCGCCATCGCCAACCTCGAACGCCCATTGACGGTCGCCGCGGTGCCGACCGGCGACGCCGTCTGCTTCATGATCTTCGCGAGCGAAGGCGCCGATGAACTCAGCGAGTTCCTCGCCAACGTGGAGTCGGCGGAAGACATCCTGCGGCACTTCATCACGGCGCCGTATGAGGCGATGGTCGTCGTCGACACCAGTGGCAAGATTACTTACATGAGCCCGGTGCACGAGCGCTTCTTCGGGCTGAAGCACGGTGAGGCAATCGGGCGGCATGTTACGACGGTCGTGGAAAACACCAACTTGCATGAAGTGGTTGCGAATGGCAAGGCGCAGGTCGGCCAGCTCCAGGAGATGAACGGCGTCATACGAGTCGTCACGCGCGTGCCGATTTTCGACCGTAACAAGCGCGTCGTGGCGGCGATCGGTCAGGTCATGTTCAAGGGCCCGGAAGCGATTCGCGATCTCACCGCCGAGCTCGCGCAGGTCAAGCAGGAGCGCGATTTCTATAAGCGTGAGCTCTCCGGCATTCGTAACCGCAGCTACGGGCTCGAGCAGATCGTCGGCAGCAGCGAGGCCGTGCGGCGGCTCAAGGAAGACATCCTGCGGGTCGCGCCGCTCGACGTGCCCGTGCTGCTCGCGGGCGAGAGCGGCACCGGCAAGGAGATGGTCGCTCACGCAATCCACATGCTGAGCCCGCGCAGCGACAAGCCGCTGATTCTCGTGAACTCCGCCGCGATGCCACCCAATCTCGTCGAGAGCGAACTGTTCGGGTACGAGCCCGGCGCTTTCACGGGCGCGGATCGCAAGGGGCGCAGGGGCAAGTTCGAAGCGGCGGATTCGGGCACGCTGTTTCTCGACGAGATCGGCGACATGCCTATCGACATGCAGGTGAAGCTGCTGCGCGTGCTGCAGGATGGACATTTCGAGCGTATCGGCGGTGACCGGGCGCGTCATTCCGACTTTCGCCTGATATCGGCGAGTAATCGGGACTTCAAGGACATGATCGCCAAGGCCGAATTCCGACTCGACCTGTTCTACCGGATTAGCGCCGTGACGCTGCGTCTGCCTCCTTTGCGCGAACGCCTCGAAGACATTCCTGAACTCGCCGATACCTTCCTCGAAGCGTTCGCCTGTCGTCATGCGGCGCCGAAGAAGACCATTTCCGATGCAGCCTTGCGGTTTCTTCAATCGCGGGCGTGGCCCGGCAACATCCGCCAGTTGCAGCACGCACTCGAGCGCGCCGCAATCTTCTGCGATGGCCACGTCCTCTCCGTTGAAAACTTCGGTAGTCTCGATGGCGCGGATCAACTGCCTGAAACCGGCGAAACCGAACTCGCGCAAACGCCCGTTGCGAAGACGAGAACGGATATCCGCGAGGCGCGGGAGCGCGTTGAACTCGAGTTGATCGTCGCGGCGATGAAGCGTACGCGCGGCAACAAGAAGCGCGTCGCGGAGGAACTCGGGATCTCGCGTTCATATCTCTACAAGCGGCTGGGCGAAATGGGCGACGCGTTCAGTGACGAGTTATAGCCTCGTGGAAACTTACTCAGCTTCGTTTGCGTAGTGCAGGCTGCCTGAACCGGCAAACCGGTGGCTGGCGGAGAGGGCGCGCCGACAGGCGCGCCGACAAAATCTTCGCCGGGCGTCGTTGGCATATGGTGAAGTTCGCATCGCCTGGCGGAGATGCGAACTTCAGGTCGCGGCGAAAGTGTCGCCGCGGAAATTCAGAAATCAGAATAAATGGCGGATCCCCACGCGTACCGCAACCTGTCTGTTGTTCGTCGATGCTGTCATGCCGGTGATCTGCGCAACCGCCTTTTGTCCTTCCGAATCCGTTCCGCTTGCAGTCTCGAACATCGCAAGCGTGTAGAGATCCGTCCGTTTGGACACGAAATAGTGCAGCCCCGCGCTGAACAGATTATAGTTTGCTCCCCCGCGGCCGCCCGCGCCCGCGTTGCGCGTATAGTCGTATGCGAGGCCTGTCTCTAACGATGGCGTCAGAAAATAACTGGCATTGATTTCCAGGTTATTGAACGATGCCGTTCCGACGTAATTCAACGTATTCGGGCCGCTCGATGAGCCCAGTCCTTCGAACCGGGTATTCGAATACGCGAGATTGATATTCATGCCGGAAAATTTCACGCCGGCGGCAACGGCCGCGATCTCGAGCCGGTTGGCCGATGCGTATCCCGCGTACACCGGATTGTTCTCGGGACTTGTGGCACTTCCAAAGCTTCCCAGATTATTGCTCGTTGCCGGGCCGGCATTCGGATTCGAGCCGAAGAACGACGTATTGGGATTGCGTATATTCAGGTATCCCGCTCCAAGCGAAAAAATACCGCCGGTATAGGAGCCACCGACGCCCCAGATCCAGTTGTTTGAAAATGAACCTGGTGTTCCCCCTAAATTCATTAGCGCATCGACTGTCAAGCCTCGATAGTTTGCACTTTGGAACTTGATTGAATTGTTCGTCCGTCGCGTTTTCAGTGCATTGTCGAGGTCGCCCGGGTGAGCCGCCATATAGCCACCCCATGCACCCGCAAGAAACGGCGAATACATATCCTGCACGGGATCATACTGGCGGCCCATCGTCAACGTTCCTACCGGACTGCTGAGCCCGACGAAAGCCTGTCGCCCGAATTGCGCGCCGCCTTGAGCCAGCGAACCGTTATTTATCAGAAAGCCATTCTCGATCGTAAAAATAGCACTGAAGCCTTGTCCGAGTTTTTCGGTTCCCGTGAGTCCCCAGCGACTACCCAGCGCCCCACCGGTGCCGCCGTCCATCATCACGAACTGATGTCCGCCGGTGCGCCCCGCGGCCGTGTTCGATGTTTGTGCGTTGTTAACATAATTCACACCCGCGTCCAGCGCGCCATATAACGTAACGCTGCTTTGAGCCTGGGCGCTCCCAGCGAATACAGACAGCACTGCGATCGATAATACGATCTGCTTCATAAATGTCGCTCCTCCAAATGAATGTTTTTCTGGTTGCCTCATCGCGGACACCATTGTTTTTCCATGCCGGCCGCGACCATCAAAATGGAACATGCGATGACTCGCGCCGTCACTGTCGACATACAGCATGGCGTTACTCGACGACATCAAGTTCCGGTGTATGAGGCCCAAGGCGAAAAGCAAGTCTTGCGCCAATCGGATGAAACCCGCCGCGGGAGCGGCAGTGCACGTCGAATCAATATGTCTGCCCGACGAAGTGTCCGCTGTGCATGCACATCGTGTCGTTCGAATACACGACAACGCGCATTGCCGGCCATTCAGGCAGGCATCGATGCGCGGCCCACACGTCGACCGCGGCGAATGCGCATCGAACGCAGGATGGCGATGCGCGGATCCAATCTGTCGAGGCTAGGGAAAAGGACTATGCGCCGCATCAGCGCGCACGCAGAGAATAGGGGTGGTGAAAACTGTTCCGCGGGAGAGCCCGTTGGAGATGTGGCGTTTGAAGCACAACGTGTATGCAGAGGACGTATGCGGCGAAACTCAAGAATCCGGTCCTGAGGATTCGACGGAGTGGCTATGGCGACGCGGCTCTGCTCGACAACACGACACACAGCGCCGGAGTGGGGAAGAATTCGCACCCACTCCGGAGGAAGAACGATACGACCGGATCAAAGTACTCGAGTCTGCTTCGCGACGTCGTGCTTCGTCTCGGTGACATAGCCACCCACGAACCCCTCGGGAAGCGAACGTGATGCCGGATTATGAAGCCATAAACGCAGCATGAGCCGCTTACGTTCCCATTCCGGAGCATCCACCCAATCCGTACGGCTATGCAGGATCGTATAGTTGTTCAGCAGTTGCAGGTCGCCGGTACGCATGTCCATTTCATACTTCAGATCTTCACGCTCCGCGGCTTCCCGCATGGCGAGCATCGCTGCCTGTTCCTCCGGGTCGAGTTCTCTTCCAAGCTTTTTCGCGCCGGTATAGACCGTCGCAGGGTGATGATTACAGGACAGCTTGCCGTCATAGTACGTATAGACAGGGATGCGTCGGCTCGTCACTTCGTGACCGTCCGCTCCTTTGCCGCGGAGGTCGTGGTAAAAGCCGCTGTAGAGCGCGGGCAGTACTTCGGGCTGATCCTCGAGAAGTTCGTTGTAGATCCGGGTCGAGCTGACGATGTGACTTACGCCGCCTTTAAGAGCGGGGCGCACGCACAGCAGCGCCACATAATCCGATGGATCGCAGTGCGGTTCGAGATCGGCATTGCTGCGGTTGCGGTCGGCGTTTACCGCGTTGGGATCCATTCCTTGGTCGATGATATGTCCGACGAGATTGTCCTTGATGTTGAGCAGGTTCACCCGCTCGGTTTGTTTCAAGCCTCGGCCGAGGTAAGTCCCAATACCCCAGAGGATCTTCGTCGCATCTTCGTCGTCGACGGGATTGACTGGCAAGCCTCGTATGAGTACGACGCCGCGTCCGTCTTCCATCTGGCGCACGATTTCCGGCATCACGGCGGCGAGGGTCGGAAGTGGAAAATCCTCTTTTCCGAACTCTCCGGCTCGCAGGTTCTTTGCGTTGACCGCCGAAACAGCCGCGCGCACCTCCTGGGCCTGCGCGGGCGTCAATTGAAAAATCCACGAAGGATCGGCGGCAAGCTCGCTGCGCGACCATGCGCTCGCTTCCGGCGTGGGTGTCTGCAGCATAGACGTCTTGCTTGTCTCTTTCATAAGCAACTCCTTTGATTTTTACTTTGGCAAAAGCATGTCGGACAGGACGCGAACCAGTTCGACATAGCTACGGACGATGAACCACAGGATCGGAGCTGCAATGATTGCAGCGACCAGCGGCCACCATGCCGTCGTGGCAAGCCATGCCCATACGCCCGCCACCAGGGGCAACAAGCCAGCAATGATGGCAATCAGATTCCCATGTTTCGTGATGACTTCGAGAGCCGGATACGGCGATTTGTAAATCGGGACGGTCATGGAAGCTCCTTTGTTCATGCATTCCATCCCAGCCATTCAGACAAGCCTCGCCCCATGATCCATTCCTTGTCCGTTTCGTTGAGAAAGGGCAACTCTTCGGTGAACATCGTGACCGCCTGTCTATAGGTACATGGCAGACGCGTCATGTCGGTTCCCCAAAAGCAGCGGCGTGGACCGAACGCATCGATCAGTCGATTGAGATAGACGTGGATATTCCGGTATGGATAGCTTTCGCTGGAGTAGGTGGGCGCGGCGGAGAGCTTGATCGCCACGTTCGGATACGCGGCAAGACGCAATGATTGATTGATGAACGGCTCGATCGCATCGTCAGTGGTGTGAATCAATATCCCCATATGATCGAGAATCAACCGGAGATCCGGATGACGCCCGGCGATCTGGCATAGCTCGTCAATGGCCGTCGGCGCATGAATCATCACGGGAATCCCCAACCTCGATGCCTCCTGCCATAGCCATTCGCAACTCCCGTCGACAAGCCTGGCCCGGCGGTCTTCGCGAGCAAATGTCTGTCGCATGCCGAGCATGCCCGGCTGCGATGTCCAATTGTCAAGCACTTGCCTGCCTGCCCGCTCTTCGGTGGGGATGTGCCCCATCACCGCAAAACGGTTCGGGTAGGCTTTGGCGGCCTCCAATGCATAGTCCACGCGGTCGCCTTCCCAATACGGAGGAACCAGAATGGCGCCATAAACACCCGCTTTGTCCATTTCCCCCAGTAGTTCCTCGTAGCTCAGCGGCTCCGCTCGATACGCGGCGAACTCATGAAGCCGCGTCCTGGCGACCGGATCCCAGGGGCGCTCCGGAGAGTCCGCCTTCCATACGTGAACCTGTGCGTCGATGATTTTCATGGTCTCTGCAAACTCAGTCGACAGTCGAATCAAGTTTCAGTCCGAGCTCTTCATATGCCTTGCGGCGCTTGGCACGATCGGCATCACGCAGCGGTTTCGCGCGATGAGCGATCTCGACGGCGATTTGCCGAGGCACGACCATGACGCCGTCATCGTCACCGACGATAACGTCGCCGGGATTCACGACCACGCCGGCGCAATTGATCTGCCTGTTTTCCGATGCGAGCACGATTCGCGCGGTCGCGTGCTGGCCTGAGAATGTCGTGCTGAAAATCGGCATTTTCTGGGCCAGGCATTCACCCAGGTCGCGACACGACCCGTCGATCACGAAGCCGACCGTCCCCTTGCTGCGAAAGCGAAGCGTGTTGTGGCCGCCGATCATTCCGGCTCGAATGCCCCGTGCGTCGATGACCATTACCTCGTCAGGCGCGCCACCAGCATGGGGCACCCATGCGGCCTCGGGCGACAACGTGCCATCGGGATCGCGCAATTTGTCCGTGACGCGATACTCGTAGGTATGGGCGATGCCCGCGAACGTGATTCCAGGCATGATCGGGCGCATCGATGCGTTCATCTCGAACCTTCCCTGCAAACCGATCCCGTCCAGTGCATCTGAAATGTCGGCGGTTCGCAAAAGACGGTAGATATTCAGCGTTTCTTTATCCAGCATATTGTCCACCTCTAAACATGGATTTAACGGAGTACGGATTGTCGAGCCGCTCCCTGTCGGCGACACCCGCGCAAATGACACATGTACGGCAGTACTTTCCACCTTGAACCCTTGCTCCGGGGTTCTTGCGATACTTACTCGCGCCGCGCTAGTTCCGTCGCACGCCGAGGTGGTCGCGAAGCAGAACCCCATAGCCGGAAATCGATTTGCTCACCGGTAGGTGCTCGAGCGCACCCCATAAGCTCACCTGGTTCGTCGATAACACAGGCTTGCCGAGTCTGGATTCCAGTCGGTCGATGACCCCCATGGTTTGCCAGTTGCCGCATGCGAGCATGATTGCGTCGGCGTCGTCACTATCGTGCTTTTCCGCTAACTCACATGCACTGTCCTCCGGCAATCTGCCTACATCCAGGTTGGCCTCCACGCCCAGTTGGCCCATCGACACAACGCGGATGCCGTTCTGTTCCAGGAAAGCGGCAACGGTAGCGTTGACTGCCGGACTCCACGGCGCGACGAGCGCGATCCGTTGCACCTCGAACTTCGCCAGCGCCTCCAGCATCGCCGTGGATGCGGTAGTGGCTCGGCGTCCACCCGACGCATCGCATATCCGCGCCATCAGTTCGCGGTCGTATCCCATGCCATTGCGAGAAGACGGGGCTGTCGCCGCCAGGACGATGACATCGACATCCGCGTCCGCCAACTTGCGGGCTTCGACCTCGAGTTCCTCGACGATCCGTCGCGTCGAGCCCGCATCGATTTGCGTCAGCGACAGGCGCGCTACGTGATACGACATGGTTCGGGGCAGCGCTTCTCGAAACTCCCTCTCGATGGTCGTATTCGATGACGGCACCAATAGGCCGATCCGGTACACCCTTTCTTCGTGTTGCATAACCAATCCTTCGAAATCCGGATTTCAGCTTTCCATGAGGAAACGTTCGAAACGTACTTCAATACCTTCGACTACATCATTACGAATCCACCGTTGACATCCAAAGTGGCGCCCGTCACGAAGGCCGCTTCATCCGAAATCAGATAGAGCACCGCCGATGCAATTTCCTCGGGTTTGCCGAGCCGCCCGACGGGGATGCGCTCCGCCTGGCTGGTCTTGATTTCGTCCGTGAAGGTGGCGAGGAGCGCTGTTGCGGTCGGCCCGGGGGCGACGCAGTTTGCGGTGACACCGAACGGCGCGGCCTCATAGGCAAGCGTACGCGTCATGGCGATTACCGCTGCCTTGCTCGCGGAATAGGCGGCGCTCACGGTTTTGGAAATAGTGCGCGCACCAGCAGAACTGATATTGACGATGCGGCCGAATCCGTGTGATTTCATGAGTGGGAGGACGCCGCGACAGAGCAGAAACGGCGCGGTGGCGTTCACCGCCATCGTGATCGCCCACTGTTCGTCCGTCACGTCTTCAAACGAAAATTTCGTTCCCTCATTCTTGATGTGGATCGCCGCGTTGTTGACCAATACGTCGACCCGCCCGTAGCGTGCGCTTGCCTTGTCGATGAAATTGCGGATCTGGCCGGAATTGGACAGATCGAGGACGAAAGCTTCGGCCGAGCCGGCAGTGTGGGACGACAGGCGCGACGCGACCTGCTCGACTGCCGGACTTCTGTCTATCAACACAAGCGTATATTCCTGTGCCGCGAGTTGTTCCGCAACGGCGAGACCAATCCCCGATGCAGCACCTGAGACAACCGCAACCTTATTTTTTTTGATCATCTGACGGACCTCATTGCATATTGAGAGCCGTGGCTTACGCAAATTCTGCGCCAGATATCGATCAATCAACGGCGGACAGACCGCTATACCGGCATGAGCATCGGCCGCGCCGCCGAGGGACGATGAACTCGTCGCCGATGAAGACACCTTGATATCGCTATTGTCTTTTCACGGGACAGTTCGTGTCTTTGCGCGAGACAGTCCATGGCGTAGATGTGTACTCGGAGCGCGCTGTCTTCGGTGCCACGTCTGTCGATGAGCTCGTGCAACGATGGCATATCCATTGCTTGATGTGTTTTGCGCACGTGAAGCTCAGCGCGATTTTCCGATCGATATTAAAAGACGCGATCACTGCCCGGGCAGTACATCGATATGCTGCCCGGCGACATCGCCACCAAGGAGACAGTCATAGTTAATCTCAAGTCAAAACCAGTACACCTGGTCGTGATCGGCGGCGGCATGGCGGGGCTCGTTGCCGCGGTTCGTGGTGTCGAGGCCGGCATGAAGGTGACGCTGGTGGAAAAAGGGGCGACCGATCAATATCCGTGCAACGCGAGGATGTCGGGTGGACTTTTCCATCTCGGCTTCAGCGACGTTTCGTTACCCCCGGATGAGTTGGTCTCCATTATCGAAACCAGGACCGGCGGCGCAACCGATCCACAATTGGCGACGACGCTCGCACGCGGCGGTTTGGCGCTCGTGGACTGGCTGCGGGGCCACGGCGTCCGCTTCATGCGTCCACCGTCGCCGTGGCAGTTCTGGACGGCCGCCCCGCCTCGAAGCCTCGGGCCCGGACAGGACTGGAAAGGGCGGGGTCCCGACGTATTACTGCGGCAACTCGCCTTGGCGTTTCGCAAACTTGGCGGGACGATGCTCATGCAGACCACGATAACCGGGCTGAGGATGACGCAAGGCCGTTGCCACGGCGTGGATGGCGTCGGTCCGTCCGGCGCGATGCAAATCGATGCGGATGCCGTAATTATCTGCGACGGTGGTTTTCAGGGAAATCTGGAGATGCTGCGCGAACATGTTTCGCCCGCGCCAGAGCGCCTGAAGCAGCGCGGCGCAAGCACCGGCACCGGAGATGGATTAAGAATGGCGATGGCGGTCGGCGCGGCTACTTCCAGACTCGACAGCTTCTACGGTCATCTGCTGTCGCGCGATGCGATGACCAATGACAATTTGTGGCCATACCCGGAGCTCGACGCACTCGCTGTCTCGGGGATATTAGTGAATGCCGAAGGGACGCGCTTTGCCGACGAAGGGCGTGGCGGAATTTATCTGGCCAATTCGGTGGCACGGCTATCCGATCCGCTTTCCGCAACGATCGTGATTGACGCAACCATCTGGGCTACCGCCGGACGTGCCGCCAGAATCCCGGCCAACCCGCACATCGTGAATGGCGGAGCGACGATTCATCAAGCTTCGGATATTGCCGGGCTAGCGACAAAGGCGGGTCTGCCGCGCGAACAACTTGAACAGACCGTACGCACGCACAACGACGCGGTTCGGCGATCATCGCTGAATGAACTGTCGCCCGCCCGGACGCCGGGACTTCGTCCCGCGGCGCCGATTGCGCAAGCACCGTTCATGGCCATTCCTGTATGCGCGGGTATCACGTACACGATGGGTGGCATCCGGGTGAACGAGCACGCCCAGGTATTGAAAACGAATGGTGAGCCCATCGAAGGCCTATACGCCGCCGGCACCGCGGTTGGCGGGGTCGACGGCGGAGATTTCTGCGGCTACGTTGGCGGGCTCGTCAGTTCGGGCGTGTTGGCGACGGCGGCCGTCGAAGCCGTCGGCAAGCGCGTGGCCTGAGATCGGCGGTTGCCATTTCATTCGAAGGAGCAGTGATGCCTCAAACTTTCAGGGCACTTCTCAATTCCGGGAAGGTGATCCTTGCGCCCGGCGTGTTCGATGGCCTATCGGCGCAATTGGTGGAAGGCGCCGGCTATAGCGCAATGTATGCGAGCGGTGGTGCTATTTCGCGTGCGGCGGGGTATCCGGACCTCAACGTGCTGAGCTTGACCGAAGTTGTCGAGCGTCTCGAAAAGATTGTGTCCGCCACCGCTCTTCCCGTGATCGCCGACGCCGACACGGGTTTCGGAGGAGCGGCCAACATCGACCGCACGGTGCGGCTGTTTGCACGTGCGGGCGTCGCCGCCTTGCATATCGAAGATCAGGTTTTCCCGAAAAGATGCGGACGCCTGAGCGGCAAGAGCATCATCCCGATCGACGAGATGTGTCACCGCCTGCGCGTCGCGCGACATGCGATCGGCAGCGGCGACGTCGTGCTGATCGCGCGGACCGATGCCAATTCAGAAGAAGGCTTTGAAGCCGCGCTGACTCGCGTCAAGGCATACGAGAGCATGGATGTCGACATGGTATTTGTCGAAGGTGTAGCCAGCGCGGCAGAAATCGAACGACTGGGTACCGAGATAAAGGTGCCCAAGCTTATCAACATGTACTACGGCGGCAAGACGCCGCTGATGCCAACGGAAGCGTTGCAGCAAGCCGGCGTTCGCGTTGTGATCGTTCCCAGCGACTTGCAGCGCGCCGCCGCCAAGGCGATGCAGCGTACGCTGCACGCGTTGAAGGAAGACGGTCATAGCCGGGCCGTCGCACATGATCTGATCAGTGTGGCGGAGCGCGATTCGATATCGCGTACTTCCGAATATATTGCACTCGATAATCTATAACACTCGACATGGAGACGTCATGGGAATTTTCAGAGCCGCCCGTTTATTGTTAACTGCACTCGTGTTGGCGATCGCCGTTGCTCCTGCCGTTGCCAAGGCGGACGAATATCCGACCAAGCCGATCAGACTTATCATCCCCGGCCCACCGGGCGGCAGTACGGATCTGCTCGGTCGGCTCGTGGCCGCCAAGCTGGCCGACCGCCTCGGGCAGCCGATCGTGGTGGACAATCGCCCCGGCGCGAATGGCGTGGTGGGCGCACTCGCGCTGGAAAGCTTTCCGGCGGACGGCTACACACTGGAACTGACCGTCTATCCGGCCGAACTTATTAATCCGTTGATCATGGCCAAACCGCCCTATGATCCGATCAGGGACTTCGCGCCAATCTCGACATTGTCAGTTAGTCCTTTGGTGCTGGTCGTCGGGAATTCGGTACCGGTCAAATCGTTGAAGGATTTTCTGGCGTATGCAAAAGCCCAGCCGGGCAAGGTGAACTACGGGTCCTCGGGTGTCGGTTCGGCAGATCAGTTAGCCGTGGAATTGATGAGCTACAACAACGGTATCAAGCTCAATCATGTCCCGTACAAAGGATCGGCACCACTGCTGGTCGATCTGATCGGTGGCCGCATTCAGATGAGGATGGGTAGCGTGCTCACCAATCTGGGGGCAATTCGCGCGAATCAGGTGAAACCTCTCGCAATCGATAGCCAGACGCGAGATCCGTTGATCCCCGATGTTCCGACATTCACCGAAGCTGGTATTGCGCCGTTGGATGTAAAAGTGATGTTCGGAATAGTTGGGCGGGCAGGGACGCCTCAACCGGTAATCGACAAGCTGTCCGCGGCAATCAACCAGACTTTGACGATGCCCGGCGTGCAAAAATTCGTATCCGACAACGGCGGCCAGACACTGATTTCCACGCCGGCCGAGTTCGCGAAAATTATCGAACACGACCAGGAGAAATACGGGAAGGTAGTCAAAGCCGCCAATATTAAAATCAATTGAAAAAGACCGATCTGGCTGGAAATAAGCGCGTTTACAGAGGTTCCGTAAATGAGTATGTCCGGCGCAGCGACGTCAATCCGGAGAACGAGCAATGACTGGCAGTGACGGCAAGTCTCAATTTATTAGCGGATATAAGCGGGAATATTACGGCGGGGGACTCATGATTCTAATTGGGGTGGGTGCCATCGTGAATGGTATTCAATATAGTGTGGGTTCACTGACCGAAATGGGTCCTGGATTTTTTCCGGTATCCCTTGGCGTCATTCTCGGCTTCATCGGACTATTGATCGCCGGCACCGCGAAGCGGACGCGGACACAGACCGAACATGAAGGTCTGGTACACGAGACACCGGAGCGAATGGACTGGCGCGGCTGGATATGCATCACGGCGGGCGTGATGTCATTTCTCGTGTTGGGGAAGTGGGGTGGACTGGTGCCCGCGACTTTTGCGATCACATTCATCTCCGCGCTTGGCGATCGCGACAACACATGGCGATCCGCGCTGACGCTTGCCGCAGTCATCACCGTCGTTTGCATCGTCATCTTCTGGTGGGCGCTGCAGGTGCAATTCCCGCTATTTACGTGGGGCTGAAAAGTTATGATTGGACATTCGCTGGCTGACTTGTTGCAAGGCTTTGGCGTCGCGCTCGAGTGGCATAATTTTTTGTGGTCTTTCTTCGGCGTGCTTGTCGGCAATCTGATAGGGGTGCTACCCGGGATGGGGCCGCTGTCTGCGATTTCGTTACTATTGCCGTTGACTTACACCATGCATCCCGTCCCCGCTATCCTGATGCTCGCGGGAATTTTCTACGGATCACAGTACGGCGGCGCAATTGGCGCGATCTTGCTAAACCTGCCTTGCCATCCTCCACACGCGGTAACCTGTCTCGACGGTTACCCAATGACACGGAAAGGGAAGGGCGGATCCGCTTTGGGAATCACGATGATGGCATCGTTCTTTGCCGCGTCCGTGGGTATCATCGTCATGATCTTCGCGTCACCTCTGCTCGTGAACGTCGCGTTTAAATTCGGTCCCGCGGAATTGTTCTCGATCATGTTGCTCGGTCTGCTGGCCGGCGGAACGATGTCGAGAGGTTCACCCCTCAAGGGTGTTGCGATGACGGTGGTGGGGCTTCTATTGGGCACGGTGGGTACGGATGTCAACACGGGTGTAATGCGATTCAATTTCGGTTTTCCCCAACTCGCCGACGGTGTGCAACTGGTCGCGCTCGCGTTGGGACTTTTCGGCGTGACGGAATTTCTTCGAAACGTCAACCGGATTCAGACAGTCGGCAGCAGCATGAACGTGCGCATGCGGGACATGCGTCCGTCTTGGGCCGAAATCAGGCAGGCATTCCTCCCTATCGTACGCGGCACGTTTGTCGGCACGCTGTTTGGCGCGATGCCCGGTACCGGCCCAACTATCACCACCTTCATTGCATATGCGCTGGAGAAGAAAGTGTCGAAAACTCCGCAACGCTTCGGTAAGGGGGCGCTCGAAGGGGTGGCGGCACCGGAAGCCTCGACGCACTCGAAAATCCAGGTCGATTTCATTCCGACCATGAGCCTCGGCATTCCGGGCGATCCGGTCATGGCGCTCATACTCGGCGCGTTGCTGATTCAAGGTATACAGCCCGGACCGCAGTTGATCACCGAGCATGCGGACATCTTCTGGGGGTTGATTGCGAGTTTCTGGGTCGGCAATGTACTGCTGGTTCTCCTGAACGTGCCGCTCATTCAGCTTTGGGTAAAGGTACTTAAGGTTCCGTACAGATATCTGTTCCCCGCCGCGTTGTTTTTCATCGCGATAGGTGTGTACAGCACGAACAACAGCCTTTTTGAGGTCGGCGAGGTATTGGTGTTCGGTATCATCGGCGCGATATTCGTGGTGCTCGATTTCCCGGTATCGCCGATTTTGCTCGGTTTCGTGCTCGGACCGATGGTGGAAGAAAATTTCCGACGCTCGCTGTCGCTCTCTCACGGCTCTATGTCGGTATTTATAGAGCAGCCGCTCAGTGCTACATTCATCGGGATCTGTTGTTTGCTTGTTCTGGTAAGAATCTACTTCGTTGGCCGCGCCGCAATTCGGCGACGCAAGGAGAATTCTTTGATGCGTCTGGTCAAAAGATAGGTTCCAAATCCCTACAAGGCATAGAAACTCGTACCTTGGGGACCATTTGGTGGGCACTAAAGTAGCCAAACTCAGCGCCGAACTCTATACGGCGCCGAGGACTCGCTTACGGACAGATGGCAGTCCGCACTCCAGCTTATTTACCCTGGAAAATCTCGGCACGCAGCTCGTATAGCCTGTCCTGGCCATCACGCCGTCCCCACCGGTGATTCCCATACCGTCTGCCGCCAAGCGCGACCGCGCTGGAAAAGGCTTCTCGAACAACGGTCCGATGGGCGACCTTCCATTCGGCGTTGCGCCGTTCGAAGCGATCGACATAGCGTCCCCAAAGCTCACGGGCTATGGCATCCTCCGGACCGGCAATCGAGCCGTCTACCTCCGAGGCAGGGCGCAGCCGCCTGCTTACGAAGTAGGTTTCAACCAGCGCGACGTCGGGTCCCGAAAACTCGATCAGGCTGTTTCCGAGAAAGTGGACAGAGTTGTCTATGTCCGAGAACCGGCGATCGAGGTATTCAATAAAACCGTCGATGCCACCTACATAATCCCCATGCTCATCGTAGGCGTCCGCATGATACGTAGATCGAACCAGGTCCCAGTCGCCCCTATCTACTCCGCGAGCGTATCGACAAAGCGATTCCCTGATTTCCTCTTTGTCCAGCAGACGCTGCAACATCGACATTCTTTGCGAATCGAACATCTAGATAACTCCTACGGGGTGTTAGCGGAAATCCGTTACTGGCACGAACATATCCCAAGTCCCCGCTACCAGCAAACAATCGATCAAATAGTCTTCGACAGTTCGCTGAACGCGGATCGGGCCAGGCGAATACTCTCTTCGTTCGCGGGCGACTTCGGGAACCCTTTCGGCAGCATGGACAAGATTCCGTTTACCGCCTCACGTCTGTATTTCTGCCGCCGTGCCAACGGCTGCTTCAGAAGCATTGCGTTGAAGCGATCCATCTGCGCCGCACAAAATACGCTGTCCCACGCTTCCCGTTCGGGGCCGAATGCAATATCCGGACTGGGCACGCGCTCCGTTTTCCTCAAGGAGGCCGTCGAAATCTGGTCGACCGCGTCGTCGCGAATGACGACTCCATAGTCTCTTTGCGCCCCCTCGATCGTGACCAGCCCATTCTGAACATCGGCCAGAACGGCCGCCGCATCACGCTCGTACGGGTCGCCCCAGCCGCCGGCGCCCGGCATATGGAAGCTGACGATGTCGCCCCGGCTCAATTCAATGACGTCGATCTTGCCCAACCGACGCTCGTCCGCCTTGCCTTCGTTCACGACGAGGCTGCCCGGCTGACCGGGCCCGCCTCCGCAACGCCCCCACGGACGGAAAACGAGCCGCTCCAAACCGCGCGCCAATACGTAGCTACCCTCCACGAGGACACGGAATGTAAGTTCGACGCCACAGCCGCCGCGCCACTTGCCGGGACCGCCGGAATCCGGCCTTAGCGCGTAGCGAATTATTTCGACTGCGATTTCGGCTTCCACGGTTTCGACGGGATTGTTGGCAAGATTAGCGATCCCGCAGTCTCGCCCGTCTATGCCGTCGTGGCCTTCCCACGCTCCCGCTCCGCCGATCAACGGTTCGAGCACCTGCACGTTGTGCCCACCCGCATCGTCGGGTTCGGCCAATACCACCGGCACGATGAGGCCGGACGCCGCCGCGGGCATTACCGAAGGAAGCGCGAGGCCGAACGCGCCATTGAGCACGTCGTTGACGCGGGTCGCGGCCGCATGGCGCACACCTGTCGCCGCCGGTTCTTCCGGGTTCACGATGGTCCCGGGCGGAGCCGTGACGGATACCGGACCGAGCAGGCCCGCGTTGACGGGAACCGTCTTGTCAAGCGTGTGAATCAGCGCAACGACGCGCAGCGTCAGCCACGAGTGGGGACGGCCGCGCGATGGAATGTTCATCGCGGCCGCGACCTGGGGATCGGTACCGGTGAAGTCGAGGTTCACGGTTCCGTTATCCACGGTGACGGCAAGCGCGAGACGCACCGGCAGGGAACTGACGGCATCGTCGTCGAGATAGTCGACGAAGCGGTACGTGCCGTTCGGAATGGTCGAAATGACGCTGCGTGCCTTGATATCGGCATAAGCGACAAGATCGCGCTGGCCGTCCAGAAGCGCATCGACCCCATGCTGTTTTATCACCTGCGCAATACGTCGTTCGCCGGCGGCGAGCGTTCCGATCATTGCGCGAATGTCGCCCATATTTGCATCCGGCGTGCGGCTATTGGCGTCGAGGAGTGTGCAGATGTCGTCGTTGGTTTTTCCCGCCCGCATGAACTTGACCGGCGGGATGCGGATGCCTTCCTGGAAGATTTCGGCATTGGTCGGCGAGATCGAGGAGGGCACGCGGCCGCCGATATCGGAGCAATGGACGAAGCACCAGCCATAGGCCACGATCTTCCCTTCGTGAAAATACGGCTTGATCATGTGGAAATCGGGCAGGTGGGTCGCGAGTCCTTCCGACCGATAGGGGTCATTCGTCAAGATGATGTCGCCGGGCTCCAGCGGACCGACCGCCTGAATCGCCGGCAGGCACTCCAGCCCGACGAATCCGGAGATGCCGATCGAGCGCGGATAAGCGAAGAAGCGTCCGTCGAGCCCTACCAGCGCACATGCGAAATCGGCGGTCTCCTTGACGTAGAGCGTGCGGCCGGTACGTTGGAGCGTCAGGCACATCTCTTCGGTAATGGCGGCGACCTTGTTATTGAGGATCTCAAGTGTGACGGAATCGAGTTTCATATGACTCTACCTTCGAGATGAAGATTGCCCGCGTGGTCGACGCGCGCTGACCAGCCTGAACGAATGACGACCGTCGTGTCAGGCTGTTCGACAATCGCGGGACCAGAAATGGACTGGGACGCGGCCAGCGCGGCGCGGTCGTAGACCGTCGCTTCAACCCATACGCCATCCTGGAAGATATTCCGCGTTCCTTTCGGCGTCGCCGGCACATCGCTGCTCCGTAGCGTCGGCACGGGCAAATCGGGCGTCTTGCCGGTCGCGGCGAGCCGCGCCGTGCCGAGTTCGATGCTGGCGTCCGGGTCCCTGAAGCCGTAGATTCGCTCATGCTCGCGATGGAATGCTTCCACGATCGTATCGGCATCGATCGTCAGGTCATGAAGCGGGACACGAAGCTCGTATGCCTGGCCGACGTAGCGCATGTCGACGGCACGCTCGAACGACACGCCTTCGCGTGTACCCCCTTCGGCGGTCAGCCATGCCTCGCCCTCTGTCTGCAATACGTCGAAAACGTTCACGAGCGTGCAAACGTTCGGCGGATTCAGCGGCACGCGCAGCGTGCGCACGAAATCTCGCCGTAGATCGGCTGCGGCGGCACCCATCGCGCAGAACGTACCAGCGGCGGGAGGCACGATGACATGCGGAATGCCGACTTCCTCGGCCAGCAGGGTGGCATGCGTCGGGCCGGCGCCGCCGAACGGCACCAGCGCGAAGCCGCGCGGATCGAGGCCGCGCTGGGCCAGCGTCTTGAAAAGCGCGCTCGCCATCCCCGCCGTAGTGACGGCCAGCGCGCCTTCGGCGGCACGGGCGGCTAAATTCTCTTCGCCGTCCAGGCCGATTCTCCGAGCAATCGACGAGAGCGCGTCGCGGGCGGCCTGAGCGTCGAGCCGCATCCGGCCACCGAGGAAGGCGGCCGGGTCGATATAGCCCAACGTCAGATAGCAGTCCGTCACCGCGGGTTCGGTACCGCCGTGACCGTATGAGACGGGGCCCGGATTCGCGCCGGTACTCCGTGGGCCGACTTTCAATATCCCGTGTTTGTCGACCCATACGATGGAACCGCCGCCCGCCCCGATGGCGCTGACGTCGACGACGGGCAAAACGAGTGGCAAGCCGCCGACGTCGGTCCGCGTGGAGAGTTCCGGAGCGCCTGCCGACGCGATCGCGATATCGGACGACGTGCCTCCCATGTCGAACGTGATGATGTGGGCCATGCCTGTCGACTGCGCGAGGCGTACCGCGGCCATCACGCCCGATGCCGGCCCCGACAGGATCGTCTCGACCGGCCTTTTCAAGGCCGACCCGGCGCTGAGCGAGCCGCCGTTCGAGGCCGTTACGATAATCGGCGCCTCGACTTCGCGCGCACGCAGCCCCGTCCGCAGTTTGTCGAAGTAGCGGACCATCAGAGGCTGGATGTAGCTGTTCAGGCATGCAACGAGCGTGCGCTCGTATTCACGGATTTCCGGCCAGATGGCCGCGGCTGAAGTGATTTGCAATCCTCCCGCGGCGATGGACAGCGATTCCGCCAGGCCGGCTTCGAGTTCGGGATTGGCATAGCCGTTGATCAGCACCAGAGCAGCCGCATCGACGTCGAGCGCGGACAGCGCGGCGCCGACTCGCTCGATCTGCGCCTGCTCAGGCCACTCGGTCGGCTCTCCTTTGGCCGAGAAGCGCGCGCCGATCTCCAGGACATGGGAACGCGGGATCAGCGGCGTTTCCTTCTCGGCGTGAAAGTCGAACGACGACGGCATCCGGCAGCGCCCGATCTCCAGAATATCCCGATAACCGTTCGTTACGACCAGGCCGATGCGCGCGCCGGTCCGTTGAATGATGGCGTTCAGACCGATCGTGGTTCCATGCATCAGGACCGATATGTCCCGCGGGCCTAGCCCGAGTGCTTCAAGTAGCCCGGAGAGGCCCTCGATGAGCGCGCGGGCGGGCTCGTCCGGCGTGGACGGCTCCTTGTAGAAAAAAAGACTGTCATCGCGCGGATTAAATGCAACGAAATCCGTGAATGTCCCTCCGACGTCGATCCCGATCTGCAGGCCGCCATTGTTTTTTGTTTGCATGTCCAGCATTCGTTTCCTTCCTTCGGATTTGAGAAGAAGCGGGAACAGGGTTGCGGCCTTTCTCCTAGTCCCACACGAGACCGCAGTCGACGTTGAGCGACTGGCCGGTGATGTTTCGAGCCATATCGGATGCGAGGAACAGAACCGCATCCGCGATGTCGGCCGGTTCGTTTGTTTTCCCGAGCGCCGTTCCCGCGGCGAGTTCGGCTTGCCGCTCAGGATGCGCGGCCGTCAAGCGCCTGAGCAGGTCTGTCGCTGTGAGCCCGGGACACACCGCATTGACCGTGATGTTGTGCTTGCCCAATTCGACGGCGGCCACGCGCGCGACGGCGATGGCCGCCGCCTTGGACACGGCATAGCTCGCATTCGAGGCGCCCTTGAATCCTTTCCCGGATATGGACGACATGTTGATGATGCGTCCGCCTCCCGTTTCTTTCATATGCCGGGCGACACGCTGCAGACAGAAGAACATCCCGCGGGTGTTGATGTTTTGTATCCAGTCCCATTCTTCGACTGAAAGATCCAGGATCTCGATGCGCCGCGTCACGCCGGCGTTGTTGACGAGAACGTCGATTTTTCCAAGCGTGCGGGCCGAAAATTCGACCAACGCATCCAGTGACGCCGGGTCGGAGATATCAGTTTCGAAGTACCACGCTTTTCCTCCCTGGTTGCGAATCTTTTCCGAGCTCTCCTTTCCCCGCGTCGCGTCCACGTCGGCAATCACGACTGCTGCACCTTCGCCGGCGAGGCGCTCCGCCACGGCCCATCCGATCCCCGCCGCGCCTCCGGTAACGATAGCGGTTCTATTTTCCATCAGCATGTTCTGCGTCTCCGATTACGCCACGCGGCTATTTGCGGTGGCTGCTTTTTGAATATGAACGGGTGCGCCGGACATTTTCATCCTGGCGCAATTCGCCGCCGAATGGCTTCGGCCGCTGCGTCGATCGCCCGGTGCGCCGTATCCACGAAATTGACCATTCGTGCGAAGCCATGCACCATCCCGTCGAACCGCACGAGTTCCACGGGCACGCCCGCCGCCGCCAGTTCACGCGCATAAGCCTCGCCTTCGTCGCGAAGGACATCGTATTCGGCCGTGGCTATCCATGCCGGAGGCGATTGATCGAGGCGCGGGTTGCGCAGCGGTGCGATGCGAGGATCCGCCCACATTTCCGGTGGCGCGTAATGCTTGAGAAACCACAGCATGTCGTTGCGGCCCAGACGGGGGCCGTCCGCGAATTCCCGGTAGCTGCCGTTGTCGACATCGGTGTCCGTGACCGGATAGAACAGCACCTGCAGGGCAATGTCGAGTAACCGTCCGAGTTCCGCTGCCGCCGCCGTCGCCAGATTGGCACCAGCGCTATCGCCGGCGATGACGAGCGGTCCAGCCGACCCGCACAGACGGGCACGATGCACGCCGGCCCAGCGCAACGCGTCTTGCACGTCCTCGAAAGCCGCCGGAAAGGGATGCTCCGGCGCCAGCCGGTAGTCGAGAAGCAGCGCCGCGCAGGAGCAGCGCGTCGCCAGGTGCCGAGCTAGCGCTTCGGAGCTTGCGATCGACCCGGTGATCCAGCCGCCGCCATGCAGATACACGATCAAGCCGCGTTCCGTTTCACCCGTGCGCAGCAATCGACCATCAATGTCGCCATCACGCGTCGGTACGCGCAAATCGGAAACCGCGTATACCTCGGGGCCTTGCCCCAGCAATTGAGCGGAGCGCTCTACCTGGTCGCGCGCTTCCTGCACGGTTCCCGCGGATAAGCGTTTTCTCCCTATGGACCGTTCGGCTTCTATCAATTGGGAAATGGCAGGGTGCAAAGGCATCACGGGCCTCTAATGAGAAAAACCGATTCCCGCTTGCCGCTCGAGCACTCGTACGATTTCCGTGAAATCGGATTGCGCCCCCGCGATGGATTCCACCATTTTCCATTTATCGAAAACCGCACTGGCGATATCCGATTGCACGCCGGAGGCACACGCCTCGTCGAGATAGAGGGAGACGTCTTTCACCATCAATCCCGTGGCTGCGCCGGCGCGAAAAGTCCGGGGCAGGACCGCGCAAGGAAACTTAGTCTGCGTCGCGCTGTTGCGCCCCGTGCCGCTGTTCAGGATGTCGATCATCATCGTGGGATCCAGGCCCGCCTTCTCGCCCAGGACGAAAGCTTCAGCGGTGACCGCCAATGCCGTGGCCGACAAAAGGTTGTTGATCAGCTTCATCGTCTGGGCCGCGCCGCGTTTTTCGCCAAGGAAAAAGGGCCGACCAATCAAGGTAAGGACTTCGCGTACCGACTCATAAACCGGTTTCGGACCAGAGACCATCAACGTGAGATCTCCGCGTTCCGCCCCCTGCACACCGCCGGACACCGGACAATCGAGCAAGCCGATGTGCACGCTTTCCAGTTCCCGCGCCAGCTCGACAGCCGCGTTGGCGCCGACCGTCGACAAATCGACCACGGTACGCACCGCGCTGCCTTCCCGGATACCATGCCGGCCGAGCACGACCTCGCGAAGCGAATCCTCCGAAGGCAGGCAGGTAAAGATGAGCGAAGCTCGTTGAGCGATCTCCATACCCGTCGAGACGGCTTCGATGCCTTGCTCCTCGAATGGCGCGCACGCGTCGCGTTGGCGATCGCAGACGACGAGTCTATTCGCGGATGCCGACAGTCGCCTGGCGATGGGACTGCCGATCTGCCCCAGTCCAATGAATCCGATGTCCACGCTGTTTCTCCTTGCATTCAGACGGAGGGATCCGCGTCAGCCATCTTGTCGAAGGCTTGACTCGCAACCCTGAATGCAGAAACGGCACACGGAACACCCGCATAGGCACCGACCTGAATAAAAATCTCCCTGATCTCTTCTTTCGACAATCCGTTGCGCAATGCCCCTCCGATATGCAACTCCAGTTCATGCTCCCGGCCAAGCGCACACAGGACGGCCACATTGAGTGCACTGCGCATTTTGAGACTCAGGCCGGGGCGCATCCACACCGCACCCCAGACGTGCTGGGTCACGAAATCCCGATAGGGCTGGCTGAACTCGTCGACATTCATCCGCGCTTGCGTGACATATTCGGTCCCCAGAACGGCACGCCTGATACTGTCTCCCTCCTGGTAAAGTTCATTGTCCATCGTGTGTCTCCTTACGCTTCAGAGGAAATGCGGGTACGGGCGCTGGATTGACTGATCACGAAACCCTCGTATCCATTGGCGGCAACTTCGTCGCACTTGTGCCTGAACGCCTCGAATCCACCGACGAACAGGGCGAAGCTTCGAGGTTTGCCCGGGATATTCGCCCCCGAATACCAGGATTCCGCAAGTGGATAAAGTGTGTTTTCGACGATGCGGTTGCTGTACTCCACCCACGCGTCCTGCGCATCCTGATTTGCTTCGATACGGACGGCTTCACGCGCCTCGATCGACTTCAGGCAGTCCCCGATCCAGTTCACGTGCTGTTCGATCGCGCACACCATGTTCGCCTTGACCGACGGGCTTTGGGGACCGGTAATCAGGAACATGTTCGGAAATCCGGCCACCATCAGGCCCAGATAGGAACGAGGACCGGCCGCCCATGCCTGCCTGAGCGTGCGGCCTCCGCTGCCACGAACTTCAATTTCCGACAACGCGCCGGTGATCGCGTCAAAGCCTGTCGCAAAAACAAGCGCATCCAGTTCGTAATGCGCGGCCTTCGTACGCAGCCCATCACTGGTGATCTCGATGATGGGCGCGTCCCGCACATCGACCAGCGTCACGTTTTCACGATTGTATGTTTCGTAATATGAATCCGACACGCAAAGCCGCTTTGCGCCGATCGGGTAGTCAATAGGGCAGAGGAGTTCCGCCACATTCGGATTTCTGACAATTTCCCGAATCTTTTTTCGTACGAACTCGGCGGCCGTATGATTGGCCTGTTTGTCGATCAGCAGATCCTTGTACGAATAGAGGAAGCTCACGGCTCCGCCGAATTCCCATTTCTTCTGATAGGTGCGATTGCGCTCGTCGTCGGACACGTCCAGCGCGCGATGTATCGGGGCAGGAAAGCCTCCCATGCAAAATGGCGTGTCCAGTGCTTCCCGGCGCCTTTCGGCATAGTTCTTCTTGTATGCACTGTCCGTTTGCGCGTCGAGCGGCCTGTTTGCAGCCGGCACGCAGTAATTCGGCGTACGTTGAAACACATGCAGATGCGCAGCTTCCCTGGCAATCTCCGGAATCACCTGAATGCCGGACGACCCGGTTCCCACCACGCCTACGCGCAGACCGGAGAAATCTACCCGTTGCCGCGGCCAGTTCCCCGTGTGAAACCATTTTCCCTTGAAGGACTCGAGGCCTTTGAATGCCGGGACATTGGTAATGGAAAGATTGCCCGTCGCCATGATGCAATATTGCGCGTGGATTACTTCTCCCTTGTCCGTTTCGACGGTCCAGAGGTTGGTCGCATCGTTGAAGACCGCCGCGGTCACTCGTGTATTCGTCTCGACCAGCGGCCGCAGTTCGAATCTGTCCACGACATGATTGATATAGGCGAGCAGATCTGGCTGCGCGCTGTAGCGCTCCGGCCATTTCCATTCCTCCTGAAGCTCCGGTGAAAACGAGTACGAATATTGAAGACTTTCGACATCGCAGCGGGCGGCCGGATAACGATTCCAGAACCACGTGCCACCAATCCCCACGCCCGCTTCAAGCGCACATACGTTCAAGCCCAGGTTGCGCAACTTGTATAGTGCGTAGACTCCCCCAAATCCCGCGCCGATGATGACGGCATCCAAATATCGCTCTGGTTTTCCGATCTTCATTTCCTGATTACCTTCGTTGGATTCGTTTAAATAAGATTCGCAAAACAACTATGGATACGGCATCGCCTTGAGGCGTGGATAGACAGGCCGGAGCGAGCGCCGCCCGCACCCGCACGACGCCGGCGCAATTGAACGCGTTTTCGTATGCCTAGCGGTGCAGTCCGATGCCCGCGGACGCGGCTATCGAACCCGATCCGACGTCGTCCGTGTCGTGTCGCGCCACGTCGTCGATCGCATCCCGGTATGTTTCGCGTCCCGCCGGCACGACAAGCAGCGTGAGCAAAGACCCCATCATGATGTAGAGCACGATCGGCCATGAAGAGCCTGTTGACGCGTATAGACTCATGGCAACGAAGGGGGTGGGCGCGCTCATGATGAGACCGCCCAACTGATAGCTGAGGGCGGAACCGCTATAGCGAAGCCGCGTCTCGAACTGTTCAGGCAGGAAGCTCGCGAGCGGGCTCAGCGTACTCGAATGAATAACCGGAAGCAGGAGCATCAGGGCGAGATACACGCATACCGGTTTGCCGGTATCGATTAGCCAGAAAGCCGGGAAGGCACCCAGGATGGTTATCAGCGCGCCGAGCATCAGGGCGCGCTTGCGCCCGATCCTGTCGGCCAGCATCGCGTACAACGGAAGGGTGAAGATCTGCACGAACGACGCGGTGCATACGGCCCCGAGCATGGTGCCACGCGGAATGCCCCTGTCGGCACCGTAGCGAATGATGAATACGGTCGCCAGGTAGAAAAGGACGCCGGGCGACGCATATACGCACACGTTGATCAGCAGGGATCGGAATGAAGTGCGCAGGACTTCGACGACTGGGAAGCGCACCTCCTGCTTGCGCTGTTTCACCTGCGTGAACGCCGGTGTTTCCTCGATGTTCATCCGGATATATAAGCCGAGCAGCACCAGCGCCGCGCTCCCGATGAACGGCACACGCCATCCCCAGCTCAGCATCTGATCGGGCGGCAGCTTCTCGACGAGGTAAAACGATGCGGTTGAAAGCAGGACTCCCGCTGGAATTCCGCACTGCGGGAAGCTGCTGTAGAAAGCGCGCAGGCGCGGGGGCGCGTGCTCGATCGACATGAGCACCGCACCGCTCCATTCTCCACCGATACCGATGCCTTGCGTGAGGCGGAAAAACACCAGCAGCACCGGCGCGAGTAGGCCAACCTGGGTATATGTCGGCAAAAGGCCCACCGCCCCGGTCGACAGGCCGACCACCAGCAGACTAAGCACGAGCATCGATTTTCGTCCGATCCGGTCGCCGAAATGACCGAATATGATGCCGCCCAGCGGCCTGGAGACGAACGCCGCGCCAAACGCCCCGAACGATGCGAGCGTACCCACCAGCGGATTCAGATTAGGAAAAAAGAGCTTGTTGAAGATCAGTGCTGCTGCCGTGCCAAACAGGAAAAAATCGAAGTACTCGATAAGTGTGCCGATGTAGCTTGCCGCAGCCACTTTCATCATGGCGGGCCTTTCCGTGGGATTTTTGGTCCGGTTCAACGTCGTCTCCTTGATTGTGCAACCCGGATGCCGCAGAATGCGCGGTTCGTAGTTGATCGTTTGCCGTCAAACTCGTTTCGGGAATTGTGAAATCTCGGCACAGGGCAGTCCAATCGGATATTTGACTGGTGCGATAAATTTTGCTTATTGTGAGGCTTGGCCGCTTTCCACCAGACATCAAGGCGTTCCCGCCAGATCCCAGAACATGGAGCTTCGTCAACTTCGGCACTTTCTCGCTCTCGCTGACGAGGCACACTTCGGCCGAGCCGCCGAACGGCTGTGCCTCTCCCAGCCCGCGTTGAGCACCAGTATCAGCAAACTGGAATACGACTTCGGCTTTCGCTTATTCGAACGCGACAACAAGACTGTGCGAATCACGCTCGCCGGTGAACAAATGCTTTCGTACGCCCGCGAAATCATCAACCAGGCGAACCGCACGCAAAATATGGCGCGGATGCTGGCCAGCGGTAAATCCGGTCGGATCGAGATGGGTTTTACCGGAACAGTGTTCCGGCAGGAAATCCAACGATTGATCACGCAATGCCGGGAAGAAAATCCGGGCATCGAGATCGCATTGCGAGAGGTCTCGTCCCAGAAGCAATTGGAACTGCTTCATGCGGCGCGGCTTGACGCGGGCCTCGTCACTGTTCCTCTCCCCCCGACCGACCTGGAACATATCGCGCTCTTCGAGGACCGTTTCGTCGTTTGTGTGCCGTCTGACCATGCATTGGCCAGACGCAAGGGGATCAGTATTTCCGAGCTTCGCGACGAACCCTTCGTCTTGCAGTCTCGGGAAAGTTCGCCTGTCATCTATGACATGCTGATCGGTTTGTGCGTCGCAGCGGGGTTTTATCCCAACGTGGTATCGGAGTCGTCCCATATCCTCAGCACGATCAACCTCGTGTCGCGAGGCATCGGCATCGGATTCGTGCTCAATTCACTCGTCGATATACATGCGGACGGGGTAGCGTTCGTCGCGATCGATCAGCCGGTACTGCCACGCCGTTGCGGGTATTTCATCTGGAATTCCCAAAGGAGCGCGCCGGGGCTGGACGCTTTGGTGCAAAGCTTCCGGACATTTGCGCATGCCAGGCTCCACTCGCAAAAGAGCGACTGAACCGGATTCCGCCGTGACGTAAAGCGTTTATGCGGCGGGCTGAGCGTCAGTTGCTTAGTGCTCGACGGAATGGAGCGCGGCCTCGAATCCGACCTCGATTTTCCATCGTCTGTTTGGTCTCGTCATGACTGTGCTGGATGGCCCAGATGGCGGCTTGCCCGATGCACTGGTATGCAGATGCACGCGCGCATTCTCAGCGCATCGTCGCCATCGAGAAACGTTCCCCGATTCCAGACAAGGGCAGGTAACGGGACGTGCCCATTGCAGGGAGACTTCAAGTTAATGAGAATCATTGCTAATATAAGACCAGCTTACGGCGCTGATGCCAGCGAGGATGGATCGGAATGACGGCGACAGATCGGAACTGGGTGCACCTGTGCGACGAACACGGCAGGGTGGTCCAGGAATCAGGGCGTGCGCAGCCGCGTGCGTCGGACGTCATCGTTGAGCAGGCGAGGAAGATCGCGGCACTGGAGGCCCAGGCGATGCAGTTGCGTGGGGCGGTGATGATCCGGGAGACCGCGCTCGCGTGGGCCCGGGAAGAACTGGAGGAAGTGAGGGCGGCGATTCCGGGACTGCCGAAGCGGCTCGCCCTTGCGCAGCAGGTGCGTGTGCTCGAGGCCAGGGTCCATGCGTTGATGCGCGGCGAGTCCAGCGTGCCTTCCAGCCAGAATCGTCGGCCGGCGCCGGCGCATGGCTCCGCGGCGCGTCCCACCGAGCGCAGAAAGGTCGTGATCTGGATCGGTCAGGATCGTCCGCCGACCGGAAAGGCCGAACTCGCACTCGCGGCGACCGGCGTGCGGCTTGTCCGCACGGATGCGGCCGATAGCGGACAGCTCGACGCAGGGCTGGCGGACGCCGACCTCGTGATCTGTCAGGCCGGATGCGTGAGTCACGGTGACTGGTGGCGGGTGAAGGATTACTGCTCGCGAACCGGCAAGCAATGCGTTCTGGTGGAACAGCCCGATGCGCTGGAGCGGGTGATTGGGTCGCGCGCGCCGGCATCGACCAGCACCATCGACTAGATCCCGCCGGATGTTGATCGCAGTCAATACGGACCGCGGCATTCTGGTTGAAGGTCCCGACGGGGCGACGCGCGTGGCTACGTGTTGCCTTGCTGTAACCGTCCCACTGCTACTGACGCTTTCACTGCTGCATATCCGCCTGTTCTTCTGATGAGGTAAACCGAACCATGACGATGCCTGTCCAGCCCGTGCCGCCAGGCGACCCTCTGCCACACCGGAAAATCCTGCGCTCGTGGCTCGAATCGCTGTCCGGACGCACGACGGCTTATCCGGTCGTCCTGCTGCTCCTGGATTATGTCGTGTTCGCCGCATTGATCGCGCTGGTCGTTTTCGCGCGCAGCGTAGCGCTCAAACTGACCGGCGCACTCGCTGCTGGCTTCGTGATCGGGCGTCTTTTCATCATCGGCCACGACGCGTGCCACCAGAGCCTCACGCCACGCCGCACGCTCAACAAATGGCTGGGCCGCATCGCCTTCCTGCCATCCCTGACACCGTATAGCCTGTGGGAAGTCGGACACAACGTCGTGCATCATGGCTACACGAACCTGAAGGGCTTCGATTT
This sequence comes from Paraburkholderia sp., assembly GCF_047605525.1. Taxonomy (GTDB): domain Bacteria; phylum Pseudomonadota; class Gammaproteobacteria; order Burkholderiales; family Burkholderiaceae; genus Paraburkholderia. Next base: position 109,587 of record NZ_JASGFN010000011.1, on the reverse strand, counting down.
CATCTGGGCACCGCTGAGCCTCGCGGAATTCCGCGCGCTTTCGCGCCCGCGCCGGTGGCTGGAGCGCATCTACCGAAGCGGCTGGGCGCCTGGCCTCTACTACATGGTCGAGATCTGGTGGCGCCGGATGTTCTTTCCGCGCAGAACCGCGATGCCGACCCGACGGCCCGTGTTCTTCCGGGACTGCTGCCTCGTCGCCGCGTTCGGCATCGCGTGGCTGGGCGTGCTCGCATGGGCCGCGGTCGCGACCGGGCAGCCGGTGGCCGTGCTGATGGTGTTCGGGTTTGTCGTGCCGTTCCTGTTCTGGTGTTCGATGATCGGGTTCGTCGTCTATGTGCACCATACGCACGAGCGGATTCGCTGGTACGACGACCGGACCGCATGGGCGAACGCGCAGCCGTTCGTTTCGACCACCGTGCACCTGACCTTCCGATGGCATGTCGGCGCGCTGCTGCATCACATCATGGAGCACACCGCGCATCACCTCGACATGAGCATTCCGCTGTACCGCCTGGAGGAGGCGCAGGCGAAGCTCGAGACACTTCTGCCCGAGCGCATCGTGATCCAGCCGTTCTCGTGGCGCTGGTACTTCGCGACCGCGCGTCATTGCAAGCTGTACGATTTCGCCGCGGGACGATGGACGGATTACGACGGCCGCGCGTATTCGTGAACGCTGCCGGCGCGGCGCGCGGCGCGATACGATCCGTTCAGCCAGTGAGGCCCGGTAGCGCGACGCCGAAAGTCTGAAGCAGCAGGACAGCGTTCAGCAGAAGGATGACGCCCGTGGCCGCGATCGCCGCGATGTCGGTCATCCGGCCGTTCGCGAATTCGCCCATGATGTCGCGGCGTCGCGTGAAGCGCACGAGAGCGATCATCGGAACGGGCAGCGCGAACGACAGGACGACCTGGCTGATGACCAGCGCCTGCGTGGCGTTCACGCCGAGCGCGACGACGATGAACGCAGGCGCCATCGTGACGAGCCTGCGCAGCCAGACCGGGATGCGAAAGCCGACGAAGCCCTGCATGATCATCTGGCCAGCCATCGTTCCGACGACCGAGCTGGACACGCCGGAGCTCAGCAGCGAAATCAGGAAGAGGGTGGCGGCGCCCGCGCCGAGCAGCGGCGTGAGGGTGTGATATGCGGATTCGATTTCCGCGACGTCGCTATGGCCCGCATGAAAGGCGGCGCTCGCCATGATCACCATCGCCATGTTCACGAGCCCGGCGATCGACAGGGCGACGATCACCTCCAGGTTCGAAAAGCGGACCAGCAGCCGGCGTTCGCGCGCATTGCAGCCGGCTATGCGGCCCTGTGTCAGCCCTGAGTGCAGATAGATCGCGTGCGGCATGACAGTGGCGCCGACGATACCGGCGGACAAGGTCAGCGCACCGCCGCCGGGCATCGACGGGACGAACGTGTGCAGCGCCGCCTGCCCCCATGCGACGGGCGCGATGAACACCTCGGCGAGGTAGCAGAGACTGATCACGCCGACGAGCGCGCCGATTACGATTTCCATCGGGCGGAAGCCGTTCTTCTCGAAGAACAGGATCGCGTAGGTGACGATCGCCGTGATGGCCATGCCCGCGATCAGCGGCAGCTTGAAGAGCAGGGCGAGGGCAATCGCGCCGCCGAGGAATTCGGCGAGATCGGTCGCCATTGCCGCCACTTCGCTCACGCCCCACATCGCGTAGACCGCGGGGCGGGAAAACTGCTCGCGGCAGAGCTCGGCGAGACTGCGGCCGGTGACGATGCCAAGCCTCGCGGACAGCGCCTGGAACAGCATCGCAACGAGATTGGCCGCGAGTACGACCCACAGCAGCGCGTAGCCGAATCCGGCGCCCGCCTGGATGTTCGTCGCGAAGTTGCCTGGGTCCATGTACGCGATCGACGCAATCACCGCGGGCCCCGCGAACAGCAGCAGCGAGCGCGGTCCGCGTGGCCCGCTGGCGAGCACGTCGCGGATCGCGCTCGTCGCGCGTCCGGTCAGCGTACGTTGGCTGGGCACGGTGTTCATCGAAACCTCCCGCATGACGTCGGGCGTCATGCGATCAATGATATCTGTTTCCTGTTCCTGAGCAGGCGACCGCGCGGGCCGCCCGCTCTGCATGACGGGGTGTGCTTCCGCTGTCGTGGCGGCTTGCGGCGTGGCCGGTCAGTGCCCGCGTGCGACGTCGTAGCGCCGGGCGACTTCCTGCCAGTCGACGACGTTGTAGAAGGCCGCGATGTATTCGGGCCTGCGGTTCTGGTACTTCAGGTAGTAGGCGTGTTCCCAGACGTCGAGCCCGAGCACCGGTGTGTTTCCCGACATCAGCCCCGCCATCAGCGGGCTGTCCTGATTGCCGGTGCTTTCGACGACCAGCTTGCCCTGGTTGTCGACGCTCAGCCACGCCCAGCCGCTGCCGAACCGCGTGAGCGCGGCCTTGGTGAACGCGTCCTTGAACGCCTCGAAGCCACCCAGATCGGCGTCGATCGCCTGTCTGAGCGCCCCATCCGGTTCGCCGCCGCCCCGCGGTGACATGACGGTCCAGAACAGGCTGTGATTCGCATGACCGCCGCCGTTGTTGCGCACCGGCAGGCGGATGGCTTCGGGAAGCGATCCGATCTGCGCGATCAGGGTCTCGACCGGCAGATCCTGGAATTCAGTGCCTTGCACTGCGGCGTTGAGATTGTTGACGTAGGTCTGGTGGTGCTTGGAGTGATGAATCTCCATCGTGCGGGTATCGATGTGCGGCTCGAGCGCGTCGACCGCATACGGCAGGTCCGGCAAAACGTAAGGCATCGGGAGTCTCCTTGCAGGGCTGGGTCAGATCGTCAGCAGGTCGTTCAGTGCCGCGTCGGGCCGTCGACGTTGAACGCCAGACAACCCATGCGCAGGGCACGCGTGACGAGGGGATGCGGCCCGTGGCGGGCCACATGGGAAATCAGGGCGAAGTGCGTCTCGCGGCTGTGGCGTAACGCGGCCTGTCGCAGCGATGCGGTCCGGTCGGCGTTGAGCATGAGCGCGATAAGCGCTTCATGCGCCCGGCAAAGATGACTGGCTGCCGTGTCGGCATCGCCTTGTTCGACATGCAGGTCGGCGAGGTTGTGGTACGAGACGACCAGCGCGGCTACGCAGTCCTCTGCGCGACCGGACGGAGGGGCGGCAATCAGTTGACGCGCGATCGACAGCGCCTGCTCATAACCGGCGAGCGCCGGACCCGCCCCGGCTTCGCGCGCGGCGGCAATGGCTTGCCGTGTAACGGTTTCCCACTGGGACAGACTCAGGTCCCGGGATGGCGAGCCGACGGGGCCAGGTGTGGCAATCTGCTCGTGCATGATGAAGCCTCCTGTTTTTGCTCCCTTTGCGTCGACGGAATGTCTGCGTAATCGGGTTTATGAATGATAACCATTATCATTTACAATTGCCAGAATAACTGGGGTGACAGCCTGCGGCAAGCCGCGGGGTCGCTGTGAAGTCGGGACAGCGGCCTCACGCGCCGCCCACACGTGTCGTTTTCTTTTTGAAACGGAGTTCAACATGATTTCCAGCCGCAACGAAGTGACCGAAATGATCGTCGCCGCGAAAGTAGCCAACGGTATCAAGTGGGCAGACGTGGCGACCAGGGTCGGGTGCAGCAAGGAATGGACGACTGCCGCCTGTCTGGGGCAGATGACACTTGACGGGCAGCAGGCCAAGACCGTTGGCGAAGTCTTTGATCTGCCGGAAGAGGCGATTCGCTGGTTACAGGTAGTGCCGGGCAAGGGGTCGCTGCCGGCCGCGGTGCCGACGGACCCGCTGATCTATCGCCTGTACGAGATCGTCAGTGTCTACGGCTCGACGATCAAGGAACTGATCCATGAAGAGTTCGGCGACGGGATCATGAGCGCGATCGATTTTTCGATGGATATCCAGCGCGAACCCGATCCGAAGGGCGATCGGGTCAAGCTGGTGCTGTCGGGAAAATTTCTTCCGTACAAAACGTACTAGAAGGCGCGGCCCACCGCGGAGCAGATAGTCCTCGCCTTCCCGCAGATTCAGAACGTGTCCCAGCCTTCGCCGGCGACTGCCGTAGCTGGAGCATCGGACAGGGGAGTCGATGCAGCGGCAGGGCGAGCGGCCACAGTGGATTGACGACTCGCCGGCTTTCCGACGTGCGTGCGGGCTACAGGCGGGTTAGCCAGCGGGGCGGGTCTGTCCGTTGCATGCCCAGCGGGCTGGGTGTCCAGACGAAAGAACGCAATCGCCTGGTTCAGTTGCTGCCCCTGATCCTCAAGGGACTTCGACGCAGCCGCTGCTTCTTCGACCAGCGCGGCATTCTGCTGGGTGACTTCGTCCATCTGCGTGATCGCCTGGTTAACCTGTTCGATGCCCCGGCTCTGCTCGGTCGACGCAGCGGCGATTTCGCCCATGATGTCGGTCACGCGTGCCACCGCCTGTGTGACCTCCGACATGGTCTTGCCCGCCTCATTCGCAAGCGACGAACCATCCTGGATTTTCTGAACCGACGCGTTGATCAGATCCTTGATTTCCTTCGCGGCGCTGGACGAACGCTGGGCGAGGTTGCGGACCTCACTGGCAACGACTGCGAACCCGCGACCCTGTTCCCCGGCGCGGGCCGCCTCCACGGCTGCATTGAGCGCGAGGATGTTGGTCTGGAATGCAATCCCTTCGATGATTCCTGTGATCTCGGCAATCTTGCTGGAGCTCGCGCTGATCTCGCCCATCGTGTCGACCACCTGACTGACGACCTGATTGCCGCGTCCCGCCACGTCGGATGCATTAGCCGAGAGCGAGCTTGCCTGCTGCGCGTTCTCGGCATTCTGCCTCACCGTCGAGGTCAGTTCCTCCATGCTCGCTGCAGTTTCCTGCAGTGAAGCAGCCTGCTGCTCCGTGCGCGAGGAAAGATCCACGTTACCTGAAGCGATCTGGCTCGAGCCGGTGGCAATGCTGTCCGCTGAGGTTCGCACCTGACCAATCAACCGGACGAGACTGGCCTGCATCTCGCCCATCGACGCGAGCACGCTCCCGGCTGGCGCGTGCTTCGCCCCAGGTACCGGACTCAGATCGCCGTTGGCCACGCGCTGCGTGACTTCGCCCAATGCGGCCGGCTCGGCGCCGAGGGCACGCAACAGATCACGCGTGATGACCATACCCGCCACGACCGCCATCGCAATAGCAGCCAGACAGATCGCAATCAGCAGGTTCCGCTGGGTCGCAAACTGATCGGCTGACTGCCGGACCATCTGCGCCGCATGTTCGTGGGTAAAGTCCGCATAGTCGTTTGCCGCCTTGATCAGTGCCGACAGCAGCGGCCTGCATTTGGTGGCAATCTCTGCAATTGCGGCATCGCGCTGGTTGTTCAAGGCCAGCCGGTCGATTTCCAAAGCCACGGGACGATAAAGTGCCTCGATCCGCGGAAGCTCGGCTGCCAGACTTCGGCCCTTTTCGCTCATGTCGGAAGCGTTCGCCACCATGGCGTTGAACTTTTCGAGATTAGCCTCGACTCTTCGTTCAGCGTCGTTGACCGCTGCCTTTTCCACGTCTATGTCGGCCGGCGTCGTAACCAGCACCAGGTTGCGTACCGCCATGGCGCGATCGTCAACAGCAGTACGAACTGCTTCAGCCATGTCGGCGCGTGCATTAATACCGCTGACATATCCGGTGAACCGGTCATTGGCGTCGTTCAGTTCTTTGAGCGAAAGTCCTGATACGACAAGCACCACAATAGCCAGTACCCCGAAAGCGCCCGTGAGCTTCGACTTCACAGACAGTTTATTCAGATTCATATGAGGTTCCATTTCCAATGAAGGGGTAAGCGGCTCGGACCACGGCGGAAATTTTTTGCCACCGCGTCCGTGGGAGTACAGGATGCGGGCCGATGAGTACTTCACGCTCATGGTCATGCATCCTGAATCTGCTTATACGGCGATGATTGAAAAGACTGAAGTCCGGGTTGAGCCCGACTACCAAGCCGCAAACGTTGGCGCGATATTTAATTTTTCTATAGGACAAAAACAACATTAGGTTTACTAATTAAATGATGGTATTTAACAATTAACCATTCATTTTGTCTGACGATTTTCAGAGGCCATCCATATGCATATATAGTGGGCAGGCTATATTCGGCTTTGCCTGACCACGGCGTCGTCTGTGAGTCTTCAAGAGGAACTGGCGTCAACTAACGCGACTTTTGTTCTGATCTCGAAAAAAGATCAATTCATCAGGATGGGAGAAGGTCGATCAGCCGGAGACTGGCCATCCGGCATGCAGCGGCGATGGCGAGGCCAACCGGTTCAGCGCATCACGAGATACCCATCGTGGCGACGCTGATCTGCTCGACGAGAGGCACATCGTGTTCGTCCGGCATCGGCCGGCCAAAGATGAAACCCTGAACCTCGTTGCACCCTTCCGCAGTGGCGCAGGCCAGTTGTTCCGGCGTCTCGACACCCTCGGCAACCGTGGTGACGCCAAGCCGCTTGCCGAGGTCGGCAATTGCCCTGACGACCGCGGCGCAATCGGGTCGCATGACGGCATCCCGTACAAACGAACCGTCGATCTTGATCTTGTCGAACGGGAAGGCACGAAGATGCGCAAGCGACGAAAACCCCGTTCCGAAATCGTCGAGCGCCACGCGCACGCCGATGTCCCGCAGCCCGCGCAGATCGGCAATCGCCAGTTCTTCATTGAGCAGCAGCGCGGTTTCGGTCACCTCCATTTCGAGCTGGTCGGGAGGAAGACCGGACGCGGCCAGCGCGCCCTGTACCGCGGCCACGAGTGTGCCCCGGCCCAGTTGCGCGGCCGACACGTTCACCGCAACCCGTGCGCCGTCCGGCCAGCGGGTAGCGTCCCTGCACGCGCGGCCGAGTACGAACAGGCCGAGCCGGTCGACCAGTCCGCTGTCCTCCGCAACCGGAATGAACTCGGCGGGTGAGATCCAGCCTCGCTGTGGATGATGCCAGCGCAGCAGTGCCTCGCGCGCGGTAATCCGTCCACTCCTGATGTCGACGATCGGCTGGTAGAACACGAAGAGTCCGCGGTTTTCATCCAGCGCAATGCGCAGTTTCGCTTCGAGGCGCAGGCGTTCCTGAATTCGCGCCTCCATATCCGGCAGGAACATCCGGACCGTTCCCTTTCCCGACGATTTCGCGGCATACAAGGCAATGTCGGCGCGCGAGAGCAGCGTCCCCGCATTTTCGCCGTGCAGGGGCGCGATGGCGATGCCGATGGAGGCGCCGATCCGCACCTCCCGGCCTGGATCGAGGCTGTATGGCGCGCTGAGGGCGTCGACGAGTGCGTTGGCGAGAACGACTGTCTCCTGCGGGTCATCATGTTGCAGCAGTACCGCGAACTCGTCTCCGCCGATCCGTCCAATGGTCATGGACGATTCGCGGCACTGGCTGCTTAGCCGTGCCGCCACCTGGGCGAGCAATCTGTCGCCGGCCCCATGCCCTCGGGCATCGTTGACCAGCTTGAAGTCATCGAGATCAATATAAAGCAGGCCGGTTGAGTTGCCGGGACTGGAAAGGCTGTCCTCCAGCTTTTCGAGGAAGGTTGCGCGGTTGGCGAGGCCGGTCAGCGCATCGTAGTGGGCAAGCCGGTGGATACGCTCTTCAGCTTCGACCTGCTTCGTGACGATGGACCAGGAGAGCATCGGCCCGATATAGGTACCCTGTGCGTCGTTGACCGCCGACACCTGCAGATCGAGCACTTCCGGCCCGAGCCGGATGCGGGTGCGGTGCGGCAGGTTGGCCGGATCGGATACCAGTCTGCGTTGATGTTCCGGATGCCTGTGAAAGACGTCGAAGGACGTGCCGACAAGCTGGTCTGCTTTGACGGGCAACAGGTGTTCGATCCTGCGCAGCGTGTGCTTCGACGTTTCGTTGACGTAGTTGATGTTGAAGGTGGCCAGATCGACGGTCATCACGGCAACCGGCATGTCGTCGATCATGCGCAGCAGCCGGCTTTGGGCCTGCTCCCTCAGACGCGCATCGGTCTGTGCGTCGATCATGCGGGTGAAGTCCTGGTAATTGAGCGCAACGAGGACGAGCAGCGCGAACGAGACGAGGGCGATGTTGACGGCGGTGGCGATGAGCGTCGGTTCACCGGTCAGGGAAAAAAACGAGACGAACGCACCGTTGACGATGACCGTCACGATGAGGGCGGCTGAACGCAGGTGCATCAGACTGAAGATGCAGCCGATCACGGTAATGGCCATATAGAAGGCCAGTTGGGCCTTTGCGTAGGCATTGCCGTATGGGTAAAGCAGCAGGGCCCACGACGTGAAGGCGACGGCGATCAGCGCACCGAAAAGATTCGTGCGCAACAGCGCGCGCCGTGCCACTTCCGGCATCGGGTCAACGCGGCGCGAACTCCACCAGTGAATGAAGCGTACCGCTGAAACGGCGGTCAGCAGGACTGGAGCGACGATCGTCAGCCAGGCCGGCGCAAGGCTCACATGGGTGATGGCCACGCCCCACGTGCTCGACACGAGAATGAAATACATCAGCGGAAGCTGACGGGAGAAGGCGCGATACTGCGCCCTGAGCAGTTCCGGATTGTCGCTGGGAACCGTCATGAACTCCTTCGCAGCGGCAACTATACGTTTTACGGTCATTATCCTGCTCTCTTTCCGGTCTGCCAGATCCGGTTGACCAGCTTAGCCGTTGCGTTACTCTTGTCGTAACCTGATTGCCGTCCCGACAACTGTACTTTATGCCGTCTAACAGGTGGTGCGAAGCTGTTCCGGGCCGTCACGTTCCAGCGCTACCCGGGTGCTGCCCGGAATATGGTGGAGCGGGGCGGGCCGGCCGAGCAGGAAGCCCTGCGCCTCGTCGCAGCCTTCCTCGGTCAGAAGCGCAAGCTGGTCCCAGGTCTCGATGCCTTCGGCGAGGACGGGGATACCCAGGCTCTTGCCCAGCGCCAGGATCGCACGAATGATTGCCTTGTCCTGCGGGCTCGATACGGCCTCGCTCACGAACGACTGATCCAGCTTGATCCGGTCGAACGGGAAGGCACGCAGCGTGTCGAGCGACGAATAGCCGGTACCGAAGTCATCGAGCGCGATGCTCACGCCCAGCGCCTTGATCTGGCGAAGGGTATGCAGCGAGCGTTCCCTGTCGGCGAAGATGGTCGATTCTGTCAGTTCGAGTTCCAGCCGTCCGGGTGCCAGTCCCGTCTGTTTCAGGACGTCGGCGACGAGCCGGGGCAGATCGGCATGCGCAAACTGCACGGCGGACAGGTTCACCGCCACCTTGCAGGAAGACGCCCAGGAGACTGCCTGTGCGCACGCTTCGCGCAGGACCCACTCGCCAATCTGAAGGATCAGCCCGTCCTCCTCCGCGAGCGGAATGAACTGCGCTGGCTCGATGGCGCCCCTGTCGGGATGATTCCACCGCACCAACGCTTCAAATCCCCGGATCTCGCCGGTCGAAAGAGAGGCCTGTAGCTGGTAGTGGACGCTTAGCTGGTTGCCGCCGAGTGCGCCGCGCAGATCGGCCGCCAGGCTGCGCCGTGCCCTGGCGATTTCGTCCATCGCCGGCTCATAGAAGCAGACGGAGTGCATCAGATCGGCCTTGGCGCGGTACATGGCCAGATCGGCGTTGTTGATGAGCGCGGCCTTGGTGGATGCGTCGTCAGGGTAGAGGGAAACCCCGAAGCTCGCCCCCGGTGTGACCTGGTAGCCGTCGAGTTGCACCGGCCGGTACAACGCGCCTTTGAGCCTTGCAAGGAAATCGTGCAACCCGGCTTCATCGGCCAGCCGATGAATCGCGACAAACTCATCGCCGCCGATCCGCGCGACGAACTCGCCTTCACGCAGCAGGCTGGCCATGCGCTGGCCCAGAATGCGCAGCACCTCGTCCCCGGTGTGGTGGCCGCGCAGATCGTTGATTTCCTTGAAGCGGTTCAGGTCGATGCCGATCAGCGCGAGCCGGCTTTTCCGTTCACGCGCCAGGCCGATCTCGAGATCCAGCCGCTCGTTGAAGTTCATGCGGTTCGGCAGGCCGGTGAGGACATCGTTGAGCGCTATCCTGCGCAGATGCTCCAGCGACTCGGCGCGCACGTTGTCGTCGATGAGATAGCTCACGAGTGCCGTGCAGGCGATGACAAGCGACATGCCCGCGATCGCGATCGCGAGGGTCTGCAGGGCCGCGGGATCCGAAAACGACCCGTCGATCCGCACGGTTTCGACACGGAAAGCGGTCATGCCGGTGAAGTGCAGGGCGAGAATCGCGGAAGCCAGCAGGCCGGTCATGATGTTGCCGCCTCGCGCCCCCGTCTGCATGGCGAAGTGCAGCGCCGCCGCGGACAGTGTGACGGCGAAGAAGATCGACGCCACCAGATACGGCATGTCCCACGAAACGATGCCCTGAACCCGGTAAGCGATCATGCCGGTGTAGTGCATCAGCGTGATCGCCACGCCGACGATCGCGCCGCCGAGGGCCGGTGTGAACCGCGCCAGCTTGCTGCCCGCGATGACGAAACCGAGCGTGCTGCCGGCGACCGCGATGACCAGTGAGACCATGGTCAAAAGCGGATCGAAGCCGACCGGCACGCCCGGATTGAAGCCGAGCATGCCGATAAAGTGCGTGCACCAGATCGCCACGCCGGCCGCGACGGCGGTGAGGACGTGCCAGCCGGTTTTCTGCAACCCGCGGGTATTGAGCGTGCGCAGGTACAGCCGGGCTGTCACCCATGAGCCGGCGAAGCAGATCAGACCGGCGAGCATCACCAGCCAGATGTTGTGCCTGTTGACGATGCATCCTATGACGCTCATGATCTAGCGCCCCACGGTGTGACGCGCTGGCGTGAACGGGCAATCCGTCTCTCGTGCGGGACTACCGCCTGATGAGTCGCGGGGGCGGGGAAGTTGTACCCGTTTCGTGTAGCGAGCGGAGGTGTACCGCACTGCATACCAGTTGCCATAAGATTGGAATTCATCCGGATGAAGCTCAACACGGGATCAGAACCATGCGGGTATTTTCATTTCATCGTTAACGGAAAGACGTTCAGGATCTGAACGGATAAAACGTTAAATTAGAACCCTTCTTAAAATGTTAAATAATCCTGGAGTTTTCGGGGCTGACCTGGCAATGCAGTTACCGCGCTTCCGAAAGCCTGGGCCTGGAAGGGATGAAGGCGCGATACGCACGACAGTGCAACCCGCTATGAACTGCCGTGGATCAATGTCCTGTAAATCCGCTTTCCTACAAAAAATTTCCCGGCTTGCGACGGATGTTGCCCACATTCCCGGTTTAAAGGGCATTCCATGTACAAGAGCGATTTGCTGTCGCACCGGACACAACAACGTGACGGATAGCTGAAAGCAGAGCGAAACAGATATGAAATTAAAATCCTTGCGGCAATACCCGGAACGGGCTTCGGTAGTGAACATGCAGCGTGCGAAGTTCGTCGCTGAAACGGCGCTGGCTGCGGTACTGCTTTGCGTGAGCCTTGCATCCTGTGTCGTCGAGCCCGCACAGCCCGCCGTCGTGCATACCGCGCCGCCGCCGCCGCGCGCCGAGGTCGTGCCTGGGCCGCGACCCGGCTATATCTGGGCAGCCGGTCACTGGCGATGGGCACAGGGAGCTTACGTCTGGGAGCCGGGACATTGGGAAGCGGTGCGCGTTGGCTACCACTGGGTCCCCGGCCACTGGGCGGCACGCGGTCCGGGCTGGGTCTGGGTCGAAGGCCACTGGGCGCCCTGATCCGCGGTTACCGACAGGTGTTTCCACGAGATCCCGATGCGGCGCTGATCAGGCGGATCGCAGACGGTGACGAGGCTGCCGCAAAAATGTTCGTAACGCGCAAACTGCAGCGCGTGCTTGCGCTCGCGTATCGTATCTGCGGCGATCAGGCCGAAGCCGAGGATGTGGCGCAGGACGTTTTCGTGCGGGTCTGGAAATACGCGCGTAGCTGGAAGTCGGACGACGCGAAAGTCGATACGTGGTTGCACCGCATCGTGCTGAATGTGTGCCAGGACCGGCTCGCGGCCAGCCACCGGCGACACGAGAGCGGAGCAATGGAACTGGATGCGCTGGCCGACCAGGCACCCACGCCGGAAGACACGGCAGCCGGGCAGTCGATGCGCGCACGCATCTGGCAGGCGCTGCTGGCGTTACCCGTGCGACAACGCGAGGCGCTCGTTCTGACGTACTACCAGGAGCTGAGCAACGTCGAGGCGGCTGCCGCCATGCAGGTGAGCGTGGAAGCAGTCGAAAGCCTGCTTGCGAGGGCCCGGCGCACGCTGAAGCAGCGTCTGCTGGACATCGCTGGATGAAGGAGATATTCCCATGACTTCCGATGAGTTCAACCGCATGGTCCAGACATGGGGAAGTCGTCCCGAACGGTGGCCCGCCGCCCATCGGGAGGCGGCCCTTCGCTGTGCCGACGCGCTCGATCCCGCGGGTCGCGCGCTCCTTGATCGCCAGCGCCTGCTCGACGCGCTGCTCGACACGGTCGGGAGCCCGGAGGTCAATCCTGAACTGCGCGCACGCGTGATGGCTACCATTCCACCAGAACGAGCCTCTGTCGTGCGACGCCATCCGTGGTGGTCCGGCGCGGGCCTGGTCGGCGCGGCCACGATCGGCGTTGCAGCCGGCATGCTCTTCATGTCCCTGCTCCTGTCGCCGATCTCGCATGGCTTCCCGGTACCCGGATCACCCGAGGGCGCCGTGTCGTTCCGGCTCGATGCGTTCGCCGTGCCCGCAGCCGATCCGGAGGCAGACTGATGGCGCGCGGCAGGACCTGGCTGATCATTTCCGTGACGTTCAACGTCTTCCTCGTAGGCGGTATCGCCGGTGCGCTGTACCGGTGGATGGGCGACGAACACGCGATCATTGCCCAGCAGCATCGCAACATCCGGTTTGCCGCGGACGGCCTCCCGCCGCCGGACCGCAAGGCTTTTATCAATCTGCTCAGAGAGCAGCATCGCGATGCGATGCCGCTCGCAAAGGACGCGAGAGAGGGGCGCCGGAGCGTGGCGCAACTGTTCGTCGCACCGCAGTTCGACCAGCAGGCCATCGAGGCGGCACTCGCGCGAACCCGGGATGCCGATGTCGAGCAGCGCAAACGTCTCGAGGAAAGCATCGTGGCTTTCGCGGCGACGCTGCCGCTGGACGAGCGTATCCGGCTCGCTCAAGGACTGCAGCGTCGGGGATCTTTCCAGTTGCCCGCTTTGCCCGCGTCGACGGCGTCAGTCGCTTCGGCAGCATCAGCGTCCGCACCCGCGCGCTGAGCGGTCCCGTGACTCACAGTCTGTTACAAACAGGCCGACGGAGTTGTCACGCGGCGCCGGTTTAACAGTTGTCTTCTCTTTATCCCGACAACCATGAAAGCAGGTTTTCGCTACGCACGATGGATCGTGCCGGGCGTCGTACCGGTAGCGGCTGCATTGCTGCTCGCCGGCACTGCCGTATCCGCGACACCCGTGGCACATCCGCTGGCGACGTCCTTGCAGTCTTCTGACATCGGGGCATCGACGGGTACGGTTCTCGACAGCGACGACGCGAGATTCCTGCTCGAACGGACCGGTTTCTCGCCAGACCCGCGGCAAACAGCGGATTACGTCGGACTGAGCCGCGCACAGGCCGTCGACCGACTGCTCGCTACGACGCGCCAGACGGCGGTCACGCCGCTTCCCGCGTGGTTCGGTGAACCCATACCGACTCCTCAGGAACAACACGCCTGGACGCCGGAGGACAGGCAGGCACAGGCCACCGTGCGCGGCGAACGCTATCAGGATGCGCGAGCATGGTGGGTCAGGGAAATGCTCGTCACGCCTTCGCCGCTTACCGAACGCATGACGATGTTCTGGCACAACCATTTCGTCTCCGGTCAGGACAAGGTGCCGTGGCCGCAAACGATGCTCGCGCAGAACGTGCTGCTGCGCCGGGACGCGTTGGGCAACTTCGGAACGATGCTGCATGACATCGCGAAGGATCCGGCGATGCTGCAATACCTGGACGGCGCGAGCAACCGCAAGGGGCATCCGAACGAGAACTTCGCGCGCGAGGTGATGGAACTCTTCACGCTCGGCGAGGGCCATTACACGCAGCACGACGTCGCCGAGGCCGCGCGTGCCTATACCGGCTGGGGTCTCGACGGCAATCTGCAGTTCGTGTGGCGCCCCGCTGCCCACGACAACGGTCCGAAGACCGTCTTCGGCAGGACCGCGAATCTCGACGGCGACCAGATGCTCGACCTGCTGCTGGCCCGGCCGGAGACCGCGAACTTCGTCACAGCGAAGCTATGGCGCGAATTCATTTCCGATACGCCGGATCCCGCGCAGGTTGCGGTGATCGCCGATACGTTTCGCACGAGCCGTTACGACATCCGCGCGGTACTGCGCGCGCTCTTTCTCTCGCAGGCATTCTGGGACCAGGAGGGGAGGGGAACACTCGCACGCTCGCCGGTCGATTTCGTGATCGGCACGATCCGTTCGTTCGACGTCGGATACGGTTCGCCGCAGCAGTTGGCCAATACACTGCGTGGCCTGGGGCAGGACCTCTACGAGCCGCCGAACGTCAAGGGGTGGCCGGGCGGGCAGACCTGGATCAACAGCTCGACGCTGCTCGCGCGTGAACGTTTTGTCGAAGCTGTCCTGCGCTCGTCGGGCAAGGGCCCGGCAGGCGGCATGAATACGCAGCCGGTGCCGCGTCCCAACGGCCAGGCCACGGTCATGCCGGCCGCGATGAAACAACCGCCGCGTCCTGCCGGTGACGGTCTGCATTTCGATCCGGCGCGCTGGCTTGCCGAAGAGAATGCCTCGGTGACCGGCGTGCCCGACGCGATCACGCGCAGGCGGCTGGAGCGGGCGGTGCTGGCCACCCGTCCGGTCGAGCCGGTTTCCACCGACGACGACGGGCGGGCGCTGCTCGAGGCGCTGCTCACCGACCCCGCGTACCAGCTCAAGTAGGAGCATGCCATCATGAACCGCCGCCATTTCCTTCGGGCCGGTGCCGCTTCGTTCGGGGCCGCCTTCATGCAACCGGGGCTGTCGTTCGCTGCGACGCCGGCACATGTCCCGGACTACACGAGGTTGTTGATTCTCGTCGAACTGAAGGGCGGCAACGACGGCCTGAACACCGTCATTCCGTATGCGTCGCCGCACTACGCGCAGCTTCGTCCCACTATCGGCATCGCACGCGACCGGGTCATCCAGCTCGACGCGCAGACCGGCCTGCATCCGGCGATGCAGGCGCTGCTGCCGCTGTGGCAGCAGCGCGAACTGGCCATCGTGCAGGGCGTCAGCTATCCGGCGCCGAGCCTCTCGCACTTCCGCTCGATCGAGATCTGGAACACGGCCTCGGCATCGGACCAGTATCTCGGCACAGGCTGGCTCACGCGTGCGTTCCAGAAGAGGCCGGTGCCTCAGGGTTTCGCCGCTGACGCCGTGGTGGTCGGCAGCGCTGAAATGGGGCCGCTCGCCAATGGCGCGCACGCGATCGCGCTCGTCAATCCGCAGCAGTTTCTGCGGGATGCGCATCTGGCGCGGCCCGTCGATGCGCCGGCCGGCAATCCGGAGATGGTGCATGTGCTGGATGTCGAGCACGACATCCAGCGTGCCGCTGATCGTCTGCGCCCGGCCGATGGCCAGTTCGTATTGCACACGACGTTCCCGTCAGGGCAATTCGGCAATCTCGTCAGAACCGCCATGCAGGTCGTGGCGGCTTCCGAGACGCCCTCGGGCGGACGCGTTCCGGGGACGGGCGTTGCCGTCATCCGGCTCACGCTCAACGGATTCGACACGCATCACGACCAGCCCGCCCAGCAGGAGAACCTGCTCAGGCAGTTCTCCGAAGGCATGGCCGCGATGCGCAGTGCGCTCATCGGGATGAACCGCTGGAATTCGACGCTGATCATGACCTACGCGGAATTCGGCCGGCGCGCACGGGAGAACGGCAGCCGCGGCACCGATCACGGCACGGTGGCACCGCATTTCATCGCGGGTGGGGCAGTGGAGGGCGGCCTGTATGGCGTGCCGCCGGCGCTCGACCGGCTCGACGGCAACGGCAACCTGCCGGTGGGCGTCGATTTCCGCTCGCTTTACGCAACGGTCCTCGACCGCTGGTGGAGCATCGATTCGAGGCCCGTGCTGGGCGGGCGCTTCTCCACGATGCCAGTCATCCGGGCCTGAGCGGGCCCCTGAACAACAATGCAGATTCACAAACGAGGGAAAAATAATGAAGACAAGGCACCGTCCTGTACAAAGGTTGATCGCGTCGTCGCTGCTGATTTCGATGCTGGGCCTCAGTGCATGCGGGAAGAAGAATGACGACGCGGCGCAACCGGCACCTGCCGCCGATACGTCCGCGGCGAGCGTGACGCCGCCTGCATCGGCCGCCCAGCCGGCCTCGGCGACTCCCGTGGCCTATACGCCGCCCACGGCGGACCAGCTCTACCAGATGGTCGCGCCGATCGCGCTGTTTCCCGACAAGCTCGTCGCGCTGGTGCTGGCCGGCGCGACCTATCCGGACCAGATCACCGCAGCCAATACGTGGCTTGCGCAGAATCCGAACCTCAAGGGACAGGCACTCGCCACAGCCGCTGACCAGCAGCCCTGGGATCCGTCGGTGAAAGCGCTGACGGCGTTTCCCGCGGTGCTGTCCCAGATGGCCACGAACATCGCGTGGACCACGTCGCTGGGGCAGGCGTACTACAACGATCCGACCGATGTGCTGAATGCGATCCAGGTGATGCGCCAGCGTGCCCAGGCATCCGGTCATCTGCGCACTACTGGCCAGATGCGGGTGACCCAGGTCTCGCAGACCTCGGCGCCGGCGGATTACACGCCTGCGCCGAATGCGCCTGCCGTGTACGAAGGTCCCGCTGTCGTTCCACCGCCGCCACAGACCATCGTGATCGAGCCCGCGCAGCCGGACGTCGTCTACGTGCCTGCCTATAACCCCGCGGTCGTCTATGGTGCGCCGGTCGCGGTCTATCCGGGCTACGTCTATCACCCGCCGGTTTATGCACCGGGCGCCGTGGTCACCGCGGGCCTCATTGGATTCGGTGCTGCCGTGACGATTGGGGCTGTCTTCGGACACGTCGGCTGGGGCTGGCATGCCTGGGGCATGCACTGGGGTGGACCGCCCCCGGGTGGCCCCGGTGGTCCTGGCCCGGGCGGCTGGCAGCGCCCAGCGGTGGTCTATAACCACACGACTTACGTTTCGCGGTCGACCACCGTGATCAACCGGATCAACAACACCCACATTACGAACAACTACGGCAACACGGTGAACAACGCGTTTGTACACAATGGCACGCCGCAGGCCCCGATGGCGCAGATGCATGCGCAGCAGCCGGGACCCGGCGCGCATCCGTCCGCGCCGATGACGGTGCCGCATTTCAGCGCCAACGACGCGCGGCCCGGCGTACGTCCGTCTGCGCAGTACGGGCCGAATCATGCGAACGCGAATGCGATGGCGATGAATCACGCGGCCGAGTCGCACGGTAACGCGATGACGTCGCGCGCCCCGACCGAAGGACACATGGCGGGGTCCCCGCAGGTCGAACATCAGCCGGTGCCGCACCCGGCGCCACAGAATGCGGCGCAGTTCGGTCACAACGACGCGACACAGCATCCAGCCAATGCGGAACCCCATCCGCCGACGCAGCACGGCGAAGTGCACGACGAGGTTGCGAGGCCACCGGCGACCGCGCCTCGGGAGGACGCGCAGCAACATGCGGAGACGCATCCGCAGGCGCCGGCCCCGCAACCGCATCCCCAGCCATCCAGGCCGCATCCGCCGGCTCCCCATCCAGCCCCTCATCACGGCGAGCCGCATCGGCAACACCGTCCATGAATTTCGATGAGCGGGGCCTGAGATGATGCGAGGGTCCCGCACGACTAAGTCGAGCATTGCGCCGCTTCAACGGAATTCCTGTCGATATCTGTCGACGGCGGCCTGCGCGCAGGCTTCGTCCTTATCGCCACCCGGCGCACCCGACACGCCGATGCCGCCGATCACGGTGCGATCGGCCTTGCGCAGCGTCACGCCGCCAGGGATGAAGATCACTTCCGGAACGGTCGCCAGCACACCGCCATCGAGCGGGCCAGCTACCTTCGCGGCGATCAGTTCGCTGGTGGAGTCCTTGTTGAAGGCCAGACCGTAGGAATAGGCGGTGTAGGCCTTGCGATAGGAGACGGAAAGCGATTGCAGCGGCACCGAGTCACCTTTGATGACCGCCTGCTGGTGGCCCGACGGATCGACGACCGTCGCCGTGACCGAGTAGCCACGGCTGGCACACACGCGTACCGCTTCGCTGGCGAGTGCCTCGGCCGTCTGCCAACGTAACTTCTGCGTCATGACGAGGTTGGTGTCATCGGCGTGTGCCGAAGTTGCTGCGATCGCGAGCACCGTCGCGACGGCGGCCGTGACGAAGCGAAGTGTTCTGGAGTGGCTCATGTGGTTGGACTCCCGGGTCGGTGGGCGGCGTGTTGCGATGCAATAATTTTCTGCTGTCGACGCCCATCGGGAAATGGTTTAATCCCGGAAAGAGTTTTCGGAAAATCCCCGAAATCGATGCATGCGATCACCGAAATGGAAGTTTTCGTCGAAGTGGTACGGCAAGGCGGCTTCTCCGCCGCGGCGCGCTATCTTGGACTGGCGCCATCCGTCGTGGCGGATCGGGTGGACGGGCTCGAGAAACGGCTCGGCGTGCCGCTTCTTCTGCGTACCACGCGTCGGCAGTCGCTGACCGAGGCCGGGGAAGACTACTATCGGGATGCCAGTCGCATTCTCGACGACCTGCAAACGCTCGAAAGCCGGGTAATCGACAGCGCGACCGCCGTGCGCGGCACACTTCGCGTGACGGCGCCGAACCCGCTGGGACAGCGCTGGATCGCTCCGTTCGTCGAGCGGTTCGCGGCCAGCTATCCCGGCATCGCGATCCACCTGACGCTGGATGACCGCTTTGCGGACATCGTCGCGCAAGGCTTCGACATTGCGATCAGGGGAGGTCCTGTCGTCGATGCGAACCTCATCGGGCATCGCCTGTTCGAGACCCGACGCGTGGTCGTCGCGAGTCCCGCATATCTCGAGCGCTACGGAACGCCAGCCCAGCCTGAAGAACTTGCTGGGCACCGCTGCCTCGTTTTCAACACGCAACCGCATCTGCATGCCGAATGGCGTTTTGGCCGCGGCGCAGCCGCGAGAAAGCAGCGCGTGACCGGCGTGCTCGCCACGACCAGTTCCGCGTTGCCGGTCGCCTGGGCAATCGCGGGGCTCGGTCTTGCCCAGAAATCCTGGTGGGAAGTCGCCGAACATCTCGAAGCGGGACGACTGGTGACGGTGCTCGATGCTTTCGAACCTGAACCGGCAAGCTTTTATGCGATCCATCCGGTCAGCCGCAAACAGTCGCGCAAGGTGGCGTTGTTTGTTGAGGGGTTGGTGGAATCGTTTGTCGGTATGGATGGTGAGCCGCTTCAAAACCGTCGGAGGCAGTCAGGGCGAGCGCGGCCGCACTAGCCAGGCAAGCGAACGTTCATCCTGAGTGAAAACCTGACATCAAGATATAGCCACTACATCAAAACTGGTGATAATTTGTATTATGTCAAATTAACTCCAGAAGCCAATTTTCAAACATCGTTCGGTTTAACAGCGAGGCCCAACAAGCCAAGCGTCCGCCAACCACAAAGCATTGGCGTCAGCGCCCACGAGATCTCCCCCAATTTCACACCAGCCACCCGACCTATAAACCTTCACAGCAACACATCACACACATGACCAGCTTGCATCCGCATTAACATCGCCGCTGCCGTTGTAATGCGGAGCCTTCGGATAGAGGCAAACCGGCAAGCTGCGCCGCGTACCGCCACTCGTGAAGAAACTGTATGTCAGTTGCGTCGGCGCTTTCCCCTGCTCGACCCATCCGATGATGGCACTCGGCCAATCCACGAAGGCCGTCGGGTTGGTAATCTGACCCAGCGCATGTGAATTGCCCGGCACCATGAAAAGCCGTGTCCCCGTCGTCGGATCAGCCATGCCCATGCCTTGAATCAACGCTGTGAGCTTTGCATCGTTACGCGCGTGATCGTTCGGAGACAGCAGGTTATCGCCGAGGTCGTGCCAGGAGATCAGCTTCTTGCCCGATGCCACGAAACTCGCTATTGCCGTAAGGTCATGATCCGCGCCGATCGACTGGAGTCCAGCCATGATGACCGGATAGTCCGTATTCACGTCGAAGGTGGCTTGTCGGGCCGGTGTGAGCCACGCAGGGTCGCCCGTCGCAAGCAGCGCAAAACCACCGCCGAGCGCTCCGTATTGCGAACCGAAAACGGAGTAGTCGGACCAGTTCAGTCCTGAGTAGATGACGGTCCCATCGGTCAGCGTCAAGTTGGACTGGTACGTCCTGAAAGTCTCAACCTGCGCTGGCGTGAGGCAAATCGCGGGATCGGCGCTCGCCGTCGGCTGCCCGCATTGCAACTGCGCGGGATCAAATTTGCATGCCGCCGGGTTCGCCAGATAACCGTCGGTCGCCCCGTCCTGAGAATCGCAGGCGGCTACGGCCTTCTGATAAGCGGCCTGATACTGCGCCGTCGATACCGCGGCGGCCGTCGTGTTGCGTTGTCCGATCGTCAGCCAAAGGGCGGTCTGGCCGGACATGTCCTCCGTTTCGCATCCGGACACGATCCCGTCGAAGTCTTTGGGCCACCGCTGCGCCGCAATGTATCCTTCGCGGCCGCCATTCGAGCAACCATTGAAATAGCGATGTGTCGCCGGCTTGGCGAAAAACGCGTTGATCACCGCCTTCGCAAAGTCGAGCGTCGTGCCGACAGACTGATACGCGTAGTCGATCTGCGAGGCCCTGGCGTCCGCGGTTCCCGTGGCCCACACTGCCGGCGCGGCCTGCGCGGGAATGTTGGCGCGATTGCCGCCGTTCGACGCGGCGTAGACAGCGGCCCACTGCGCCAACGGCGGCGTGACCGCGGTGATGGTGTTGTTCGTCGTCGTGAAGGCGGACGGGATCGTGCCGTCAAAGCCGCCACCACCGGACTGCCAGTAGCGCCCCGACCAGTTATCAGGCACGTCCACTTCGATATCCAGAAACGGCGCGCGGGTTCCGCTCACCTTGCAAATGCCCGCTGTCGTCACATTCGATATCGGCTCAATCCGCGTAGCCGCCGTAATCGTCACCCCGGCAAGCGTTTGACCCTTCAGGGCCGAACAGGTCGCCGTGAGTTGCGCCGTCGTCGGTGCCGGCGAATTGACTTCAACGCTTCCTCCGCACGCGGCGACGAGTAGCGCTCCGCAGACAGGCACGAGCAGTACCGAAACCCTGTTCAGCCTGCCCTTTGTCAACCAGGCCAGATTACAAAGCCGATGCGCCGAACGACGTCTCAACATGGGGCTGTCTCCGATGGATCATGCTTTTGATAAACCGACCGGCCGGTCTATGTTTGGCGTCAAGCGTAAAGACAATACTTTTCCCGGAGAACGGGTGTTAACCCTGCACCGCCGGCGTCCACCCGATTGCTGCCTCCGCCAGCGTCTCCCTGTCGAGCGGATAGATCGGCCGTCGCAGTCGCCGGTACGGAAACGCCGCGTAATCCGAACTGCACACGCCCGGTCCCGCGACCATGACGATATGTCGCGCGATCGACTCGAAGCCCGCGCGGAAATGCTGGCGCGACTTGATCAGAATCGTGCGGCAGTGCTCCAGATCGATATTCGCGTGCGTGAAGACACCTGCGTCGAATGGCTCCTGCGGTTTCTCGCACACGACGATCTTCGATCCGTCGACCTCGAATACCGCGGTGCGTCCGAGGCTCAGTCGCATGCCGGTGAACATCGGGCCCGTCACCGTGTAGGTGCCGTCGGTCAGCGTGCGCACGCGGCCGGTCAGCCGCAGCGGCTCGCCCTTCAGGCCGATCGCCGGCATGTCGGTCCTGCCGCCGACATCGACGGTGAGCGTCGCGCCGACACCCGCGTCGAACAGTGCATCGACCGTTTGCGGGTCCCAGAACGGTCCGGCGACGACGTCGCGCATGCCGCGCGCGAGCACTTCGCGCAGCACCGTCATCACGTCGGTCGGACCGCCCGCGCCGCAGTTGTCGCCATGATCGACGAGCAGGACCGGGCCGTCGTCGAAGCGTTGCGCACGGTCGAGCGACACGTCGAGCGATTCGGGCGGATAGATGAAATCGGCACGGCGCTGCCACGCCATCGTCGCGAGTTCGTCGACGAGTTCGCGCGCGGCGGCCACGCGCGACGCGTCGGCGACCACCACGATCGACAGTGCGACGTGCGGTA
Organism: Paraburkholderia sp.; assembly: GCF_047605525.1. GTDB lineage: Bacteria > Pseudomonadota > Gammaproteobacteria > Burkholderiales > Burkholderiaceae > Paraburkholderia. The sequence goes on along the minus strand of NZ_JASGFN010000011.1, from coordinate 87,353 downwards.
CGTCGGCGAGCGGAAAGCCGCCGAACACCGTTGCGTTGAGCACGTCGCCGGCGCGCTCGGCTGCCTTCGCGCGCTCGACGATGTCCTTCATCGGCTGCCCGGCAGGCGTTTGCCGCAGCATGTCCGTAAGCATCGGCAGCGCGCGCCACAGCACGACGGGCTTCGCGTCGCCGCGCAGCATCGCAACGAGCGTGCGCGCGGCGCGCTCGCCGGTCTCGTAGATATCGACATGCGGATACGTCTGATAACCCGCGATCGCATCGACGTGACGCACGAACGTCTCGCTCAGATTCGCGTGGAAATCGAGCGCGGCGCCGATCGGAACGTCTGGGGCGACGTCACGGATGCGTCGCACCAGTTCGCCTTCGGGATCGGCAAGCGATTCGGTCACCATCGCGCCGTGCAGATCGAGCAGCACGGCATCGCAGCCCTCGCCCACCGCCTCGACGATCGATCGCGCGATCGACTCGAACGCGGCGTCGGTGACGATACCGCTGGGCACGGCATTCGCGAGAATCGGCATGACGATCCGCGCGCCCGCTTCGCGCGCGATGCGGATGAAGGCCGCGGCGGCGCTCCTTGTGTTCTCGCACGCGCGGATCGCGTCGTCGCCGTAAGCGGGACCGGCCTGCTGCGTGCCGCGATCGAATTGCTTCAGATGAGTCTGGATCGGCGAAAACGTGTTCGTTTCGTGCCGCATCATGGCGATGACGATACGCATTGCTTCCTTGAAATGAGATCGGTGCTGACGTGAAAAGCAATTACGCGCGCACCCGCGGGACCGGCGCATAACGACCGAACGCGCGACCGTCCGCGAACGCCGCGGCGACGCGATCCATCCGTGCGAACTCGAGGCCCGGCGTGTCGAGCAGCGCGTCGAGCCAGCGTTCGAGCGCGAGCAGACGATGACCGCGCCCGATCACCTGCGGATGGAACGTGACCGTCAGCACACCGTCGTCGATGTCGCGCAGCATGTAGGTGACGTCGTCGGTCCAGTTGCGGAACATGTCGTCGGGACAGCGCAGCCCCGGAATCACGAGGCTGTTTTTCATGCGCAGATATTCGAGGTACGGATAGTCGTCGAGCGTCCAGCTGACCGGCATCTCGACGAGCGAGGTCGTTTCGCCGAACTGCATCGGACCGTCCGGCGGAATGCGGTCGCCGCGTCGGCAATAAAGCGGCGCGTAGTCGTGATTCATCAGACTGCTGTCGTAGCGCAGGCCGAGGCCGAGCATCAGATCGATCGTGCACGGCGACAGGTCCCACGACGGCGCACGGAATCCCGATGGCTTTTCGAGGCGCCGGCATTGCAGTTCGTACGAGCGAGCGAACATGTCGCGCTCTTCGCTCTCGCTCAACGCGCCGACGTTCTCGTGCAGATAGCCGTGCAATCCGATCTCGTGACCGGCGCGCAACACCGCTTCGCACGCGTGCGGATACGTATCGACAGTGTGGCCCGGAACGAACCACGTGCTCGTCAGACCGCGCTCGGCGAGCAGATGCAGGATGCGCCCGGCGGCGACCACGCCGAACTCACCGCGCGACACCGGCGTGGGTGTCGTCATCTGGCGCGCGGCCCACACGGACACCGCATCGAAATCGAAACTCAGACAGATCGTGCCTTTCCTCTGCGTCGTCATTGCCGTTGCCATTGCGCTCACCTCATCATCGGATTGGCCACGCCGCGCGCGCCCGGTGTTTCGTCGAATCGCACGAAACACAGCACCAGCAGCGCGGAAATGAACAGCAGCGCCATCATCACCATGAAGGTGGTGTGAAAGCTGCCGGTCTGCTCGATCAGCCAACCCGTGATGACCGGCGACGTGATGCCGGCCAGCGCGGTGCCGGTCGTGATGAAGCCGGTCGCGAGCGCGGGACGTTCGGGCAGCGCGTCGATCGGAATCAGCCAGAAGCACGCGCCCGCGAACCAGCCGATGCCCATGCCGAGCGTCACCGAAAGGATCGCGTTGAAGAGCGTCGGCTCAAAAATCACCGGTAGCATGCACAACGCCGTCAGCGCCATGCATACGCCGAGCACCAGCGAGCGCGAGCGGTATTTGCTGCCGGTGCGCCGATACAGCCGATCGACGAACCAGCCGCCCGCGAGCGTCGTGATCGTCGCGGCGAGCCAGGGCAGGCTCGACAGCATGCCGACGTGCAGGATGTCGATGTGATACGCGCTGAACAGATGCGCGGGCAGCCAGTAGACGAAGGTCCAGTATGCGTAGCCCCAGCCGAAGTACGCAAAGAACATCGCGACCAGCGCCTTGTTCGTGAACACGACGTGCCACGGGACTGATTTGTCGTCGCCGCGCGCGGCCACCCGGCCGCTTTCGATGTAGCGCAGCTCTTCGGCGCCGACTCGTGGATGCTGCGACGGCGAATCGCGAAAAAGCGCGACCCACACGACGACCCACACGAGCGTGCTCGCGGCGAGCGCATAAAACGCGAAGCGCCAGCCCTGGAATGCGATCAGCGAGGTCACGAGCGGCGCGCCGACCAGCAGACTGAACGGCACGCCGAGGCCGGTATAGAGGCTGATCGCGCGGCCCTGCTCGTGCTGCGGCAACCACTGCCCGACCGCGCGCGCGGCGGTCGGAAAACCCGGCCCTTCGGCGATGCCGAGAATCGCCCGGGCGAGCACGAGCATGCCGAGCCCCGTGCTCATGCCGATCAGCAGCGAGCTCACCGCCCACAGGACGCCGGACACCGTGCCGATCGCACGCGGCCCGAGACGATCGACGAGCATGCCACCGACGAAATTGAAGATCAGATAGCCGATCGCGAAGGTGCTCGTCAACAGGCCCCATTGCACCGGCGTGATGCGCAGCGCCTGCATCAACGGCCCGGCGGCATAGCCGATCGCGGAACGGTCGATGTAGTTGATGAACATGATGGCCGTCACCAGCACGACCACGACCCAACGATAGGCTCCCCGCCGCATGTCGCTCTCCTCCCGGTCATTCCAGCCGAGTCTGAAGCGCGTGCCGATAGTTGTCCAATATATAAAAAATTATTTATTCATATATAAACTGTATATCGATCGAACCTGGCGAGCGATACCGGAGACATGCCCCATGGACTTTCACAGGCTCAAATGTTTCGTTGCGGTGATGGAAGCGGGCAGCCTGTCGAAGGCTGCCGTCGAACTGAACATGACGCAGCCGCCGCTCAGCCTGCAGATCCGCAAGCTCGAGGACGAACTCGGCGTCACGCTGTTCGAGCGCGTCGGCAAGCGGCTGATTCCGACCGACACGGCGAAGCTGTTCTTCGATCGCGCGAAGGAAATTCTCATGTCGCTGAGCGAGTTGTCGGACGAACTGCGCGAAAGCCACGCCGGGCTGCGCGGCACGGTGGTGGTCGGATGCTCCACGGCGGCGAGTCTCTTCATCATCCCCGAAGTGATGAAGCGTTTGCAGAAGGACGCGGAACATATCGTCGTGCGTGTGCGCGAGGGCGAAACGAACTATGTGATGAACGAGCTGCGGCACCAGCGCGTCGATGTCGCGATCGTACGGACGATTTTTCAGGCGGAAGATCTGCAGGTCGTGACGCTGTTCGAAGAACCGCTGATGCTTGCGCTGCCGCCGCGTCATCCACTCACGCGCAAGAAACGCGTCACGATCGGCGATCTGCGCAACGAGCGCTTTCTGCTGCATGCGACGACGCACGGCCAGGGCATCTCCGATCAGATCATCGAACAGTGCCACCTGAACGGCTTTTCGCCGCACGTCACGTATTGGGGATCGGAGACACTGCCGATGTTGCTGATGGTGCGGCAAGGGCTCGGCATTTCGTTCGCTCCGCGCAGTTTTCGCCATATCCGCAGCGCGGTACTGCCGAGTCTGATCGCGATGAGCGAGCCGCAACTGCGCACGCGGCTTTCGCTCGTGACGTTGAAGGACCGCTATCGGACAGCGGTGACGTCGCGGTTTCTGCAGACGACGTCGGAGGTGATTGCGGCGATGCGTGAAAACGACTGAACAGGTTCGTGGCGGAGCGACCCCTGCCACACGATCAATCCACGAAACAGCGATGTCCCTCCGGCCCCGGATGCGTGCCCGGCGGACACACCAGGCCGGTGCGCGCCGACTCCACGCACCCGCTCACCAGCACGACGAACAGGCAGGCGATACCAATAGCGACGGATTTCTTCATGATCGAATCCCTATGAAAGATTGAACGGCCAGCGTTTGAAGACACCAACCTGGGCTTAAACGCGATCGCCGCTCCTTTCCGTCGGTTTTGATCCGTTGCTTTTCGCAAGTATTTGTAACGTCGGCTGAAAGGCCGCGGCGCTTCGTCATACAACCTGCCCTGCCGGACTATTTAAAAACCAGTTTGACGATTTTTTGCCCATTTTCTGACCCGTCAAATTTTCAGAAAAGTCCCGTAACGGCAAATTACGCACTGCCGCAAGCATCCGTTTACGAATGCTACCGGCTCGCGGCGGCGTGTCCGCAACATAGCGGCATCGTCGCGCAATGGCTGCCACTGCCCGACGCAGAATGAAGAAGATACGCGTTCGCTAAGTCAGCGCTTTATCGCGGTGTTTCCGCACGCCGCGCTATGGACCATCGACTACACGAGATGCTGCTGACAGAATCGATGGAGCAGTTCGAACTCGACATGCCGCGCATCGAGGCACAGCTTTACGTATAACCGTGTTTTACGTCGCCCGGCCGCCGCCGGTTTTCCTGAGTCAAAGAAGATCGTGGTGGTCCAGATCCGCCCTACCGAGCCCCCCGGCACGACAGCGCACTCATCGCCGGTCGTGCCGTTGTCTTGCCGACCGTTGCATGCGCAAGCGGATCGTCATTCCAGCCTTCGGTGGGACCTTGCTGCACACTACGCGTCGAAACACGCGCATTGCCCGGCTCGCCGATCCAGTCGCCGGCATTCACGCTTGCCGCCGTCCGCGCCGCATGTTCGAAAACGCGTCTGCGCTCGGCCTCGGCAATCAGGCGTTTCTTTATCGTCGAGCGCCCGGCCGACGCGAAGCCCATCACCTTTTCGTATTCTCTGGGCCTGCCGCGTCTGAAGCGATTGAAGAAATCGTCGCCGGGGAGACCGTTGTCGAGACTCATCAGGCAGCCGTAGTCGAGCGCCGCGCAGTCGCTGAGCGAGCGCGCCGCATCCTCCAGTGCCCGATAACGGCTATGCAGCGGTTCGCCGCGGCCGAAAAGCGCATGCAGCTGCTGATAAGTGACGAGCTTCCTGCGTCTTGCGGCATGCAACAGCATCGCAGCGATATCCCTGGTCCTGTCGATGTTCATGTCGTTCTCCTTGCCGTACGATTGCAACGTCCAACGGCAGCGGATGACCGTCGCCGATAAACCGCCGCCCGCAACCCTGTCTCCTCAGTGCACGGTATGACTGTGTTTCTTCACAAAGGGCGCCGCGCGGCCGACGTCGCGCACACAGTCAATGCGGCGATCGCCTGATGCGCTTGTACGTGCGTCGTGTCGCGCCTCGGAAAGCCAGCGTGGCCGTGGCCTGAAAACTGGCCGTGCTTTTCAACCGGTATCAGCGTAGTCGGGCCAAACGGCACCTTGGAGCGCGGCACGAAATCGTTGCCATACCTGTCGAGCCTAAAAAGACCCAGCGTAAAGTAATTCCGGATATTGCAGAAGACCGCCCAATTAAGCGGATTGTTACTCCGATTGGCATTCCAGAACGATAAAGACCGGAAAATGCGTTGCCGTGTCCGCACCTTGTAGGTAAACCCCCGGGCAATATCGCTCCCTGCATCGAAAAATGCATTTAAAACACATTCATGAATCAGAGGGCATCGCGTTAAAACGACCTGACGCCAAGACATGCCGCCCAGGCAAAAAAGCACCAGACGTAAGGAACCGCGCGACTTGTAGGTATGGAACATACCGAAGCAATCGCGGCTGGTGGGTATACCTGCTAAAGATACCAAATGTTTAAATCGGTTTAACGAGGTTAGCAAACGTTATTTGCAACCGCAAGGGAATCTTTATGTTCCAGAAAGAAAAATTTCCAAACACCAACGGCCGTGCTCGATGAGCATATCACGTGTATGTCTATCGAATAAAAAAGCCGATTGTTTTTTTAATTCACCGGACACAGCCAAAGGCTTTTCGATTATCTGTAATTTATGCGACTACTCTTTGTAGACCTCTAAAATTCATTGCATTGCGGTAAGCGAACCCAACCGCGGAGTGCTGCGATGCCCAGACCAAATGACGATTTGCCGACCGTCGCACGGCGCCTCGCCGCTGGACAGAAGCTGCTCGACGGCATGCCGGTGGCGCAGGTCGCGAAGGAAATGGGCATGGCAAAAACGACGGTCGAGCGGTATCGCAAGTTGCTGGACGAAGGCGGCCTCGAAGCACTGAGAAACATGAGTGTCGGCGGGCGCCATTCCGCGCTGGATATGACCGATCTCGAATGGCTTGCGCAGGCGCTGAGAGGTTCGCCGCGAGACTACGGTTTCGATGCCGACGGCTGGAGCAATGCGAGGATGCGGGAACTTATAAACCGGCAGTTCGGTATTTCGTATTCGCGAGTCTATGTGTGGCAACTCGCCACGCGGCTTGGCGTGTCTTATCGGCTCATCAGGAACGGGTAGCGAAAGCGGCCTCGTTGCCGCGCATGCAACGGCGCGCCGACCGTGACGCTCGTCATGCGCTTTGACGCGCCTTCGGCAGAAACTGCGGCGCCAGCTCTGCTTCCGACCACCGCAACGGCAACGCGCCGCGGCTGCGCCGCACTTCGTTCACGTGAAAGCGCACGAGTCGTTGCGCGCCTGCAAACGCGGCCAGTTCCGCACCGTCCCAGACGATTTCCGCGCGTACCGCGAGATACAGCAGATCGCCGTTTGCGAAATCGATAAACAGCAGACCCGCGCGCGGATCGTGCACGAGGTTGCCGATCGTATTGAAGAAGCGGTTGCCGCTGTAGTCGGGCGTGGTCAGCGTGTTCGCGTCGTCGACGCGTACGAAGCCCGGCGCGCCGCCGCGATGCGATACATCGACGCCGCGCGCGAGCCCTGCTTCTTCGCTCAGATTCGCACTGGCGATGAAAAACGTGTCCGCGCGCGCCAATAACTCGCGATCAGCCGCGTCGAGCCGGGTGGCGATGTCGGGCTGCGCATGCGCAACGGCAACGTCCGGTGCAATAGAAAACGGTGTGCGGCTCTGGATGTACTTTGGACAATTGCCGAAGCTCTGCGTCACTTCGATCAGCATCGAGTCGCCTTCCACCGCTTTGACGACGCCATTGACGCGATTGCGACGCCGCGTGCGCGGCTCGATGCCGAGGCCGCCGAACATTGCTCCTTCGCGCCAGCCATCGGCAAGCGGATCGCCGGGCAACGCGCCGCCTTCGATGCGCAGCGTGCGCTCGTCCGGGGACGACACGAAACCCGGCGCGTCGGCCCGCGGCGTCGCCCACGGCTGACCGCCCGCATCCACGCCGCCGATCACGAAGAACGGCTGCTCGGCAAAGAACGCGCGATGCTGCTCCAGCATGAAACGGCGAATCCCCCGACGTCCCATCGCATCCGCCGCGCCGCGCACGCCCGCGCGTTCCTGCGCGGCCTGCTCGCCGGCATGAAACGGCGAAGCGTCGACGCCCCAGCCATTCAGCGGAACAAAGTCGGACATGGTCGGACTCCTCGTGCAAAGACCGTCGCGGGCGGAAAACGCGCGACGCTCAGTCGTCAGTCGGCAAGCAGGCCCGCTTTCGTCGGCTGCATCGCGACGAAACGCGGCAACGCCTCCACGCGACGCAGCCACGCGCGAATATACGGGTACGGCTCCAGTGACACGCCGCCTTCCGGCGCGTGCGCAATATAGGTGTGCGCGGCGACATCGGCGATCGTCGCGTGATCGCCGGCCGCGAACGGCTTGCCGGCGAGCTCGCGGTCGATCACGTCGAACAGCTTCACCGCGATGGCCTGCGCATTCCGATGATCGAGCGGCGCGCTGAACACGGTCACGAGCCGCGCGGCACATGGCCCGTACGCGATCTGGCCCGCGCACAAAGACAGCCAGCGCTGCACCGCCGCGGCGCCGCGCGGATCTTCCGGCAGCCATGATGCGTCGCCGTAGCGCTTCGCCAGATAGATCAGAATCGCGTTCGAATCGAACAGCGTCACGTCGCCGTCCTGAATCGTCGGCACCTGTCCGAACGGATTCAGCGCGAGGTACCCGGGCGTGCGATTGTCGCCGGCCTTCATGTTCAGCTCGACGATTTCGAACGGCAGATCGAGCAGGCTCATAAACAGCCTCACGCGATGGCCGTGCCCGGAAAGCAGCGTCGTGAACAGCCTGATCGGCTGGGCGGGTCTGGCGGCGGGCATGGCGGGCTCCATGAGGGATGAGGTGAGCAATGACGGATACCGCGAGAATAGGCGTAGGTGCTGTCGCGCGGAAGCCCGATAATCCGGGAAACACAGTCAAGCGAGGATGGACAATCGACCATGGCCGATGTGCGCAACGTCAACCTGAACCGCCTCGCGGTTTTCGTCGCGGTGGTCGACGCGGGCTCGCTGAGCGCCGCGGCCACGCGGCTCGGGCTCGCCAAAACGATGGTCAGCACGCATATGCAGCGGCTCGAGGCCGAAGTCGGCGCGAGCCTGCTCGTGCGCACGACGCGGCGGCTCGGCGTCACCGAAGCGGGCCGCGCGTTTTACGAAGCGAGCGTGAAGATCCTGCACGCCGCCGAAGACGCGCTCAATGCGGTCAGCGGCGAAACCGCGCCGGTGCGCGGCACGCTGCGCGTGAGCGCGCCGATCGATTACGGCGCGCTCGCCGTCGCGCCCGCGCTGGTCGAATTGCGGCGCGCGCATCCGCAACTCGATATCGAGCTGCTGGGCAGCGACCAGTACGTCGATCTGATCGCCGACGGCATCGACGTGGCGATCCGGCTCGGACGTCTCGCGGATTCCAACTATCGCGCGGTCAAGCTCGGCAGCTACGTCAAGTGGCTCGTCGCGAGTCCGGAATTCGTGCAGACGTGGGGGATGCCGCGCGCGCCGGCCGATCTGGCGGCGCTGCCCTACTGCGCGTTGTCGGTGCTGCCGCGCCCGCTCACACTCGATCTGCGGCACGTCGACGGCCAGAGCGCCAGCGTGCGCTGCGCAGCCGCATTGCTCGTCGACACCGCCGACGCCTGCCGCGCGGCGACGCTCGCGGGCGGCGGCGTCGGCCTGTTGACGGACTTTTCGATCGGCGGCGACGTCGCCGCCGGACGGCTGATCCGGCTCCTGCCGGAATGGGCGAGCGCGCCCGCGAGCATTCAGGCCGTGTTTCCGCCGACCAGTCATCCGCCGGCGAAGGTGCGCGCGTTGATCGATACGCTCAAGCGCCGGCTGGCCGTGGAAAGGGCCTAGAACGAATGCCGCTTGCCCTGGCGCGCCCGTTCCATTGCGACGGCGGTTAGCTTCTATCCACGCAATCGGCCGGTTTGCTCTACTGCGACGATGATGCGCGCCGCGTCCCGTGGCGTCGCCTTACGTCAACGTGGAGCGCCCATGTCCGTGATGTCCCGTCCCGCTCAACTGGTTCTCACCGTCGCGTGCCCGAGCGCGGCGGGCCAGGTTGCCGCCGTCGTCGGCTTTCTCGACCGGCACCATTGCTATGTCGACGAACTCACCGTATTCGACGACGAACTCAGCGAGCGCTTCTTCGTGCGCTGTGTCTTTCATCGCGTCGATCACGACGGCGCGCTGCACGTTCCCACGCTGAAAAGCGAATTCACGCCGATCGCCGAACGCTTCCGGATGATGTGGGCGATACACGACCTCGCTGCCCGGCCGAAGGTGCTGATCATGGTGTCGAAACTCGAACACTGTCTCGCCGACCTGCTGTTTCGCTGGCGCATGGGCGAGCTGAAAATGGACATCGTCGGCATCGGCTCGAATCATCGCGATCTCGAACCACTCGCAGTGCAACACGGCCTGCCGTTCCATCATTTGCCGATCACCGCGAACACGAAGCCGCAGCAGGAAGCGCGTCTCGTCGAGCTGTTCGAAACGTCCGGCGCGGAGCTGCTGATTCTCGCGCGCTACATGCAGATCCTGTCCGCCGAAACGAGCCGCGCGCTCGCCGCGCGCGCGATCAACATCCACCATTCGTTTCTGCCCGGCTTCAAGGGCGCGAAGCCATACCATCAGGCTCATGCGCGGGGTGTCAAACTGATCGGCGCGACCGCGCATTTCGTCACCGACGATCTCGACGAAGGTCCGATCATCGAGCAGGAAGTGGAACGCGTCGATCACTCGTACAGCCCCGAGCGCCTGCTGGCCACCGGACGCGACGTCGAATGCATCACGCTCGCGCGCGCGGTCAAGGCGTTCGTCGAGCGGCGCGTGTTCATCAACGGCGATCGCACCGTCGTGCTGCGATAGGCGGAAAAACGCCGCCGTGCAGCGTGATGGGCCGGAAATTCGCGGCTTGCTGCGCCGCAACTCGCGGAACATGCCGCCTGCCGCCCAGATCGCTATAAGGGCTAGTCCCGATGCGGATTTAGCCGGCCATTACCTGCCTTCCGTCCGCGCGCCTAAACTGACGTTACCGCGTGCAACGCACGTCAGCCGCGCTGCCCCGACCGCGGACGGAGGAGACACATGCCCAAGCTCATTCACACGATGATTCGCGTGCGGGACCTGGCGCGCTCGCTGGATTTCTACGAGAAAGTTTTCGATTTCAAGGTCTCGCACCGGCTCGACTTCCCCGATTTCACGCTCGCCTATCTGCGCAACGACGAGGCCGACACGGAAATCGAACTCACGTGGAACAAGGGACGCGCCGAGCCGTATTCGCATGGCGACGGCTACGGCCACGTGGCCTTCGTCGTCGACGATGCGAAGGCCGACCGGCAGCGCCTTCTCGACCAGGGCCTCGCGCCGAACGATCTGCGCGAATTCCATGCGGACGACGGCTCGCTGATCGCCCGTTACTTCTTCATCCAGGACCCCGACGGCTACAAGATAGAAGTGCTGGAAAGACACGGGCACTATCGCTAGCGACCGTGCGCTGCATCATGCCTGTGCGCTGCATGGCATGAGATCCATAAAAGTAGGAGACAACCATGACCCCCACGATCATACCGATCGCTCGCGACCCGGACGGGCGCGCGGTCGAAAGCGCGATGCGCATCAGGCTCACGCGTCGGGAACTGCTCAAAGGCACGGGCGTGCTGACCGGCACGCTGGCGCTGTCGTCCACGCTCGCGATGCTGGCGCCGAGCCGCGTATGGGCGCTCGAACTGCAAGGCCTCGACACGCACCAGGGCAACGTGCTGCTCGCGTTCACGCGCCAGCTCTATCCGCATGCGACGCTCGACGACGCGGTCTACGCGCTCGTCGTCAAGGATCTCGACGCGAAGGCGCGGAAGGATCCCGCCGTGCGCCAGCAACTGGCCGACGGCGTCAAACAGCTCGACGCCGGCGCCGGCGGCGCGGACTGGTCGAAGCGCGACAGCGCGGCGCAGGCGCGCGACGTCGCCGCGCTGGCCGGCACGCCGTTCTTCACGACGGTGCGCAGCACCGCCATCGTGTCGCTGTACAGCAATGAAATGGCTTACCAGCACTTCGGCTACGGCGCATCCGAGGGCGACGGCGGCTACCTGCACAAGGGCTTCAACGATCTGTCCTGGCTGCCCGATCCCCCGGCCGACGAAAGCGGCCCGCTTCCGAAAGACAGCTAAGGAGACCGATCATGGATCTGAACCAGAAGCGCTTCGCGCTCAACGACGGCAATGTGGTGGTCGTCATCGGCTCGGGTGCGGGCGGCGGCACGCTCGCGAACGAACTCGCGCAGAAAGGTATCGACGTCGTCGTGCTCGAGGCGGGCGCGCTTCATACGCAGGCCGACTACGTGACCGACGAATGGGGCTCGTTCCAGTTGCTGTCGTGGCTGGACAAGCGCACGACGTCAGGTACGTGGCGCATCGCCAAAGATTTTCCGAACCTGCCCGCGTGGATCTGCAAGACAGTGGGCGGCACGTCGACGCACTGGGCCGGCGCGAGCCTGCGGATCCAGCCGCACGAGTTCAAGGCGCGCACGGTCTACGGTGACGTGCAAGGCGCGACGCTGCTCGACTGGCCGCTCACGCGCGAGGAGCTCGACCCCTACTACGACCGCGCCGAGAAAAAGCTCGGCGTCACCCGCACCAACGGGTTGCCGGGTCTTCCCGGCAACAACAACTTCAAGGTGATGGCGGCCGGCGCCGCGAAAGTCGGCTACACGCAGTGCAACACGGGCCACATGGGGATCAACAGCATCGTGCGCGACGATCGCAGTCATTGCTTCCAGCGCGGCTTCTGCTTCCAGGGCTGCCGCACCGGCGCCAAGTGGTCGACACTCTATACGGAGCTGCCGCGCGGGCAAGCCACCGGCCATCTGGAGCTGCGCCCGCAAGCGCATGCGGTGCGGATCGAGCACGACGCGCGCGGCAAGGTCACAGGCGTGCTCTATTACGACGCGCGGGGCAAGCTGCAACGCCAGAAGGCGCGTGTCGTCGCGGTCGCGGGCAACACGATCGAGACGCCGCGTCTGCTGCTGAACTCCCATTCGGGCAAGTTCGCGGACGGCCTCGCGAACTCGTCCGGGCAGGTGGGACGCAACTACATGCGGCACACGACCGGCTCCGTGTATGCGACGTTCGAACAGAAGGTCGATATGTACAAGGGCACGACGATGGCCGGCATCATCGAGGACGAGGCGAAGAACGATCCGAAGCGCGGCTTCGTCGGCGGTTACCACATGGAAACGATCTCGCTCGGATTGCCGTTCTATGCCGCCTTCCTGGATCCGGGCGCCTGGGGACCCACCTTCACGCGGGCGATGGACCAGTACGCGAACACGGCCGGCATGTGGATCGTCGGCGAAGACATGCCGCGCGCCGGCAATCGCGTGACCCTCAACCACAGCGTGAAGGACCAGTACGGCCAGCCCGTTCCGAACGTCCATTTCGACGATCACCCGAACGACGAGGCGATGCGCGAGCACGCGTTCAAACAGGGCTCGGCGGTGTACGAGGCGGTGGGCGCGAAGACGGTCTACCGCGTGCCGCCCTATCCTTCGACGCACAACCTCGGCACCTGCCGGATGAGCGCGAAACCGGAAGACGGCGTGTGCAATGCGCACGGACAGACGCATGACGTGCGCAACCTGTTCGTGTCCGACGGCAGCCAGTTCACGACGGGCGCCGCCGAAAACCCGACGCTGACGATCGTCACGCTCGCGATCCGTCAGTCCGACTACATCGCGGACCAGATAAAGCGCCGCGCGATCTGACGACGAGCCGGTACCCGGGAGCCCGGGCGGGCAGATGCGGCGCGTGAAGGCCGCGTTTGCCCGGCGGTAGGTTCGAGCGTATGTTTGTGGAAGCGACTTCTCCAACGGAGACGACGGAGACGAAGGAGACTAAGGAGACCGATCATGTGCCAGATCTACATCAACGCCGACCCGATCCTCTACGAATCGCGCACGCGCTCGCTACGTGTTCATGGGGTGATCACGACCGTCAGGCTGGAAAACCTCTTCTGGGATGTGCTGCAGGAAGTGGCCGCGCGCGAAAACATGACGACGAGCCAGTTCGCGGTCAAACTATATGACGAATTGATCGCACTGCGCGGCGAGCCGCCGGCCAACTTCGCCTCTTTCCTGCGAGTCTGCTGTCTGCGCTATCTGTCGTTACACAGGGCGAAGGAAGAAACGCCGGTTGGCGCGGCCGTGTCGAACAGCGACTTACGGCCCAGGATTCTGAAAACGGTTTGAATCGGTTGGAATCAGACGTCGAGGCGGCGCTTTGCCGTGCTTGCGCCGCCCCCGCCGACCCGCTCGCGTTCATTTCTTCGGGTCGGCTCGTTGCCCGACTCGCGGCTTCATTTCACCCAGCTATCCACCCGGTCCGAATGCGCGCTGATCCACGCGTCGGCGGCCGCGGTCGGTTTTTCGCCGTTCTGCGTCGCGAGCATCACCGTGTCGATCTCGCCCGGCTTCCATTGAAACTTCTTCAGGAACGCGACCACCGTCGGCGCCTTTTTCTCGAGCTCGGGATTCACCACGCTATCCACGTGCTCCGCTTCGCCGAATACCTTCTTCGGATCGTCGAGGAATTTCAGCTTGTACTTCGCGAACATCCAGTGCGGCTTCCAGCCCGTCACGATGATCGGCTTGCTGGCCGCCTCCGAACGCGCCAGTTCCGCGGTCATCGCACTGCCGGAACTCGGCATCAACTGATAGTCGAGCCCATAGGCCTTGATCGCTTCGCTGGTTTTCTGCATCACGCCCGCGCCGGCGTCGATGCCGACGATGCGCGCGCCGAATTCCGCCTTCTTCGCCTCCAGATCGCCGACGCTCGTCACGTCCGCATTCTCCGGCACGATCAGACCGATCTTCGCGTCGTTGAAGTTCGGGCCGAGGTCGACCACCTTGTCCTTGAAGTTGTTCCAGTACGCGCCGTGCGTGACCGGCAGCCATGCGGACAACGTCGCGTCGAGATCGCCGCGTGCCACGCCCTGCCACATTACGCCCGCCGCGACCGGCACCAGTTGCACCTGGTAGCCGAGGCGTTTTTCGATCACCCGCGCGGCCACGTTCGACGTCGCGACGCTATCGTCCCAGCCCTCCACGTAGCCGATCTTGATGGTCGGCTTCGAATCGGCCGACACGCTCACACTAGCCGCCGCCAGCATCGCACCCAACGCGCTCGCCACCACAATCTTTCCGATCAGTCTCATCGACGTTCTCCCGTTCACCCGTTTGCCCATTGACGTGTTTGCCCTCGAACCGCTCATCGCGCATTCAGAATCGCCAGCCAGAATTGCCGGGTAGCGTCGTTTTACGACATGCAGTTGTCCGCGCGCGACTTCCACGTCCACCGCCCCGTGCTTTTCGCGCTGTTCGCGCGCTATTCACGCGCTATTTGTCGACGACGAGATCGGTCAGCGGCTTGCTGCAGCACAGCAGCACCATGCCCTGATCGATCTCGCGCTGACGGATACCGCCTGCGTGCTTCATCGCCACCTCGCCGGAGACGAGCTTCACCTTGCAGGTGCCGCACATGCCTTGCGTACACGATGCCGGCAGCCGCAGACCTGCCTGCTTCGCCGCGTCGAGCACATGCTGGCCGCCGCCGCATTCGATCTCGCGACGACTGCGCGCAAAGCTCACCTTGAAGCGCGTTTGCGTTTCGACCGGGGCGACGGCCGGAACTGCATCCGCTTCTGCATTCGCCATTGCGCCCGCGTCCTGCAACGCATCGGCAACATGCGCTTGCGCCAGTGGCGCGGCCACTTCGCTCACGGCCTCGAACGAAAAGCTTTCCTCGTGATAATGCTTGCGATCGAAGCCGCCTTCGTCGAGCAACGTGCGCACCGCCTGCATATACGGCGCGGGACCACAGGTGAAAATCTCGCGCTCGAGAAAATCCGGCGCGATCAGCCTGAGCAGCGGCAACGACAGAAAGCCGGTGATGCCGGGCCAGTTGGTCCGCGTGCCCACCCGCTCGCACACGAAGGCGGTGCGGAAGTGCGCCTGATTCGCGGCGATCAGATCGAGCTCGCGCGCGAAGATGATGTCGTCCGGCGTGCGCGCGCTATGCACGAACACGATGTCGCTGTCCTCACCGAGTTCATGATGCGCGCGGCTCATCGACATTAGCGGCGTAATGCCCGAGCCCGCCGACAGAAACAGGAACTTGCGCGCCGGATGCCGCGCGCAGGTGAATTCTCCGGCCGGCCCCAGCACGCGCACCTGCATGCCCGCATGCAGATTGTCATGCAGCCAGTTGGACACCTTGCCGCCCGGCACCCGCTTCACGGTGATCGAAATCGTATGCGGACGCGTGGGCGGCGACGAGATCGTGTAGCAGCGATTGACCGGCTCGCCATCGATCTCCAGCTCCAGCGTGATGAATTGCCCCGGCTCGAAGACGAACGCCCGCTCGGATGGCGCGCGGAAGAGAAAGCTCTTCACGTCGTGCGTTTCGTTGCGGACCTGGCAGCACACCAGCGTGTCGTCGGCGTCGCGATTCCAGCGCGCGGGCAGCGCGTCCCAGAAACGCGGCTGCGTGACGCGGCTCGCCGCGGCGCCTGAACGCTGCCCGATGCCGGGTTCGATTCCTGGTTCGACACCTGGCTGGAAGGTCGCCTGATCGCGCATCATGGTTGTCTCGCGTTCCTCATTGCAGTGACGCGCTCAACGCGCGAACGACACGACTTTCTCGCCATGCGAAGCCCGCGGGTCGGCATCGTAATCCGCGAGACGGCCGATATACCACTCGCAGAATTTTTCGACGAGCCCTTCCGTGAACGGCGAATACGGACCCGGCTCGTACGCGCTGCTCATCGCGCCGCGCTGCGAATATTCGACGAGCGCGCGGTCCTGGTCGTTGGTCGCGCGCCACACGGCAGTCAGATTATCGACGTCGTAATCGATGCCTTCGCGCGCGTCCTTGTGCACCAGCCACTTGGTGCGCACCAGCGTTTTGCCGGCCGCCAGCGGAATCACCGAGAAACTGACGATGTGATCGCTCATGAAGTGATGCCACGAATTCGGCTGGGTCCAGAACGACAGTCCGCCGAGATCGGCCAGCTCGAAGCCGCCGAGCAGCTTCTTCGACGCGACCTTCGCGTCGAGCGTCTGCGATTCGCCGTCGCGATCGAGCGGCAGGCGTTGCGTGCGAAATCCGGTGACGAGATCGGCGAGCCGGTCGATTTCCGCCGACGGCAACTGCATCGCCTCCCATTGCGCGGTGCGGCGCGCCACCGTCTCCTGGAACGCGGCCATGCCCTCTTCATTGGCCGGCGTGCGCTGATAACCGAAGCCGTACTCGTACAGGGAAACCGTCAGTTCCGGATGGTTCGCCACGCAGTGATAGCACTCGCGGTTGTTCTCCATCGTGAGCTTCCAGTTGCCCTCCTCGATGATGTCGATCGACGCCGCGATCTTGCAGCCGGCCAGATCGTGCGGCAACAGATACGGCTCCATCGCGGCGCGCATCACCGGGAAGTCGGCGGGCGGCCGATCGGCGAGGCAGATGAAGATCAGCCCGGCGAGATTTTCGACGTGCACCGCTTTCAGGCTATGTTTGCAGCGCTCGAACTGCTCGCCCATGTGTTCGGCGAACATCAGCTCGCCGGTCAGGCTATAGGTCCAGCTATGGTAAGGGCACACGATATTGCCGAGCGAACCCTTGCCGGTATTGCACAGGCGCGCGCCGCGATGACGGCACACGTTATGAAACGCGCGTACCTGCATGTCGTCGTCGCGCACGATCAGGATCGAGTCGTCGCCGATCTCCACCGTCACGTAGTCGCCGGGTTCGGGCACGTCGGGCTCGACCGCGACCTGAATCCAGTGCTGGCGGAAAATCGCCTCCATGTCGAGCGCGAAAATCGACTCGCTCGTGTAGAGCGGCGCCTCCAGCGTGTAATTCTGCTTGCGGCGTTCGATCATTGCGCGAACGTCTGCGGAAACTTTCATTGTGTGCTCCGTTGCGTATCACGTCTGGCGCCGCGCCAGGCCCTTCCTGGTCGCATGCCGGCCCGAATCGGAAAAGCGGAATTCAGTAATCCACGAGCTGATGCTCGCGCAAATACGCGAGGATCACTTGTGCTTTTTCGACGGAACTCCCTTCAATTACGACGCTGCCGCCGCGGCTCTCGGTGGTCGTCGCCGACAGCATGCGGGCATGGCCCGAACGCTTTTCGGCGGCGGCGAGGCGCACCGGTTTCGTGGTCGCGGCACGGATGTTCCACGCGGGGGCGCCGGTGTGGTCGGTGTGGTCGGGATAATCGGCGCACCGGGCATTCGCGGTTGGCGTGCCCGCGCGCTGGATCGTGCCCTCCCGCAGCCGCGCATACGCATACGACGGCGCGGCGTTCGCGAGCGGATGCACGGCGATCAGCGCGGGCAGCCGCGCTTCGACGCGCCGGCGCACGCCCTTCGGCATGAATTGACGAACCTGCGCGCAGCCGTCGCGCACGCCCAGATCGACGGCGGCGCCGACGAGCGGCAGCCCGAGCGCCCGCGCGACGCGATACGGCAGCATGCCGCTGTCGAACGCGCCTTCCGCGCGCGTGCCGGTGAGGATCAGGTCGTAGCCGCGCAGACGAGCGGCGAGCGGCGCGACCGGATCGGCATCGGCGGCGGTTTCCAGCACTTCGACCGAACGCGCGCCGAGCGCCAGATACTCGCTCAGCGCGGGGTTCGACGGATCGCCCGCGTGCAGCACGTCGAGTGTCGCAGCGTGCGTTCTGACGAGCGACAGCGCGATCGTCAGCGCGGCCGCGTCGTTGCGGCTATAGCGTGCGACGCCGCTGACCGGATGACGTCCGACCGAAACCAGAACGGCGACTCTCATGCGAATGCTCCTTCGGCGACCTTGCCCGGATCCAGCAGTGCGGCGGAAGTGGCGCGCGCGCCGCGCGCCGCGGCCGCTGCTTCGTCGAGCGCCGCGATGACTTCCCGCGCATCCGCGATCACCGTGAGATTCGCGCGTTTCGTGATCGGCGCGCTCGCGTCGAGATTCACCGCGATCACATGACGGCAATCCTTGATGCCCTGCAGATGCTGCACCGCGCCGGAAATGCCGAACGCGATATATACGGTCGCGTCGACGGTCTTGCCGGTCGCGCCGATCTGCTTGTCGCGCGTGAACCTGCCGTCGTCGACGGCCACGCGGCTGGCGCCGATCGCCGCGCCCAGCGTCGCCGCGAGCCGTTCGAACGCGGGCACGTCGCTCACACCGTTGCCCGCCGAGACGATGAAGTCCGCCTCTTCCAACGCGACCTGCGCGGCGTCGATTTCGTCGATGCCGAGATCGCGCACCGCGCTTTGCGCCGCCGTGGCCCCGGCTTCACGGTCGAAACGCCACACCACCCGCTCGCCCGCGCCGACGAACGGCAACTTCGGATCGACGGCATGGGGCGCGAGCAGCACGACTTCGGGCAACGCGCGCGTCGCGAGCGCCGTATGCGCGTGAACATAGGTGGCGACATGCGCGGCATCGATCTCGACGACGTGCGTCGCAACGCTCGCATTCGCGGCAGCCGCGTAGCGACGGCCGAGGTCGCCGTCGGCGGTCACGTTGTCGGGCAAAAAAATATGGACCGGCGCATAGGCTGCGACGCAGGCGGCCAGCGCATTCAGCTCATCGGTCGGCGCATAGACGCGGCGATCGAACATCGGCAGTTCGATCAGCTTGTCGGCGCCGAGCGCGGCGGCGTCGCCGGTGAATTCGCCGAACACCAGCAGCACGACTTCGGTATGCGCGTTCGCGATCAGCGCGGCGGCCGCCAGCGTTTGACGCGTGTGATCATCGAGCGCGCCTCGGTCGGCATGCGCGGCGACCAGCAGCACCTGTTGTGGCGCGGCCGTGGTGCGGCGCGGTTTCGGCTGGTCGCGGCGCGTGGTGTGACGCGCGTCGAATGCCGCCGTATTCGATGCATGCGCGGTATCCACCACGCCGGCAACGCCGAGCGTAATGCGCCTGAGACCCTGCGCGGTCACGATGAACGGGCGGCGCGGATCGATTCGTTTGAGCGTATTCATCGCGTTACTCCAGCGCCGCGGCGACCAGTTCGGCCACGTCCAGCACTTCCGGACGCGGTCCCACCACCCCTTCGAGCATCGCCGTGCAATTCGGGCAGCCCACCGCGACGATCTCGGCGCCGCTCGCGCGCGCGTCGTCGATACGGATATCGGGAATCCGCCGCTTGCCCGGGATATCGGTCAACGGCGCGCCACCGCCACCGCCGCAGCAGCGCCCGCGCATGCCGTGACGCTCCATCTCGATCACCTCGATGCCGATGCTCTTCAGCACCCGGCGCGGCGCTTCCGTTTCGCCGTTGTAGCGGCCGAGATAGCACGGGTCGTGATAGGTGATCCGGCGCTCGGTGTAAGCGGCGGCCGCGCGCGGCGACAGCTTGCCGTTCGTGACGAGTTCGTCGATCAGCGCCGTATGGTGCTGCACCTGATAGAAGCCGCCGAGCGCGCGATATTCGTTGCGCAGGCTATGCAGCACGTGCGGATCGGCGGTGACGATCCGCTCGAACGAGTATTGCGCGAGCGTGCCGATCAGCGCGCGGGCGAGCTGCTGGAAGGTCGCCTCGTCGCCGAGACGCCGCGCGGTGTCGCCGGTATCGGTTTCGACGCCGCCCAACACCGCATAGTCGATACCCGCGCGGTTCAGCACCTTGACGAGCGCGCGCAGCGTGCGCTGATAGCGCATGTCGAACGCGCCCTCTCCGGCGATCAGCAGCACGTCGACGTGACGGCCCGGCTGCGCGACCTGCACCTGCAGATCGACGGCCCAGTCGTAACGCGCGCCGATGTCGTAACCGTTCGCGCTGCCGGTTTCGCGCAGATTCGCGAGCGTCGCCGGTCCCTTGCCCGGCACGCTGCCCTCGACGAGCGTCTGGTTGCGGCGCATGTCGACGATCGCATCGACGTGCTCGATCAGCATCGGGCACTCCTGCACGCACGCACGGCAGGTCGTGCAGGACCACAGCGTGTCCGCTTCGATCAGGCTCGAAACCAGCGGCTTGCCGGGCGCGCCCGCATGCTGGCCGACCGGAATACCGGGCGTCGGGCTGCCCGCGTATTGCGCATCGGTGCCGCCGACCATGCCGGTCACCAGATCCTGAATCAGCTTCTTCGGGTTCAGCGGCTGACCGGCCACGAACGCGGGGCACGCCGCTTCGCATTTGCCGCATTGCACGCAGGCGTCGAAACCGAGCAACTGGTTCCAGCGGAATTCGACCGGCGTGCCGACGCCGTATTCTTTCGCGTCGAGCAGTGGCGTTTTCAGCGCGGTGGGCGGCACGGCGCCGGGATCGTTGCGAGCGTCGCGCTCACTACGCGCGCCGGCAAAATCGGTAAAGCGCTCCTGACGCGGATGAAACGCGAGGTGCAGCAAACCCGCCAACGCATGTTTCATCGGACCGCCGCGCGCCGCGCCGAACGTCATCGCGAATGCGCCCGCCGCGATCAGCAGCGCGACGACCACGGCCAGCGCGCCGGACATCGCCGTCGCGGGCAATGCGACAAACAGCGCGAGGCCGAGCGCGAACGCGCCGAGCAGCAGCGGCAACTGATCCCACGGCCCGCGCGAGAGCCGCGCCGGCACCGCCTTTGCGCCATGCCGGCGGCGCCAGACGAACACCACGCCGATCAGCATCGCGAGCGCGGCGAGCAGGATCAGCCTGTCGAGCCACCGCGAATAGATCGCGAGGCCGTAGTTGACGAACACGAGCGCCATTGCGAGGATCGCGCCGCCCGCGGTGGCGACGTGCGTGCGCGCGATATACGGATCGCGCGCGACCACGTGGTGCAGGTCGACGAAGTAGCGCTTCGGAATCGCCAGCAGATTGACCCAGCCGTAGGCACCGGCGGCCGTCGCGCGGCCCTCGCGCCAGTAGGCGGCACGGCGTGCGAGCGCGAACGCGAGGCCGGCCACCGACACCCACAGCAGGACGGTGATGACAAACGCGGGGCTCATCGTCAGAAATCCTTGCAAAGGCGCAGCGCGTCATAGATCGCGCCGTGAATGTTGTGCATCGAGATGCAGTCGCCGACGCGGAACAGCAGGAAGCGGCCGTTGCCGAGCTCTTCGTTGAGGCACGGCTGCGGTTCGGACGCGAACAGCTTGTGCACGTCGACCTGGCCGTGATTGACCGACTCCGGTTTCAGCTTCCAGTAAAGCTGGTCGTTCGGCGTGCTGCCGTTTTCGATCACCACCTGATCGACCGCGCGCTCTTCCTGCTCCTCGGTGTACTCGTTGCGGATCACGGCGATTTTCCTGCCGTCTTCCTCGTACACCTTGTCGAGCCAGTAATTCGGCGTGTGGATCACGCCCTGCGCGTACAGGCGGCGGTAAAAGATCGGGAACGTGGTGCCGCCGACGTCGTCGGCGACCTTCACGTCCGGCGTGACGATCTCCACGTTCGCGCCGCGGCTCGCGATGAAATCGGCCACGCCCGCGCCCGCATGCGTGCTGACGCCGTCGTACACGAGCACGTTTCTGCCCGGCTCGACGTTGCCCGCGAGCACGTCCCATGAACTGACCGCCAGGCCCGCGTCGACACCCCACGCCGCGATCTGCGATGTGAATGCCGACCCGCCGGTGGCCAGCACGACGATGTCCGGCTTCTCGGCCATGATGGTTTTCTCGTCGGCGGCAACACCGAGACGCCGGTCGACGCCGAGACGCTTCGTCTCCATGTCGAACCAGCGCACGATGCCCGCCATCTGCTCGCGCTGCGGCGCTTTCGCGGCGAGCATGATCTGGCCGCCGACGTAATCGTTCTTCTCGAACAGCACCACATCGTGGCCGCGCGACTTCGCGACGCGCGCCGCTTCGAGCCCGGCAGGCCCCGCGCCGACCACGACGACCTTGCGCTTCGGCCCGCGCGATTTCGCGATCACGTGCGGCATCGTCGCCTCGCGCGAGGTCGCGGCATTCTGCACGCACAGCACGTCGAGCCCGTTGTACTGACGGTCGATGCAGTAATTCGCGCCGACACATTGCTTGATTTCGTCCTCTCGGCCATCGCGGATCTTGATGACCATATGCGGATCGGCGATCTGCGCGCGCGTCATGCCGACGAGGTCGACCATCCCGTTCGCCAGCAACCGCTCGGCCTGGCCGGCGTCGCGAATGCTTTGCGCGTGCATCACCGGCACGTTCACGACCTGCCTGATGCCGGCCGCGAGATGCACGAACGGTTCGGGCGGCAGCGCCATCGGCGGCATGCAGTTGGCGAGCGTGTTGTGCGTGTCCGCGCCGGAGCCGATCACGCCGAGATAGTCGATCAGGCCGCTGTCGCTCATCGCCTGGGCGATTTCCTTCAACTGTTCGTGATCGAGCCCATCTTCATGGAACTCGTCGCCGCACATGCGCAGGCCGACGCAAAAATCCGCGCCCACGGCCTCGCGCACCGCCTGCAACACTTCGACGCCGAAGCGCAGACGATTTTCGAGCGAGCCGCCCCATTCGTCGGTGCGGAAGTTGGTGCGCGGGCTCCAGAACTGATCGATCAGATGCTGATGCGCGGCCGAGATTTCGATGCCGTCCATGCCCGCATCCTTCACGCGCTTCGCGGCCGCCGCGAAGTCGCCGATGATGCGGCGAATCTCTTCCACTTCGATGATCTTCGCGTTGCCGCGATGCACGGGCTCGCGCACGCCGGACGGCGACATCAGATGCGGCCAGTGCTCGCCGTGAAACGCCGAGCGGCGTCCCATGTGGGTGGCCTGAATCATGATTTTCGCGCCGTGCGCGTGCATCGCTTCGGCGAGCCGCGCGAGCGGATCGACGATGCGATCGGTGGCGAGATTCACCGATTTCCACCACCCTTGCGGGCTGTCGATCGACACCGGGCTCGATCCGCCGCACACCGCGAGCCCGACGCCGCCCTTCGCCTTTTCCTCGTAGTAGCGGATATAACGGTCGCCGGGCAGCCCGCCCGGCTCCGCATAGACCTCCGCGTGCGCGGTGCTGACGATGCGGTTGCGCAGCGTCAGCTTGTTCAACGTAAGCGGCTTGAAAAGGTTCGGGTAACGCATCGCGATCGACCTCGGAATGCTCGGAATAAATAGGCGGGCTGCGCCCGCCGGTTGCGCGCTACGCTATCGTGCGTGCGGCATCACGACGCGAGCGGCGATACTTCGAACACGCAGTGCTCGTGTCCTTCCGCCGCGCAGCGCGCTTCTTTCGATTGCGAACGCGGACCCTTGCGTGCGCCGTCGGGCACGGTATCGTTGACCCAGTCCATCGCGCCCGCGAACCAGCCGGCGAACATATAGCAGAGCTTGGCCGCCTTGCCCGGCTGCGCGAGCACGAACGACGAGTGGCGCAGTTCGATCCGCGCATGCGAGCTCGCCGGATCGGCTTCGACGATCCTGAAGAGGCCCCAGCCGCGTTGCGACAGACGGTTCAGGTAGTGCTCGAACACCGCCATGCCGGCAATGCCGTGCTGTTTCGCTTCCTTGTCGCACCAGAAATACGCGGACTTGTAGCCGGCCTGGTACAGGATCTCCGCGTAGGTGTCGCGGCCGAGCGCTTCCTCGACGGCGACATGGTTGTTCGTGAAGAAATGGCGCGGCACGTAGAGCATCGGCAGCGCGTCGGTGGTCCAGACGCCGGTGTCCGGATCGACGTCGATAGGCAGTTGGGGATGCATCGGGAGACTCCGTTTTATCCGTGACGAGAGGAAGGCAAGCTCACGCCTTCCAGACCTGGTCGAACACCCGTACCCAGTTCTCGCCCATGATCTTGCGGATCCGCGTGTCGCTCCAGCCCGCGCGCTCCATCGCGGCGGTGAGATTCGGAAACTCGCCGATCGTGCGAATCCCCTCGGGATTCACGACCTTGCCGAAGTTCGTCAACTGGCGATAGCGGCCCTTGTCGTGCGTGATCCAGTCGAAGAATTCGGTGCTGTAGCCCTGCGTGAAATCCGTGCCGATTCCCACCTGGTCCTCGCCGATCAGGTTCACCACGTAGTCGATCGCTTCGAGATAGTCGTCGACGGTCGCATCCGGCCCGCGCTTCAGGAACGGCGCGAACATCGTCACGCCGACGAAGCCGCCGGCGTCGGCGATCTCCCTTAGCTGCTCGTCGGTCTTGTTGCGCGGATGCTCCTTGAGCCCGGACGGGCAGCAATGCGAATAGCAGACCGGTTTCTTCGACGCGGCGATCGCCTCGGAAGACGTCTTGCCGCCCACATGCGACAGATCGACCATGATGCCGACGCGGTTCATCTCCTGAATCACTTCGCGCCCGTAACCGGACAGACCGCCGTCGCGCTCGTAGCAGCCGGTGCCGACGAGGTTCTGCGTGTTGTAGCAAAGCTGCACCACGTTCACGCCGAGATCCTTGAACGCCTCGATATAGCCGAGGTTGTCCTCGAATGCATGCGCGTTCTGGAAGCCGAAGATGATGCCGGTCCTGTTCTCTTTCTTCGCGCGGAAGATATCGTCGGTGGTACGCACCAGTGTCAGGATTTCGCTGTACTGCCGGATCTGCTGCTTCATTTCGGCGATGTTGTCGACGGTCTTCTGAAAGCTCTCCCAGACCGACACTGTGCAGTTCACCGCGGTCACGCCGCCCTTGCGCATGTCCTCGAACACCGAGCGCTCGAACTTCGAAATGTTCAGCCCGTCGATGATGATGCTGTTTTCGTGCAGTTGACTCATCGTTTGCTCCACGCGTACTCAATAGATGGGAAAGCGTTCGCACAGCGAGAAAATCTCGCGGCGCACACGTTGTTCGGTTGCAGCATGGCCTTCGGGTTGATCACGCAGCGCGTCGAGCACTTCGACGATCAGCCGTCCGATGTCGCGAAACTCGGCGACGCCGAAGCCGCGCGTCGTGCCCGCCGGCGTGCCGAGGCGAATGCCGGAAGTGACGGTCGGTTTTTCGGTATCGAACGGAATGCCGTTCTTGTTGCACGTGATGCCCGCGCGCTCGAGCGCCTGTTCGACCTGATTGCCCTTCAAACCCTTCGGCCGCAGATCGACCAGCAGCAGATGGTTGTCGGTGCCGCCCGTCACCAGATCGACGCCGCCTGTTTTCAGCACGTCGCCCAGCGCCCGCGCGTTCGCGAGCACGCTGTCGATATACGTCCTGAAACCGGGCTGCAGTGCCTCGCCGAACGCGACCGCCTTGCCCGCGATCACGTGCATCAGCGGGCCGCCCTGCAAGCCGGGGAACACGGCCGAGTTGATCTTCTTCGCGATGTCTTCGTCATTCGTCAGCACGAAGCCGCCGCGCGGACCGCGCAAGGTCTTGTGCGTGGTCGACGTGACCACGTGCGCGTGTTCGATCGGATTCGTATGCCGGCCCGCCGCGATCACGCCGGCGATATGTGCCATATCCACCATCAGCTTCGCGCCGACGCCATCGGCAATCGCGCGCAGCCGCGCGAAATCCAATGCACGCGGATAAGCGGAAAAACCGGCGATCAGCAACGCGGGCTGGTGCTGCCGCGCCAGTTCCTCGATCTGCTCGTAGTCGATCAGCATCGTGTCGCGCCTGACGCCGTACTGCACCGCGTTGAACCACTTGCCGGACAACGCGGGCTTCGCGCCATGCGTCAGATGCCCGCCCGCGTCGAGCGACATGCCGAGCACCGTGTCGCCAGGCTTCGTGAGCGCGAGCATCACCGCGCCGTTCGCCTGCGCGCCGGAATGCGGCTGCACGTTGGCGAATTTCGCGTTGAACAACTGCCTGATGCGATCGAGCGCAAGCGTTTCGATCACGTCCGCGTATTCGCAACCGCCGTAATAACGCTTGCCCGGATACCCTTCGGCGTATTTGTTGGTCAGCACCGAGCCCTGCGCTTCGAGCACCGCGCGCGACACGATGTTTTCCGACGCGATCAGCTCGACCTGCGACTGCTGGCGTTCGAGCTCTTTCAGAATGGCGCCGCGCACCGCGGCGTCGCGCGTCGCCAGCGAGTCTTCGAAGAAGGGATTCGGGTTCGACATGAAAGGTCCGTGAGGTCGTTGACGTAGAGGCCGGCATCGGCCCGTATCGGTCGCCGGGGCCGCACGGCCGCCGCTTCGCCTTGGGTTTATTCTTGACGGTCGGCCCGCGCGTCAATTTACGAATTCAGACGTGTTCTTTGCCTTTTGCGCCATGCGCGTGCTTTTTCGACAAGTCGGCTCGCCTCGCGGGTGAATCCGCGTTGCAACGGCGCCCCGGAACAGCCGGCGTTTGCTGCACCGCAGCCAGCCGTCATGCGCTGTTCGGGTGCGGCGAGCAGGCGTCGCGGCGCCGTTCTGGTGCGATTTCGCCGCCGTTTATCCGGCTGTCGTCGAGCTATTCCAGGCGTGTCGCGCCCCGACCAGGGGTTTAGCCTGATGGCACGTTAGTTGCCCTGATATTCAAAATTGCAGGGGTCGTCCCTCCCCACGGCGACGCGACATTACAGATTAGGAATTCCCTTTCCCATGTCCCCCGATCGCACAGCGTCGCTGTCGCACTTCGCGTTCATGCCGGTCCCCCATTTCACGATGATCGCGTTCACCAACGCGATCGAAGTGCTGCGCATGGCGAACTATCTGACGGGGCAAACGCTTTATCGCTGGTCGATCGTGAGTCCGGAAGGCGGGCCGGTCACGGCGAGCAACGGTTTGTCGGTCGATACGGGGCCGGTGGAATGCGTCGGCAAGCCGGATATCGTGTTCGTGGTCGGCGGCATCGACGTGCAGCACTCCACGACGCCCGAGCATCTGTCCGCGCTGCGCCGTTTCGCGCGGATGGGCTGCGTGCTCGGCAGCCTGTGCACCGGCACTTATGCGCTCGCGCGCGCCGGTCTGCTGGCCGGTTATGCGTGCGCGATTCATTGGGAGAACATGTCGGCGCTGAAGGAAGAATTTCCCGATACGCGCTTTCTGAAAGAGCTGTTCGTGATCGATCGCGATCGCGTGACCTGCACTGGCGGCGTCGCGCCGCTCGACATGATGCTGAACCTGATCGCGCCGCGCGTCGGCACCCTGCGGGTCACGCAGATTGCCGAGCAGTTCATCGTCGAACACGTGCGCGACACCAGCGCGCAGCAGAAAATGCCGCTCGTCGCGCGGCTCGGCTCGGCCAACAAGTCGCTGTTCGAAGTGATCTCGCTGATGGAGAACAATATCGAAGAGCCGTTGTCGCGCGAAGAACTCGCGCGGCTCGCCGGCATGTCGCAACGGCAGTTGCAGCGCCTGTTCCGCGAGCATCTGGGGATGACGCCCACGCACTACTATCTGACGCTGCGCTTGCGGCGCGCCCGCGAGCTGCTGTTGCAGACCGATATGTCGATCATGCACATCACGATGGCGTGCGGCTTCCAGTCGGCCTGCCATTTTTCGAAGAGCTATCGCGATGCGTTCGGCACCGCGCCGACGCGCGAACGTCGCAAGCAGGCGCCGTCGCTGTCGAGCACGCCCGCGATGGCGGTTTGACGAGCGGCTGATCCGCCGCGGACTCTCCGCATGCTTCAAAAGCGCACACGCGCCGGGCGGAATATCCGTTCAGCGCGTGCGCGATCGCGTCATCGTCAAGCCGCTTTCAGCAAGCCGTGCGGATCGATTACAAACTTCTTCGGCGCGCCGCCGTCGAATTGCCGATACCCGTCTGGCGCATCGTCGAGCGATACCACCGTCACGTTGACGACGTCGGCGATCGGCAAACGGTCCCACAGGATCGCCTGCATCAGATCGCGGTTGTACTTCATGACCGGCGTCTGCCCGGTGTGGAACGAATGCGACTTGGCCCAGCCGAGGCCGAAGCGCAGACTGAGGCTACCCTTGCGCGCTGCGGCATCGGCCGAGCCCGGATCGTCGGTCACGTAGAGGCCCGGAATGCCGATCGCGCCGGCCGCGCGGGTAATCTCCATCAGCGAATTGAGCACCGTGGCCGGCGCTTCCTCGTGCGAGCCGCTACTGCCGTGGCCGTGCGCTTCGAAGCCGACGCAGTCCACCGCGCAATCCACTTCGGGCTGGCCGAGTATCTGCTCGATCTGCTCGCCGAGCGTCGCGTCCTTCGCCAGATCGATGGTCTGAAAACCCATCTTGCGCGCATGCGCGAGGCGTGCCTCGTTCATGTCGCCGACGATCGTGCAGGCCGCGCCCAGCAGGCGCGCCGACGCGGCCGCCGCCATGCCGACCGGTCCCGCGCCCGCGATATAGACGGTCGCGCCGGGCTTCACGCCCGCCATCACCGCGCCGTGATAGCCGGTCGGCAGAATGTCGGACAGGCAGGTCAGGTCGCGGATTTTCGACATCGCCTGCGCGCGGTCCGGGAATTTCAGCAGATTGAAATCCGCGTACGGCACCATCACGTATTCGGCCTGACCGCCGATCCAGCCGCCCATGTCGACATAGCCATACGCGCCGCCCGCGCGCGCCGGGTTCACATTCAGACACACTCCCGTATGCTGCGCCTTGCAGGTCGGGCAGCGTCCGCACGCGACGTTGAACGGCACCGACACCAGATCGCCGATCTTCAGCGTTTCGACGTCGCGGCCCACCTCGATCACCTCGCCGGTGATCTCATGCCCGAGCACGAGGCCGACCTCGGCGGTCGTGCGGCCACGCACCATATGCTGGTCGGAGCCGCAGATATTCGTGCTCACGACCTTCAGGATCACGCCGTGGCCGATCGAACGGCCGCGTGGATCGACCATCTTCGGATAATCGATCGACTGCACTTCCACCTTGCCCTGCCCGAGATACACGACGCCGCGATTGCTGCTCATTGTCTGTCTCCATGTCGGTGAGCGGCGCGCCCGCAAGCCGCGCGGCACGCCGTTCAACGAGCGTAGCGTCCGCCCCGGCAAACACATGTGCGGAACGCGACACGAGTTTGGCTTGAACCGACAACGCGGACGTCGACGCGGATCGCGCGGCACGGGCGGCTCACGGTTCCTGTCTCATAAATTTTTCTTTACCCTCGTGCAAGTTATCCTCGTTTGCCAGCGGTGTGCAAAAGCCGGATAGTGCGGCCTCAGCCAACCTGCCGACCCACGCCGGACCCTGTTCGAGGACCTAATGCAGATGAAGCACAAAACACGCACGCTCTTCACGAGCGCCGCATTCGCACTGTTCACGCTGTGCGCGATTTCGCCCGCCGGCCACGCGGCCAGCGACCCCGTCAAACATGCCGCCGGCCATGCAGGCGGCGACCCAGCCGCGCGCATCAAACCCACCGTCGATGCGGCGATCCAGCCGCTGATCGCGAAGTACCGCGTCGCCGGCATGGCGGTCGGCGTGATCGTCGACGGCAAGCCGTACGTGTTCGACTATGGTGTCGCGTCGACGCAAACCGGCAAGCCCGTCACGCGCGACACGCTGTTCGAAATCGGCTCGGTCAGCAAGACCTTCACGGCGACACTCGCGTCCTATGCGCAACTGAACGGCAAGCTGTCGCTATCGGACAGCACCGACCGCTATCTGCCGACGCTGCGCGGCCGTCCTTTCGGCAAGGTCAGTCTGCTGAACCTGGGCACGCACACGCCCGGCGGGCTGCCGCTCCAGGTGCCGGACGATATTCACGACAACGCGCAACTGTTGCAGTACTTCAGGAACTGGCAACCCGCTCATCCGCCCGGCACGTACCGGACTTATGCCAATCCGGGCATCGGCACGCTCGGGCTGATCACCGCGAAGAGCATGGGGCAGGATTTCACCGCGCTGATGCAGCAACGCGTGTTTCCGGCGCTCGGCATGAAGAGCACCTACATCGATGTTCCGGCGGCGAAGATACCCGATTACGCGCAGGGCTATACGAAGGACGACGCGCCGATACGCATGACGCCCGGCGTGCTGTCCGCCGAAGCGTACGGCGTCAAGACCACCGCCGCTGACATGCTGCGTTTCGTGCAGGAGAACATGAACCTGATCGCGATCGACGACACGTTCCAGCGCGCGATCACCGCGACGCACACCGGCTACTTCCAGGCCGGCGTGCTGACCCAGGACCTGATCTGGGAGCAATACCCGTATCCGGTCGATTTGAAGACCTTGCTGGCGGGCAATTCGACGGAGATGGTTCTCAACGCGACGCCCGCGACTGCAATCAAACCGCCGCTGCCGCCACAGCAGAACGTCTGGATCAACAAGACCGGCTCGACCAACGGGTTCGGCGCCTATGTCGCGTTCGTGCCGCAACAGCGCATCGGGATCGTGATGCTCGCGAACCGCAATTTTCCGAACGACGCACGCGTGAGCGCCGCGCATCAGATTCTCACGGCGCTGGTTGGCGAGGACCATTGATGGATTGAATAACCGGGACCGGTGCGCCATTGAGCATGGCGCACCCGGACCCTGACTTTTCATGCCGCTGGCGCTCACTCCCGCACGGGGTTCAACGCGTCGCGCGCATCGGTTTCGAGCGCTTCGGACACAAGCGTTTCCAGCGCCATGCCACGTGTTTCGATCCCGAGTACCCACACTGCCGCCGCGGCAATCAGGAAACACATCGCACCGAGCGAAAACACGCCGCCCTGCCCGAAAACCGGCAGCACGACGCCCACCACATAAGGGCCGATGAGCGAGCCGACCCGGCCGATCGCGGACGCGAAACCCGAGCCGGTTGCCCGCGCGCCGGTGCCGTAAAGCTCGGGCGTATAGGTGTACAGCACCGCCCACATCGCGAACATGAAGAACTGCATCGCGAGTCCCGCGCAGATCAACGGTACCGGCGTCTGCGCATGGAGAGCCGTTTGCCCGTACACGTACGCCATCAGCGCGCTGCCCGCGAGCGACGCGACACAGGTCGGCTTGCGGCCCCAGCGCTCGACGAGCCATGCCGCACAGATAAAGCCGGGCACACCGCCCAGAGAGATCAGTACCGTGTACAGCACGGATTTCGTCACGGCGAAGCCGGCCTGCTGCATCAACGCGCCGAGCCATGACGTCAGTCCATAAAAACCGAGCAACGCGAAGAACCACAGCGTCCACACCATGATCGTGCGGCGCCGGTACGCGAGGCTCCAGATTTCACGCAACGCGCCAGTGCCCTTCGCCGTCGCGGGTTCCGCCAGCATCGCCGGCGCGCGCAACTGGCTCACGCCCGTAGAACGCATCACTTTCGTCTCGATGTCGGCGAGAATGCGATCCGCTTCGGCATGCCGCCCGCGATGTTCGAGCCAACGCGGCGACTCGGGTACCACGCGGCGCACGATCAACACGAACACCGCCGGAATCGCGAGCAGCGCAAACTCGGTGCGCCAGCCGGGATCCGGCAGCACGAAATACGACACCACGCCCGATGCGATGAAACCGAGCGGCCAGAAACCGTCCATCAGTGCGATCAGGCGGCCGCGCGATGCCGCGGGCACGAACTCCGACAGCAACGTCTGCGCGATCGGAAACTCCATCCCCATGCCGATGCCGAGCAGCACGCGATAAAGGATCAGCGCGTCGACGCTTTGTGCGGTCGAACACAGATACGATGCGAGCCCCCACAGCACCATGCTCCACTGAAACACCGGCCGGCGTCCGAAGCGATCCGCCAGCAGTCCCGCCACCGCCGCGCCGAGCACCATGCCGAAGAAACTCGCGCTGGCGACGAGCCCCGTCGTCGCGGTCGACAGATGGAACTCGTTCTTGATCGATCCGAGCACGAAGGTCATCGTGCCGAGGTCGACCGAATCGAAGAAGAACGCGATCGCGATGATGATGAAGAGGGTTCGGTGATAGCTGGAGAACGGCAAGCGTTCGAGTCGGGCGGCTGCGCTGGCGCGTAGCTGAAAGCGAGGCTGAAAAGCGCTGGACATGTCATCCCCTCGTGGATACCACGGTTGACGCGGTGAATTCCGCGTAGATGGGCCGAACTGTGTCCTCAGTAGACGCCGACATAAATCGGCCACATAGAAGAAATGCGTCGTCGGGATGGAACGGGGGCGTCGTGATGAGTCCGCGCTGCCGCGAAGCGTCGAGCCTTATGTCCGCAGCCGCGCCCGCGCGGCGCCGGCAATGCGCGCAAGCGCATCGGCGCTCAGACGGGCCGCGATTTTTTCGACGTAGGCATGATGCCGCGCTTCGAGCGGCGCGCCGAGTTGCCGCGCGAGCAGATAGCGGATCAGCGCGATGCGCCGGTGACGCAGCGCGATGCTTTGCTCGAGCAGCGCGAGCGCGGCGCCGGCGTCGCCTTCATCGCGCGCCCGCGCGGTGAGACGCGCGGTGGCTTTGCGTGTCGACGTCATGGCGGAAAGTGGGCGCAAGAACGATGAAAACGGCAGGCGGTGGATACAGCCACAGCCACCGCCCGCCGCATCCGGGAACCGCGTCTAGGACATCAACGGCTCGGCGGCGTCGAGCATGATCCTGACGAAGTAGTCCGCGAAACTGCGGCGCACGACGATATCGAAACTGTCCGCGCCGGTCGGCAGCAACGTCATCGATGCCTTGAAATAGTGGCTCTGCGCGCACTGCCCCTCGCCGAACAGCCGCGGATGCAGATCGAGCGGACAGCCGCGCGCAAGCACGTCGCGCGTACGCGTGCCGCTGATTTCGAGCACCGTATAGCCGCTGCCGACATCGACCGCCGACGCGAACACGCCCGCAAACGCCGCGCCGAGCTTCGTCTGCAACGGCGCGCTGCGCGTCGCGTCGTGCGCGGCGGCCGAGCGCGCCAGCCACTCGTCCGGGCCGAGCCACAGCATGTCGTAACCGTTGCCGCGCGCGCTGGTGTTCGCCTTCTCCGGCGGTCGGCAGCCGATCACCTGTTCCACCGCGCGGATAAACGCCGCGTCGCGGGTGTCGCCGCGCACGTTCACGAGTTCGAGGAAGGGCCGCTCGCCGAGCCTGAATGCGGCGTTCGCGGTTGCCTGATGGTGCTCGAGCAGCGCAGCCGCGGCGACCAGCGGCGATTCCTGCCACACGCCCGTTTGCCGTCCGACCGTGCGGTCGACGATCGACACCGTTCCGCCTGTTTCATTCCACATGTTGACGTGCTCCTTCGCTGTCGTAGAACACCGAACTGGTGATCTTCGCCGCGATCTGTCTGCCGCTTGCGAGCGGAATCGTGACCGTTTCGCCGATCCGGTCGAGACCGCCCTTGACGACCGCCATCGCGATCGAGCGCTTCAGGATCGGGCTGAAATAGCTGGACGTGACGTGCCCGAGCATCGGCGCGGTATCGCCCTGGAACGGCCCCGCGACGATCTGCGAGCCTTCGGGTATCACGAACGACGCGTCCTCCGATAAGAGTCCGACAAGCTGCTTGCGCCCCGCCTTCGCGGTGTCCGAGCGGCTGAGCGAGCGCTTGCCGAGAAAGTCTTTCGACTTCGCGACGAGCCCGCCCATGCCGACGTCGTGCGGCGTCATCGAGCCGTCCGTATCCTGGCCGACGATGATGTAGCCCTTCTCCGCGCGCAGCACGTGCATCGTCTCGGTGCCGTACGGCGTGATGTCGAATTCCGCGCCCGCGGCCATCAACGCTTCCCACACCGCGCGCCCGACGTTCGCCGGCACGTTCACTTCATACGCGAGCTCGCCCGAAAAGCTGATGCGCATCACACGCGCCGCCGCGCCCGCGACGGTGCCTTCGCGATACGTCATGAACGGGAACGCCGCGTTCGCGAAGTCGATGTCGTCGCACACCTTTTGCAGCACCTTGCGGCTATTCGGCCCGACCACCGCGAAGGTCGCCCAATGATCGGTAACCGACGCGAGCCGCACGCGCAGGTCCGGCCACTCCGTTTGCAGCCAGCGTTCGAGCCACGTGAGCACGCGCGCCGCGCCGCCGGTGGTGGTCGTCATCATGTAGTGCTGGTCGGCGAGCCGCACGGTCACGCCGTCGTCGAAGATCATGCCGTTTTCGTCGAGCATCAGGCCATAGCGGCATTTACCGACTTCGAGCTTGCTCCACGGATTCGTGTAGACCCAGTTCAGCAGCTTCGCGGCGTCCGGACCCTGAATGTCGATCTTGCCGAGTGTCGACGCGTCGAGAATGCCGACGCTCGTGCGCACCGCGAGCGATTCGCGCGCGACCGCCGCATGCATGTCCTCGCCCGCCTTCGGGTAATACCACGGACGCTTCCAGTTGCCGACGTCCTCGAACGCCGCGCCGTTTTCGACGTGCCATTCGTGCACCGCCGTCTTGCGCACGGGGTCGAGAAATTCGCCCAGTTCGCGGCCGGCAAACGCGCCGAACGTGACCGGCGTGTAGTTCGGCCGGAACGTCGTCGTGCCGGTTTCTGCGATCGTCTTGCTGAGCGCCTGCGCGAGAATCGCCATCCCGTTGATGTTGCCGAGCTTGCCCTGGTCGGTGCCGAAACCCATCGCGGTGTAGCGCTTCACGTGTTCGACCGATTCGAAGCCCTCGCGCGCGGCAAGGAAAATATCGGCCGCCGACACGTCGTTCTGGAAGTCGACGAATTGCTTCGGCCCGCGCGTGGCCAGCTCGCGCCCGCCGACGAGCCACAGCGGCTGCAACCGGGTCTCGGTCAGCTCGGCCACCTGCACCGGCGCCGGGCGCGCGACGATGTATCCGGCCGCGCGCGCGGCCTCGACGCCCGCATCGACGGCGAAGCGGATGCCCTGGCCGAGCGTGAAGTCGCCCGCGCATGCGCCGACGCTCGTCTCCGCCTGCATCGCCTTGCCCGGTACGAAGCAGGCCTTGTCGTCGTGCCAGTGCGCCTTGCCGCCGGACTGCGCGAACAGGTGCAGCACCGGGCTCCAGCCGCCCGACATCGCGAGCAGATCGCATGGCAGCTCGCCCTGCTTCGCCGCGATCTGTCCTTGCGCGTACGACGCGATCTCCACCGCTGCGACGCGCAGCTTGCCGTGCGCGGCCGTCACGACCGTGCCGTTCATCACCTTGACGCCGTGGCGCCGCGCGAGCGCGGGCAGCGTGCCCTTCGATTCGCCGGCGCGCGGATCGATCACCGTCACCTGCGCGCCGGCCGCTTTCAGGTCGAGCGCGCATTGATAGCCGTCGTCGTTATTCGTGAACACGATCGCGTTGCGCCCCGGCAGCACCGCATAGCGATGCAGATAGATCGACACCGCCGACGCCAGCATCACGCCGGGCAGATCGTTGTTGCCGAACACGATCGGCCGCTCGTGCGCGCCGGTCGCGAGAATCACGCGTTTCGCGCGGATTTTCCACAGCAGCTCGCGCGTGCCCTTGCGCTGCGATACCGGCAGATGATCGGTGAGGCGTTGCGTAACCGTGACGAGATTGTGGTCCTGATAGCCGAACGCGGTGCTGCGGCTCAGGATCTTCACATCGGGCATCTGCCGCAATTCGTCTTCGATTTTCTGCACCCATTGCAGCGCGGGCTTGCCGTCGATTTCCGCGCGGCACGACAGCAGCGAGCCGCCCAGTTCAGGCTGATCGTCGACGAGCGTCACGCGCGCGCCGGACAAGGCCGCCGCATGCGCGGCCGCGAGCCCGGTCGGGCCGCCGCCGACCACCAGCACGTCGCAATGCGCGAAGCACTTGTCGTAACGGTCCGCGTCCGGCTGTCGCGGCGCGGTGCCGAGACCGGCGGCGTCGCGAATCGCGTCCTCGTACTTCGGCCAGAATCTGCGCGGCCACATAAAGGTCTTGTAGTAGAAACCCGCCGGAATGAAGCGCGCGATCTTCTGGTTGATCGCCATGCGGTCTTTCTCGATGCTCGGCTTCGCGTTCACGCTGTTCGCGACGAGCCCCTGATATAGCTCCACCTCGGTGGCCCGCGCGTTCGGCACCGTATAGGCGCCGGTTTCGAGTTGCACGACCGCGTTCGGCTCTTCGACGCCCGCGGTGACGATGCCGCGCGGCCGGTGATATTTCCAGCTACGCGCGACGAAATGCACGCCGTTCGCGAGCAATGCGGATGCGAGCGTATCGCCCTGATAGCCCTGATATTCGACGCCGTTGAACGTGAAGCGCAGCGCGATCGCGCGGTTGATGCGTCCGCCCGCGGGGAGTCGGTCTTTCTGGCTCATGATGCTTTGCCCTCTTGTGCGCTGCCTGCCTGTGCGTCGGCTACATTGCCTGCATTGGCTTGGTTGCCGTCCAGCGACAGCAGCGGACGTTCGAACGTCTCGTAGCCCTGGAACGCGTAGCTCACCGTGTCGCGCTGCGCCTTGAACCAGCGGCGGCAGCCCTGAGCATGCAGCCATTGCTCGCGATGCACGCCGCGCGGGTTCCTGCGCATGAACAGGTAGTCGCCCCACTCCCTGTCGGTGAGGTGTTCGGTGTCGAGCGGGCGGGCGATATCCGCTTCGCCGCCACAGGAAAATTCGGTTTCGGCGCGGGGACCGCACCACGGGCATTCGATCAGCAACATCTTTCTCTCCTCTTCGTCGCGGCGCGTGCGCGTTAGTGAGCCACCGCCGCGGCGCCATGCTCGTCGATCAGATGGCCGGTATAGAACCGGTCCAGCGAAAACGGCGCATTCAACGGATGCGGCTCGTCTTTCGCGATCGTGTGCGCGTAGACCCAGCCCGACCCGGGCGTCGCCTTGAAGCCGCCCGTCCCCCATCCGCAGTTGAAATACAGCCCTTTCACATCGGTCTTGCTGATGATCGGGCACGCGTCCGGCGACACATCCACGATGCCGCCCCACTGCCGGTTCATCCGCACGCGCGAAAACACCGGGAACATTTCGACGATCGCCTCGAGCGTGCCCTCGATGATCTGGAAGCTGCCGCGCTGCCCGAACCCGGTGTACTGATCGACGCCCGCGCCGATCACCAGGTCGCCCTTGTCGGACTGGCTGATATACGCGTGCACCGCGTTCGACATCACGACCGTATTGACGACCGGCTTGATCGGCTCGGACACCAGCGCCTGCAACGGATGACTCTCGAGCGGCAGCCGCACGCCGGCCATATCGGCGAGCGTCGACGTATTGCCCGCCGCGACCACCGCGACCTTCTTCGCCCTGATGACCCCTTTCGTCGTCTCGACGCCCGTCACCTGGCTGCCGTCGCGCCGGATGCCGATGACCTGGCAGTTCTGCACGATATCGACGCCCGCCTGATCCGCGCCGCGCGCGAAGCCCCAGGC
Organism: Paraburkholderia sp.; assembly: GCF_047605525.1. Classification (GTDB taxonomy): domain Bacteria; phylum Pseudomonadota; class Gammaproteobacteria; order Burkholderiales; family Burkholderiaceae; genus Paraburkholderia. The sequence goes on along the minus strand of NZ_JASGFN010000011.1, from coordinate 49,874 downwards.
CACCGCGTCGTGCCGGGCCACGCCGCCGCGCCGCTGGATCGACGCGCCGAGCACCGGATAGCGGCAGTTCAGGTTGATGGTCGGCTCGATTTCCTTGATCTGCGCGGGCGTGAGGAATTCGGCGTCGACGCCGTTCAGGCGGTTCGCATTCACGCGGCGTTCGGTGTCGCGCACGTCCTGCAGCGTGTGCGCGAGATTCATCACGCCGCGCTGGCTGAACATCACGTTGTAGTTCAGGTCCTGCGCGAGCCTTTCCCACAGCTTCATCGCCTTTTCGTAGAGCGCGGCGGATTCGTCCCACAGATAGTTCGAGCGCACGATGGTCGTATTGCGCGCGGTATTGCCGCCGCCGATCCAGCCCTTCTCGAGCACCGCGACATTGCGCACGCCGTGTTCTTTCGCGAGGTAGTACGCGGTCGCGAGACCATGGCCGCCGCCGCCGACGATCACGACGTCGTATTCGCCCTTGGGCTCGGGGCTGCGCCACTGCCGCTCCCAGTTCTCGTGATACGACATCCCGTTGCGCAGCAGGCTGAATATCGAATAGCGGCTCATCGTCGGTCCTTTGCGGTTTTGCTGGGTTTTGCTGGGTTTTGCTAATAGGGCTGGCGGTTCAACACTCGATGACGTTCACGGCCAGCCCGCCGCGCGACGTCTCCTTGTACTTCGTTTTCATGTCGGCGCCGGTTTCGCGCATCGTCCTGATCACGCTGTCGAGCGACACGACGTGCTGGCCGTCGCCCTTCATCGCCATGCGCGCCGCGTTGATCGCCTTGATCGCGCCCATCGCGTTGCGCTCGATGCACGGAATCTGCACGAGTCCGCCGACCGGGTCGCAGGTCATGCCAAGGTTGTGTTCCATGCCGATTTCGGCGGCGTTCTCGACCTGAGCCGGCGTGCCGCCCATCACGGCGGCGAGCGCCGCGGCGGCCATCGAGCAGGCCACCCCCACTTCGCCCTGGCAGCCCACTTCGGCGCCGGAGATCGACGCGGTTTCCTTGTAGATGATGCCGATCGCCGCGGCGGTCAGCAGGAAGTCGACGATGCCCGCGTCGCTCGACGCATGCATGAACTTCACGTAGTAGTGCAGCACCGCGGGGATCACGCCGGCCGCGCCGTTGGTCGGCGCGGTGACGACCCGGCCGCCCGCCGCGTTTTCCTCGTTGACGGCCATCGCGTACAGGTTGACCCAGTCGAGCATCGACAGCGGATCGCGCAGCGACTCTTCCGAGCGCGCGCGCAACTGCGCGCACAGTTCGGCCGCGCGGCGCTTCACGTGCAGCGGGCCGGGCAGCTCTCCACGCGCGTTGCAGCCGCGCTCGACGCACGCGGCCATCGCGCGCCAGATCGCCAGCAGCCCTTCGCGCACCTCGTGCTCGGGGCGCGTCGCGCATTCGTTGCGCAGCGTCACTTCGGCGATGGAAAGACCGCTTTCGCGGCACACGCGCAGCAGATCGCCGCCGGTGCGAAACGGATAAGGCACTTCCGCGCTCGCGCGCCGGCCGTTCACGCGGTCGCCGTCGCGATTGACGACGAAACCGCCGCCGATCGAGTAATACTCTTTCTCGACCAGCAACTGACCGTTTTCGTCGAACGCCTGAAAACGCATGCCGTTCGGATGCACGACGCCCGAACCCGGCGCGCCCGGCATCAGCTTGCGGTAAAAGCCGAGATGCTCGCGCTCGTCGAACCCGACCGGATGCCTGCCGAGCAGCGCGAGCTGCTTCGTGTCGCGGATCGCCCGCAGACGCGGCTCGATCAGGTCCGGGTCGAGCCGATCGGGCAGATTGCCTTCGAGGCCGAGCAGCACCGCCTTGTCGGTGCCGTGCCCCTTGCCGGTCGCGCCGAGCGAGCCGAACAGCTCGGCTCTCACGCGGCGCACGAAGCCGAGCAGATTCGCGTCTTCGATATGCGACGCAAAGCGGCAGGCGGCGATCATCGGCCCGACCGTATGCGAGCTCGACGGACCGATACCGATCTTGAACAGATCGAAAACGCTGACGTTCATCGCGTGCCCTGTGCGTTGCGTTGCCGGATTGGAGGTGCGTCTATTGCACCGCAGGCCCGGCGCAATCGATAGAATAAAAACGGCATCGCAGTGGGATGGCGGCGTCAGGGGTGTCACGGGCGCCATGAAGCGGGCTATGAATCGGGCCATGAATCGGGCTATGAAGCGGACCGCCGGCCGGACGCCGCGGCGCATTGGCGCTGACTTCCGGCGCATTGGCGCCCGGCAATCCTGAAGGTCCCGGTGCTATGCTTGCTTTTCACCCTTTGCGCTTATTTTCATGCCTGTTTCGTTTCTCTTTTGTTCTTCTTTTGCCGACCGGCCGCGCGCATGAATTCCGCTGAACCGCTTCCCCCTCGATCGATCGACGGTACCTCGAAGCAGCGCATCCGCTTCGGCATCGTCCTGCTGCCGAACTTCACGCTGACCGCGTTCTCCGGTTTCGTCGATCTGCTGCGCCTGTCCGCGGACGAAGGCGATTTCAGCAAGCCCGTGCGCTGTTCGTGGAGCGTGATCGGGGAAACCCTTGCTCCGGTGCGCGCGAGCTGCGGCATCCAGATCACGCCGTGGGAAACCTTCGAGCATGCCGAACCGTTCGATTACGTGGTGGTGGTCGGCGGCCTGCTGCACTCGGGGCCGGCCGCGAGCGAGGCGACGCTCGCGTTCATCCGTCGCGCCGCCGCCAGCAATGCGACGCTCGTCGGCATGTGTACCGGCGTGTTCTCGCTGATGCGCGCGGGCGTGCTCGACGGCCATCGGATCTGCGTGAGCTGGTTTCACTACTGGGATTTCATCGAGCGCTTTCCGTCGGTCGACGAACAGATGCTGGTCGCCGACCGGCTGTTCGTGATCGACCGCCGGCGCATCACCTGTTCCGGCGGACGGGCGTCGATCGACGTCGCCGCCGCGATCCTGCTGCGTCATTTCGAAACCGCGACGGTGCAGAAGGCGCTGCGCATCCTGCTCGTCGACGACCTGCAGAAAGGCAACGCGCCGCAGCCGCATCCGCCGGGCCTCGCGCCGGCCGCGCATCCGAAGGTCAAGCGCGCGATCCTGCTGATGGAGCAGCACGTGGGCCGTTCGCTGCCGCTCGACGAGCTCGCGCGCAAGCTCGACCTGTCGCCGCGCCAGCTCGAACGGCTCTTCAAGGCGCAGACCGGCAAGGCGCCGCAGGCTTACGCGAAGCAGGTGCGGCTGCGTACCGCCGCATGGCTGCTGACGAGTTCGGACAAGACCGTCGCCGATATCGCCTCGAGCTGCGGCTTTTCGGACGCGTCGCATCTGGGTCGCGAATTCCGCAAGCAGTTCGGCCTGCCGCCGATGATGTACCGCGAGCAACGCGGCACGGCCGCGCAGGCCGACGACGGCTCGTGCTACGACGAAACGTTTCCGGGCCGCGCGCAGGCGATCTGAATTCGCGGCGCCACCCCGTGAATGGCGGCGCGACCGGCGCAGCGAACCGCTACGCCGACAACCGCCGCTCGACGCTCGGCGCATGCCCGAACTGCGCGCGATACGCCTTGCTGAAATGACACGGCGAATGAAAACCGCATACGGTGGTCACGCGCGCGATCGACGCATCGGTGTTGCGCAGCAATTCCCGCGCGCGGCGCAGCCGCAAGCTCAGGTAGTAATGCGTCGGCGATACGCTCAGGAACATCTTGAACATGCGCTGCAAATGACGCTGCGACAGTTTCACGAGCCGCGCGAGTTCATCGAGCGATAACGGTTCTTCGATGTTCGCTTCCATCAGCCGCACCACTTCGATCAGCTCGGCGCGGGAGAAGCCGACCCGCGCGTCGACCGGAATATGCTGATAATCGGTCGAACCGCGAATCCGCTCGACGACGAACTGTTCCGACACCTGCGCGGCCACCGCGGACCCGAGCCGCAGGCCGACCAGATGCAGCATCAGATCGAGCGGCGCGGTGCCGCCGGTGCAGGTCAGCCGGTCGCGATCGATCACGAACAGCTCGTCGGCGAAACGCACGTGCGGATGGCGCTGATGCAGCGGCGACATGTCCTCCCAGTGCACGGTCGCGCGATAACCGTCGAGCAGGCTGGCCGCGAGCAGCGCATACGGCCCCGTGCAGATGCCGCCGAGCGGTACGCCCTGCGCGGCCGCGTCGCGCAGCAGCGCGATCACCGCGTCGTCCACGTAGTCGCGCACATGCCAGCCCGCGCAGACGAACAGCACGTCCGGCAGGCCGGCTTCGGCGAGCGTGGTGGTGGGTCTGACCGTAATGCCGTTGCTCGCGCGCGCCGGTTCGCCGTCCGGCGTGATCACCGACCACCGGTAGTGCTGCGCGCGGCCCACGTAGTTCGCCATGCGCAGCACCTCGACCGCGCTCGTGAACGCGATCATCGAAAAATTCGGCAACGTCAGAAAGCCGATGTGCGCGAGCCCGGACAGCCGCGCATCGGCGTGAGGCTCGACGGATGCGATCGCGTCGCGCTTCATCGGGAATCAGCCGTGCTGCGCGGCCGGCTCGCGGCGCACTTTCATCGCGTTGCGCAATCCCGCGAACAGCGGCGCGCGGGCCTTGCCCGGCGCCCGGCCGAAGCTCTCCGTGATGCGGTCCAGAATGATCGCGAGCATCACGACCGACAAACCGCTTTCGAAGCCGAGCCCGATATCGAGCCGCTGGATGCTCGCAAGCACGTCGTTGCCGAGGCCGCCCGCGCCGACCATCGACGCGATGATCACCATCGACAGCGCCATCATGATGGTCTGGTTCACGCCGGTCATGATCGACGGCAGCGCGTTCGGCACCTGCACCTTGTAGAGCAGTTGCCACGGCGTGCAGCCGAACGCCTGCCCCGCTTCGACGATTTCGCGATTGACGTGCCTGATGCCGAGCGCGGTCAGGCGCACCGCGGGCGGCATCGCGAAGATCACCGTCGACAGGATGCCCGGCACGCGGCCGAGGCCGAACAGCATCGCGGCCGGAATCAGATAGACGAACGCGGGCATCGTCTGCATCAGATCGAGCACCGGACGCACGACCATCTCGACGGTGCGGCTCTTCGCCATCCAGATGCCGAGCGGCACGCCGAACAGCAGGCTGATCACCGTCGACGACAGCGTGAGGCCGAGCGTGATCACCATCTGATCCCAGAAGCCGGTGCCGTAGATCAGCAGCAGCGCCGCCAACGTGAAGAGCGCGAAGCGCCAGCCGACGCGCCACAGGCCGACGCCGACGAAGAACGCCATCAGCGCCCACATCGGCACGGCCTGCAGGCCGTGCTCGACCGCCGCGGCGAAACTCTCGATGACCTTGCCGATCGTGTCGAAAGTCTTCGCATCGTGATCGAGCAGATAGTGAACGCCGTGATCGACCCAGGCGCCAAGCGGAACGATTTCAGACATGGGAACCTCGATGGCGCGTGAGAACGTTCAGCACGTTCGTCTGGTTGACCGAGCCGCAGTAGGAGCCATCCGCTTCGACGACCGGCAGCGGCGCGCGGCTCGCCACCACGCGCTCGACGACGTCGTTGAGCGGCGTGCTGCGGCGGATGCATTCGATCGGATTGAGCCGCGGCGACGCGCTGCCCGCCGCGTCGCGGCACACGAAGCCGCGGATCCTGCGCGCGCCGTCGAGCACGAACGCGTATTCGGCGCTGCCGTTCAACGTCGCGGCGACGCTCGACGCGTCGAGCCGCGGCGCGTGCAGCAGCGGCACCGCGTCGGTCTGCATCAGGTCGCCGGCGGTCAGATAGCGGCTCGTGTCGATGCCTTCGAAGAACGCGCGCACGTAGTCGTCGGCCGGATTTCTGATGATTTCCTGCGGCGTGCCGATCTGCACCACGCGTCCGCCTTCCATGATCGCGATGCGCGTGCCGATGCGCATCGCCTCCTCCAGATCGTGCGATACGAACAGGATCGTGCGCTGCTGCTCGCGTTGCAGATCGAGCAGCACGTTCTGCATTTCCTTGCGCTTGAGCGGATCGAGCGCGGAGAACGCTTCGTCCATGATCATCAGCGACGGGTTGACCGCGAGCGCCCGCGCGAGCCCCACGCGCTGCTGCATGCCGCCCGACAGCTCGGCCGGCAGCTTGTGCGCGAACGGCGCGAGACCGACCTGTTCGAGCACCGACAACGCGCGCGCCTCGCGCTCCCGGCGGCCGATGCCCGCCACCTCGAGCCCGAACGCCGCATTGGACAGCACGCTGCGCTGCGGCATCAACGCGAACGACTGGAACACCATGCTCATGTCCCTGCGGCGCAGCGCGGTGAGCTCGGCGCGCGGCACGCCGGCGACGTCGCGCCCGTCGATCAGCACCTTGCCCGCGGTCGGCTCGACGAGCCGATTGATCAGGCGAATCAGCGTCGACTTGCCGGAGCCGGACAGCCCCATCAGCACGAAGATCTCGCCCTCGCGGACCTCGAACGACACGTTGTGAACGCCGACGATCTGGCCGGTGCGGGCAAACACGTCCTCTTTCGTGGCGCCGCCCGCCAGCATGGCGATCGCCTGCTTCGGGCTTGCGCCGAACACCTTGCTCAGCCCTTCGACCACGACCTTGGGGGAATTCATCGAATGCTCTCCTCGCGTGGCGGACATCCGTCCGCGCCGTGCCTACATAGTTGCCAGAAAAAAGCGGGGGTAGCCGACTATTTACGACAACCACATGAGGAAATGCGACACCTGGGCGCGGGGGCACGGCCGATGTTTTCGGGACGGGCGGGCTCAGGCGATTCGAGTTCGAGGAAGGGAAAAGGCGTCGGGGGCTCCCCGCGCGCCGTTCAGTTCAATTGAAACCAGCGATGGATGCGCCCACCGCGTAGCGGGATGAAGAGAACGATGGCTGGTTGCATCGGCATTTCATCCGCCACGGAATTACGAAAGACGCCCGGCGTCCATTAATCCGGCCATCCCGCGGGGCAACCCGCGAGTTGCCCCGCGCCGGGCGTGCGCGCCGCTGTTACTGGCTCGCGGCCGCGCCGACCCCTGCCTTCTTCTGCGCGTCCTGCAGCTTGTTCGGATAGTTCGGGTCGTTCTGCGCCGGCTGATAGCCTGCGTCCTCGAGCTTCTTCAGCTCGGCGTTCTTCTTCGCGCGAGCCTGTTTGCGGGCCGCCTTGCGCTCGGCCTTGGTCGGCTTCGCGGTGCTGGTGCCCGGCTGGGCCGTGGTGGCGTTCGTGTCCTGCGCGACGGCGAGCGGAATGCTGCCGGCCACCATTGCGGCGACCGAGATCCCGAGCATGATTCGTTTAATGGCGAAGCTCTTCATGACTGACATCCCCTCTGGAGAGTTGGTAATAGTGTCGAAGCCCATCTGCGAATCCTGATTCACCCAGCGGGTTGCATAGGCTTTCATGCCCCCGCCGGCACAGCTTACAGGCACTTGAGAAGCAGAATAAGTACCCGGTTTCGGATCCAGGTGTTTTCCCCAGGAAAGACGCACATCCGATTCGTCCCGCTCCCCGGACATCAGCCCAAGCCCTGCGTTTTCCCATCCGCGCTTCCGTTGCTGGCCGCATCTTCCTCCTGCAACTTGCGCCACAGAATCTTGCCGCTGCCCGACTTCGGCAGCGACGCGACGAACTCGACGATACGCGGTGCCTTGTACGCGGCCATCTGCTCATGCGCCCAGTCGATGATCTGCTGCGCGCCGATCTTGCCCGCGTGCGCCGCGTCCGGCACCACGAACGCCTTCACGGTCTCGCCGCGCTTTTCGTCCTTCACGCCGATCACACAGACCTCATGAATCGCCGGATGGCGGTACATCAGCGCTTCGACCTCGGCCGGCCAGACCTTGTAGCCCGATGCATTGATCATGCGTTTGAGGCGGTCGGTCATGAAGAAATAGCCGTCCTCGTCGATATGCCCAAGGTCGCCGGTGCGCAGGAAACGTTTGCCGTCGAGTTCGACGAACACTGCGTCGGTCGCCTTCTGATCGCGCCAGTAACCGCGCATCACCTGCGGCGCGTTGACGACGATCTCGCCGGTCTCGCCCTGCGGCAGTTCCCGCAATGTGACCGGATCGATCACACGCGAATCGACGTCGAACACCGGAATGCCGAGGCACTGCGGCTTCGGCCGATGCGGCGGATTGATGTGCGTGCCCGCGATCGTCTCCGACATGCCGTAGCCTTCGACATAATCGAGCCCGGTCAGCGCCTTCAGTTTCTTCGCGATCGCATCGGGCATTGCCGCGCCGCCGCCGCGCGTGCCGGAGAGGCTCGACAGATCGTATTCGCCGAGCTGCGGATTCGACAGGAAATCGACCATCATCGTCGAGATCGACTGCCATGCGGTGATGCGATATTCCTGCATGCAGAGCGCGGCCGCGTCGCGGTCCCAGCGCGACATCACGACGATCGTCGCGCCCGAGAACAGCGCGCTGTTCATGCCACCCTGCATGCCGGTCACGTGAAAGAACGGCAGTACCGACAGGTGCACGCCATCGGCCGCCGAACCGAACCACACGCAGCCGCCGAGCAAGGTGCTCATCACGCTGCGATGCGTATGCATGCAGCCTTTCGGCCGGCCGGTCGTGCCGGACGTGTACGGCATGACGCACAGATCGTCGGGACCGGTGGTGAGCGGACCCGGCGCGATATGCCGTTCGAGCACGTGCTGCCACCGCGTGACGCCGGCGCGAGCGAATGTTCTACGCGGCGCGGCGACGAATTCGGGCACCGTCACCGGCGACGGCCGTTGCAGATAATCGCCGTACGTCGCGACGATCACGTGCTCGATCCCCCGGCCGGGGCCAGCGCCGATCAACGGCTCGACGTTGTCGAACAGACACTGCGGCGCGATGATCGTCGTCGCGCCGCTGTCCTCGACGTAGTGCGCGAGTTCGGTGCTCATGTTCATCGGATTGACCGGCACCACCACCGCGTTCGCGCGCAGAATGCCGTAGTACGCGATGATCCATTGCGGACTGTTCTGCATATAGAGCAGCACGCGGTCCCCCGCCTGCACGCCGCATTCGTGTTGCAGAAAGCCCGCGATGCGCTCGGCTTCGTCCTTGAACCGCGCGAACGTGACGGGCGTGCCGTAGTAGATGATGAAAGGCTTGTCGGGAAAACGCGCCGCCGAGACTTCGGCGTTATAGAAAAGGTTGGTCCGCGGCAGTGTCAGATGCAACGGCACTTGCGGCGGCCAATGCGGATAATGGCGTTCGTTCATAGGCGTCTCCGGCTTTTTCTGTCTGCGCGCCGTGCGGCGGCGGCGCGCTTTGCTTCGCGTGGCTCGGCTTAATTGCGTTGCAACAGTGTGTTGAAACGCTGCCTTGACTTGGCTTCAGACGATGATCGAACCGCCGTCCACCGCGAGATACTGGCCGGTGACGTGCCGCGATGCTTCGCTCGCGAGAAACACGACGGGGCCCATCAGATCCTCGTCGCCGCCCAGACGCCGCAACGGTGTGCGTGCAACGATCGAATCTTCGAGCCTGTCGAGAAGTCCCGCCGACATCTTCGACGGAAAGAAGCCGGGGCAAATCGCGTTGACGTTGATGTTGTACTTGCCCCATTCGGCCGCGAGTGCGCGCGTGAAATTGATCGCCGCGGCCTTCGATGTGTTGTACGCAATCGTGTTCATACCCGGCGGCGAGCCCTTCAGCCCGGCCACCGACGCGACGTTGATGATCTTGCCCGCGTGCCGCGGAATCATGCTGCGCTTGCCGACCTCGCGCGCGAGAAAGAACGGCGCGTTGACGTTCAGGTTCATCACCTTGTTCCACGCTTCGTCGGGATATTCCTCGGCCGGCGCGCCCCACGTCGCGCCCGCGTTGTTGACGAGAATATCGATGCGGCCATGCGCGCTCATCACTGCGTCGACGAGACCCGGAATGCCTTCGAAGCGCTGCAGATCGTTGACGACGGTATGCACTTCGATGCCGCGGCGTTGCAGATGCGCTTGCGCCTCGGCGAGTTCGTCGGCCTTGCGCGCGGTGATCGCGACGCGGCAGCCCATCTCGCCGAGCGCTTCGGCCATTTGCAGACCGAGTCCGCGCGAGCCTCCGGTGATCAATGCAACCTTGCCGTCGAGTTGAAACAGGTCCTTCACTGACATGCGACGCTCCTCCAGTTTGTTCCGCCATGCAGATTCTGATTCCGGATTTTTCCGGCCATCATACGTGCCGAAATTCGGCATGTAAATAAAAGCACGATCATTCTTTTTCGTTATAAACTGATGCGTATCGTCGACGCGTGGTTCGTCGGGACTTACCCGCATAGCGCGTTTTTCAATCGATTCAGGCTGTTGAAGCGGCATGCATCAGCGAGCATCGAAAACGATGCTTATCGGCGATGCTGTTCCGCGCGGCGGCTTACCTTTGGACGGGCTTTCACCGATGCAGAATGCGCTGATCATCAACACGCGGGATCTGGATTTCCAACTGTTCGAAGTACTCGAGGCCGAGACGCTGACGCGGCGCGCGCGCCATGCCGATCACAGCCGCGAAACCTTCAACGCGGCGCTCGAAACCGCACATGCGGTGGCCGTCGAGAAATTCGCGCCGCACAACCGTCTGTCCGACGAGCACGAACCGCAGTTCGACGGCCAACGCGTGACGCTCCCGCACGAAGTGCAAGACGCGCTCGACGCGCTGCGCGCGACCGGCTTTCTCGCGGCGGGCAAGGATTACGAATGGGGTGGCATGCAGTTGCCGGCGGTGATTTCGTTCGCGTGCCTGTCGCTGTTCAAGAGCGCGAACATCGCGACTTCGTCCTACGCGATGTTGACGAGCGCGAATGCGAACGTGATCGAACGATTCGGCTCGCCGGTGCAGAAGCGCAAGTACCTGCATGCGCTGTTCGAAGGCCGCGCGTTCGGCACGATGGCACTGACCGAACCACAGGCGGGCTCGAGTCTCTCCGATCTCACCACCACCGCGACGCCGAACCCGGACGGCACCTACTCGATTCGCGGCAACAAGATTTTCATTTCGGGCGGCGACCATGAATTGAGCGAGAACATCGTGCATCTGGTGCTCGCGCGCATTCCGGGCGGGCCGCCGGGAGTCAAGGGCATCTCGCTCTTCACGGTGCCGAAATTGCGCGTCGACGACGACGGCAGTCCCGGCGAACGCAACGACGTCGCGCTCGCGGGTCTGATTCACAAGATGGGCTGGCGCGGCACGACATCGACGATGCTGTCGTTCGGCGAGCATGGCGAATGCATCGGCGAACTGGTCGGCGAGCCGCATCACGGTCTCGCGTATATGTTCCATATGATGAACGAGGCGCGCATCGGCGTGGGACTCGGCGCGGTGATGCTCGGCTATCGCGGCTATCTGGCCTCGCTCGACTACGCGCGCGAACGGCCGCAGGGACGTCACCCCAGCAACAAGAATCCGCTCGATCCGCAATTGCCGCTGATCGAGCATGCGGACGTGCGCCGCATGCTGCTCGCGCAAAAGGCCTACGTGGAAGGCGCTTACTCGCTGTGCCTGTACGCGGCGCGCCTCGTCGACGAACAGAACACCGGTGAGAACGACACCGCGCGCGCGGAAGCGGCGCTGCTGCTCGATCTGCTGACGCCGATCGTGAAGTCGTGGCCCTCGCAATGGTGTCTCGAAGCGAACAGCCTCGCGATCCAGATTCACGGCGGCTACGGCTATACACGCGAATATCCGGTCGAGCAGTTCTATCGCGACAACCGCCTGAACATGATTCACGAAGGCACGCACGGCATTCAGGCGATCGACCTGCTCGGCCGCAAGGTCACGATGAAACACGGCGCCGCGCTGAAGCTGTTCGCCCGTGAACTACAACGAACGATCGATACCGCGCACGGGCACGCGCCGCTACAGGCCCACGCCGATGCGCTCGGCGCCGCATGGCGCGATGTGAGCGGCACGCTCGACGTGCTGCTGCCCGCGCTCGCGAGCGATACCGAACGCGCGCTCGCCAACGCGAATGCGTTTCTCGAGGCATTCGGCCATATCGTGATTGCATGGACATGGCTGCGGCAGGCGATCGTCGCGCAGGCCGCGCTGCCTCGCGCGAGCGGCGCAGCGGATCAGGACTTCTATCGCGGCAAGCTGCACGCGTGCCAGTGGTTCTTCCGTTGCGAATTGCCGCGCGTCGCGTCGATGCTGACGCCGTTGCGCACGCTCGACGACACGACGCTCAGCATGTCGCCGCGATGGTTCTGAATAAAACGCGACGTTTTTGACGGCTGCGCTTATGCGCACCGCATGCGTGCCGCAAGCGGATAGTCCGCTCAATGTCTCGTTGCGTCACTTTTTTCAGCATGGGTTCGTCGACTGAACTATTGTTTAAACGCGCCGGGCGCGCCGCAGCGGCATTCCTATATAAGACAGGCGTTTCCCAGAGAGTCCGGACCTGCTCGACAAAGCGCACCATTTTTGACATGCAACGAAGCGACATCAACTTATCGAGGATGGTGAAAACGTGAAAACAGTCAATCTTCTGAAGGCGCTCGGTGTGGCGGTGTGCGTGGCAACCGCATCCAGCGCCTACGCCCAGGCGAGCGACGCGACAGCGCCCGCCAACACGGCGGCGGCGCCGGCCGCGAACGCAAAGTCCACGCGTCAGGCGGATCGCAAGCTCGGCCGCGACGTGCGGCGCGCGCTCGCGAAAACGTCGGGCTTCAACGTATCGAACGTATTCGTGCGGGCGCGCGGCGGCGCGGTGACGCTGACCGGCTCGGTGCCTCAGGGCGCCATGATCCAGCAGGCCGCGGACGTCGCGAAAGGCGTTCCGGGCGTGACCTCCGTGAACAACAGGATCACGCTCGGCGTACGGGCGGGTGGTGGCGGCGGAGGCGGTGGAGGTTGAGCGCCAGCCGGCGGCGGTATGCTTCGCACTTTGCGCATTTCGCGCAAAGTGCGCCGCGCAATTCATTCAACCGACCACGGGAGAGTCGCAAACAGGCGGCACGCGGCGCCTCCCTTCATCCCGCAATCTCCTGCTATCTGGAACGTTCAGCGCCGCACCAGACCTACCACGTAACGGCATACGTCATCGCCGGCATTGAAAAACTCGCATTCGACCGGCGCGCCTAGTTGCAGACAATCCCCCGTTTCGAGCCGATACGTCCGCGAGCCCTCGCGGAAAACCAGCACCCCTTGCATGACCCAGATCTGCTGATGCTGAAACACGAACGCATCCGACGGATAAGGCACCTTCACGCCCGCCGGCAGTTCGATCTCGAGCAATTCCAGCACGCCGCCGGTCGGCGGTGAGATGCGCCGCCGCGTATAGCCGGTTTCGGGGTCCTGCCAGAGCGCCTGATCGGCATGGCGCACGAGCCGCTCGCCGGTCTGCTCGGCCAGCGCGAGCAGGGTCGACAGCGTCAGCCCGAATGCACCCGACAGCCGTCCGAGCACCGTGGCCGTCGGACTCGCCTCGCCGCGCTCGATCTTGCTGATCATCGCCTTCGATACGCCCGAGCGTTCCGCCAGTTCGCTCAACGACCAGTTGCGCGCCTCGCGTTCGACTTTTACGCGCGCGGAGATCGCCTGGGTCAGATCGATGGCGGAGGATTCGGACATGGTGGAGTCGTCTGGGCAAGAGTGAGCACCGCAAAATTATATCGGCGCGCCGGCGCGACCGGCACCTCGCCCAGTCCCACTGCCGGCGGCGGCCAACAAGGGGCAACAATGTCTTGCATAGTGATTTTTCGTCCACTATATTAAACAAAACCGGGCCCGACAGGGTTGCATGAACCGATGCATCGCCCAAACGCCCTCTTCGCTTCTCACCCGTCCAACCCAGCCGGAAACCGCCATGCCGAAGGAAATCGTTCTCAACGCTTTTGACATGAACTGCGTAGGCCATATCCAGCAAGGCCTGTGGACGCATCCGCGCGACCAGTCCGCGCGCTACACGGACCTGCAGTACTGGACCGACTACGCGAGCAAGCTCGAGGCGGGTCTGTTCGACGGCATCTTTTTCGCCGACGTGGCGGGTGTCTACGACGTCTACGGCGGCAGCCCCGACGCGGCGATCCGCGGCGCGGTGCAGGTGCCGGTCAACGATCCGACGCTGCTGATTCCGGCGATGGCCGCGGTCACGCGTCATCTGTCGTTCGGCGTCACGTCGAACCTGTCGGTCGAGCAGCCGTATCTGTTCGCGCGCCGCATGTCGACGCTCGATCATCTGACGCGCGGCCGGGTCGGCTGGAACATCGTGACCGGCTATCTGGACAGCGCGTCGCGCGCGATCGGCCTGACCGGCCAGATGGCGCACGACGACCGCTACGACCTCGCCGACGAATACATGGAGCTCGTCTACAAGCTGTGGGAATGCAGTTGGGAAGACGGCGCGGTGCTGCGCGACAAGGCGCGCGGCGTCTATGCGGATGCGTCGAAAGTCCACGTGATCCATCACCACGGCAAGCAGTATCGCGTCGATGCGATGCATCTCGCCGAGCCGTCGCCGCAGCGCACGCCGGTGCTCTACCAGGCGGGCTCCTCCGCGCGCGGCAAGCAGTTCGCGGCGGCGCACGCGGAATGCGTGTTCGTCAATGGCCAGGCGAAGCCGGCGGTCAAGGCGATCGTCGACGATATCCGCGCGCACGCGGTCGCGGGCGGCCGCCGCGCGGACGACATCAAGGTGCTGCTCGGCCAGACCGTGATTACCGGCCGCACCGATCGCGAGGCCGAGGAGAAGTTCGAAGAGTACCGTCGCTATGTGAGTTCGGAAGCGGCGCTGGTGCACGCGGCGGCCTCGCTCGGCATCGACTTCGCGCGCTACGATCTCGACGAGCCGATCGAGACCGGCAAGAGCCAGGCGATCGTATCGAACGTCGAGGCGATGACACGCGCCGCCGGTCCGCAATGGACCAGGCGCAAGCTGCTCGAACAGATGGTGCTCGGCAGCCGTCAGCGGCCGCTCGTCGGCTCGGCGCAAAAAATCGCCGACGAACTGATCGGGTGGACCGAGGAAACCGGTGTCGACGGTTTCAATCTGTCGCGCACCGTCGTGCCCGAGTGCTTCGACGATTTCATCGAACTCGTCGTGCCGCTTCTGCAGGAACGCGGCGCGTACAAGCGCGCGTATCGCGACGGCACGCTGCGCGAAAAGCTGTTCGGCCACGCACGTCTGCCCGAAAGCCATACGGCGGCGCGCTTTCGTTCGCCCGCATGCGCGGCGGCGCCCGCAGATGACACCGCACACAAATCGCGCGTATGACGCACATCACTCGCACCTGCGGTACCACGGGCGGCACGCCCCAGCGGCGGCAGGACTTTTCAGAAGAGGCGCCCATGCTTGACAGGAACACGTTCCGGGACGCGATGGCCGGGCTCGGCGCGGCCGTCAACATCATCACGAGCGACGGCGAAGCCGGGCTGGCGGGCTGCACCGCATCGGCGGTCTGCGGTGTCACGGACGAACCGCCCACGCTGCTCGTCTGCATCAATCGCGGCAGTCGCAACAACGCGGCGTTCCGCGCCAACGGCAAGCTCTGCGTGAACGTGCTCGGCGCCGAACAGCAGACGCTTGCCGCGCACTTCGCAAGCGGCACGCTGCCGATCGGCGAGCGCTTCGCCGCCGCGCAATGGAAGCGCCTCGCGACCGGCGCACCGGTGCTACAGGACGCGCTTGCGTCGCTCGACTGCGAGATCGAATCGGTAACCGAGGTCGGCACGCATACGGTGTTCTTCTGCGCGGTGAAGGCCGCGCGCACGCATGACGGCGAGCGGGACGCGCTGATCTATTACGGCCGTCGCTATCATCGTGTCGGAACGGATTCGGTGCATGCCGCGCACGCGGCGGCGCGCCCGGCGCAGTAGTCGCAGTAGTAGAACCGGGCTTGCGGCGTCACGCCGTTCGCACGATCCCCGTCACCGGTTTGCCCGCTCCCGTCCGCCCGAACAGCGCCGCCACCGTGCGCTCGGGATCGAGCCCGAGACTTTCACTCGCGGTGCCGGCGATCAACGCATCGAGCGACGCGGTCGGCCGCAGATCACGCCCCTGATATAGCTGATGCGACGCGAGGCCCGGCCAGTCCGCGATGACGCGACCGCCCTGCACGGAACCGCCCAGCAGCATCGCGACAGAGCCGGTGCCGTGATCGGTGCCGCCGGTGCCGTTCGCCGCGGCGGTCCGGCCGAACTCCGTCGCCACCAGCACCGTGGTCCGGCTCCACGACGTCTCCATCCCGTCGCGTAACGCCGCGAGCATCGTGTCGAGCGCCTTCAGTTGATTCGCGAGCCGCGCGTTCTGCGCGCTGTGCGTGTCCCAGCCGCCGGTTTCGATCATCGCGATGCGCGGACCATCGTCGCGCGCGAGAAAACTCGCGGCGAGCTTGCCGAGGCTCGCCGGGTCCTGACGCGCGCCGGCATCGCCCGCGAGGCCGCGCGCGGCCATCGCCGATTCCCACAGCGGCCGCAGTTGCGCATCCTGGTCGTATAACTGCGATACGCGCGTGAGCAGATCGTCGGGCGCCTGCGGCAACGCCGATGGCGCATAGGACGTCACCGCGGCCGGCCCGCGCAGCGCCATCGGCACGGTCGGCGCGAACGCGATCGCGGTTTCGCGCGTGGCAGGCAACTGCGCGGCAAGCCGGTTCAGCCAGCCGTCCTTCACCTGATACGGCGACGCGCCGCCGGTTTCCAGCACGTTCTGTCCGTCGAAATGCGAGCGGTCGCGATACGGCGACGCGACCGCGTGCACGAACAGCGCCTCGCGATCCGCGTACATCTTCGCGAGCTGGGCGAGCGCCGGATGCAGCGCGAACGTGCCATCGAGATGCGGCGCGGCCGACGCGTCGATCGCAAGCGGACCGCGCAACGTCGCGTAAGCGGGATCCGCGTACGGCACCACGATGTTCAGCCCGTCGGCCGCGCCGCGCTGGATCACGAACACGAAACGGCGTTCGGTCGCGACGTGCGCGAACGCGATGCGCGGCGACACGAGCAACGCGCCGGCGCCGGCGGCGGCGACGCTCAGAAATTGGCGGCGTGACAGCATGGCATTCATCTCCGTTGAAAATCGGGCGATACGAGCAGCAGCGCTATCGCGGTCGAAGCGCTTTCCGCGCGCCCCACCGCGCTGGCCGTCGGCTCGCTGAGCGAGCCTGCCAGCAGTGTGTGGCCGAGGGTGCGCGCATCGAGCCGGTCGCCGACGCGCGCGGCGAAACGCTGCGCGACTTCGACGCGGCGGACCAGCGCATCGGGCGCGGCCCAGCTCGCGGCGATATCGTCGTAGCCCGCGGGCGAGCCGGGGCGCCACACCGGCTGGCCGAGCTGGGTGAGAATCGGCGCGCTCTGCAGATTGCCGAGGTCGTGCCAGCCGAGTCCGCGCATCGACGAAATAGTCCACTCCCACGGCGTCTTGAACTTCACCGCGGCCGGCGACCACGCCTGCGGCATCTCGAGCAGCGCGCGATAGACGGTGGGCAGATCGCCGCTGCCGCGCTCGAACGCGTCGGCGAGGCGCTCGCTCACGCCGGGCGGCGGATTGTCGGCGACGAAATGGCGCGCGAGCTTCGCGCCGATATGCCGCGCGGTGGCCGGCGAACTCGCGAGGTCGTGCAGGATCGCCAGCGCCTGCTGTTCGCCGGGTTCGTCGTAGCGGCGTCCCATGATCGTGCGCGAGCCGGGTTCATGCAGCGCGGGACGGAACACGAAGCTGCCGGGTTCGGCGTTCTGCCGCGGCCCGCGGCCGCCTGCATTGGCTGGATTGCCGACGACACTCCAGCCGGTCAATGCGCGCGCGAACTCGGTGACGTCGTCCTGGCTATAGCCGCTGCGCACGCCGAGCGTATGCAGCTCCATGATCTCGCGCGCGAGATTCTCGTTGAGCCCGCGCTTGTTCTCCGGATTGCGTTGCGCGGCGCGCAGCGCGGCCATGCTGTCGGGCCCCACCGAGCGCGCCTGGTCGAGAAACAGTTGCATCGCCGGATGACGCTCGACCGCCACGAGCATGTCCTCGAAACGGCCGAGCACGTGCGGGCGGATCGCTTCCGCCTCGAACGAACCGGCGAGCGCGGCGACGCCGGGTTTGTCCACCGATACCGCGAAGTGGTTCGCCCAGAAATGCACGAGCCGTTCGACGAAGGGCGTCGGCGTGGTCAAGGCGCTTGCGACGCGCGCATTGACCGACGAGCGGTACATGTCGAGTATTTCGACGC
This sequence comes from Paraburkholderia sp., assembly GCF_047605525.1. Taxonomy (GTDB): domain Bacteria; phylum Pseudomonadota; class Gammaproteobacteria; order Burkholderiales; family Burkholderiaceae; genus Paraburkholderia. The sequence continues at coordinate 31,805 of NZ_JASGFN010000011.1, read as the reverse complement.
GCAATGCTTTTCGTTCGGCCTGTTTCGCCGTCTGGGCATCGGGTTGATTGTCGGCCTGATTTTGGGCCTGGTTTTGGGGCTGATTACCGGCCATGTTCGCGGCCGCGTTGCTCGCCGTCCCTGCATTGCCCTTCGCCTGTTGCTTGAACTGCATGCGCTGCTGCACGAGTTCCGTCGACAGCGCGATCGAATCGGGCTGGCTCGACCATGCGGCCGGCCGCGGCTCGTAGTGCTCGAACTGCGCGAGCAGCCAGCCTTTCGGATCGGCGGGCGGGGTGTCGTCGGCGCGCGCGCCGAGACCGAAGCGGTTCAGCGCGATCGCCGCGGCATTCAGGTTCGGTGAGTTGGCCATACGATCCTCGTCGGCGTTGAAGACGCTCGAATACCGGTTAAACGGCCGGCACAGCGCAATCCGTCGCCGCGGTCCGTCATTTTCAGTCGTCCGCCGCCGGGTTGGCCGACGCGCTGTCCGGCGCGCTCGCCGGCTTCTTCGCATTCGGCGCCGGCAGTGCTTCGCGCCATTGCCCGCGCTGCTTCAGGCTATCGGCGAACTCCACGCGCTCCGCGGGCGAGAGTGTCGCCGCGAAATCCGCGACGCTCGCCTCGACCATCGCGCGCAGGTTGCTGTCGGCCGAACGGGTGCGGGCGAGCGCGGCATCGAGCGCCGCGCGATCGAACTGCGGCGCCGCGAGCAGACGCAGCACCTCGCGACGCCCCTCCCGTCCTTCGCGCGCATACTGCCGCCCTTCGCGGCGCGCGTTCTTCAGACCGTCGATAAACGCCTGCTGCCGCTCGGGCGGCAACGGTTGCGCGGCAAAACGCAGCGCGCGCTGCTGCGCGGCCGCCGGCTGATTCGCACCGTGCGCGGCGAACCATTGGTACGCGCCCCCGGCAATCGCGCCGAGCAGAAACACGTTGAGCGCCGCGGAGCCCAACAGCGCGAATTTCCACGACCGGCCGTTCATTCGCCGCTCCAATCGGCGGAAGTGCCGCCGAAGCTCGAAGTCAGATAGGAAGATTCATGCACGAGCGGCGGCGGGTTCTCGGTGAGCACGAAGAACGACACCGCGAACGCGCCGGCCATGCCGCCGAGCAGTCCGACGCCGGCCACCGCCGCGCCGGACCACCACAGGCGCCGGCGCGCGGCCGGTCGCCTATGCGGCGCGGCCTCGACGATCCGGCGTTGCAGTTCGAGGCTCGGCGGCTCGACCCTGTCGATCGCGAGCCACGCGTCGAGGCCGGCCGCGTCGCCGAGCAGCGCCTCGGCTTCGGCGCGATGCGACTGTGCCCACGCGTTCGCGTCCGCGCGTTCGCGCTCCGGCCAGCGGCGCGCGTCGGCGCCATAGGCTGCGACGATCTGATGGAATCTTTCGGGCGTCATGACTTGTCCTTGCTAAGACCGCTGCCGGTCAACTGGGCGCGCAGATTGCGGCGTGCGCGCGCCAGCAGACTTTCCAGCGCATCGACGCTGACACCCATCAGGGCGGCGGCGTCGATATTCGACATCTCCTGGTAATAGGTCAATACGAGCGCTTCGCGCTGTCGCGCCGGCAACGCGGCGAGTGCCGCGCGCACGCGCGCGCTCTCGGCGAGCGCTTCGAGCCGCGCTTCGGGCAGCGCGGCGGGATCGATCGAATCGGGCAGCTCGTCGTCCGGCACTTCGCGCCGGCCACGCAGACGGTCGTAGCAGAGATTGAGCGCGACCCGATGCATCCACGTGTCGAATTTCGCTTCGCCCTCGCGCCAGCGCGCGGCCTGTTTCCAGATTCGCACGAACACCTCCTGCGCGACGTCCTCCGCTTCCATGCGATCGCCGAGCATGCGGGTGGCGAGCGCGAGCAACCGCGGCAGCTTGCGCGCGACGAGCGAGCGCACGGCGCCGGGTTCCTCGCGGCCCACCTGCGCGATCAGCTCGGCGTCCGGATCGGGCGGGACTTCGCTCAAGACATGCGGCTCCGTCGCGACATGACGCGCGTCTGCGTGGACCGCCTCCGGGGATGAACGTCATTCACCTGTGCCGCTCCTTCCATATCGATTTCAGCTTGCCTGCCGGCATCGTTGCACGGACGCCGTATCGAACGGCGCGCGTGCGCTTCGCGGATTCGCCGCCTGTCGCGCATGATGGCGCGAGACCGCAATCAATAATCAATATACGACGACTGCCGGCCGGTAATAGGCCGGCCGCGCCGGATACACCACACAGCCGGCGAGCGAGGCCGCCAGCAGAATCGTCACGAGCGTTTTCATCGCAAACCTGCCTGAATAGCGGGATGAGGCCGCGCGTCTTCAAACGCGCAGCACGTGGTTGGGCAGCGCATGGATTCATGCGGAATTCGGATCACATCCGGACTCAGGCCCAATGCCCTTCGATCCAGCGCCAATGCGGCCCATACTGCGCCCAATGCCCGGGCACCCAGTGATAACCGACGCGCACCGGCTGCCAGTGGCCGGGCGCCCACACGTAGCGGCCGTGGTTCCAGCGCCAGCGGCCCTGATCCCACACATAGCCCGCACGCGGCGCGGGCACGACTTCGACGCGCGGCGGCGGGGGCGCCATCGGCGCGATGATCACTTCGGCGAATGCGGATGCGGCGCTCAGCGTGCCGGCGCAACACAGCGCGGCGGTGAGCACGTGACGTAGCAGCCGGTTCGGGCGGTTCGAGGCCATCGTGGTTTCTCCCTGTCAGAGTCAGAAAAAACCGGGGCCGCCGAGCCAGGAACGGCCCCGTTTCTTCTTGAACGCGGCAGCGGGAAAAATCCGTCGCGCTATCGGCAGCCAATGCGCAGGGCATGGCCGCAGGGATGCGCGCGGACGATGGCCGACGCGATGCGCGACCCGGCGAGGTAGCCGCTGAGGTATGCTTGGCCGGTCCGCAATCTCGTTCCCTTCTCTATCCCGATGGCTGATTTCCCCTTCGACGCCGTGCTCTTCGACTGCGACGGCGTGCTCGTCGATTCCGAACCCATCACGAACCGCGTGCTCACCGAGATGCTCGGCGAGCTCGGCTGGCACCTGAGCGTCGAAGAGACGATGCGCATTTTCGTCGGCAAGATGGTGAAGGACGAAGCCGCGCTGATCGAGGCGCGCACCGGCTTTGCGATCACCGCCGACTGGCTCGCGCAGTTTCGCGCGCGGCGTAATGTGGCGCTCGACAGCGAACTGCGGGCGATCGACGGCGCGGCCGACACGGTGCGCGCGTTGCAGCGCACGCTGAACGGGCGCATTGCGGTCGCGTCGGGCGCGGATCGCGTCAAGATCGAGTTGCAGCTCTTGAAGGCAGGTATGCTCGACTGCTTTGAAGGGCGTATTTTCAGCGGTCACGAAATGCCGCGCAGCAAGCCGTTTCCTGATGTTTATCTCGCGGCGGCGGCCGGGCTTGGCGTCGATCCGCGGCGTTGCGCCGTGATCGAGGATACGGTCACCGGCGCGACCGCGGGCGTCGCGGCCGGCGCGACGGTGTTCGGGTATTGTCCGGCGCAGCTCGGGCATAGCAGCGCGACTGCGTTGCATGGCGCGGGGGTGGTGCAGGTGTTCAGGGATATGGCTGAGTTGCCGGGGTTGCTGGCGGGATGGATCACGCGCTGATCTACCGGCGTGTTGGCGGCTGATGTTGGCGGCTGAACGACACCGGCCTGTCGCAAGTTGGCCGGGGTCGTTCAGTTTTCGGATGCGCAGATGCGGCCGATCAACGCGCGAGCCAGCACAGGCGGTCAAGCGCGCCGCATGGCATGGTGCGTGCAGCGGGAACGCCCGAGCGCGGAGCCTTTACGCGCTCCTTGCCCATCCAACGTTGCTGGAGATTCATCATGACCACCTTGACCCTCACCGACCTGTCGTGCTGCGACGCACTCGACCACGCCGCTGCGCAATCCGTGCTCGGCGGCAGCTCGTGCTTCACGCGCGAAAACCCGCTGTCGTGCCACGGCAGCAAGCCGCCGGTTTACAACCCGCCGCACTTCAACCCCTGCCCGCCGGTACATTTCGGCTGCGGGCCGGTCTATACCCCGATCTGCCATCCGCAGCCGGGCCACATCGTGCCGCTGTAAGCGGCGACGTCTCGCGCCGCTTCGCTGAACGGCGCAATCAGGGATGCGGCCCGGGTGGTACGACCGGGCCGTAAATGGGTCGCTTTGATGTCGTCGTAGCAGGTTTTGACTTCGGGACGCGCGCCGCGTGTGCACCCGCATCGAAGCACATACGCACCGATTCCAGTTCCGCCGGCAGACGCGGCGAACGCGGCTTGCGGCGCGGCAGATCGACGAAGCCTAGCCGGCGATAAAGCGCTGCCGCACGCGAATTGCTCACGAGCACGTCGAGCACGATCTCGCGATCCGCCGTCTCAAGGCCGCGCTGGTGTGCGACCTCACCGCGAATTGCATGTTCGAACAACGCGGAAAAAACACCCGTGCCGCGCGCATCGGCCAGCGTCGCACAATGCGCAACAAGTGTCTGCGCGCGCTTCGGCTTCGGCAGCTCGGTTTCGAGGACGAGGCCGCGCAACAGCATCGGTACCGCGCGCAGCGGGCCGAAGTAGCGCAGCAGCGTCCAGACGATGTGCGGATCGTCACTCAGTATACGGCGCCCGTCGTGGGCCGCGAGAACGGCCACGATCTGGCCACGCGCATCGACGGCAACTTCGTGGCGCCGCCACGAAAAACGTCCGCCGGAAAGCGCAAACGCGTGCTCCAGAAACGCAATGCATTGATGAGCCGGTACGCCGATAAAAAACTCGAACTCGTGCTCGCCCGAGGCGAATACGAGCGGTGCGCACGCGGCCGCATCACTTGCGCGCGCGGGGCGAAACGACAAACCGGGAGAGGCGATCGCGAACTCCCGTGCCGTGTCCAGCTTCGTGTTTGCGAGGACGGAATTCATCGTCATGTTCGATACCCTGATGCGACTGCGGCGACTTCGCGCCACGGCAGCCGTTGTGATACGGGACTTTCGCCTGCCTACACGCGCTTATGCGCCTGTCTCTCCTGCCACGACCAGTAGATCACCATCCCGAAGCCGACGCACACGGTCACGTCCAGCGGAACGAGGCAGTAATTCCCGCGTTGAAACCCCACCCAGACCGCTAGTGCCGAATAGAGGAACGTGAATATCTCGCCTGCGAGCAACACCGAGTTGATGCGCGGCACGGTGGCGCGATAACCGTCCTGGCCCTTCGGCGTCCGGTGAAAATCGCCGTGCACGCCGAGCAATGCGCGCATGCCGCCGACGAAGTAATACCAGGCCATCGGCAGGAACATCGCGATATATCGGTAGGTATCCCACAGTGCTTTCAGGGCGCCCGGCCTGCTATCGAATCGCGCGCCCCTGCGCGCGGCAAATGCGTTTTCCAGCCCCCAGAGCGCAACGAGGCCGAAGAATGCGAGCGCGCCCCAACGCACGCCCACGCTGTCGAAATGCACGAGGTACGTGAGCGGCAAGCTCAGCAATACCAGCACATAAATCGATGCAAGCAGCACCGAGGAGAACATGACGGAAATCGCATGCATGCGCTTCATCAACGGCATACGCTGCAGCAGCATCTGCTTGAGGTGCTTGAAGGCGCTGTGAATCAGACCACGCCCCCAACGCTCGCGCTGAATGCGATATGCGCTGATGGTCTCGGGCAGCACCGACATCGACACCACGTCGCGCAAATAAGCGTACTTCCAGTCGCCGAATTGCGCGCGGTAGCCGAGATCGACATCTTCTGTCACCGTCGACGCGTTCCAGCCGCCCAGCGCATCGACGCACACCTTGCGCCATACGCACGAACTGCCGCTAAGCGATGCCATGTCGCCATCTTCGCTCAGGCCGACCGTCACGTATTGCTGATGGCCCATCTCCATCGCCTGGAAGCGCGTGAGAAATGACACGTCGCGATTCTCGTAACCGATGCCCGTTTGCAGGAATCCCAGTCCGGGATCTCTGAAACACGGAATCGTTTTCAGCAGGAAGTCGTTGGGCGGCACGAAATCCGCGTCGAAAATTGCGAAGAATTCGCCGCGCGACTGCTGAATGCCGCTGACCAGATTGCCGGCCTTGTAGCCCTTGCGGTCGCGCCGCCTGAGCAGACGAATATCGACATCTTGCGCAGCGTAATGCTCGACTTTCCCGCGCGCGAGTTCGGTGGTGCCGTCCGACGAATCGTCCAGCACCAGAATTTCGAGCAATCCCGACGGATAGCGCAGACGGCAGGCAGCGTCGATCAGCCGCTCCACCATCTCGGATTCGTTGCAGATGGGCAGCAGCACGCTCACCGACGGCCAGCGCTCGATGTCGGCTTCGGCCGCCGAATGCGCGAGTTCGGTCAATTTGCGCCGCTCCACTTTTCGCGAGATCAGAAAGACCCGCAATTCAAGGAGCACGTACAGCGCGAAGTAGACGACTACGACGAGAAATACTGCCTGGCAAAACCAGGAAAGCAACGCGAGCATCGTGGTCAATTCCTCACAGCTTCACGACCGCGCCGATTTCCTCCAGCCTCTGTGCCCATGTGTGGTTCTCTCGCACATATTTCGCGCCGGCCTCGGCACGCTCGAGATCTTCCCGCGAAGGTCCGTGACGCAGCCGCGCGAACAGATCACGCGTCTCGTCGTAAGTATTCACAACGTGGCAGAAATCGCGGAAATGGCGATCCACCGCACGGCTAGGGTTCGTCACCGCAATGCCCCCGCACGCCAGAATCTCCAGCAGGCGGCGGGAAAACATCGTTGCCGAACTCGTGACCGAATTCACGTTGATCGAAACCACGTGCGACTTGTAGACGTTCGCTGTTTCGCGGTGCGGCACCTTGCCGTGCAACCGCATCTGACTCGTCTTCGGAAAGCGGAACTCGAGATGGCGCGACAGCCGGTCATGATTGCGGTCGAACACGTTGAGCGGCATCTGGTTGTGCTCGCAAATTTCGAACACCATGTCGAGAAAACGACGCCGCTCATTCAGAATGCGCCGGTAATAGCTGCCCGTAAAACAGACTTCATTGCGCGTGAAATTGAAGCCCGTGAAGCTGTGAAACGCCGGCTGAAACGGCATGATCAGCGTATTCACGGGCACGTGCGCGGGCACCTGCCGGCGATAGCGTTCGAGGCATTCTTCGTCTGTCGTAAAGACGTAATCGAATACCTTCGCCACGTCGATGAACGCTTCGAAGAACGGACCGTCGTCCTTGTTCCAGAACACCGTGGGAATTCCGGCTTTCCTCGCGAAATCGACCAGATGGAAAATCGCCTTCGGCTTCGTGAGGCGCAGAATTTTTGGCTGCTTCGCCAGTTCGTAGCGCCAGCTTCCATCCACGCCGTGAAAGGCCGATTCGACGAGCACCAGATCCGGATTCCAGTGGCTAATGACGTCACGGTAATTCGAGGGCGTCATCACGCGCACACGGCATTCGGCGGACAGACAGTCGGCCGTGAAATAGTCCGTGACGAGCGCGATCTTCAGCCGGCCGAAACGCCCGGCTCGCTCGACATCTTCCGATACTTTCGGATAGTCGTAGACCAGTGAACCCAGTCTTCTAATGACCCTGCCAACCATTCCCCTTACCCCGCACTTTTCGGTAGTGCTTCGATGACAAAGTCGCGCCAGCAACGCTTTGTGGTCGCGTATTCTTTTGCTTGCTCGCCGAGCGCGGCAAGTGCCGCGCGATCACTCATTGCCACCTCAATCACGCGCGCAAGATCGGTCGCATCGCCGGCATTGAAAAACCAGCCCGCGGGACGCTCGCCCATTTCGTCGCGAAACACCGGCAGATCCGGCACGATGACCGGCTTGCCCATTGCCAGCGCCTCGACGAGCTTGATCGGCGGCACGATTTCGCAGACCTTGAACGGCTTGCGCGGAATACAGACCAGCGCACAGCGGCTCAACGTTTCCTGCGCCTTTTGCGGCGCCATGCGACCCAGAAAGCGGATCTGTTCCGACAAGCCGAGCCGCTGCACCTGCGCTTCGAGCGACGCACGCGCTTCACCGTCGCCGATGAGACTCACGGCAATCCGCACGCCGCGTGCGCGTAATTGCGCCACGGCGTGGATCAGCGTGTCGAGTCCTTCGTAGGCCATCAACGAGCCCGCATAGCCGATCGTGTCATGCTCTATTTCCCGCGACGCGAGCGATACGAAGCGTTCGGGCTCGACACAATTGGGCAGCAGGAACATGCGTTCCTTATCGATGCCCCAGCGCGCGCGCGCAAAGCGCCCCAATTGCTCTGAGATCACGAACACGCGGTCCGCGTGGCGCGCGACGAGCCCTTCGAGTTCGAGTCCTTGCCTGAAGCCCTGGCGCCGTTCGTAATGCGGTGTGCGCGAAATGCGCGTGAGTTCCCACAGGCCACGCATTTCATACTGGAACGGAATGCCCAATTGGCGTGCCGCCAGCAATGCCGGTAACGCGTTCACGTGATTCGACGCGGCGTGAATGACCGACACGCGATGTTGCTTCGCCCACTGCGCCACCACGCGCGCCGCCTGCATCGCATACAGCAGCACCGGACGATTATTGGCCGGCCCCGCCGCATGCAGATACCGTACTTCGCCAACCCGGGTTTCTCCGCTCACGGCATCGTGCAGGCGGTCGATTCGATCGAACGGATAGCCAGGCCGTGTCAACGCATGCACGCGTCCGCCCGCCGATGTCATCGCGCGAATGACCTCGTGCGTGCGCGTCGTGTAGCCGCTCGTGTGATACGGCAATGCGCTTGCGGCCACATACAGCAGCCCGCTGCCATCGGCCTCGAATGACGCAGCAGGAGCACGCCGCTTTGCCTTGCGATCCAGCGTGCGGACCGTAAGCCACCGGCTCAATCCCAGATACGGCTCGCTGACGAACGTTTGCAGAGAATCGAATGCGCTACTCATGCCCGCACGGTCCCTTGCGGCTTGAGTTCCGCCCGCGCGAGATCGACAGTTTGCGACATCCTGATCTTGCCGCGCGCGTGCAGATCGAGAAATTCTCCAGTCGTGATTACGTCGTAGTCTTTCGTCAGACGACGCAGAAGCTTGCGATAGCCCTCGACACGCTGATCGTCGCGATAAGTCGCGTAGCCATTTTCATCCCAGTACAGCAGCGACCACGAATGCAGCAGGAAAATGGAGAACGTCGGGCTGCCGCTGAACGTATCGAGCAGCAATTTGCCCCACCAGGGACGGAAACGGAAATACGGCGACTCCGGATACGTGAGGCGCGCCCACCATTCGTCTTTGCCCACTTTCGGCAAGATCTTCTTTTCCGTCATCGGCACTTCGATCACGCCGTTCGACCATGCGTACGGCAGATTCGTCGGTTCGCTGAAAATGGCCTGTTTCGCGTAGACGGCGCACATCGAATTGTTGAACGATGCCCGCACGCCTGCGGCTTTGAGCGCGCGTATCGTGGCCGAATTCCAGCGGAACGAACCCGCCCGATGCGCGAGAACCGGCTTGCCCGTTTGCTCCGAGATAAGCCCGCCAAAATGTTTGATGACGAACTCGGCGCGTGCGTCGTCGGTATATTGATTCATATACTGCGGCCGGCGCGCGAGTCCATGCTCGGCCCAGAACGAATCGGGCAAATATTCCGGGTGCGTATGCAGTTGCACGTCCTGCCCCACGGAATCGAGCCAGCGCACGACTTCACGCGTTTCGTCCAGATACGACCACGCGCCGCATTGATCGACGAAATAAACGTGCCTGGCGCCGAACTCGTCGCCGATCTCGGCCATTTCACGGATTCCCGCCGTTCCACGTTCGTGTACGCCCCACATGAGCCGCTTGACGTGATCGTGCGGCGCGCGTTTGGGCAGCGCTTCGGTATCGACCGTCAACATGGCATAGCGATTCTTTTGCATCTTTCTCAACTCGATTTCAGCAATGCATGCCATTCCGCCTCGCTGGCCAAACCAGCGCTCAACGGCAAAACGGTTGCATTGCGATAGCGCCACGCGAGATACGCCTGCTTTCTCCGCTGTAGCGATGGGCCCTCGCCGCTCAATGACGGCACATATTCGACCAGCCAACCCAGCCGGGAATAAAAGGCGAAATCGGCGATATCCGTCACCAGAACCGGCGCCAGATCATCGCCGCCTTGAAGCTTTTTCGACAAACTTTCGCACGCGGCGCGCAATTGATGACGATCCGCGTCGAGGGCCCAGATCATCACAGTCTTTACATCGGCCGAAACCGGCCTGTGCTTGAGGGTCGGCAGCCACGGATATCGCGTAACGTGCGGCGAAATCAGACTTGTCGACGCCAGTAGATGTCGAATGCGCCGCCACACGCCCTCCTGCCATGAGGACGGCGGTTTTTTCCCGAGCAGGTCGTAACGGGCGAGCAAATCCCATTCGGGTTTGGCTGCGAGCCTTTTCACTTGACGCCGCAATGCTTTGGCTTCCGCGATCACGCTCACTGCATGCGCTCCCGTCTTGCCGCCAAAGCGAGGATTTTTTCCGCTGCAAGCACTGCGCCGTTCATCGGAATCGTTGCGCGTTTGGCGGGCGTGCCGTTCAGCATATCGAGCAGTTTGTCGACCGCGGCCTCGCATTCGTCGTCGGTCTCGCAGGCAGACACGACAGCCGGCATGACGTCGGCGACCATGTGAGCGCGACGCACCTGATCGTCGGCGAGTTGCGCATTGGGCACGAGCAGCGCGGGCACGCCCGCCTGCACGAGTTCGCAGCAAGTGTTGTACCCGGCGGCGCCGACAAAGGCGTCGAATGCACGCAAATAGCGCGCGAGCGGATAGACCGTCAGCGGCATCACGCCGGCCGGCAATTCAATGTCGCGCACGGAAATAGGCGCACGCACCCAGACTACGTTGAAACCGGCCGCATCGAACATACGAATCAGACTGTGCCCGATTCCCGCCACGTCCTTCAGATTGCCAGGGCCGAGCGCGAACAGGACGAAACGGCCATCCTGGGGAAGATTCAACGCCTCGCGCGCTGCGGCGCGGTCAAGCAACTCATGATCGTCAAGCACGCACACGGGCGGCACGAGCGCACGCGTGCCGCCGCCTTCGAGCGGCGTCTCGCTTTCCTGCGCGCCCAATTCGCCGGGCTGGATCACGAGATCGAAGTGCGACTCGTCCACGGAGACCGTCTTGCCGTCTTCCTTGAGCAAACCACGGTTCGACCAGACGAGCGCTGGCGAGCCGAACGTTTCGCAGGTTGCCAGAAACCCTTGAAACGGCCAGGTGCCGTCGAAGACGATTACGTCGGGACGTACGCGTTCGAGCACCATGCCGAAACGCACTGCCAGCTCGCTATTCCACGCAAACGTGGAGCTCGTCGACCAGTATGGCGAAACGAAGTAATCCGCCTCGAATCCCATCTCTTCGATGAGCTCGATGGCCGACGCTAACGAAAAGAATACCGGTCGAGCACGGCCGCGCAACTGCCGCGCATACGAAAGACAACGATTCAGATGGCCCATGCCTGAGCCATTCACGTTGAAGAACAGAATGCGGGGAAGCGCCGGGCCGATTGAATCGTTGCGAGCCGGTTGCGGATCGTTCATGCGTCGCCGCCGAACAGATCGCGCGTGTATACCTTGTCCGCAACGTCTGCCAGATCGGTCGTCATGCGATTCGCGACGATAACATCGGCCGAGCGCTTGAATTCATTCAGATCGTTGATCACCGACGAATTGAAGAAACTCGATTCGTGCATCGCCGGTTCGTAGACGATGACTTCGACGCCCTTCGCTTTAATGCGCTTCATCACGCCCTGAATGCTCGACGCACGGAAATTGTCGGAACCGGCTTTCATCACCAGACGATAGATACCGACCACCTTCGGGCTACGCTTGAGCACGCTCTCGGCGATGAAGTCCTTGCGCGTGCTGTTCGATTCGACGATCGCGTGAATCAGGTTTTGCGGCACGTCGCTGTAGTTCGCGAGGAGTTGCCTGGTGTCCTTCGGCAGACAGTAACCGCCGTAGCCGAAGCTCGGATTGTTGTAATGAGAGCCGATGCGCGAGTCGAGGCACACGCCTTGAATGATCTGGTGCGTATCGAGGCCGTGCTGCGCGGCGTATGTGTCGAGTTCATTGAAATACGCAACGCGCATGGCGAGATACGTATTAGCGAACAGCTTGATCGCTTCTGCTTCGGTGCTGTCGGTGAAGAGCGTGGGAATGTCCTGCTTGACGGCGCCCTTCTTGAGCAGATCGGCGAAGACTTCGGCGCGCTCCGAACGCTCGCCGACGACGATACGCGACGGGTACAGGTTGTCGTACAGCGCCTTGCCTTCACGCAGGAATTCCGGCGAGAAGATCAGGTTTTGCGTGCCCAGCGTCTCGCGCGTGCGCTCCGTGTAGCCGACCGGGATGGTCGACTTGATCACCATGACCGCTTGCGGATTGATTTCCTTCACATCGCGGATGACGCTTTCGATCGAGCGGGTGTTGAAGTAGTTCGTTTCCGGATCGTAGTCGGTCGGCGTGGCGATGATCACGTAGTCGGCATTCGCGTAGGCTTCGACCTTGTCGAGCGTGGCGCGGAAGTTGAGCGGCTTATGCGCGAGGAATTCCTCGATCTCGGTATCTTCGATCGGGGATTGTTTGCGGTTGAGCATCGCTACTTTCCCAGGAACGATGTCGAGAGCGATGACCTCGTTATTCTGAGCGAGCAAGACAGCGAGAGAAAGGCCGACGTAGCCGGTGCCGGCGATTGCGATTTTCATTGGCTTACCTTTTTAAAACAGAGAGGGCCGCAATGCAGCTCCCAAAAATCACCGAGACCCGCAAGTCGCTCAATACCAAGTTGCGCGTTTACCATCTATCCAGATTTTGAATTAACGACCACAGAGTTTGTTCTTTTAGAACATTTTCTGTTTAGCCGCCTCGTTTCACAAAGTTCACCACACTTGACCAGTCTACGAAACGCTGATGGGGCGTGCCGCACCACACCTTGACTGCGATGTTCCCGGCACCAGGGTCAACGCAACTTGCATCCGAAAACACAGGCCCTGCTTCACATGTATTCCACACGTGCTCAGAGTAGTCCTTCTCGCCAGCCTTCGATCGAACTCGATCGAAGTTGACTTTTGAGTGAGCAAAATCAACGTGCTTTTTCTCACCTAGCGCATATGGCTTGATGAAATCCACGGCCCGATGCAACGATGCGCCTGACGCCGCCTGATAGTCGTACCAGTCGTGGTGACGTTGTTGCGCGACGCACGCGAGCGTCAACAGAGGTTCGACGCTGTACAAATGGTAGTGCATCGCGTCGCGGAGTCCAAAATCCGTACTCGCTCCGTTCGACAAGAAACTATGACTTATTTGCTCCTCGAACCCCGTTGTCACTGTCTTCCACAGTGAATCGTCGTCAAGAATAGTTGCGATCAATCCGACAATCTTCAAACGATGGCTTTGCCAATTTTCGGTGCGATGTCGAGGATCGTTCCACAATATGATTGCTCGATTTCTCAGCCAACCATCAATGAACGTCCTGTTCTCCGGCGTGAATCGGGAGCGCAGCAGGTCATATCCGACAATCAACGGTTCCAGTTTGGTTTCGTTAATCGGATCACCGTCCGGTCGATTCACCTTGGCCCACGCCAAAATGAATTGCATGCCCTTATCGCCGAATTTATCGTCATGACTTACCAGCCATACCCATGCCAACGCGGAGATCTTCTGCATATCTGCGAGAGCCGCATCAGATCTGATTTTCTCGGGATCTGAATTGAGCTTTCCTTCTCCGACCAGCACGGGAACCGGATGGGGATCGTCGTTCAGTGCTGCGCTCGCAATTTTGTACTCGTGCTGATATTGCATTCCGGCTTCGCTGTCCTGCTTTACCAGTTCCACCAACTTCGAAACCTGAGCTGCATCCAGACTGACCGGCCCCGCCCAGGCGGAAGATAAAGACAACGTGCAAGCGCACACCAGCGACCACACACTGCGATGAATTATTCGCGCGTTCATTTATATGTTCTCAACTCAAATTCTTCAGATAATCAAAAATCGGCCATCTATTTATTTTCCAGGAAACAAGCTTCGCCTCCAGTGCACTATAAAAATCTGAAGTTTCAAGATTCAATCTGGTAGTTATCGATATAAGTTCGACTCCAGCCGCAATTCCTCTTCACAATCTTTCCCGGTACACCCGCGATCACAACATTTTTTTCATCGAATCGAGAAGCAACCAAAGCACGAGTGCCCACAATACTGTTGTTGGCAATGATCGCACCCTTCATAAAAAGTGCCTCCGACCCAATCCAGCAGTTGTCTCCAATGATGATTGGTCGTGACCGATTCAAAAGCTCGCGGGTCTCCAGATCGAACATCGCATGCCCATCGGTAGCACGGAATATGATATTCGAGCTCAACATACAATCGCTTCCGATCTCAATGTGAAGATCACTTTCGTTCGCCATAGCAAACCGGGCGCTCTCGATGGAGACTCCGGACTTAATTACCAGAGTTTTGTTTGTCCCAATGCCGGACATGTCGACTGTTGTATTGATGAGACCGCGCTTGTGAGTCTCGCCGATACTGATCTTACTGCCCGCACCCACGATAAATTTGCAGTTCCGGAACAGCGCGCCTTCGTGCACGAGCACTTCCGAGCCTTTCGCCCTGAAATCGACGACCAAACCATCGATGTTCGGATTATCGACAACCGATCCATTCGACAACTGCAATCTGAAAATATTCATCGAAAAACTCACTGAAGAAAGGCTCGCGTTTCGAATCTCCGCCACATTCATCGTAACGTTCACACCAACGACTTGTACTTCGCAAACGCCGATCCGATAACCTGGTGCATGTCGTAGTACTTGTATTCAGAGAGTCGTCCGCCAAATACGACCTTATCCTCTTTTTCCGCAAGCTCGCGATACTTCGCGTAGCGGTCTGAGTTGACCTCGTCGCCGACCGGGTAATATGGAACTTTCCCGTTTGCCCAAGTCGCCGGAATCTCCTTCGTGACCACGGTTTTCTCGCTCCTGTTGCCCGGTGCGAAATGCTTGTGCTCGATAATACGGGTCCAGGCCACGTCAGAATCACCGTAATTGACAACCGCATTACCTTGATAATTGTCGGTATCTTCTATCCAGGTCTCGAAATCGAGGGTTCGATATTCGAGTTCGCCGAATCGGCAATCGAAATAGTCATCGATCTTGCCAGTGAAGACGACAGTCTTTGCTTTCGCATTCCATGCTTGGCGATCGGCAAGATAGTCGACACCGAGCTTCACATCGATCCCTTCAAGCATTTTCTCAAACATGGCCGTGTACCCGTCTTCGGGCACGCCCTGATACTTGTCATTGAAGTAGTTGTTATCCCACGTCAGGCGCACAGGCAATCGTTTGATGATCGACGCCGGCAAATCCTTCGGGTCGCGCTTCCACTGCTTTGCCGTATAGCCGCGAATCAGCTTTTCGTAGATATCCGTGCCGACTTGCGACAGCGCCTGTTCCTCGAGATTGCGTGGCTCGCGGCCTTGAAGATCGAGTTTTTGCGATGCGATCTTCTCCTTCGCTTCTTGCGGCGTCTTCACACCCCACATGTGGTTGAAGGTATACATATTGAAAGGAAGCGAATAAACCTTCCCATCTGATACGGAGATCGGCTGATTCCGGAAGTTATTGAAGCGTGCAAAGCGATTCACGAATGACCAGATGCGCTCGTCGTTGCAGTGAAAAATATGCGGCCCGTAGACGTGAACCTGAATTCCTTCTTTTTCTTCCGTGTGACAGTTGCCCGCAATGTGCTCGCGCTTATCGATAATCAGGCAGGTTTTGCCGTCATCGGCGGCCAGACGCGCAAAGGTAGAGCCGAACATACCGGCGCCAACGATCAGATAGTCATACATTGTGGGTTTCCTCTTCTTGCCGGCTTGCCAGCAGATCTAATAGTTTTGCTTTCCTGGCCTCGTAAAGAGACTGTAAATCCTCGGGAACGCGGTCTTTCACCCATTTCACGAGGTTGCTGCCGAACTCATTCCAGACGTCGAGCAGATAAGTGCCGTTCGTGTGATTGATGATGCGATGATGAGTAAATTCCAACGCATCGAACGCAGCCAGACGCCGATGATCCGAGACATTCGTGATTTGCGACCGTTGCTCGAACTTGCGGTGTGTGCACACCTCTCCTTCGCCGTAGCCAATGTTGTTGGCAGCCAGCAGGCTTTCCCAATGAAAGGCAATGTCGTTATGAACCACCGTGGCGCCGAAAAAGATATTCGCGTCATGAAGCAACTCTGTCTTGATAATTCGATTCCACGGATAGTTGATCAGCGACGAAGCGATACGGCGCAATTCGCTGTTGTCCTTTGCGTGACGGAAGTTCTCCCACAACGCCTTATCCGCATTAAACATGTCGCGAACCTGATTCTTCTCGTGGTATTCGATTCTGTATTTCATGAAATACAGGTCGTTGCCGTGCCGTTTCGCTTCGATAACCGCTTTGCCAAGCTGTTCGCCATCGACAACGTCGTCCGCGTCGAGGAAGAACGTGTACAGCCCCGTACACAAAGGAATCACAGCGTTGCGCGCGCGCCCCGCTCCGCGATTCTTCTGCTGGAAAAAATGCAGATTATCGTGCTGTTCCTCGAGCTTGCGGCAGATCTCCGCGGTGCGATCCTGCGAGCCGTCGTCGATCACGAGGACATTGGTCGTGATGCCCGGTACATTCAGTACGCAATTGAGCGTTTCTTCAACGAATGTCTCGCAGTTGTACGTGGGAATCACGACGGTCAGATCGTGCTGCGCGTAACCCTTGTAAAACTCCTCGATACGGTTATTGAAGTTCGAGCGAAGATTTTTTGCCGGGAGCCGTTTCTGATTTTTCGATACGATCTGGGCAATGCGTTTCCCGATAATTGCCTTGACCTCTTCCCGCTCCTGACGCTGCGAAATCCAACTGCTGCGATAACAGAAATCATAGAACTCGTCGACGATCAGTTGATCTTCTGGCAAATCGACGTGACCGGCCAGGAAGCAGCCAATCGTGTTGATATGGCTGCACATGGCCGCGAGCTTGAAATCGGCCGCGCCCATCGTTTGACCTTCGCGCGCCATCCGATGGTAGCTGATAATGTCGTCGATCTTGACGAGCGTGCCATGCGATGCGAGTACAAACCAGTGAAGCGGATTGTCTTCGTAGAAGTAGTCGCCTTCCGGATACGCAATCTGATTGTCTTCCAGAAAAGCCCGACGATAAAGTTTTCGCCACGGCACCGGTGAAGTGCGAAATACCTCGGGCACGGACTTGGCCGTAAAAGCTTTATCGGTCGGAATCTTTTCGAACATCTGCAGATCGTACGCTTCCGAATAGTGGCGACTGTGCTCGACGAACGTCCGGAAACCGCCAATGACGATGTCTGCCTTATGCCGCTCAGCAGCGGCGACCATATTCTCGAATGCCGTCTCTGTAATCCAGTCGTCACTGTCGACAAAACCGATATACGTACCTGTCGCGGCGATGATACCGATATTGCTCGGAATGCCCGCACCGCCCAACGTGTTGTGATCGAGATGAATCACGCGGATGCGGCTGTCGAGTTCCGCGTGCATTCTGATGATTTCCTTACCGTTGTCGGTGGAAGCATCATCGACAATAATCAGCTCGAAGTTGCTATAGGTCTGGTAACGGACCGACAGAATACACGCGTCAAGATACGGTCCTACATTAAAGACCGGCATGACAATCGAGATTTTTGGCCCGGCATGGCTCACGTCGCGATGCGGTTTTCGCGGTGCCGGAATTGCGGCCCCATCGAGGCAAAGCTTTTTCTCAGCCCAGGCGATATTAAATTCGGCGAACTTATACAGCGGATCGCTATTCGCGATTTTTTTGTACTCCCTGATCGCACCGACGAGATCGCCAGCGCGAACCAGATCGTTTCCCTGCTTGATACTCATCACTACCCCGTTAGGACGGACGCTGCCGCATTAACCGAATCAAAGTTCTGTCGTAAAAGATCGACCGTTGGGTACAATATTCGAAAAACTACCCAAGACTATCTTTCCGATTTTAACATGCCATCCGTTAGCTCATTGAGCCGATTTTTCAATTCCTGAAGCTCCTGCATCAATTTCAACGGATGAGCATTTGCAAACTTTTCACTCATATATGCAATATTCGCGCGCCGTAACAACGGCGAATCTCGCATCCATTCTTCCTTCTGCTCATAAATGCGCAGTACCCGATAACCGAATGTCTGCAGGAATTGATCAACTTCCGCGAAATAGGTCTGCTGCGTTCCAGAACGATTGAAACCGACCTCGATATAAAGAATGTCGATGCTCTGGCGCTCCAGCAATTTGCGTGCACTTGCTAGCACGTCCATTTCCTTGCCTTCGACGTCGATCTTGAGCAGGTTGATCTTGCCATCGGTGAATATCGGAGCCTGACTATCAAGGCTTACGCAGCGCGCGGTAAACACATCACCTGGACCAGGTTCGGACACCAGGTCAACCGACAAAGCCTTGGTCATGCTTTTTGCCGGGATGAAGCGATGCGTATCGCTCGATTCAGCAATCGCGAGATTGTACGTGTGCACGACCGTACTATCGGACCCGGAAATCTTGCTCGTAAGTTGCGCGTAGCTGTTCGGATTAGGCTCGAACAAATGTGCTTCGTGAATCCGGAATCTTTTACTCGAACGCTTGATCTTCAGGAACACGTCGCCCACATAGGCGCCGACGTCCACGTAGATAATCGCCTTACCGTTAAAAAACAACTCCAGATCCACCAGCAAGTCGTCGATATCAGCGTCGCCCTTATTCGTTTTGGGAACAATCGCCCGTTTCAATTTCTCTAACGCAGCCTTTTCCTGTTCCAGCTTGGCTTTGGCCTGCTTCAATGACGTCAACTCGCCTCCACGCTCTTCTGCTATGCGCGCTTGCATGTCACGTCCCTCGATCAGCAATTGCTTTTCCTGCTCCAGTTTCGTCTTCGCCTGTTTCAGAAGATCGATCTGGCGAGTGTGCTCCTCCACGACCTTGGCCTGAGCTTCCTGCGTAGTCGACAACGCGTGTTTTTCCTGCTCCACCTGCATTTTTGTTTGCTTCAAGGCATCAAGTTCCTTCGCGCGTTCCGCGGCGACGCCCGATAGCACCTCATGCCTGACCGTCAGCGAATGCTTTTCCTGCTCCAGCTTCGTCTTCTCCTGTTTCAGAAGATCGATCTGGCGAGTGCGCTCCTCCATGGCCCTTGCCTGAGCTTCCTGCGCAGTCGTCAATGCGTGTTTTTCCTGCTCCAACTGCATTTTCGTTTGCTTCAAGGTATCAAGTTCCTTCGCGCGTTCCGCGACAACGTTCGATAGCACCTCGTGCCTGATCGTCAACGACTGCTTTTCCTGCTCCAACAGTGCCTTTGTCTGCCGCAGCGCGTCGAGTTCTCGAAGGCGTTCTTCGGCGATGCGAAGTTCGACTTCGTGCCGGACCGCCAACGCCTGCAGTTCCTGTTCGACGGTCGCTTTTGCAGCCTTGAGCGCTTCCAGTTCGCGCGCGCGTTCTTGCGCGTCGCATACCTGCGCGTCGAGTTGCACATTGACGCGCTGCAGACTCTCGCGCTCGGCAAAAACCTGCTCCAGTTCTTCCTGAACCCGATGCAGATTTTCCAGCAGCAACTCGTTATCGCCGCTCTTCTGAATCGACGCGTCAAGCGCGTCGCGCAATTCGGTTTCGCTTTGATCGCGCTGTTCGACTAGCAGCGCGTTCTCTTTTTGCAATTGTGATTTTGCGTGCTTGAGCGCTTCGAGTTCGCGATTGCATTCGTCCAGCAGACGCGCCTGCGATTCGTGGCGTGCCGATAGTATGGTTTTTTCCTGCTCCAGCTTCGCCTTCGACTGCTTCAGCGCTGTAACTTCGCGCTCCCGGTCAATTGCGAGCCTGGACTGTTGATCACGTTCGCGAGCGAGATTGCTCAACTGCTTCTCGGCAGCCGCACGACGCTCCGCAAATGCGGTTTTCTGCTTCGCTTCGCTGTCGCGCGCACGCTTTGCCTCATTTCGCAGTTGTTTGGCCTGACGAGCTTCGGACTCACTGAATTGCGTGTCGACAGGCAGCAATTCGAGCATGGCTTCCGCCTCGACGACGTCGCCAGCCTCATGCAGCCGGAACGCCAGCCATTTCAGACGAAACGCCTTCGGATCGAGGTCGTAAGCACGGCGAGCCGCTTCCGCCGCATTTGCGCGATCGTCTTTTCCCAGGTGTCGTGCGAGTGCCGTGTAGCCTTGGGCCTGCATCGCGGGAGCGATGGACTGTGCGCCAATGACTTTTTCGACGGCGTTGAAACCACCGCTTTGCCACGCTGCGATAACCTTACTGAAATCTTTGCCGCCCAGCGCCGCTGGCGGAATCCGACGAGTCGATTGACGCCATATCCTGACGAGCTTGCCGGGTACCGAAAAGAGCGAAACAGGCGCATCCACACCCTCGATCAGGATGTTGCCTAGCCAAGCATTCAATGCGTGATTCGATTCGCGTTCGTGGATCTTCTTCTGCGCGTCGACGAGCGCCTGAAGGCGGCGGTTTTCCGCGTGCATTTCCGGCAGCTCATCGGCGACCCAACCGCTCGCGATTACGGATGCATTCGTCACCCCGGATTTCGAACCGGTCGTCAGGCTTGGGGCTACAGGTTGGGTCCCAGAATAATTGCGCTCCAACTCCTCTTGAGCGTGATGAAGCTGAACGAGCAACAACTCGTTTTCCCGCTGAAGTTCCGAGACGAGAGATTCGAACGCGTCCTTGTTATCGGTATTGTTAGCCATGTTTCCTCTCCCAGACTCCGCGAGTGTCGATGAGTTTTTGAAAACGGGTCAATTGCGGGGAAATGCTCTTGAACTGCGAGTGATCGACCAGCAGCACAAGAACGCTGGCGCGTTCTATCGCGGCTCTCAAATCCATTTGCGCAACGCGACGATCGGTCAGGCTCTGCGGCAGACTCTCCAGGTTCGGTTCTACGACAAAAACCTTACCTGCATGACGATCTGCCAATGCCTCCGCGATATGCAGTGCCGGACTTTCACGTAAATCGTCGATGTCCGGCTTGAACGTGAGACCGAAGCACGCAATGCCGATATCGGTCGCCGTCATGCCGTGTGCTTTCAGTTCCGCGATTGCTTCATCGACTTTCTGAAGCACCCATTTGGGTTTCGTATCGTTGACAGATCGCGCGGTCGCGATCAATTTCGCGGTTTCCGGTGCGCTATTGACGATGAACCACGGATCGACGGCAATGCAATGCCCGCCCACGCCACAACCCGGCTGCAAAATATTCACGCGCGGATGCCGGTTTGCAAGACGGATCAGTTCCCACACATCGATGCCCTGGTCGTCGCAAATCATCGACAATTCGTTGGCGAAAGCAATGTTCACATCGCGGAAACTATTCTCGGCCAGCTTGCACATTTCGGCCGCACGCACCTGTGCCACCACGCATTCGCCCTGCACGAACGACTTGTAAAGCGCAACTGCCGCCTCCGAGCATTTGTGCGTCATGCCGCCAATCACGCGGTCGTTGGCAACGAGTTCGTGCACGATGCGCCCAGGCAGCACCCGCTCCGGACAGTAAGCGATGCGAATGTCGGAATCGCTACCGGCCTGCTGTGGAAACGTCAGATCGGGACGCATCTCGGCCAGCCATTGCGCGAGCTTTTCCGTGGTGCCTACTGGTGACGTAGACTCCAGAATGACGAGATTGCCTTTTGCGAGCACTGGCGCGATCGATTTCGCTGCGGCCTCGATGCAGCTCACATCGGGTTTCTGCCCGGCCGTCAACGGCGTCGGCACCGCAATGACGAACGCATCGGCAGGCTCTGCCTGCATGGTCGCGCGCAAATAGCCTGCGCCAACCGCCGCCTGAACCAGAATATCCAGTTCGGGCTCGACGATATGAATATTTCCCCGATTGATGGTATCGACAACATATTCCGAAACGTCGACACCGATCACTCGCATTTTGCGCGACGCGAACAGTGTTGCCGTCGGCAAGCCGATATAACCCAAGCCTATTATTGATATTGTGTTCAAGATGCGTTTACCAGAATTTCGTGAATGAGCTGCGATGCCGCGCTGTTATGCCGACTTTCTTGTCGATGTCCTCATTGAGGGTGTTCATGCTTTTGTCGAACTCAATCCACGTGATCGAGAATGATGCTTTCGAGCAGCTTGATCATACCGATCAATGCCAGCGCAATGAGCAACGTAATAAACGCGTTATAGATGCGCTGCGGTTGCATCGGATAGCCCGGCATGGTGGGCGATTGAAGAATAGATACCATCTTCAGTGTACGTGCTGCATCCATACGCCCTTGCTCTAGTGCGGAAAGCGCGGTTTTGTAGAGATCCTGTGCGAAGGTCACCTGCAATTGCAACTGCTTGAATTCATCGATCGTGTAATTAAGCGTTTTGCTCGACGGCGCCGCCAATTCCGCACGTTTCTGCGCAATTTGTTGATCCAGTGCCGCGAGATTCTTCTTCAGCATCATCACTGTAGGCTGATTCGGGCTCAGATTGGGCGGCAACGCGGCAAGCTGCGTCTGAATGTCGGCCTTCTGCCCTTCAAGTCTCGCTATCAACGTATTAATGCTGTCGGCTGTCGATGCAGGCGCAGCCAAACCCTTCTCGTTCTGGAACGTCAGCAGGTTTTGCGAAGCCTCCATCAGACGATCGTGCGCAAAGGTGACCTGCCTCTGCAAAAAGTCCACCTGCGACTGAGCGAGTTGATGGCCCAGTTCGTTCATATGCTGCTCGCCAAATTTGACCATGAGGTCCACGATGGCCTGAGCGGTTTTCGCGTCGTAGGCTTGCACCTGAATTCGGACAACTCCGCTGTAGTCGTCGTATTCGACATCAATGCGATTGAGCCAGTACTGATAGAACCACTCCACCGGTGCATTCTTGAACCACATACGCGAAATCGGATCGCGATGCCAGTTGCTGTAGTGCGATCGAAGGTCCAGCTTCGCATCGATCTTTTCGAGCATGTCTTCCGACAGAAGATATTCGATCAACAAGAGTTGATCTGCACTATTCGCACCGCCAGTTGCTGTGAGGGCTGCAGGGATGGCTACGCTCGGACCGTTGATCTGGTCTGTTCGTTGAATGATTACGGTCGCCTGCGAAACATAACGGTCGGAAGCGAAGAATAGCCAATACGGAATGGCGACAATGGCGGCGATTATCACCAACCGGATGCTCAGTTTGAAAATCCGGATGGAAAACAGTGCATTTTTTGCTTTCTCGTAAACACCGGCCCACCCACTACTCGAGCGGAAACTTTCAATTGCCAACGGTTCTTTCATGGGAGAAGTTTGGTCTTGTAAGCGTTCAATCCATCGGCAAGATCGTCGAACCAGTGCGCCTGGCCCTCGTCAATCCAGATTGCCGACTGACAAAATTGTTTGAGCGTACTTTCATCATGGGAAACCATGATCACGCTGGCTTTGCTAGCCATGCCTTTAAATGCATCGGCAGCCTTTTTTCTGAAGCGGGCGTCGCCGGCAGAGGTAACCTCATCGGAAATGTAGACATCGAAATCGAATGCCAGCGACAGAGCAAACTGGAGCCGCGACCGCATACCCGAAGAATAGGTTTGAACCGGTTCGTCGAACGCGCCCCCCAGTTCCGCGAAATCCTGGATGAATTCGAGTCGACGAGATACTTCATTTTCGTGACCATGAACACGGCAGACGAACTTCGCGTTCTGGCGTCCGGTAAGCGTGCCCTCCAGCCCACCACCGCCCATCGGCCACGAAACGCGGCATAGTCGCTGAACTCTGCCTTTAGTCGGAAAATCGATGCCACCGATGATCCGTAACAAGGTGGATTTCCCGGCGCCGTTGTGACCGATCAGGGCAACGCTTCGACGGGGCGGAATGGTCATGCTGATGCCTCTCAGTACCCATTTCCCGGCGCCGTGTTCGGTCACGTAGCGCTTATGAACGTTTTCGATCAGTATCAACGCATCACCAGCTTTCTGGAATAACGCTTGTACAGCGCGAGGCCAACCAGCATGAGTCCTAGTGCCCAGGCGTAAAGATAGGCAAGACTCACTCCCTGAAGAGTGTGATAGGTGGGCAAAAAGCCCTGGCGCATCAACTCAAGTCCATTGACGACAGGATTGGCAACGAAAATATACTGATATGGTTTCGGTACATACAGGGAGATCGGCAGCAACGCTCCTGAGATGTAGTAAAGAGGTAAATAGAGAAGCTTGAAAATGTGGTCGAGTTCTGGAACAACGCGCATCGCCACGGATGTGATGAGGCCAAGGCCCAATCCAAGCAACCACAGTCCGATAAAACTCAGGATAACGAGCAACGGATCAGCCGGAAGCCATTTCGGATTCGTTGTATCCATGGTCATGCCGTGGCCCGCAGCGATCGCGAGCACAACGATCATTACAGATATCGGTACCATGAGGAATGCCTCCAGGACAGCTCTCACCAGAGCAACATCAAATGGCTTGACCTGCCTGTAAGCAAAGAATGCTTTATTGGAGTCTATCCCGTGCAGTACCTGCGTCCAGGTCCGACGCCACAGCAAAAATCCGATAAAGCCCGCGATAATCCACATATTGATAGCCATTCCACCAATCTGATGCACGTGGAATGTCTCCAGCCCGAACGCATGGAGCGAAATATAGATAATCGGCTCAACCATCAGCCAAAGCCATGCCGCCCGCGCCTCGAACAGACGATCGAGCGCCTCGCGCAGAAACATGGCGCGCCAGACAGAAAAAGTAATTTCGCCAGCGCTGCGAACTCTTGCTGTCATAACACGTTACTGCACATCATGAGTAAACGTCACCGTCGGATCGGCCACCATCACGACATACGTAAGGAACTTCCGGAATTCCGCGCCAGGCGAATTCGAAACATAAATCACGTCGTGGTTTTGAACCGGGAAATTCTGCGTGACAAAGAACGCAGCCGGATCGCGCAAATTGATCTCGTACACCACTGGCACCTTGCCTTTGTTGACCTTGACCGAGGGATCCATGTTGTCCACGAGCTTTGCATCTTCGAAGCGGAACACGAAGATACCGCGCGCGTCTGCACGACTATCACTCAGCCCCCCCGAACGAGCCAGCGCCTGCGCCAGTGAAATACCCTGTGCTTCGAAAGGAATCTCGTCGTTCTTGCCTGTTGCGCCGAGCACCGAGAATGTCAGCGGCTGGAAAAGCGCCGTCACCACGTCGCCCGGCTTGAGCAGCACGTTCTGCTTCGGATCTCGAATCACAGATTCGAGTGACATGGTGGCTGTCGTGTCACCCCGCGACAATTGCACCGCCATATGACTGACCGGCTGCTTCAACCCGCCCGCAAAGGCGAGCGCGTCCAGCAGGCGCTCGCCCTTCGGCGTGAGCGGCATCATCGTACTGGTGTTGACTTCGCCCACAACCGTGACGTTTGAAGCGTTGTTCTTCACCACGCTCACGAGCACCTGCGGCTGATTCGCTTTGCCCTTGAGATGATTGACGATACTAGTCTCGATCTGCTCGGTGGTGTGACCAGCCACTGCGATGCGGCCCGCGAAGGGAATGGAGACGGTGCCGTCGGCGGCCACCATTTGCGTCGGCAGCGTAACACTGCTCGATGAGCCCGAGCCGAGCGACGGCAGGGAAACCGGCGCGCTCGCGCTGAACAGCATGGCGGGCGGCGTCTCCCAGATCGTCACTTCGATCACGTCGCCAGGTCCGATCACGTAGTTGTTGGCCGTCTTGCTCGCGAAGGTGCTCGAGAACTGGTCCAGCCGTTTTGCGTCGGCGAGCTTGCGCGCCAGCCCGTCGTTGACATCCACCACCTGGATACCCTCAACGCGCCCCGAATCACTCTGCTCCCGAACCTGTTGACGGCTCGGACCGGATGTCGGCAACCAGTCCGGAAACGTCCCGCACCCCGTAAGCATCAAAACTGCAGGAAGGCAAACTGCCAAAAATTTCTTCTTCATGAATGCTCAAATCTGATCACGAATTACCCGCCAACCGCGCCACCGCCGTCACCGTCCGACTAATCTGCTCCGCCCCATGCGTCGAACAGATAAAAAACCGCAACCGCGCCGCCTTCTCCTCGACAGCCGGATAAAAAATCGGCTGCACGTTAATGCCTTGCTCGAACAACGCGTTCGCCCACTGCGCGGCCTTCAACGAACTGCCCGTAATCACCGGCACGACCGCATAGCCCGCGCTCGTGCCGACATTGAGTCCAGCCGCACGCGCTTCGGCAAGAAACTGATGCCCCCGCTCCCGCAATTGCTCGACCCGTTCGGGTTGCGCAATCAAACTTTCGAGCGCCGCGAGCGACGCTTCGGCGAGCGCCGGCGCAAGGCCCACGCTATATAAAAATCCCGGCGCCAGATGACGCAGCATGTCGGCAAGCGGCTGACAACCAGCGATAAACCCCCCACAACCCGCCAGCGTCTTGCTCATCGTCCCCATCCACAGATCGACACGATCCGGTGCCACGCCGCACTGCTCACGAATGCCCCGCCCCGTCGCGCCGAGCACGCCGAGCGAATGCGCCTCGTCGACCAGCAGAAACGCGCCGTACCGCTCCTTCACCTCGCAGAAACGCTCGAGATCGGGGAAATCGCCGTCCATGCTGTACAGCCCTTCGATCGCGATCAGCACGTGACGATACTCGCGACGCACGCGCGTCAGCAGTTCGTCGAGCGCCTGCCAATCGTTATGCGCGAAGCTCAATCGCTTCGCGCCGCTCAACTGCGCGCCCTGCACGATACTGTTGTGCGCGAGCGCATCGTGCACGATCAGATCGCCGGGTCCGAACAGTGCGCCGATCACCGTCACGTTGGTCGCATGTCCGCTCACGAAC
The DNA here is from genome assembly GCF_047605525.1 of Paraburkholderia sp. Classification (GTDB taxonomy): domain Bacteria; phylum Pseudomonadota; class Gammaproteobacteria; order Burkholderiales; family Burkholderiaceae; genus Paraburkholderia. The sequence goes on along the minus strand of NZ_JASGFN010000011.1, from coordinate 5,050 downwards.
GCGACGCAATCGTCGGTTTCATAAAACGCCGCAATCGCGCGTTCGAGTTCGCGATGCACGGGCCGTTCTCCCGCGACAATCCGGCTCGCCGATGCCGACGTGCCATACCGATCGATGGCGGCCTTCGCACGCGACGCGATGACGGGGTCGCCCGCGAACCCGAGGTAGCTGTAGTTCGCGAAGTTCACATACTCGCGGCCGCCGATTTGTGTCGTCGCGCCCGCAATACCGTCATGTACCCGAAAAAACGGCGACTCGACTCGCAGCGTCTCGCCCATTTCGTGCATCAGCCTGACTTGCTGATATTGCGGCATCTCTTCGAAGCGGCTGCGTGCGGAGAGCGTCCGCGCGGCCGGTGCCGCCTGCACATCGGGCATGCCGGGCGCCGCGGCCGCATCGGTCGCGCGCTCCAGTTGCCGCTTCAGTGCCTTGGCCGCCAGTTGCTGCCGTAGTGTTTCCCCGAGTCCCATGTAATCCGATCCAGCCTGTATGTGCGCCACGCGTTACGCGTGCGCCTCGACCCACTCGTACGCGCCGGGCGTTCCCAGCAACGCGGCGAGCAGCCGGTAGTTCATTTCATGTGTCGGCCGCCGCGCGCTCACGTGGCCCAGCAACGGCGCACCCGCGAGCGCGAGATCGCCGACCAGATCCAGCACGCGATGCCGGACGAACTCGTCGGGCCGGCGCAGTCCGCCGACCACCCGCTTGCCGACGATCGCGGCCGTGCATGACAGCCGTGCGCCGCGCAGAATCGGCCAGCCGCGCAGATAGCCGACCACGATCGCGGGCACCGCCCATTTGATCTGCCCATACGAGCGCGACGATGCGATTTCGTCGGCGAAGGCGCGCGGCGTGAGCACGCCGTGCCACTCCATGTCGCCGAATCCCTTGAGGTCGTTGTTATGCACGCTGAGTGCATAGTCGTCGGCAGGTTCGACGCGCATCTCGCGACGCGTGGCGCCCTCACCGTCAGCGACGCTCACACTTTTGAGCACCCGCAAAAAGAGCTTCGGCTGCGGCAACGCGGTACGACCGCACGCGCGAATCGCGTCGATCCACGGCTGCGCGCTGCCGTCGAGAATCGGCACCTCTTCGGCATCGAGTTCGACGATCGCGTGATCGATCTCGCAGGCGAGCAGCGAGGCCAGCAGGTGCTCGACCGTGCGCACGCCGAGACCATCGTTGCCGTGCAGCATCGTGCAGAGCGGCTGGCCCCGGCGCAGCGACGGATCGGCGGCCACCGTGCCGAGCGCTCGCCCCTTGTGAGTGCGGCGAAACACGATGCCGTGCCGCTCGCCCGCGAGCCGCGCCGAGTCAGCCGGAAGAATGCGCACGTTCACGCGCCGCCCGGTATGCAGGCCATGCCCCGACAGTTCGAGCGGCCGCGCGAGCGTGCCTTCGCTCGCCTGCCAGCCCGCGGGCAGCTTTACTCCGCGAACGCCGGCGTCGACTGACATGACTCGTCTCCCTGTTGATCGTGAGTGTGAGTGGCGTTGCCGCGATTGCGTTCGAGCAGCGCGCGCGCTTCGTCTTCGTCGAGCGCATGGCGCTGGGCCAACGCCGCGACCTCGTCGCCCGCATCGTTCGACGCAGCCTGAGCGCCGTCGGCAGCGCTCTCGTCGAGCATGTCGACGATGCGCACGGCGAGCGTATGCACGGTGGCACCTTCGGCGATCGCCATGATCGACAGCTTCACACCGAACGATTCCTCGACCGCCATGCCGAGCTCCATGCCCATCAGCGAGTCCATGCCCAGCTCGAGCACGGAGCGATCGAGCGCGACGCGCTCCGGCGACATGTGCAGAATCCGCGCGATATGCCCACGCAGCGCGGTCTCGACCAGCGCGATCGCGTCGGCTCGCGGCAGCGCGCGCAACTGCGCGAGCAATGCGCCGTCTTCGTTCGTCGTCTCGGCTGCCGCGCCGCCTTGCATCGCCATATAGCGCCGCGCTTGCGCCGCGGGCATACCGCGCGCGATCGCCGCCCAGTCCAGACGCACCACGGCCTCGCCGGCTGCACCGCTTGCGAGCGCGCGTTCGAGTGCCGTCATCGCCTCGTCGGAGGTGATCGACGCACCGCCGATGCGCGCTTGCAGCGCTTCACGCGTCGTGCTGTTGCGCGCGAGGAAGCCGACGTCCTCGATCGGCCCCCATGCCATGAAGGTGGCGGGCAGCCCGGCCGCGCGGCGATGCGCGACGAGCGCTTCGAGGAAGCTGTTGGCCGCAACGTACGCGCCCTGGCCCGGATTGCCGAGAAACGTCGTGGCCGACGAATACAGCACGAAGAAGTCGAGCGCGCAGCGCCGCGTCGCGCGGTGCAGGTTCCATGCGCCCGCGACCTTCGGTTCGAGCACGGCGAGCATGCGCGCGTCGTCGATATTGCGCAGCAGGCCGTCGTCGATGCGCATCGCGGAGTGCAGCACGCCCTTGAGCGGGGTGCCGCACGCCTCGATCGTCTCGACGAGATGATCGAGCGCCGCCGCGTCGGTCACATCGCACGAGACCACGGTCACGTTCACGCCGTGCGCGGCCAGCAAGCGTTCGAGCTCCTGCTGCTTCGCGGCGTCGAGTTCGCCGCCGCGGCTCGCGAGCGTCAGATGCCGCGCGCCGCGCGCGATCATCCAGCGCGCGCTTGCGTAACCGAGACCGCCCGTGCCGCCGACGATCAGATACGCCGCCCGCGGATCGAGACTCAGCGCGGGCTGCGCGACACCGCGCGTGGGCGCGGGCGTGCCAGACGCATAGGTCACGAGCACCTTGCCGATCTGGCGCGCCTGCTGCATGTAGCGGAACGCTTCTTCCGCGCGCGCGGCGGGGAAAGCGCGATACGGCAGCGGATGCAGAACACGGCTCACGAAGAGCGCCATCACTTCCTCGAAGAGGCGCGTGGTGAGATCCGGCAGCACGCCCATAAGCTGGTCGGCGTCGATGCCGAAATAGCTGATGTTGTTGCGGAACGGCCGCAGACCGATCTGGCTGTTCTCGTAGAAGTCGCGCTTGCCGAGTTCGAGGAAGCGGCCGAACGGACGCAGCGTATCGATGCCGCGAACCATCGCCTCGCCCGCGAGCGAGTTGAGCACGATGTCGACGCCCTCGCCGTTCGTACAGGCGCGCACCTCGTCGGCGAACGCGAGGCTGCGCGAGTCGAACACGCGATCGACGCCGAGCAGGCGCACGAACTCGCGCTTCTCGTCGGCACCGGCAGTGGCGAACACTTCGGCGCCGAGATGGCGGGCGATCTGGATCGCCGCGATGCCGACACCACCCGCGCCGCCGTGAATGAGCACGCGCTCGCCGCGACGCAGTCGCGCGAGTTCGCACAGCGCGTAGTACGCGGTGAAGAACGTGGTGGGAATCGTAGCGGCTGCTTCGAAGGAAATCGTTTCGGGCTTGCGCGCGATCGCGCTCGCTCGTGTGACCACGTGCGTGGCGAACGAAGCCGGTGCGAAGCCGAGCACGGCGTCACCCGGCGCCCAGCCTTTGACGCCCTCGCCGACCCGCACGATGCGGCCCGAGAGTTCCATGCCGATCGTCGCCCCGGCAAAGCCGGTCTCGACCGCTTCGTCGGAGAGCAGGCCCATCGAATACATGACGTCGCGGAAGTTCAGACCGGTTGCGATCGGCGCGATCTCGACTTCGCCCGGATTCAACTCGCGCGCGGGCAAAGCGAACCATTCGAGGTTGCGCAGCGAGCCGGGCATGTCGAACGCCAGCACCGCAGGCACGGCGTCGGCCACCTGTTCAGCCGTGGCTTCGTCGCGGAGAGTCTGCCGTTCGACGGTTTGCGCCGGCAGCATGCGCGGCACGTAGCGGCCTCGCGGCGTGAGCAGCACTTCTTCCTCGCCGTCGTCGCGCGTGAGCACGTGCGCCAGTTGCGATACGGCTCCGCCGTCCGCGCACGCGACGTCGATGAGGCGCAACGCAAGCGCCGGATACTCGTTCGCCATCACGCGGCCGAGGCCCCAGAGGCTCGCCTGCTCGGGGTGCGCGGCCGAGCCCGCGGCTTGACCAAACGGTGCGCCGCCGCGCGTCACCACGCACAGGCGTGCCCGCGCGGCCATGCCGGCTGCATCGAGTTCGCGTGCGAGCGCGGCGAGTGCGAGCGCACCGCGCTGCTGCGCGTGCATCACGTCGGCACCGCTGGCGTCGTCAAGCTGCGTGAGCGGCGCGACGAACACGATCTGCGCTTGCGTGTTCCTGCGTTCGAGCCACGCGACCGCTTCGCGCGCGCCAGCCGATTCAACCTCGCAGCCTTGACGCGCAAGTTCTGTCGCGAGCGCGCAGCCGAACGCATCGTCGCCGCTCTGCACGATCAACCAGGGTTGAGCGTGAGCCGAACCGGCTTGCCTCTGCCGCGCGGAGGCGGGCTTGCGCGCGACCATCAGTGTCGGCGCGCCTTCGAGATCGAGACCCTGCTCCGTGTGGCGCACGACATCCCGCAGGCCGGCGCGCTCACACAGCGACTGCAATGCGGCGGGCTCGAGCGCGCCATAGGCCTGTGCGGCGACCTCGTGGCCCGCCACGCCGAAGACGATGTCGGTGAAACGGCTGCGGCGCGCGTCGGCGAGCACGACAATGCCGCCCGGCGCGAGCCGTTCGGCAATCGCCTGCAGTACGGAGAGCGGATCGGCCTGCTCGCCGAGCATGCGGTTGACGACGACCACGTCGAACGGCGCCGCGTCGTGGCAATGCGTGAAAAGCGGCTCGTTTTCGCCGAGCTGCAGCGTTTGAACGTGTGCGTGTGCTTCCGCGTCGAGCGCGGCGAGTTGCTGGTGCGTACCCGCAAGAACGTGCTCGCACTGTGCAGCCGGCAGGCCGAGGTCGAGCGGCTGGAGCACTTCGCCGCTCGTCGCACCGATTTCCAGTATGCGCAGGCGACGAGTGCGCGGCCACGCCGCTAGCGCTTCCTTCACGCAGACGGAGAGCATCGCGCGCGCATGCGACCACGTGGGCGACGCGTCGAAGAACTGCTCGACGAGGCTGCGCCCCGTCGACGAGAGCAGCGCGGGCGCGGCGGCATCGGCCGGCACGCCGCGCAGCACGCGCGGCAG
>NZ_JASGFN010000010.1:0-271702 GCF_047605525.1 Paraburkholderia sp. | reverse complement strand
CCTCCTGAACATAGCTTCGGTCGTCATGACGGGGCGCTTTTCAACAACCTGCTAGAGAATCGGCGAAAAAAGCCGCGCCACGTGCATCAGCATGCGCCGCCAGGCGCTCGCGTTGCGATACTCGCCGCGGTCGATTTCGCGCGACTCGGCGAAGTCGTTGAGCAGCATCGTTTCGACTTCGAGCGCGAAGCCGTGGTCCACGGTCAGCACCATGATCTCGAAGTTGAGCCGGAATGAGCGGTTGTCGAGATTGGCGCTGCCGATCGCGGCCGCGGCGCTGTCGATCAGCACGACCTTCTGATGCAAAAAGCCCGGCTGGTAGCGGAAGATGCGGATGCCCGCGCGCAGCGAGTCGTACGCATAGAGCTTCGACGCCGCGAACACCACCCGGTGATCGCGGCGGCAGGGAATCAGGATGCGCACGTCGACGCCGCGCAACACCGCGAGCCGCAGCGCGGCGAACACCGCTTCGTCGGGCACCAGGTAGGGCGTCGTGATCCAGACGCGCTCGCGCGCCGCGTTGATCGCCTCGACGAAAAAGAGCGAACAGGTTTCCTGCTTGTCGGCCGGCCCGCTCGGCAGCACGAGGCAGTGCATGTGCGATGCGCTGGTTTCGCCGGTCTGGTCAGCCGGATCGGTTTCGCCGGCCGCCGGGGCGGACGGCATGTCGAATTCGGGCAACTGCTGCGTGGCCCAGTACCAGTCCTCGACGAAGACGAACTGGATGCTCGCGACCGCCGGGCCGCGCACTTCGATATGCGTATCGCGCCACGGCGACAGCGGCGGCTTCGCGCCGAGATATTCGACGCCGACGTTATGGCCGCCTACAAACGCACGCTCGCCGTCCACGGAGACGATCTTGCGGTGATTGCGGAAGTTCAGTTGCAGACGGTTCACGAAGCGCCGGTTGGTCGCGAACGGATGCACGTCGACCCCGCCCTCGCGCAGCGCCGCGACGTAGCGGTGCGGCAGATCGAAGCTGCCGATGCTGTCGTACAGAAAGTAGACCCGCACGCCCTGTTGCGCCTTCGCGATCAGCAGGTCCTTCAGCATCTCGCCGAGGTCGTCGTCGCGCACGATAAAGAACTGCACGATCACATAGCGGCGTGCATTCTCGATCGCGTCGAAGATCGCCGTGAAGGTCGCCGTGCCGTTGACCAGCGTACGCACGGTGTTGCCCGGCAGGAACGGCATGCCGCCCAGGCGCGTGAGCGACTGCACGAGCCGCGCGCCGAGCTGCTGCGTCGGCAATCCCGCCGACGACGCCTGCGTGTCCCATACCTGCGGATGCGCGCGCGTGCGCAGCAGTTCGTTTTCGACGCGGCGCGCGTCGGCATAGCCGGCGAACTTGCTGCGGCCGAGGAACAGGTAAGGAATGAGCGTCAGATAAGGCATCGCGACCAGCGACACCGCCCACGCAATCGCGCCTTGCGACGTGCGGGTATGGAGAATCGCGTGGGCGGCCGCGATGATGCCGAGGATATGGGCAAGGGCAACCAGTGGGCCGACGTGAAGCAGGTCGAATTGCATAAGCTCGCAAACAGTTGACGAAGCGTTGCGCTTCAGGAAGCGGTGGCGGGCGCAGGGCCGCTCCGGGGTCTGAAGCGAACACGTCGGGCAACGGTTTTCAGGCCGGGGCTTCGGGCAACGCGGCGCGCCGTGGCGGCGCGCTCCGGCCAGCCGGCCTGAGAACCACGCTAAAAAACTACGCCTGAAAGCGCACCTGAAACCGTGCGCTCTACATTGCGTTTCAACACAGCGTGCGGCGAGCACGTCAACTGCCAATGTCGGTGCAATCCCGCTGTAATCCCGATATGGCGCACGCCGCGCGATCAGACAAGCAGCATGCCGGCCTCAGACCGGCAGGTCTCTCGCCTGGATCAGGAACACGTTGTCGTCGCCGGCGCTCGTCGGCAGCCACACCAGATCGAGGCCGCCGAAGGCTGCTTCCACATGCTCGCGCTCGTTGCCGATCTCGACGACGAGCACGCCGTCGTCGGTCAGCCAGTTGCGCGCGTCGGCGACGATCCGGCGCACGATGTCCATGCCGTCCGTGCCGCCCGCGAGCGCCATCTCCGGCTCGTGTTTGTATTCGGCGGGCAGTTCCCGCATCGACGCGGCGTTCACGTACGGCGGGTTGCTGATGATCACGTCGTAGCGGCGCTCGGCAAGCGGTGCGTACAGATCGCCCTCGAACAGCGCGACGCGGTCGTCGAGGTGATAGTCCGCCACGTTGCGCGCGGCGACTTCGAGGGCGGGCGCGGAGAGATCGACCGCGTCGATGTCCGCGTTCGGAAACGCATGCGCGGCGAGAATCGCGAGACACCCCGAGCCGGTGCACAACTCGAGCACCGCGCCGACCTGTTCCGGGTCTTCGACGTACGGTTGCAGGCCGTCCTGCAGCAGCTCGCCGATGAACGAACGCGGCACGATCACGCGCTCGTCGACATGGAAGCGGTAGCCGTGCATCCACGCTTCCTGGGTGATGTACGCGGCCGGCACGCGTTGGGCGGCGCGCCGCTCGATCACCTTGAGCACCGCGTCGATTTCTGCCGAGGTGAGGCGTGCGTCGAGAAACGGCTCGAGCAGATCGAGCGGCAGATGCAGCGTGTGCAGCACCAGATAGGCGGCTTCATCGTACGCATTGGCCGAGCCGTGGCCGAACGACAGCCTGGCCTCGTTGAAGCGCGACACCGCGAAACGCAGCAGGTCGCGGACGGTGCAAAACGGAAGCGTCATCTCAAATAGTCCCCGCTCAGGCGATCAGTTGTTCGAGCACACGGCGATACACGTTTTTCAACGGTTCGATGTGGGCGACTTCGATATGTTCGTCGATCTTGTGGATGCTCGCGTTCAGCGGACCGAACTCGATCACCTGGTCGCAGACGCGCGCGATGAAGCGCCCGTCCGACGTGCCGCCGGTGGTCGACAGTTCGGTGTCCACGCCGGTTTCGTCCTTGATCGCCTTTGCGAGCGCGTTCGACAGTTCGCCGCGCGGCGTCAGGAACGGCAGACCGCTGACCGTCCATTGCAGATCGTATTCGAGGCCGTGCCTGTCGAGGATCGCGTGCACGCGCTTCTGCAGGCCTTCGACGGTGCTCGCGGTCGAGAAGCGGAAGTTGAACATCACGTCCGCATGGCCGGGGATCACGTTGGTCGCGCCGGCGCCGCTGTGAATGTTCGACACCTGCCAGGTGGTCGGCGGGAAATATTCGTTGCCTTCGTCCCAATGCTCGGCGACCAGTTCGGCGAGCGCGGGCGCGAGCAGATGCACCGGATTCTTCGCCAGATGCGGATAGGCGATATGGCCTTGCACGCCCTTGACGATCAGCTTGCCCGACATCGAGCCGCGCCGGCCGTTCTTGACCATGTCGCCGAAACGCTGGTTCGAGGTCGGTTCGCCGACGATGCAGTAGTCGAGCCGCTCGCCGCGCGCCTGCAGGGCTTCGACGACCTTGACGGTGCCGTCGGTCGCGGGGCCTTCCTCGTCGCTCGTGATCAGGAACGCGATCGAGCCGCGGTGCGCCGGATGCGCGGCGACGAATTCCTCGCTGGCCACCACGAAGCCGGCGATCGACGCCTTCATGTCCGCCGCGCCGCGGCCGTACAGTTTGCCGTCGCGCCGGGTCGGCTCGAACGGCGCCGAGCGCCACTGTTCGAGCGGGCCGGTCGGCACCACGTCGGTGTGGCCGGCGAATGCGAGCAGCTTGCCGCGCGTGCCGTCGACGCCGCGCTTCACGGCCCACAGATTGGTCACGCCGTTGGATTCGATCGTCTCGTGCTCGAAGCCGAGCGCGGCCAGGCGCTCGATCAGAAGACGCTGGCAATGCTGGTCGTCGGGCGTGACGGAAGCGCGCGAGATCAGTTGTTCGGTAAGGGCGAGGGTGCCGGACATGGTTCAGTACAAGCCACTTTGAAATGAAAAAATGCCGGCTGGCGGTGGAATACCGCAGCCGGCAACAGCCTTTGACGCACGCGGCGAGGCCGCGTTGATTACCTGCTTTTGCGACGTGTCGCGCTACCTGTCGTGAAGCGTGTTGCGCTCGGTCACCCGCTTCACGTTACGCGAAAAAATTACGCAAACAGCGTCGCGTACTCATCCGCGGAAAAACCGAGCGACTTCACGCGCCCGTTCACGACGAGCACCGGACGCTTGATCACCGACGGCTTGTGGATCATCAGCGCGATCGCGCCCGGCTGCGTTTCGGCGGCCGCCTTCATGTCGTCGGACAGACCGCGCCATGTGGTGCCGCGACGGTTCAGCAGCGCGTCGAGCTTCACGTCCTTGAGCCAGTCCTGCACGAGCGGTTCGGTCACACCGGCCTTCTTGAAGTCGTGAAACTCGAACTCGACGCCGTGCTCTTCGAGCCACACGCGCGCTTTCTTCACGGTGTCGCAGTTCGGAATGCCGTAGACGACGGTTTTGGTGCCGCGCGCCATCAGTCGCCTCGCAGCAGCTCGTTCAGACCGACCTTCGCGCGCGTCTTCGCGTCGACCTTCTTGACGATCACCGCGCAGTAGAGGCTATGCGTGCCGTCCTTCGACGGCAGGTTGCCCGCGACCACCACCGAGCCCGCCGGAATGCGGCCGTACGTGACTTCGCCGGTTTCGCGGTCGTAGATCTTCGTGCTCTGGCCGAGGTACACGCCCATCGAGATCACCGAATTTTCCTCGACGATCACGCCTTCCACGACTTCCGAGCGCGCGCCGATGAAGCAGTTGTCCTCGATGATGACCGGGTTGGCCTGCAGCGGCTCCAGCACGCCGCCGATGCCCACGCCGCCCGACAGGTGAACGTTCTTGCCGATCTGCGCGCACGAGCCGACGGTGGCCCACGTGTCGACCATCGTGCCCTCGTCGACGTAGGCGCCGATGTTGGTGTACGACGGCATCAGCACGACGTTCTTCGCGATGAACGAACCGCGGCGCGCGATCGCGGGCGGCACCACGCGAAAGCCGCCGGCGGCGAAGTCTTCAGCAGTGTAGCTGGCGAATTTCGACGGCACCTTGTCGTAGAACTGGCTGTAGCCGCCGGCCGGCATCGGCGCGTTGTCTTCCAGGCGGAACGACAGCAGCACGGCCTTCTTCAGCCACTGGTTGACGACCCAGTCGCCGTTCTTCTTTTCGGCGACGCGCAGCGCGCCGCGATCGAGTTGCTCGATCGCGTGGGCGACGGCCTCGCGCACTTCGGCCGGCGCGGCCTTCGGCGACAGCTCGGCGCGGTTGTCCCAGGCGGTATCGATGATGCTCTGAAGTTGTTGCGACATATGCGTGATTTTCTGAAGGGTTGAAGTCTGAAGAAGGGGATGCGGTGCTCAGGCGGTCCGGCGGCTTAGCGCCCCAGCGATCGGCAAAATTCGACGATCCGCTGCGCGCCTTGCGTGCATTCGTCGACGTCGGCGACGAGCGCGAGGCGCACGAAATTGCGGCCGGGGTTCACGCCGTGCGCGGTGCGCGCGAGGAACGAGCCCGGCAGAACCGTCACATTATAGTCGGCGTAGAGGCGCTGGGCGAACTCGGTGTCCGTGAGGCCGGTGCGCTCGACGTTGGCCCACAGATAGAACGCGGCGTCCGGCAGACGCACGTCGAGCACGTCGGCGAGCATCGGCGTGACGGTCGTGAACTTCCGCAGGTACTTCGCGCGGTTTTCGCGCACGTGCGTCTCGTCGCTCCACGCGACGACGCTCGCGCTCTGGAATACGGTCGAGAGCGCGGTGCCGTGGTAGGTGCGATACAGCAGGAACGCCTTGAGGATCGCCGCGTCGCCGGCGACGAAGCCCGAGCGCATGCCCGGCACGTTCGAGCGCTTCGACAGGCTCGACAGCATCACGAGCCGCTCGAAGCCGCGCCCGAGCTTGTGCGCCGCTTCGAGGCCGCCGAGCGGCGGCTTCGATTCGTCGAAATAGATTTCCGAGTAGCACTCGTCCGACGCGATCACGAAGCCGTAGCGATCCGACAGCGCGAACAGTTCGCGCCAGTCGTCGAGCGTGAGCACCGCGCCGGTCGGGTTGCCGGGCGAGCAGACGTACAGCAGCTGCGTGCGGGCCCACACGTCGGCGGGCACCGCCGAGTAGTCGCACGCGAAATTGCGCGCCGGGTCGCTGTTGACGAAGTACGGCTGTGCGCCGCCGAGCAGCGCCGCGCCTTCGTAGATTTGGTAGAACGGGTTCGGACAGAGTACGATCGCAGGCTCGTTGTCAGCATTGCCATCGGTATCGCGGCGCGGATTCAGTACCGTCTGCGCGAGCGCGAACAGCGCCTCGCGCGAGCCCGCCACCGGCAGCACCTGGGTGAGCGGATCGAGCGGCGGCAGGTGGTAGCGCTGCGCGACCCACTTCGCGATCGACTCGCGCAGCGGCGCCGAGCCGAGCGTGGCCGGATACGCGGCGAGGCCGCCGAGCGAATTGACGACGGCGTCGCGGATCAGCGGTGGGGTCGGATGTTTCGGTTCGCCGATGCCGAAGCTGATGTGCGCGAGGCCGGCCGGCGGCGTAACGTCCTTGAAAAGCACGCGCAGCTTTTCGAACGGGTAGGGCTGAAGGGAGTCGAGTAGCGGATTCACGGACGAAATGGCCTGATCGGGAGGGACGTGAACGGATGCGGAAAAACCGGGCACGCGCGCCGGCGGGCGGGCTGCGTTGGGACTGCGTCCCATGCGGGCGACGGGCCGGCCGGCAGCGGCGGCGGCGAACGGACGATTATAGCGTGGCATGTCCGGCGCGCGCCGGCCAATGCGGAGGCGGCTGGGAACAGGGAGACAGAAGTCCGGAAGGTCGGAGAGAACAACAGGACAGATGGCGTCGCGCGCAAGCGGCGCCCCCCGCCAGGTGGCGTATCGGCATGCGCCGCAGCGGGAACGAAGCGAACCGCGCACGGTTCGCGTAAAGAGACAGGCAGGAGCAGCAATGTACGCAGCAGTTCCGGAGACACCCGGACGAAACCGGCGCGAGCGCGCCGGGTCCGCCGGCGCCCATGCGAGGCGCGCGAGCACGATGAACGCAATCCCGATCCAGGCGGCAACTCAGGCATCCAGTAGCGCATCCGGCAACGTAGCCGGCAAAGCCGCCACCCGCGCACCCCTCGAAGCGCCGCGCAAGGCCCTGACCGTAACGAGTAGCGCGGCCGGACAAGCCACGCCCCCCACCTCCCGGAGCCTCTTCCAATGAGCAGTTGGCTTCGCAACGGCTGGCCGACGCTCGCGATCATGCTGGGCGCGTCGGTGTGGGGGATGGTCTGGTATCCGCTGCGCATGCTGGCCGCGCTCGGCGTGACCGGCACGGCCGCGAGCGCGCTCACCAGCGGCACCGGATGCCTGTTCGTGCTGCTGGTGCGGCGCCGCGCGCTGAAGACCGTGCGCTGGCACTGGCTGCTGCCGGCGCTCGCGCTCGCCGCGGGCATCACCAATCTCGGCTTCGTGTGGGGCGCGATCCACGGCCAGGTGATGCGCGTGTTGCTGCTGTTCTATCTGACGCCCGCATGGACCGCGCTGTTCGCGCACTTCATCCTGCACGAGCGGCTCACGTGGTCGGGCGCGGGGCTCGCCGCGCTGTCGCTCGCGGGCGCGGTGACGATGCTGTGGTCGCCGCGGCTCGGCATTCCGATGCCCGGCAATCCCGCCGAATGGGCGGGCCTCGCCGGCGGCATGGGCTTCGCGATGAGCAACGTGCTGATCCTGAAGACGAGCCGGGTGCTGCCGGACATGAAGCCCGAAATGCGCACCGCGACGATCTTCGGCGGCGCGGCGCTGTTTGGCGCGCTCGCGGCGCTGTTCGAGCCGATGCCGGCACCGCCCGCCGGCGCGCATCTCGGTACCGCGGCCTTGCTCGTGCTCGGCCTCGGTCTGCTGCTCGCGTCGAACAACATGCTCGTGCAGTACGGGCTCGCGCGCGTGCCGGCCAATCGCGCGTCGATCATCATGCTGTTCGAACTCGTCGTGACGGCGCTCTCCGCGTGGCTGTTCGCGGGCGAGATGCCGGGTCCGCGCGAATGGGCCGGCGGCGCGTGCATCGTGCTCGCGTCGGCGTTATCGAGCTGGGTGCATCGCACGAAGACGGCGCCGCCCGACCCGGCGATCGGCGGTACGGATGAGCCCGGCGAGCGCGACGGCGGCGACGACGGACACCATCGCGACGACGCTGGCGGCGCTCACCGTAAGCGCGGTAAGAATCGCCCACGCGCGATGGTATGATTCCCCCTCATTAGCCGGCGCGTGCGCGGTTGCGTGTGCGTGAGTCTGTGCCTGAGCGCGCGCGGCCGGCGCCCGAATTGCGAAGGCTCGCGAGGTTGCGTGGGGCCGTCCCGCCACGGCGGTGAACGGCTGGCGCCACCTCGCGAGCCACCTATCCTTCTCTCTTTTCAAACAGCGAAATCGCCGTGCGTCTGACCTCGATCAAACTCGCTGGCTTCAAATCCTTCGTCGATCCCACGCATTTCCAGGTCCCGGGCCAACTGGTCGGCGTCGTCGGACCGAACGGGTGCGGCAAATCCAACATCATCGATGCCGTGCGCTGGGTGCTCGGCGAATCGCGCGCCTCCGAGTTGCGCGGCGAGTCGATGCAGGACGTGATCTTCAACGGCTCGACGGCACGCAAGCCCGGCAGCCGCGCGAGCGTCGAACTCGTGTTCGACAACGCCGATGGCCGCGCCGCCGGCCAGTGGGGCCAGTATGCGGAGATCGCCGTCAAGCGCGTGCTCACGCGCGATGGCACGTCCAGCTACTACATCAACAATCTGCCGGCGCGCCGCCGCGACATCCAGGACATCTTTCTCGGCACCGGCCTCGGCCCGCGCGCGTACGCGATCATCGGGCAGGGCATGATCGCGCGCCTGATCGAGGCGAAGCCGGAAGAGCTGCGCGTGTTTCTCGAGGAAGCCGCCGGCGTGTCGAAGTACAAGGAGCGCCGCCGCGAGACCGAGAATCGTCTGCACGACACGCGCGAGAACCTGACGCGCGTCGAGGACATCGTCCGCGAGCTGGGCACGAACCTCGAAAAGCTCGAGGGACAGGCGGTCGTCGCCACGCGCTATCGCGAACTGCAAAGCGACGGCGAGGAAAAGCAGCGTCTGCTGTGGCTGCTGCGCAAGAACGAGGCCGCGGGCGAACAGCAACGCCAGCAGCGCGCGATCGAGCAGGCGCAGATCGACCTCGAGGCGCAAACCGCGAAGCTGCGCGAAGTCGAGGCGGAACTCGAAACGCTGCGGGTCGCGCATTACTCGGCGAGCGACGCGATGCAGGGCGCGCAGGGGGCCTTGTACGAGGCGAATGCGGAAGTGAGCCGGCTCGAGGCGGAAATCCGCTTCATCGTCGAATCGCGCAACCGGGTGCAGGCGCAGATCGCCGCGCTCACCGCGCAGCGCGAGCAGTGGCAGTCGCAGGCCGACAAGGCGCGGGACGATATCGCCGACGCCGAAGAGCAACTGGCCGTCGCCGAAGAAAAGGCCGTGCTCGCCGAACAGGACGCCGCCGCGAAGCACGACGCGTTGCCCGCGCTCGAAGCGCGCTGGCGCGACGCGCAGGCGGAACTGAACAGCGAGCGCGGCGGTATCGCGCAGACCGAGCAGGCGCTCAAGCTCGAAGCCGCGCATCAGCGCAATGCCGATCAGCAGTTGCAGCAGTTGCAGCAGCGTCAGGAACGGCTCAAATCGGAAGAGGGCGGGCTCGACGCGCCCGACGAAGCGCAGCTCGAAGAGTTGCGCATGCAACTGGCCGAGCACGAGGAAATCCTGCGCGACGCGCAGGCGCGCCTCGCCGACGCACAGGAAACGCTGCCGCGGCTGGACGCCGGGCGCCGTGCCGCGCAGGAGCGCGTGCAGGCCGAAAGCGCGCAGATTCATCAGCTCGACGCGCGTCTCGCCGCGTTGAAGCAACTGCAGGAAAACGTGCAGACCGAGGGCAAGATCCAGCCGTGGCTCGACAAGCACGAACTGGGCAGCCTGCCGCGTCTGTGGAAGAAGCTGCACGTCGAGGCCGGCTGGGAAACCGCGCTCGAAGCCGTGCTGCGCGAGCGTCTTGCCGCGCTGGAAGTCTCGAATCTCGACTGGGTCAAGGCGTTCGCCACAGACGCGCCGCCCGCCAAGCTCGCGTTCTACGCGCCGCCCGCGGCCGCTCAGCCGGCGGCCGCGCCGGGCGCGCTGCGCTCGCTGCTGTCACTGGTGCGCATCGAGGACGCGGGCATTCGCGCGGTGCTGAGCGACTGGCTCGGCCTCGCGTTCGTCGCCGACGATCTGCAGCAGGCGCTGGCGATGCGCTCGCAGTTGCCCGAAGGTGGCGCGTTCGTCGTCAAGGCCGGCCATGTGGTCACGCGTGTCGGCGTGCAGTTGTACGCGGCCGATTCCGAACAGGCCGGCATGCTGGCGCGTCAGCAGGAAATCGAAAACCTCGGCCGCCAGGTGCGCGCGCAGGCGCTGCTCGCCGACGAGGCGAAGGCTGCCGCGATCCGCGCCGAGGCCGCGCATACGCAGGCCGCGCAGGCGCTCGCCGACGTGCGTCAGCAGGCCGAACGCGCGACACAGCGCGTGCACGCATTGCAGATGGACGTGCTCAAGCTCACCCAGGCGCACGAGCGCTACACGCAGCGCAGCACGCAGATTCGCGAGGAACTCGAGGAAATTGCCGCGCAGATCGACGAGCAGCGTGCGTTGCGCGCCGAATCGGAGGCGAACTTCGAGCGCCACGACGGCGAGCTCGCCGAGTTGCAGGCGCGCTTCGAAGATCATCAACTGGCGTTCGAAGCGCTCGACGAACAACTCACCACCGCGCGCGGCGAAGCGCGCGACTTCGACCGTGCCGCGACCGACGCGCGCTTCGCCGCGCGCAACATGGCAAACCGCATCGACGAGCTGAAGCGCAGCATCCAGGTCGCGCACGAACAGAGCGAACGCGTCGCGGGATCGCTCGAGGACGCACGCGCCGAGCTCGAAACGATCAATGAGCAGACCGCGCACACGGGCCTGCAGGACGCGCTCGATATCCGCGCGGTGAAGGAAGAGACGCTGCGCGCCGCGCGCGTCGAACTCGACGACCTCACCGCGAAGCTGCGCGCGGCCGACGAAACGCGCCTCACCGCCGAGCGCGCGCTGCAACCGCTGCGCGAGCGCATCAACGAATTGCAACTGAAGGAGCAGGCCGCGCGCCTGAGCGGCGAGCAGTTCGTCGAGCAGCTCGAGGCCGCGGGCGTCGACGAGGCCGAATTGCAGGCCAAGCTCACGCCGGACATGAAGCCGTCGTACCTGCAGGGCGAGGTCACGCGTATCAACAACGCGATCGTCGCGCTCGGGCCGGTCAACATGGCCGCGCTCGACGAACTGAAGGCGGCGACGGAGCGCAAGACTTTCCTCGACGCGCAATCGGCCGACCTGACGAGCGCGATCGAAACGCTCGAAGACGCGATTCGCAAGATCGACGCGGAAACGCGCACGCTGCTGCAAAGCACCTTCGACGAAGTGAACCGTCATTTCGGCGAGCTGTTCCCGCGTCTCTTTGGTGGCGGCCAGGCGAAGCTGATCATGACCGGCGACGAAATCCTCGATGCCGGCGTGCAGGTGATGGCGCAGCCGCCGGGCAAGAAGAATTCGACGATTCACCTGCTGTCGGGTGGCGAAAAGGCGCTGACCGCGACCGCGCTGGTGTTCGCGATGTTCCAGTTGAATCCGGCGCCGTTCTGTCTGCTCGACGAAGTGGACGCGCCGCTCGACGACGCCAACACCGACCGTTTCGCGAATCTGGTGCGCGCGATGTCGGACAAAACCCAGTTCCTGTTCATCTCGCACAACAAGATCGCAATGGAAATGGCGCAGCAGTTGATCGGCGTGACGATGCAGGAGCAGGGCGTGTCGCGGATCGTCGCGGTCGACATGGAAACGGCGGCCGGTTTCGCCCAGAATATCGTTTGAGTTAAAGCCTTCGCGGACGTGCGCGTTCGGCGCGGCGGCTTCTGATGAGGACCGCCCGACAGGTGAACCGGACGCAGGGCCGCGCGGATAGAAGAATTGCTGATGGAGCATGCATGGACGAGTTGACACTCGGTTTGATCGGCGCGGGTGCCGTGGTGGTCGGGGGCGTGGTCGTGTACAACGCCTGGCAGGGCGCGAAGGTGCGCCGCAAGATGCCGCGGCCGATGCCGGCCGAGACCGCCGAGAGCTTTGCGCGGGACGAGCATGAGGAGCAGAGCCCGTTCATCGAGCCGGCTCGGCCCGCCACGCGGCGCGAGCCCGCCGCGGGCGCGGACGCCGGCGCGGATCCGACCGCCGCGCGCGTCGAGCCGACGTTCGGCGTGGGTGCCGCGCCGCTCGATACGCCAGCCGATATCCAGGCCGAAATGACGACGCCGAACGGCTATCCGGCAGCCGATGCCGCCGCTGAAGCCGACAGCGAGCCTGCCGCGGCGCCGGCTGCCGATGCCGGGCGGGTCGCCGCCAGGCCGGCACCCGCCGGGCAGGAGCGCGTCGAGCCGATTCTGCCCGCGGCCACGACGATTTCGTCGGCACCGCCGGCGATCGTCGATCGCCGTATCGACTGCATCGTGCCGATCCGCCTGAACGGCGCGGTGGCCGGCGACAAGGTGATTCCGCTCGCGCAGCGTCTGCGCCGCGCGGGCAGCAAGCCGGTGTATATCGAGGGCAAGCCCGAGGGCGGCGGCGCGTGGGAGCTGCTGCAGAACGGCACGCGCTACGAGGAACTGCGCGCGGCCGCGCAACTGGCCAATCGCAGCGGCGCGTTGAACGAGCTCGAGTTCTCCGAGTTCGTGACCGGCGTGCAGCAATTCGCCGATGCGCTCGACGCGGCGCCGGAATTTCCCGACATGCTGGAAACGGTCGCGATGGCGCGCGAGCTCGACGGTTTCGCCGCGCAGTGCGACGCGCAACTGTCGATCAACGTGCTGTCCGACGGCGCACCGTGGTCCGCGAATTACGTGCAGGCGGTCGCGTCGCAGGACGGCCTGCTGCTGTCGCGCGACGGCACGCGTTTCGTCAAGCTCGACTCGCGGCAAAGCCCGGTGTTCATGCTGCAGTTCGGCGACACCAACTTCCTGCGCGACGACCTCACGTACAAGGGCGGCGAGATGATCACGCTGGTGCTCGACGTGCCGGTTGCCGACGAAGACATTCTGCCGTTCCGGCTGATGTGCGATTACGCGAAGTCGCTCGCGGAGCGCATCGGCGGCCGCGTGGTCGACGATGGCCGCCGGCCGCTGCCGGAAAGCGCGCTGCTCGCAATCGAAAAGCAGTTGATGACGCTGTATGCGAAGCTCGAGCAGGCGGGGATTCCGGCGGGTTCGCCGGCTACGCGGCGATTGTTCAGCCAATGAGCTTTTAGCGTCGTTGGTGTTCCGGTAACGGCCGCACGATGTGCGGCCGTTGTCGTTTCCGGCGGCGCGTCGATGGGTTGCCTCCGTCGATTCGCTGCATTGCGGCCCGGTATTGCCCAGCCGTTTTTTCCAGTGGCAAGTCGGCTGGCGAACAAGCCGCGCAAGCGGCCCACAATAGCCCCGGACTACCCATTCGGCCGATGTAAAGGGGCACGCTTCCTGCGATAATCCCATGTCTGAATTCCACCTTGAGAAGCTTCCGACAGCATGGCCCGAACCTCCTCCGTCTCTTCTTCCGAAACCAGCGCTCCGGCACAGCGGGCCGCATGGCTGCGCGCGGAACTCGAACGCGCGAACTACGCGTATTACGTGCTCGACCAGCCGGACCTGCCGGACGCCGAGTACGACAAGCTGTTCAAGGAACTGGAGCACATCGAAGCCGAGCATCCGGACCTGATCGTGCCGGATTCGCCGACCCAGCGTGTCGGCGGCGAGGCCGCGAGCGGCTTCGAGCCGGTCGTGCACGACCAGCCGATGCTGTCGCTGAACAACGGTTTTGCCGATGAAGACATCGTCGCGTTCGACAAGCGCGTCGGCGATGCGCTCGGCAAGAACGCGAGCGAGCCGCCGGTGCCGGTCGAATATGCAACGGAGCTGAAGTTCGACGGCCTCGCGATCTCGCTGCGCTACGTCGACGGCGTGTTCGTGCAGGCGTCCACGCGCGGCGACGGTACGACCGGTGAAAACGTCACCGGGAACGTCCGCACGATCCGTTCGATTCCACTGAAGCTCAAGGGCAAGCGCGTGCCGCACGTGCTCGACGTGCGCGGCGAGGTGCTGATGTTCAAGCGCGATTTCGAACGCCTGAACGAACGCCAGCGCGCCGCGGAGCAGCGCGAATTCGCGAACCCGCGCAACGCGGCGGCGGGCAGTCTGCGCCAGCTCGATTCGAAGATCACCGCGCAGCGGCCGCTGTCGTTTTTCGCCTATGGGATCGGCGTGCTCGAAGGCATCGAGATGCCGGCCACGCATAGCGAACTGCTCGACTGGTATAAGGAAATGGGCTTGCCGGTCAACGGCGAGCGCGCGGTCGTGCACGGCGCCGAAGGCCTGCTCGGTTTTTTCCATGCGGTCGGCGAGAAGCGCGAGAAGCTGCCGTATGACATCGACGGCGTGGTCTACAAGGTCAACCGGCGCGACGAGCAGGAGGCGCTCGGCTTCGTGTCGCGCGCGCCGCGTTTTGCACTCGCGCATAAATTCCCCGCGCAGGAAGCGTTGACGAAGCTCATCGCGATCGACGTGCAGGTCGGACGCACCGGCGCGATCACACCGGTCGCGCGGCTCGAACCGGTGTTCGTCGGCGGCGCGACGGTCACCAATGCAACGCTGCACAACGAAGACGAAGTGCGCCGCAAGGACATCCGCATCGGCGACACCGTGGTCGTGCGGCGCGCCGGCGACGTGATTCCCGAGGTGGTCAGCGCGCTGCTCGACCGCCGTCCGGCCGACGCGCGCGAGTTCGTGATGCCGACGCAGTGCCCGGTGTGCGGATCGAGCATCGAGCGGCTGCCCGACGAGGCGATCGCGCGCTGCACGGGCGGGCTGTTCTGCCCGGCGCAGCGCAAGCAGGCGCTGTGGCACTTCGCGCAGCGGCGCGCGCTCGATATCGACGGCCTTGGCGAGAAGATCATCGACCAACTGGTCGAGCAGAATCTCGTGCGCACGCCGGCCGACCTGTTCAACCTCGGCTTCGCGACGCTCGCGGAACTCGACCGCTTCGCCGAGAAATCGGCACAGAACCTGCTCGATTCGCTCGAAAAGGCCAAGCACACGACGCTCGCGCGCTTCATCTACTCGCTCGGCATCCGCCACGTCGGCGAATCGACCGCGAAAGATCTCGCCAAGCACTTCGGCTCGCTGGATCCGATCATGGACGCGTCGATCGAGGAATTGCTCGAAGTCAACGACGTGGGGCCGGTGGTCGCCGAATCGATCCACCAGTTCTTCGCCGAGGAGCACAATCTCACGGTGATCGAGCAACTGCGCGCGCCGGGCAAGGTTACGTGGCCGGAGGGGCCGCCCGCGCCGAAGGCGCCGCAGGGCGTGCTGGCCGGCCAGACGGTCGTGCTGACCGGCACACTGCCGAAGCTGTCGCGCGAGGAAGCGAAGGAAATGCTCGAAGCGGCCGGCGCGAAGGTGGCGGGGTCGGTCTCGAAGAAAACCAGTTACGTGGTGGCGGGCGCCGACGCCGGCAGCAAGCTCGCGAAAGCCGAGGAACTCGGCATCCCGGTACTCGACGAAGAGGGTATGCGCAAGCTCCTGGAGGGGCACTCATGATTCACGACATTCTCAAGATGGGCGATCCGCGCCTGCTGCGTATCGCCGAGCCGGTCGATCACTTCGATACCCCCGAGCTGCATGAGCTCGTGAAGGACATGTTCGAGACCATGCACGACGCGAACGGCGCGGGCCTCGCCGCGCCGCAGATCGGCATCAATCTGCAGGTGGTGATCTTCGGCTTCGGCAAGAACGAGCGCTATCCGGATGCGCCGCCGGTGCCGGAAACCGTGCTGATCAACCCGACCGTCACGCCGGTTTCGCAAGACATGGAAGAGAGCTGGGAGGGCTGTCTGTCGGTGCCGGGGCTGCGCGGCGCGGTGAGCCGTTTTTCGATGATCCGGTACCACGGCTTCGATCAGTTCGGCAATCCGATCGACCGCGTCGCCGAGGGCTTTCACGCGCGGGTCGTGCAGCACGAGTGCGATCACCTGATCGGCAAGCTGTATCCGATGCGGATCAACGATTTCTCGAAGTTCGGCTTTACCGAGGTGCTGTTTCCGGACCTCGATCCGAATAGCGACGATTGACGCGGTAAGCGTGCGGTTTTTTATTGGCCGGATGCCGCACCTGCCCGCAACGAGCGGGTGCGGCCGGCATCAGAACGCTTCGTCTTCCGACAGATAACGCCATTGGCCCGGCGGCAGCGCGCCGAGCACCACGCGGCCCATGCGCACCCGCTTCAGGCCGACCACTTCGAGGCCGACCAGTTCGCACATCCGGCGAATCTGGCGCTTCTTGCCTTCGCGCAGCACGAAGCGCAACTGCTCGCCGTTCTGCCAGCTTACTTCGGCGGGTTTGAGCGGCACGTCGTCGAGCGACAGGCCGTGGCGCAGCAGCGCGAGGCTTTCGGCCGGGAAGTGGCTTTCGACGTCGACGGTGTGCTCGCCATACGCGACGCGCACCAGATATTCCTTGTCGACGTCCGAATGACCGCCGATCAACTGTTTCGCGATGCGGCCGTCCTGGGTCAGCACGAGCAGGCCCGTCGAATCGATGTCGAGACGCCCGGCCGGCGCAAGCTGGCGCAGATGCGAGACCGCGAACGGGATGCCCGAGCGATCGCCTTCCCAGCGGTTCTCCGGCGTGACGAGCGTGATGGCCGGCTGATAGCCGTCCTCGGCTTGACCCGATACGAGACCGACCGGTTTGTGGATCAGCACCGTCACCCGGCTCGACTGCGCGGCTTCGGCGGCGGGATCGATGTCGATGCGCTGGTCCGGGAAGACCTTGGTGCCGAGCGTATCGACGCGCTCGCCGTCGACCATGACCCAGCCTTTCTCGATCCATTCGTCGGCCTCGCGGCGCGAGCACAGGCCGAGTTTGGACATCAGCTTCGACAGGCGCAGCATGCCGGGCGCGTCTTCCCGATCGCGGCGCGGCGCGCGCGGGGTGTCGTGCGGTGCGTCAATTTCCGCGTCGCGGCGCGGGGCTGCCGATGCCGCCGCATGTGGTTTGCCGGCGCGGGCGGGGCGCTCGTCGCGAGCGCGGCGCGCGGCGGCCGGCAGCGGTTTGTCGAAGCCCCGGGCAGGGCGGCCGGCAGCTTCGCCACGGCGCGCCGGGCGCTCGCCGGGTTCGCGTTTGTCGGGTGTCCAGTTGCCGCGCGCGTTGCGGTCGTCGCGTTCGTCACGACGCGGTGCGCGCGCTGGACGCTCCGCGCGGTCCGAACGTTCGCTGTAGCTGCCTTTTACGGGTTTCGCGAAGGCGCGTTCGCCACGCTCGCCTTCGAAGCGGCGCGGGGCGCTATCGCCGTCGCGCGCGCGGCGTTCGGCGCCGCGGCGCTCCTGCGGCGCACCGCGATCGCTGCCGAAGCGCGGACGATCGGCGGCATTGCGCTCCCCGCGTACCGGACGATCGCCACGCATGCCGCCTTCCGACGGACGGCCCGCGCCCGCGCGCGGACCGCTGAACGGGCGGCGTTCGCCATCGTCGCGGCGAGGCGGGCGGTCACCGAAACCGCGCGGTGCGCGATCACCGCGATCCGCACTGCCCTCGAACCGGCGCGTTGCGCGTTCGTTGCGTTCGCCTGTGCCTTCGAAGCGACGCGGCGCGCGTTCGGCACGCTCACCGGTTTCGCGGCGTGGCGCGCGCTCGCCGCGTTCACTCGTGCCTTCGAAACGACGCGGTGCGCGTTCGGCACGCTCGCCGGCTTCGCGGCGTGGCGCGCGATCGCTGCGTTCACCCGCGCCTTCGAAGCGACGCGGCGCGCGTTCGGCACGCTCACCGGTTTCGCGGCGCGGCGCGCGCTCGCTGCGTTCACCCGCGCCTTCGAAGCGACGCGGTGCGCGTTCGGCACGCTCGCCGCGTTCGCCGCTACCTTCGAACCTGCGCGGCGCGCGTCCAACTCCCTCACGCGACGAACCACGCTCACCGTCGGTGCGGCGCGAAACGCGTTCGCCGCGCTCCCCGGCACCTGCCGGCCGCCGCGGCGCGCCTGTGGCATTCGTGCTTCGCTCACGCGCAAACGACGGCCCCTCGGCACGCGTCGCCCGCGCACCGCTGCCCGCCGGCTTACCGCCCGCGGACCGCTTCGCCGCGCCATCCGCCGCCGCGCGTTCACGCGGCGCGCCAGACTCCGCCAGCGGCGGCTGGGGCCGTGCCGGACGGGTCGGCTTACGCGCCGACGCACTGCCGGGGCGAACAGGGGCGCGCTCGGACGATGCCGGCCGCGGATGCTTGGCTGTTAATTTGATTCGCATGAAATCTCACACTGCGATCGCGCGCAGCAATTCGGTTTCGACCTGTATTTGCAGGCGGTTGTCCGACAGGCTGTGTCCTTCGAGCAGAAACACGTCCTCGACGCGTTCGCCGAGCGTATTGATCCGCGCCGACGCGACGCCGACCCGGTGCTCGGCCAGCACGCGCGCGATCGAATAAAGAAGGCCCGGCCGGTCGTTCGCCGACACGGACAGGATGTAGTATTGGCCGCGCTCGTCGGCCCGCAGGTCGACGCGCGGCGTGATGGGGAAGGTGCGCGACAGGCGCGACAGTCGGCCTTTCGACGGTCCCGGCAGCAGCGTGCCGTGGCCGGCGAGACGCGCGGTCAGCTCCTGTTCGACCAGATTGGCGATGTCGCGGTAATGCACGTCCTGTTCGGTGTGCGCGACAAGGAAGTTGTCGAGCGCGTAGCCGTGGCGGGTCGTGCTCACGCGCGCATCGAGCACCGACAGCCCGTTGCGGTCGAAGTACGCACAGATGCCGGCGAACAGATCGGGCTGGTCCTTCACGTAGACGAGCACCTGCAACGCCTCGCCGATCGGCGAAGGGCGGGCGCGCACGAGCGGCGTCGGCGTTTCGACGTGACGGTAGAGCACGCGCGTTTGCCACGCGATATCGGCCGCATCATGGCGCAGGAAATAACCGACGTCGAGCTTGTCCCACAACGCCCGTTGCGCGCCTTCCGGCACGGTCTCCAGCCGCAGCAGCGCAAGCGCTTCCTCCTGGCGCGACTTCAGCTCCGAATGCGCATCGGGCCGCGCGCCGCCGAGCACGGCGAGCGTGGTGCGGTACAGATCTTCGAGCAGCTTGCCTTTCCACGTGTTCCAGACCTTCGGACTGGTGCCGCGGATATCGGCCACGGTCAGCAGATAAAGCGCGGTCAGGCGGCGCTCGGTGCCGACCAGTTCGGCAAAGCGCTTGATCACTTCGGGGTCGCTCGTGTCCTGCTTCTGCGCGACCTGGCTCATCGTCAGATGCTGCTGCACGAGCCACACGATCAGATCGCCGTCCTCGCCGTCGATGCCGTGCTGGCGGCAGAAGCGCCGTGCGTCGGCCATGCCGAGCGTCGAGTGATCGCCGCCGCGGCCCTTCGCGATGTCATGGAACAGCGCCGCGACGAACAGCACCCATTGACGGTCGAAGCTGACCATCAACTGGCTGCAGAACGGATATTCGTGCGCGTGCTCGGCCACCGCGAAGCGGCGCAGATTGCGCAGCACCATCAGGATGTGCTGATCGACCGTGTAGACGTGATACAGGTCGTGCTGCATCTGGCCGACGATGCGCCGGAAGTTCAGCAGGTAACGCCCGAGCACGCTCGTCTGGTTCATCAGCCGGAACGCATGCGTGATGCCGGCTGGCTGCTTCAGGATCTCCATGAACAGGCGCCGGTTTTCCGGGTCGCGCCGCCAGTGCCGGTCCATCACGTCGCGCGCGTTGTAGATCGCGCGCAACGTGCGCGCCGACAGGCCCTTCACGCCGGGCGTGCGCTCATACAGCAGGAAGGCTTCGAGGATCGCGTTCGGCTCGCGCAGGAACAGGTCGTCGGAGGCGATTTCGAGCATGCCCTGCTTTTCGACGAAACGGTCCGACAGCACGCGCGTGATGCCGCTCGTGCTCGGGAAAAGCTGCGCCTCGATGTTCTGGATCAGGATCGTCGCGAGCTGCGTGACGGCTTTCGCGGCCCAGTAGTAGCGGCGCATCAACTGTTCGCTCGCGCGCTTCGTCGCGGTCGGCTTGTAGCCGAAGCTTTCGGCGACCGGTGTCTGCAGGTCGAACACCAGAATGTCCTGGCGGCGCCCCGCGATCACGTGCAGCCGCGCGCGCAGCGACTTCAGGAAGCCCTCGTTGCGGCGCAACTCGCTTGCCTCGCGCTCGGTGATGAGACCGCGCGCCTCGAGCTCGCGCCAACTGCTGCCGAAGCCGGCCGCCTGCGTGATCCACAGGATCAGTTGCAGATCGCGCAGGCCGCCCGGGCTTTCCTTGACGTTCGGTTCGAGCGCGTACGGCGTGTCCTGAAACTTCGCGTGGCGCTGGCGCATTTCGAGCACCTTCGCCTGGAAGAACGCCTTCGGATCGAGTGCGGCGCGATAGCGTCGCGCGAAATCGTCGAACAGGGCCGCGCTGCCGGTGATGCGCCGCGCCTCGAGGAGCGACGTGCGCACCGTGACGTCGTTGGCCGCTTCCTCGATGCATTGCGACACGCTGCGCACGCTGCTGCCGAGCTCCAGCCCGAGATCCCACGCAAGGCTGATGAAGCGCTCGACGCGCGCTTCGAGATGCGCGCACGGCGCATCGGGCAGCAGCACCAGAATGTCGACGTCGGAGTGGGGCGCGAGTTCGCCGCGCCCGTAGCCGCCGACCGCGACGAGCGCGAGTTCGCCGGGCAGCTCGCAGGTGTCCCAGGCGGCGCGCAGCGAGTTGTCGGTGGCGCGCGCGAGCGCGCCCATCAATGCGTCGACGTTGGTGGCCGTTCGGAAGCGTTCCAGCAACTGGGTTTTGGCCACTTTGTAGTCCGCCTTGAGCGACGTGGCAAGGGATGGGGCGACGGCTGGAACGCTACTCATTGGCAGGTGGGTGATGAGCTCGGAAGCCGCTCAGGCGGTGGCCGCGACGACGGGCGGACGCGCGGGCGTGCCGGCCGACACGGTCAGCACGTCGTAGCCGGTCTCCGTGACGAGCACCGTGTGCTCCCACTGCGCCGACAGGCTGCGGTCCCGGGTCTTGACGGTCCACTGATCCGGCATCGTGCGGATGTCGCGGCGGCCGGCGTTGATCATCGGCTCGATCGTGAAGATCATGCCGGTCTGCAGTTCGAGCCCGGTGCCGGGACGGCCGTAGTGCAGGATCTGCGGATCTTCGTGGAACACGGTGCCGATGCCGTGGCCGCAGTACTCGCGCACCACGCTGTAGCCGAGGCCTTCGGCATGCTTCTGGATCGCATAGCCGATGTCGCCGAGATGCGCGCCGGGGCGCACCTGGTCGATGCCGAGCCACATGCATTCGAAGGTGGCCTGCACGAGGCGCTTCGCCATGATCGACCCTTCGCCGACGATGAACATGCGGCTCGTGTCGCCGAAATAGCCTTCCTTGATGACGGTGACGTCGATGTTCAGCGCGTCGCCGTTCTTTAGCGCCTTGTCGCCGGGGATGCCGTGGCAGATCACGTCGTTGACGGAAATGCACGTCGCTTTCGGATAGGGCGGGTAGCCGGGCGGCTGGTAATTGAGCGGTGCCGGGATCGTGCCCTGTTCCTTGAGCATGTATTCGTGGCACAGGCGGTCGAGTTCGCCGGTCGTGACGCCGGCCTTGACGAACGGCGTGATGTAGTCGAGCACTTCGCTGGCGAGCCGGCAGGCGACGCGCATCTGTGCGATATCGTGTTCGTTTTTGAGGGTAATAGCCATGAGCCGGGCCTGAAATTCGATTTATTGCGAGATTATCGCACCATATTTCTGGTGCCGCAGGCTTTTACGAACGGATTCAAGCGTTTTTGCGGGGACGTTGCCGGCTCTTGCGGATACTTTTGCGGAGAGTCCTTTCGCCGCCGGCGGCGGGCTGCTGAATAAAGGGGGGAGCGATTCCAGACCTGCGTCACATGGGTGCGGCCGCCGGCGCGACGCCGGCCCCCGGCGACCCCATGTGAAGCTTATAGGCATTACCCGCGCGGCTTGAGCGAGCCAGCAGTCGCGTGCTATAATCTTCGGCTAAGTCGATCCAGGTTCGGTTTTTATTGCATTGCATTGTGAAACTGGTCGGGAAAGACTTCTCGTGGCGCTGACTGGTTTGCCCGCGTCACGAGCAACAAGCGTAATAACGGTAGTACAGGCAACCCACTCGCAAGCCGGCGCACCCAGGGTGTCGCCGCGTTCCAGCCGAAACGAAAAGGCGGGCGCGGCCGATGCGGCAGCCGGTTTAAGACCCAACCCTCGCGGAGATTTTCATGGCAGTTACGATGCGTCAAATGCTGGAAGCAGGTGTCCACTTCGGTCACCAAACGCGCTTCTGGAACCCCCGGATGGCCCCGTTCATTTTCGGTCATCGCAACAAGATTCACATCATCAACCTCGAAAAGACGCTGCCGATGTACAACGACGCGCTGAAGTACGCGCGTCAGTTGGCTTCGAACCGCGGCACGATCCTGTTCGTCGGCACGAAGCGTCAGTCGCGCGACACCATCGCCCAGGAAGCGCAGCGCGCCGGTATGCCGTTCGTCAACGCGCGCTGGCTCGGCGGCATGCTGACCAACTTCAAGACGCTGAAGGTTTCGATCAAGCGCCTGAAGGACATGGAGGCAGCGCTGGAAGCGGGCGAAACCGAGCGCATGAGCAAGAAGGAAGCGCTGCTGTTCGAACGCGAAATGGCCAAGCTGCAGAAGTCGATCGGCGGCGTGAAGGACATGGGCGGCATTCCGGACGCGATCTTCGTGGTTGACGTCGGTTACCACAAGATTGCCGTGACCGAAGCGAACAAGCTCGGCATTCCGGTCATCGCCGTGGTCGATACGAACCACTCGCCGGAAGGTGTGGACTACGTGATCCCGGGTAACGACGACGCCAGCAAGGCCGTCGCTCTGTACGCGGCCGGCGTGGCCGACGCGATCCTCGAAGGCCGTGCGAATGCGGTCAACGAAGTGGTCCAGGCTGCGCGTGGCGCCGACGGCGACGAGTTCGTCGAGGTCAACCCGGAAGCGTAAGGCTGCCCAGTGTCCGGCATAAAAGGGGGCTTTCAGGAGGCCCCCTTTTTTTAAGTCGCGACGTTTGTAACAGGCGTTGTAACGGGCATCTGGCAGAGTGCTTCCGGCGGCGCCCGGCGCGTCGTCCGTAAAAAATACGCGAAAACGCTGAAACGAATTCCTGCCGCCGGTATCGAAATGCGGGCGGCGTGTGACAGACAGAACCCAAGGAGCAAATGATGGCGGCAATTACCGCAAGCATGGTTGCAGAACTGCGCGCAAAGACCGACGCGCCGATGATGGAATGCAAGAAGGCGCTGACGGAAGCCGACGGCGATCTGGCGCGTGCCGAAGAACTGCTGCGCGTGAAGCTCGGCAACAAGGCGAGCAAGGCGGCATCGCGCGTGACGGCTGAAGGCGTGGTCGCATCGTTCATCAACGGCAACACCGGTTCGCTGGTCGAACTGAACTGCGAAACCGACTTCGTTTCGAAGAACGACGACTTCCTCGCGTTCTCGAAGAAGGTCGCCGAACTGGTCGCGACGCAAAACCCGGCCGACGTCGCCGCGCTGTCGGCACTGCCGCTCGACGGTTCGACGGTCGACGCAGTCCGCCTCGCGCTGGTCGGCAAGATCGGCGAAAACCTGTCGATCCGCCGTTTCGTGCGTTTCGACACCGCGAACAAGCTGGCGGCGTACCTGCACGGCACGCGTATCGGCGTGCTGGTCGAGTACACCGGCGCGCAGGAGCAGGTCGGCAAGGACGTGGCGATGCACATCGCCGCGATGAAGCCGGTCTCGCTGTCGTCGGACGATGTGCCGGCCGACCTGATCGCCAAGGAACGCAGCATTGCTGAACAGAAGGCCGCCGAATCGGGCAAGCCGGCTGAAATCGTCGCGAAGATGGTCGACGGCAGCGTGCAGAAGTACCTGAAGGAAGTGTCGCTGCTGAACCAGACGTTCGTGAAGAACGACAAGCAGACGGTCGAACAGATGCTGAAGGCGGCGAGCTCGAGCGTGCAGAAATTCGCACTGTTCGTGGTCGGCGAAGGCATCGAGAAAAAGCAGGACGACTTCGCCGCGGAAGTGGCCGCTCAGGTCGCTGCTGCAAAGCAACAATAAGCCTTACCTAAGCTTTACTGCCGTACCGTTGGACCCGCGGCGAAGCAGCACTTCGCCGCGCTCGGCGGCGCCGCAAGGCCGCGCACGGATTACCCCCGCCGCGCGGCCGCGGCGGGTGAACCCGAAGTTTCGTCAAATTTGGCGGCGCTTGCCCGAATCAGCATTTCACCCCTACATTAGTCCCTTGTTGTTGCCCTGTTCTGCGCGATCTGGATACCCCTATGCCCACTGCCTATAAACGCGTCCTGCTCAAACTCTCCGGTGAAGCTCTGATGGGCGATGATGCCTTCGGCATCAATCGCGCGACGATCGAACGAATGGTGGCGGACGTGGCCGAAGTGGTCCGTCTCGGAACGCAACTGGCCGTGGTGATCGGCGGCGGCAATATCTTCCGCGGCGTGGCGGGCGGCGCGGCCGGGATGGACCGCGCGACGGCCGACTACATGGGCATGCTGGCCACGATGATGAACGCGCTGGCGTTGCAGGACGCGATGCGTCACGCCGGCATCGAGGCGCGCGTGCAATCGGCGCTGCGCATGGATCAGGTGGTCGAGCCGTATATCCGGCCCCGTGCGATTCGCCAGCTCGAAGAAGGCAAGGTCGTGATTTTCGCGGCGGGCACAGGCAACCCGTTCTTCACGACCGATACGGCAGCGGCCTTGCGTGGCTCGGAAATCGGCGCGGAAGTGGTGCTGAAGGCGACCAAGGTGGACGGCGTCTATTCGGCCGATCCGAAGAAGGACTCGAGCGCGACCCGCTACGCCACGATCAGCTTCGACGAGGCGATCGGCCGCAATCTGCAGGTGATGGACGCGACGGCATTCGCGCTGTGCCGCGACCAGAAGCTGCCGATCCGCGTGTTTTCGATCGTCAAGCCGGGTGCGCTCAAGCGCATCGTGCAAGGTGAGGACGAGGGCACCCTCGTCCACGTGTAAACTCTCGTTTGCATAACGTGGGCTTTGACGCGAGCCCGGGCCGCCGCATCTCGCGTGCCGGGCGGCTCGCACCGTTTTGAAGGTTCGGAGGTTTAAAAATGTCTGTGGCTGATATCAGGAAGGGCGCTGAGCAGAAGATGCAGCGTTCGATCGACGCGTTCAAGAACGACCTGTCGAAGATCCGCACGGGTCGTGCCCACACGGGTCTGCTCGATCACATCCAGTGCGATTACTACGGCTCGCCGGTGCCGATTTCTCAGGTCGCGAACCTCACGCTGATCGACGCACGCACGATCGGCGTGCAGCCGTGGGAAAAGAAGATGGTCCAGGTCGTCGAAAAGGCGATCCGCGAGTCGGACCTCGGTCTGAACCCGGCCACGCATGGCGACGTGATCCGCGTACCGATGCCCGCGCTGACCGAAGAGCGCCGTCGCGAGCTGACCAAGGTCGTGCGCAGCGAAGCCGAAACGGCCAAGGTGGCCGTGCGCAACCTGCGCCGCGACGCCAACGAACAGTTGAAGAAGCTCGTGAAAGAGAAGGAGATTTCGGAAGACGACGAGCGTCGCGCGGGTGACGACGTTCAGAAGCTGACGGACAAATTCGTCGCTGAAATCGACAAACTGGTCACGACGAAAGAAGCCGAGATCATGACGGTCTGACGCTGTTCGGCTCAGCACTTTCAGACTCTCACTTCTTTACTGGCATTACTGTCCCGACGGCCATGACCTATACCAGCTCAACCGTGCGCGTGCCTGAAGTCGCCGCGGTGCCGCGACATATCGCGATCATCATGGATGGCAACGGCCGTTGGGCCACCCAGCGGCGTCTGCCGCGCGTGGCGGGCCATACACGCGGCGTCGACGCGGTGCGGGCGGCCGTCGAGGCGTGCGCGCGGCGAGGCGTCGAATATCTGACGCTGTTCGCGTTCAGCTCGGAGAACTGGCGTCGTCCGAACGAGGAGGTGTCGTTCCTGATGCGCCTCTTCGTCACCGCGCTCGAGCGCGAGATCGGCAAGCTGCACGCGAACGGCATCCGTTTGCGCGTGGTCGGCGATCTCGATCGTTTCGACGCGAAGATCCGCGATCTGATCAGGCGGGCGGAAACCAAGACCGCGCGCAACACCCGTCTTACGCTGACCATCGCCGCGAATTACGGCGGCCGCTGGGACATCATGCAGGCCACCCGCAAGCTCGTCGAACAGGCGGCGCTCACGGGCAAGGCCGTCGAGGTCAACGAGAATTCGTTCGCCGAGCATCTGTCGATGGCCTACGCACCGGAGCCGGACCTGTTCATCCGCACCGGCGGCGAGCGCCGGGTCAGCAACTTCCTGCTGTGGCAACTCGCCTACACGGAGTTCTATTTCACCGACACGTTCTGGCCGGATTTCGACGCCGACGCGCTCGGTCATGCCATCGCTTCGTACGCCGAGCGTGAGCGCCGCTTCGGCCGCACCAGTGCTCAACTCGAGCCGCAATCGCAGAACGTCGATTCGCTTCCATGCTAAAGACCCGTGTCATCACGGCGATCATCCTGCTGGCAGTGTTCCTGCCCGTCACGCTGTTCGCGCCGGTCGGCGCGTTCGGCGCGCTCATCGCTTTCGTCGTCGTGTTCGCCGCGTGGGAGTGGGCGCGCCTGCTCAAGGTCGGCGGCGCGGGTCCGGTGCTGTACGCGCTCGTCACGGCGCTCGCGCTCGTTACCAGCACGCGGATCGGTGTCGGCACGGAGCACGCCCGGCCATTCTTCCAGGCGGCCGCGATCTTCTGGGTGATCGTCGGTCCGTTCGTGCTGCTGCGCAAGCCTATACTCGCGCAGGGCGTGTGGCGCGCTTTCCTGTTCCTTGCCGGCATCGTCGGTTTCATCGCGTGCTGGCATGCTCTCGTCGCCGCGCGCATGCAGGGCGTGCCGTTCGTGCTGTCGCTGCTGCTATTGGTATGGCTCGCCGATATCGGCGCATACTTCTCGGGAAAAGCGTTCGGAAAACACAAGCTGGCGCCTGCCATCAGTCCGGGTAAAACCTGGGAGGGCGCGATCGGCGGCTGGCTGCTGGTGATGATCGTCGCGGCAGCGGCGGTCTTTTTGCACGCGTTCGAGCCGACCCTGTATTCGGCGCTGCTCGCGCAACTGGGCGCGATGCGCACCGTGCTCGCGCTGACCCTGCTGGTGGGCTTCAGCGTGGTTGGCGACCTGTTCGAATCGATGCTGAAACGCCAGGCCGGCGTCAAGGACTCGAGCGGTCTGTTGCCGGGGCACGGTGGCGTGCTCGATCGCATCGACGCACTGCTGCCGGTGCTGCCGCTCGCGATGCTGCTGCTCGGCTAGAGAAAGAGATATGCAAAAACGTCTGACATTGCTCGGTTCCACGGGCTCGATTGGAGACAGCACGCTCGACGTCGTCGCGCGTCATCCCGAGCGTTTCTCGGTTTACGCGCTCTCCGCGCATCGCAACGGCGACAAGCTCGTCGAGCAATGCCTGCGCTTCGCGCCGGAAGTGGCGGTGGTCGGCGACGTCGACACGGCCGCGCGCGTCGCGGCGAAACTGCGCGAGGCGGGCAGCAGGACGGAAGTCACGTACGGACCGCAAGCGCTCGTCGAGGTTGCGAAGAGCGATGGCTGCGACACCGTGGCCGCGGCGATCGTCGGCGCGGCCGGCCTCGCGCCGAGCCTTGCCGCCGCGCGCGCGGGCAAGCGTATCCTGCTTGCCAACAAGGAAGCGCTCGTGATGTCCGGCGCGATTTTCATGAACGCGGTGCGCGACAACGGCGCGGTGCTGCTGCCGGTCGACAGCGAACACAACGCGATTTTCCAGTGCCTGCCGCGCGAAGCGTCGCTGCACGGCGGCGTCTCCAAGATCATCCTGACCGCTTCGGGCGGTCCGTTCCGCACGCGCGAGCCGGCCACGCTCGTCGACGTGACGCCGGATGAGGCCTGCAAGCATCCGAACTGGGTGATGGGCCGGAAGATTTCGGTCGATTCGGCCACGATGATGAACAAGGGCCTCGAAGTCATCGAGGCGCACTGGCTGTTCGGCCTGCCCGGCGAGCGCATCGACGTGCTGATCCATCCGCAGAGCGTGATCCATTCGCTCGTGTCGTATGCGGACGGCTCGGTGCTCGCGCAACTCGGCAACCCCGACATGCGCACGCCGATCGCGCACGCGCTGGCATTCCCGGATCGCGTCGATTCGGGCGTCGCGCAGCTCGATCTCGCCGGGATCGCGTCGCTGTCGTTCGAGAAACCCGACTACGCGCGCTTCCCGTGTCTCGCGCTCGCGATGAAGGCGCTCGCCGAAGGCGGCGTCGCGAGCGCGGCGCTGAATGCGGCGAACGAAGTCGCGGTCGAAGCGTTCCTCACGCGCCGCATCGGCTTCATGGCGATTGCCGAGGTGGTCGACTCGGTGCTCAACGCATTGCCGAACCGCAGCGCGCACGCGCTCGACGACGTCATCGAAGCGGACGCCGCCGCGCGTCGCGCCGCTACCGAGTTCATCGCGCGTCTGCCCGATGGCGCCCGTCGCACGGAACGTGCCGTCCAGTGAGGCGTTTATGAATCTGCTGATCGAACTGCTCGCTTTCGCGGTTGCGATTGGTGTCCTCGTGGTGGTCCACGAGTACGGGCACTACAGCATCGCACGTTTGTGCGGCGTGAAGGTGCTGCGCTTTTCGATCGGCTTCGGCAAGCCGCTCGTGCACTGGGTGAGCCCGAAAACGGGCACCGAATGGACGATTGCCGCGTTGCCGCTCGGCGGCTACGTGAAGATGCTCGACGAGCGCGAGACCGGCGCCGCGGCGATTCCCGCCGCGGATTTACCGCATGCGTTCAACCGGCAGTCGGTATGGCGGCGCTTCGCGATCGTCGCGGCCGGTCCGGTCGCGAACTTCCTGCTGGCGATCGTGCTGTTCGCGCTGGTGTTCGCGACCGGCGTGACCGAACCGGCGGCCGTGATCGCGACGCCCGCACCGGGCACGCCGGCCGCGCTGGCCGGCTTCGAGGGCGGCGAGACGGTCGTCGGCGTGCGCGCGGGCAGCAGCGACGAGACGGCGCCGGTGCGCTCGTGGTCGGATCTGCGCTGGAAGCTGCTCAGCGCCGCGTTCGATCACCAGCACATCGTGCTGACCGCGAAAGACGGCCATGGCGTGTCCGATTTCCCGATGGACCTGCGCGGACTTGGCGAGAAAGACGTCGACGACGATTTCATGTCGCATCTCGGCTTCGAGCCCGGCGGCGGCACGCTCACGGTGGCCGGGGTGCAGGCGGGCAGCGCCGCGCAGAAGGCGGGCCTCGTCGCGGGCGACCGGCTGCGCGCGATCAACGGCATGCCGACCGATAATGCCGCGGCCTTCATCGCTTATGTAAAATCGCACGCCGGCGTGCCGGTTACGCTGCGGGTCGAGCGTGGCGGGCATGGCGGTCATGCGGCGGGCGCGCTCGAAGAGCTCAGCATCGTGCCGCAACTGCAGCGCGATGCGGCGAGCGGGCAGCAGGTCGGCCGCATCGGCGCCGAACTGGCCACCCAGGTGCCGTCGATCGACGTGCGCTACGGACCGCTCGAAAGCCTGCGGCTCGGCGCGCACCGCACGTGGGACCTCGCGGTGTACTCGGTGCGCATGTTCGGCCGGATGATCGTCGGCGAGGCGTCGCTGCGCAATCTGTCCGGTCCGGTGACGATCGCCGACTACGCGGGCAAGAGCGCGCGTCTCGGTCCGTCCGCGTTTCTGTCGTTCCTGGCCCTTGTCAGTATTAGCCTCGGCGTGCTGAACCTCCTCCCGATTCCGGTATTGGACGGGGGCCATCTGTTATATTATTTGGTTGAAGCTGTGACCGGTAAAGTTGTCTCCGATCGCTGGCAACTCGTTTTTCAGAGGGCGGGTCTCGCCTGCATCGTCGCGTTGTCGGCGATTGCGCTGTTCAACGATCTGGCTCGTTTAATCCATTTTTAAAGTGTCCGGCGGCGTTCACGAGGGCGACCGTCCGGCCTGATGCAGCTATACACACTGGGGAAGCACGTTGTTCAAACCTCATCGCTTTGGTCCAAAGACGGTTATAGCCGCGGCGTTCGCCGCGCATGGGCTGGTTGCTCACGCAACAACGCCCTTCGTGGTGCAAGACATTCGCATTGAGGGATTGCAACGCGTCGAACCCGGTACCGTGTTCGCGTATCTGCCCATCAAGCAAGGCGACACCTTCTCCGACGACAAGGCATCCGAAGCGATCCGCGCGTTGTATGCCACCGGCTTCTTCAACGACGTCAAGATCGCGACCGAAGGCAACGTCGTCATCGTGCAGGTGCAGGAGCGCCCCGCGATCGGCACGATCGACTTCGCCGGCATTCACGAGTTCGACAAGGACAACCTGACCAAGGCGCTACGCGCGGTCGGATTGTCGCAAGGGCGCTACTACGACAAGGCGCTCGTCGACAAGGCCGAGCAGGAGCTGAAGCGCCAGTATCTGACGCGCGGCTACTACGCCGCCGAAGTCACCACCACGATCACGCCGATCGACCGCAATCGCGTCGCGGTGCTGTTCTCGGTGGCCGAAGGTCCGAGCGCGAAGATCCGCCAGATCAACTTCATCGGCAACAAGGCATTCAGCACCGGCACGCTGCGTGACGAAATGCAGTTGTCCACGCCGAACTGGTTCTCGTGGTACACGAAGAACGACCTGTACGCGAAAGACAAGCTCACCGGCGACCTCGAGAACATCCGCTCGTACTACCTGAATCGCGGCTACCTCGAGTTCAGCATCGAATCGACCCAGGTGTCGATCACGCCGGACAAGAAGGACATGTACCTGACGGTCACGCTGCACGAAGGCCAGCCGTACACGATCTCGAACATCCGCCTCGCCGGCAATCTGCTCGACCGCGAGGCTGAGCTCAAGAAGCTGATCAAGATCAAACCCGGCGACCGTTTCTCGGCTGAAAAGCTGCAGGCCACTACGAAGGCGATCGTCGACAAGCTCGGCGAATATGGTTACGCGTTCGCGACCGTCAATGCGCAGCCGCAGATCGACCAGAACAACCATACGGTCGACCTGACGTTGCAGGTGGACCCGAGCCGCCGCGTCTATGTGCGCCGCATCAACGTGGTCGGCAACACGCGTACGCGCGACGAAGTGGTGCGCCGTGAAATGCGTCAGCTCGAAAGCTCGTGGTTCGATTCGAACCGCCTCGCGCTGTCGAAGGATCGCATCAACCGTCTCGGCTACTTCACCGACGTCGACGTGACCACGGTGCCGGTGGAAGGCACGCCCGACCAGGTCGACATCGACGTGAAGGTCGCGGAAAAGCCGACCGGCGCGATTACGCTCGGCGCGGGCTTCTCGTCGACGGACAAGGTGGTGCTGTCCGCGGGTATCTCGCAGGACAACGTGTTCGGTTCGGGTACGAGCCTCTCCGTGAACGTCAATACCGCGAAGACTTACCGCACGCTGACGGTCACGCAGGTCGACCCGTACTTCACGGTGGACGGCATCAAGCGTATTACCGACGTGTATTACCGCACGTACCAGCCGCTGTACTACTCGACGGATTCGAGCTTCAAGATCGTCACGGCCGGCGCCGACCTGAAGTTCGGCATTCCGTTCTCCGAAGTCGACACGGTGTACTTCGGCGCGGGCTTCGAGCAGAACCAGCTCGACATCGATTCGAACACGCCGCAAAGCTATATCGACTACGTGAACGAGTTCGGCCGTACCTCGAACAACGTGCCGCTCACGGTAGGCTGGTCGCGCGACGCGCGCGACAGCGCACTAGTGCCGAGCCGCGGCTACTTCACGCAGGCGAACGCCGAATACGGCACGCCGGTCGGCGGCACGCAGTACTACAAGGCCGACATCAATGCGCAGTACTATTACTCGTTCGCGCGCGGCTTCGTGCTGGGCTTCAACTTCCAGGGCGGCTACGGTAACGGTCTCGGCGGCAGGCCTTATCCGATTTTCAAGAACTACTACGCGGGCGGTATCGGTTCGGTGCGGGGCTACGAGCCGAGTTCGCTCGGTCCGCGCGACGGCAAGACGAACGATCCGATCGGGGGTTCGAAGCTGCTGGTGGGCAATATCGAACTCACGTTCCCGTTGCCCGGTACAGGCTATGACCGCACGCTGCGTGTTTTCACGTTCCTTGATGGCGGTAATGTCTGGGGGCAGGCAAGTTGTACGGCGAGTGCGTGTGCGAGCACCGGCTCTAACGGCCTGCGTTACGGCTACGGTGTGGGTCTCGCGTGGATCTCGCCGATCGGCCCGCTCAAGCTGAGCCTCGGCTTCCCGCTCGTCAAGCACGAAGGCGACCAGTATCAGAAGTTCCAGTTCCAGATCGGGACGGCGTTCTGATCGCGCGGCGGGCGGTCCTGGCCGCGAGCGGCTCCGGCGGCAGCCCCGGCCAAACTACGGTATCGAGAGGATGACTTTGCTAACCGGTATGTTTTCGAAACGTGTAGCGTGCGCATTGGCACTGGCCATGACCCTGGGGGTCGGGGTGGCGCATGCGCAGGAGGCGAGGATCGCCGCGGTGAATTCCGACCGTATCCTGCGCGAATCGGCGGCGGCGAAGGCCGCGCAGTTGAAGCTCGAGGCCGAATTCGCGAAGCGGGACAAGGATCTCGCCGACATGGCGCAGAAGCTCAAGTCGATGTCCGACGCGCTCGACAAGAACGGCGCGTCGATGTCGGCGGCCGATCGCGCGCAGAAGCAGCGTGATCTGTCGCAACTCGACTCGGACTTCCAGCGCAAGCAACGGGAGTTCCGGGAAGACCTCAATCAGCGCCGCAACGAGGAACTGGCCGCGGTGCTCGATCGCGCGAACAAGGTGATCAAGCAGATCGCCGAGACGCAACACTACGATCTGATCGTGCAGGAAGCGGTGTACGTGAGCCCGCGTATCGATATTACCGACCAGGTGCTGAAGGCGCTGGCGGCGTCGGGCAACTGATCGCGCGCGTGGCTCCGCGGCGGGTGTCGACGTGCGCGCGCAACGACGGAGCTGATTGAACGGCGGCAAGCATCTGCATGGAATTGGAGTAGGCGCTAAAGCGCTAACTCCAGCCGACAGCGTTGCATGGGACCCAAGTAAGCGCTGAAGCGCTAACTTGGGTCGACATAGGAGACAGGATAGGCATGGCATTTACGCTCGAGGACATCGTCCAGCGGTTCGGCGGTGAAGTAGTCGGAGATGGTTCGCAGCGCGTGAGCAGTCTCGCGCCGCTCGACCAGGCAGGCCCGGACCAGTTGGCGTTCCTCGCCAATCCGAAGTATCTGTCGCAGGTCGAAACGACCCGTGCGGGCGCGGTGCTGATCAGCGCCGACGACCTCTCGAAGCTCGCTTCGCGCGACACGCGTAACTTCATCGTCACACCGAATCCCTACGCTTACTTTGCGCGCGTCGCGCAAACCTTCATCGATCTCGCCGCGCCGAAGCCCGTGCCGGGCGTGCATCCGGGCGCGATCATCGATCCGTCCGCGCAGATCGCCGCGAGCGCGGTGATCGGCCCGCGCGTCACGGTCGAAGCCGGCGCGGTGATCGGCGAGCACGCGCGGCTCGACGCCAATGTGGTGATCGGCCGCGGCTCGCGCGTCGGCGCGAACTCGCATCTTTATCCGAACGTCACGGTGTACCACGACTGCAAGCTCGGCGAGCGCGTGATCGTGCACGCCGGCGCGGTAATCGGCTCGGACGGTTTCGGCTTTGCACCGGATTTCGTCGGCGAGGGCGAAGCGCGCACCGGCAGTTGGGTGAAGATTCCGCAGGTCGGCGGTGTGTCGATTGCGAACGACGTCGAAATCGGCGCGAACACGACGATCGATCGCGGCGCGATGGCCGACACGATCATCGAGGAGTGCGTGAAGATCGACAACCTCGTGCAGATCGGCCATAACTGCAAGATCGGCGCGTATACGGTGATCGCCGGCTGCGCGGGCATCGCGGGCAGCACGACGATTGGCCGTCACTGCATGATCGGCGGCGCGGTCGGCATTGCCGGGCACGTGACGCTCGCCGATTACGTGATCGTCACCGCGAAGTCGGGCGTCTCGAAGTCGCTGCTCAAGCCCGGCATGTACACGAGCGCGTTCCCGGCCGTGAACCACGCGGACTGGAACAAAAGCGCGGCGCTGCTGCGCAATATCGACAAGCTTCGCGATCGCATCAAGGCGCTCGAAAGCGCCGCGGGCGGCGCGGCGGCGAATGCGGCGGACGCGTCCGCGAGCGACGAGATCTGACAGATATCACGGCGGCCCCGCCGACGCCGCGTAAAATAGCGGGCGAGCATCACGAAGCAAAGCCGGTTGCCGTGGCCGGGTGGCGCGGCCGCCGGTCACCGAGGGCGCCGGCCGCGCGCGTTTTCAACCCACCTGCACCAGCATCCGCAGTCATCACCGCGCAGTCAATGCGTGAGCAGAAACACCATGAGCACCGAAAAAATCAATCTCGACATTCATAA
Source organism: Paraburkholderia sp. (assembly GCF_047605525.1). Classification (GTDB taxonomy): domain Bacteria; phylum Pseudomonadota; class Gammaproteobacteria; order Burkholderiales; family Burkholderiaceae; genus Paraburkholderia. The sequence continues at coordinate 237,178 of NZ_JASGFN010000010.1, read as the reverse complement.
GATTCTCACGCTGCTGCCGCATCGTTATCCGATCCTGCTGGTCGACCGCGTGCTCGAACTCGAGCCGCACAAGAGCATCAAAGCGTTGAAGAACGTGTCGATCAACGAGCCGTATTTCCAGGGACATTTCCCGACGCGGCCGGTGATGCCTGGCGTGCTGATTCTCGAAGCGCTCGCACAAACGGCGGCGCTGCTGACGTTCTCGGAAGAGCCGAGCGATCCGTCGAACACGCTGTACCTGTTCGTCGGCATCGACAACGCGCGTTTCAAGCGCGTGGTGGAGCCGGGCGATCAGTTGATCCTGCATTGCACGTTCGAGCGTCACATGCGCGGCATCTGGAAGTTCAAGGCGCGCGCCGAAGTGGATGGCGTCGTTGCGGCGGAAGCCGATCTGATGTGCGCGGTGCGTCACACGGACAAAGACGCCTGAAGCCCACGTTCGGGATCAGGGGGCGCGGCACGCGCGCGGCCGGCCCGTAACAGGTCCATCCAGACAACGCAACAGAATCAGAAGCGAGGACGCATGAGCAGGATTCATCCCACTGCGATCATCGAACCGGGCGCGCAACTCGACGAATCCGTCGAAATCGGGCCATATGCCGTTATCGGCGCACACGTGACGATCGGCGCGCGCAGCACGGTCGGTTCGCACAGCGTGATCGAAGGCCACACCACGATCGGCGAAGACAACCGCATCGGCCACTACGCATCGGTCGGCGGCCGCCCGCAGGACATGAAGTACAAGGACGAGCCGACCCGGCTCGTGGTCGGCAACCGCAACACGATCCGCGAGTTCACGACGATCCACACCGGCACGGTGCAGGACGCGGGCGTTACCACGCTCGGCGACGACAACTGGATCATGGCCTACGTGCATATCGGTCACGACTGCCACGTCGGCAACAACGTGATCCTGTCGAGCAACGCGCAGATGGCCGGCCATGTGACGATCGGCGACCACGCGATCATCGGCGGCATGTCGGGCGTGCATCAGTTCGTGCGCATCGGCGCGCATGCGATGCTCGGCGGCGCGTCGGCACTCGTGCAGGACATTCCGCCGTTCGTCATCGCGGCCGGCAACAAGGCCGAGCCGCACGGCATCAACGTCGAGGGTCTGCGCCGACGCGGCTTCTCGGCGGACGCGATCTCGGTGCTGCGCACGGCGTATCGCGTGCTGTACAAGAACGGTCTGTCGCTCGAAGAGGCGAAGGTGCAATTGCGGGAGCTCGGCGCGGCCGGCGGCGACGGCGATGCCCCGGTGCAGACGCTGCTCGCATTCGTCGAAGCATCGCAACGCGGCATCATCCGCTAACCGATGGCGCTGCAACCCAGTCCGCTGCGCGTCGCGATGGTGGCCGGCGAGCCGTCCGGCGACCTGCTCGCCGCGTCGCTGCTCGACGGCCTTGCCAGCCGCCTGCCGGCCGCCACGCAGTACTACGGCATCGGCGGTCCGCGCATGATCGCCACGGGCTTCGATGCTCACTGGCCGATGGAAAAGCTCACGGTGCGCGGCTATGTCGAGGCACTGCGGCACATCCCCGAAATCCTCGGCATCCGCAACGAACTGAAGCGCCAACTGCTCGCCGAGCCGCCGTCGGTGTTCGTCGGCGTCGACGCGCCCGATTTCAACTTCGGGCTCGAGCACGCGCTGCGCGACGCCGGCATTCCCACCGTTCACTTCGTCTGTCCGTCCATCTGGGCATGGCGCGGCGGGCGCATCAGGAAGATCGCGAAGGCGGTCGACCACATGCTGTGTGTGTTCCCGTTCGAAACCGCGCTGCTCGAAAAGGCAGGCGTCGCGGCGTCGTACGTGGGCCATCCGCTCGCCGACCAGATTCCGCTCGAACCTGACACGTTGGGCGCGCGCCGCACGCTCGGTCTCGCGCAAGGCGGTCCGGTGATCGCGGTGCTGCCGGGCAGCCGGCGTTCGGAAATCGATCTGATCGGCCCGACTTTTTTCGCCGCGATGGAGATGATGCAGCATCAGGAGCCCGGTCTGCGCTTCGTGATGCCGGCGGCCACGCCGGCGTTGCGCACGCTGCTGCAACCGCTCGTCGACGCGCATCCGGGGCTTGCGCTGACCATCACCGACGGCCAGTCGCAGCTCGCGATGACCGCCGCCGATGCGATTCTCGTGAAAAGCGGTACCGTGACGCTCGAGGCCGCACTGCTGAAAAAGCCGATGGTCATTTCGTACAAGGTGCCCTGGCTGACGGGCCAGATCATGCGCCGCCAGGGCTATCTGCCGTACGTCGGCCTGCCGAATATTCTGGCGGGGCGTTTCGTGGTGCCCGAGATCCTGCAGCATTTCGCGACGCCTCAGGCGCTCGCCGAAGCGACGCTGAAACAGTTGCGCGACGAAGCGAACCGGCGCACGCTGACGGAAATCTTCACGGAGATGCATCACGTGCTGAAGCAGAACACCGCGCAGCGCGCGGCGGAAGTCGTGGCCAGCGTCGTCGAAAAGCGGGCGAGGCAGCCATGACCGCGGCGCGCGCGCCTCGCCGCAAGACCGCGGCCGTCGTTCAGGTGACGGCGCAGGCGGGCCTGAACTTCGAGAGCGCGGACGACATCGTCTGCGGCGTCGACGAAGCGGGCCGCGGGCCGCTGGCCGGCCCGGTCGTCGCCGCGGCGGTGATTTTCGACCCGTCGAAACCGATGATTCGCGGCCTCGACGATTCGAAGGTGCTCACCGCGAAGAAGCGCGAGGAGCTGTACGAGAAGATCGTCGATCGTGCGCTCGCGTACTGCGTCGCGTCGGCGACGGTCGAGGAAATCGATTCGCTGAATATCCTGCACGCGACGATGCTCGCGATGAAGCGCGCGGTGGAGGGGCTGTCGGTCGTGCCGACGCTCGTGAAGGTGGACGGCAACCGCTGCCCGATGCTCACCGTTCGCAGCGAAGCGGTGATCGGCGGCGATGCGCTCGTTAAGAGCATTTCGGCGGCGTCGATTCTCGCGAAAGTCACGCGCGACCGCATGCTGCTCGAATTGCACCAGTCCTTTCCGGTTTACGGCTTCGACGCGCATTCCGGTTACGGTACGCCGCAGCATCTCGCCGCGCTGCGCGAGCATGGGCCTTGCGAGCATCACCGGCGTTCGTTCGCGCCGGTGCGTGAAGCGCATCTGCGTTTTGGCACGGGCGTGACACTGCCGGCGGCCGAGGCCGTCGTCGTATCCGGGGTGCTGCTCGACGACGACGCGTTCGGCGCAGCCGGCGTCGCGTGAAAGACCGCGTGAGCGCGGCATAAGCAGGGCAGAAGCACGGCATAAGCACGGCCCGCGCTTCCGATCCGACGCACCGTTCATTCCTTTCCATTCTCACTGCCTTCGCTGCCTGTGAAAGCCATCACCTCGCGGGACAATCCGCTCTACAAGCGTCTCAAGGCACTGGCCGGCTCGACGCATCAACAGCGCCGCAGTGGCCACGCGCTGCTCGAGGGCTTCCATCTCGCGAGCGCGTACCTCGACGTCGCCGGGCAGCCGGAGCTGTGTGTCGTCACCGACGGCGCGCTGCGTCACGACGAAGCGCAGGCGATCGTGTCGCGCATCGACGAGCATCGGCTCGTGACATTGCCGGACGCGTTGTTCGGCCAGTTGTCGAACGTCGTGCATGGCGTCGGCATTCTGCTACTCGTCGAGAAACTCGACGCGCCGCTGCCCGAGCGCATTGCGCAAAACTGCCTCGTGCTCGACGGCGTGCAGGATGCGGGCAACGTCGGTTCGATCCTGCGCAGCGCGGCCGCCGCGGGCATCGGGCAGGTGTTCTGCACGCCGGGTACCGCGTACGCGTGGTCGTCGAAAGTGCTGCGCTCGGGCATGGGCGCGCATTTCCTGCTGCGGATTCACGAAGACGTCGACGCGAATGCGCTGATCGATCGCCTTGCGGTACCGGTCGTCATCACCGATTCGCATGGCGCCGAGGCGATCTACGACTGCGATCTGAGCGGGCCGCTCGCGTGGGTGTTCGGCAACGAAGGGGCGGGGGTGTCGCAGGTCTGGCGCGACGCGGTGTCGTTGCGCGTGACGATTCCGCAGCCAGGCGGCATGGAGTCGCTGAATGTGGCGGCCGCGGCGGCTGTCTGCGTGTTCGAGCAGTGCAGGCAGCAGCGCGGACGAAAGTAGCGGGTGCGGGTGGCGCCGCGGGCAGGCGCCGCACTCGGCGCCTAACCCGGCGCCTAATAAGACGGCCGGTCCAGTTTGATTTCCTGCAGGATCGTCGTTGCGATCTCCTCGATCGATTTGTGCGTCGACGACAGCCACTTGATCCCCTCACGCCGCATCATCGCTTCGGCTTCGTTGATCTCATAGCGGCAGTTTTCCAGCGCCGCGTACTTGCTGCCCGGGCGCCGCTCGTTGCGGATTTCCGACAGGCGCTGCGGATCGATGGACAGACCGAACATCTTGCGCCGATGCTCGAGCAGTGGCGTGGGCAGCTTGCCGCGCTCGAAGTCTTCGGGAATCAGCGGATAGTTTGCCGCCTTCACGCCGTACTGCATCGCGAGGTAGAGGCTCGTCGGCGTCTTGCCGCTGCGCGATACGCCGACGAGGATCACGTCGGCGTCCTCGAGATTGCGGTTCGATTGGCCGTCGTCGTGCGCGAGCGAGAAATTGATCGCTTCGATCCGGTTCTTGTATTCCTCGGTGTCCGCGTTCTGGTGGCCACGGCCCATCGCGTGGCTCGACTTCAGCTCGAGCTCCTGCTCGAGCGGCTCGACGAAGGTCTGGAACATATCGAGCACGAGCGCGTTCGAGCCCTTGACGATCTGGTTCGATGCGCTATCGACGAGCGTCGTGAAAACGATCGGCCGACGGCCGTCCTGCGCGACTGCCTCGTTGATTTTTTCGAGCGTCGCGTAGGCTTTTTCGGTCGAATCGACGAAGGGCACGCGAACCAGGCGGAATTTCTGGTCGAACTGGGAGAGGATCGAGTGCGCGAAGGTTTCGGCGGTAATTCCGGTACCGTCGGAGACGATGAATACGGTGGGCGGCATCAGTGGGGCAGTGAAGTGAGGCGGTGAACGTGAGCGGCACGATGCGTAACGGAAACGCACGCCGACGCTCGAATCAAACAGCGCTGCGGCAGGCCCGCGCTCCGGTGACTGGCCGGAGACGGCGGTGTCGACGCAGCGCGCCGTGGACGCCACGATCGCACCCGGAAAGCGGCCGCGCCTCGCAAAAGCCCGCTGGCTGGGTCCGGGCGCGATTCGAGGCGCAATTCTCGTCCGACTGCCACATTTCAGGAGTCGGCACGGTAGAATAGCGGCAACCTGTTGGATAAGCAATTGCAGACGATTGACGTCTAACTTGCCGCGAACGGTCGTTCAACGCCGCGTTATCAGCCGTTAATGTGCGGTGAACGCGGGCAATCGGGCGGCAAAGCCGGTCAATCGTATTTTTGGTCATCCGTCCAGCCGCCGCGCCCCTGTGGCGCGTGCCTGGCCGCCATGGCGATTGCTTATCTAACAGGTTGTGCAAGACACGGGGTCGAGCTTCCAATGGGCTGCCCGTGTTCAAGCCCACTTGCACAGCCGTGAATTTCTTTCACACTTAGGGGCTTGTATGACTAACGCAGTTACCGTCGCAAAGGACAAGGCGTATGTAGTTCCGTTCGAGCAGTTGCGGATGACCGATGTGGAGATTGTCGGCGGCAAGAACGCGTCGCTGGGCGAGATGATCAGCCAGCTCGCCGAAGCCGGCGTGCGGGTGCCGACCGGTTTCGCCACCACGGCGCTCGCTTTCCGCGACTTCCTGCATCACAACAATCTGACCGAACGCATCGCCAAACGCCTCGAAACGCTCGACGTCGACGACGTGAAGGCGCTCGCCGAAGCGGGCAGGGAGATCCGTCAATGGATCGTCGACGCGCCGCTGCAGCCGCGGCTCGAGGCTGACATCCGCGCGGGGTTCGACACGCTGCAAAATAGCTCGCCCGAAGAGCTGTCGTTTGCGGTGCGCTCGTCCGCGACCGCGGAAGACCTGCCCGATGCATCGTTCGCCGGTCAGCAGGAAAGCTATCTGAACGTGGTCGGCATCGACGACGTGCTCGATCGCATGAAGCACGTGTTCGCGTCGCTGTACAACGACCGCGCGATCTCCTATCGCGTCCACAAGGGTTTCACGCACGCTGAAGTCGCGTTGTCGGCGGGCGTGCAGCGCATGGTGCGCTCGGACGTCGGTGCCGCGGGCGTGATGTTCACGCTCGATACCGAATCGGGCTTCAAGGACGCCGTGTTCATCACGTCGAGCTACGGTCTCGGCGAAACCGTCGTGCAAGGCGCGGTGAATCCGGACGAGTTCTACGTCTTCAAGACGACGCTCGCGCAGGACAAGTACCCGATCATCCGCCGCTCGATCGGCTCGAAGCTGATCAAGATGGAATTCACGAAACCGGGCGAGCCGGGCCGCGTGAAGACCGTCGACGTGCCGCACGAGCAGCGCAACCGCTTCTCGATCACCGACGAAGACGTGATCGAACTCGCGAAGTACGCGGTCATCATCGAAAAGCACTACCAGCGCCCGATGGACATCGAGTGGGGCAAGGACGGCCGCGACGGCAAGATCTTCATCCTGCAGGCGCGTCCGGAAACCGTGAAGAGCCAGGGTACGGGCAAGGCGGAGCAGCGCTTCAAGCTGAAGGGTCAGTCGAACGTGCTGGCCACCGGCCGCGCGATCGGTCAGAAGATCGGCGCGGGTCCGGTGCGCGTGATCCACGATCCGTCGGAAATGGACCGCGTGCAGCCGGGCGACGTGCTGGTCGCCGACATGACCGACCCGAACTGGGAGCCGGTGATGAAGCGTGCGTCGGCGATCGTCACGAACCGCGGCGGCCGCACCTGCCACGCGGCGATCATCGCGCGTGAGCTGGGCGTGCCGGCGGTGGTCGGCTGCGGCGATGCGACCGACGTGCTGAAGGACGGCGCGCTCGTCACCGTGTCGTGCGCGGAAGGCGACGAAGGCAAGATCTACGACGGCCTGCTCGAAACCGAGATCACCGAAGTGCAGCGCGGCGAACTGCCGCCGATTCCGGTGAAGATCATGATGAACGTCGGCAATCCGCAACTGGCTTTCGACTTTTCGCAGTTGCCGAACGCGGGCGTCGGCCTCGCGCGTCTCGAGTTCATCATCAACAACAACATCGGCGTTCACCCGAAGGCGATTCTCGAGTATCCGAACGTCGACCAGGACCTGAAGAAGGCGGTCGAAAGCGTCGCGCGCGGTCATGCGTCGCCGCGCGCGTTCTACGTCGACAAGTTGACCGAAGGCATCGCGACGATCGCCGCGGCGTTCTATCCGAAGCCCGTGATCGTGCGGATGTCGGACTTCAAGTCGAACGAGTACAAGAAGCTGATCGGCGGTTCGCGCTACGAGCCGGACGAGGAAAACCCGATGCTCGGCTTCCGCGGCGCGTCGCGCTATATCGCGGAAGACTTCGCCGAGGCGTTCCAGATGGAATGCGTCGCGCTGAAGAAGGTGCGTGAAGAGATGGGCCTCGACAACGTCGAGATCATGGTGCCGTTCGTGCGTACGCTGAAGCAGGCGGAGCGCGTGGTCGACCTGCTCGGCAAGTTCGGCCTGAAGCGCGGCGAGAAGGGCCTGCGCCTGATCATGATGTGCGAAGTGCCGTCGAATGCGATTCTGGCCGAAGAGTTCCTGCAACACTTCGACGGTTTCTCGATCGGCTCGAACGATCTCACGCAGCTCACGCTCGGCCTCGACCGCGACTCGGGCATGGAACTGCTCGCCGTCGACTTCGACGAGCGCGATCCGGCGGTCAAGTTCATGTTGAAGCGCGCGATCGAAACGTGCCTGCGCCTGAACAAGTACGTCGGCATCTGCGGGCAGGGCCCGTCCGATCATCCGGATTTCGCGCAATGGCTGACCGATGAAGGCATCGCGTCGATCTCGCTGAACCCCGACACGATCATCGACACGTGGCAGCAACTGGCGAAGTCGAAGCAGTAACGGGCGACGCTTGCCGCATCGCCCATTAAATGCACGCTCGCTTCGTGCTATAAACACCCCGGTAGATCCGGGGTGTTTTGCTTTGTGGAGGTCGACGTGGCGCCTGGTGGACTGTTCTGGTGGATCGGGGCGGGTGTGCTTGTCGTGCTGGAGCTGATGAGCGGCACCTTCTATCTGTTGATGGTCGCGCTCGGCTTCGTCGCGGCCGCGCTGGCGCATATTGCCGGCGCCGGCGCCGACGTGCAGTTCGCGATTGCCGCCGTGGTCGCGCTGGCCGCGGTCGTGGTGCTGCGGCGCTCGCGCTTTGGACGTCGCAAGCGTGAACAGGCGTCGCGCAACCCGGACGTCAATATGGACATCGGCCAGACGCTGAACGTGCCGGCGTGGCAGGGGCGCAAGGCGCGCGTCGCCTATCGCGGCGCGGCGTGGGACGTCGAGCTGGCCACGGGCGAGCCCGAAGACGCGCTGGTCTACGAGATCAGGGAATTGCGCGGCAGTTGCCTCGTCGTCGTGGCGAGCCGGCACCCGAAGGCTAATGCTACGACGGCCTGAATATGAGCACGGGGTTCGCCACCCAGGCTCATCGATATCCGTTCACGGGCCAGGGCTCGCAAGCCTGAGCTCAAGGGCCTGAGGCCTGAGCTGCCAAAAAGGGCAGACCGCGTGAATCTGCGCACAACTATTCGAATCACGGACCGGAGGGTAGTCATATGGATTCAACCATCGTCGGGGCGGTACTGCTGATCGTCGTGATCGTGCTCGCGTCGCAGACCATCAAGATCGTCCCGCAGCAGCACGCGTGGGTGCTCGAGCGCCTCGGCCGTTATCACGCCACGCTGACGCCGGGTTTGAGCTTCGCGTTTCCGTTCGTCGACCGGATCGCGTACAAGCACGTGCTGAAGGAAATTCCGCTCGAGGTGCCCAGCCAGGTCTGTATCACGCGCGACAACACGCAGTTGCAGGTCGACGGCGTGCTGTATTTCCAGGTCACCGACCCGATGAAGGCGTCGTACGGATCGAGCAACTTCGTATTCGCGATCACGCAACTGTCGCAGACCACGCTGCGCTCGGTGATCGGCAAGCTCGAACTCGACCGGACCTTCGAAGAGCGCGATTTCATCAACCACAGCATCGTGTCGGCGCTCGACGAAGCGGCCGCGAACTGGGGCGTGAAGGTGCTGCGCTACGAGATCAAGGACTTGACGCCACCGAAGGAGATCCTGCACGCGATGCAGGCGCAGATCACCGCCGAGCGGGAGAAGCGCGCGCTGATCGCGGCGTCGGAAGGGCGCAAGCAGGAACAGATCAATATCGCGTCGGGCGGCCGCGAGGCGGCGATCCAGAAGTCCGAGGGCGAGCGCCAGGCGGCGATCAACCAGGCGCAGGGCCAGGCGGCGGCGATTCTGGCCGTGGCCGAGGCCAACGCGCAGGCGATCCAGAAGATCGCGGCGGCGATCCAGTCGAATGGCGGGATGGACGCGGTCAACCTGAAGGTGGCCGAGCAGTATGTGAATGCGTTCTCGAATCTCGCGAAGCAGGGCACCACGCTGATCGTGCCGGGCGATATGTCGAACATGAGTTCGATGATCGCGTCGGCGCTGACGATCGTGAACAAAGGCAAGGCGGGCGGCGAGGCGACGCGAAGCGACGCGCGTTGAGACGACGTGCGCTAACGAGTCGCACAAAAAATAATGGCCCGCACATCGTGCGGGCCATTTTCATGGAGCGCTGCTGAAAGAGGAGGCTGCGAAGCTCAGGTCGGCGAACGCATCAGGCGGGCTTTCTCGCGCTCCCAATCACGCTTCTTTTCGGTCTCGCGTTTGTCGTGCAGCTTCTTGCCTTTCGCGAGGCCGATCTCGCATTTGACGCGGCCGTTCTTGTAGTGAAAGTTCAGCGGCACGAGTGTATAGCCGCGCTGCTCGACCTTGCCGATCAGCTTGCTGATTTCCTCGCTATGCAACAGCAGCTTGCGCGTGCGCACCGGGTCGGGCTTGATGTGGGTCGACGCCTCGGGCAGCGGGCTGATGTGCGTGCCGATCAGGAACAGCTCACCGTTGCGGATCACCACGTAGCCTTCCTTGATCTGGCCGCGCCCCGCGCGCAATGCCTTGACCTCCCATCCTTCGAGCACGAGTCCGGCTTCGTAGCGCTCCTCGACCGAGTAGTCGAAGAAGGCTTTTCTGTTGTCGATGATGCTCATGAATGGAAAGTGCCCAACTCGTTTAAAATCACGATTTTAGCAAAGCGGGGCAAGGAAAGCCCGCGGCGCTCATCCACCCTTGCCACGTGCTGTCCAATTTATGGCAGATGTCCAGAAAACCGTGTTGATCCGTCATTCGGCGGAACAGATGTTCGACCTCGTCACGGACGTCGCCGATTATCCCAACTTTCTGCCCTGGTGCGGAGGAGTCGAAATCCGCCGCCAGGACGAAACCGGCATGGAGGCGAAGATCGATATCAACTTCAAGGGCATCAAGCAGCATTTCGCCACGCGCAACACGATGGAGCGGCCCACGCGCATCGACATGGAATTCGCGGACGGCCCGTTTCGCAAGTTCACCGGTTTCTGGCGTTTCACGCCGCTGCGCGCCGATGCGTGCAAGATCGAGTTCGCGCTGCACTACGAATTCACCAATATCCTGCTCGAGAAGATCATCGGGCCGGTGTTCAGTCACATCGCCAATACGTTCGTCGAATCCTTCGTGAAGCGCGCCAACCAGCGCTATGGCCAGCCATGAGCGAGCGTCTGTCGGTTGAAGTCTGCTATGCGTTGCCCGATGCGCAGACGCTGATTCCGGTCGAGATACCCGCGGGCGCGACGCTGCAGCAGGCGATCGACGCGAGCGGAATCCTCCAGCGCTTTCCGTCGATCGATCTGGGCACGCAGAAGGTGGGCGTGTTCGGCAGGCTCAAGCCGCTCGATACGGTGCTCGCCGACCATGATCGCGTCGAGATTTACCGGCCGTTGCTCGTGGATCCGAAAATGTCACGTCAGCGCCGCGTCGAGAAAACGCGCAAGGCGGGGTCGGTCGAGGGGCGTCGCTGGTTGAACAGGGATTCGCGGTAGGCAGGCCGCCTGGAGGCCGCCGGTTTCCCGAACGGGCTATTGCGACCAGCTGGAGATCGTTGCCGAACGTTTCGAAGCGCCGCGCCAGCGAGCCGGTGCGCCGCCGGCTCGCCGTGTACCGCCTGCGCGCAGGTCATATCACGGCGCCGACATCTGCGCCTCATCGTCGATACGCGCGGCGCCCGACGAATCATCGTCCGAATGCTGGCGCACCGACCAGCACACCCCCGCCACCAGCAACAGGATCGCCGCGAGCTCCAGCGGGCGGGGCAGGCGCTGGTCGTAAATGAACGCATAAAGCAGCGCGAACAGCGTCTCGAACACGATCATCTGGCCGGACAGCGTCAGCGGCAGCCGTTTCGACGCGGCGTTCCACAGGCCGTTGCCCAGCCACGACGCGCCGATCGCGAGCACCAGGTTCAGCAGCCAGAACGTGTGCCAGCGCGCGCCGGCCAGCTCGCCCTGGGGACCGCCGGACGGCAGCACCGCGATCACGAGCCACAGCGCCCCGCCGAGCGCGCCGGTCACGACGCCCCACAGCACTGACCACTCGTTGCCGCTGAAATGTGTCTGGCGCTGCAGATAGCGGGCGTTTTCGACCGCGAACCAGGTCCAGCAGCCGAGCGCGCCAACTGCGCAGGCGACGCCGAGAAGCCGCGGCGCAACGCTGACCGGCGTTGCGCCGGCCACGGTAAACACGTCGATATTGATGCAGACGATGCCCGCCATCACGATCGCGAGCGGCCACGCGAGGCGCGCGAGCGGCACCGCGCCGTGATCGCGCCGGCCGACCAGCGTGACGGTGACCGGCAGCACGCCGACGATCAGTGACGCGGGCGCGATCCCGATCAGATGGACCGCGGCCGTCAGCAGCAGGTAGTAGACGATGTTGCCGGCGAGCGCGAGCTTCACGAGCGCGATCAGATCCTCGCGGGTGAGGCGCTCGAGAAGGGAGCGCGCCGTCGGCAGCGCCGCGGCCAGCGACACGACGCCGTACATCGAGTAGCGGCCGGCGCTCAGCAGCAGCGGCGAGAAGTCGGGCAGCACGCGCGGTACCAGAAAAACCATGCCCCACAAAGCCCCGGCCATTACCCCATATGCCACACCGCGCTGCATCGACTGCCCCTGCTGGAAAAAACTGGAATGGCCGGCAGAATAGCGGTTTTGCGGGCGGCGCGTCTTGTTCGATCCTGCATTCGGACGGTTTCGGCGGTTTTTCGACTCGCCTGGGCGGGCATGCGCCGCGTTTACCGCCGGCCTCCAGGGGGCTTTTGCCTGCGAACGCGCAAACGAAACCCGATCGAAACCGGCGCGAACAGCCAGGCGAAATCGCCGGCCTCGGGAACACGGAAAAAATCGTCTGAAATTCGCTAAGCTGCTGTTCGCGCAGTGAAAACCGGGGTGGTATCGCGTATAATTCGCTTTTGCGCCTATAGGATTTGCCATGCGTCTGATCCAAACAGCACTCACGTTCGATGACGTGCTCCTCGTCCCGGCCTTCTCCGATGTTCTGCCGCGCGACACCAGCCTCAAGACCAGGCTGACCCGCAACATCTCCCTGAACATGCCGCTCGTGTCCGCCGCGATGGACACGGTGACCGAAGCACGTCTGGCAATCGCCATGGCGCAAATGGGCGGCGTCGGCATCATCCACAAGAACCTCACGCCGGCCGAGCAGGCGCGCGAAGTCGCGAAGGTCAAGCGCTTCGAGTCGGGCGTCGTGCGCGATCCGATCACGGTGCCGCCGCAAATGAAGGTCCGCGACGTGATCGCGCTGTCGCGCCAGCATGGCATTTCGGGTTTTCCGGTCGTCGAGGGCTCGCAGCTCGTCGGCATCGTGACGAACCGCGACCTGCGCTTCGAGGAGCGTCTGGACGAGCCGGTGCGCAACATCATGACGCCGCGCGAGCGCCTCGTCACCGTCAAGGAAGGCACGCCGCTCGCCGAAGCGAAGGCGCTGATGCACAGCCACCGCCTCGAGCGCGTGCTGGTCGTCAACGACGCATTCGAGCTGCGCGGCCTGATGACCGTCAAGGACATCACCAAGCAGACCGAACACCCGGACGCATGCAAGGACGAACACGGCAAGCTGCGCGCGGGCGCGGCGGTCGGCGTCGGCGAGGACAACGAAGAGCGCGTCGAGCTGCTGGTGCAGGCGGGCGTCGACGTGATCGTCGTCGATACCGCGCATGGCCACAGCAAGGGCGTGCTTGAGCGCGTCAAGTGGGTCAAGCAGAACTTCCCGCACGTCGAGGTGATCGGCGGCAACATCGCGACCGCCGCGGCCGCGAAAGCGCTCGTCGAATACGGCGCGGACGGCGTCAAGGTCGGTATCGGTCCGGGCTCGATCTGCACGACGCGGATCGTCGCGGGCGTGGGCGTGCCGCAGGTCACCGCGATCTCCAATGTCTCCGACGCGCTGAAGGGCACTGGCGTGCCGGTCATCGCCGACGGCGGCGTGCGCTTCTCGGGCGACATCAGCAAGGCGCTCGCCGCGGGCGCGAGCGCGGTCATGATGGGCAGCATGTTCGCCGGCACCGAAGAGTCGCCGGGCGAAGTGTTCCTGTATCAAGGGCGCCAGTACAAGTCGTACCGCGGCATGGGCTCGGTCGGCGCGATGAAGGACGGCGCCGCCGACCGCTACTTCCAGGACAACTCGGCGAACATCGACAAGCTCGTGCCGGAAGGCATCGAAGGCCGCGTCGCCTACAAGGGCTCGGTCAACGCGATCCTGTTCCAGTTGATCGGCGGCGTGCGCGCGAGCATGGGCTACTGCGGCTGCCGCACGATCGCCGAAATGAACGGCAAGGCCGAGTTCGTGCAGATCACCGGCGCGGGCCTGCGCGAGTCGCACGTGCACGACGTGCAGATCACCAAGGAAGCGCCCAACTACCACGTGGACTAAACGCCGATGAAGCCACTGCTGCGTGTTGTACTGATCCTGGATGCGTTGGTGCTGCTGGCGTTCGGCCTGCTGTTCCTGCTGACGCCGTGGGCTTCGCTGTACAACAACCTGCAACTGGTGCCGACGCAGCCGGCGCTGGTCGGCCAGGCATTCGGCGTCGCGCTGATCGGGCTCGCGTGGCTCGCGGTGCATGCGTCGTTCGATGGGGCGTTGACGTCGACGGTCGCGAAGGTCGTCGGTCACGTGCACTGGCTGAGCGGCGTGCTGATGCTGGTCTGGCTGCTCGGGTTGCGTACGCCGTCGCTGACTGGCTTCGGGCAGATCGTCTCGGTGCTGGCCGGTGTCGTGCTGGTGGTGATCGGCCTGGGTGGCGTGAGGTTGGCGGGCGCGGTGCGGCGGCGCGAGAAGGGGAGCGTGGTCAAGTCTTCTTCGAGCAGGGCCGATAAGCGTGCCGCCAAAGAAGCGGAGAAAGAGGCTGAAAAGGAAGCCGCGCGGCGGCGCGAACTCGAGCGGGACACTCCGCGCGAGCCGCGTGTCACCGCGGGCTTTCCGGTCTATCACGCCGAACCGGTGGCCGAGCCTGTCGTGCCGGCAACGCGGCCGGTCAATCCGGCTGCCAACGCACCTGTTGCGCCTAACGTCAGTTCCGCCGCGCCGCTCCATCCGGGCGCAAGCGAACCCGGCCTGAGCGAGTCCGAACGCGCCGCGCGCGCGGCGGCTGCCTCCGGCGACACCCGCAGCGACGCGCCCGGCACACCCCGGCCGCCGTTTCATGGCTGACGCGCCGCGCGCCACGCCGTTTGCCGAAGCTACCGGGTTTCGTTCGCGCGCACCGCAAGCGGCTGGCCGCAGTGTTGGCCATAACCGTGCGCTTCATCGAGATGTTTCAGGTCCGCGCCGCATTTTATGCGTGGCCGCCTGCACCGCTTTGAATTCAACGCCGCGCGTCGTGCGCGGCATTCCGTATCCGCCCACTTCTGATTCCGTCCGCTGCCATGCATGACAAGATCCTGATTCTCGACTTCGGTTCGCAAGTCACCCAACTGATTGCACGTCGCGTTCGCGAAGCCAACGTGTATTCGGAAATCCATCCGTACGACGTCGACGCGTCGTTCATCCGCGATTTCGCGCCGAAGGGCGTGATCCTTTCCGGCGGCCCGAGCTCGGTCACCGAGGACGATACGCCGCGCGTGCCGCAAGCCGTGTTCGAACTCGGCGTGCCGGTGCTCGGCATCTGCTACGGTATGCAGGCGATGGCCCAGCAGCTCGGCGGCAAGGTCGACATCGGCCATTTGCGTGAATTCGGCTATGCCGAAGTGCGCGCGCGTAACCACACGAGCCTGCTCGAAGGCATCAGCGATTTCACGACGCCCGAAGGCCACGGCATGCTGAAGGTGTGGATGAGCCACGGCGACAAGGTGCTCGAAATGCCACCGGGCTTCGCGCTGATGGCATCGACGGAATCGTGCCCGATCGCCGCGATGGCCGACGAACAGCGCCGCTTCTATGGCCTGCAATGGCATCCGGAAGTCACGCACACCGTGCAGGGCCGCGCGATGCTCGAGCGCTTCGTGCTGCAGATCTGCGGGGCGAAGGCGGATTGGGAAATGGGCCACTACATCGACGAGGCCGTCGCGAAGATTCGCGAGCAGGTCGGCGACGAGCACGTGATCCTGGGCTTGTCGGGCGGCGTCGATTCGTCGGTGGCGGCGGCGCTGCTGCATCGCGCGATCGGCGATCAACTGATTTGTGTGTTCGTCGATCACGGTCTGCTGCGGCTGAACGAAGCCGAGCAGGTGATGGCGCTGTTCGCCGATCACCTCGGCGTGAAGGTGATCCACGTCGACGCGAGCGAGGCGTTCCTCGGCAAGCTGGCCGGCGTGACCGATCCGGAAGCGAAGCGCAAGATCATCGGCGCGGAATTCGTCGAAGTATTTCAGGCCGAGGCGGGCAAGCTGACCGACGCGAAGTGGCTCGCGCAGGGCACGATCTATCCGGACGTGATCGAATCGGCGGGCAAGGGCAAGAAGGCCGCGCAGACGATCAAGAGCCACCATAACGTGGGCGGTCTGCCCGAGACGCTGAACCTGAAGCTGCTCGAACCGCTGCGCGAACTGTTCAAGGACGAAGTGCGCGAACTCGGCGTGAAGCTCGGTCTGCCGCACTCGATGGTGTACCGCCATCCGTTCCCGGGCCCGGGTCTGGGCGTGCGGATCCTCGGCGAAGTGAAGCGCGATTTCGCGGACCTGTTGCGCCGCGCGGACGCGATTTTCATCGAAACGCTGCGTAACACGATCGATAAGGAAACCGGCAAGTCCTGGTACGACCTGACAAGCCAGGCATTCGCGGTGTTCCTGCCGGTGAAGAGCGTCGGGGTGATGGGCGATGGGCGGACTTATGAGTACGTCGTCGCGCTGCGTGCGGTGCAGACGCTCGACTTCATGACCGCGCACTGGGCGCATCTGCCGCATGAACTGCTGGGGCAGGTGTCGAACCGGATCATCAATGAGGTGCGGGGGATTAATCGGGTTGTTTATGACATCTCGGGGAAGCCGCCGGCGACGATTGAGTGGGAGTGATCTAGACTGCTCCCAAGTCGTTCTGGGAGTGCCGGTTTTGCCTGTTTTTCCGTTAAAAACAGAGGTTGAGGGCTCAGGTGCGCTGTACGGTAACAGCGCCAGGATGTCGTACTGTTCCTGAATTGCGACATTCGTCGAGCGCGAATTTCCCGCTACGCCGGCCTGTCAAGTCGTCCCGCGACGCGCTTCAGCATCGTCGAAAAGCGCTCGGCCGCGGGTGTCAGCGGTACGCCGGCCCGCGATATCTGGACGATGTCCGGGCCGGCGATGCGGTCTGCGATCGGAATCCTGTGGATTTGCCGCCCGAACACGGACATCTCGAGCCATTGATGCGGCACCTGCGCGACGGCGTCCGTCGAGGACAGCAGTATGGCAAGGCCGATCGCCGAGTCGACGCGCGTCACGGATCCCGGACTCCGCAGACCGCGTGCCCCGAATAGCTGCTGCAATTCTTCCTCCGCCTTGGGCCGTATGCCGCTGAGGAGCCATTCAATCTCGATCAGCTCATTCAGGTCCGTCACGTCGGCGTGCGTGTGCCCCTCGCGGCAGCCAATCACGAGCTCATTTCGAAACAGCAGTTCGACACGATAACCGTGGTCAAGCGGCTCGACAGGTCTTGGGCCCACGATGAAATCCAATGAGCCGTTGAGCAACCGTGGTTCAAGGACCGCGAACACGCCATCAAGCAAATGGAGCCGGATCTGCGGAAACGCGCTCCGGAAATCCTTGTAAGCGTCCGGCATCAACGATAGCCACGCAGCGCTCGACATGCCGACGGCAACCGAGCCTGACATCTGCCCATGAATTTGCGCGACCTCATCGCGCCCACGACGCAACTCCTCCATCGCGCATTGCGCGCGCCGCAAAAACGCATGCCCGGCGTCGGTGAGCGTGACGCCACGCGCATGGCGCTCGAGGAGCGGCATGCCGAGTTCAGTCTCCAGTTCGTGCAGGCTTCGCGTCAATGCTGGCTGAGCGAGACCGAGTTCACGAGCGGCAGCACGAACGCTCCGCGCTTGCGCGATGCCGACGAAATCTCGAAGGTGATGGATTTTCATGATCGATAACAAACAGGTATCGGTTGGTCAATATTGCCATCTTATGTATCGCTCAACAAATTTCTAGTATCGACTCCAACGCAAACCGAACCCCCTATTCGACAAGCACGACGACAAGCACGAGGGCGGTCATCCGGGACAAACTGGAGTGGAGACATGTCAATAATCGATACTGAGGTCGTCATCATTGGCGGCGGACCGGCCGGGCTGATGCTGGCGATCGAGCTCGGCTGCCGAAGCGTTCCCTGCGTGCTGCTCGAAGAAGACGTGGCGCCGCCCGATTTCCCGAAGGCCAACGCCACGTCATCGCGGACCATGGAGCACTACCGTCGACGCGGCTTCGCGCATCTCGTGCGCAACGTCGGTCTGCCCGATGACCATCCGACCGACGTGCGTTATTACACGCGCCTCGTGCGGCACGAGCTGGCCCGCTTCGAGATGCCGTCGCGCACGCAGGCCATTCAGTGGCGAGACGAGGGCGACCGCACGCGCGCCGACTGGGCGACGCCCGAACTGCCGCATCGCGCGCAGCAGATGTACATCGAACCGATCCTGCGCGATCAGGTGCGGCGTTATCCCAGCGTCGATCTGCGTGTCGGGCGCCGCGCACTCTCGGTCGTCGACCACGGCGCCGACGTCATCGTCGAACACGTGAATCCGGACGGCGGCGATCCGCAGTCGCTTCGCAGCCGCTACGTCGTCGGATGCGACGGGCCGCGCAGCCTCGTGCGGCGTGCGATGGACGTCACATACGATGGAATCGGCAACGAGCAGCGCGATTTCATGGGCGGTCAGATGCTGTCGATTTACTTCCGTTCGCGCGATTTGTATGACGTGATGGGTGGCCGGAAGGCGTGGCAGTACTGGGCGCTCAACCGGTCGCAGCGCGGCGTGCTGAATGCCATCAACGGCGTCGACGAATTCCTGCTGGCGGTTCAACTCGCAACGGGGGAGGATCCCGCCCATGTCGACTGCCGCAAGGCGGTTCTCGAGGTGGTCGGCGCCGGGCATGATTTCGAGTTGATCGCCGCCGGCCCGTGGCAGGCCGGGTATACGCTCGTCGCCAAGGCGTTCTCGAAGGGACGCTTATTCATTGCCGGAGACGCCGCGCATCTGTTCACGCCGACGGCCGGCATGGGTTACAACACGAGCGTCGACGATGCGGTGAATCTCGGCTGGAAGCTGGCGCTCGTTACCGGAGGGAGCGCACCGCCCGCGTTACTCGACACTTACGAGGCAGAACGGCATCCGATCGCATTACGGAACACCACCTTTGCGCGCAGCATGGCCGACAGCATCGGCCGTATCGGGATTCCGGACGATATCGAGCTTGACGGCCCGTCAGGCCGCGTCGCACGCGAGGAATGCGGCGAACGCCTGGCTCGACACGCGGCAGCCGAGTATCACATTCCGGGACTTCAGCTTGGCTTGCTGTACGAAGGCAGCCCGATCGTCGCGCAGGAAGATGCGCCGCCGATGCCTGACGATCCGAATGTTTATGTGCCGACCGCGCGCCCCGGCGCACGCGCTCCGCATGTCTCGATCGACGGTACGCCGCTGTTCGACCAGCTCGGTCGGGATTTCACGCTCGTCGCATGCGGGCCGGTCGACGCCGACGGTTGGCGGCATGCCGCCCGCGAGCGCAATCTCGATCTTGCCATCCTGACGCTCGCGAATCCGCAGGTCCGCGAACTCTACGGCGCGGACTGCATCCTGATTCGCCCGGATCACCACATTGCATGGCGCGGCGACTCGGATCAGTCGCCCGCGCACATTCTCGATCTCGCGCGCGGCGCGATGCTCCCCAATGCAATGGTCGGGCTCACGCCTGAAGCGGCCCGGACCGACTCCGCGTCCGTCTCGCGATAAAGGAGAGCGTCATGTCGACTTTACCGAAGCGCGAAGGCGCAAGCATTCATTCGGTCGATCATTTCTGCATGACCGTACCGAACCTCGATGTCGCCGCACGCTTTTTCGAGGATTTCGGATTGCGGGTCGCCCGCGTGGCGCATGGCCTGGAACTGCGCACGCAAGCGTCCGAACATTGCTGGGCGAAGATCCACGAGGGAGACACAAAAGCGCTGCAATACGTCGCGCTCGGTATCTTTCCCGAGGACGAGTCGACGTTCCGCGAACGCCTGTCGCAATCCGGTCGATCGAGCGAACCGCATCGCCTGGGGCCGACGGACGGACTCTGGTGCTGCGCACCCGGCGGTCTTCAGATCGTGCTGCGCGTCGCGGAAAAAACGATGCCCGACGCCAAATCCTCCGCGCCGGGGCGTATCGCTCCGGCGGGCGTGGCCGGCACGGCCGGTCGAGCGTCGTGCCCGCCGGTGCATCCGCGGCGCTTGTCTCATCTTGCGTTTTTTACGCCGAGCCTCGACGAGGCGATCGAATTCTGCATCGGCACGCTTGGCATGCGGCTGTCCGATCGCTCCGATCACGTCGCGTTCCTGCACGGCGCGCACGGAAGCGATCATCACCTGCTGGCGTTTGCGCGATCGGCCGCGTCAGGCCTGCATCACTCGAGCTGGGACGTCGCGAGCGTCAATGAAGTGGGCTGGGGCGGCGAGCGCATGAAGGCGGCCGGTCACGATCGCGGCTGGGGCGTGGGCCGGCACTGCCTCGGATCGAATTATTTCTATTACGTACGGGATCCGTGGGGAAGCTATGCCGAGTACTCATACGATATCGACTTCATCGAATCCGGCCAGGAATGGCAGGCCGGATTCCATCCCTCATCGGACTCGATGTATCTGTGGGGTCCCGAGGTCCCGGCCGAGTTCATCACGAACCACGAAGCCGCTTCGTCGGGAAGCGGAACAGGAGACACGTCATGCGCGTAGTAACTTTCGAACATCAGCAGCGCCGGTCGATCGGATTCGTCCGCGACGATCGCGTGATCGATCTTCAGCGCGTCGGCGCGGCGATGCCGTCGACGATGCTCGATCTGATTCGCGGCGGCTCCGGCCTGCTTGCCGATATCGCCCGCGCCGACATGGCGACCGCCGACGCGTATCCGCTCGCCGACGTGCGCTTGCTCGCACCGATTCCCAATCCGTCGAAATATCTCGCGATCGGGATGAACTACCAGGAGCACGCGCAGGAAGCGCTGCGCAAAGGCATCCCCGTGCCGACCAGCCAGCTCTGGTTCAACAAGCAGGTGTCGTGCGTGACGGGCCCATACGATTCGGTGCACATGCCATCGGTTTCGCGCGAGCTCGACTATGAAGCCGAACTGGCCGTCATCATCGGCAAGCGGTGCCGCCACGTGTCACGCGATCAGGCCGCGAGCGTCATTTTCGGCTACACGATCGCCAACGACGTGTCGGTTCGAGACTGGCAACTCCGGTCACCGACATTCACGCTCGGCAAGTCGTTCGATACGCACGGTCCGCTCGGGCCCTGGATCGTCACAGCCAACGAGATTCCGGATCCGCATCGACTGGACATGCGGATGCTGGTCAACGGAGAGGTGCGGCAAAGCACGTCGACCGGCGACATGATCTACGACATCTACGATCAGATCGAGTATCTGTCGACCGTGATGACGCTCGAGCCCGGCGACGTGATTGCGACCGGCACGCCGTCCGGTGTCGGCGTCGCGATGAATCCGCCCCGGTTCCTCGAGATCGACGACGTGATGCGCGTCGAAATCGATGGGATCGGCCATATCGAGAACGTCGTCATCGCCGAGCCGCGCTGAACGCGTCGTCATACATAAAAATCAAGGAGACAGGCAATGCTGAAAGCAGAGGAGTACGGTGCGGCCGATCAGGCGGTGGCAGGCTTTCGCCGCCGGGTGATGCCGCTGATCTTTCTCGCGTATCTGATGAACTTCATCGATCGCACCAACATCAGCTACGCGCAGTTGCAGATGGGCAGCGAGCTCGGCATTTCGCTGGCCGCGTACGGACTCGGTGCGGGACTCTTCTTCATCGGATACGCCGGTTCGTGCGTACCGGCGAATCTGATGCTCCGGCGCATCGGCGCACGACGATGGATCGCGGCCCTCGTCATCGCATGGGGTGGCATGTCGTGCCTGATGGCGGCCATGCAGGGCGAGCGCTCCTTTTACGTACTGCGATTCTGCCTCGGGCTGGTCGAGGGCGGATTCGCTCCCGCGGTCAGCTACTACATCGCGTCATGGATGCCGCCTCGCTATCGCAGCCGGGTCAACGCGCTGCTGATCATGGCGATCCCGCTTGGCCTGATCGTCGGCGGCCCGCTTGCCGGTGCGTTGCTGAATATCCGGTACGGGCTGCCCGGCTGGCGATGGCTGTTCCTTCTGGAGGGCGTACCGACCATCGTCCTCGGACTGCTGATCTTGCGCGTCCTGCCTTCGACGCCTCGCGACGCAAGCTGGATCGACGATCGCCAGCGTCGTGCGCTGCACGCGCTCATGCAGGCCGAAGCGGGGCCGGCCGACGACGCCAGCGAATCCGTCTGGCATGGCTTTGCCGTTTTCCGCCAGCCGGTTCTGTGGGGCATGCTCGCCGTTCTGCTCATCGCCTATGCGGCCACCTTCGCGCTGATCTACTTCCTGCCGATTATCCTGAAGGCCATGTATCACATCACCCCGCTGCAGATCGGCGCGCTGCTGAGCTTGCCCAATATCGCGGCGTTCGTGATCAGTTATCTGGTCGGCCGGAGCAGCGAGCGGTTCGGCGACACCCGGTGGCATCTGGCTGCGGTCTGTTTGATGGGCAGCGCGGGGTTCTTCATGCTGAATGGCGCAGCGGCCATCTCGATGGCTGCGTTCCTCGCGGTGGTGTCGCTGATCAACGGCTACACGATCGCTTACTACGGGCCGCTCAATGCGTCGATCCAGAACTTCATCGGCGCTAAAGCGGGACCGCTCGCGCTCGTGACGACCATCGGATCGCTCGGCGGCTTTTTCGGTCCGACGCTGACGGGACACATGATGCAGATGACCGGCGGCGACTGGCATTCCGCCGCGATCGTATTCGGCTTCGTGACGCTGGCGAGCGCGCTGCTCGCGATCGTCTGCGTGCGCGGTCGGCGCGTCCAGGCAAGCGTCGCGGGCCAGGTGCGCGCGTAAAGCGCTTCGACTCATCTTCAAGGGAAGAATCATGGAATCTACGAACAACCGGATCGCAGTCGTGACGGGTGGCGCAAGCGGCATCGGAGAAGAGTGCGTAGGGCAACTGCGCACGCAAGGATGGGAGGTCATCGTCTGGGACCGGGCCGATGCGTCCGGCGTGGTTCACGTCGACGTCGCCGACTATGCGTCGGTGGCGGCCGCGGCTGCGAACCTCGATGGCGTCGATCTGCTGATCAATGCGGCGGGCATCGCGGGCGACCGCCTGCCTGTCGCGGAAAAGGATCCGGCCGAATGGAACCGCGTGCTCTCGGTCAATCTCACCGGATCGTTCTACACCGCCCATGCGCTTCATCCGAAGCTGCTCGCGCGACGCGGCGTCATTGTCAACGTCGCGTCGGTTGCCGGCACGCTCATGCTGAAAGGACGCGCGCACTATTCGGTGTCCAAGGCCGGCATCGTCACACTGACGCGCTCGCTCGGCAACGAATGGGCGGCCGACGGCATCCGGGTCATCGCCGTTGCGCCGGGCTACGTCAAGACGCCTTTGGTCCAGGAACTCGTCGACCGAGGCGAACTGGATGAGGCCGCATTGGCTGCGATGCATCCGATGAACCGCCTTGCCTCTCCCCAGGAAATCGCGGCTGCGATGATCGCGCTTGCGCAGCCTCCCTTCCAGTTCATGACCGGCGAGACCGTAACGATCGATGGCGGCATGACCCTCGGCAAGTAGTTCACCGTTTCAACCTGGAGCCAACATGAGCGAATCCAAGAACCGCAAGGTGATCGTTACGTGCGCTGTCACCGGATCGGTGCATACGCCCACGATGTCGGAATTTTTGCCGCTTACGCCCGATCAGATCACGGAACAGTCGATCGAAGCGGCCGAGGCGGGCGCCGCCATTCTGCATCTGCATGCGCGCGATCCTCGGGATGGCCGTCCTTCGCCCGATCCCGAACTGTTCCACCAGTTCGTTCCGCGAATCGCGGCGGCGACGGATGCGGTGATCAACATCACGACGGGCGGCAGCACGCGCATGACGCTGGAAGAGCGCCTCGCTTATCCGTTGATCGCGAAACCCGAGATGTGTTCGCTGAACATGGGATCGATGAACTTCTCGATCCATCCGGTCGCCCGGAAAATCCACGAATGGAAATACGAGTGGGAAAAGCCTTACGTCGAGGGAATGGAAGATTTGATCTTCCGGAACACGTTCAAGGACATCAAGCACATTCTGCAGCAACTGGGCGAGCACGGCACCCGCTTCGAGTTCGAGTGCTACGACGTCGGGCATCTCTACAATCTCGCGCATTTCGTCGACGAGGGAGGTGTGAAGCCGCCTTTCTTCATCCAGTCGATCTACGGGATTCTGGGCGGGATGGGACCTGATCCGGAGAATCTCTCGGTGATGCGTGGGATCGCGGACAGGCTGTTTGGCCGCGACGCGTACGAATTCTCGATACTGGGCGCAGGACGACACCAGATGCCGCTGTTGACAGTCGGCGCAATCATGGGCGGCCACGTTCGCGTCGGCCTCGAGGACAGTATTTTTCTCGAGAAAGGCACGAAGGCCAGGTCCAATGCGGAGCAGGTCAGGAAGATCAGGCGAATTCTCGAAGAACTGTCGTTCGAAATCGCGACGCCAGCCGAGGCGCGCGAGATGCTCGGATTGAAAGGAGCAAGCAAGACGGCTTTTTGACCCGTACCGGTCTCTGCATGACGCGGACTTTCCCAAATCATCTCTGATCGAACGCACGTTCTTGTCATACATGGATTGATGGCCGCTCGGATTCTCCCGGCCGTGATCAGACACGGCAGGTACATGATACCGGTCTGTCACGCCGGGGGGCGCGGGTTCGAGTCCCGTCCGCTCCGCCGGAAAAATCAAAGGGTTACGTCAGTGATGGCGTAACCCTTTTGTTCATATGGCCTATTGGCCAGCAGGCTTTCCCCAGACAACAGCTTCGGGGTGACGTTGAAGGTACTCGGTGAGCGAGTTGAGCGATGCGAGTGTCCTGCGCAGTTCGCTCAGCGCCTGGTGAACGTCAGACTGTAACGGAGAATCCAGCTGGAGCGTAGCATTGGCTGCGTCGAATGACTGCCTTGCTGCCAACAGCGCCGAGCGGGCTTCCGGGACCAGTTCCGTGTTGACTTGCTGGAACAACGAGGCGGCGTTCGCGAGGGTCTCATTGAGATTGCGCCCGATCTCATCGGACGGAATCTGGTCGAGTCTTTGCGCGATACGGGCAAGCTGGTCCTGCAACTCGTCGAGTGTACCCGGAACGGTCGGAAGTTCGACTGCAGCCTGCCCGGTGTCGATGCGGATTTTGGGGGCCCGTGGAAAGAAGTCGAGCGCAATATATCGCTGGCCCGTGAGTAAACTCCCGGTGCGTAGCTGTCCACGCAGGCCATCTGCAACCAGTTGATGCAGCAAAACCTTGCCCTCTGGACCATCACCATTGCCGAGCGTCTCCCGGTAACGCTTCCCAAGTCGCGAGGGATACAGGTCGAGCGCGACGGTCATGTCGAAATGGGTAGATGCAGGATTGAAGTCGATGTCGATTGCGGCAACCTGGCCCAGTTCGACGCCACGGAAATCGACGGGGGCACCGACAGACAAGCCACGCAGCGATTGTGCAAATCGCATGTAAACGCGGGCTACCGGCCCGTCCTCGGCTTTCCGTGTGGCTTCCTCCTGGCTTCCCGCAAGCATGAATGAAGCACCATTTTCGGCTGGGGGGGCTGCACTCGCCGATCCGGCGGTGTCGAACGCGATGCCACCGGAAAGCACGGATGCCATCGACTGGGTATCGAGCCTGAAACCACTGGAGTCGAGTCGCAGGTCGATCCCGCTTGCCTGCCACCATCTGGAATTCAATTTAACACGACGATCATATGGTGACCGGACAAAAACCTCCACGACGACTTCCGATCCATCCTTCGACAGCGAATAACCGAGAACCCGGCCTACCTGAATTCGCCGGAAGTACACGGGCGATCCAGTTGTCAGTGAGTCGAGCGAATCGGCACGGAGCGTAAAGCGTTTGCCTTCCTGGTCGCTCGTGATGATGGGCGGCGTCTCGAGCCCTGCGAAATCCCGGCATTGTGCGGACGCGTGCCCGATATCGGTCGCAATGTATGCTCCCGATAGAACCGTGGCGAGCGCAGAGATGCCAGTCACGTCAATACGAGGGCGGACTATCCAGTAACGTGTGCTGCATTCCGCGAAGCGCTTTGCCGACCTGTCGAGCGCCACATCTGCGAGAACGCGCGTCCGGTCTACGGACAGATGCAGGGCTGTCAATCCACCAATGTCCACGTCCCTGTAGCGTACCCGCGTCTTGCCGGGCTGAAGCCCTTCTGCGGAGGCAAGGCTGATCCTGATGTCCGGGCCGCCGTGTGCCCACTTTTGTACGAGCAGTGCACCGCCAGCCAGTGCCGCGGCAAGGGGAATCAACCAGATGATCGAAGGCCGGCCAGGTCTGTCCACTAAAGATTTCCGGTGACCACGTCGCACAGGCTTCGCAGCAGCCGGCGCGCAATCGTAAGGCGCGTGCCGGTTCGACAGGGGCCTGGACGTGCTGGCTGACGGAGCGGCAGGCGTCGCCACCAGCGTGTCATGCACGTCGCCTGGGGAATGCGCGGCAGGTTCATCGCAACGGGTGTGAAGGGAAGCTGAGTACCATCGTTAGATAGATGAGGGCCGCGAACACTCCGGCCAGTGTCCCGAACACATCCCGGCTGACAGCCCCGCGTGCGAAATGCACTGGAATTCCCACCAGCAGATAGGCGATCCAGAAAACGATCGAGACCATCAGCGGTGGTGACGCCGAGACTGCAAAATCTGCGATTGTGCGCATAAGCGGGCTCCGGCAGTTTCAGGTAATAACCAGCGGCATTCACGGTGCAGCTCCCGCGATAGATGTATCGGGGAACAACGCTGTCTGACGAATTCCGCCGTGCGCACACTGCGATTGTCAGACGATCACTTATTGCAGTTGGGCAAGCAGCGCGTCAGCTCCCTTGTCGATCCCGGTCCTGGCTGCGTTGAGCGATCCGAACGCAGCTGGCAGGTTCATGGCGTTCGGGTACTGCTTCGAGACGTATGCCCTTAGCAGGCGCCCGCTGGTACTGTCATAGATCTCTACCGCGTAGGACACCGAGCCGCTGAATGCACCTTTTCCGCCACGGACGGCCTGTACCCCGTTGTACAGGTTGCCGGCAATGTCGAAGTGCATCGCCTGCCCGACAACCGAGGTGGTTTTCTCTGCTCCGGTGAGCGTGAGCCTGATGCGCAGCGTCTCCGGGGAGGGGTGCGAGGTAATGCCAAACCGGCCTGAGAGTTTCTGTGTGAACGTCTTGTTCATGTAGTCCGCCAGCGCGCTCCGATCTTCCTCCTTCAGATCCCCGAACTGATTGTCGCTCCCCTGATAGATGGCGACCGGGTCGACGATAACCTCGGTGTAGCGTGACCAGGAGACAGATGTGGCGTACCGGTAGGGAATCTTGTTGGAGTCATCGTCCCGGTTCTGTTTCAGCTGCGATGAGGAGGCGATACCCGAATACGCGACCGGCTGCACGCCGGCGCAGGCCGTCAGGACCAGTGCAGTGGCACCAGCGCAGAAAAATAAAGGGAGTTTTGCGGACATGTCTGCCTCGGACAGGATGAATGGGGTGCCGGCTACGGTTCAGCTACGGCGGGGATTGACCTGGGCGAAGCGTAGCATCGTCATAACAAGTTGTAAACCGTCTATCCGGTTTGTTTTATGATGGGGTTCCAGCGTAAAATTGGTACCGAACAGGCGCGCAGGGACTGTCTGTCCATAAGTCCCAGGATTCCGCAAATCTGGAGCGTTCTCCCAATTTTCTCCGGAGGCCGATGGCGCCGTCCGGCTTCATATGACTCAGACTGATACATGGATAACCAGACCCGTTCGGAGAATTCCCGCAGGAAGGCGATTGACGCTGCGCTGAGCATCCTCACCAAAGAGGGGATCGGCGGGCTGACGTTTGATTCGTTGTCACGTGAGAGCGGTATCAGCAAGGGGGGGCTGCTGCATCAGTTCCGCACCAGGAATGGCGTGCTTGCAGCGTTGCTGAAATATCAGCAGCAGCAGTTCGAGCAGATTGCGCGCGATTACCTGGCGAAGGAAGGGGCCTCCAGATCAGAACCGTGTCTTTCCTCGCAGATTGCCATCTACAGGGAGTCGACCCGGCAGCCTCATTCCGTTGCGCGGGCGGTTCTTGCCGCAATGGTTGAAAATCCGGAACTCCTGGACGATCTGAAGGAGAGCGATGCCTCAAGAATGAAGCAGATGCAGGAAGAGGCGAACGATTTCGAACTTTCCCTGCTGCGCTACTTCGCGGCCAATGGCATCGCGTTCGCTTCCTTGCTCGGGCTTTCCCGACTGCCCGAGCCACTGATGACCCGTCTGTTTGAGCGCCTGCTTGATGAGCCGCAATGGGAAACTCGCGAGTCAAAGAAGGCGCGCAAGGTGTCTGCGCGCTGATGCGACAGTGGGATCAATTCGGAGAGGGATTGTGCGGACTCTATGGGGAGCCGTAGCGGTGTCGGGCATTAGCGCAACTTTTGTGGTCGGAGCGACGATGTTCGTCAACCACGATGAAACGGCATCCAATGCCGACCCGCTGCGCGTCTATGCTGCCCAGCGTGACGAATTGTTGAAACAAGTCGATGGCGCAAGGCATATGCTTGCCGCGCAATACACCGGGAACCTGTCTCTGCGCTACTACGGACAGAATCTCTATCTGTTCTCCCCGGCAGGAATAGGGGAGCCCACCCGGGTGTGGCGGCAGTGGGCCACGTAGTTGGCTTCACCCAAGGGGCACGCCGTGTACTCTCATCGGAAAATCTGAATGACTACCTTTGTGGTTGCGCTCGCGATAGCGCCGAGAACTCGTATCTTGTAAAGCGCAGATGAATTCAAATAGCTACGTGTCGCCTGTAAGTTGGGAACGATGCGCTAAAAGCAGTTCAGCCAGGTGGTCCGCAACGGCCCGAATACGTGGAGAGTGCTTGAGATTCGAATGCATCACGAGCCATATTGCCTGACGCTCGATTTACGCAACAGCTAACTGGCCGTGGCTTACTGTGAGGGCAGATCCGACAGCGTGTTCTGACAGACGAGTTCGCCCGAGTGTGCACGCCATGCGTCCGCGTGGGCCCGGAGCGACGCCAGCGCATCGATCCTGACTTGCGTGGGGCCGACGACGGGCTGGGCCTGCAATGTAACGCCCAGTTGGGTGCACGCACGGCGGTGCCGCAGTCCGCTGGCGGCCAGAAGGCGAGCGTCGGCATCGGGCAAGCCAAAGCGCAAATGATCGGGAAAGGTTCGGACGCCTTCGGCCAGGACGTTACCGTCTCGCTCCAGTTTTTTCTCCAACAAACGTGCAAACGCCAAGCAAGTCGTCCATCGGCATGCCGCCACGATCGGCAATCTCGCGAGATTGCGATCCGTGCATCCACAGCGTCGCAATCTCGAAGAACCGCTCCTGATGCCGGGGCAGGTATCACCGGCGCCTGAATTCGGTGGGTGAACGTCGACGAGGCGCAAGACGGAGCGGCCGCGCTCGCGCGGCTGCGAACCGGTGGCTACCATTTCGTCGTGTCCGATTGGAATATGCCAGTCATGGATGGTCTGGTCATGCTCCAGCAAATCCGCGCCGACCCGAGCCTGTCGCATTTGCCAGTGCTCATGGTGACAGCCGAAGCAAAACGGGAAAACATTATTGCGGCGGCGCAGGCGGGGGCGAACGGGTACGTGGTCAAGCCGTTCACGGCCGCAACGCTCGACGAGAAGTTGACCGGGATCCTTGAGAAGGTCAATACGGGGGCGTGACTGTGAACGATCTGTCAAATATTTTGGAAAACGCCACGCCAGCCGATGACGCGGGCGACGTATCGGACGTATCGAGCGATCGGATTCTGGCGCGTATCGGGCAACTCACGCGTACGCTGCGTGACTCAATGCGCGAACTCGGTCTTGACCAGCAATTGCAAGCAGTGGCACAGATGGTGCCCGACGCGCATGACCGGCTCAAATACGTTGTTACGATGACGGAACAGGCAGCGGAGCGCGCGCTGAATGCAATCGAGCTCGCTCAGCCGTTGCAGGAGAAGATGCATACCGACGCGCGGCTGTTGGACGACCGGTGGGCTCACTGGTATGAGGTACCGCTTGCGCGTGACGATGCGAGCGCATTGATTGCGGACACTCGCAGCTTTCTGAAGCAGGTCCCCCAGAGCGCAGAGGCGACCAATGCGCGAGCGCATTCTGGGACAACCACGCTACGCAGTGCAAACTCTCCTATGGCTACCACAGTACCCACCGCTGACGGATGCAACGGATCACGTTGAAGGATGATGGCCCGCGTTGAGTCCGTTAGCCGGGGCTCTAATAACCTTGAGTGTCGCGACGCCGATAGCGACGATCTCCGACGCGACGCTTAATTCCGCTTGCACGAACACCAGCGTACCGGTCTGCCGCACAGTACGCGATCGCGCCTCGATGAATGCGCCGGGCCGCACGGCCGCGACGAAATGCGTGTCGAGTTGTACTGTCACGCAAGGCTGTCGCACGGTAGCTTCCCACGCCGCAGTGCTGACTGACTGATCGAGCAGGCTCGTGATCATGCCCCCATGGATCATGCCCGCCGGATTCACATGGTCGCGCGTGACAAGCACTCCGAACACGTAGCGATCGGCTTCGCGCCGGCTCCATAACGGCCCGACGAGCCCCATGAAGCCGCGTCGAGCATGCTCGCGCCAGCCGGCCTCGATCAGAAGTTGCATATCGGTCGTGTCACTCATGTGCTTCTCTCCACGATCGATGCCGCGATGTCCGCTGCCGCCTCGCGGAGATCGTGACCAAGCGCGGCAATGCGGTCGGCATTCAACTGCGTCGCGATGCCGACCGCCGCGAGTCCGTATGTCATGTGTCCGATCGAGTTGAGCACCGGCGCCGCGACCACCGTAACGCCCACGATGTAGTTGCCGTGATCGACACCATACCCACGCTTGCGCGTCGCTTCGACGTCTTTCATCCAGCTATCCAGCGACGGCGCATTCTGCCAGTGCAGCGCAGCGAAGCCCGCTTCGAGTTCAGCCGCACTGTAGCCGCCGAACGCCGCCACGCAACGGCCAGTCGCGCTGATCAGCGCGGGGAACCGGCTACCCAGTTCGACATGCAGACTGATCGACAGCTCGTAACGCGACAATGCTTTTACTACCATGTGCCGCAGTCCGCTCGCTTCGACGCCCATCGTGCGTACACCGTAGCGCGACGCGAGTTCGTCCAGATGCGGCTGTGCGAGCTGGCTGAAGCCACCGCTCTTCAGCGCGCTGCGCGCGAGCGCCAGCATCCCGGCGCCGATTGCATAACGCTTGGTGGCCCGGTCCACTTTGACGAGTTCTTCGTCAACCAGCACGCGAAGAATGTGCAACGCGGTGCTCGGCACCATCTCCAACTGATCGGCGACCGCCTTGACGCCGAGCGGTTCGTCGCTTTCGCCGAGCAGCCGCAAGATCGCAATTGCGCGGCTGACCGCGGGCACCGGCCGCACGCGCGGGCCTCTGCCGGCTTTCCCGGTTTCGTCCCGAGACTGGTTTCGATCATTCATGTTTGTCCTCATCATTTTTGTCTATAGACAAAATCATAACGTATTTGACAAAACCACGCCAACTTTCTACAGTGTCTCCTAACGAACGACACGACGACCCGGAGACAAGCAGATGACCAAGTTGACGGCATACACCTCTTATGCCGATGCACAGCAGCATTTCAGCGTCGACAAACTGTGGGAACTGGTGGACGGTGACGCTTCGCGGCTTAACATTGCGTACGAATGCGTGGACCGTCACGCGGCAAGCGACCGCACAGCCGTCATCGTCGCTCATGCCGATGGCCGCGATGAAATCCTCAGTTTCGCCGAGCTTTCGCGTACCTCTTCGCATGTCGCGCATTATCTGCGAGACCGGGGTGTCCAGCCGGGCGAGCGCATCGGCGTGATGCTCGATCCATCGCTTTCTTTTTATGCCTGTCTTTTCGGTATCCTGAAGTTTGGGGCGATCGCCGTGCCGCTTTTCACGCTGTTCGGTCCCGATGGCCTGAAGTTACGCGTCGAGGACTGCCAGGCGCGGATGCTGTTCACGAATGAGCAGAAGGCGTCTGTGGCGACGTCGCTGCCGGGCGTTTCGACGGTAATCGCCGACGATGCCTGGCTGCAATCTCTCGCGCACTTTCCTGACCGCTTCGACTGTGCGTCGCATAGCGACGATCTTGCGATTTTCCAGTACACATCGGGCACCACGCGCGAATTGCCTGATGCAGTGCGCCATACACATCGAGCGCTCGTAATGGTGTTGCGCGCGGCGCTCTATGGCACGGGCGTGCGGCCCGGTGAAACTTTCTTCTGTCCATCGTCTCCGGCATGGGGACATGGACTCTGGCATGGCACGCTCGCGCCGCTCGCGCTCGGCGCGACGATCGGCGCCTATTCGGGCAAGTTCGCCGCCGAGCGGCTGTTGCGCGCGCTGTCGGAACATCGCTTCGACAATATGTCGGCCGCCGCGACGCATTACCGGATGATCCGCAACTCCGGCGTCGCGCGTCAATACGACTATGCGCTCTCGAAGCTGTCGTTCACCGGCGAGCCGATCGACAGCGACACGATGGAGTTCGTGCAACGCACGTTCGGCTGCACGGTGTGCAGCATGTATGGCACGACCGAGATCGGCGTGATTCTGGTCAGCTATCCGGGCGCTGCGGATTTCGCGGTGCGGCCCGGCTCGCTCGGCAAGGCCGTGCCCGGCGTGCGCGTGGAAGTGCAGGACGCCGACGGCGCGCCCTGCGCGCCCGATGTGACGGGCGAACTCGCGGTATGGCGGCGCGGTGCGTGGATTCCGACCAAGGATCTCGGCCGCGTCGACACGGATGGCTACTTCTATCACCTCGGGCGAGCCGACGACGTGATCATCTCGGCAGGCTGGACCATCAGCGCAGTAGAAGTCGAAGACGCGGTCCTCAAGCATCCCGACGTGCGCGAGGCGGCGGCGATCGCCGCACCTGATCCGTTGCGGGGACACGTTGTCAAGGTGCTGGTCGTCGCCCAGCGCCGCGGCGACGATAAGTTTACGAAGGAAATTCAGGATTACGTAAGACAGAAGCTGAGCCAGTACGAATATCCGCGCATCGTCGAATACGTCGACGAACTGCCCCGCAATCCAGCGGGCAAGATCAATCGTAAGGCGCTGCGCGAGCGCGAGCGGCAAGCCGCTGCCAACGCCCCCGCGTGACGCAATACCACCGACAACACGTAGACACACTTCGCTTATCAGGAGAAGACGCATGGCCGAAGATCAGCTGATGTTCCCCAAAATCACCGAGCAAGGTCTCGAAGACCTCAAGCGGCGCATCGGCGTGAAGGTTGGACCGACGGTCGAACCGTGGTGCTACGAGGCCACGCGCGACAACATCCGCCACTACGCACACGGCATCGGCGACGACAACCCTCTGTGGTGCGAGCCCGAATATGCCGCACGAACACAACATGGCGGTCTGGTCGCCCTGCCGAGCTTCCTCTTCACGACGAGCCGCATCATCTCCGGGTACGTGGGCGGTTTGCCCGGCGTGCACGCGATGTGGTCGGGCGCCGACTGGAACTGGCACAAAACGGTCCACCGCAACGACACCATCTCCACCGAAGCGCATCTCAAGGATCTGATCGAGCACGACACACGCTTTGCGGGCCGCGCGATCCAGCAGATCTATCACGTCGACTTCTACAACCAGCATGGCGATCTGGTGGCCGACGCGGATAGCTGGTGCTTCCGCACCGAGCGCGATCACGCGCGCGAAAAGGGCACGAAGTATGCCGAGGTCAAGTCGCGCGCGCCGCGCCTGTACTCCGAGCGAGAACTGGCCGAAGCGTACGAGCTCTATCGGAACGAACCGGTGCGCGGCGCGCAAAAGCGCTACTGGGAAGACGTCGCCGAGGGCGAGCAACTGCCGGTAATGCTGAAGGGACCCATGACGGTGACCGGCTTCATCGCGTATGCCCAGGGCTGGGGCGGTCTGTACATCCGTGCGAACAAGCTCGCCTGGCAACTGGTCGACGCGCATCCGGGCGCGGGCATCAAGAACCGCTTCGGCATTCCCGATTGCCCGGAACGCGTGCACTGGGAAGAGGAGTTTGCGCTGCGCGTCGGAGCACCGGGCGCGTATGACTATGGTCCCGAGCGCTGCTCGTGGCTCACGCATCATATGACGAACTGGATGGGTGACGACGGCTTCCTGCGGCGCGCGCATTGCAAGATCCGCCGCCACAATCCCGCCGGCGACATGCTGTTCATCACCGGCAAGGTGCTGCGCAAGTACGTCGAGAACGGCCGCCATCTGGTCGAGATCGAGCAGGAAGCGCGCAACCAGGACAACGAGCTGTCGGTTCTGGGCGGCGGTGTGGTCGAGTTGCCGTCGCGCGACTGACGGCTTCCTGAGTCGCATAACAGCATCGAGGGCCGGAGGGCCGGACATGGCGGCCCCGTCGAACATCGAGATTGGAGACATTGGATGAGCGATTCGTCGGACGTGCCGCATGCATCAGGCTGTTCTCCGCGAGGGGCGTTGCACGGCTTGAAGGTCGTCGATCTGTCGCGCGTGCTCGCCGGTCCGTATGCGGCGCAAATACTTGCCGATCATGGCGCGGACGTGCTGAAGGTCGAACCGCCGCAAGGCGACGAAACCCGTGAGCTGGGTCCGCCGTTCGTCGGCGACAGCGCCGCTTATTTTCACGGTTTGAATCGCAACAAGCGCGTCATCGCACTCGACCTCGCGAATGCGGCCGGTCGCGAAGTGTTGCTGCGCCTGCTCGCCGACGCCGACGTGCTGATCGAGAACTTCCTGCCCGGCACGATGCAAAAGTGGGGCCTCGACTATCGCGAGACGCTCTCGACGCGCTTTCCGAAGCTGATCTATTGCCGCATCTCCGGCTTCGGCGCGAGCGGTCCGCTCGCGTCGATGCCCGGCTACGACGCAGTCCTGCAAGCGTTCTGCGGGCTGATGAGTGTGAACGGTCACGCGGAGTCTGGCGCTACACGCATCGGTATTCCGATCGTCGATACCGCGGTGGGCCTGTCTTCGGTGATCGGCATCCTGCTCGCGGTCGCCGAGCGGCAGCGTTCGGGGCAAGGGCAACTGGTCGATACGTCGCTGTTCGAAACTGCGCTGAGTCTGCTGCATCCGCATCCGGCCAACTGGTTCGCGTCCGGTGCGACGCCAAAGCTGACCGGCAACGCTCATCCGAACATCTCGCCGTA
Organism: Paraburkholderia sp.; assembly: GCF_047605525.1. GTDB lineage: Bacteria > Pseudomonadota > Gammaproteobacteria > Burkholderiales > Burkholderiaceae > Paraburkholderia. Next base: position 202,207 of record NZ_JASGFN010000010.1, on the reverse strand, counting down.
CGACACCTTTTCCGCCGCCGACTGTGAGGTGTTCATCGGCGTGGTCAACGACGGGGCATTCGGGCGTTTCTGCGACGTGATCGGCCATCACGAACTGATCGACGATGCGCGCTTCGCGACGAATCCGTTACGCGTGACGAATCGCGCCGCGCTGCGTTCGGTGCTTGACCCCATTCTGCGCACGTTCGACGGCGCGCGGCTCTGTGAACGTCTGAGCGAAGCGGGCGTGTCCGCATCGCGCATCCAGTCGGTCGCGGACGTGCTCACGCATGCGCAAACGCAAGCGCGCGAGATGGTCGTCGAACTGCCTGACTATCGCGGTGTCGGCATTCCAGTGAAGCTGTCGCGCACGCCGGGCTCGGTGCGCAGCGCGCCGGCGCCCTTCGCCGCTCATACCGAAAGCGTGCTGCGCGATGCGGGCTACTCGGCGCGCGACATCGATCAATTGCTGTCGTCCGGTGTCGCGCCGATAACGCGTCGCCACAAGCGCTGAGACTTTCCGCCGACGCGCACCCGCTGTTTGCCGTTTCACGAACGATAACGACGCCGTCCACGAGACGGCCGCACGGAGACGAATATGACTGACAACCACACGGCTGTCGCGCGCATGACGCGCGACGACCGGCGCGTTCTGTTCGCGTCGTCGCTTGGCGCGGTATTCGAGGCATACGACTTCTATCTCGCGGGCTCGCTCGCGACGATCATCAGCAAGCAGTTCTTTTCCGGCGTCAATCCCGCCGCAGCTTTCGTCTTCACCCTGCTCAGCTTTGCAGCCGGCTTTGCCGTGCGGCCGTTCGGCTCGATCGTGTTCGGCCGGATCGGCGACAAGGTCGGACGCAAATATACCTTCCTGTTCACGATTTCGGTGATGGGCTTCTCGACGTTCGTTATCGGCCTGTTGCCAAACTTCAGTCAGATCGGCATTGCCGCGCCGATCATCTTCATTGCGTTGCGTCTGCTGCAGGGGCTGTCGCTCGGTGGCGAATACAGCGGGGCGGCTACCTACGTGGCCGAACACGCGCCGAACGCGAAACGCGGCGCGTGGACCGCGTGGATCCAGACACCGGCCACACTCAGCCTGCTGCTGTCGCTGATCGTGATACTCGGTGTGCGCTTCGCGGTCGGAGATAACGCGTTCGCCGACTGGGGCTGGCGCGTCCCGTTTCTCGGTTCCGCGATCCTGCTCGCGGCATCCGTGTGGATTCGCCTGAAGTTGCATGAGTCACCGGTGTTCAGCCGCATGAAGGCGCAGAACCGCGGTTCGCGCGCGCCGCTGACCGAGGCGTTCGGCCAGTGGCGCAATCTGCGGCTCGCGCTGATCGCGCTGTTCGGGCTGGTTGCCGGCCAGGCTGTTGTGCTCTATACCGGCCAGTTTTACGCGCTGTTCTTCCTCACGCAGACGCTGAAGGTCGACATCATGACGGCAAACGTGCTGATCGGCATTGCGCTGATCGTCTGTACACCGTTCTTCATCGGCTTCGGTGCGCTGTCCGATCGCATCGGCCGCAAGCCCGTCATCATGACCGGCTTGCTGGTGGCAGCGTGCGCGTATTTCCCTCTGTTCAAGGGACTTACGCACTTCGTGAATCCTGCGCTCGAAGCCGCGCTCGAGCGCGCGCCGATCCAGGTCGTCGCCGATCCGGCCGACTGCTCGTTCCAGTTCAACCCTACCGGCACCGCGCAATTTGTCACGTCGTGCGACGTCGCCAAGCAGGCGCTCGCGAAAGCCGGCCTCAGCTATACAAACACGCCCGCGCCCGCCGGCACGGTCGCTTCGGTGCGCGTCGGTACGGCCGAAGTGCGCAGCTATCGCGCGACCGATACGAGCGCCAGGGCCGACGAAGCACGCTTTGGCGCTGCGCTCAGCCAGGCACTGGCTCAAGCCGGCTATCCGCAACGCGCCGATCCCGCGCGGATCAACTGGCCGATGGCGCTCGTGATCCTCATCGCGCTGGGATTGCTCATCACCGCCACATATGGCCCGGTCGCCGCGGTTCTCGCCGAGATGTTCCCGACCCGCATTCGTTACACAGCCGTCTCGCTACCCTACAACATCGGCAATGGATGGTTCGGCGGCTTCCTGCCGGCAACGGCGTTCGCGATCGTCGCCGCTCGTGGCGATATCTACGCAGGGCTCTGGTATCCGGTCTCGATTATCGCAATGACCTTCCTGGTTGGCGTGTTCCTGCTGCCGGAAACGCGAGGAGTGAGCCTCGAAAGCGATCCCGCGCAAGCGCCCGCTCCGCTCGGCGCAGGCGGTCTCGAGTCCGCGCACGCAAGCGCAAATAATCTGGATAGTTAAGCGAAGGGGCAGTGTTCTGAAGACCGTCCCAACATGGTTTAAATATTTCACATCACAAATTAAATATAGACAATGCCACGGAGACACCCATGAGAAAACCATTATTGCGCGCGGTTGCTTTCGGCGGATGCCTATGCGCCGGCATGTTCTCGCACGCAGCGCTCGCACAGTCGTCGGTGACGATCTACGGGATCATTGATCAGGGCATCAACTACATCAGCAACGCCCAGGCGCTGAACGCAGCGGGCGCACGGGTTGGCAAAACGCAGTGGACGACGAGCAGCACCGTGATGGCCGGCAACCAGCTCGGCTTTCTCGGCTCGGAGGATCTCGGCGGCGGCTACAAGGCGATTTTCCGACTCGAGACCGGCTTTGATATCGGCACCGGCAAGCTGCAGGAAGGGGGTACATTCTTCGGCCGCCAGGCCTATGTCGGCATGACGACCCCCTACGGCTCGGTGACACTCGGTCGTCAGTACGATTCGGTGGTCGATTTCCTGCGGCCGCTTTCAGCGGCGGCGGTGGGCGGCGGCGGCACTTTCACCGCGCATGGCAACGACATCGACAACTTCGCAGACACCTACCGCACCAACAATGCAGTCAAGTACACGAGCCCCTCCTGGCGTGGCCTCACCGTCAGCGGCATGTACAGCTTTGGTGGCGTCGCAGGATCGCTCACGCGCAACAGCATCTATTCGTTCGGCGCGTCGTATGGGGCTGGGCCGTACAAGGTCGCGGCTGCCTATCTGAAGGTGCATGACCCGAACCAGTCGTTCTTCGGCAACAATACGTTGAGCTCGACGACCGGGAACAACGTCGGCACGGTAACGGGAATTCAGTCGAACCCAGTCTACAGCGGCTTTGCGTCGGCCAGCACGTATCAGGTGATCGGAGCAGGCGCACAGTATGGCGCGAGCAACTTTTTCGTTGGTGCGAACTATTCGAACGTGCGGTTTGGCGATCTCGGCGATCCGAATTCGGGCACGCTGTCGATGACGAATCCGCTCGGCTATCACGGCACCGCGGTATTCAACAGCTATGCCGCGTACGTGCGCTATCTGCCGAGACCCGACATCGCGCTGACCGGCGCATACGATTTTCTCACCGGTGGTGCGATCGACGGCAAGCCGCCCGCACATTACAACCAGTTCAACGCGGCCGCGCATTATCTGCTGTCCAAACGAACGGATTTGTACGTGCTCGCGACGTATGTGATCGCGAGCGGCACCGATTCGACGAACCAGCCGGCGGTTGCTTCGATTCTGACGCTGACGCCGTCAGACAGCTCGCATCAGTTGATCTTGCGGCTTGGCATCATGCATTTCTTCTGACTTTCGACGGGAGGCAGCCGCCGGTCTATGACGTTCATTCAACGGTCGGTCTCGGTTGATGGTGGGCCCGCTTGCCAAACCGCAAACGTCACAAAAGCTAAAGTATGAACATCTCTGATTACGCGAGTCTGCAATGCACATTCTTCCAGATCGCTACCAATCATAGGTCCGGATGATCGCCGCAAACGGGGAAGCCAAACCCCTCAGCGGCGCGTCAATTTTTATTGCAATTTGATGGCATATAGTTGCTGCGTACCGCAAAACGCTGATGCGTCCAGCAGCTCATATCTCCAGCACGATGACATCGGAGCGAGCTCGTGACACGCAGACGCAGATCGATTTGTTCGCAGCGCGTTCGCCTGCTGACAGATACCGATCGCGATGATCCGGTTCTCCTGCAAGCACGGGCGTGACACACATCCCGCATTCGCCGCGCTTGCAGTCGTGCAGCGGCTCGACGCCCGCCGCTGTTAACGCATCGAGCATGGTTTGCCCGGCCTCGACATGCACCGTCATCCCGCTCAAGCTCAGCTCGATGTCGAAGGGCTTGTCTTCCGGTTGCGCCAGCGTGCCTTCGAACAGTTCGGCATGGATGCGCTCCGCCGCCCAGCCAGCGGATCGTGCAGCCTCGACCACTGCGGTTATCATCGCGCGAGGCCCACATACATATAAGCGCGCTCCCGCATGCGGGTCGGCAAGCACGCTGCCGAGCTTCGTACGCAGGCTGTTGGGACGACCGCCGTGAAGCGTGCAATGCGGACCGAGCGCGGCGAGCTCACCCGCGAACGGCGCGTTTGCAGCGTTTCGGGACGCGTAGTGCAGCGAGAACGGCAGGCCGTCGCGCGTCAGCCGGCGTGCCATCGACAGAATCGGCGTGATGCCGATGCCTCCGGCGATCAGCAGGTGACCGCCTTCGGCTGCCTCGAGCGCGAACGCATTGCGCAACTCGGCCTCGACAACGTCGCCCGGTCGCAACGCATGCATCCACGACGAACCCAGCCCGTGTTCGCGCGCCAGTACCGCGACTTCGTAGGTTGCGCTCGCATCGCCGTCGCCGGTTAGCGAATACTCGCGATGCAGTGGCGTACCCGGTATCGCAAACGAAAGATGCGCGCCGGGCGTAAACGCGGGCAGCAGCGTGCCGTCCTCCGCGCGTAATGCGATCAGCCGCACGCCGTCGGCCAGCGCGTGATTCTTTTCGACGATCAGCTTCATTTACAGACCTTGTTCGACGATGAGGTTCAGATGGCGACCAATCGCGAGGAGGCGTCGTTCCTCGCGCGGTTTGCCGACCAGTTGCAGTCCGATCGGCAGCCCATTGGGGCCGCGCATGCCCGGTACGTTGATGCACGGGAGGCCGAGCAGGGTCCACGAACGGCTCAGTACCGGATCGCCCGTGGCCTGGAGTCCAATCGGTGCTTCGCCCGGCGCGGCGAGTGTCAGCACGGCATCGACGTCGTGCGTCAGTGACGCGAACTGAAGGCGTGCGCGTTCGGCCAGCGCGAGCGCCGCCATGCAGGCGTCGTGCGGCGTCGCGTGACCCGCTTCGAGCAGTGCGGCGAACGGCGCGCTCAACTGCTCGCGGTGATCGCGCCATTCCGCATCGAACGCTCGCGCGGCCTCATAAGCCTGCACGCATTTCTGTGCATCGACGAGGCCGTGCATGTCGGGAGACGCGTTGACCTCGACGATGGACACACCGGCGCGGGAAAGGCGCGTAAGCGCTTCATCGAAGGTTGCATGCGTCGATGCTTCGATCGGGCTTTGTTCGTAACCGGGCAGGATGGCAATCGACAAGGCCGCCGGATCGATAGCCTGCAAGGCGTCGAACCGCTCGCCTGAGAGCGCCGCGCGCATCAGTTCGAGATCATCGGCGGAGCGCGCAAGCCAGCCGAGCGTGTCGAGCGAGGGCGCCATGGCTTTCGCGCCCGTGAGGCTATGCAGGCCGTGCGTCGGCTTGAGGGCGAAAACGCCGCAATACGAGGCGGGTCGGATCAGCGACCCGGCGGTCTGCGAGCCGAAAGCAAGCGGCACCATGCCCGCTGCCACGGCGGCCGCCGATCCGCTCGAGGAGCCACCGGGCGTGCGCTGCACATCGTGCGGGTTGGCGGTCGGTCCCGGCGTGAAGTAAGCGAATTCGGTGGTGACCGTTTTGCCGGCTACGAGCGCGCCGGCGGCTCTCGCCCGTCCGACGCACGCGGCGTCCGCTGCCCGAATGCCTTGCGCGTAAATCGGCGAACCGTATCGGGTGGGGAAGTCACGTGTCGTGAAGATATCCTTGACGCCAACCGGTACGCCAGCGAGCACGGTACTGCCAGAAGAAGACACATGCCGTTGCGCAGCGGCGCGCCGGGCCGCGTGCATGTCGAGCGTGCGCCACGCCCGAACGGGCGGCTCGCAGGCCTCGATGCGCGCTTCGAAGCGATCGAACACAGCATCGATCGTGAGCGATCCGTCCGCCAGTCCGCGCCGGATCGCCACTGCCGTCAGCGGTGAAACATCGTAGAAGGAAGTCATGTTTCGATTGGAATCCAGTGAGGTTCATCGGTCGGCATGCCATCGCCGTCGTCCGGGGTGATCGACTTGTCGCGCAAGGCCACGTATCGCGTCCACGCGTCGGTTCGCGTGATCGCATCGAACGACGCAGCCGCTTCGTGCACGACCGTCGCATCGCGCAACGGCGACCAGTCGGCGGCCGTCAATGTGAGCTGCTTCGAGAAAATGCGCTGCCATTGCTCATCGTCGATGCCCATCGGCGGTGCGCCATCCAGTACGCCGATTCGCGCATGACGCCGTGCGCAAATGGTCGATGCACCCGCGTAGCGGCCGCCTGCAGGATCGAGCACGACATCCGCGCCGCCATGCTCCCGGATCAGTTCCGGCCATGCCGAGCCGATCGTCGTGGCTTCCATTGCGCCCATGGCGATAGCGCGGCGTGCGTGGCCGGCGGTGTCGCATATGGCCAGTACGTCGGCATCGAGTGATGCCGCGAGCAGGCAGGCGAGCATCCCGCCCGCGGTGTGCGCGTCGTGGATCAGGACGGCGTCGCGCGGCCCGACGTTCAGGCGTCGCACGAGTGCCATGTAGATCTTCGGCCAGCTTGCGGGCAGGCACAGCGCGTCGCGCAGCGGCAGATGCGGGGGGACACGCAACGCGTGACGTGGCACACCAGCGGGCTTCGCGGGCTCATCATCGCGCAACGGCACGGTGAAGGCGATGCGTTCATCGTGAGCCTCGGCCCCGATACGTACGACGACTGGTGTACGCATCGCGCCATCGAGCATCACGCCGTCTCCCACCGCATACGCGCGCGCGAGCTTGTCGTGGTGCTGGGTGGTTGCCCGATCGTCGATCACGCATGTATCCTCATGTCAGCCATCCGCTGCGTCTTCATGACAAGCGCTCCGATTGCCTGATCGCCTGATCCGCTCCGTTATGAATCTGCCCAAATCCGAACACGACGAACCAGCCGACGGTCCTATCCGCGCACCGGATTTCTCGTTGCGTCAGCTGTCGTACTTCCTGGCCGCCGCGCAACATCAGTCCGTGCAGAAGGCCGCTGCGGTGTTGCATGTTTCCTCGCCCGCGGTCTCGGCGGCCATCGCGCATCTGGAAGGCACGCTCGGTGTGACGCTGTTCAAGCGGCAACACGCGCGCGGGCTGATCCTGACCGAAGCGGGGAGTGCCTTCGCCGTGCAATGCCGTGCGTTTCTGCAGAACGCCAACGAACTGCTGCAACCTGGCTCGCTCGATCGCAGCGCACTGCGCGGGCAGGTGAAAGTCGGCTGTCTCACCACGTTCGCGCCACTCGTGATTCCGTCGCTGCTTAACATGGTGCGCGAAGACATTCCTAATGCAAAGCTCACGTGGACGGATGGCCATCACGAATATCTGATCGAAGGATTACGCACGGGCACGCTCGATCTCGCGGTGCTCTACGACTTCGACATCCCGTCGGGCATTCAGGTGATGACCTTACGCAGCGCGCCGTTACAGGTGGTGTTGCCTCCACAGCACCCACTCACGGCACGCCCCCGAATTTCGACGGGCGATATCAACACGGAACCGTTCATCCTGCTCGATCTGCCGCGCACGCGTGAGTACATGCTGTCTGCATTCAGCTCCCACGGCGTGCTGCCGCGTATCGCACATTCGGTCACGTCGCTGAACATGCTGTTCGGCCTCGTCGCCGCCGGACATGGGTTCTCGCTGCTCAATTTCTGCCCGCCGTACACCGTGCCCGGCATCGGTCGCATCGTGTCGCGTCCTTTCGAATCGCTGGTGCGGCAACCCAATATCGTGGTGGCTTATTCGTATCGCTATCACTATCCGCGTGTCGCCGCGGCGATTGTCGAGCGCATCGCGTCGATCGTCGATACGCTGACGATCGAGTCTCCCTGAACGCCGCGGCGTGATGCGCGTGGCGTCCGTCAGGCGGCGGGCATTTCCATCCAGGATTCCGAGAACGCGAGGAACGCGGAGCTTTTCTTGCCACCGTCGAAGTTGCGTGTGGTCACCTTGCCTGCAAGCATGCGTCCGTTCACCTCGATGCTTGCATCCGCTGCATCGATGAAGAGACTGTACATTTCATGCTTCTGCGTGGGCCCTTTTTCGGCAGGCATATCGACTGCGTAGGGCGTGCCGAGTTTGTTCCACGTCATCACCACTTCCAGGTCGCCCGACATCAGGATTTCCTGATAGCGCGAACGTGTGTCGCCCACTGAACGCGATTCCGTGAGCGGCAGATACTGGATGGCCGTCGTGCCAGGCGAGACGCGAAACGCCGCGAATTTGCTGAAGAAGTGCTCCATCAGATAGCGTGCGAGCGCTTCGTTGTCGGCGATGCACACATTGCACGCTTCGGGGAGACTTGCGGCCACACCGGGCTGTTCGAGCAACAGCACGCCTTTGCCCATGCCGTGCGGCGAATAGTTGATCCGGTAGTACGCGGCGAGGCTGGTCCACTCGCCGTCATCGGTTTCCTTCAGATAGATTCCGGGGTTATCGCCGGTCCACGCGACCGTGCCGGGATGAACGGGTTGATTCATGTTCGTTCTGCCTTGGTTGGAAGACGTTGACGGGAGCGCGTCAGACGGTGCTGCCGGTGAGTGACTGCGCGTAATCCTCGATGCGTTCGCGCACCTGCTGGTCGCGATCGTCCAATTCGTGGTGATTGCCGTGCACTACGATGCTCGTGATCGCCTTGCCCACCTCGCGGATGAAAGCCGCGTCGTCATAGCGCGGCGCGGAGGTGATCACGGTATCGTGCGCATTGGTCGGCGTGTCGCCGTTACTGCGTAGCGGCGACACGGCGGGTTGACCGCCTTCCGCGACTTTTTTGCTTTCGCGTTTGAGCAACTGGCGCAACATCGCCACGCCGCGATCGCAGCGCGTGAGATTCTCGAGCGCATGAACGGCGATCGGGCGTTGCGAGATCTGCGCGTCGTAATCTCCCGGCATCCGCTGACGGTCCTCGTACGGACGCTCGCCGTTCTGACCGAAGAAATCGACCGACTCCACGCCGCACAGGCTTTCGTCGGCAATGCCGCGGGGGTCCGCGTCGGGATGGAAATGGCGCCATCCGATGATGCGGCAGGTCTGGTTGTCGATCGGCGTGGTCCAGCGCGTGATCGCGACACGCACGAAACTTTTGTCGTCCTGGCCGTCTTCCCAGATGTGACCGACCTGCGCGAGATTCGGCAGGATGATGTCGTTCGAGCGCACCCATATCTTGTCCTTCCAGCGGCGAGTGGTGACGTAGATCATGCCGGCGGGCGTCGGTACGAAATCCATCTCCGGCAACTCGCCCCATGCTTCGGCAAACTGTGTGAAGCTGATGCGCGTGTGGAGGAATACCGCGTGCGCCGGATCCATCACATTCTCGAGTACCTGTAGCCAGTTGCACGGATATGTGATGCAGTACGGCACGAGCCGGTCGTCTTCGATATGGTAGGTATCGAACACCGGAAACTCGGGCTTGTGTTCCGGCGGCCCAAAGTAGCCGAAGATGATGCCGCGAAATTCGTGCAGCGGGTAGGCGCCGTGACACACGTTGAAGCGCAGCTGCGAATCCGGCGGATCGCCCGGCGTTTCGAGAATGGTGCCGTCCACGCCGAAGAGCCAGCCGTGATAGCAGCAGCGCAGCCCTTCGTCCTCGCAGATGCCGAATTCGAGCGACGTACCGCGATGGCTGCAATGCTTTTCGAGCAGCCCGGGCTTGCCGTTCTTTGCGCGAAACAGCACAAGGTCTTCGCCGAACATGCGCACGGTCTTCGGCAGTTCGCCGAGTTCGGTCGAGAGCGCGACCGGCTGCCAGAAACGGCGCAGGTACTCGCCCATCGGCGTGCCTTTGTCGACGTGCGTGAGCTCCATGTTTTCGGCGGGCTGACGTTCGCGTTCATAGGCCGAGTAGGGTTTGATCAGGATGGTTTTCTGGGTCATGTCTTCACTCTGCGAGTATGACGTTCGATGACGATGCTAGCGACGCCGTGTGCCGGGCGACAGTCACAAATATGGCTGCTCGCTAAGGTTTTTCTGATGCGTACCGGTCCGTGATCGAGCTGCGCTGTCCATCACGGTCCAGCGCGGCAAATTCCGCCAGACAGGTCGCGCCCTGAAAATGACCGAACGCAGGCGTGCCGATTCCACGCGCAATCGAACGCGCGGCGCCGACGCTCAATTGCGTGGGTGTTCCCGCCGCTTCGGCGAGCAGCTGGATGCGCGCGGACCGCTCGATCAGCACGAACCACCACAAGGCTTCCTCGATGCTCTGGCCCACGGTGAGTGGGCCGTGATTACGCAGCAGCGCGGCCTTGCGCGCGCCTAGCGCCTGTGCAATCCGTTCGCCCTCGCTCATGTCCACGACGAGACCACTGTCTTCGCCGTACACGCAGTGCTCGTCGTAGAGCGCACACACGTCCTGATTGATCGGATCGAGTGGGCGATTCAGCGCACACCACGCGGTCGCGTGTTCGGGATGACCATGTACCACGCACGCGACATCGGGCCGCGCGCGATGAATCTGCGCGTGAATCGCGAATGCCGCTGCGTTGATCGCGCGTCCTTCCAGTACTGCGCCGTCGTGCGAGACGAGCGTCAGATCGCCTGCACGCATCACGCCGTACCCGACACCGAACGGATTGACCCAGAAGCAGTCGCTGCGCACCGGGTCGCGTACCGACAGATGCCCGGACACACCGATATTCATGCGCAGCGATGCGAGGTAGCGAAACGCGCAGGCGGCGGTGTGCCTGAGCCGTTCGCGTCGTGCGGCGGGATCGGCATGTGCGTCACTCACGGAATCGGTGGACGAGGCGGGCGAAACCTGCGAAACCGGCGCGAACGCAAAAGGATTGCGGTCCATGAGCGGCGATGTGGCGACAGTAAAAGAGTATTCAAAAAGTACGCGCTCAATGCGCGAGCTTGAATTTGCCCTGATCGACGGTCAGCATCTCCACGCTTTCCGCGCGCGTGCCGAAGTGATCCTGTGGGCCATACGTGTAGCGCGCAGTAACGCCCACGTAGTCCTTGACGTTTTCGAGCGCGTTGCGAATCGCTTCGGGCTTGTCACCCGCGGTGCGGATCGCGTCGATCAGCAGCATCGCCGCGTCGTAGCCGTTGCCTGCGAAGGTCGCGGGAAGATGGCCGTACTTCGCCTGATATGCAGCGGAAAACGACGTCAACACCTTCTTTTGCGGATCGGAATCGGGCAACTCGCTTGCAACGTAGATCTTGGACGACGGCAACAGCACGCCGTTGGCCGCGTCGCCGGCAAGACGCAGGAAGTTGAAGTCGTTGGCTGCGTGTGTCAGATAGAGCGGCCCCTTGATGCCGAGCGCCCGATAGTTGCGCGTCGCGATGGCGAGCCCTGGTCCGGTCGCCCAGATCACCGTGGCCTGTGCATCCGTGCCGCGGATCTTCGTGAGCTGCGGCGTCATGTCGGTATCGCCATTGCCGAAGCTTTCGTTGTCCACCAGCGTGATGCCTTCGTCCTTGACGAGCTTTTCGAGGCTGTCGCTCGCGCTGGTACCGAACGCAACATCCGAGTGCAGCATGGCGATCTTCGTGATGCCGCGCTTTTTCATGTCCTTCAGCATCACGCCTTCCACGACGACATCGGTGAGCGGCACGAGGAACACGTATTTGCGACGCTCCGTCGGCAGGACGATGCCGCGCGTCGCGCCGATGCCGATCATCGGAATCTTTGCCCGCTCCACGGCGTCCGCAATCGCGAAGTTCGAACCGCTGCTCGACGGCCCGATGATCGCCACCACGTTTTCCTGTGTGGTCAGCCGCTTGAGCGCCGACACGCTCTTGGTGTTGTCGCTCTCCGTGTTGATATTGACGAGGCTCACCTTGCGACCCCTGATGCCGCCCGCTGCGTTGACCTGATCGACGGCGAGCTGTGCGCCTTCGAGCGCAGGTTGACCGAGCGACGCGATAAAACCCGATGTTTCGAGCAGACCGCCAAGCTTGATATCGTCTGCAAGGGCGGCGCGGCAGATTCCCAGACTGATCAGGATGCCGGAAACAATGCGTTGCGTGCGTTTCATGTGGGGGTGTCCGTTCTTGTGGTTTCAGTTGAAGAGAGCGGTGAGCGCTTCGTCGAACAGGTCTTGCGGAGCGCTCCAGATGCCGCCGCCGATGCGGCCGCGACGCCCATTCGAATCGAGCACGCCGAGCGCGACCGCCGGCTGCAGCCGGCTTGCAACCACGCGGCGCGCGTTCAGGCCAAGGAGGGTCGTGCCGTGAGTGAATGCGGGGTGCGCCACGCCGAGCAATGTGTCGTTCAGCAGGGCGGGTGGGGCCGGCATGAACGCACCGAGGCTCTGTTGCTGCGCGTCCGAGCGGTGCATGCACATTGCACCGAGACCGAGCGCCTCGACGACGGCGCTGTCGCCGACGGCTGGCAGTCCGTCGGCCGCGCTCAAGCCTGAGTCGAAGCGTCCGACGGGCGTCGACGCGGCGATCGTGAACCAGCGCGCCGGCGCGTGCGCGAGGCGGATGCCGGCACGCCGGCCGTTGGCGCCCATCGACGTAACGATTGCGCTGCCGTTGACGTTTTCCGCTGCGCTCAGCATGCAGCGCGATGCGGCCATCCATGCATTCAGGAAGAAGCCTGGCGACGTGTCGAGAAAGCGCTGGATGGTATCGTCGTCGAATGCACATTGCGCGGCCAGGTGTTCGACGACGAGCCGCGTGCCTTCGATCGTGCGGCCGTGACAATCGTCACCCAGCGCGAGCGCGGCATCGGCGATCGCGGCGAGATCGATCGGCGCACCGAGGCGGGCGCCGATCGTCTCCGCGAGCGGTCCGTTGACCCAATGCAGGTGCGTAACGACCCGCGGGTTGTCGATACCGAGCCGGATCGCCGGGCCGCTACCGCCGCTCAGCGCGGCGTGGATCGTACGGCCACGGCCTGCCGCGTCGGAGACGACCTGCACGTACTGACCAGGCGAGAGCACCGCCGCGAGCGGCACGACGCAATTGTGTTCCTGCGCCGGCGCCAGCAGGATCTCGTGCGCACGGATGGCGTCGATAGCGGCGTCGAAGGTTGGCGTCCATCCCTCATAGACAGCGGCATGAGCGGCGGAATGGAGAATCGGTGCGGGCGGTACGTCGCCACCGAGCGGCGGACCGGCGTGCAGCAGGGTGCGGTCGGGCCACTGGATCGCGTCGCGCGCGCGTACCAACGCGCGCAGCATCGGACGGCTTGCGGCAATCGCATCTAGCGCGACGCGATCTGCTTCGGCATACGAAGCGGCAAGGGACAACGAAGTGAGCGGTGCCATGTCGGAACGATGCTCCATCAGGCGGCCTCGCAGGAAGCCGGGCCCTGCCAGCCGAGGTAGGCTTCCCCGATGTCGGGCGAGTCGAGTAGCGCGGTCGCGTCGCCTTCGAGCGCGATCCGCCCGTTGACCAGCACGTAGCCTCGATCGGCCACCTGCAATGCCGAGTGCGCGTTCTGCTCGACCAGCAGTACGGTGATGCCGCGTTCGGCCAGTCGCGGCAGCGATTCCAGAATTTCACGCGTGACCTGCGGTGCAAGTCCGAATGACGGTTCATCGAGCATCAGCAGTTGCGGACGGCTCATCAGCGCGCGGCCGATCGCAAGCATCTGGCCTTCGCCGCCGGACAGCGTGCCCGCCTGCTGGTCGATGCGCTCCTTCAGACGCGGAAAGAACGCGAGCACATCGTCCATCGTGTCGGCCATGTCGCGCGCGACTGCGCGACGCGGACGGAACAGGTTCACGAGGCCCGCGCCCCGCAAACCGGTGTACGCGCCCATCCGCAGGTTGTCGCGCACGCTCAGCGTGCCGAACAGCTGGCGTCCCTCGGGGGCGAGCGCGATACCCGCCGCGGTGCGACGCTCCATCGGCAGACGGGCAATCGACGTGCCGTTGAATTCGACATTGCCAGAGACGGGTGTGACCAGACCGGCGATCGCCTTGAGCAGGCTCGACTTGCCCGCGCCGTTCGCGCCGATCAGCGTGACGATTTCTCCGCGCCGGGCCGAAAGCGATACGTCGACGAGCGCGTCGGCCTGACCATAGCGCACGCACAGGCGATCGAGCGCGAGCAGCGGGACACCGGATCGCGCCGCGCCAGTGGGCGTTTCGCGCGCGCGGCGCGCGGTGCGCACGTCGGTATTGCCGAGATAGGCGGCGATCACCGCCGGATCGCGGCGCACTGTTTCCGGATTGCCTTTGGCCAGTACCGCGCCATGATTGAGCACGACCAGCCTGTCGGCGAGGCTGCTGACGAAGGCGAGATCATGTTCGACGAAGAGCACGGTGATGCCGCGTTCGCGGATGCGGTGGATCGCTTCGGCCAGTAGCTTCTTTTCGTCAGTGGTGAGGCCGGCGGCGGGCTCGTCGAGCAGGAGCAGTCCGGCATCGCTGCCGAGCGCGCGCGCCACGGCGACGAGCCGCTGCTGGCCCGCGGTCAGCGCCGCTGCCGGACGGTCGGCGAGCGCGCGCAGACCGACCAGGTCGAGCATCTCCGCGGCGTGGCTACGCAGTGCATCGAGCGTCTTCGCGGTGGCGAACGGGTTCGTCATGCCTTGCAGCATGCTCGACGGGCGGCGCGCCACGCCGGCGGTCGCGACGTTGTCGAGCACGGACATGCTGGTCAGCATTTCGGCTGCCTGGAAGGTGCGCGCGAGACCGAGCCGGTTGACCGCATCAGGTGCGAGTCCGCTGATCACGCGGTCCTTGAAGCGGACTTCGCCGCTTTGCGGTGCGACGAAGCTCGACAGCACGTTGAGCAGCGTCGACTTGCCCGCGCCATTTGGGCCGATCAGCGCGAGAATCTCGCCGCGCCGCACGTCGAAGCCGACATCGGAGAGCGCCTGCAAACCGCCGAAGCGGACCGACACGCCGGTCACCTCCAGCAGCGTGGCCGGGGAAGTCGTGGAAACAGCGGCGTTCATAGCGACTCCTTGTCGCGCAGTACGTCGCCGGGCACGAGCGGACGCAGGGAGGGGCGCGCACGCAGACGCCGCAACTGGGCGGCGAGCGTCGCCGCGAGGCCGTCGCGCATGAAGATCATCACGCTCACCAGCAGCGCGCCGTAGATCACCACGTCGAGACGTCCAAACGGCTTGAGCCATTCGCTGACGATCACCACCACGAACGTGCCGAACAGCACGTTCCACACGCCCGCCGCGCCGCCGAGCGCCACGATCAGCAGCAGCTTGATCGAGAAGCCGACGTTGAACGGGTCCGGGCTGATGTAGCCCATCCAGTAAGCGTAGAGCGCACCGCCGAGCCCGGCGTAGGCGCCGCTCAACGCCATCACCTTGCGCTTCACACGTGCTGCATCGATGCCGAGCGAAAGGGCCACGCGTTCGCTTTCGCTGACCGTACGCATCGCGAGACCCATCGGCGAGGTTGCGAGGTTGTGTGCCATCGCCAGTCCGAGCGCGCAGAGCGCCCATGCGAGCACGTAGACCGCCTGATCGGAGGCGAGACTGAGCGGCCCGATCGTGAGTGACGGTATCCCGGCGATGCCGTCCGGACCGCCCGTGACGCTGCGCCATTGCACCAGCACGATATGCACGATCAACGCGAGCGCTAGGGTCGCCATCGCGAGGTGATGGCCCTTCAGACGGAACACGATCCAGCCGATGCACCAGGCGATCAGCGCCGAGGCGAGCGTCGCCGCGATCACGCCGAGCCACGGATCGAGATCGAGCGTTTGCGTAAGCCACGCCGCCAGATACGCGCCGAACGCGACGAATGCACCGTGTCCCAGTGAAATCTGGCCGGTGTAGCCCATCAGCATCGACAGACCGACGGCGGGAATCGCATAGATCGCGCTCACGACCAGCAGGTTGACGACGTACGCATTGCTGGCGACGAGTGCCACGGCGAGGGCCGCCACGAGGATCAGCACGGGTTTCATGTGCGCGCGCCTCCAAAGTCGCCGAGCATACCGCCCGGGCGCACCAGCAGAAAGACGAGTAACAGCACGTAGGCGATCGCGTCCTTCATGCCCGAACTGAGATAGCCCGCGCAGAGCGCTTCGAGCACGCCAAGCAGCAGGCCGCCGAGCGCCGCCCCGAGCGGATTGCCGAAGCCGCCAATGATGCAGGCGACAAAGCCCTTGATGCCGAGCGGCGTGCCGCTGTCGTACTGCATCAGGGCGATCGGCGCGATGATCACGCCCGCCACGCCGCCGACGAAGCCCGACAGCAGGAAGCCGATGCCACGCATCGAACGCGTGGGAATGCCCATGAGGCCCGCGGCATCGCGATTCATCGCGCAGGCGCGAAACGCCTTGCCCAGATAGGTGCGGGTGAGGAAGAAATACAGTCCGGCCATCAGCACGAGCGTCGTACCGAACACCCAGAGCGCCTGACGGGGCACCGAGACGCCGCCGAGATTCAGCGAGCCCGAGCCGGAAAAGGCGGGCAACGGTTGGGCGTCCGTGCCCCACGCCAGCGCCGCGAGGCCCTGTGCCATGATGCCGATGCCGATCGTGATGATGATGCCGCGCGTCACGTCATTGCCGATCGGCCGGATCGCGATGCGTTCGATTATCACGTTGACGAGCGCGACGAAAGCCACGGCGATCGCCAGCGCGACGATCAGCGGCATGCCGAACGCAATCATGCTCGCGGCCGCGAGCGCGGCCAGCATCGAGGTCTCGCCCTGCGCGAAATTGACGATATGCGTCGCGTTATAGACGGCGGTAAAACCGATCGCGACCAGTCCGTAGATGCAGCCGACCACGAGGCCGGAGACGAGATACTGGATGAGCTCGGTCATGCGCGGCTTCTCGTCGAAGGCAGCGTGTGCCGCAGGATGCCGCGCGCAGTACGGGGAAGGGTGACCATCGCCTGTCCTCAGTCATTCGGGGTTTCGTCACAGGATCCGCACGCAGCGTCGCGGATGGATGAACTGAATGTAGAAGCCCCAAAAACCGGGAACAAATCAGATCAGAATTCAGTTGATTCTGTTTTTCGGAAGCAGCACTAAGGCGGTGCTTGCCTGGATCGCGTCGACGCGTGCAGTTCATTCCCAGGTCAACTGACGCCCGCACTTTAGCGATTGACGTTCTCAACAGCGTGTGAGCAGTCGTCAAAAATAATGACAGACGTACCAGGAGTGGGTCGGACTGACCGATAGCGGCCAGGAAGAGATCCTCGTCGGATCGGTCAATCAAACGTCCAGCTGGCGGTTCCACCTAACAAGCGGTCATTCCATCGAGGGAAGTCGGTGTCCCTTCGCGCGCCTGAGCAGAAATCGTCCGCTCACTGCGCCAGTTCCCAGTGTCGGTGATCCGTGATCAGGGCCCGATTTCCGTGCCATGTGGCGACGTTTCGCCTGATGTGCGCTCAGCCTCCGATCTGACGATGAAGCTGCACCGTTCGAATAGCTCGTCGAAAGTCAGAATGTCAACAGAAGATATGCTGTTCCGGTAAAGCTCGAATGACCGAAGCTTATCTTTGTTCACACCCTGCTCGGTGATAAATTCACCGGGAGAGCCGACAACGATGAAGGCTCGTGGTTTGAATTGAATACCTCTTCGCGAACTGACGATGCCCCCTCGTCTTCATCAGGCCGTCGGGCCGCGTTCCACGGTTGATCAAGTCATGCCCTTCGACTACTTGCTCCAGCTTTCTATTGTCGAACCCTGTGACGAAGAAGTAGCTAAGGCCATACCCGAATATCCATCGATTCCGTTCAAAGAACGCTTGCCATAAAGCTTCGTCTCCCTTCATGCTTTTTGCCGCCTTTACTTGGTTGAAGCAGGTCGGCTCGCTTAGTAACTTCGCGAATGTGGTGACTTGCCGCTTGCGATAGCCGAGAGAGACAACATCTTCCTTGGTAATCTCGTGGCGAATGATCTCTGAGAAGACGCCTTGATTATCGTGAACCAAGCTGACAGCTTGTTCTTTCGATAAGACAAGTCGTCTAAGTTCCGTGTCGGTGATGTTGATTTTGTCTTGGGACGAAAACTCGGCGGATGCGATGTTCTCAAAGAAAGCGAGCAGTTTCGAATCTCTTCCTCGATAAACGAAAAATGAGTTTTATGTAGCGCGCCTGGCTGGCCATTGAAGTCCTGAATTGTCACGACACGGAAGTCTCTTGTAGATTCGAGAAACTTGGCGATGATCTCGGTGCGTCCTTTTTCTGTGCGTCGCAGTACGATTTCCTTCTTCACTGTCGCATAGTGAGCCCGTCTGAATTAATCACCTTTGAGGCAATCCGCACCGCCTCATGTGCGTCGACATAAATCCGCGGACTGATGTAGGTCTTACTCGGCAACTTGTTACGATGAATTTGCTCTTCGTCGTCCATTGCGCCCCCGGGCTCGCCACTCGAGCTGAAGCAGGGTGCGGAAATGGAAAAGCCCACCTGGGAGTGGGCTTTCGAAGTCATCGGCTTACGGCGCCGAGTTCGCTGGATCAGTGTCCGAAAAATATGCTACGGCGATTGCAGTCATGCTCGCCAAAACCTTCTTTGCAAGCGTAAGTTTCCAGTCGGACTTGTTCATGGGCTTCACCTCGCTGACAGAACGTTGGACTTGCTCGCGCTACGATTCGAGAGGGGGCAACGTGACCCGGACATGGCAATTGGTCGCTCAGGAAGTTGGTTCTAAGCGCGCAGAGATTGTCCGGATGGCGAGTGCCTTCGAGCATGATGACCTTAGCGCGGCATACGGATGTGACGGTATCGAGGACTGACGATATCAGCGACGGTACCGCGCTCACAAATCGTCCTCTCATCCGCCGCTTGGCGCGCAAGCCTGTAAGCATCATGCTGAAGCAGAAATCTGCATATTCTTGACACCCTACGTTCGCCCGTAAGCGGCCATTGGTGCAGACTTCGACGTCTCTGTGCCCACGATGTAATGTTGTCTCATCACTCCCTCCCATCCTCCGGGTTAACCTTCACTCGCTTTTCCGTGAACGTTCACGGATAATTTCTCCCATACAGACTGATAAGCAGAACAGCCACGTCGGCCGCACGCATCAAAGGAGAGCATCGCGTGAAAAAGATCTACGTCGTCGGAACCTGCGATACCAAGTACCGTGAGCTACAGTTCGTGCGCGACGCGATCGAGACGGTTGGTTTTCCCGCCGCGCTGGTTGATGTCAGCACGGTGTCCGGTTCGCGCGAAGCGGACTTCACAGCGCGGGAGGTCGCCCGCTTTCACCCGGATGGCGAGCGAGCGGTACTGGGCCTCACCGACCGCGGCACAGCGGTCGCGGCGATGGGCGAAGCGCTTACAGCCTTTCTGGCGGCGCGCGATGACGTCGCCGGCGTAATCGGGCTCGGAGGCGGAGGTAACACGGCGCTCGTCACCCAAGGCATGCGCGCATTACCGATCGGCCTGCCAAAGCTGATGGTATCGACGATTGCGTCGGGTGATGTGTCGCCATACGTCGGCGCGTGCGATATCTGCATGATGTACTCCGTCACCGATATTGCCGGTATCAACAGCATCAACCGCGTGGTGCTGACCAATGCCGCGCACGCGCTCGCGGGCATGGCGCGGCACGCAGTCGCGCCCGACACGGGCACCCGGCGCGCCCTCGGGCTGACCCAGTTCGGTGTCACCACCGGCTGTGTCGACCAGCTTCGCGCGAAGCTCGGCGACGCCTGCGAGTGCATCGTGTTCCATGCGACGGGCATCGGCGGGCAGACCATGGAAAAGCTGGTCGACAGCGGCTTTCTGTCGGGCGTGCTCGACATCACGACGACGGAGGTGGCCGACCATCTCTTCGGCGGCGTGTTGGCGTGCACCGACGACCGCTTCGGCGCGCTTGCGCGCACGAAGGTGCCGGCGGTGGTGTCGTGCGGCGCACTGGACATGATCAACTTCGGCCCGCTCGCGACGGTGCCCGAACGCTATAGCGATCGGTTGCTGCATGCGCACAATCCGCAGGTCACGCTGATGCGCACGACACCCGAGGAGAACGCCGAATGCGGGCAATGGATCGCCAATCGCCTGAACCTGTGCGATGGCCCGCTGCGGCTACTCATTCCCGAACAGGGGGTCTCGGCAATGGACAAGCCCGGCATGCCGTTTCACGACCCGATTGCCGATCGTGCGCTGTTCGATGCGCTGGAAAAGCATCTGCTTCAGAGTGCAAGCCGACGGCTAGTGTTCGTTCCTTTTCATATCAACGATCCCGGTTTCGCGGATGCCGTCGTCGCACAGTTTTTCGAGGCAGCGAACGAGGTGGAAAATTTTTTTGCCGATTTCCGTGAACGTTCACGAAACTCATGAAGACGATGGATGGACCACGTGAGGCGGAATCGTCCGCAATCGTGCCGCTCTTCGTCGATCTTTGCCCTTTCACTCACCAGGAGAACACACAGTGAATCGAGACGATGTGTTGAATGCGCTACACCGGACGCTCGCGGACGGCCGCGCGATCATCGGCGCCGGCGCGGGGACCGGACTGTCCGCGAAATGCGCGGAAGCCGGCGGCGTGGACCTGATCATCGTATACAACTCGGGTCGTTACCGGATGGCCGGGCGTGGCTCGATGGCAGGGCTGATGCCGTACGGCGACGCGAACGCGATCGTGATGGAGATGGCGGGCGAAGTGCTGCCGGTGGTGAAGGCAACGCCGGTGCTCGCCGGCGTCTGCGCGACGGATCCGTTCCGGCTCATGCCGCATTTCCTCGCGCAGGTGAAGGCGATCGGCTACTCGGGCGTACAGAACTTCCCGACGGTGGGCCTCTTCGACGGGAAGATTCGCGCGGATCTCGAAGCTACCGGCATGGGCTACGGGCTCGAGGTCGACATGGTTCGCTCCGCGAATGAACTCGGGCTGCTGACCTGCCCGTACGTATTCAACGAGGAAGAAGCGGTCGCGATGACGAAGGCCGGTGCCGATGTGATCGTCGCGCACATGGGGCTGACGACCAAAGGTGCAATCGGCGCGAAGGAATCGATTGCGCTGGCGGACGCCGCCCGACGTGTCCAGGCGGTACACGATGCCGCGAAGCGGGTGCGCGCCGACGTCATCGTCCTGTGTCATGGCGGCCCGATCTCCGAGCCGGACGATGCCGACTGGGTGCTGCGCAATACGCACGGCGTCGCGGGTTTTTTTGGCGCGTCGAGCATCGAGCGTTTGCCGGTCGAGCAGGCGATTGCGGCGCAGGCACGGCGCTTCAAGGCGTTGACGACAACCACCGGCTCGCTTGCGCGATAACGATACATTCATATCATGAGGAACACAGAAATGCGATTCGAAGGCAAGACGGTCATTGTGACGGGCGCCGCGCGCGGGCTCGCCGAAACCACCGCGAGGCTGCTCGCATCCGAAGGTGCGAATCTGGTCGCCGCGGATCTCAACATCACGCGCCTGCGCGACGTGGTCGCGTCGATCAACGACGCCGGCGCCGGGCGCGCGATTGCGGTCGAGGTGGACGTCGCGTCGAAACAGCGGATCCAGCAGATGGTCGAGGCTGGTATCGACACGTATGGGCGCATCGACGCGATCGTTAATATCGGAGCTGGCTATGCGCCGTACAAGGGCCTCGTGCAGACCTCGGAGGAGGAGTGGGAGTCGATCATCGCGACCAACCTCAAGGGCGCGTTTCTCGCTTGCCAGGCGGTGCTGCCGCACATGATCGAGCAGCGCTACGGCCGGATCGTCAACATCTCGTCGCTCGCGGCACGCACTTATAGCCATTTTCTGGGCGCGCACTATGCAGCAGCCAAGGCGGGCGTGTTGGGGCTGACCCGGCATATCGCGCATGAGTTCGGCCAGTACGGGATCTGTGCGAACGCGGTGTGCCCGACCGCGTTTCTCGGTGAGCGCCTGAGCGAGATCATGACGACGGAGAAGGAGCAGGCGCTGATTCGCGCGATTCCGCTCGGGCGCATTCCCACCACCGACGACATCGCGCCCGCGATTGCCTTTCTCGCGTCCGATGATGCGTGCTTCGTATCCGGCGTTTCGCTCGATGTCAACGGCGCGCAGGTGACGGTGTGACGACGACGAACCGGGAACCGGACATGAAGCGTCTTCGTATAGCCGTCGTAGGGCCTGGCCGGATTTCGCGCGCCCATCTCACTGCGATCCGGAATAACGGCGACGTTGCCGAACTGGCTGTGATAGCCGGTTTGCCGGGCGAGGCCGAGCGGACCCGCGCGCTCGCGGCGGAGTTCGGTGCTGGCGCGGCGTCGGACGATTTCGACGCGGTGCTGGCCGATCCGTCGATCGACGCGGTCGTGCTCACCTTGCCCAATCATCTGCACAAGGAAGCAGCGGTGAAATCGCTCGACGCCGGCAAACACGTGCTGGTCGAGAAGCCGCTCGCCAATACGGTGCAGGAGGCAGACGCGATGATCGCGTCCGCCCGGCGCAACGGTCGCGTGCTGATGACCGCGCAATGCCGCCGCTTCTTTCCGGCCGCGCTCGAGGCGCGTCGGCGCGTCGGCGAGTTAGGGCGGCCGCTGAGCATCGTGCATGTGCTGGGCGTGAACGTCGAGCGCGCCCAGGCCGACTGGTGGCGCTCTGCCCAGAAGACCGGCGGTCTCGCGCTGGGGCTTAATGGCCCGCACGTGATCGACACGATCCTGTGGCTGATCGGCGAGCGGCCGACGCGCATTTTCGCGCAAACGGGACATCTGAAGCGAGGTGACTGGGAAGGCGAAGACGAAGCAACGGTGTCGATTGCGTTCGCGGACGGCAGCCTCGCGACCGGTCATTTATCGTTCAACATGCGACCGGACACCAACGAGCGCTGGATCTGCGGGCCGAATGGCACGCTGCGGCTGGAGCACGACCGGTCGCTGTGGATCGGTCAAGATCCGCTGGTCGAGAAACAATGGACACCGTATATCGATGGTGACGAGAGCTTCGACGGCCAGTTCCGCGAGTTTGCGAACGCGATCAACGAAGGCCGCGCGCCGCTCGCGTCGGCGGAGGAAGTGCGCGCGGTCGTCGAGGTGCTGAGCGCCGCGGCGCAATCCGTGCGTTCGGGGCTGCCCGTCGATCTGTGAGGCAGTACACGCGAGTGGCCTTGCGCGACGCATCGCGCAAGGCCACCGCGATAGCAAAGACAAAGACATGGAGACAATATCGTGAGCCGTTCGGAAGCTTCGGTCGTCGCGCATCCCGATGAGGTGCGCGGCAAGTCGGCGCGATCGATCGATCGCCTGATCGGCATGATCATCGAGCCGCTGGCTGCCGTCCTGATCGTCGGTGAGCTGGGCATCATGTCGGCCGCCGTGTACGCGCGCTACGTGCGCGGCGCGCCGCTCTTCTGGGCCGACGAACTCGCCGCCACCGTGTTTCTGTGGCTGTCGATGCTCGGCGCGGCGATCGCATACAGCCGTCACGCGCATATGCGCGTGAGCGCATTGGTGGCGCGCGTGACGCCGTCCTCGGCGGCATTTCTCAATGTGCTCGAAACGGCGGTTGTCGCGGTGTTCTCGCTGGGCATCATCGCGGCGGTCATCTGGCCGTCCAACCCGCCGCCGCTGCACGACTTCGGCGACTGGTCGACGGCGCTCGGCAATGGTGACTTCTTCGCGACGAGCTATTTCGGCCAGGAAGCGATCGACATGATGCCGGCGCTACAGATTCCGCGCACCGTCGATCTCGCCGGCGTGATCGTCGGGTTCCTCTGCATCGCGCTGTCGGCGCTCATGCGGCTCGTTGCGAGCCGGCGCGCGCACGTGTGCATCGCGCTCGCGCTGCTGGCCGTGCTGATCGGCGGCGGCTGGCTTGCGCGCGATGCCATGGCGATGCTCGGCAACCTGAATCTCGTGCTCGATTTCGTCGTGCTGCTCGGCGCCGCCATTGCGATCGGTGTGCCGATCGCATTCGCGTTCGGCGCGGCGACAGTCGGCTACCTTCTTGTCGTCACGCACGTGCCGCTAAGCATTGTGATCGGTCAGATGACAGATGGCATGACCAACCTCGTGCTGCTCGCGATTCCGATGTTCGTGCTGCTCGGGCTGCTGCTGGAGGCGACCGGCATTGCGCGGCGGCTCGTCGAACTGATCGCGATGTTCGTCGGGCGCACGCGCGGCGGCCTGAACGTCGTGCTGGTGGCGGCGATGTTTCTGGTTTCCGGTATTTCCGGATCGAAGCTCGCGGACATGGCCGCGGTGACACCGGTGCTGTTTCCCGAAATGGAGCGGCGCGGCCAGCAGCGCGCCGAGATGATCGCGCTGCTCGCCACGTCGGCGGCGATGGCCGAGCTGATTCCGCCGAGCCTCGTGCTGATCATCGTCGGAACGGTCTGCAATCTGTCGATCCAGTCTTTGTTCATCGGTGGGCTGATGCCGGCGGTGGTCGCGTCGCTAGGTCTGATCTCGGTCACGCTGCTGCGCGCGAGGCGGCGCAGCGAGCGCGCCGACGCGACGACGACGGCGCGAGCCGAGGCAGCCTTGCCCGCGCATCCCGCGAGTGCCGTATTCGAACGCGGTCACGGCGCGCGACGCTGGCGCGTACTCTTCGCCGCGTTGCCGGGGCTCGTATTGCCGTTCATGATCCGTTACTTCGTTGTCGAGGGCATCACCACCGCGACCGAGGTCAGCACGGTCGGCATCGTGTATACGCTCGCGGTCGGCATACTCGTGCATCGCGAGTTCGATTGGCACAAGCTCTATCCGATGCTGCGCGAAACCGCGGTGCTCACGGGCGCGATCATGCTGATGATCGCGATGGCCACCGCGATGAGCTGGGCGCTGACGCAGGCGGGCTTTGCCAGCGCGCTTGCACGGGTGCTGGAGCACGCGCCCGGTGGCAAGCTGACTTTCATGGCGCTGTCGATCGTGCTGTTTATCACGCTCGGCGCACTACTCGAAGGCATTCCCGCGATCGTGCTGTTCGGGCCGCTGCTGTTTCCGATCGCGCTGCAGCTTCATATCGACGGCATTCACTATGCAATCGTGGTCGTGCTGGCAATGAGCATCGGCATGTTCGCGCCGCCGATCGGCGTCGGCTACTACGGCGCATGCGCGGTCGGCAAGTGCGATCCGGATCGGGGCGCCACCGCGATGCTGCCATACCTCGGCGCGCTGCTGGCGGCGCTGGTGGTGATCGCCGCCGTGCCGTGGCTGTCCACGGTCGCGGTTTGAGAGTGTGATACGAACAATCACGGAACGGTGAGGAGACACATGATGAGCATTAATCGCAGAGCTTTCGTGGGCGTCGTCGCGGGCATCGCCGCGGTGACCGTTGTACCGCGCGCCGCGCGCGCGGCGGAATTCACGTACAAGCTCGGACACGACCAGCCGATTACGCATCCGCAGCACATTCGCGCGGTGGAAGCGGCCAATAAGATCGCCAGTGCGTCGGGCGGCCGGATGGCTCTCGAAATCTATCCGAACAGCCAGCTCGGCAGCGATACGCAGATGGTCGCGCAGGTCCGTTCGGGCGCGTTGGAGATGACGCTGCAAGGCGACATCATTCTGGGCAACATCGTGCCGGCCGCGTCGCTCGCCGGTCTGCCGTTCGCGTTCGCCGGCTATGACGAGCTCTGGCGCGCGCTCGACGGCGAATTCGGTCGCGCCATTCACGCGGAAATCGAGCGCAAGACCGGGCTGCACGTGATGGAGAAGGGCTGGGACGCCGGCTTCCGCCATCTGTTCACGAGTGAGAAGCTGGTGCGCAGCGCGGCGGACATGAAGGGCCTGAAGCTGCGCGTACCGGCGGCCGCGATCGACCAGTCGCTGTTCAAGTCGCTTGGTTCCGCGCCGACGCCGGTGCCGAGCGGCGACGTTTACACCGCGCTGCAAACGCGGCTCGTCGATGGCGCGGAGGGTCCGCTCGTCACGATCGAAAACGCGAAATACTATGAGGCCGCAAAGATCGTCTCGCTGACGAGCCATCAGCCGACGCCGTTCGAGCTGGTCGTGAACGGCGTCGCGTGGCAGCGTTTGCCGAAGGATCTTCAGGCGATCGCGTCCCAGTACCTGAACGAAGCCGCGCTGCTCGCGCGCGCGGACATCGCGAATGGCGAGGGCGGTCTCAAGCAACGGCTGCGTTCGCAAGGCGTGACGCTCGTCGATCCGGACCGCGATTCGTTCCGGCGCGCGGTGCGCGACGCGGGCCTCTACCGGCAATGGCGCGACAGCTACGGCGCGGCGCCGTTTGCGATGCTGGAGAAGGTCGTCGGCACGCTGGCATGACGACGCTGCGTCGGCGCCGTGATCCCGGCGCAGGTTGGCGGCGCGATCGGAGTCGGGTATCGTTCTGCGCATAACCAGGAAAGAGTCATGGGACGCAAAAGTCATTCGCACACGGTGACGCTGAAGGACGTGGCGCGCGAAGCCGAGGTGTCATACCAGACCGTGTCGCGTGCTATCAACGGATACGATGAAATCAGCGCGGAAACGCGCGAGAAGGTGCTCGACGTCTGCCGTCGGCTCGGCTATCGTCCCAACCGCCTCGCGGGCAGTTTGCGATCGAAACGTTCGAATGTCGTGGGCCTCATCGTGTCCGATATCGAAAACGTGTTTTTTGCCGAGGTGGCGAGTGGCGTCGAATCCGAGGCGAGAAACAAGGGTTATTCGGTGCTGCTCGCGAATACGGCCGAAGACATCGTGCGCGAACGCGAGGCGGTAAGGCAACTGTTCGAGCGGCGCGTCGACGGCCTGATTCTCGCGCCGAGTGAAGGAGAGCACGATTACCTGCGCACCGAGCTGCCAAAGACGTTTCCAATCGTGGCGGTCAATCGCGAGCTGCGGATTCCGGGCTGCGGCGCGGTGCTGTCCGAGAATCTGCAAGGCGCGCGCACCGCGGTCGAGTATCTGATCGCACGTGGCCATACGCGCATCGGCGCGATCGTCGGCAGCGCGGGGCTGATGACATCGCGTGAGCGGTTGAAGGGCTTTCGCGCGGCCATGTCCGCGGCGGGCCTGCCGGTCCGCCAGGAGTGGATCGCCGCGGGTGGCGTGCGCGCGGACAACGGCCGCGACGGGGCGATCAAAGTGCTCACCGGCGTGGATCGTCCCACGGCACTGCTGACGTCGAGCCATCGGATCACCGAAGGAGCGATGCAGGCGCTGAACGTTCTTGGCTTGCGCTATGGACGGGACGTGGAAATCGTAAGCTTCGACAATTTACCGTGGATGGCCTTTCTCGATCCGCCGCTACCCGTGGTCGAGCAACCGACCCGGCGTATCGGGCAGGAAGCCATGCGCATGCTGATACACATGATCGAAGGCACCGGCAATGCGATGGAAGTGCGTTTACCGACCCGCTTTGTCACGCATGTGGGCGAGGATTTAAGCGTCGAAGCCGAATAGATCGATGTTCTGCGCACACTGTCCGCGTGGCCCGCGGCTTTAAGCGTATGAGTTTTTTCCTATTGCAGCGAATGGGACGCCAGTTTTTCCCTGTATTCACGAGGCGAACACTTCATGATGCGCTTGAAGGCATGGCTGAATGCACTATCGGAGTCGTAGCCTAACTTCTGCGCTATTGAAGAAATCGTCGCGTGATTGTTTTTCAATGAACGCGTAGCTAATTGCATACGCCAGCGCGAGACGTATTCCAGGGGTGGGAGACCCGCTTTCTGCCTGAAACGTAAAGCAAGAGTCGAACGAGAGACACCGGCGACTTTGGCAAGGTCTACGACAGTCCAGGGACGCGCGGGATCGGCATGAATAGCTTGAATGGCTGCTCCGATACGTGGATCGGAGACAGCGAGTAGCCAGCTTGGCGTGCTGTTTCCTTCCTGTGCCAGATAAAGCCGTAGAACCTGCACCAACATGATGTGGCCGAGATGCTGAACCACGATCGAGTGACCTGGGGATGGAGTGGCAAGCTCATGGGCAACGCGCTGCAAGGCCCAGCTCAACACGGATGCCTGATCCGAACCGCTCTTGACGACCGCCACCGGCGGCAATCCGTCGAATAGCAGACTGGCTTCCTCACCAAAAGCAAAGCGGCCCCCGATCAGGAAAAACGCATCGGCGGCGCCACAGTGGGCGATGCCATTGACGGCATAACGATAAATCTCATCCGAGTGGATAGTCGGCAAGGCCAGATCGCTGCGAAGCGAAAACGCACGCTTGCGGGACAGCAGAAAGCAATCGCCAGCCTCCAGCCGGACAGGTTGCTCCACGTCCTCCACAGTCAGCCAGCACGTTCCTTCGACGATTGCGTTGAACTTGATGCCATCGGGCGCAGGGAAGTCGATGGCCCAGTCTCCTCCGGCCTTCAGACCCGCAAAAACGGAGCTTTGGGTGCTCAGGAGGGAGAGAACTTCAGATAGCGGGTCCATGGATAAATTTGGACGATCTCGACAGATCATTGGACTGTGCTGCATTCACAGTCCTAAGTCTAGCCTCGACAATGATGGACGTGGGTTTTGCGTTAATTCCATCTCCGGCTTACAGGACATTCCATGACCAGCAAACAGTTTCCCATCCACTCCGGTTTCGGAGCGGCAACGACCGCGGCCGAAGTACTTGTAGCGCGCAATCTGTCCGATACCACCGCAATTGTCACTGGAGGCCATTCCGGCCTGGGTCTGGAGACGACGCGAGCACTGGCAGATGCCGGCGCACGGGTCATTGTCGCCGCGCGCGATGAGGAAGCCGCGCGCGCGAAGATCAGCGGTATTCCCAACGCGGAAGTCGAGCGTCTGGATCTTTCCGACCTGGCCAGCGTGCGCGATTTCGCTCAGCGTTTTCTGGCCGGCGGCAAGCACATCGACATCCTGATTGGCAGCGCGGGCCTTATGGCCTGCCCGGAAACCCGCGTAGGACCGGATTGGGAGGCTCAGTTCGCCACCAATCATCTGGGGCACTTTGCCCTGGTGAATCTGCTATGGCCGGCACTCAAAGGGGGTGCCAGGGTGGTGGCCGTGTCCTCGGCGGGACACCATCTATCGGGTATTCGCTGGGACGACGTGCAATTCACGCAGGGCTACGACAAGTGGCTGGCCTATGGACAATCGAAGACAGCCAATGCGTTGTTTGCTGCTCATCTCGATCGGCTTGGTCAGCATGAAGGTGTCCGGGCTTTCTCGCTTCACCCAGGCAAGATTTTTACGCCACTCCAGCGCTATTTAACACAGGACGAAATGATCGCCGCCGGCTGGCTCGACGCGAACGGTCATCCCGCCGATCCAACGTTCAAGACGACACAGCAAGGTGCCGCGACCCAGGTCTGGGCCGCGACATCTGCGCAGTTGGAAGGCATCGGAGGCTTGTATTGTGAAGATTGCGAAATCGCCGAAGTCGACGACAGCGAGCCGCCATCCTTCAGCGGCGTTCGCTCTTACGCCATCGACCCCGATCAGGCGGAGCGCCTTTGGATATTGTCAGCCGAACTCACTGGTATCGATGCCATCGCAACGAGATAGGTTCTGGAATGAAGCCCGGTCATCCGCGCTGTTTCCTGGCTGTTGCCGAAGAACTCCACTTTGCGCGAGCGGCCGAGCGGCTGCATATCGAGCAGTCGCCGTTATCACGGACTATCGGAAGAAGACCTGGGCGCAATGCGCACCCGCGTCAGGAGGTGATCTGCGATTCGCGTCCATACGACGTTGAACCGTTCAGCCAATCCGGATAGGTCCATGGCGAAAATGTCATCTTCGTGTTACATCAATCGCGTTAGAGACTTACGAAACGAGTTTCAGTCGCCCGTACCCACTGGCGTTCCTGCGATCATCGAATTGGGGCGGCTGTTGCAAATCACCGAACGCATCTTGCGCGACGAGGAAACCGATGAGGATTTGCAACTTATCTTCGCGCCCGGATCGTCGCTCGGTGGCGCACGTCCCAAGGCTTCGGTCATCGCGATGACCTTTGCGCCGCATTACGGTTGTGACGGTATCGACGACCGCGTTCAAACAGGCGATTCGAAACACCGCCCGGAACACAACACCCGGACGGTGCTTGTACTCAAAGCCTTGCCTTGAAGAAAGGCCCGAGCTTCGACATCGCCTCGGCCACCAGATCCGGCTTGTCATACATGCCGATATGCGTGCCACCCGGAACGATGTACAGATGCTTGTCCTTGCTGGCCGCGCGGCGGAACAGGTCTTCGCTGATCCAGCGCGTGCCAGCCTCGTCGCCGGCGACGATCTGGATCGGCTGGGTCAGGAACAGGTCCACCAGGTGGAAGGCATCGAACGTGACGAGCTGCATCAGGCTGCGCACCGGCGCGATGCTCGGCGACGTGGCGCATTGGGCCCGCGGGGTACGGTAATACTCGACCGCCTCGGCCAGGTCGGCATTGGGTGCTTCTTTCGCGGTTCGCGGCACGATCGGGTAGTAGGCTGTCGCGGCGCCGTTGGCTTCGTCGGTGCGAGCCTTCACGGCGTCCTCCAGCATCGCGAACGCTCCGCCAAGGTCGTTGCGCCCTTCCCAGCCATTGCGCAGGATCGCGCCGTAGTTGGTGGCGCTGACGGCGCCCACGGCCTTGATGCGGCGATCACCGAGCGCCGCCGTCACGGTATAGGCGCCGCCCGCGCAGATACCCATCGCGCCGATGCGCTCACGATCGACATAGGGCAGTGTCGTCAGGTAATCGACCGCGGCGCTGATGTCTCCGACGCGCGCATAGGGGTCTTCGAGCTGGCGAGGCTCGCCGCTGCTCTCGCCCTGACAGGAAGCGTCGAAGGCGATCGCGACGAAACCTTCGGCCGCGAGCTTGCCGGCGTAGACGCCCGACGTCTGTTCCTTCACGCCGCCAGCAGGATGAGCGACGACGATGGCCGGATAAGCCTTCTTCTCATCGAAGCCGGCAGGCAGATGCAGGTTCGCGGCCATCTCGATCGAGCCGTACCTGAACTTCACGGATTTCATGTTCGGTCTCCTTTCGTGTCTGACCGGATTGAAAATAGCGACCGCCCAGGATGCGAATCGGACAGGGCGGCGTTACGCGCGGCGGCCGGCTTCAGGCGCCGAGATGCTTCCTGTAGAACGGCACCAGTTGTTCCAGCGCCTGGCCGGTGGCCTCCGGCTTGTCGTAAAGGTCGTAATGGCTGACGCCTTCGACGATCTGAATGCTCTTCTGGCTCGAACGCGCGCGGCCGTAGAGTTCCAGTCCGTCGCGGTAGGAGCCGAAGCCGCCCGGCACGCTGCCGATGACGATGTGCAGCGGCTGGGTCAGCAGTACTTCGGCCAGGTGGAAGGCATCCCAGCCCACGGCCGCGCCGGTGCTGGTGAAGCGCAGCCTGTTGGGCGAGCCCGGCTGCTGGCCGCGCGGTGTGGTGTAGTACTGCACGGCTTCGACGATATCGATGTCGTCCATGCCGGCCTTCGCGCGCTCGGCTTCGGAGCCCGGGATATAGCCGACGATCAGCGGTTCGGCACCGCGTGCCTCGGCGGTGCGCTGTCTGGCGACGGCGTCCAGCGTTTTGATCGCGGCATCGGGCGTCATGTCGCCCTCGCGCATCAGGCGGCCATAGTTGGCGCCGACCACGGTGCCCACCGCCTTGAAGCGGCGTTCGGTCATCGCGGCACTGACGGCGTAGCCGCCGCCACCGCAGACGCCCAGCACACCGATCTTCTCCTCATCCACATAGGGCAGCGTGACCAGGTAGTCCACCGCGCAGCGGAAGTCCTCGACACGCGTGGCGGGGTCTTCGAGGAATCGCGGTTCGCCGCCGCTGGCACCCTGGGTGGATGCGTCGAAGGCCAGCGTGATGAAACCGGCCCGGGTCAGCGCGTCGCCGTAGATGGCCCCGGCGGTCTGCTCCTTGCAACTGCTGATGGGGTGGGCACAGACGATGGCGGCGTATTTCCTGCCGGCATCGAAGCCCTCGGGCACGCGCAGCGTGGCGGCCACGTCCCAGCTTCTGTTTCTGAATGTCACGGATTTCATTGCACTGGCTCCTTTGACGGGATAGGTCGGATGGCGCCGAAGCGTCCAGACATCATTCTGGGGGCGGGCATATACTTCGATAAGAGGGTAATATCCAGATGCTCTCATTAGAGTTTCTTATCAATGATCGGCGACAATCTTCGTGATCTCCATGCCTTCCTCATCGTGTCGGAAGAGCAAAGCTTCACCCGTGCCGCCAAACGGCTGGGTGTGTCGCAGTCGGCCCTGAGCCAGACGATCCGTCTGCTCGAGGAACGCATGGACATGCCGCTCTTTCAGCGCACCACGCGCCGGGTATCGCCGACCGAGGCCGGAGAACGGCTGTTGACGCTCATCGGGCCGGCGATGGAAGAGATCCAGCAGGGTCTGGCCCAGATGAACGCGTTGCGCAGCAGGCCGGCAGGCACGATCCGTCTTTCCGCGGACGAATATGCGGTTCACACCGTGCTGTGGCCCGCTCTCCCGGCGTTCCTCGCGAACTATCCGGACATCAAGGTTGAAATCACCACCGACTACGGCCTTGCCGACATCGTGGGGCAGCGCTATGACGCCGGGGTTCGTCGCGGCGGGCTGATCTCCAGGGACATGATCGCGGTGCGCATCGGACCCGACATCCCGATGGCGGTCGTCGGTTCCCCCGCCTATTTCGAGCGCAACCCAAAACCCAGGCGTCCGCAGCAACTCATCGAACACAACTGCATCAATCTGCGGTTGCCTTCCCAAGGCTATTTTGGATGGGTCTTCAGGAAAAGCTCGAAGGAGCACCGGGTCAAGGTCGACGGACAGGTGGTGCTCAACAGCATCTTCCAGGTCGTCGAGGCTGCGGTAGCGGGCCTGGGTCTCGCTTATGTTCCGGAGCAGCTGGTTCGTTCGCGCATCGATGCCGGTCAACTGGTCGAGGTTCTGCGTGAATGGCGCCAGGTCTACGAGGGCTATCACCTCTACTATTCGAACCGCCGGAAATCTCCACCCCTTAGCCTGTTGCTGGAAGCGCTGCGCTATACGGCGTGAGCGCCGCTGTATTACACCGTCCGTCCGCGGACGCGACGCATGCTATGGTTGGCGCTTTCATCAATACGTCACGCGGAGAACACCATGACCGCCTATCAAGGCGAGTTGGATACCGGCCGGGCTGGTGGAATCGGAACTGTTCGGTCACGAGAGGGAGTGATTTAAACCGCTCCCAACTCGCCCCGGGAAAAGGTGACCAACCCGCGCGCTTTATACGTTGCGGTCACGCTAGAACGTAGGTGGCGTATTGATCCAGAGAATCCACGCCTCGACATCGCCCGGATTGCGATAGCCGTGCGGGCGCTCCGACGAGAACATGAACGAATCGCCTTCGTTCAGCGTGTAGACGATGCCGTCCACGGTCAGCTCGAACGATCCCTTCAGCACGTATCCCACTTCCTCGCCCTTATGCACGATCGCGCCGCAACTACCGCCTTGCGGCGCGATCTTGTGAATGGACCCCGACAGCAATTTGCTTTCCGGATACGGCACCAGCCATTCGATATCGACGCCCACGACTTTGCCGGACCGCTCGGCGTGACCCGTGGAAATCACCGGACGTTCGCCGCGCCGGCTCACGACTCGTGTGCCGGGCTCTTCGTTCGTAAACAGCGCGCCGATCGAGGTGTTCAGGCACGTGACGATCCGGTGCAGCATCTGCAGCGAAGGGGTGGCTTTCTCGTTTTCGATTTTCGAAAGCAGGCTCTCGGAGCATCCCACCTGGTCGGCCAGCTCACGCAGCGTGAAGCCGGCCACCTTGCGCGCGTGATTCAGGTTGCGGCCGAAATAGCGCTGCTGTGACGGCGGCGCGGGCGGCGCCGCGACCACGGCATTGACTGCCGCCGCATTGCCGATGCGCGGTTTCGCCTTGACGGGGGCACCGCCCGTCGCTTTGCGGTTCGTTCGGGTCGTCGTTTTCATAAGCGCTTTGAAGGTTGGGCGGATTCGCCAAGGGGTAAACACTAGGCAAGGACATTGTAGCATTTTCAAGTAACTTGAACTACGGTAAACCTACAAGCAACGCAGTGAAATAGACGCCTCAGCCGTCTACATTCTGGAGAACATGCATGCTGATCGAGCAGCGCATTCCCATCGCCCCTGAACGACGCACTTCGTATGAGGATCTGGTGCTCGACAACGGCCTCGTGCACCGCTCGATCTACACCGACCCGGCAATCTTCGAAGCGGAGATGACGCAGATCTTCGGCGGCAACTGGGTGTTCCTGCTGCATGAAAGTGAAATCGCGAAGCCGAACGATTTCAAGGTGGTGACCGTGGGCCGGCGCTCGACGATCGTCACGCGCACCGAAAGCGGCGAACTCGTCGCGTTTCTCAATCGCTGCACGCATCGCGGCAGTCCCGTGTGCCTCGAAAACGCGGGTAACCGCAGCCGCTTCACCTGTCCGTACCACGGCTGGACTTTTTCGAACAATGGGCAACTCGCGTCGATCACGTTCCCGGACGGCTACGGAGCCGATTTCGATTACGCCGCGCATCGTCTTGGGCGCCTGCCGCGCGTGGAATCGTATCGGGGCTTCGTGTTCGGCTCGCTGAATCCCGCGGTGGAACCGCTGGACGCGTGGCTCGGCGAGGCGCGCGACGTGTTCGACTGGGCCGTCGAGAAGGATGCGATCGGGCCTAACGGCGTAAGCGTGGTCGAGAGCGTGAAGATGACCTACCACGGCAACTGGAAGCAGCAAAACGACAACAACACCGACGGTTATCACACGCCCTTCCTGCACAAGGCGACCAATCTGATGAATGCACGCCGCCACGGTCCCGGCAAATGGCTTTCGCACGTCACGGATCGCACCGGAATGGTCTGCCAGTATTTCGGCAACGGTCACAAGATGGGCGACCATCGCGCGGAACTCAGATCGTCGTGGCATCAGGCGCGTCCTTTTCCGGGCCGCGAAGCGTTCGCCGAAGAACTGGAACGCGAATGCGGCCAGCAGGCGAGCGAGCGCTATCTCGAACTGGTCGGGCGCGCGGGCATCAATCTCGTCATCTATCCGAATCTGCTCATCATGGGCAACGGCATGTTCGCGGTGTTCGAACCCGTTGCTGTCGATCGCACCCACGTGCGCTACTTCACGACGCTCATCAACGACGCGCCGGACGCGGTGAACAAGTTGCGCATCCGTTTCGACGAGGATTTTCACAGCCTCGGCTCGCGCGACGACAGCGAAATCATGGAGCGTGTGCAGCACGCGCTCACGACGATTCCGGAAATGGAATGGCTCGACGTGAGCCGCGGCATGTGTCGCCAGAGCGTCGATCCGCAAACCGGCGTCGTGACGAGCAACAAGACCGACGACACTGCGATCAGGGGCGCGTACGGGTACTGGAAGACGCAGATGGCCAGACCCGTGCGATTGAAGCTCGACTAGAACTCAAGCTCGATCGTGCCCGATCGAGGCCAGGCCTCCCACCTACACGCGAGATCATTTCATGGTGCAACTCTCTTCTCCGGCCACGGCGGGCGCGTCTGTCGAGCGCTCGCCGGTCGACGACGGCAGCTATGCCGGGATCGAGGCGTTCCGCACGCGCATGAGCACGCGCACGGATGTGTGCGATCTGCCCGCCGCGGAACGCGACGCGGTGCTCGCCTTCGTGCTGCGTGAAGCGCGTCTGCTGGACATGCGGCGCTACGACCAGTGGATCGCGCTCTGCGACGAGGACGTGCTCTATTGGGTTCCGTCGATGCGCGCCGAGCATCGTCTCGCGCACAGCGCCGCGATCAATTTCGACGATCGCCGGCGCCTGCTGGACCGGATCGCGTTCGTCGAGACCGGCGCGCCATGCGCGCAGATTCCGCGGTCGAACACCTGCCGCATGCTTGCCAACGTCGAGGCGTGGCGCGCGAGCGCGGAGATCGTCGAGGTGCGGGCAAACCTCACGCTGTGGGAACACCGGCATCGGACCGTGTGTTTCGTGGGCACGCAGAGTTTCCAGTTGCGGCCGCGCGCCGGCGGTTACTCGATCAAGACCAAACTGATCGATCTGCTCGATGCGAGCGAGCCGCAGGGCAACAACAGTTTCATCATCTAGCACACGGACTCCAGCGATGGCTATCAAGATCTCGCTCGACCTCGATGTCTGCCAGGGGCATGGACTTTGCGTGATTGCCGCGCCGCGCGCGTTTCGCATCGACGAGGCAACCGGGCTTGCCCAGTTGCTTCCCGACGCGCAGCAGGACGCGAGCTTCGACGAATTGAACGAAGCGGCCCGCATGTGTCCCGTTTCCGCCATCACCGTGAGCCGTAGCTGATGTCGCCGGCCCGTTCCATCGTCATCGTCGGAGCTTCGCTCGCGGGCGTGAACGTCGCGCATTCGCTGCGCGAGCACGGCTGCCGCGACCGCATCGTGCTCGTCGGCGGCGAGGCGCATTGGCCATACGACCGTCCGCCGCTTTCCAAGACCGTGCTGACGGGGCAGATGGAGCCGGCCGCCACGGCCTTGCGCGAGCCGGACTTCTACGCGCAGCGGGACATCGAATTGCGGCTCGGCCAATGGGTCACCGCGGTCGACACGGCCCGCGCGCGCCTCGAACTGCAAGAGGGCAGCCCGCTCGCCTACGATGCGCTCGTCATCGCGACGGGCGCCCGCGCGCGGCGCATGCGTTGCCTCACGCGTTTCGACAACGTCTGCGAATTGCGCACGCTCGACGATGCGCTGCGGGTGCGCCACCTGCTGGCGGACAGTCGCCGCGTGGCGGTGGTGGGCGGCGGCTTTATCGGCACCGAGGTGGCAGCCGCGATTCGGACAAGCGGGCGCGACGTGACGCTGATCGATACGCAAGCGCGCCTGTTCGGCCGCGTCGCGGGCGCGCTGTTCGGCGCGCGCGCGGCACGCTTGCACGCGGATAGCGGCGTCGTGCTCAGGTTGAGCAGCGAGATCGTCGACGTCGTCGAAGGTGCGTCGGGCGTCGAGGCGCTGCTGCTTTCCGACGGCGCGCGCGTACCGGTGGACCTCGTCGTGGTCGGCATCGGCGCGGCGCCGTGCGTGGAGTTTCTTGCGTCGTCGGGCCTGGCGATCGACGACGGCGTGCTCTGCGATGCGAGCGGCAGCGCGGCGCCGGGCATCCACGCGGTCGGCGACGTGGCGCGCTGGCAGGAAGAGGGCGGTACGTATGCCCCGAGAGGCCAGCACTGGACACACGCGCTCACGCAGGCCCGTCTCGTGGCCGCGCATATGATGGCCGCGCCGGCCGCACATAACGGCCCGCATGCGCTGATGCCCTACGTCTGGTCCGATCAGCACGGCAGCCGCTTCCAGTTCTATGGCGAGTGCGGAGGGCAACTGCGCGAACGTTTTTACGAAGCCGCGGATGGCCGCCGCTTCGCCGCGGTCTATTCGCTCGACGGCAGGGTAACGGGCGTGGCCGCGTTCAACGCGGCGGCGTTTTTCGCGCTGTCGCGCGCGCTGGTCGCGGCGGGCGCCGACGTGGAAGCCATGGACGCACATTGCGTCGGGCATCTCGGCCCGTGTGTCAACGCATGCGCGACGAGTTAGTACGGAACCGGTCATTATTCGCGGGGAGCGATCATGGGCGCCGAGATCAGCCTACGCAGTCTTTGCAGGTCCTATGGCAACACCCAGGCGATCGACAACGTCTCGCTCGACATCGGCTGCGGCGAGCTCGTCACGCTGCTTGGGCCGAGCGGCTCGGGCAAGACGGCGATTCTGTCGACCATCGCGGGCTTCGCGGAACCCACGGCCGGCGAGATACTGATCAACGGCGTCGCGATCAATCGCCTGCCGCCCGAGGCCCGCAATCTTGGCGTGGTATTTCAGCACTATGCGTTGTTTCCGCATTTGCGCGTCGCGCAAAACATCGCGTATCCGCTCGTGATGCGCGGCATCGCGCGCGAGAACATCGAGCGTCAGGTGAAGGTCATCGCGCACACCGTCGGGCTCGGGGATTACCTGGAGCGCTATCCGGCGCAACTGAGCGGTGGCCAGCAGCAGCGCGTCGCGCTGGCGCGCGCGATGGTGTTCAATCCGTCCGCGCTGCTGCTCGACGAGCCGCTGAGCGCGCTCGACAAACATCTGCGCGAGAAGATGCAGATCGAGCTCAAGCAACTGCACGACAACACGCAGATGACCATGCTGTTCGTCACCCACGACCAGGAAGAGGCGCTCCTCATTTCCGATCGCGTGGCGATCATGAATGCGGGCCGGCTGGAGCAGGTCGATACGCCCGAGAACGTGTACCTGCGCCCGGCTTCGCGTTTCGTCGCCGAATTCATGGGCGAATCGAATTTCATCGTGGCGAAGGCGGAGAAGGACGGCGTCGACGGGACCGCATTCCGCACCGCCGGCGACCTTTGCATCGAATCGTCGCTGCCTCGGCCGGTGCGGCATGGCCAGAGCGTGACGCTGATGGTGCGCCCCGAGCGCGTGATGCTCGGCGAGCAGGCGGCCGCGCTGCCGAACTGCTTCAGCGGACGCGTGCGCGAGCGGCTTTTCAGCGGCGATACCTTGCGGCTCAAGGTCGAGCTCGGCGCGGATCTGGTCATGACCGCCAAGCTCGCGAATTCGCGGTTCTGTCCACAGCCCATGTCGCTCGACGAGGCCATCCCGATCGGCTGGCACGACGAAGACATGGTGATTTTCGACTCCGTTCACTGATGAGGAGACGCGCATGGATCTGATGCCGGGATTGCGATGCCTGTTGCGCATCGTGCCATTCGTTTTGCTGACGGTCGCGGCCATCGACGCGCGGGCCGACCAGCAGCAGGTCGTTGTGTCGTCGTGGGGCGGCAGCATCCAGGACGCGCAGCGCAAGGCGATCTTTATTCCGTTCGAGAAGGAAACGGGCATCAAGGTCGTCGAGGCGACGCAGCCGATGGCGTCGAAGATCATCGCGATGGAAGCGAGCAACAACATCGAATTCGACGTGGCGCAGGTCGTGCCCGTCGATTTCCTCGTGCTCAAGAACCAGAATCTGCTGGAAAAAATCGATTACTCGATGATCGACCAGAAAACCGTGCTCGACGGTCTGACGCCGGCCGGCAAGGATCCGTATGGCGTCGCGGCGATGATCTACTCGCGCGTGATCGCCTGGAGCACCAAGGCGTTTCCGCCGGGCACGCCGCATCCCGAGAGCTATGCCGACGTATGGAACGTGAAGCGTTTTCCCGGCAAACGCGTGTTCGACGCGGGCGACGCCGCGTTTCCGCCAATCGAATACGCGCTGCTGGCGGACGGCGTGAGCGCGGACCATCTGTACCCGCTCGATTTCAAGCGCGCCTACCAGAGCCTTTCGAAAATCCAGCCCGCCGTGGCGAAGTGGGCGCAAGGCGCGGCGGTCGGGCCGCAGGCGCTCGTCGACGGCGAAGCGAGCGTGGCGGTCGTGTCGCAGATGCGCATCGCGCAGATGAAGGACGAAGGAGCGCCCGTCGATTACACGTTCAACGAGGGACTGCTCAAAGGCGACTACTGGGTGATCCCGAAGGGGGCGCACAACTACAGGAATGCGATGAAGTTCATTGCGTTCGCGTCGCGCCCCGACGTCTGGGCCGCTTTCGTCAAGCTCGTTCCCGCGAGCCCGCCCAACAAGTTCGCTTTCCAGTACATCGATGCGCAGCGCGCGAAGGAATTGCCGACCGCGCCGCAAAACCTCGCGCAGCAGATCTGGGTCAATGACGCGTGGTGGTCGACCATCGATCCCGCCACGAAGAAAAGCTGGCGTGCCCAGAACGTCGTGGAATGGAACAAATGGCAACTGACCCAATAGATCCGTCGTTCGATGGCCTGCGACGCGGCTGGTTGACGCGCCGGCGGGCGGCACGCGCACCGGGGCTGCGCCGCGCGTCGCGCTTCAACTCGATCGGCGTGTGGGGCCTGCTGCCCGTCTGCGTGCTGTTCGTGGTGGTGTACGGCGCGGCGATGATGCACATGCTGCTGTTCAGCGTCGGCGCGCCGCAATGGTCGCTCGATGCCTATACCGAGCTTTTTGCCGAAAGACCGGTGTGGATCGTGCTGCGCTCGACGCTCGCGCTGGCCGCCGGCGTGACGCTCATCTCCGCGCTGCTCGGCTACCCGATCGCGCTCGTCATGCTGCGCGCGCGGCCGAAGGCGCGACTCGTCATCGGCCTCGCGCTGACGCTGCCGTTGTGGACCAGCACGCTTGTCAGAAGCTATGCGTGGATGGTGATTCTCGGCAACCACGGCATTCTCAATCAGTGGCTGCTCCAGCTCGGCGTGATCGATCATCCGCTTTCGCTGCTTTATCGGCGCGGCGCCGTCTATATCGGCATGGTTCACATCATGCTGCCGTACATGGTGTTTCCGATCTACAGCGCGATGAAACAGGTGGATGAACGCCTCGCGCGCGCCGCTCGCAGCCTGGGCGCGAGCGCCGCCGGCGCGCAGATGACGGTGTTCGTCCCGCTCTCGCTGCCGGGCGTCGCGGTGGGCTGCGTGCTGGTGTTCGTGATGTCGCTGGGATTCTGGGTGACGCCCACCTTGCTGGGGGGCATTCGCGATAGCACCTATGTGATGCTGATCGACAATGCGTTGAACGCGATGAACGACTGGCACCGCGCCGCGGCGATGTCGGTGCTGTTCTTCGTGGTCGTGGTGGTCGCGCTGGCGCTGCTTCGCGTGCTGCTCGGCGTAAGAAGCCTCAATCCGCAGGTCGACGGCGGCGCCGCGCGGCGTCGCGCACCGTCGCGCCGGATCGTGAGCGCAGCAATCTGGAGCGTGACGGGCCGGGTGGCGCGCATCACGGCGGCGAGCCGCCTGGCGGGCCGCGCCGGATGGCGGGGACTGCGGCGCCGGGCCGCGCACGACGCGGTGCCGGCGAGTCCGGCCAGTTGGGCCGTGACGGTGCTGTCGCTGATCTTTCTGGTGGGTCCGATCGTGGTGCTGTTTCCGCTCTCGTTCTGCGGTTCCGCATTCCTCCAGTTTCCGCCGCACAGCTATTCGCTGCGATGGTACGTGCGCTATTTCGAATCGCACGACTGGGTGGACCCGACGCTATTGAGCGTACGCATCGCGTTGATCGTCGTGGCGCTTGCCGTGCCGATCGGCACCTTGTGCGCGCTCGGCCTCGTGCGCCTGAAGTCGCGCGTGAGAATACCACTGCTGGTGTTTCTGCTCTCGCCGCTCATCGTGCCGCCGGTGGTGCTCGCCGTGGCGTTCTACCTCAATTTCGCCAAATTCGGTCTGGTCGGCACGACGACCGGCATCGTGCTCGCGCATCTGATCCTCACGATCCCCTATGTGATCGTGGTGGTGCTGGGCGCGCTCACGAATTTCGACTTCTCGCTGGAGACGGCGTCGCGCAGCCTAGGCGCGAAGCCGCTCACCACCGCGCTGCGCATCATCATTCCGATGATCTGGCCGTCGATTTTCACTGCCGCGTTGTTCGCGTTCCTGACTTCATTCGACGAAGTCGTGATCGCGGTATTCCTGAGCGGCGCGAACGCGGTGACGCTGCCCAAACGGCTGCTCGACGCGACGCGTTTCGAATTCGAGCCGACCATCGCCTCCGTGTCGGTGCTGCTTATCGGCTTGACGCTGTTGATCGTCTCCAGTGCCGGCCTGATCCATCGGTATACGCGCGGCAGATATTGAACCGCCGATTTTTCGACAAGGAACCCAGATGAGCGACACGCTTTCGACGCAAGCCGGCGAGGCCCGGCGGCACGGGATCGATCCGACGATCCGTTTTTCCCATTTAATGCTGCGCGTGGGGGATTTGCAGCGCAGCCTGCGTTTCTATGTGGATCTGCTTCATATGCAGGTGCTGCGAAGTACCGATTACCCCGCTGGAAAATTCACCAACACCTTTATCGGCTATGGAGCCGAAGCCTCGTTTCCGACCATCGAGCTGACCCACAACTGGGAACAGCCGGAACCGTATGTGCACGGCACGGCATTCGGCCATATCGCGATCGAGGTGGCGGACGTCTACGGGTTTTGCGACTACCTCGAAAACGCCGGCGTCAGGATTCTCAAGGCGCCGTCGCCGATGAAGCACGGCAAGCGCGTTCTGGCCTTCGTCGAGGATCCCGATGGCTACAAGGTGGAGATATCGGAACCCTATCGAGGCGAATGACAATGCGCCCGCGTTGCGCATCGATTCGCGCTATCGAATTTCGATCCCGCTTCGAAGGAGAGATGACATGACAGCCGAAGCCGACGATTCCCCACATCCGCATCCGCGGGCGTTACGCTGGCCATTTCCGCATGCGCGCCGGATCGGCTCGACCGTGTACGTGGGCAGCCAGATCGCCGACGACATGCCGGAGCATGACCGCGACCGTATCGGGCCGCAAACGCACGGCGCATTCCGGCGCCTCGTTTCGCAACTCGAATCGTGCGGCGCGCGCATGGCCGATCTCGTCAAACTGCACACCTACTACCTGTATGACGGCACCGGCGAGGACGTGACGCGGTTCTGGGAGCAGATGACCGGCGTGCGCCTCCAGTATCTCGCCGATCCGGGACCGGCGGCCACGGCGCTGCGCGTCAGAGGGCTGCGCGACTCGCGCGCGTTGATTGGTGTCGACGGTATCGGCGATGTCCGCACGCCGAAGACGCGCATCATGCCGGCCCATGCATGGGACTGGAGTATTCCGACGCCGTTTTCGCAAGGATGGCTCGTCGGGGACAAAGTCTATGTGGGCGGCCAGATTTCCGCCGATCGCAAAGGGCGGGCCATCGCCGCCGGCGAACTGATTCCGCAGGTCCGCAACACGCTCGACTACATCGAGCATGTGCTGCGCGATGCCGGATCGACGTGGAGCGATGTGGTCTCGCTGAAGATTGCGTATCAATGCGGCGACGATCAGGCGATGGGACGGCAAACGCTCACCGGGATCGTCGGCGAGGTGAAGCGTCGGGTTCCGGTCGCATCGCCGGTGCTCGTTTCTCTCGGCGTCGATCTCCTGTACGAAGGTCTTTTGCTCGAAATCGACGCAACCGCGGTGAAGCACGCTGAAAAGCGGTTCGTTTCGACGCCGGGCGCGGATTTCCCGTCAGCGGCGCGGGTTGGCGATGAAGTGTATGTCGGCGGCGTCGGCGCGGCGGACGGCGCTTCCCTTTCGGCGCAGATCGGGTCGACGATGGAACGTATCGGACAGTTGCTGCGCCAGTGTGGGGCCGGCCTCGACGATCTCGTCAAACTCAACGTGTATTACGTGGCCGAGGGGCGCGATAACGGCGGCGATGTAACCGGGCTGGTCGACGTGCTCGAGCGCCATCTCGACAGGGACCGCACCGTGGTCAGCATCGTGCGCGTCGCCGGGCTGACGCAACCGGGGCAGCGCGTGCAGGTCGACGGCATCGCGATCGTCGGCGATACGTAGGGCGCGAATTGAACGCGCAGGGATCGTCGCGCATGAGGCGACGACTCCATGATTTATTTTTCCCGGAGACACCATGGATACCGCGATGGTCCCAATACGCTCGCAGTCCGGCATGGATGCGGTGACGCTGACGAAGGATCTGGTGCGGATTCCGTCGATCAATCCGCCAGGAAACGAGCAGGCGTGCGCGAGCTATATGGCGGAGGTCCTGTCTTCAATCGGCTTCGACGTCGCGCTGCAAACCTTCGGGGAGAAGCGATTCAATCTCGTCGCCAACCTGCGCGGAAGCGCATGCGTTAAACCGATCGGCTTTACGGGCCACCTCGATACGGTTCCGCTCGGGGAAGCGCAATGGAGCCGTGCTCCGCTCGGCGCCGAAATTGATGACGGCCGTCTCTATGGACGCGGTTCGAGCGACATGAAAGCCGGAATCGCGGCGTTCGTGGCCGCGTGCGCAAACCATGCCGATGCGATTCGCGCCGGCGCCGGCGTTCATCTCGTGCTGACGGGCGGTGAAGAAACGGGTTGCGACGGCGCGAGAGCGCTTGCCGGTGCCGCGCGTCATCTGATGCGCGACGTCGCGCTCCTGGTGGTGGGTGAGCCAACCTCCAACTATCCGTTCGTCGGCCACAAGGGCGCGCTGTGGATGCGCGCCACGGCGCGTGGCCGCGCGGCTCACGGATCGATGCCGGAGCAGGGCGTCAACGCCATCTACAAGGCCGCCGAAGCGATATCGAAGCTCAAGGCATTCAGCCTGGGCGCCCCGACGCATCCGCTGATGGGCGACGCGACCATGAACGTCGGCACCATTCGCGGTGGCCTGAACGTCAACTCGGTGCCGGACAGGGCCGAGTTCGAAGTGGATATCAGAACGGTGCCCGGCCTCGACCATCAATGTTTGTGCGCGCGTCTGTCGAATTATCTTACCGACGAAGTGGAACTCGACCGGCTCGTCGACGTGCCCCCTCTCACGTCGGACTGGCGCAATCCGTTAATGCAGCGCGTCTGGGAGGTCTGTGCGCCGTATCACCGCGAAGCGCTTACCGCGAGGTCCGCGCCGTATTTCACCGATGGCGGCGTGCTTTCGTCCGTCACCGGCAATCCGCCCACGGTGATTCTCGGGCCCGGCGAGCCTTCGATGGCTCACAAGGTCGACGAGTTCTGTCTGGTCAGCCGCATCGACGAAGCCGTCGAAATCTACGGCGCGCTGATTGCCGACAGGGCGATCAACGGCAACTGATCGTGTATCGGCGATGGTCGGTTCGTCTAACTCGCCTGAACCGGAACGACCACGAAACTCCCGCCGGAGCCGACCTGAATGTCGAAGGTCGGCGGACGGCCATACGGCATGGGCACGAAATGTCCTTTGTCGGCTCCCGCAACAGACAAGCGAAGCCGGCTGCCTTCAGCCAGCTTCCATGCGACCGGCAGCAGCGGAATCGAATACTCGTCGACGGTGCCTTTGTCGACCGGTTTCGCATCCTTGCGGTGGTAACGTCGGAACGGCCACACGGTCACGTAATCGTCGGGTGCCGGCGCCGTCTTTCTATGAATCGCCCTGAGCATTCCTTCGGTGATGTAATGTACGCGGCCATCGCCGCACACTTCCGACAGATAGACGAAAATCGACGCGTCGCCCTGATCCATCGACATGCGCAGCGTTGCGACCGGGTGTCCCACGACCAGCATCGCGCTCGGGAGCGGGGACGTGTCGAAGTTCAGCATCGAAGCGCAGCGTTGCGT
Source organism: Paraburkholderia sp. (assembly GCF_047605525.1). Lineage (GTDB taxonomy): Bacteria > Pseudomonadota > Gammaproteobacteria > Burkholderiales > Burkholderiaceae > Paraburkholderia. The sequence goes on along the minus strand of NZ_JASGFN010000010.1, from coordinate 157,228 downwards.
CCAGTCCGGATAGTAGTCGACGATTGCGGCGGCGCCCAGGCGCTCGTACCGCGTCTGTGAACCCGTTGAGGTCGCGAAGTCGACGCGATGCGAGATGACATCCGGCGCCGGTTCGGCTGGCGAGAGTGACTGGTCGGCCCCGAGATGCAAATGCACGGGTTCGTGATCGGGAGGCCAGGATGTCGCCGATGCCCATTCTTCCGCATGGATATTGAAATAGTGAATCGGCGCCTCTTCGGCCAGACCGGATTCCCGGCCCTGCAAATGCGTATCGAAGAACCGCAGCAGTTCGGCCATGAGGTCGAATTGCGGCGCGGCTTCCTCGCGCCACGGCGACACGTTCGTGCGCGCGCCGTGATCCCACGCGCCGAGTAGAAGTCTGTCGTGAGCGTTGTTCCGGGTCAGAAACCGCGTGATCGCGCCGTTGCTGTAACCCGCTCCATCGAACCAGCCCGACACCGAGTAGATCGGTACGTCAGCAGAAATCCGCTCGAGGTAGTGGTAAGGGCTGCACGCGGCGAGCGTCAACGACGGATCATGCAGCATGCCTTCGCCCCGGAACGCGAATTCGGAGGCGGCGTCGTTCAGGCTGAAATTGTTGCGATGCGCGGCGATTGCGGCTTTGAGCCATGCCTCGTCGGTGTCCTCGTCGACTGGCTGCGGCCCGCGAAGCCCCGGGTCCGTATAGTACGAAAACTGGCCGAGCAGATCGCGTCTGTCGTGATCCATCGCCAGCATCAGTTGATCGTATGCGCCGGTCCAGACTCTCGACAGGAGCCCTCCGGGGTACAACTGCTCGCTGTAGATGTCGGACACGCCGAACAGCGGGGCGATCGCCTTCACCGCGGGGTGCCCGGTGCTGGCGAGGAAGCAGGCCGCGGCACCGACATACGAGATCCCCGTCGAGCCCAGGATACCGTTGGACCACGGCTGCTTCACCGCCCATTCGGCGACCTCGCGATAATCGTCGCGCTCGGTTGGCGAGCGCAGCGCGTCTCTGGTGCCGAAACTCGCGCCGGTGCCGCGCACATCGACGACTACGACCACATAGCCGCGCACGACGAAAAAGTCCCGATATCGAGCCGCCGCCGGCGCGGGTTCAGCGACTTCGCCGTTGGTCTTGAAGCGCCGGTAGTAAGGCGTGAAGATCAGCAGCGCCGGAAACACCGCAGTCGGGTCGGCGCCTCGAGGCACATAAACATCCGCGGCGAGACGGCAGCCGTCGCGCATCGTGATATAGGTGGAGACCGGCGTCGAAGGCAGACTGAATTCGGCGGGGCGCGTCGTGAGGTAAGCGCTGGGCGGCTTTTTCCATGCGTTGTTTTTATCGTCGCGATCAGACATGAGGGTATTCCTGCTCGGTTTTTTGTGCCAATGCCTGCCGTTGACCCGGCAGACGTTCGAGAAATGCGGGAAGCGCAGCCTGCGCGAGGCTGCGAACGACAGGAACGTGTCGAGGTTCGTAGAACCCTTCCGTGTGGAGCAGGTTGACTGTCGCCACGATCCGTTCGCGCCAGAATACGGGCAGATTCAGAACGCTCGAACAGCCCGTTTCAAAAATGGTGTCCGCGTCTGCGTAGTTGGCGACGATGTCGTCGCGCGTGCGCGCGATGAATACCTGTCCCGTTTCAAGTATCTCGCGAAGACGGGGCGCGTGGTCGATGCGTTTGAATCCACCAACCGGATAGCGTTCGCTCAGGTTGCTATAAGTGCGCTGCACGATGCCGTCGTCCGGAAAGACCGTCAATACGGTCAGCAACGTGCGTCCAACGAGCGCTTCCAGTGCCTCGTCCAGTGCCCGCAAGGTCGCGCCGGGCTGGTCGGCGTCGCGATGCGCGTCGGCAATCGCCAGCCATGCCGGGGCAATCTCCAATAAGGTCTTCACGCGTCGCTCTCCCGTGCGTTGAGCGGGAGGTCATCCGGGCCGCCGTCTTCATGGGCTGCCGAAATATCTTCGAGCGCGAGTCCGCGTGTCGGCACGCCCAGAATCAGCACCGTCGATGCACCGACCAGCAGCACGCAGGTCGTCACGCCGAACACGCCCGCGAAACCCAGTACCGGATAGATCATGCCGACCATGATAGGGGCGATGATTGCGCCGATACGGCCGAACGACGACGAGGTGCCGACGCCCGTGGCGCGCAGGTAGGTGGGAAAGATTTCCGGCGTGTACGCGTAAATGCCGCCGAACGTGCCATTCATGAAGAACGACAGACAGATGCCCGCGGCGGCGATTTGCCAGGTGGCATCCGACAGTGCCATCCCGATCGCCGACAGGCCGCCGAGGATCATATAGCCGGCGATCGTCGCCTGACGGCCGAACCGTTCATTGCAATAAGCCGCCGACAGGTAACCCGGGATTTGCGCGACGTACATCAACAGCGAGAAGCCGAAGCTCTTCGTGATGGTCATGCCGTGTTGAACCAGCAGGCTTGGGATCCACGTGAAAAACGCGTAGTAGCTGAAGGCGATGGCGAACCACATTGCCCACGACATCGCGGTCGTACGGCGCAACTGGCGCGACCATATCGCGCCCAGATTGCCGGCGAACGACGAACCATGTCGTGGCGTGACGGCCTTCGCGATCGACGCGGGAATAGTCTCGAAAGCCTTGCCATCCTTCCTGACCTGGGCCTCGATCCTGTCGAGGGTCGCGTTTGCCTCCGCGAAACGTCCCCGGCTTTCGAGCCAGCGCGGCGATTCAGGCAGGGAACGCCGCCACCACAGCAGGATGAAAATCGGCAGCGACGTAATCACGATGACGACTCGCCAGCCGTCTTCCATGTGCGGAATGATCAGATTGCCGAGTATCGCGGACATCACATAGCCGACCGCAAAAAAGCCGGCCAGCGCCCCGGTAAACGCGCCCCGATACTTTCGGGCAACGAACTCCGACAGGAACGGCGCAACGATCGCGCTTTCGGCGCCGGCGCCGAACCCCGCGAAGATCCGGATCGAATAGAACGCCTGCCAGTGATTCACCTGCGAACTGATCAGCGACGCGATGCAGAAAATGATCAGCGCCGTGACCATGACGAAACGGCGTCCAAAGCGGTCACCGCCGAGGCCGGCCAGCAACGCGCCGAAGAAAAAACCCGTATACGTGCTGCTGGCGATGAGCCCGATCTGGAACGAGGTCAGTGCCCACGCGTGGCTGATCGCGGGCAGGACGAAGGCCATCGATGATGAGTCCATCGCATCGAAGGTGTAGCCAAGTCCTCCCATGAAGAGCAGCTTCTTGTGAAAGCCGCAGAACGGAAGCCGTTCGAGTCGTGCAGCGACGCTGGACATGCTGGATTCTCCTGACCTTCGCGGGCCGCCGCGATGTCGTCCATTAAACGAGCCACGCTCTTATGCGTCAAATGCGAAAAACAATTGCTTATATGCGAAAATAGTTCAAAAGGAGGCAAGATGCTGAACGTGCGTGAACTGGAGGCGTTTCGGGCGTTTATCGAATGCGGGTCGGTGACGCAGGCTGCCGAACGGCTGAACCGGACGCAGCCGCAGGTGGGCAGGTTGCTGATATCGCTGGAAGAGTCCGTGGGGTTCGCGCTGTTCAACCGCGTCGGCAAGCGCCTGCAGGCGACGCCCGAAGGATGGCGCTTCTATGAAGAGGTGGATCGGGTGATGCGGGAGTTCCAGTCGCTGTCCCGTTCAGCCGCGCAGATTCGTTCCGGCGCATCGAATCACCTGAGGATTCTGGTGGCGCCTCACGTCACCAATGCGCTGGTTTCGCCTGCACTGGCGGCTCTTCAGCGAAGCGCGCCGGATCTGACCGCGGAAGTCGCGTCGCGTGTGCGGCTCGACATCGAAACATGGATCACGCAGGAGCAATTCGATATTGGCGTCAGTGTCCTGCCCATCGACAATCCCACGGTGGAAGTCGAACCGTTTCTGAAAACGCGCGCGGTGGTCGTCATGTCGCGAGACCATCCGTTGGCAAAGCGCCGGCGGGTCAAAGTGTCGGACCTGTTCGATATTGCCGTCGTCGCCACGCATGGCCGGTCGCTGTTGCGGCAACATCTCGAACGGTTGTTCCGCGAACACGCGCGAAAGCCGAACATCCGCTTCGAGGCGACCAATGGATTGATCGCGTGTGAGCTGGCCGCGCAAGGTCTGGGCGTTGCATTGGCCGATCCCTTCGTCGCGCTGTCAACCGGTGCGCGGAATCTTGCGATCCGGCCGTTCGCGCCGGAAGTCGTGCTCGAATATGGTTTTCTTTATCCGATCGGAAGGGCGCGCTCGCCCGCGGCGCAAGCGCTCGTCGATGCGATCAGAACCGCGGCGCGGGATCGCACCATGGAACTGGGTATTGAACAGTCGGCCGGTCGGGGTGAATAGCGCCGGGTGCTGGGAAAAATGCGGGGAAAACGCGGGGAAAAATCAGCGAAGCAGACTTCCGGTCGTCTCGCATATGCCCCGGTCCTTCTGCGAACCTATGCCATCGCATCGGCGATGGCGCTGGCCGCCGCGCGCAACGCGGGCAACAACTTCATGCAGGCCGCGATGTCGAGCCGCGAAGAAGGGCCATGCAGTGCGAGGGCTGCATACACGCGTCCGGATGCAGCGGAAAGCGGCACGGCAATCGCCACCGAATCGTCGAAGAGCTCGCTGTCGTGCAGGCCGACACCGGTGTCGCGCGTGCGCGCGAGTTCTTCCTTCAAAGGTTCCCACTCGGTGATCGTGCGCGACGTGAAGCGCTTGTAGGGGGGCTTGCCGATCAGCGCCTCGATCTGCTTTTGCGTCATGTTCATCAGGAAGAGCTTGCCGCTCGCCGTGCAGTGCAGCGGCACGCGCGTGCCCGGCTCCAGATGCAGACGTAACGGCCGCGGCGTTTCCACACGGTCGAGATAGAGCACCTGGTTGCCGTCGAGGATGGTCAGGTTGCAGGTTTCGCCCACTTCGTCGACGAGTTCCTGCAAAACCGTATGGGGCTGCGAGCGCAAGGTGGAATGGCGCAGCACGTCGAGCGCGAGCGCGGCCGAGCGCGCGCCGACCGTATAGCGCTTGCCGAGCGGCTCGCGATAGACGAGATCGGCTTCGACGAGCATCGACAGGATGCGGAACACCGTCGGCTTGGGCAGCTTGCAGGCCTGGGTCGCGTCGTCGAGGGAAACGGGAGTGTTCGCGTGCGCCACGTATTCGAGTACGGCAAACGCTCTTAACGCAGTCGATTCGGGCTTCTGGGGATCAACATTCGGCATTGCTCGTCGCAGGAATCCGGCAGGAACTCGAAGCGCCCATTGTACGTGAGCACGCCTTCAGGCCGCCCGCGGCAGCTTCAGGATCGCGCGCGCTTCCTGCGGTGTCGCGGGTACGCGACCGAAGCGCTCGCACGCGTCGACGATCTTGCCGACCAGCTCCGCGTTGCTCGACGCGAGCCGCGTCGCATCGATGCGCGTGTTGTCCTCGAGACCGGTGCGACAGTGGCCGCCCGCCTCGAGACACCACTGGTTCACCTCCCATTGATGCCGCCCGATTCCAGCCGCGACCCACGTCGCCTGGGGCAGCACTTCGCGAAGCTCGGCGCGCAGAAAATCGAACACGCTGCGTCGCGCGGGCAGCGCATTCGGTACGCCCAGCACGAACTGCACGTGCGCGTTCGGCGCCAGCAACCCCGCTTTGACCAGGTTCGCGGCGTTGTAGAGCATCGCGAGATCGAACACCTCGATTTCGGGCTTGATGCCGTATTCGAGCATCGTCCGCGCGAGTCCTTCGACGAACTCGGGCGGGTTCTCGTAGATGCTTTTCGGAAAGTTGACCGAGCCGGTGGCGAGCGACGCCATGTCGGGCCTGAGCGGAAGCATCGCGCCGCGGGCCGCTTGCTCGCGGCCGCGTCCGCCCGTCGAGAACTGCACGATCATTCCCGGGCAATGCTTGCGCACGCCTTCCTGCACGCGGCCGAACAGCTCGGGATCGGAACTCGGATTCTCGCCGGAATCGCGCACGTGGATATGCACGAGCGACGCGCCTGCCTCGAACGCCTCGTGCGTCGACTCGATCTGCTCGTCGGGCGTGACCGGCACGGCGGGATTGTCACGCTTCCTCGGCACCGCGCCCGTGATCGCGACGGTGATGATGACTGGAGACGGCATGCGGGACTCCCCGTTGAGTGAAATAGCGATCTAGTGGATTTCACTGAAAGAAACGCTGCATTTCATTATTGCACCTGACTCACAGGTGTGCAATCATCTCTCTCAACGAAACACAGCATTCCATCCATTGAAATCCGGGCGCACGGTGCATACCGGCGCCGGCCGCAAAGGCGAGGTGCCCAGCACATGGAAAAGGAAACAACCCTGACGTTTCAGGATCTCGTTCAGCTCGTCGAACTGATCAGGTCGTCGGCGAGTTTCAACGAATTCCATCTGCGCATGGGCGATGTCGAACTCGACCTGCGGCGCGGCGAGGCGGTCAGCGGCACCGCGCCCGCGGTGCGCGCGACGAGCGGCGCGAGCACGGAAGCGCCGGTCGCAGCGGCTGCGGCCAGCGCGCCGACGCCCGCGCCCTTCGAGCCACCCTCTGAAGCAGCCGCTCCCGCTTCTACTTCCGTTTCCGGTTCCGTTCCCGCCTGGCCCGCCGACGCCCGCGTCGTCAAATCGCCGATGGTCGGCATCTTCTACCGTTCGCCCGAGCCCGGCGCCACGCCTTTCGTCGAGGTCGGCGACGCCGTCGAACCCGACACGACCGTGTGCATCATCGAAGTGATGAAGCTCATGAACTCGATCGCGGCGGGCGAGGGCGGCGTGGTCACGCACGTGCTGGTCGAGGACGGCGATCCGGTGGAGTTCGGCCAGCCGCTCATCGTGATCGCGCCGCGCCGCGCGCAGCAAGGCAGCGAGGGACGCGCATGAACCTGGCCGCCCGACCGTCCGCGAGCGCGAAACGCTTCAGACGCGTGCTCGTCGCGAATCGCGGCGAGATCGCGGTGCGCATCATCCGCGCGTGCCGCGAGCTCGGCATCGAGACCGTGCAGGTCTATTCGGACGCCGATCGCGATTCGCTCGCCGTGCGGCTCGCGGACCGCGCGGTCTGTATCGGCCCGGCGCGCTCCGGCGAAAGTTATCTGAACGCGCGCTTCATCGTGTCGGCAGCCCTCGTGTATGGCGCGGATGCCATTCATCCCGGCTACGGATTTCTCTCCGAGAACGCCGAGTTCGCCGCGTCGTGCGACAAGGAGGGCGTGGTCTTCATCGGGCCGTGCGCACGCGTGATCTCGTTGATGGGCGACAAGGCGATGGCTCGCCGCATGGCCGATGAAGCCGGTGTGCCGACCACGCCGGGTTCGCGCGGCACGGTCGCGAACTCCGCGCAAGCATGCGCGATCGCGCGCGAGATCGGCTATCCGGTGCTGCTCAAGGCGGCGGCCGGCGGCGGCGGACGCGGCATGCGCGTCGTGCACGATCCCGCCAATCTCGACAGCCGGTTCGGCGACGCGTCGCGAGAAGCGAAGGCCGCGTTCGGCGACGGCGCGATCTACGTGGAGAAATTCCTGACACGTGTGCGCCATATCGAAATCCAGATCCTCTCGGACGGCGAAACCGTTCTGCAGTTGGGCGAGCGCGACTGCTCGGCACAGCGCCGCAACCAGAAGCTGCTGGAGGAAAGCCCGTCGCCCGCGCTGAGCGCAAGCCTGCGCGCGCAGATCGGCGCGGCCGCGGTGCGTCTGTGCCAGCACGTCGGTTATCGGAACGCCGGCACGATCGAGTGCATTCTCGATGATGCGTCGGGCAACTTCTACTTCATGGAGATGAACACGCGCGTGCAGGTCGAGCATCCGGTGACGGAATGCGTAACCGGCATCGACATCGTGAAGGAGCAGATTCGCATCGCGCAGGGCGAGCCGCTTCGCATTGCGCAAGCGGACGTGTGCATCCGTGGCCACGCGATCGAATGCCGCATCAACGCCGAAGATGCCGCGCGCAACTTCGCGCCGTGCCCGGGCGTCGTGCGCGAATTCCATGCACCGGGCGGCCCCGGCGTGCGGGTCGATTCACATCTGTTTTCCGGTTATCGCATTCCACCGTACTACGACTCGCTGCTCGCGAAGCTGGTCGTGTGGGGCCGGTCGCGCGACGAAGCGATTGCGCGCATGCGCCGCGCGCTCGCCGAAATGCGCGTCGACGGCGTCACGACGACGATTCCTTTTCATCTTTCCCTGCTGGCCGATCCGAACTTCGCGCGCGGCGAGATTCACACGCGCTTTGTCGAAGAACGGCTTCTGGAGACGCCATGACCGACACCGATCCATCCATCATGGCGCGCACGTTCGGCCTCGTCGACGTGACGCTGCGCGATGCGCATCAGTGCCTCTGGTCCACGCGCATGACGACGGCCACGATGACGCCGATTCTTGGCGCGATCGACCGCGTGGGCTATGCATACGTCAACATTCTGGGCGGCGCGGTTTTCGACGTGTGCGTGCGCTACCTGCACGAAAATCCGTGGCGGCGCGTCGGGCTTCTGTGCGAGCGGCTCGCGACACCGTGCGATGGTCTGACGCGCGGCCAGAGCCTGTACACGTTCGAACTCTTTCCGGACGACATCGTCTCGCTCAATTCGAAGGTGCTCGCCGAACTCGGCGTGGCCGTGCTCACCGTCTACGACGCGCTCAACGACAACCGCAACATCGTCTCGTCGGTGCGCTCGGCACACGAAGCGGGCATGAAGGTCAACGCGATGCTGACCTACACGCTGAGCCCGGTTCACACCGACGCATACTACGTCGAGCGCGCGCGGGAACTGGTCGCGCTCGACGCGGACTTCATCTCGGTCAAGGATCCGACGGGGCTCCTCACCCCCGAGCGCGGCCGCACGCTTTTCCCGGCGCTCGTCGCGGCGGTCGGCGACATTCCGCTGCAACTGCATTCGCACGCACAGTCCGGTCTCGCGCCGGAAGTCTACGAAGTGGCGATGGCGGCGGGCTTCGCGCTCGGACACACGGCCGTGACGCCGCTTGCGAACGGCGCATCGCTGCCGGCCGCCGAAGAGATCGACGCGCGGGCACGGCGTCTGGGCTTCGCGACCGACATCGATCGGGGGGCGCTCGCGGAAGTGTCCGGCTACTTCGACTGGGTATGCGTTCGCGACGACAAGCCGCGCGGCCGCGTGGCCCGGTACGATCCGGCGCTCTACGAGCATCAGGTGCCGGGCGGCATGATTTCGAACCTGAAGTCGCAACTGCGGACGATGAACCTGTCGCATCGTCTGCCGGAGATTCTCGAGGAGGCGGCGCAGGTGCGGCGCGACCTCGGCTATCCGATTCTCGTCAGCCCGTTCGCGCAGTACATCATCACGCAGGCGGTGCTCAACGTCGTGCAGGGCGAGCGCTACAAGACCATTCCCGACGAAGTGCGCAAGTACGCGATGGGCTACTACGGCCGGCTTGCCGCGCAGCCGGCCGACGCGTTTCTCGAGCGCGCGCGCATTCGCGACGACGAGCGCGTCGACACAGCGCCGGCCGTGCATCTCGCGCCCGCATTGCCGCGCCTGCGCGCGCAGCTCGGCGCATCGGCGAGCGACGAGGACATGCTGCTCGCGGCGTTCTATGCGCCCGAACTGCTCAGTCCGTTGAAAAAGAGCGAGCCGGTCTACGAGCATAGAACCTCGCCGCTCGCGGAGATGATCCGTTATCTCGGCGCGCAGCGCGACCTGAGTCACGCGCGCATACGTTTCGGCGGCATGGACATGACACTGTCGGCGGCGCGTGGCTAGACCGCCGGCGGTGGACAACCGACGCGTGCACGCGATGGAAACTGCCGATACCCGGGTCTCAGGCGTACTTCAGCAGCGCTGTCAGCGCAGGTTGATTCAGGTCTCCCCACTTTGACCGGATTTGAACGTGGTCGCGATTTCTTGCGCCACGTCCGAGAAAACGGGCTTTAACTTCCGCAGTTGCGCGCTCGTCATGCGAGCCGCCGGCGCGGAGATCGACAACCCCGCAAGCAACCGGCGGCTACCGTCGTACACGGGCACGGCCGCGCCTATCACCCCTCGTACGAACTCCTCGTCGCTAAGTGCGAAGTCCGTTCGCCTGATTTCGTCGAGTTGCCGGCGCAAATCCGCGATGTCGGTCAGCGTTTTTTCCGTGAACCGTTGCAACGGGCGCATTGCGTAGTCTTGCCATTCCTGTTCGTCCATGTGGGCCAGAAACAGTTTGCCGATCGACGTGCAATGCATGGGCGCGCGCAGGCCGGTACGTATTTTCAGCATCAGTCCGGCTTCGGTCGTCACATCGTCGAGATAGGCGATCTCGTCGCCGACGCGCATGCCCAGCGTCACGCTTTCGCCGACCTTCTCGCAGAAACCGCGGAGGATCGCGTGGCGCCTGCCGGTGATCGTCGCCGTGCTGACGATCGACACTGCAAGGTCGACCATCGGCCGCGCGACGAGCAGAAAGCGCGTGCCCGGTTCCCGCTGCAGATAACCAAGACGCTCGAGCTGGGTGGTGATGCGGTGCAACGTGGTTTTCGCGGTGCCCAGGGTGGCGGCCAATTCGCTGAGCGTCATCGGGCGTCGCGCGTTGCCGAGCAGCGTGAGGACCGCAAACAGCTTTTCGATGGGGGCGCTCGGGCTCGCTTCGATCGAGGGCTCGACGTTGGACGGCGGCGGTTGTTCTTTCATGGCAAGCGCCTCTATGGGGGTTTTCGCTGACCGCACGATTCTAGCGGACTTCAAAGTTCACGAAATCGATAGCCACAAGTAATTGGCCTTCTGCCATTTCGTTCCTAATATTCGTACACCACGTACGAGAAATTAGAACGAAATTGAAGGCGATGGCGCAGCGGAGTGGACTCGATTTCGTTGATTCCATTGAGCCGTTCCATTGAACGAACGTCAGAGGAACCCCCATGTCGGCATTCGAGGCAAACCCTGAATTTGATTTTTCACCGGCACATCGGTCCTGGATGGACCGGGACGCACAGTCGGTCCTCGGCTGGCGCTACGAACCGGGAATCATCTTCGAGCGCGGTCACGGCGTGTTCATTACCGACGTGGACGGCAACGACTACTACGACATGACCTCGGGGATGATGTGCCTCGTGCTGGGTCACGCTCACCCCGAACTGGTCGAGACCATCCGCGAGCAGGCTGGGCGGCTCGTCCATCATTCGTCGTGGTATTCCAATCCGTGGGCGATCGAATTCGCGGAACTGCTTGGCCAGACGCTGCCCGGCAAGCTGAAGGTGGTGAACTTCGCGGTGACGGGATCCGAGGCCAACGAAATTGCGATGCGCATGGCGCTCGGCGTAACGGGCAAGTTCGATATTCTCTCGGTGATTCGCGGCCTGCACGGTGGCACACTGGCCGCCGAAGCCGTGACCACGGTGGGAGGCGCGCGCCGGCGCGGCCTGGGGCCGCTGATGATTCCGGCGAAGGCCAACTGCATCATTCCGCCCTTTACCTACCGCGCTCCCGCGGGTTGCGAAGACCGCTGGGACGAGATCAGTCTGCAACTGACGGAAGAGCTGATCCAGCATGCATCCAGCCAGCAGGTAGCGGGTGTGCTCGCCGAGACGATGATGGTCGCGGGGGGCATGATCGTGCCCAGCAATGAATGGATGAAAGGGCTGCGGCGTATTGCCGACAAGTGGGGCGCGCTGCTGATCCTCGACGAGGCGCAGCTCGCGCCCGGGCGCACGGGGAAGATGTGGGGCTTCGAGCACTACGACATCGTTCCGGACATCGTCACCTTCGCCAAGGGCATGAGCGCCGGCATGCCCGTGTGCGGCACCATCACCACCCCCGAGATTGCCGAACAGGCGCGCGGCCATGCCGGCATACCGTGGGCCGGTACCTACCCGCAGGACCCGCTGCCTTGCGCGGTCGCGCTCAAGCAATTGCAAATCGTGCTGCGCGACGACCTGGTCAGCCGCGCGGCGCAACTCGGACACGTGCTGCGCGCGCGCCTCGACATCATGAAAGACGAGTACGAATGCATCGGCGACGTGCGGGGCAAGGGGTTGTACCAGATGCTCGATATCGTGGCCGACAGGCGCACGAAGCAGCCGGACTATGAAATGGCGGAACGGGTCCGCTATTACGCGGCCGCCGAGGGTGTCATCGTCATCTGCGTGAAGAATTTCATCCGTCTATGTCCGCCCACGATCATAAGCGAGGCCGAAATCGACGATGCATTGGGACGCCTGACGCGCGCGATCAACCGCGCAATGTCGGATCGCACGACGCCTCTGCACTTCGCGCATTCGAGCTCGCTCGCGCAAAACGACAACGCCATTTGAGAACGACTGGCGCTCCGGCTGGAAGCGGGACGCAGCGTACATCGCGAAGGGGAACATGATGAACGCCCATATCGACACGCAGGCACGGCACGACCCCGATCAACTCGAACTGGAAGTCGTCAGGAAGACCCGCGCGCGCCTGATCCCGTTTCTGCTGCTGATGTACCTGATCGCGTACGTCGATCGCACCAACGTGTCCTTCGCGCAAATCCAGTTCAAGCAGGATCTCGGCTTTAGCGGCGCGGCTTATGGCCTGGGCGCGGGGATCTTTTTTGTCGGCTATCTGCTGTTCGAGGTGCCGAGCAACCTGGTGCTTTATCGGATCGGGGCGCGCATCTGGCTCGCGAGAATAATGGTGACGTGGGGTATCGTCGCCGCGCTGATGATGTTTATCCGCACGCCCATGTCGTTCTACGCACTGCGTTTCCTGCTTGGGGTGGCCGAGGCCGGGTTCGTGCCGGGCGTGCTGCTTTACCTGACCTACTGGTTTCCGGCGATGCATCGAGGCCGCATCATGAGCCTGTTCCTGCTGGGGATTCCACTCGCGCTGATTTTCGGTAGCCCGAGCGCCGGCTTGTTGCTGACTCTCGACGGAGTGGCTGGCCTGCGTGGCTGGCAATGGCTCTTTCTGGTCGAAGGCGTGTTGTCCGTCCTCGTCGGAATCTGCGCATTCTTTTACCTGCCCGAAGGGCCCGACCGGGTCGCGTGGCTCGAAAGCACCGAAAAGACCTGGCTCGCGCAGCGTCTGAAGCGCGAAGAGGACGCGAGGCTGGCCGAGGAACGGCTGAGCGTCGCGCAGAGCTTTCGCAACCCCCGCGTGCTGCTGATTTCGCTGGCTTATTTCTGCATGACCGTCGCGCAGTTCGGCATCATCTTCTGGCTGCCTCCCACCGTGAAGCAACTGGGCGTATCGGGCGTCGCGCACATCGGCCTGATTGCGGCGGTGCCGTGGATATTCACGCTGATCGGCCTGCTGATCCTCGGGCACTCTTCGGACCGGTGCCTGGAGCGAAAAAAACACATCGTTGCCGGCCTTGTCTGCACGGCTTTGGGGTTGATCGTTTGCGGCCTTCTGTTCGAGCAGCACCCGGCGCTGGCATTGGTAGCGTTATGCGTCGGCGCTTTCGGTTTCGGCACGCACGCCGTTTTCTGGGCGCTGTCGACTTCTTTTCTGAGCGGGGCGGCGAGGGCCAGCGGCATCGCGATCATCAATTCGATCGGAACGTTCGGCGGCTTCGTCGGCCCCTATCTGCTGGGGCTCATCGTCGACGCGACGGGTTCGACGATGCAGGGACTTTTCGTGCTCAGCGCGGCAGCGATCGTCGGCGCGGTGCTGATCATGACGATCCGTCACAATCCCGACCTGGAACGGGCAAGGACGATATCCGGAGTCGGTTGACCGGCGCGCGGTAGAACCGACCATCAGCGACTGTTGCGGGAATCGGTCTGAAAAGGAGAGCGGCTCGATGAATACCAACTATGACGCGATCGTCGTAGGCCTGGGGGGCATGGGGAGCGCGGCGGCCTACCATCTCGCCGAAAGGGGCTGCCGCATTCTGGGGCTGGACGCCAACATGCCGGGGCACACGAACGGGTCGTCCCACGGGCAGACGCGGATGATCCGCGCGGCCCATCCGGAAGGCGATGCGTACTTCCTGCTGGCACGGCGCGCATACGCATTGTGGAAGAGTCTCGCGCACGCGTCGGGCGAAGACCTGCTGACCGTTACCGGCGGTCTGGCGATTGGTCTTCCGGATAGCGAGCATGTTCGAGGCCGCGTCTCGAGCGCGAGGCGGCATGCGATGGACTATGAGTTACTCGATGCGGCGCAACTGTCCGCCCGATATCCGCTCTTCCGGATACCGGATGGATATGTCGCATTTTATGATCCGTTAGCCGGCTTCCTGCGACCGCGGAACTGTATCGAGGCCCATCTGAAACTAGCCGCGTCTCGCGGTGCCACGCTCACGCACGGCGAGGCGGTTCTGAGCTGGAAACCGGAAGGCGACGGCGTCCGTGTGACGACGTCGCGGCACACCTATTCGGCCAGCCGCCTCGTCGTGACCACGGGCGCATGGAGTCCGGAATTTCTCGCGGAACTGGGATTGCCGTGGAATGTCGAGCGGATCGTCAACGCGCATTTCGAATCACTCAGGCCGGCACTTTCGGACGCGGGCCATTGTCCTGTCTATCAACTGGACGTGCCCGAGGGGTATTTCTACGGATTTCCGATGCTGGACGGGGAGGGCATGAAACTCGGCGTACACAAGGGAGACCGGTTCTGCACACCTCAGACCATCGATCGCAACATCGGCGAGGCAGAAGTGGCCGAACTGGCGGACGTGTTCAACCGCTATATGCCTGGCGCAATCGGCGCCGTCAGGCAGGCGCTGACGTGCATGTACACCAATACCCCGGACGGCCTGATGGCGATCGGTCGCCATCCGCGATATCGGCAGGTCGCCTACGCGGGCGGCGATTCCGGCAAAGGATTCAAGTTCACCAGTGTGATCGGCGAAATTCTGGCCGATCTTACGCTGACGGGAACGACTCACCATCCCATTCAGGCGTTGAGTGGCGAGCGCTTCCACTGAGCGTGGCCCGGCGTGGCAATGCGTCGGAAAGAGAGATGACCAACGGCAATGCGACGTTCGTCAGATCGATCCCAACAGGAACCGCGCGGCTCGCCCAGTTGGGTGAGTAGCTGGCCTGTCACGTAGATTAGTAGCGGTGCCGGATTCAAATTGTCCTGAATCGGACAGAAGGGGAGAACTTTATGGGGGCCACCGGGGCACCATGTGCGAGCGGCGTCGGGCAGCGCCGACCGGCTGCCCTCATACCCTCATACCCTCATACCACGCCGAATGGACACGCCGAATGGACACGCCGAATGGACACGCCGAATGGACACGCCGCGCGCCGCGCCTCTATTCCGAACCAATCGTCACCGATGCCTCGGCCGTCAGCAGCAGAAACGTCAGCGACTCCTGCAGATACAGATTGACGACTTCGTCGGTATGACTCGAATACCCGATCGACACATCCTGACCCAGGTGCAGTTCGAAGTCGCCGCCACGCGTCGAGAGCACGCTGCCGCCGGTGATCGCCGGCGCCCAGATGATCTCGCCGGTGACGAGCCGGCGGATGTGCTCGAGAATCGGATAGCCGCGGTCGCTGGCTTCGGCGACTGCCGTGTACGCATCCGCGCCGAGCAGAATCGAATACGGACCTTCGACACCCGCAAGCCGCAATTCCTCGAGCGCTTTCGCCACTACGTCGGGATAGTCGCGCACCTCGGCCGGCAACGCGAGGGCCGTGTTCGACGAGCCCTCCCGCACGCCCTGGATGCCGGCCGCCTTATAGCCGTCGAAAATGGCGCTGTCCTCGGCATAGGCCAGCAGTTGCGCGGCATCCTTGGCGGGCTGCCAGTCCGAATCGTTCGAGCCGCGCTCGACGTCGTCGATCGCGTCGCGCGTGAGCGCAAACGGCACACGCAGTTCCACCAGCGCTTTCACCTCGCGCTGGCGCGCACGGATACCCGTGCCGGGCGCGGTGATCGACACCTGGTGCCCGGTGCCCACCGCCGACAGTTCGAGGCCGCCGGGGCCCTTCACGTCGACCACGCGACGGCCCGCGAGCGAGCGCTTGAACGTTCTCGCCACCTCTTCCTCGATCTGCGACCACGCGGCCGCCGATACGGGTGCCAGTTCCCGATGGAGATTATTCATGTGAGGGGGTTCCTTTCAGTGATCCAATCTGCAGTGAACCGTCGCCATGCGACGGGGTTGCCTCGGTGTCGTTGCCGGAAGAGGCGCTGTCGGCCGCGGGTGCGCCGCGTTCGGCGAGCGCTTCGAGCGCGGCTTGCGACGGAGCGAAAAAGAGTCCGCCCGTGGCGGCCGTGCTGAAGTCCAGCAGCCGGTCGTAGTTGCCCGGCGGCTTGCCGACGAACATGTTCTCGAGCATCTTCTCGATCGCGTCGGGCGTGCGCGCGTAGCCGATGAAATAAGTCCCGAATTCGCCGAAGCCGGGGCGGCCGAACGGCATGTTGTCGCGCAGGATCTTGATCTCCTGGCCGTCCTCGGTCAGCGTGGTCAGCGCGCTGTGCGAATTCGACGGCTTCACGCCGTCGGCCAGCTCGATGTCGGCCAGCTTGGTGCGCCCGATGATGCGCTCCTGCGTCTCGACGGAAAGCGCATTCCAGCCGGTCATGTCGTGCGTGTACTTCTGCACCAGCACGTAACTGCCGCCCGCGAACGCCGCGTCTTCGTCGCCGACGACGGTGTACGTGAACGCCTCGTTGCCGACGGGGTTCTCCGTGCCGTCGACGAAGCCCACGATGCTGCGCTGATCGAAATAGCGGAAGCCGTGGATCTCGTCGACCGTCGCGACGGCGCCGGCGAGCGGTGCCATCAATAGCGCCGCCAGTTCGAAGCACAGATCCATCTGGTCGGCGCGAATGTGCAGCAGGATATCGCCGGGCGTGGCGATCGCCATGCGGCCGGGCACGCCGAACTCCCTGAAAGGATGCAGGCGGGCGGGGCGCGGCTCGCCGAACAGCGCATCCCACGCGGCGGACGAGAACGCGGTCACGCACGAAAGCCCTGCCTGCGGAACGCGCTTGCCGACCGCGCGGACGAGTCCGGCAATATCGGCGCACCATTCGCGCACCGTTTGCTGGCTCGACGGATCGGGATTGACCGTCGCGACGATGAAGATCGCGCAGCGCATCGCCTGTTGCGCGACCGCTTGGGGCTCGTTGATGTTTTCGTTGTAGGTCGGATTCGTCATTGTTGTTGCGTGTCGCGATCCAGATCGAAGGACAGGCTGTTCATCCGCTTGCGCGGTGGAATGCCCCGGAACCGATGAGGGGGTGTTGCATCGGACGGCCCTGACTGCGTCATCAGGTATCGGCCATCGGCCATCGGCCATCGGCCATCGACGACCGTCACGCCCGGTGTTCGTGACAATGATACATGGCTGCGGATTTTCTCAATGTGTCAGTCGCGCGGCGCCCGATGCCTCAGCATCCCGACGCCAACGACAGGCCCGCGCCGTCGCCCGCCGGCGCCGTGCTGTCCGGCGCGAGCGCGCGTCTGCCGCGCCCCTCGCGCTTCGCGGCATACATCGCTTCGTCCGCGGCCCGCAGCACGCTGTCGATCTCGCTGCCTTCGGCCGGCACCATCGCCATGCCCACGCTGACGCCGACGCGTACGGACACCGCGGTGCCCAGCTCGAACGGCTTGCCCAGCTCCCGGATGATCTGCCCGGCGAGCTCGTGCGGCGGCTCGGCCGGCGCGTACGCGGTGACGATGGCGAACTCGTCGCCACCCAGCCGCGCGACCAGCGCCCCGGACCCTGCGACCGCGCGCAGGCGCTTCGCGACGCGGATCAGCAGTTCATCGCCGACGTCATGGCCGTAGGCGTCGTTGACCGGCTTGAAGCCGTCGAGGTCGAGGAACAGCAGCGCCATGCCAGGCCGCAGACGCGAAAACTCTCCGTCGCCATGTTTCGCCGCATGAAACAGCCCCGCGCGATTGAGCAGTCCCGTCAGGCCGTCGTGACGCGCGCGCCGGTCGTTCTCGCGCTCGGCTTTCATCGTCGTGACGAGCAGCCCGTTCAGGCGCCAGGCCGCCGCGCTCATCGCGAACAGATAGAACGGAATCTGCACGAGCGTGAGCAGCATGACCGGCTCGCCGGCGAATAACGCGCCCACGCAGCATGGCCCCAGCGACAGAAAGATCATCACGGCGACGAGCCGCGGCGCACCGAAATTGCGGAAGCAGATGCCCCCGACCATCGCCGCCGCCGACAGAAACGACAGCGTGGCCGCCACCCAGTCGCCGCTCAACACGCTGACGAGCGCGCCGTATCCGACGGTCGCGCCCCAGACCGGCGCGAGCAGAACATAGAAGTCGGTCAGGGTCGACTGTTCGCGCCGGGCTCGCCTGCGCGCGGTGACGAGCACGCACAGCCGGGTCACGCAGACAGCGAGTTCCACCAGCAGCCAGATCCTGAACAGCATCTGCGGATGCCGGCGTTCGAGCACCCATGCAACGGCAATCGTATTGAGCACGCCGCCGAAAAAAATCGGCAACGTGCCGAAGAGACTGCCGGCCAGCGCGACACGAATTTCCAGCGGAACGTCGTTTCCCGCGTGCAACAACCACGATGCCAGTTTCCCCCGTGGCAACGTGTACATCTCGACACTCTGATTCATTTTCAGTATCCGACTCACGCCCCGATGGCAGTAGATCGCCCGTCAGCAGGATCGTCACGAACGGCATTAACGAAACACATAACCTAACATGCCGCCCGCGATTGATTGCGCCGCGAGTGATCTCGCGGATCAAGCCGCGATGGCCGGCGTCACCGACATCGACAGCTTGTCAGAACGGGTTAACGGCAGCTTCGCAATCTTTTTGAAATCTCCTGTAAAAACTGCTCGCTTCCCGTTCGTTCTGTGGCAGAGGTAGCTCGATTCGTCGAGGTGCGAAATGACGGAAGACAGTCCGATTGCCGGCCCGGGTCGTGACCCGGATCAGCCAGACGAGGCGGGCAGGCCGCGGCGGCAGACGGACGGGCGAGCAGATCCGTCGCCGGGGGCCGGCGGATTTTTTAATCCCCCGCAGGTGTCGCTGCCCAAAGGCGGCGGCGCGATTCGCGGCATCGACGAGAAGCTGTCCGTCAATCCGGTGACCGGCGCGGCCAACCTGTCGGTTCCACTGCCCATCAGTCCGTCGCGCTCGGGCTTTCATCCACAACTTTCGCTGGACTACGACTCCGGAGCCGGCAACGGCCTGTTCGGTATCGGCTGGAACGTCACGCTGGCGAACATCAGCCGCCGCACGGACAAGGGCGTGCCGCGCTATGCCGATAGCGGAGCCGCGCAGTGCGCCGACATTTTTATCCTCGCGGGTAGCGAGGATCTGGTGCCGGCGGGCGAGCCGGAATATCGCGGCGATTTTCGGATCGAGCGCTTTCGCCCCAGGATAGAGACCACCTTTACCCGCATCGAGCGCTGGACCTGTTGCCGCGGCGGCGTCGCGCACTGGCGAAGCTTGTCGCGCGACAACGTGCTGAGCGTGTACGGCTGCGACGAGCAGTCACGCATTAGCAACCCGGGCAATCCGGCGCAGGTGTTCAACTGGCTGATCCGTTTCAGCCAGGACGACCGGGGCAATGCGATCGTTTACGACTACGAGCGCGACTACGAGGGCGACGCGGACGCGGCGATGCGCTACCCGAAACGCGTTCGCTACGGCAACCGGATACCGGTCGGGCTGGACGCGCGGCAGCCGGATCTGCGCAGCCGCGATTTCGACTGGTACAAAAAATCGGACGATCTGCAATGGATGTTCGAGCTGGTCTTCGATTACGGCGACGGGCATTACGAGGTGGTCGAACCCGGTGTCGCACGTGTCCATAAGGATCCCCGCCACGCGGCCCCGAAGCGGCGCGATGCGTTCATGTCGTGCCGCCCCGGATTCCCGCTGCGCACGGAGCGCCTGTGCCGGCGGATCCTGATGTTTCATCATTTCGCGGAAGAACTCGGCGTCGACGACTATCTGGTGCGCTCGCTCGAGTTCGACTATCAGGAGAAGCCGACTGTCTCGGTGCTCACGCGGATCACCCAGAGCGCGCACCGTCATCGGGACAACCGTCTGTTCGACACCGCGAGCCTCGCTCCCTGCGAATTCGGCTGGTCGACGAGTCCGCTCGACGACGGCGACACGGCCAGCCTGCGGGTGGAGCAGCTCGACATGTCGACGCTGCAAAGCCTGCCGGGCATCGACGGGAGCCAGTATCGGCTGGTCGATCTGGATGGCGAGGGCATTGCCGGGATGCTGGCCCTTCAGGCCGAGGCCTGGTTTTATAAACCCAATCTCGGCGGCGGGCGCTTTGGCGCCACCGAGATCGTTCGCACCCAGCCGGCGCTGTCGGAGTCCGACCAGAGTCAATGGCTGCTCACCGACATCGCGGGTGACGGCCAACTCGACCTGGTCGATTTTTCGCCGGCCATTGCCGGTTTTCAGGAACGCACGGAGAACCGCGACTGGGCCGGCTTTCGCGCGTTCCGCAGCCTGCCGGTGCGGGATTTTGCCAGTCCGGACCTGCGCTTTGTCGACCTGACCGGCGACGGCGTGGCCGACATCCTGATCACCGAAGATCATGCGTTCACCTGGCATGCGTCGCTGCGCCGTGAAGGGTTCGACCGCGGCGTGCTGGTCCACGTCCCCACCGAAGAGCACAGCGGCCCGCGTGTCGTATTCGATGACGGCGCGCAGTCGGTTTATCTGGCCGACATGACCGGCGACGGCCTGTTCGATCTGGTCAGAATCCGCAACCGCGACGTCTGCTACTGGCCGAATCTCGGCTATGGCCGCTTCGGCGCCAAAATCGCGATGGCCAATGCGCCGTCGTTCGACGAGCCCGAACAGTTCAATCCGGCGCGGCTCCGGCTCGCCGATACCGATGGCTCCGGACTCACCGACATCATTTATCTCGGCCACCGCGCGGTCGGCATTTATCTGAATCAGAGCGGCAACAGTTGGAGCGACGCGCGCTTGCTCGAACAGTTTCCGGCGTTCGACGACACCGCGACCGTCAGCGTCGCCGATCTGCTTGGCCACGGCACCGCGTGTCTGCTGTGGTCGTCGCCGCTGCCGCGCGAACAGGGGCGGCAGATCCGCTATGTCGACCTGATGGGCGGCGGCAAGCCGCATCTGGTGACCCGCGTCCGCAACAACATGGGGGCGCTGAACCTGCTCCATTACACGACGTCCACCGAGTTCTATCTGGCCGACAAGGCCGCCGGCACGCAATGGGTCACGCGCCTGCCGATGCCGGTTCACGTCGTCGCCCGCTCCGAAACCCACGATCTCGTGAGCCGCAGCCGCTTCGTCACGCGCTACAGCTATCACCACGGGTATTACGACGGTGTCGAAAGGGAGTTCCGCGGCTTTGCGAGAGTCGACCGGATCGATACCGAGGAACTCGCCGCGTTGAGCGAAGGCGGGCAACTGGACACCACCGGCAATATCGATGCCGCGTCCTACGTGCCGCCGGTGCTCACGCGCACCTGGTATCACACCGGCGCCTATGTCGCCGGCGACTCGATCGTGCATGCGCTGGCGCGCGAATACTGGCCCGTCGATGCCGCGTTGCGCTGCGAAGAAAGCGCATTGCCAGCGAGGATGACGGGCGAGGAGATGCGCGAGGCATGCCGCGCGTTGAAGGGCAGCATCCTGCACAAGGAAGTGTATGCGCAGGATCGCACCGAGGCCGCCGGCCGGCCCTATACCGTCGACGACGTCGGCTACCAGGTGCAGATGCTGCAACCGCGCGGGCAAAACCGCTATGCGGTGTTTTTGAGGACCCAGCGCGAAATGGTGCGGCTCGATTACGAGCGCAGGCTTTATCGCGTGACGGACGGTGCGCTCGACGCTCTCCGGACAGCGCCGCGCATCGCGCAGAAATTCACGCTGAAGACCGACGCGTTCGGCAATGCATTGCAGGCGGTGAACGTCGAATACGGCCGGAGTTTTCCCGCCGGATCGCCCTTTCTGAATCAGACGGACCACGAGATTCAGGCGCGGCGGCACATGACGCTGAGTGAAAACACCTTCACCGGCGCGGTCAGTTCATCCGACGCATGGCGCGTGCCGCAGCCGGCCGGCGCGGCTGTCTATGAATTGCATCTTCCCAAACCGGTGGAAACGGTGCAGCGTCTGTATCGCTTTAGCGAACTCACCCGGCTCGCCGGGCAGGCCGGCGATGGAAAACACGATCTTCCGTACGACGCGTGGCAGGCAGCCGTCAGCACGCCGCACCGCCGTCTGCTGAGGCAAAGCGCCGCGACGTATCGCAGCAATCGACTCGACCGTCTGCTGCCGCTGGGCCAGGTCGAATCGCTGGCGCTGCCCGGCGAAAGCTACCAGCTCGTTTTCAGCCGGGACCTGATCGCGCGGGTCTATCGGCGAAACGGCGAGCCGCTGCTGACGGAAGTCGAGCTGACGCGCCGCGACAGCGCGGGAGGCGGCTATGTCGATCTGCATCACGACGGCCGTTTCTGGAGCCGCTCCGGGCGGGCATTCTATCACCCCGATCCACGAGCGGGCAGCGACGAAGAACTGCGGCAGGCACTCGCGCATTTCTTTCAGGCCCGCGCTTACGACGACGCCTTCGGGCAACGCAAGCGCGTCGACTACGATCGCGACGACCTGCTGATCACCGGCTTCACCGACGCGCTCGGCAACACCATTGCCGCGACGAACGACTACCGTGTGCTGCAACCGCGTGAGATGACCGACGTGAACCGCAATCGCTGCGCGGTTGCGTTCGACGTGCTGGGGATGGTCGTCGCCACCGCCGTGATGGGCAAGGAAGGCGAGCGCCAGGGCGACAGTCTCGCGGGCCTGAACACCGATCTGTCCGGCGCCGAACGCGAGGCCTTTTTCGCCGATCCCGGCGACGCCGCCGCGCGCGCGTTGCTTGGCGAAGCGACCACGCGGGTCGTCTACGACCCGCGCCGTTTTTACCGCGACGCGAAGCCGTGTTACGCGTGCGTGATCGTGCGCGAAACGCATGTCGGCGATCTCGCGCCCGGACAGTCGAGCGCGGTGCAGATCGGCTTCAGCTATTCGGATGGCTTTGGCCGCGAAGTGCAGAAGAAGCTGCAGACCAGCCCGGCGCAAGACGATCCCGCGACCCCGCGCTGGATCGCGAGCGGCTGGGTGATCCTGAACAACAAAGGCAAGCCGGTACGCGAATACGAGCCGTTTTTCTCGACCACGCATCAGTACCAGTACGCGTATCGGCAAGGCGTCAGCGCAACCCTGTTTTACGACCCGGCCGATCGCGTCGTCGCCACGCTCAACCCCGATCACAGTTGGAAAAAAACCGTGTTCGACGCGTGGGGACAAACCGAATGGGATCCCAACGATACGGCGCTGATCGCCGACCCGAAGCACGACCCCGACGTGGGCGTCTATTTCGCGCGCCTGCCGGAATCCGACTATCTGCCGACGTGGTATGAAGCGCATGCATCGGGCACGCCGGACCAGCGTGCCGCCGCGGAAAAAACCGCGGTGCACGCGGGCACGCCGTCGGTTGCGTTTGCCGACAGCGCGGGGCGCCTGTTTCTGAGCATCGCGCATAACCGCTCGGTGGCCCGACGAAACGACGTGTATTACCGCTCTCAGGTCGACTTCGATATCGAAGGCAACCGGCGCGCGGTGATCGATGCCGAACAGAAAGTCGTGATGCGCTACGACTACGCGCATGGCGGCACGCAGATTCATCAGGCCAGCATGGAAGCCGGCGAGCGCTGGAGTCTGAACGACGTGCTGGGCAAGCCGATCCGCACGTGGAACAGCCGCGGCTTTCACTTTCGCACCGAATACGATGCGCTGCGCCGGCCGGTGGCGTCGTTCGTCGATGGCGGCGAGGGCGACGCCACGGTGGAGTCGTTGCAGTACGAACGCAGTGTCTATGGCGACAGCGCGGAAGCGGGGCTGAGCGACGCGGAGCGGCTGCGGGCGAACGCGCGCAACCGGATCGTCCGGCACATGGACGGCGCGGGCATCGTCGTCAATACGCAGTACGATTTCAAGGGCAACCTGCTGGAAAGTTATCGCCGCTTTTGCAGCGACTACAGGCACGCGCCCGACTGGTCGTCGCATCCGCTGCTCGAGCCGGAGACGTTCACGCAGAGCAGCCGTTTCGACGCGCTCAACCGCGCGATTGCCGTGACCACGCCCGACGGCAGTGTTTATCTGCCGGGCTTCAACCGCGCGAATCAACTGGTCAGCATCGACATGCGGCTGGCGGCCGGCAGCGGCGACGCCAGGACCACGCCGTTCGTCACGCACGTCGAATACAACGCGAAAGGCCAGCGGCTCGACATCACGTATGCGAACGGTATCGCCACTGAATCGCACTACGATCCGCTGACGTGGCGCCTGCTGCGTTTGAAGACCCGGCGTCGGGCGAAGGACGGCAACGCCGGTTTCTCCAGCCAGATCTTCGCGGCGGTCGACGTATTGCAGGACCTCCGCTATGTGTACGACCCGTCCGGTCATATGGTGCACATCACCGACCGGGCATTGAAGACCGTTCATCACGATGGGCGCAAGGTCGAACCCGTGGTCGATCTGACCTATGACGCGCTGTACCGTCTGATTGCGGCGAGCGGGCGCGAGCATGCGCTGCAGGCGAGTTTCAACCTGACGCCGGTGGGCGATCTGCGCGATTATCCGTTCGCCGGATTCACGCAGCATGCCGACCTGCAGGCGCTGCGCAATTACGTCGAATTCTTCGACTACGATCCGGCCGGCAATTTCACCTGCGTGCGCCACCAGGCGCCGGGCGGCAACTGGACGCGCGAATACACGTACAGGGAAGCGAGCCTGCTCGATCCGCGGGTATTCAGCAACCGCCTGAGCCATACCCGGCTGAACCCCGAAAGCGCGCAGGAAAACTACGCTTACGACGCGCACGGCAATCTGACGCAGATCGCTCACCTGTCGCAACTGCGTTGGAATTTCAACGATCAGCTCTCGCTCAGCGCGCGCCAGATCGTGCGTGGCGATCGCGGCGAGCGGACCTGGTATGTGTACGACGCGGGCGGCCAGCGTGTGCGCAAGATCACCGAGCGGCACAACGGCACGCGCAAAAACGAGCGCCGTTATCTGAACGGTTGGGAAGTGTGGCGCAGGTTCGGCGCCGATGGCAAAAAGATCGAACTGGAACGCGGCACGCGCTGCGTGACGGACCGGCAGCAATGCATCGCGCTCGTCGATACGCAGACGCTGGAGGAGGGCAAGCCGCGCGAACAGCCGCAGGCGTTGACGCGCTACCAGTTGTCGAACCATCTCGGTTCCGCCTGCATCGAGTGCGACGCGCAGGGCGCGCTGATCAGCTACGAAGAATATTTTCCGTACGGCGCGTCGTCTCTCGAGGCAGGGCGCGGCGCCGCCGAAGTGAAGGCCAAACGGTATCGCTATTGCGGCAAGGAGCGGGACGAGGAAACCGGTTTTTACTACTACGGCGCGCGTTACTACGCCCCCTGGATCGGCCGCTGGACCGCGTGCGATCCGGCCGGGCTGCGCGACGCGATGAATCTTTATCTGTATGTCGGCAACAACCCGTTCAACCTCGTCGACCCGACCGGGAAATGGGATATCAGCTGGAGCGATGTCGCGATCGGCGCGGTGCTGGCGGTCGCGACCGTCGCGGTCGTGGTCGTCACCGCGGGCGCCGCGGCCCCCGTGATCGCAGCGGGTCTGGCCGAGGCGGGCGTCAGCGCGGCGACCATCACGACGCTCGGGCAGGCCGCCGTCGCCACCGGCGTGGTGCTGGGCGCGGCGGGCACGGCGGATACCGCCGGCGCGGTGATAACCGGCGTCGATCCGGCCACCGGGCGCACCTTGACCGACCAGGAAAGATCTCGCCGGCTCGGCGCGCTGCCGATCGAAGCGGCCGCGACTTTTCTCGGCGCGCGCGGCCTGAGCGGCGGCGGGCCGCCGGGGCTGGGCGACCCGGTGCCGGCCGGCGGACGTTTTACGACACCCGAGGGCTTCACGTTCGACGTCCCGTCGCTGAACGTACCCGCGCCGGTCACCGCGTCCGCGGCGACGCAGTCGCTCGCCGCGCCCATCAACATGGCCGCGGTCGGCACCGGCGTGCTCGCCACGCCGTTGCTGATGTCGATGATGGATGGCGGCGGTTCTTCGGGCGGCGGCAATGCGCCGAAGGACGAGAACTCCGGCTCGTCCGATTCCTCGCCCGCGCCGGACGCGAGCGGCGACGCCAGCGGCACCTCCGGAACCGGCGAACCCAACGCCAGCTATGCGGACCCGGCCGCCAACGCGAGTGTCGATCCGCGCGCGACCGGCACGTATCGCTCGACCGCCGGACACCACGTGCACCAGTCGGCCTCCTACTCGTCGGGCGGGCCGTCGGCAACGGGCAATCCGAACCACAACAGCGCGATCTGCATCGACGTGCAAGGCGACGAGCACACCAATGCAACGGCGGTGCAGCGAACCCTGAACCGTGCCGTCAACGGCCGGTTCAGCGGAGAAGTGGGGATCGGCGGCGATCCCGCCGCTCCGAACGTCACGATCGAGGTGACGGGCGACGGCACGCTCGCGCCCACACCGAACCAGTCGTTCGAGGACGTCAAGGCGTTCTATTCGCTGCGTGCCGCCGATGCGCCCGGATTCCAGACCGGCGAGGACGCGCTCGATCTGGTGTGCCGTTCGGCGGATCAGTTGCCGAACGATCCGGTGCGCGTGCCGTCGAGATAGGCGCGAAGGAACGATAGCAAGCGATTGATAACGAGCGATTGACTGCGACGGCGCCGCTTCATCGAGCAAAGCGGCGCAGAGGACGACGTACCGAGGAGCCACGACATGCCACACATTCTCGTCATCCGGCTGCATCCGGATAAGCCTGTTGCCGGCGGCGATTTCAGCGGCTATTTGAGCGGCCTGAAAATCTCCGCGTACGACCTCAACGTCGGCGATCCGAAGGTCGGTCAGCATCTCGGCGATGCGACGTTCGTTGCGCCGCCCGTCGCGACACCGTGGATTCCCGACCCCGGCACGACCATCGTCCAGCACTACACGCCGTCGGTTCCGCCGCCGCTTCCGGTCGACCAGCCCGAAGCCGAAGCGACGGCGGTGATCGAGATTACGCTGCCAGCCGGCTACAACGAATATGCGAGCGCCGATATCCGGCTCGAAATCAGCCGCGGCGGCACCCCGATCGTCAGCAAGCTGATTTACTACGACGCCACTATCACGACCGTCGGTGCATTGCCCGCGCCGGCCACGTATCCGTTCATGGCGGCCGCCGACGTGGCGATCTATCTGCCGCTGCCGCGTCCGTTGGCGGCCGGCGTCGCGCAGCTCGACCTGAGCCAGGGCCAGGTGCCGGATTTCGCGTCGCTGAAACAGGCGGTGCAGACGGTGCTGGCTGCCGATCAGGGGCCGGTCCCGGCGCTCGCCGACCTCACGCCGCTACAGGCGACGCATATCGCGAATGAAATCATCTGGGGAACGCGCGACCCGCTGCCGGTTCCGCCCGCCAGCGTCCAGGCCGGCTACGACGATCTGGGCGCGCTGTATTCGCAGCCGCCCAACGACGGCACGATCGGCAACCAGCTCGAACAGAACCGTCAACAGTTCGAAGGGAATCTGAACAGCTATTACGCGACGTATAACGCCGACGTCGAACGGCTGACGCGCTATGTCTTCGCGCTCGGCTGCGCGATGGCCTGCGAGCAGATGAGCATCGACGCGACGATGGCGTTGCTGGTTTTTCCGGTCAACCCCGGCGTGTCGAGTCCCGGCACGACCATCAGCACGGCCGACGTGGTGCTGGTCGAAAGCGGCGGCGGCGCGCTCGTGCCGGCGTTCCAGGTGCCGGCCGACTACTTTTACGCGCTGGGCCTCATGCTGCCGTTGCAGATGTCGGCCACCCAGCGTTATCAGCTCGCCTGCCGCGACAACGAGGAGCGCACGCTGCCCGCGCTGACGGCGGCCGTCGACGCCGGCACCATCAGCGACGCGCTCGCGGTCAACCCGGCGCAGGCCGCGCGCCGGCTGGCCGCGCTGGTGCCGGGCGCGCAGTACGACGCGACCGCCCCGCACTGCACGCTCGATGCGACGCTGACGCCGCTGATTAATGACTGGCTCGCCTATCCGGCGGCCGCCGACTGGCGCGACTATCATCCCGGCGACGATGTCGCCGGATTCTGGACACCTGAAATCGGCACGCGGCCGACCGCGTATCTGGCGCTCGATCTGGCCGCGGTGACGAACGACTTTGCGCCGCTGATCGCCGCGCTGCTCGCGGTGCCGGTTTCGACCGTGGGCCAGCTTGCGGCAATGAGCGTCACCGACTGGCAGACCCTGTTCGGCACGCCGCCCAATACCGCGCTGCTGCCGCCGTTCACCGCGCCGGGAACGCCGGAGGCGCGCGAGGCGGCGTTTATCCGCTACGTGCAGAAATTCTTTGCGATGGGTTTCGGAATCGCCGCGCTGCCGTCCGCGGCGGCACTGCCCGCGCCGACACTCGATCTGCCCACGGTCGATATCGTGGCCGGCTGGGTCGGTGCGTATCAGGCGCTCGTCGGCGGCGTATTCACGTTCGGCGCCGGCGCGCTGGTGGATGCCGATGTCACCGCCGCCGCGCAGACGGTCTTTCCCACGGACCCGTCCGCGCAGGCGTGGCTGGTTCAGCGCGTGAACGTGCTGAATGCGTTATGCCAGTTGGCCGGCGTCGCGTCGAACGTGATGCCGCCGGTGCCGAGCCTCGCGTTTTCCATCGCCGAAGCGTTGTATGCGCGCGGCTTCACCAGTGCGGCGGACGTCAGCCAGTTGAGTCAGTCCGACTTTGCCGACGCGTTGCGCGGCACGGTCGCATTCGACGACGCCGCCGCGATCTGGAGCGCGGCCGGTGGGATCGCGCCGCCCGCGCCGCCGGCGCCCGGCCCGTTCCGGCCGATCAATCCCGGCGGGCTGGAAAACTGCGTGCCGCCCTGTTATCTGTCGCCGCTGGGCACGATCGAGTATCTGCACGAGTTGCTGCGGCTTTCGGAGAATTCGACCTGCGCGAATCCTTCCGCCGCGCCCGATGCGGGCGGGCTCACGCTCGAAGAGGAACTGGCCGCGCGCCGTGCCGATCCCGGCTTGCTGGAAGTGTCGGCCGCCAATGCGATGACGCCGCTGCCGCTGATCGATATCGTCAACGAGCAGCTCGAGAACCTGGTCTCGCCGCCGGCTCCCGGCACCGTGTACAACACCGCGATACACGGGCTGAACGGACATAAGCTGTGCTCGGCCGACGACTGCGCCGACGTGATTGAAAACACCGACGAGTGCCATGCGCCGGTGAGGCTCTTGACGGCGCAGCCCGAATTCGCGTCGCCGGCCACGCCGGTCGCCAACGGCGGCGCGTATCACGCATTGAAAGACGATTTTTCATCGCCGAAGCTGCCGTATTCGCAGCCGCTCGACGTCAACCGCGGCTATCTGGACGCGCTGTCCACTTGCCGCTTTGCGGCGATGCGCGGCTTCAGGAAAGACATCACCGAATTCGCGCTCGACCCGACGCTCGCCGCGCCGCCATTTCAAAGCCACCTGTGGCGCTACCCGGTGAAAATCGATATCGGCATCGAATACCTCGGCATCAATCCCGAAGAGTACGACCTGCTGTTCACCAGGGACATCGCGCTCGTTCCGACGCCGGGTCAACTGGTGCTGTACGAGCTGTATGGTTTTCCGGTGCCGGACCCGGGCGGTGTCGACTGGGTCGATATCGTCCTTCGCTTGCCCGAACTGCTGAAGCGCACGGGCCTCAGCTATTGCGAACTGGTCGAGCTGCAAAAGTCAGGCTGTGTGCAGTTTGCTGTCGTGCGGAAAGAACCGGACGGGCCACGCAATACCGATATGCGGTCCAGAACCGAAGCGAACGGTAACGGTGAACGCACGTCCAGGTTGTTGCCTGAATGCGAACCCTGTTGCCCCGAGCATTACGTCGTCGTTTTTACCAACCCCGGCAATCCGCTCGATGCACTGAAGTTCCTCGCGGTTTATCTACGGCTGTGGCGCAAGCTTCAGGCGGTGTGCGGCGCACGCTACACGTTCGCCCAGTTGTGCGATATCTGCGAAGTACTGCAGCTCTACATCGGCGGCGGCATCAACCCGGACTTTATCCGCCAACTGGTGTCTTTCCAGATCCTGCGCGACCAGTTCGACCTGCGTCTAACCGATGGCACCGCGACGGCGGGCGCGCATGGCGCGGCTAGGACCCATCTGCTCGCGCTGTGGGTGGGGCCCGCCGCGGCCAAATGGACGTGGGCCACGCGGCATCTGGTCGAACGCGTGCTGCGTTTCGCGCAGAAGAAGATCGACCATTGCCCGAAGCGTCCGCCGCACTTCGTCAAGCTGCTGACCGACAACCTCGATCCGCTGTCGGCGCTCGCCGGGTTTTCGACCACACTAGCCGGCGATAGCTGGCATGCGTTGCCGACCCATACGCTGCGCCTTGCCGAAGTGCTGGCAAAAATCACCGGCTCGCGTTTCGGTATCGGCGAACTGCTGTATCTGTTTTCCGTCGACCCGCACCTCGACGGCGACGACCCGTTCCCGCTGCAGGACGCCAATGAAGCGCTCGATTATCCGCTCGGGCTGCCGGAGGAGGAGCGCGGGGAAGGGCGTGAGGACGGACATGAAAGGGAACATGAAGAGGAACATGAAGAGGGCCATGAGGGCCATGCGGCGCAAGGGCACGGCCACGGCCTGTCCGCGCTGCGCAACGAGCTGCTGAGCCTGAGCGTCGACGACGAGGAGATCCACGCGTGGACCTGGCACCGGATCGAAACCACGCTGAAAACCGAATTCGGCTATGCGGTGCCGGCCGGCGGGACCGACTATCTGACCTCGCTGGGCAAGCATTTCTTTGCCCGCACGCTCGAACGCGCGGGCGTGGCCGTCGCGACCACCGAGCGGCAATACCGCACGCCGGTGACCACCGCATCGCCCGACATGTGGAATACGCCGCCGCACGGTCCGTTCCGTTTCGATGCGGCGACCGGCGAGCTGGTCACGCAATTGCCGCTGAGCGACCGGGCCGTGATCGAAAAGCTCGTGCACATGCGCGAGCTGACGGCGAACGAACAACTCGCGGTGCAGAACCTGTACGCGATGCCGCGCGTCGACCTCGCGCCGTTCGCGATGATGTTTGCCAGTTTTGGCGACGCGGAACGACACCTGATTGCCGAGCCGGACGAAGAGAAACGCTGGCACTGGTTCCGCGCGTGCTTTGCGCTGATGGTCAAGCGCTGCCATGCGATTGCCGCGCATCTGGTCAGCCATGTCGGCGCGGTGACGGGCGCGTCGCTGTGCGGTTGCGCCGATCGGCCGTTGCCGCAAGCGTCGCGCACCGCATGGCTCGTGTTGCAGCACCTGTTCGCCGATGAAAACCGCGGCCTGACATCGTGGGAGGACGATTCCGGCGCGGCGCCCGGCGTGATGTGGAAACCGTTGCCGTCCGGCGGCGCGTTTGCCGCGCTGCTCGGCCTGCTCGGTACCGGATTGATGGGCGAATTTCACACGAGGGGCGGCGAGCTCGTCTGGCGTGAGCCGCGCGCTGACATGCAGGCGTTCGATGCGGAGAAGAACCGGAAAAACGCGCCGCTGCCGACGATCCTGCCGGCACTGGACCTGAGCCTCGAGCCGGCGCAACTGAAACTGTTCGACGTGCGCAACGGCTTCGCGATACAGAACCGGCGCGGCACGGAACTCGGCGGCGCGGCCGGCTTTCATGTCAGATGGCACGGGGTGCTGCTGATCGACGAGGAAGGCGCTTACCGCTTCGCCGCCGGCGTGCCGCGCGCGCATCGGGATAACGACGAAGACAGCGCCAGCGACAGCGACGCGTGCGACTGCGAAGAGCTCCCCGATCGCCGCTGGCGCGTGAGCCTGAACCGCGGGCAAAAGACCTGGGTGGTGCTGTCGCGTCACTGGCAGGACGAACACGGCGAAGGCCAGACGACGCTGCATCTGAAGTCGGGCGCGTACAACATCGACGTGGAGTTCTTTCAGAACGAGCCGGAATTTACCGGCGAAGACGATGTGCATCCGGTGCGCACCGGGTTCGAGGTCCGGTATTCGGGCGCCGACACGCACGGGCAAATGATCGTGCTGCCGTTGCGGAAACTGTTCTGCGCGAGCAAGGACGAACAGTTGATCGGCAAGATGAGTTTCCCGAAAGGAAGCAGCGCCGCCGAATATCTGTACCTGCGCTACACGAGCAGCCTGCGCGACATTCGCCGGACCTACCAGCGCGCGTTCAAGGCGCTGCTGTTCGCGCACCGCTTCGCGCTGGACGGGCATCCGGTGAGACCGTTTGGCCAGTCCGAACTGGGCTATCTGTTCGCGCATGCGGATCTGTTTGCGGGCGTCAGCTATTACCGCAATCCGGGGTTCGTCAGGCATACCGCCAATTTCGACATGAACCTGCTGCCGCTGCTCGACTTCTATCAGCCGCCGCCGGCCAGCCAGGACCAGCGCGTCCAGCCGAGCAGCCAGCGCAGGCAGGCCCTGTTCGACTGGTGGGAGCGGATCTTCGATTACACGCAGATGCGCGGGATGGCGGCATGGGGCGAACCCGCGTGGCAAAGACCCGTGTGGCTGCTGTTCGAGGAAGCCGCGGAAAACCAGCCGGACAACCCCGCGCAGTTGCTGCGTCATCTGGACATCGATCTCGACCACGCGAGCTGCGTGCTGTCGTATTTCTCGACGCAGACGACGCCCGTCTACAAGCTCGCCGGCAGCGACCTGAAAGACGACCGGTGGGCGGTCCGGGTCTGGCATGCCGGGCGCTGGATCGATCGTCTGCTGGCTCATTTTCAGCCGAACGATATCCGCGTCGCGCGGCCCGACCTGTGGGCGTCGGACGATCCCGGCGCGTGGCTGCCGGCGGAAACGAAGAGCGGCAATGTCAACCTGGTGCGGCTCGTCGAAAACGCGCTGATCGAGCCCGATGAACCTGACCTGCGCCGTTATGACGATCTTCAGAAAATCAATGACTGCCTGCGCGAACACGCACGCGTGCATCTGCTCGCGTATCTGTGCGCGATGAACCGGGTGCCGCTGCCCTGGGGCGGTTATGCGACGTCCCCGCAGGCGTTGAGCGCATTGCTGCTGATCGACGTGGAGAGCGGCTTTTGTGAAAAGGCCAGCCGGATCGAGGAAGGCATCAGCGCCGCGCAGACGTTCGTCCAGCGCGCGCGGCTGGGGCTGGAAGACTGGCACACCGGCGCGCCGTTCCTGACGTTGTGGAAGCACGAGTTCGCCAGCTTCAAGGTGTGGGAAAGCTGCCGCTGCGGGACGCTGTACCGCGAAAACTGGATCGGCTGGGATGAATTGCGCAAGGCGCGCGGGATCGAGGCCTTCCAGTTGCTCGAAGACCAGTTGCGCCGCTCGACGCTCACACTGGCCGCGCCCGGCGGGCTCGAATACTGGCCAGAATCGCTGCCGCCATCGCATCCGGCGGTGAAGCTGCTGCAACAGTGCGAGCCTTCCGCATTGCGTCTGCTCACGCCGCCGCGAGAAGGGCTCGGCGTGCTGGGCACGCCCGAGCGCGATGCACGTTGCTCGTGGCTGGCGCCGGATGCCGGCCAGCCGCGGCGCATATCGGCACCGCCGCCGGCGGATCAGGGTCCTCGCGAGGGTCCGGGGGTGGGCGCCGGCGTCGCTATCGAGGCCGCGGCATCGGCGCCGCCCGCGCCGGCCGCCGATGCGCCGGACAAGCTGCCGTTCTGGATCAAGGCGGCCATCCGCCTCGGCGTGCATTTCGTGCGTGTCGCGGCCGGCGGCGTGCCGCCCGCCGCCCACGCGTTCGTGCCGAGCGATTTTCATCCGGAGCCCGGTTGCTGCGGCGAATGTGGCTGCGTGCATTCGCCGCTGGTGGACGAATACTATTTCTGGCTGGTGCCCGCGCAGATCTTCAACGCGCCGGTGCAGGACGAGTACTACGATCTGACGTTGCAGAGTTCGACCTACTGGCATGACCCGACGCAACTGCCGACGCTGCTCGACTGGAAGCTGGACTGCGCGGTGCGTCTCGCCTGGTGCCGGGTGCATAACGGTGAATTCGGACAGCCGCGGCATTCGGGCGACCTCGTACAGGTGTCGGCCGGTGCGACGCCGGACCTGACCTATGTCGGCCGGCTCGACGATTCGCTGAGCTTCGCGGTCACCGGCGGCGTCGCGCCGACCGGCTATAACGGCGCCGATGCCGCGGGCTTCCGCTACGACATGGCGAATGACGACTGCGTGACCTTGCCGCTCGTGCAGGACCCGGCGCCGGTCGCCAGCCCGTTCCCCGCGGGATTGCCGGCCTACCCGTACTTTATTTTCGTCGAGCCGGGCGCGCGGCTCTTTATCGAATCGATGTTCAGTCCGTCGAGCGCGATTGCCGATGTGTTGCGCTGTCACTGCCATTTCGAAGCGGCGCTGAAGTGGTACCGGCTGGTGCGCGACCCATTGCAATCCGACAACACGTGGGTGCATTGCGGCGGCGCCACGGAGCCGGGCAATGGTGCGGTGGGCGCGGTGGGCACGGTGGATGTGCCTGAAACCGTCGACCAGCCGGCGCGGCTCGAGCGCGGCCGCATGCCGTCGGACATGTGTTGCGACAGTACGAAGATTTCCGCGCAGACCGCGCGCGACCGCGCGATCGTGCTCGATTACGTCGACACGCTGGTCGATTGGGCGCGAGCGCTGATGCGCAGGAATTCGCGCGAGGCGGCGCAGCAGGCGCGGCTGATTCTCGATACCGCCGCCGGCATTCTCGGGCCGTGCCCGCCGACCGTGAAAGTCCACGCCGGACAGGTCGGCCAGAACGTCGCCGGCTTCAAGCCGCTCAACCCCGCGCTGAATCCACGGCTGATGCAGTTGTACTGCCATGTGCGCGACGGTCTGTCCGTGATCCATCGCTGTCTTTCCGATAAACGGCTGCGCAACCCCGGCGCGACCGGTGCGTGCGGCTCGCCCTACTGGGGGCAGGACCCGTGCTGTTGCGTGCCGCAACCCCATCGGCCTTGCGACGAGCTGCTTTGCTGCGACGACGAGGACTGGTGCCATCCGCACACGCCGTATCGCTTCAGCGTGCTGATGCAGAAAGCGCTGGAATGCGCGGGGCGGCTGCGCGAATTGGGCACCGGACTGCTGAACGCGTTCGATCGTGGCGACAGCGAATATCTCGCGCAGATGCGCGCGCGCCATGAAACCGAACTCGCCGACATGACCGTCGCGATCCGCCAGCAGCAGTGGCGCGAAGCGGACTGGCAGGCACAGGCGTTGAGAAAGGGCAAGGAAGTGCAGCAGACCAACCGGCGCTATTACAAGCAACTGATCGACTTTGGCCTGATCAATGGCGAGCTGGACTATCAGGACAACATGAACAGCGACATCATCCTGCGCACCGCCGCGACTGAAATCGAGGGCGTCGCGGAGACGATGGAGCTGATTCCCGACCTGTTCGTCGGTTTCCCGTGCGAAGAAACCTGGCTGCCGCTCGGCACCAAACTATCCGGCATGTTCAAGACGCTCGCGCGCATCACGAACGAGTTCGGCGAAATCGCCGGGACCAATGCGCAGCTCGACCTCACGCAATCGGGCTGGCAGCGCAGGCTCGACGAATGGGTGCACCAGGTCGAAGTACTCGACCTCGAGATCGAGCAGATCGAAATCCAGATTCTCGCCGCCGAGCGCAAGGAGCAGGAAACCCTGCTCGAACTGAACCTGCAGCAGCAGACGCTCGAGCAATCGCGCGAAACGCTCAATATGCTGCGCGACAAATTCACGAGCCATGAGCTGTGGCTGTATCTGCAGAAGGAAGGGGTGGCGATGTACTGGAAGATGTATGAGCTGACGCTGCATCTCGTGCATCAGACGCAGCGCGCGTTCAACTTCGAGCTTGGCTTCAGCCATCGCAACTTCCTGCCGTGCGAAAGCTGGAACGGTCTGCACGAAGGGCTGCTCGCCGGTGAGAAACTGCAGCTCGCGCTCGACCGGATGGAAAAGGAATACCTGCAGAATCATCAGCGCGAATACGAGCTGACGAAACATGTGTCGCTGGCGCTGCATTTCCCGTTGCAGTTCCTGCAACTGAAGCTGACGGGCTACTGCGAAATCGAGATCCCGGAATGGATGTTCGACATCGACTATCCGGGGCAGTATATGCGGCGTCTGAAGAGCGTCAGTCTGACGGTGCCCTGCGTGACCGGTCCTTATACGGGCGTGCACTGCAAGCTTACGCTGCTGCATAGCTGGACGCGGATCGATCCGTGCCTGCCGTGTCCGGTGACGCATTGCTGCGATGAAAAGCCGAAATGCGCGTGCGGCTGCCGCCATCCGCTGCATGAGCATTACGAAGTGGGCTGTTGCGATCCGCGCGGTGTCAGGCACTACGGCGCGCGCGAAGCGATTGCGACGTCGAGCGGCCGCAATGACTCGGGGTTGTTCGAGCTGAGTTTCCACGACGATCGACACCTGCCGTTCGAATATTCCGGCGCGGTCAGTTGCTGGCGCATCGAATTGCCGCAGCAAAGCAATTACTTCGACCTCGATACGCTGACCGACACGGTGCTGCATCTGAACTACACCGCGCGCGAGGGCGGCGCCGCGCTGCGCGACGCGGCGCGCGCGGCGTCAGGCGAACGGTTGCCGGGTAACGGCTGGATCTATCTCGACTTGCACCGCGATTTTCCCGATGCGTGGGAACAACTGCGGCGTTCGCTCGGAATGGCCCGGAGAAACGGGAGAGACGTCGATGAAAAACATTCCCGCGGCGTAATCACGCTGCCGGTTTCGCGCAAGCTGTTTCCCTATCTGCCGGGTGACCCGTCGATCAAAATCACCCAGGTTGCCGTGCTGTTCGACAGCGGTCACGACAGCGAGAAGCCCTGTCCGGAGATCGGCGAATGCCCGTGCGCGGACGAGGCCGGCCGCGGCAGCCATCTGGTCGAAGTGACGGTCGATCATCCGGACGATGACTGCGAGACCGGTGAGCTCGAGATCGAATGCAAGAACAGCATCGACTGGCCTGGGCTGTATCACGGCAGCGGAGAAATCCGCGTTGCGCCGATCGACACCTGCCACCCCGGCCACCGGATGACGCTGACCTTTGCCAACTGCATCGGCAACCTCGAACGTGTGTTCGTGCTATGCCGTTACGAAGTTATCCAGCACTGCTGCGACACGGTTCGGCCCCGTGAGCGATTCGATATCCATGAAGGAGGCTGCCATGACTGCGCGTAAATCCGCGGTGCGGAGCGCGGATACCGCGGCGGGTGCGAAAGCGGGCGCCGCAAAGGCGCAGGCGCGCCATCGCGACGGTCCCGCCGGCAAACCCGATGACGGAACACGGAGATATCGGTTCGTGGTCGGCGCGACGCTGGCGATGCTGGAAGAGCAGGTGAACCGGTTGACCGGCGAGCAGCGCGACCTGATGCTCAGGCAGGTGCTGTTCGCGACCGGGACGGGATTCGTCGCGGTGCTGGAATGTCAGCCTGAGCGCGTGCCGGAATCCGGATAGACCTGCGTGTTGCGTGAGACTGGAAACGTGGCCTGCTGGCAAGTCCGCGGCGCCGTGACGCGCCGCGGCAACGAACCGCATCAATGCTTTTCCTTCACGACATAACCCGCCGCATTCGCGCCATATTTCCGCTCGATGTCCTCCGGCAGCAGAAATTCCGTTTCGAGCCGGTCGATCATCGGATAGCCCATCAGGTCCGTGATGTCCTCGATGCCGACCAGCAGGTCCGGCCGGTTGTGCACGGTGCCGGTCTGCGCGGCATCGCGAAACAGTTCGAGCGCGCGCCGCATGCCCATGATCGCGGCGGCCGGCAGCATCCGCGCGACGGTCACGCGCTTCACGCCGAGCTCCTGTAGCCGCAGCACCGGAATCAGCGGCGTGGTGGGGCGCGTGCGGATGCCGAAGCCCATGTTGATGCTGACCGGCGCCTCGACGGCGTCGACGAATCGCCTGATCTGTTCCTCCGACGCAATCGCATCCGGGTAGACCATGTCCGCGCCGGCCTCGACATACAGCTTCGCGCGCTCGATTGCGGCATCGATGCCCTCCACCGCGATCGCGTCCGTGCGCGCATTGATCACGAAGCCGGGATCGGATTTCGCCTTGACCGCCGCCTCGATTTTTTTGGCCATTTCCCGCGCGTCGATCACTTCCTTGCCGCGCATATGGCCGCAACGCTTCGGGCTGACCTGATCCTCGATATTCACGCCGACCACGCCGGCTTCCTCGAACAGTTGGACCGCGTGATACACCGACACCGGATTGCCGTAGCCGGTGTCCGCGTCGGCCATCAGCGGCAGCGACACGGAGCGCGCGAGCCAGTGGCATGCGTCGACATTTTCAGTGAGCGTCATGATGCCGATGTCGGGCTGGCTCAGACGCGAGTTCGCCAGTCCGGCGCCGGTCGTCGACGCGGCCTTGAAGCCCATCTTTTCGATCACTCTCGCGCTGTAGCCGTCGTACACGCCGGGAGAAACGATGATTCCCGGGGCATTCATCAGCGCTCGCATCTGCTGGATTCTGGTGCTGCTCATATGACACTCTCCCACTCATGAAAACGCGCGGCGGCCCGACATCTATTCGAAGCCATATAGCCGCGCGGGATTGCCGACGAGAATCATGTCGCGGGTGCCGGGGTCGGGCGCCCACTCGCCGACGAGGCCGAGCAGCACGCCCATGTTCGGCATCGCGCCGTGATACGACGAGTGCGGCCAGTCGCTGCCCCAGACCAGCCGGTCGGGCCGCGCCGCGACCAGCGCTCTCGCGAACGGCAGCACGCCGGCATACGGCGACACCTCGTCGCCGAGCCGGAACGGCGCAGATAGCTTGACCCAGCAGCGGCCGCTTTCCAGCAGCGTCAATAGCGCACTGAAGCCCGGCTGATCGATGCCTTGCCGGACCACGACGCGCGCGAAATGATCGATCACGACGGGCACCGGCAAATGCGCGAGGCGCGCGCCGATGTCCGGCAGATCGCGCGCGTCGAGATGCAATTGCACGTGCCATCCGAACGGCGCGACGCGGCCCGCCATCGCCTCGAGATCATCGAGCCCCGTGCGCGTGTGCATGCGCACGCCGCGAAAGCCGGCGGCGTCGAGCCGTCGCAGTTCCGCGTCGCTCACGTCCGGTTTCAGTTGCGCGATGCCGCGCCAGGTGCCCGACGCCGCATCGAGCGCGTCGAGCGTGATCTGGTTGTCGTGATAGATGGTCGGCTGCACGATCACCGCGCGTTTGACGCCAGGCGTAGCGAGCACCGCGCGATATTCGGCGAGGCCGACCGGCGCGGGCGTGTAGCGTCGCCCCGCGCGATACGGATAGCGCTCGGGTGGCCCGTAGATATGCGCGTGGCAATCGCAGGCGCCGGCCGGCAACGTAAAAGACAGCGCGACCGGCGACGCATCCGGCGTCTGGCAGAGCGGCGGTTCGCCGCCGCCGGCGGCGCGGTGATCTTCCGTGGGCCCGGTCATGTCATGCTCCGCGACGGGGCCCGCCATCATGGCCGCTTTTCATAACTGGCGCCTTCGTATTTCTGCTGGTATTGCTCGGGCGTCAGATAACGCTGTTCGATGCGTTCGAGTTCGTCGATCCCCACGAGCTCGTTGAGTTCCTCGAACGAGACGACGAGATCCGGACGCTCTATCACGTTGCCGCTGGCAACCGATTCCTTCAACGTCGCGATCGCATTCTTCATGCCCTGAATGGCGGCTGCCGTCAGCAGGCGGGGATAGACCACGACGGCGACGCCCAGCTCCTGCAGTTGCCGCGCGGAGATCAAGGGCGTGGTGGAGCGCTGACGAATGCCGAAACCCATGTTCACGCACACCGGTCTGGAAACGTTTCTGACGACCATCGTAATGTGATCGGTGGCGAGCAGCGCATCGGCGAACAGCAGGTCCGCGCCGGCTTCCGCATACATGTTCAGGCGTTTGATGACTTCCGCGATGCCATGCGTGGCGAGCGAGTCGGTGCGCGACATGACGAGCAGGTCCGGATCGACCCGCGCTTCCGCGGCGGCGCGGATTTTTTCCATGCCTTCCTCGGCGGAGATCACCTGCTTGCCTTTCATATGGCCGCAGCGCTTCGGCCACACCTGGTCCTCGATCATCACACCGGCGAGGCCCGCGTTCTCGAAGGCGCGAACCGTGAAATGCACGTTGACCGCGTTGCCGTAACCGGTGTCGGCGTCCGCGATCAGCGGCACGTCCGCGCACGCCGCGAGCGCGCGCGTCACACGCAGGTTTTCCTCGAGTCCCATGATCCCCTGGTCGGCCCAGCCGAGACTCGCCTCACTTACGCCGGCCCCGGTTACGAAGCCCGCGGCGAATCCGGACGCACCGAGCAGTCTCGTGCTGTAGCCGTCGAATACGCCGGGCATCACGAGTATGTCCGGCGCGCTGATCAATTCACGCAACTGCTTTCTCTTGCTCATCGAATCCTCCAGGAAGTACGAACCGGCAACCGCTTCGGGTGCTGATATTCGCGTTTGCGCGGGACGCGTCACTTCGTGATGAACAGTTCCTTGCGCCAGCGGTCCTTGTGAATGCCTATCACGTCCATCTGGTCGACGTAATAGAGAATCTTGCCTTCCAGCGTGGCGGGGAACTTCGGCGCCTGAGGCGAGTGCGTGAGCAGCACGTGCACGACTTCGTCAGGAATGCCGTTGCGCAGCGCCAGATGCGCGGCCCAGAAGGCATGCGGATACTGCCTGCCGATATCGGTTGCGACGACCTTGCCTTCCGCATTGGGCGCGAACTCGACGACCTTGCTCGCATCCTGTAGCACGGCTGCCGCAATCAGATAATCGCGATTCACCTTCAGGCCATGATGACGCTCGAACAGATCGGCCACCGCGATCGCCATTTCGAGCACGCACTGGTTGTGCGGCAACGTCGGATAGGGAATTTCGGTCGACGTCGGCACTTCCGCGATGCGCTTCCACGGGCTCATGTCCCAGAGCGTTTCCCAGGTGGAAATGACGGCTTCACGCAGCGTCGCATCGCCGATATCGGCGACCTGCGGAAACATTGCCATCACGTCGATCGGCTCTTTTGACGGGCTTGTAGTCTGTTCCATGGCGTCCTCTTCGGTTGGATTCCGATTGGCTGCTGGTTTGGCTCAAGTTGATTCGTGCCAGACGCGAGCGCGGTTGACCGGGTGCTTGACCGTGTGCCGCGAGGCAGAGACAGTACTTTCCGCGTGAAGAGAACATTGGCGGAAATGAAGTGCGTGAATGAAATGCAGACGTAAAGTAGAAATCGCGGTGCGCGTGAGATGCGCTGGATCTGCGTTCATGGGGCTCGGTCTACGGGGTTTTGTCCGGTCATGCGCGCTCTCCTGCAGCGCGGTGCAGCATTCAATATAGAGCAAGCCCGCGCGGCGCGGAAATATCAAAACGATGAGATGGACATAGGTGAATCCTATGATGCTTCGGCACTATTGCGGCAGCGCGAGACCATATTGATCGTGCTGCTCGATAAACTTTGCGAGCAGTGTCCGGATCTGCATGTCGACGACACGAATGCCGTGCGTGACAGGACGATGAACCGCGGTGGCCAGCATCAGCCGCGTGGCAAGACGCGGCTCCGTCAGCGCATGCGCGCGCAGCGTGCCCGCGGCCAGCTCATCGAGTATCGCGGGTCTCGCGAGCACCGTACAGGCGAGCCCGGCGACCACGATCTCCTTGAGCAGGTCGAGTGTGTCGACTTCATACTGCACGTCGAGCGTCAGTCCCTCCCTGCTTGCCGCGGATTCGAGCGTCCGGCGCAGACCGTGATTGCGTGTCGGTAAAACCAGTGGCACGCGCGCGAGACTGGACGACCCGTTGCACAAGCCGCTGGACAACGCCGCTTCGCCCGGCCCCGCGAATTGGGGCGCGGCAGCCGGAGTGACGAGAAACAGCTCGGCGACCGCCAGCGGATCGACGGCAATGGTGGATGAACGGCGCGCATCGTGCAGGATCGCCATATCGAGGCGCCCGTCGATCAGCCATTCGTGTACATAGCCGCTATATCCCGACACGACGTTCAACTGCAGATTGGGGTGCGTCTTGCGCAGCCCGGCAATCAGCTCCAGGCCGATCAGATTGCACACCGTCGGCGTCAGACCCAGGGTGACGATGCCGTGCGGCGAGTCGCGTTCGGCTTGCAGATCGGCGGGAATCGCAGTGAGCTGACGCACCAGAGGACCCGCGCGTTCGATCAGCGCAAGACCCTCGGGTGTCAGCGAGATGCCGCGTCCGTGACGATAGAGCAGGCGCAGCCCGCATTCCTCCTCGAGTTTCTGGATCTGCCGGCCCAGTGCGGGCTGCGCGATGCCGAGTACCGTGGCCGCTTTCGAAAAACTGCCGAATGACGATACCTGCATCAGCAATTCGAGTCGTCTCAGATCCATTGCGCCACTCCCGCTTTTCCCGGCATAGCTGCTATGCCGGACAGATCCATTGTGATGCGCGCGAGAACTTTTGATAATGGTGCTCCATTCAGCGCATCCAGCGGTATTCGTCGCGACAGGTCATGACTGATGTTGCCGTGATGTTGCCATTCCCGGCCCGCACGCAAGGAGCTATCGATGAGCGCGCACCGAGCATTCCCGATTCCCGCGACGCTGATACCCGGCGACGGCATCGGCCCGGAGGTGACCGCCGCAACGCTCAAGGTGCTCGACGCATTGGGCGCGCCGTTCGCATGGGACATTCAGCACGCAGGCATGACGGGCATCGAACGCTGCGGCGACGCATTGCCGCAGACGACGCTCGCCAGCATTCGCAACACGCATCTCGCGCTGAAAGGTCCGTTGACGACACCCATAGGCGGCGGATTCCGCTCCGCCAATGTGAGGCTGCGCGAGGCATTCGCGCTGTACGCCAACTTGCGTCCGGTCCACACGATCGTGCCGGGCCGCTACGAGAACATCGATATCGTGCTCGTGCGCGAGAACCTCGGCGGTCTCTATGTCGCGCATGAACATTACATTCCGCTTGGCGACGATCCGCATGGCGTGGCCGTGCTGACAGGTATGAACACGCGCGAAGGGTGCCGGCGTATCGCCCGTTACGCATTCGATTACGCGGTCAGGAACGGACGGAAAAAGATCACGGTGGTTCACAAGGCCAATGTGCTCAAGGCGTTGACCGGTATTTTTCTGGAGACGGCGCATGAAGTCGCGCGCGATTACGAAGGCAAGGTCGCGATCGACGATCGCATCGTCGATGCATGCGCGATGCAACTCGTACTGAATCCGTGGCAATTCGACATGCTGCTGTGCACGAATCTGTTCGGCGATATTCTCTCGGACGAACTGGCCGGGCTGGTCGGCGGGCTCGGTCTCGCGCCCGGCGCGAATCTCGGTGCCGACGCGGCGATCTTCGAGGCGGTACACGGATCGGCACCGGACATCGCCGGGCGCGGCATCGCCAATCCGGTGTCGCAGATGCTGGCCGCGGGGCTGATGCTCGAACATGTCGGCGCGGGCGAACTCGCGCGGCAACTCGAGCGCGCGATCCGGCAAACACTCAACGACGACAACGTGCGCACGCCGGATCTCGGTGGACATGCGTCGACGGCTACGTTCACGGACGCGCTGGTAGCGCGGCTTGGCTGAACGCTTCGCCGTCGCGCGGCGCAGCCGGCCGGCAGCCGGCGGCGTTTCAATGCTTGACCTCGAGATCTTCCAGACTGATGTTGGTCGTATCGACGGCGACGATCGCGGCCACCAGCGCGCACGCAAACCACGCGGCCGCGCCGATCGCGATCAGCCACGCATGGCCCGCGCCGAGGCCGAGCAGCAGCGCCGCGACGAGCGGCGCGAAAAAGCCGCCGAGCCGGCTCAACGCGAAGCTGATACCGGCGCCACGCGCCCGGATGCCGGTCGGATAGATTTCGGCTTCGTACGTGTGCAGCAGCGGTCCGTTGATAAAGATCATCGCCTCGGTCAGAAAGCCGAACAGCACGATCAGGAAGGTCGTGTTCGCGAGCAGAAAGCCGAGTCCGAATATCATGTTCAGCACGTACGCGAACGCCATCCCCCATTTGCGCTGGATTTTTTCCGTGATGTAGATCGAAACAAGGCTGCCGACCGGGTACGCGACCTGGATCATGGCCGTGTAGGTGAGTGCGTGCACGATCGAATAACCGCGTGAATAGAGGAAGAACGGCACGAACGTCGCGAAGCCGTATGCACCGAATCCTTGCAGCAGTTCGATGCCCCACGCGCTCATCGTGCGGCGAAGATAGGCGCGCGAGAGCAGCAGACTGACCGGCGACACGCCGCTTTCGCGTTGATATTCCGTTCTGGGTGGCGGCGGCAGCATCACGAGATGCTTCTCTTTCATCACGCGGCGCTCGATCCTGTTCATCACGTCGTCGGCTTCGTCGCTTCGGCCCACGCGCTCGAGCCAGCGCGGCGATTCGGGTAAGCCGAGCCGCAGCAGCAGCGATGAAAATCCGCCCACTGCCGCGAGCAGCAGCGCGATACGGAATCCCGGCAGCGGCAGGTCGTTCAACGGCACCAGCAGCATCGACGCGAAGCCACCCACCGTGCCGCCGCAAAAGCCGATCGTCAATGCAAAGCTCGACATCTTGCCGCGTACCCGCGCGGGCGACAGCTCCTGCACGTAGGTCGTCGATAGCGGCAGTTCCGCGCCGGTGCCGAGGCCGGCGATAAACAGCGCGATCAGCAAGACCGTCGCATTCG
This sequence comes from Paraburkholderia sp., assembly GCF_047605525.1. Classification (GTDB taxonomy): domain Bacteria; phylum Pseudomonadota; class Gammaproteobacteria; order Burkholderiales; family Burkholderiaceae; genus Paraburkholderia. The sequence goes on along the minus strand of NZ_JASGFN010000010.1, from coordinate 112,682 downwards.
GCGAGAACGCGGCGATCAACGCGCCGGTCGCGAGAACGCACAGGTCGAGCGTGAACGCGCCGCGCCGGCCGATCCGGTCGGCCACCGTGCTCAGGCCGACCGCGCCGACAAACGTGCCGAAGAAAAGCGCAAGCGGCAATGCGGTAGCGAAATGCGGTTGCCCGAGATAGGCGAAGAAATGCGCCGAAATGGGCCCGACTGAAAACAGCATGTACGAGTCCCAGAACGTGCCGAGCGAAATCAGCAGGATCGACCACAGCAGATATTTCGAAACGGGCAGGCGCTCGATTCGCGCCGCGATCGGAATGTGCAGGTTGGTTGTCATGGTGTTTCCTTGTGTCCGTCGGGAGCGCGCGCGTTCATCCCGCGCATCTGTCGCGCGCCCAGGCGGAGAAAATCGGAGAGAGTCCACGGCTCGCACCGGATGCGCGGTGAGCGTCAGAACTTGTGGCGAAAGCCGAGCGACACCACCGTCTGGTTGTTGCTCGCCGACGGCGTCACCTGGTTGATCGCGGCGACCGCCGGTTTGCCGGTCGAGTCCACGCCCAATGCATGTTGATAGACGCCGACCAGATAGACATCGGTTCGCTTCGACAGGAAGTAGTCGAGGCCGACCGTGCCCTGGTGATATTGCGCGGCGTCTTCACCGTTCACCGAATTGCCGCGCGTGTAGTTGTATTCGAGGCCGAACAGCAGACTCGCGAGCAACTGGTACTTGAGGCTGACTTCGACGTTGTTGAAGCTCACGTTGCCGGTGAGCCCGCGCGGATTGGGACCGCTTTGCGCGGTGTTGCCGAGCCCGATGAACCTGATGTTCGAATAGGTCGCGCCGAGCGTGGCGGCGCCGATCGTGTAATTGGCGCCCGCGCCGATCACCTGATACGTATTAGCGGACGCGTAGCCGCTGTAGACCGGGCTCGTGATCGAGTTGGCGGCCGGCGTCGCGGTGCCGCTCGTGCTGTTGCCGAAGAAGCTGACGTTGGGGTTGCGCACGTTCAGATAAGCGGCACCGAGCACCAGCGGGCCGTTCGTATAGCCGGCGCCGAGCGACCACACCTGGTTGCGCGTGACGTTGCCCGCCATGCCGCCAAAACTGTACAGGCCGCCGAACGTGATGCCGTCGTAGTTCACGCTCGCGTACTTGACCGAATTGTTGGTGCGCTGCGTGTTGTCGAAGTTGTCGAGATCGCCGGGGTGCGAGCCGATCGTGCCGCCCCATTGATCGCCGACCGTCAGCGGGCCGATATAGTCGACCACCGAATCGTATTGCCGCCCGAGCGTGACCGTGCCGAGGCTTCTGGATGACAAACCGGCGTACGCTTGCCGGCCGAACAACAGGCCACCCTGGCCGAGCTTGCCGGTGCCGAGATCGAAGCCGTTTTCCAGTCTGAAGATCGCGCTCGTGCCGCCGCCCAGATCTTCCGTTCCGCGCAAGCCCCAACGGCTGCCGCCCTGTGCCGCCGTGGTCAGGTTGTACAACTGCTTGCCGCCGGCGTTGCTGTTGTATTCGGGGCCTTCGTCGATCATGCCGTACAGCGTGAGGCTCGATTGCGCGAAAACGGGTGACGCGGCGGTAGCCAGCAAAGCCAGCACGCCGGCGGTCGATGTCCTTTTCATGTTGTGTCTCCTTGCGTCTGTGTATTCGTACCAGGGGGTAGTCCGGCTCCTGAGTGAGCGCCGATGGCGACGCGCCTGTCGGTCATCGCGCGGCTTCGATGCGCGACAGGACTTCGATGAAATAGGGCTGCCGCGCGGCGAGGCCGCGTTCGATCGCGGCGTCGATATCGGTGGACGCGTCGATGCGTTCGGCTTCGATACCGAATGCGCGGGCCAGCGTGACGAAATCCGGATTGACGAGCGACGTGCCGACATGCCGCCCCGGATAGGCGCGCTGCTGGTGGAGGCGAATCGATCCGTAGCAGTCGTTGTTCGAAACGATGAAGAGAATCGGCAGGCGCCGCGCGACCGCGGCGATCATTTCGTTGCCGGTCATCGCGAAGCCGCCGTCACCGACCAGACAGATCGTCTTCCGGCCCGGCAGGCGCAGTTGCGTGGCTACCGCGACGGGCGTGCCGTAACCCATCGCACCGGACAACGGCGCCATCAGACGTTGGGGAGGGCAAAAAGAAAAGTGGCGGTACACGGGGGCCGCGAACGTGCCCGCGTCGACGCAGACGACGGCATCGGCGGGCGCGTGCTTTTCTAGTGAACGGATCACGTCGGCAAATTGCACCGCGTGGCGAATGTCGTCGTCACGGGCGTGGTGCTCGTCTGCTGCGCGCGGCGGCCATTGCGCGATCCGCTGCGCGATGTTGCGCAAATGCGCCGACCAGGGCCGGGAGCGCACCGTCGAGCCGCCGAGGCTGGCCAGCGCGTCGGCCAGCGCAACCGGATCGCACACGACGCCGATATCCGGCGCGACATGAAGCCCGACCGCGTGCCCATCCGCGTGGCAATGCACGAGTGTTTGCGATGCGCGCGGCGGTTTCGGGAAACGATAGCCCTGCGTCGTAATATCGCCGAGACGGGTGCCGATCGCGACGACCAGATCGCTCGATTCGAAGGCCTCGATCTGCTCCGGCGGATTGGCGAGCCCAAGCTCGCCGGCGTAAAGCGGATGCCGGTTCGGAAAAATATCCTGACGGCGAAACGATACCGCGACGGGTACGTCGTAGGTTTGCGCGAGCCGCAGCAGCGACGCGCGTCCGTCCGGCGCATCGAACCCGCCGCCCGCGATGATCAGCGGACGCTGCGACTGGTCGAGCAAACGCGCGATGCGCCGCAGCGTTTGCGCGCCAGGCAACGTTGCGATCGCGGGCGGCACCTGCCACGCGTTCACCTCGACGCTCTGCTGCTGGATGTCTTCCGGTACGACCAGAACGACGGCGCCGGGCGTGCCGGACATCGCGATACGCAGCGCCTTGAAGGTTGCCGGCGCCAGTTGTTCCGGCTCGGTTACTTCCACGACCCATTTCGCAATCGATCCAACCATGTGCTGATAGTCGATTTCCTGAAACGCTTCCTTGCGCAAATTCGCCGTGGCGATTTGTCCGACGATCAGCAGCAGCGGAATGCCGTCCTGTTGCGCGGTGTGCAGCGCAATCGACGCGTTGGTTGCGCCGGGCCCGCGGCTCACCATCACGACACCCGGACGGCGTGTCAACCGTCCATCCGCGCAGGCCATGAAACCGGCGCCGGCTTCGTGGCGGCACGTCACGACGTCGATCCGCGGAAAGTCCGCGAGCGCATCGAGAATCCCCAGATAACTTTCACCCGGCACGAGAAAAACGCGGTCCACGCCATTGGCGGCGAGTACCGAGAGCAATGCATGGGATGACGTGCTGGCTTTACCGGGATTAAACGCGGCATTAAGCGCGGCATCACGCGCCGAATTCGTGGCCAGATTCATGAGTCGTGAAATGGAGCCGGCAAAAGAGGAAATGCGTGCATTGTTGTTTTGATTGCCGTGCAGCATCAACGGGATCGCCGGCATATCAGCTATGCCGCAATTGACGTGCTTTTCCTCGCGAATCAGTGTCTCCATGTCCTGTCGGCGCAAACGTATTTGCGCGCTTTTGAGTGATGCCAATTGAAAGACTGTAGAAGATGTGTGAGTTGCGTGGAAATACCAATTGAATGAGTCCGTCATAGGCATAACCTCTGACCGTCAGGCCCGGGATCTCGACTCATGGACACGCGTCAGCTCAGATATTTCGTTTCGATCGTCGACTGCGGCAGCATGGGAAAAGCGGCCGAAAAGCTCTATGTCGCGCAGCCTTCGCTGAGCCAGCAGATGAGCCGCCTCGAAGACGAACTCGACACGAAACTGTTGATCAGAAGCCGGCAAGGCGTGGCACCGACCGCCGCGGGACAATCGCTATACCGTCATAGCCGGCTCGTATTGCGGCAAATGGAAGAATTGCGTCAGGAAGTGAAGGAGGGCGGTATCGCGGAGAGCGGGACCGTCGCGGTGGGTTTGCCGACCACGATGGCGTCGATTCTGGCAGTACCGCTTTTCGCGCGCATTCAGGAACGTTATCCGCGCATCCGGTTACAGTTCTTTGAAAGCATGAGCGGCTTTATCAGCGAATTGCTCGCCAATCAGCGCATCGATCTCGCGATTCTGTTCCGGGACTCGGATACGCTGGGTGTCACCGCGCTACCGGTACTCGAAGAGCGGCTCTATGTATTCGGCGAGCCGGGCGGCACCGTCGATCCGCTCGCGCCAACCTGCACGCTTGCGCAACTCGGTGGGGTGAGAATCGTCGCGCCCGGCCTGTCCAACGGCCTGCGCCTGCTGCTGGAGAGAGTGTTCGCGCGCGAGAACGTCGAGCTCAACATCGTCGCCGATATCGATTCGTTGCCCACGCTGATCTCCATCGCGCAATCGGGCGCCGCGTGCACGATCCTGCCGGTGTCGGCACTCGCGCAACGTGATCCGTCGCGACGCCCGAAGGTGCGCCGGATCGTCAACCCGGAATTGCAGCGTCCCGCGAGCGTCTGCTGGTCCAGCGCGACGCCGATGAATTCCGCGACGTCCGCCGTGTGTCAGACCATCGTCGATCTGATTCACGAACTGTCCACGCAGGGTGAGTGGTCCGGCATCACGCTGCTCGATCCGGCAATGGATCATGCGCGCGTGACCCGGCACAACAGTGAAGACGCCGATCTGTTTCGCCGCATCACGCATATGCGATAGCGGTCCATCGCGGCCCGGTAAAAGCCGCGCGCCGGAACCCGCGCCGTCCTTCTCCGTATCTTCAGCTCGCCGGGATTCTCACCTCATCAGGACGCAGGCGATTTGGCATGCTTGTGATCCGCGCGCAGCTCCATCCCCGCGAGGATTTCCCGCTCGACGTCTTCCAGCGTTTTACGCCGTGTTTCCGGTCCGATCGCGAGCACCAGCAGACACAAGGTCAGCAGCACGCACGCGAGCATCACGAATACCGCAAACGATCCAAAGCCATTCAGCACGAACAATACGAAGTACGGCATGATCGCGGCCGACACGCGGCCCACGGCCGTCGATGCGCCGAAGCCGGTGCCGCGAATATCGGTCGGAAAAAGCTCCGGCAGATAGACGGCGAGCACGGTATTCGCGGTGATCTGGATGAACAGCACTTCGAGAAAGCCGGTCGAGACGAGCACCCAGGCAGGTGCGTCGAGTGCGAACGCGTAGCCGATGCCGACCGCGGCGGCGAGAAACGACGCGGCGGCCACCACGGTCCGGCGTCCGAGGCGGTCGACGAAAAAGATCGGCAGCAGCATGCCGATCGGCGCGCCCATTGCCATCACGGCGGAGTAGGTGAGCGAATGGACGATCGACTGGCCGCGATGCAGCAGCAGCGTCGGTACCCACGCGATAAAGCCGTACTGGCTGGCGAGGATCAGCGAGACGATCGCAAAGCAGAACAACGTGCGTCCCAGCCGCCGGCGGCCAAATAACGCGGTCCACGGCAACTCGTCGCGCAGCGGCGCGGAAGCGGTCGGCGCGATGCGCGGCGCCTGCGCGTCGCCGGTATTTTCGAGCCACAGCGCGTCGAGTACTTCGTGCATTTCCGTGGTGCGCCCCTGGCGTTCGAGCCAGCGCGGCGATTCGGGCAGCGCGCGGCGCAGATACCAGACGATGAGTGCCGGCACCGCGCCCACCACGAACATCGCGCGCCAGCCGACCATCGGCAGAAACCATGCGCCGACGAATGCCGAGAGCGGTTGCGCGCAATTCACCAGCAGCCCGAGCGTGACGCCCCAGCGTCCGCGGCAATACGCGGGCGTCATTTCCGCCATGATCGCGTAGCCGACCACCAGCTCGCCGCCGAGCCCGATTCCGGCGATGAAGCGCAACAGTACGACCGGTGTGAACGACGGCGCCGCGGCGGTCGCCAGCGTCGCGAGACTGAAGAGCAGCAGGTTGAACTGGTACAGCGATTTGCGTCCGAAACGATCGGCGAGCGTGCCGCTCATCACCGAGCCGATCGCGAGCCCGAGGAACGTCGCGAAGATGAACTGCGCGACGCCGCGCGTGCCGGTGAAGTTCGTGTGCACCATCGACGCGACGACGCCGGCCTGCATGAACAGCTCGAACGCGTCGATCAGCATGCCCGCGCCGAGCAGCCAGAACATCCGGCGGTGCGCCGCGCCGACGGGCATCCGCTCGATAGTTGCCTCCGCGATCGACATGGTGTCTTCCTCCAGTGATGCCCGTCCCGGTGCCGTGCCCGGTTGTTGTCGTGCGATGTGTCGCCGCTTCAGCGCCGCTCAAACCGGCCGCGTGCCGCGTATCTGCACGCGATGCATCAGGCGCCGCTGGCCCGGATAGTCGTCGAGCGCGAGATGCTGGCAGCAGCGGTTGTCCCAGAACGCGATCGATCCCGGCGCCCAGCGGAAGCGGCAGGTGAATTCGGGGCGCGTCGAGTGTTCGAACAGGAAGCGCAGGAGCGGCGTGCTTTCGGGCACCGTCATATTCTCGAAGCGTTCCGTGTGCAGCGAATTGACGAAAAGCGCCTTTTTGCCGGTGTCGGGATGCGTTCTGACGACCGGGTGCACCGCGGACATCGTCGTGTGACTGCCGTAGCCCGCACCCTGCGCGAGCACGTCCTCGGCCTCGAGCGAAGCGAGAATGTGGCCGTTCGCATGCACCGCGCGCAACCCGCCGAGCATCGCCTTCATCCCTTCGGACAACGTGTCGTAAGCCATGTACTGATTGGCGAACAGCGTGTCGCCGCCGACCGGCGGCAGGATGCGCGCCGCGAGCACCGAGCCGAGCGGCGGAATTTCCAGGTGCGTGGTGTCCGAATGCCATTCCCAGCCGAAGACGAGTGCGTCTTCCGGCTTCTTGTCGATGATCAGCAGTTCCGGCAACGAGCCCGGATGCTGCCGGTGCGGCGGCAATACCGCCAGCTCTCCGAAATAGCGGGCGAAACGCGCGAGGTCGTGGTCGGATGCATCCTGGTCGCGGAAGAAGATCACGAGGTATTCGTGATACGCGCGCCGGATCTGCGCGACCGTGTCCGGATCCAGTTCCGTTGACAGGTTGACGCCGAATATTTCGGCGCCCAGTGAACCGGCGAGCGGCCTGACGATGATGCTCGATGCCATGCGAGTTTCCTCCGCGGCAGGCGTGACGGAAAACTGCTTGCGTTCATATACATGAACGACTATTCTTATCCATGAACTCAGAATAGGTGATGCGCACACGCCGCGCAAGCACGTGTGCCGTCCGTATTTGCGCGAATGCGGGTTTTCCTTAGGCTTTTTTCGGGGGCGCAATGGCGGTTGCGAACGATCCGGACGTCAAAAGCGCGCGGCGCGTGGTCGAGATTTTCCAGTTGTTCGCGGAGCTTCGGCAGGCAGTGCCGCTCGCGTTGATCAGCAAGCGTCTCGAGTTTCCGAAGTCGAGTTGTCTCGCGTTGCTGAAAACGCTCGAATCGAACGGCTACCTGTATCGCGTGCACGATTCGGCGGACTACTACCCCACGCGCCGGATCTTCGACGAAGCGCGCATCATCATCGATAACGATCCGCTGTTGTCGCACGTGCGGCCGGTGTTGCAGGAGCTCTGCAACGAAACCGGCGAGACGGTGTTTCTTGCGACGCGCGTCGGCCATCAGTCGCATTACCTCGAAGTCGTGCAATCCGGTCAAACGCTGCGCTATGCGGCCACGGTCGGCGAAAAGCGGCCGCTTCACATCGGCGCGGCGGGACAGGCGCTGCTCGGCGCAATGGACGACGCCGCACGCGACGCGTTGATCGAAGAGCTTCGGTTCGAGCAATACGCGCCGGATACGGTGACCAGCAAGACACGCTACAAGCGGATGATCGAGCAGGGCAAGGCGCGCGGCTGGTTCGTGTCGATCGGCGGATATCAGTCGGAAGTCGCGTCGGTCGGGCACTACGTGTGGATCAACGGCGAGGCGTATGCGATCGTCGTCGGCGCGCCGACGCGGCGGGTGAAGGGCAACGAAATGTCGATCGGGCGGGCGGTCGCCAAATACTGTAAAAAGATTGCGGACCGGGCGTAGCGCGCGCCGCGCATCCCGTCGCGGCATTTCGTTGCGGCATTTCGTTGCGGGTATCAGCTTGCGCGCAGTACCGCCCACAGTTCGCCGGCCGGCAACTCGTCGAGTGCCAGCACCGCGTCGCGTATCTGTTCGGCGCGTGCGCGACTCACGCTCCAGCACGCATTGTCGAAGTACTTCGCGACGATTTCTTCATTGCTCAGCGCCCGTTCGCCGGCGCCTTTGTTGATGCGGTAATAGCGGCGATGTTGCCGCCCGTCGTCCGTATCGACGATCATCCCGCCCGAGTAGTAGGCGGGGAACGCGCTGTCCGGGTCCGCCATGCATTCCACGCGCGCCGCGAGCGCCAGGATGCGCTGGTCGGCGAGTGCGTCGGGTTCCAGCTCGGCCAGTCCGAACCGCCCGCGCACGAGCGCAGCCGCCGCCACGTATTGCGCGCTGAATTTCGCTTCGTAGTTGGTGCGCGGCTGCCTTTTCGCGTCGAGCGGTTCGGTGACGATCGGCATCACCGGTTCCGGCAGCAGCACGCGAATCCGGCTGATCCGCTCCGGATCGATCCGTGTGTCACGCGCGAGATCGGCGCCGGCTTCCGCGATCGAATGCAGGAAGTGGCACACAGGGTAGGGCTTGATCGCCATCTGCTCCGTTTCCCAGATCTCGCCGAGTCCCGCGCTCGCCATCGCGTAATCGACTTCGCCCGCATGTTGCTGCAGGTGCGAATCGAATAGTCCGTAACGTCCTTCGTACGGGCGCGACGGCGCGACGAAACCGGCCTGCGCGAGGCGCGCGGCCATGATGCCGGCCGCACCGCCCCAGCCCGGATGCAAACGCTTGGACCATGTGCCTTCCTCGAGAAACACCTGCACGCCGGCCGCCGTGCTCGCGGCAATGCCTTGCGCCGCGGCCAGTTGCGCGGCGTCGAGTCCGTACAGGCGACCCGCGATCAGCGCCGCCGCGAAATGCGACAGCACGCCGGTCGGGTGATAGCCGGCGCGATGAAAGCCGCCTTTCGCCGCCGCGCCGAGCCGCGTGGCGACTTCCATACCCACCAGATAGGCGGCGAGCGCGGCGTGTCCGCTTGCGCCGGTTTCGTGCGCGACGCCCAGCGCCGTCGGCGCGCAGAACGCGCTGGCGTGCACGATGCCTTTCATATGTGTGTCGTCGTAATCGAGTCCGTGCATCAGCGCCGCGTTGAGCAGCACCGCGTTGCGCACCGTATGGGTATCGCCGCAACCGATCACCGGACTCGTCCCGCTTTCGCCGAGCGCGCGGATGCCGCGCCGCATGACGCCGGTGAATTCGTTGCGGTGCGATGCCAGCGCGATGCCGACCGTGTCGAGAATCAGATGCTTCGCGCGCACGCGCACGCGGCGGGGTATGTCGCCGGGTTCGAGCGAATGCGCGAAGGCGGCGAGCGTTTGCGAAAGCGTGCGGCTGCCGGAGGACGTGCTGGCGGCGGTGCTGGTCATCGTGAACTCCATCGTGCGCCGGGTCGCGGCGCATGCAAGCGTGGATCGACAGGATTCACGTTATAGATCGCGTCGCACCACAAGCCAAGCAGGATCTTTCGCGCAATCCATTGCCGGCATCCGCGATAACCCGAATCTTCGTGCGCGCTTAAATCGACGTTCAGCACATCGGAATTCCGGATGCCGCGAATATCGGCGATGCTCAGGAAAACCTATGACGCGACGTTCTCGATGCGGCGCGCAACATAACATAGGAAGATTGGAGACAGACATGCTCGAAGTCCCGCTGCGAAACTGGCTCGGCGTACTGGCGTTGCTGTTCGCGTTGTTGCCGGCCGCATCGCGCGATGCGTTCGCGAGCGATCCCGCGCTGGTCGCCGCGGCGAAGAAAGAGGGCGCCCTCGTGGTGTACGGATGCGATCCGCCGCAAACCCCGGTATACCTCGAAGCATTCAAGAAGCTCTACCCGGAAATCAAGGTGAGTTCTTACGTGGCGGGCTGCTGGCAGATCTACAACCGCCATGTCGCCGAGCGCAAGGCGGGCAAGCAGGCCGCGGACGCGTTCTTCTCGCTGGAAGACGTCTTCACGCGGATGCAGAACGAGCAATTGCTCGATCCCTATCATTCGCCGGAGCTGAAGAACTTTCCCGCGGACGCCGCGCCGCCCGGAAAAGACTTTCAACGCGTGAAGACGCTGATTCTCGGCATCGCCGCAAATAAGGCCTATCTGAACGGCATGCAGCCGCCGCGGGACTGGATGGATTTCGCCAATCCGGACAAGGCGTGGCAGAACCAGATTACGTTTTACGATCCGCGTACGTCGTCGGCGGCATTCTCGCTATTGGCCACGCTGTACCAGAACTTCGGCGAACAGCGGACCGTCGCGATCTACCAGGGGCTCGTCAGGTCGGGTGCGGAACTGACGCCGACCACGCCGGCCGGTCTGGCGAAAATGCTGTCCGGCGAAAAGCCGCTGATGTTCTATGTAGTCAACAACCACTTCAGCGGCGCGGTCGCGAAGGGCGCGCCGATCGAATTCATCGTGCCGAAATCCGGCACCGTGTCGACGCCGTTTTCGGTCGCGGTGCTCGCCGGCGCGCCGCATCCCGCTGCGGCGAAGCTGTTCGTCGATTTCATGATGAGCGACGCACAGACGATCATCCAGAAGGCGAACGAGTACGCGTTGCGCAACGGCTCCACGCCGCCTCAGGGGATGCCGAAACTCGCGACGGTGAAGGTGCTGCCGCTCGATATCGACGCGGCGCTCAAGCAGCAGACGCAGTTGATCGAGCTCTGGCAGAAAGCAACCGGGATCCATTGAGAAGAGACCCTGGCCATGTCGATCGTCGTTCGCCGCCTGCAAAAATCCTATGGCACGCAGTCCGTGCTGAAATCGGTCAGCGAGAGTTTCGCCGAGGCGCGGATCTCGGTGCTGCTCGGCGCGAGCGGCTGCGGCAAGACCACCACGCTGCGCTGTATCGCGGGACTGGAGCGGCCCTCCGGCGGCGAGATCGCGATCGCCGGCAGGACCGTGTACCAGGCGACGCCGCCCATATGGATCGCGCCTGAACGCCGTCACGTGTCGATGGTGTTCCAGTCGTACGCGATCTGGCCGCATATGACGGTGTTCGAAAACGTCGCGCTGCCGCTGCGGGCGGCGGGTATCAAAGGCGAGCGGGCGCGCGACACGGTGATGGAGACATTGCGGCTCGTCGGGCTCGAAACGTTTGCGCCGCGCAGCGCGACGCAGCTATCGGGCGGCCAGCAGCAACGCGTGGCGCTCGCGCGCGCGATCGTCTCCGAGGCGCCGGTGATTCTGATGGACGAACCGCTCAGCAATCTGGACGCGAAACTGCGCGTGGAGATGCGCGTCGAAATCCGCGCGCTGCAGCGGCGCTTGGGCCGCACGATCCTGTTCGTCACGCACGATCAGGAAGAAGCGATGTCGATTGCCGATACCGTCTACCTGTATCACGCGGGCACGGTGATTCAGCGGGGCGCGCCGAAGGATCTCTACGACCGTCCCGCCACGCGTCACGCGGCGGAGTTTCTGGGGCGCGCGAACATCATCGCGGATTACCAGTGGCAAATGGGCGCGAGCGGTGCGGTGTTCGCGTTGCCGGGCGGCGTGACGTTGCCCGCGGCGCTCGCGCAGGCGCCGCACCCCGGTGAGCTGTTGTGTATCCGGCCGGAGAAGTGGCGCGTGCGCGAGGCCGGCGCCCCCCGCTCGATCGCCGGGCGCGTCGCCGAGGCGAGCTTCGTCGGCAATCGCACCGAGTACCGGATCGACACGCCGTTCGGCCAGATGAGCGCCGTGCAGCTCGACGCGGGCCCGCGCCGGCCGGGCGACATCGTCGGCATCGAGGTGGCGGCGGACGACATCCGCGTGGTAGGAGCATGACGTTGGCCGATCTGCCTCTTGCGAAGCGTCACGAGATGCAACGCCACCGGTTCATGCAGCGGTTGCCGGCCGCCGTGGCGGTCGTGCTGATCTTCTGCGCGGTCGCGGTGCTCGTGATCGCGCCGCTGTGCGCGGTGCTGTATCGCGCGGTGTTCGATGCGGATGCCGCCGCGCCGTCGCTCACGAGCCGCTACCTCGTCGAAGTGCTGGGCAGGCGGATCTACTGGGACGCGTTGTGGAACACGCTGCTGGTGTCCGGCGGCGCAGCGCTGCTCGCGACGCTGCTCGGCGTCTCGTTCGCATGGCTCTTCGAGCGCACCGACACGGGGATGCGCGGCGTGCTGCAATGGATCAGCCAGTTGCCGATCTTCATTCCGCCGTTCGTCGGCGCGGTCGCGTGGGCGCTGCTCGCCGCGCCGCGCAGCGGCGTGATGAACCATCTGCTCGCGGCGCTCGATTTGCCCGGCGTGCTGGACGTCTATACCCGCTGGGGCATGCTGATCGTGATCGGCCTGTACCTCGCGCCGTACGTGATGATGATCGTCGCGGCCGCGATGCGTAGCATGGATCCGAGCCTCGAGGAGGCCGCGCAGGTCTGCGGCCTCACGCCGTTGCAGACGATGCGCCGCATCACGATTCCGCTGCTCACGCCGGCCGTGCTGTCCGGCGCGGTGCTGTCGTTTACGATCGCGATCGGTTTGTTCGGCACGCCGGTCGTGCTCGGCTGGTCGCGGCAGATCCTGATGCTGACGTCGCGGATCTGGATCGGCTCGCAGGAAGTCCCGCCGAACTATGGCGTGATGGCCGTGCTGTCGATCTATCTGCTCGCGCTGTCGAGCTTCACCACGTGGCTGCAACGCGTGCTGGTCGGCCGGCGCGTGTATACGACCGTCAGCGGCAAGGGCTTCCGGCCGCGGCTCGTCGAACTGCGCGGCTGGCGCTGGGCGACCTGCGCGCTCGCGGCGCTCTATGTCGTCGCGACGATCCTCGCGCCGATCGCGATCCTGATCGCCGCGGCGCTGTCGCGCTACACGTGGTCCGGCTCGTACTCGCTCGCGACCGCGCTCGACTATCTGCAATCGGACGACGTGTGGTTCACGCTGCAAAACAGCGTGTTCATCTCGGTGGTGTCCGCGACCGTGGCGACGCTCGTCGGCATCGTAATCGCATGGATCGTCGTGCGCACGCGCCTGCGCGGCAGGGGGCTGCTCGAATACGTGGTGCTGTTGCCCATTTCGATGCCGGGCATCGCGTTCGGCGTCGGCATGCTGCTGTTCTGGATCAACGTGCCGCTGTCCGTCTACGGCACGACGCTGATCATCGTGTTTGCTTTCGTCGGCCGCTTTACCGCGTATGCGGTGCGCTCGGTGTCGGCGAGCCTGATCCAGGTGCATCCCGAACTCGAGGAAAGCGCGCGCGTATGCGGCTACGGGCCGTTGCGCACCTTCACGCGCATCACGTTGCCGCTGATCCGCGCGAGCGTGGTCGCGGCCTGGCTGCTGCTGTTCAGCTTCTTCATGACCGAGTTGTCGATGGTCGTGATTCTCTACACCGCGCAGGACCGCACGTTCTCCGTGCTTGCATTCGAGGCGTGGAACGTCGGCGACTTCTCGCGGCTCGCGAGTTATTCGCTGTTGCAGATGGCGGTCGGCATCGTCTTCATGGCGATTCTGAAGACCTGTTTTCGCAGCTGGAGCGCGCCGCGCTCGATGCAGGCGGTCACGCCGGGCTGAAGCAATGGATCGAAGCACTCAAGCGAAGAGCACTCAATCGAAGCAGACAGCCGTCTGCGCAACCTGCCCGTTGACGGGCGTCTGGAGGAGCAGGGTATGAAACCGAAGAACATGCTGATGGACACGATGAAGTCGGGCCGCACCGCGCTCGGCGTGTGGGCGAACGACCCCGAAACCGCGGAGCTGTGCGCGCATCTCGGCTTCGACTGGATCATGATCGACATGATGTTTACCGGCATGGATTTCCATGACGTGCAGAACATGATCCGTACCTGCGAGGCGGCCGGCATTACGCCGGTGGTGCGCATGCAGACCAATCCGTGGCACGGCTACGATGCGCGCATCGGTGTCGATCTGTCGCGACTGCAAGGCATGGGCGCCGAATACGTGCTGATTTCGCATTCGGGATTGCGGGAAATCGACGAAGCGCTCGAAATCGCGCGCGACTGGCACCGGCGCGCGTTGTGGATTCATCCGTTCAATAGCCGCGAATGGGAACAGCGCACCGACGAAATGGCGCAGGCCACCTACATCATTCCGCACGTGGAAAGCCAGGGCGGCATCGACGACTTCGACAAGGTACTCGATCATCCCGAGCTGAAGATGTTCTTCTTCGCGATGACGGATCTGTCGAAAGTCCTCGGCGGCAATGCGAAGAAGCCGGACTTCAATAGCCCGGAGCTGTGGAAGCTGGTGGACCGTGGCGTGAAGAAAGCGCACGAGCGCGGCATCATGGTCGGCGCCAACACCAGTTACGCGTACACGATGGATGAAATGCGCCAGCGGGTCAAACGGCTGCACGACGCCGGGATGAACTTCATCATGATCCAGGGCGCGCAGTTCCTGTTCCAGGTCGCGATGATGGAGTTCCTGCCGAATGTGCGCAAGGATCTCGGTCTCGCCTGAATGCGTCGGCAACGGTGTCGCGATGGACCGGCAGGCCGGAAGGCGTAACATGAGTCACGCGGGAGTCGTGACGAGTTACGACATTCGTGCGCCCCGGTTTGCCGCTGAGGAGACATTCGACGCTATGGCGACGCATTTCGATCTGACCGACATGCAGTTGATGGTGAACATCGGCGATTCACTGAGTCTCACGCGGGCAGCCGAAAAATCGCACCTGTCGGCGCCCGCGGCCAGCATGCGGATCAAGAACCTCGAAGACTATTTCCGCACCCCGTTGCTGTACCGCACCAATCAGGGCGTGACGCTCACCCGTTCCGGCGAGGAACTGATGCGGCACGCGCGCATCCTGATCGCCCAGGTCGAGCAATTGCACGGCGACATGCAGGAGTTTGCGCGCGGCGTCAAAGGGCGCCTGCGCGTGCTCGGCAATACGACCGCGATGATGGAGGTGATGCCGGATATCCTCAGCCGTTTTCTCGCTTCGCATCCCGATGTCGATCTCGAACTGCGCGAGAGCGGCAGCCAGGCGATCGTCAAGGCAGTGTCCGACGGCGCCGCCGACGTCGGCATCGTCGCGGGCTGTCCGCCCGCGGAAAACGTCCACTATCTGCCGTGCCGCGACGATCGTCTCGTGCTCGTCGTGCCGAAGGGCCACGTGCTGGACGGGCGCGAGGCGGTGGCTTTCGTCGAGACGCTCGCGTTCGACTACGTCGGCCTGTCCGAATGGAGCGCGATTCACGGCTTTCTCGTGCGAGCCGCCGCCGAGGCCGGGCGGCCGTTTCGCTTTCGCGCGGAGATGGGCAATTTCGACGCGGTGTGCCGGATGATCGAGGCGACGGTCGGGATCGGCGTGATCCCCGATTCGGTGGCGCGCCGGCTGGTGCCGGGCATGCGTATCAGCGCGATTGCGCTGACCGACAGTTGGGCATTGCGGCGGCTGCATGTCTGCGTGCGCGACTTCGATGCGCTGCCTTTATTCGCGCGCGACCTGGTCGAGATGTTCGCGGCCGAAGCGCACGCGGGCAAGGTGGCGGAATCGGAATCGCATTTATAAAGCGCGGTCGATACAACGACGCATGACAGACCGCGCGCGAGCCGCTACGCCCCCGCCTTGAGCCGCATCCGTTTCGTATTCGGCAGCGGCTCGTGCTGCATCGGCCCCTTGATCAGCTCGCTCATCGCATCGCGAATCCAGCGGTTGGCCGGCTCGTGATGAAAGCGCGGATGCCAGTGCAGATAGAAGTCGTACTTGGGCGCGGGGAAGGGCAGCGGCAGCAGCTTGATGTTGACGAACTCCGCGAAACGCCGCCCGACGGCCTGCGGCACCGCCGCGATCATGTCCGAGCCGGCGACGACGAACGGCACGCCGATGAAGCGCGGCACGCTGAAGCGCACGTTGATGCGAATCCCGAGGCGTTCGTGCGCGCGCGCGAGCACGTCCTGCTCGCGACCTTCCGGATGCACCATCACATGCGCGGCCGAGCGGTACTGATCGAGCGACAGCGTGTCGCCGATTTCCGGATGATCGTCGCGCGCGATGCACACATACGAATGCCGGTATAGCGCCTTGCGCTTCAGCGATTCGCTGTGCAAACCGGGAAAGTAGCCGATCGCGAGATCGACGTCGCCGCTCGCCAGACCTTCCTCCAGTTCCGGCATGCTGAGCGCGACCGTCTTGATGCTCACGCGCGGCGCGGTCCTGTCGAGAAAGTTCTGCAAGCGCGGCAGGAACACCATTTCGCCGATATCCGACATGCACAGCACGAAGCTCCGCGACGACTCGGCGGGGCGGAATTCGGGCGCCGGCAGGATTTCGGTCTGCACCAGATCCAGTATCCGAGCGACCGGGTCGCCGAGCGCCTGCGCGCGCGGGGTCGGCTCCATGCCGCGGCCGGTGCGCACGAACAGCGGGTCTTCGAACAGCTTGCGCAGCTTCGACAGCGCAAAACTCATGGCCGGCTGGCTGAGCCCGATGCTCACGCCCGCCTGCGTCACATGCCGTTTTTTCAGCAACGCGTCGAACACTTTCAGCAGGTTCAGGTCGACCTGACGAATATCCATGATATGGATGATGCCTATCGATGTCACATAATTGACGGATTTTATCCCGGTTCCTAACATCGTTTCCACAACAAAGGAGTGAGACACCATGTCCGATGGACGCAAGCCGCAACGCCCGTTGCGCAGCAATTTCCCGCGTGGTTCCTACCTGGGCGCGGTGCGCGCCGCCCAGTGGCGCAATCTCGGCATCGGCGAGGAAGATCTCGACAAGCCGAAGATCGCCATCGTCAACTCTTCGTCCGAACTCGCTACCTGCTTCAGCCACCTCGACGGCATCGCCGCGCAACTGAAAGACGCGATCCGCGCGGCGGGCGCGCTGCCCTTCGAGATCCGCACCGCGGCGCCGAGCGACTTCATCACCGGCGCGGGCGCGCGCGGCGCGTACATGCTGGCCGCCCGCGACCTCGTCACGAACGACATCGAAGTGGCCGTCGAGGGCGCGCAGCTCGACGGCATGGTGTGCCTCGCGTCGTGCGACAAGACGGTGCCGGGCCAGTTGATGGCCGCCGCGCGCCTGAACATCCCCACCATCGTCGTCGCGTGCGGCTATCAGCCGAGCGGCGAATACCGCGGCGAGCACGTGGACATCGAGGACGTATTCGTCGGCGCGATGCATACGCTGACCGGCAAGCTGCCCGTCGAGGACCTGATCGGCATGAGCCAGAACGCGATTCGCGGGCCGGGCGTGTGCTCGGGTCTCGGCACGGCGAACTCGATGCATATGGTCAGCGAGGCGCTCGGCATGTCGTTGCCCGGCAGCACGCCGGTCGCCGCGAACAGCGCGAGGATGTTCGCGTTCGTGCGCGAGGCCGGCGCGCGCATCGTCGAGATGGTGCGCGACGATCTGAAGCCGCGCGACATCCTCACGCGCGGCGCGTTCGCGAACGCGGTGAAGACGGTGCTCGCGGTCGGCGGCTCGATCAACACGGTCAAGCACTTGCAGGCGGTCGCGGCCGAAGGCCAGCTCGACGTCGACGTCTATGCGCTGTTCGAGGAATTCGCCGCGCGGATTCCGGTGCTGACCGGCGTGCGTCCGGTCGGCTCGCACACGATCGAGCAACTGGAGGCGGCGGGCGGCGGGCGCGGCGTGATGAAGCGGCTCGAAGCGTGGCTCGACACCGGCGCGCTGACGGTGACCGGGCACACGGTGCGGGACAACCTGCGCGATGTCCGGATTGCCGACGACGACGTGATCCGCGCGCCGCAGCGCGCGTTCGCGAGCTATCCGGCCATCGTGCTGGTGCGCGGCAACCTGGCGCCGCAGGCCGGCATCGTGAAGTTCGGCATCTCGCCGGCCAAGCAGCGCGCGTTCACCGGCGAGGCGATCTGCTTCTCGACCTCCGACGAGGCGATCGCGGCGATCAAGGACGGCCGCGTGCAACCGGGCAAGGTCGTCGTGATGCGCGGCGCGGGCGTGTGCGGCGGCCCGGCGATGGGCGGCGGTGCGTCGCGCGTGGTGTTCGCGATCGACGGCGCGGGCCTGTCCGAGCAGGTCGCAATGCTCACCGACGGGCATCTGTCCGGCCTCGTCTGCAAGGGTCTGGTGGTCGCGGAAGTGGCGCCGGAGGCGGCGACCGGCGGCCCGCTCGCGTTCGTCGAAGACGGCGACACGATCGAGATCGACCTCGATCGGCGCGTCTGCGATCTGAAGGTGGACGACATCGAATTGGCGCGCCGCCGCGCCGCGTGGCAGCGTCCCGCGCCGGTCAACGACAGCGGCTGGCTGAAGATCTATCGCGCGATGGTCGGCACGATGCCGCAAGGCGCGGTGCTCGGCGCGGACCGGCCGACGCGGGAGCGTTGAGATGGGCGGCGAAACCGTAATCGACATCGGCACGGTGATCGAGCGGCAGCAGACGAACCGCTTCGGCGTGCTGCTGATCGTCGCGATGGGCGTGATGATGATGACCGAGGGCTACGACCTCGCCGCGATGGCGTTCGCGGCGCCGGCGTTGAGCCGCGCGTGGCATCTCGAACACGGCATGCTCGGCCCGGTGTTCGGCGCCTTCGTATTCGGCACGATGATCGGCGCGTTCGTGCTCGGCTATCTCGGCGACGTGATCGGCCGCAAGCGCACGATCGTGATCGGCAGCGTCGTGCTCGCGGTGTTCACGCTCGCGGCGTCGCGCGCGAGCGGGCTCGAGCAGTTGCTCGTGCTGCGCTTTCTCGCGGGCATCGGTATCGGCGGCGTCGTGCCGAACGCGATCGCGTACACGACGGAGTTCGCGCCGAAACGCTGGCGCGCGACGTGGGTCACGCTGATGTACACCGGCTACACGATCGGCAGCAGCGTCGGCGGTCTCGTGTCCGCGTGGCTCGTGCCGAAGTTCGGCTGGCAGGTGGTGTTCGTGATCGGCGGCATCGCGCCGCTCGTGTCGAGCGCGATGTTGTGGTTCGCGGTGCCGGAATCGATCCGCTTCCTGACGCTCAAGGGCCGTCACGCCGAAGTCGCGCGAATCGTCGCGCGTATCGCGCCGGGCTTCGCCGTCGCGCCGCACGCGCGCTTCGTGACCGGCGGCGAATCTCATGGTGACCCACGCGACGGCTCGCTGCGGCTGCTGTTCGCGGGCCGGTTGCGCGCGCTCACGCCGGTGCTGTGGGCCGTGTACATCGCGAACTCGATGGCGCTGTTCTTTCTTAGTAGCTGGCTGCCGGTGCTGATCGAAAGCGTCGGCCTCGCACCGCGCGAGGCGGCGCTCGTGTCGGCGATGTTCCAGCTCGGCGGCACGCTCGGCGGCCTCGCGCTGATGCGCTTCGTCGATACGCGCGGCGCGATCATCATCACCGTGCTGCCGCTCGTCGGCACCCCGCTCGTCGCGTTGCTCGGCACCGGACTGCCGGGCCCGATGCTGGTCGCGGCGGTGTTCCTCACCGGCTTCACGGTAGTCGGCACGCAGTTCGGCCTGAACGCGGTCGCGGCGCTCGTCTATCCGACCGCGCTGCGCGCGAAAGGCACCGGCGCGGCGGTCGGCATCCAGAAGATCGGCGCGATCGCGGGGCCGGTGATCGGTGGAATGCTGATGTCCGCGCATCTGCCGGTCGAGCAACTGTTCTTCCTCGGCGCGGTGCCGGTCGCGTTCGTCGCGCTGCTCGCGTTCGCACTCGGCCGGCTGCATCGCCGCCGCGACGATGCGGCGCCGGACAACTCTCAAACAGGAGCAGCCCATGTCGCTTGAAGTCGTTCCCATTGACGCCGCGCGCGCGGATTTCGTCGGCCTTGCCAGCGGCATCGATCTCACCGCGCCGGTTTCCGAAGCGCTCGCCAGCGCGATCGACGCCGCGATGAACCGCTACGCGGTGCTCGTATTCCGCGGTCAGCCGCTCACGCAGGATCAACAGCTCGCGTTCGCGCGCGCGCTCGGGCCGCTCGATCTCGGTTTCAAGCGCGTCGCCCGGCCGCATGTGCGGCTCGCGTACCAGGAGCTCGCGGACATCTCGAACGTCGACGAGTCCGGACAGATCGCGGACCGCGCGCACCGGCGCATCGTCGGCAATCTCGCGAACCAGTTGTGGCACAGCGACAGTTCGTTCCAGCAGCCGGCCGCGCGCTATTCGATGCTGCATGCGGTCGTCGTGCCGGAATCCGGCGGCGAGACCGAGTACGCGGACATGCGTGCCGCGTGGGACGCGCTCGCGCCGCACGAACAGCGCGAGCTCGAAGGGCTCGAAGCGGAGCACTACGCGTTGCACTCGCGCTTCCTGCTCGGCGACACCGACTACGGCGAAGAACAGCGCAACGCGCTGCCGCCGGTGCGCTGGCCGCTGGTGCGCGAGCATGCGGGTTCGGGGCGTCGGCATCTGTTCATCGGCGCGCACGCGACGCATGTCGCCGATCGCACGATTGCCGAAGGACGCGTGCTGCTGATGGACCTGCTCGAACACGCGACCGCGCGCCGCTTCGTGTACTCGCATCGCTGGCAGCCGGGCGACCTCGTGATCTGGGACAACCGCTGCACATTGCACCGGGGCCGCCGTCACGACCTGTCGGTGCGCCGCGAGCTGCGGCGCGCGACGACGGTCGACGTGGACCGGCACGCAATGCCGCAAGCAGTGGAACTCGAACCCGCACACGGAGCGCATTAAATGCGGCTGAACGACGACGAACAGGCGATGCTCGACGGCCGCGACGGCGCGGCCGTGCAGCGCGCGATGGATCTGCTGGTGCGCTATGGCGAAGCGCTCGACGCGCCCCGGCTGGTGGACACCCGTAACGTGTGCGGCACGGTCGGCGCGACGATGCCGTTCCTGCGCGACTACGCGGCGCGGCACGGCGGCCTCGACGCGGTGTTTTCCGAATTCAACCTCGATAGCCCCGAGGTAGTCGAGGTGCCGAAGGCGAAGGTGTTCAGCAGCCATCTGCAGCAGGGGCTCGACCCGCAGCACGCGCAGCGTCAGGGCATCGATGGCGAGATCGTGAAGCTCTACCGCCAGGGCGAGGCGTTCACCGGACGACTCGGCATCCAGCCGCTCAACACCTGCGCGCCGTACCTGACCGGCAACGTGCCGGTGCGCGGCGAGCATTGCGCGTGGATGGAGTCGTCGGCGGTGATCTACATCAACGCGGTGCTCGGCGCGCGCACCAACGCCGAAGGGCGCGAGAGCACCGGCGCCGCGATGCTGACCGGCAAGATTCCGTACTGGGGCCTGCACCTCGACGAAAACCGCGGCGGCACGCATCTGATCGAACTCGACGTCGACGTGAGGACGGTGCGGGACTGGGGGCTGCTCGGCTACTACGTCGGCGAACTCGTGCAGGACCGCATTCCGGTGATCGACGGGCTGCGCGACGTGCCGAACCTGCCGAAGCTCAAGCACTTCGGCGCGGCCGCGGCTTCTTCCGGCGGCGTCGAGATGTATCACATCGTCGGCCAGACCCCGGAGGCGCGCACGCGCGACGAAGCGTTGCGCGGCCGCAAGCCGCTCGAGACGATCCGCTACGGCGCGGCCGAACGGCGCATCGCGTACGAGCGCGTGAACACCACCGCGAAAGATGCGCAGGTCGACTTCGTGATGCTCGGCTGCCCGCACTATTCGATCGAGCAGATCTGGGAGGTGTGCCAGCTGCTCGAAGGACGGCGCCTCAGCGCGAATACCGAACTGTGGATCTTCACCGCGCGCGCGACGCGGCAACTGGCGGATCAGGCCGGCTATACGAAGCTGATCGAGGACGCGGGCGGCGTGCTGATGACCGACACGTGCTCGGCGATCGGTCGCGTGATGCCGAAGGGCACGCGCGTGGTCGCGCTCGATTCGGCGAAGCAGGCGCATTACCTGCCCGCGATCATGGGCGTGCAGGCGTGGTTCGGCACCACGGCCGACTGCATCGAGGCCGCGGTGAGCGGTCGCTGGCGTGGAGGGCTCGCCGCATGAGTACGAATGGGATGAAGAACGACATGACGAACAACAGGACCGCCAGCACGCCGCGCGAGCCGATCGTGCTGCGCGGGCGCAAGGTGGTCGGCGGCTGCGTCGAGGGCGAGGCGCTCGTCACGCGCGACCGGATCTCCGGCTGGGGCGGCATCGACCCGCGCACCGGCACGATCATCGAGACGCGCCACGAGCTGCGCGGCCAGAGCTTCGCGAACAAGGTGCTGGTGTTTCCCGGCGCGAAGGGTTCGTCGGGCTGGTCGAGCCAGTTCCATATCGCGCGCATCGCCGGCACCGCGCCCGCCGCGATGCTGTTCAACGAAATGACCACGAAGATCGCGCTCGGCGCGGTGGTGAGCCATGCGCCGTCGCTGACCGACTTCGACGCCAATCCGCTCGACGTGATCGAGACCGGCGACTGGGTTCGCGTCGACGCCGAGCGCGGCATCGTCGAAGTGCTCAAACGCGGCCGCGCCTGATCGTCTGATCCTGCCGCGCGGGGCCGCCCGCGCGCGCCTGCCATTGCTTTTCAAGGAGAAAATGTGTTGAAGACTGGTACTCGCATCGTCCGCCGCAACGGCCGACCGACAGGCTGGAAACTCGACGCCGACGTGTGCATCGTCGGCGCGGGCATCGCCGGCACGTCGGCCGCGCTCGAAGCCGCGGCGCTCGGCCGCAAGGTCGTGCTGGTGGACAGCCTGCCGGCGCTCGGCGGCCAGGCGGTCAACTCGATCATCGGCACGTTCTGCGGGCTGTTCTCGAACGGGCCGAAGCGCTTCCAGGTGACGCACGGCATCGCGGACGGCATCCTGCGCGATCTCGGCGAGAAGGGCGCGCTGCACTACAAGGAAGGGCCGCTGACGACCGTCGTGCTGTACGACGAAGTGGCGCTCGCGCGCTGGATCGAGCAGAAGATTCTCGACGCCGGCATCACCGTCGTGCTCGGCGCGGTATTGCGCGACGTCGTGCGCGAAGGCCGGCGGGTGCGTGAGCTCGACGTCGCGACGCGCTACGGCGACGTGCGCATCGCGGCGAACGGCTTCGTCGACGCGAGCGGCGACGCGGCGCTCACGTGGCTCGCCGGCTTCGACTGCCAGGAACCGGAAACGCCGATTCGCGGCACGCAGATGATCGTGCTCGAGAATCTCGACGAAACCGATCTGCCGACGCCACCCGCGTTTCGCGAGCGCGTCGAGGAAAAGGCGCACGCGTACGGGCTCGAACGCAAGGACGGTCTCGTGTTCTATTTCCGCGGCCGCAACATCGGCATTGCGAACATGACGCACATCGAGACGCCGCTCGAGCCGATGGCGGCATCGCGCACCGCGCTCGTCGGGCGCGACCAGGCGGATCGCGCGTTCGAATTCCTGCGCGGCGAGTATCCGCACATCTATCGCAACGCGCACATCCGCAGCTACGGGCTGCCGGGTATCCGGCAGACGCGCTGGATCGTCGGCGCGCAGCAGTTGAGCTCGCAGGACGTGATCGCCGCGCGGCAGTTTCCCGACGCGGTCGCGCGCACGTCGTGGCCGATCGAATTGCACGATCGCGCCGAAGGCTACGAATGGAAGCCGTTCGGCGACGACCATCTGCATACCGTGCCGTTCGGCAGCCTCGTCGTGAAGGACGCGGACAACCTGATCGCGGCCGGCCGCTGCATCGACGCGGATGCGACCGCGCTGTCGAGCGTGCGGGTGATGGGGCCGTGCATCGCGATGGGCGCGGCGGCCGCGCATGCGTTCGATCTCGCGGACGGCGGCAGCGTCCATGACATCGATCGCGGCATGCTGCGCGAGCGGCTCGCCGACAACGTCGATCGGATCGATCCGCCGCATCTGAAGGACTGACGCACGGACTGACGCACGACCCGCCGGCGGCGCGGGAATTCGATAGAGGTGCGTCGCGCGCTCCCCCGGAGTCGCACGACAAGCACCCGCTCCCGCGCCGGCCAGAGACGAAATGACGGAACCGCGCGACGCGCCGGGATCTGCCCGGCCGCCGACGCGGCACCTCTGGAGGAGACAATGATTCAAATCCTGCCCGATGCGCGCACGGTAGACGTGTCGCGCCTGATCGACGAACAGAAGATCGGCCGCTTCGCGATCCTGCTGATTGCATCGACATGGCTCGTGATGCTGACCGACGGCTACGAGCTCAGCGCGCTGGCATTCGCCGCGCCTTCGCTGATTCGCGCGTGGCACATCGAGCGTAGCGTGCTCGGTCCGGTGTTCGGCGCCAACATCTTCGGCATCATGGTCGGCTCGATCCTGTTCGGCTATGTCGGCGACCGGATCGGGCGCAAGCGCGCGATCCTGCTCGGCGCGTGCTGGTACGGGCTCGTCACGCTAGCGACCGCGTGGGCCACGAGTGTCGACCAGTTGCTATGGCTGCGCTTTGCCGCGGGCATCGGTATCGGTGGCGCGGTGCCGAACGCGTTCGTGCTGGTGTCGGAGTTCGCGCCGAAGCGGCTGCGCGCCACCTGGGTCACGCTGATGTTCACCGGCTACACGCTCGGCGCGGGCTTCGGCGGCGGCGTCGCCGTGTGGCTCGTGCCGCACTACGGCTGGCCCGCGGTGTTCGTGGTCGGCGGCATCGCGCCGCTCGCGGTCGCCGCCGCGCTGTCGTTCGTGATGCCGGAGTCGCTGCGCTATCAGGTCCTGAAGGGCTGGCCGCGCGACGGCATCGCGGCCACCGCCGCGCGCGTGCGGCCCGAACTCGCGCTGCCGCCCGGCGCGCATTTCGTCGTGACCGACGAGCGCCGCATCGCGAAGTTCTCGCCGCGCATGCTGTTCGCGGGCCGCCTGCGCTATGTGACGAGCGCGCTGTGGCTCGCGTACATCGCGAATTCGATGGCGCTGTTCTTCCTGCAGAACTGGCTGCCCGTGCTGATCGAGGCGACCGGCGTCGCCGCGCATCGCGCCGCGCTGATGACGACGCTGTTCTCGGTCGGCGGCACGCTCGGCGGCCTCGTGCTGATGCGCTTCATCGACCGGCACGGCGTGCGGCTCGTCACCTGCCTGCCGCTCGTCGGCTTTCCGCTCGTCGCCGCGCTCGGCATGAACCTGAATACGGCGCTGCTGACCGCCGCCGTGTTCGGCGTCGGCTTCTGCGTCGCCGGCACCCAGGCGGGGCTGAACGCGGTCGCGTCGATCGTCTATCCGACCAGCTTCCGCTCGAAAGGCACCGGCACCGCGATCGGCGTCGCGAAGATCGGCTCGATCTCGGGCCCGATGATCGGCGGGATGCTGCTTGCCGGACATCTGCCGGTGCGCGAGCTGTTTCAGGTCGCGGCGCTGCCGGTCGTCACCGTCGCGGGGCTGATGTTCGTGCTCGGCCGCATGTACCGGCCCGGCGACGCACACGACGACGGCCTCGCGGACGGCGCTCTCGCGGACGGCGGCGCATGCGCCGACGCGCCGCTGCCCGCGGCCGATCGATAGGAACGCCAGGTTCGGCGGCGGTGCGCCGCGCACCGCCGTACACCGCGAAAACATGGCGGGCAGGCCCGGCGCGTTCGCGCACGAGGCTCGCTCCCGCCGGCTGGCAGCCGCGGCATCCCCAATTAAATTAAAACCGGAGAAAGACAATGAAAACAGCAGTCTGCACTGCTGCGGCGGTTTGCGCCCTCGCGGCGCCGCTGACGGCCGACGCGCAAAGCTCGGTCACGCTGTACGGCATCATCGATACGGGTATCGCGTGGACGAATACGGTCGCGTCGTCGATCAGGACGCAGGGCGCCTCGCGCTGGTCGATGGCGACCGGCTGGGGCAGCGGCGACCGTTTCGGTTTTCTCGGCCGCGAAGACCTGGGCGGCGGTTTCGCCGCGGTGTTCCAGCTCGAAGCGGGCTTCAGCGGACTGAACGGCACGTCGTCGCAGGGCGGCCGGCTGTTCGGGCGGCAGGCGTACGTCGGGCTGTCGAGCACGCGATACGGCAAGCTGACGCTCGGCCGCCAGTACGACTACACGTTCGACTACGTGGCGCCGCTGATGTCGTGGCTGCAGTTCGGCAGCATCTACGGCGCGCACATCGGCGACGTCGACGACAGCTTCCAGACGTTTCGCCTCAACAACAGCGTCAAGTACGAGGTGAGTCCGCTCGCGGGACTGAAGCTCGGCGCGCTCTACGCATTCAGCAACCAGGCGGGCGGCGAGGCCGGCGAGGGCTTCGCCAATAACCGCGCGTACGGCTTCGGGCTCGATTACCGGCGCGGGCCGCTGCGTGTGGTCGCGAGCTACCTGCAACTCGATAATCCGTCGGCGGGGCTCGCGTCGGGCAACAATCCGAACGGCGCGATCGGCGACGAGTACAGCGGTTCGACCAGCATCTTCTATAACGCGGGCTTCGTCGAGCGTCAGCGGATCTCGGCGCTGGGCGCTGGCTATACGTTCGGCGCGGCGGCGCTGAACTTCGTCGCCACCGACACGCGGCTCGACTATCGCGGCGGCCACAGCCTGCGGGTCGACAACTACGAGATCAACGGGCGCTACAACTTCACGCCGGCATTGATGGCGGGGGTCGGCTACATCTTCACCGATGGCCATGGTTATACCGGCAGCGGCGCGACGTCGTTCGCGACCGGCGACCGGCCGCGATGGCATCAGGTGGACGCGGGCATCAGCTACCTGCTGTCGAAGCGCACCGATCTGCATCTGTCGATGGTCTATCAGCGGCTGGCCGGCGATGCGAGCGTCGTCGCGATCAACTTCTTCGGCCCGGCGGGGGCGGGGCGCAATAGCCAGATCGCGGTGCTGGCCGGGTTGCGGCATCGGTTTTGAGTTGAAGGGGGAGCGCGGGTGGGGAGGCGCGCCGCGGTGTTGCGTCGCTCGCGAAGCCGAAGCTGGTGGCATTGGCATATTGATGGCCGGGCACACGGCTAGCGCAATCGTGGATCGTTGCGATGGGCAGCCTGATCGGCGACACCATCGAGCCTTCCGCTTATCCGTTGTCCACTCAGGCAGATTGGACTTGCGCCGTTTGATGTCGATTCCAATTGGTATGCGAAGGGTAGGGAAGCATATCCCAAAAACATAGGTCACCGGTGATCTGCTAGATTTACAACGCTTCAAATGAAGGCCCTATATCTCAAATACGGCATCGATTCAGTCCAGGCAACAGGGAGTAGAAGTGGCGGACATTTTTTATCAAGATTGACGGTATCGCAGGCGAATCACAGGACGAGTTCCATCCTGGGGAAATTCAGGTAAGTAGTTGGCGTTGGAAAATTTCCCAGCAATCGTCGATGATGTCAGGTTCCGGCGGTGGAGCAGGCAAGGCAACGATAAGCGACATGGAATTCGTTCATCAGATTGATCGCGCGAGTCCGAATCTGATGCGGTATTGCCTCACGGGGCGACACATACCGAGGGTCGTGCTAGCCATGCGTAAAGCTGGTGGCATCCCGCTGGATTTTCTGAAAATCACAATGGGTGACGTGGTTATCACGGGCGTTGAACCTATTGTGTTTGGTGAGAGCTATCACGAGCACGTCACTTTGTCATTCGCTCGCGTAAAGAACGAATACACCGTTCAGGGCGCGATTGGCGCAAGCACAGGCACTGTCACTGCCAGTTTCGACATCAAAGGGAATCTGGACCGGTGAAACGTCGAAACTATTTCGCGCTTGCGATTGGGATTTGTGCCTCCATCGCAGCCGCATCCTCGATTTACTCAGCCGTCGAGTTTCACCTTTCATCAGTCAGGACAACGGGCGAGATTATCCGCTTGAATTCCGGGGGGCATCATCCGCGGATAGCCTTCATTGGAAAAGATGGGCAGCGCTACGAGCGACCGATTGGCACGATCCGGTCGTTCGAGGCGGGTCAATCCGTTCTGATTCGATATCGCTCCGACGATCCGGCCGGCTCAGCCGTGATTGATAGTGCGCTCGATCTCTGGGCCCCATCAGTTTTTCTGTTGATTCTGGCAGTTGGTTTTCTCGATGCGGGGTTGAGAGATAAGCCGCTTCGAAAGGGGCTTCGATGATAGTCCTGCGAAAGAGTCGATGGCAATTCAACACTGGCGCGGGTGCAGGGATTGGCTTCGGTGCCTTTAATTCCGAAAGCGGTATGTTTGCACTCGATGCGCCATCAAGCCAGACTCATCAATATGTTTACAGCGGTTCTGGAATGGGCACATCTCGCGGGCTTTCGAGCTTGCTTCGCATCCCAAGGTTTGCGCTGCCAAAAGTCGTCGTCAAGGAAAATGAATTGAGCGGGTCGGGCTCCACGACTGACTTCATGAGCAGAGGGACGCTATATCTGACAGATTCATTCAGGGGCACCGATCTTGTGAATCCGAAAAGCCTCGAAGGCGGGACGATCTATCTGGAAGGTGCAGCCGGGTATCTGTTTGGTGGGACAGGTTCATTCATGCTCCTCGGCATAGACCGTGACCTCCTTCTGATGGGAATCGTGAAGCCGGATTTGATCGGCATGGCGATTCGCAGCGCGCCGGCAGCAATGGTGGTGGGAGGGGTGAACGAGGGCCTGCAGGATACGGCGGGTTTTGCCTTGATGTTCGGGCAAGTCAAATACAGCGGTTTGTACGCTGAGACTTCTCCACGAAGTACGGATCGGTAGACAGCCTGAAAATTTTTGAACGATAGTGCTATACACCGAACAGCGACGGATACCGGGTCTTCCGAACTCTTCGGATTCTCCGTCACAAAGACACAACGGAACCCGGCGCGGCGGATTTCGGTGAGCTCGGGCAGGTGCTCAGGCGCTACGCGGCGATGTCGGAGACGTTCCATGTGGCGCACGCGGGGCTGGGCGGCCAGAACCTGCTCGTTTGCACTGACGTTGTCGCTGCACGGCCGTTGATGACGGTCGACGGGCGCGAGCCGGCCGAGGTCAATCTCGATGACTGGCAGCGGGTGATACAGCTTGCCGACGATGACGCCGCCACCGGCGCATTGACGCGCGAACTGCTCGCGCAGCACCTGACCAAAGGACACAATCTCGCGCACCTACGGGCGTTGCGTGGGGGCAAATGCCACTGGCGGACCTGATGCGCGAGATCGTTCGCACCGAGGGCGATCTGAGGCGTTACTTCGCGCTGCTCGGGCTTAAATAGCGCGCGTTGGTTGTCCGATCGAGCCTGTCTGGATCCATTCCCCGGCGCCGCGTTCTCGCACCTGCGCGTCCTTGCACCGAGGTATGCTCATTGCTTGACTGAATGTATGACGGCACACACGACGACGCCGTGATCGTCAGGAGGCTGTGATGAGTGATTTCAACGAAGCGCGCGAGCAGATGGTCGAGCAGCAGATCGTTCGCCGCGGCGTGCACGATCCCCACGTCCTGGCCGCGATGCGCCGCGTGCCGCGCGATGCGTTCGTCGTGCCCGACTGGCGGCCGTTCGCTTACGATGACGCGCCGTTGCCGATCGGCGGCGGGCAGTCGATTTCGCAGCCGTTCATTGTCGCGAAGATGCTGGAGGCCGCGCAGTTGCATGCCGGCGATCGCGTGCTGGATATCGGCACGGGCTCCGGCTATGCGGCCGCGCTCGCCGCGGAGATCGCCGCATGGGTGGATTCGATCGAACGCGATGCAGAACTCGTCGAGGCCGCGCGCGAGCGCCTGCAGCGGCTGGGCTATGCGAACGTCGCGGTTTATCTCGGCGACGGCACGGCCGGCCTCGCGGAACACGCGCCGTATGACGCGATCGTCGCGGCGGCCGGCGCGCCGCACGTGCCCCAGGCACTGCGTTCCCAGCTCGCGCGCGGCGGACGCCTCGTGATACCGGTGGGGCACGAGCCGGACCGGCAGCGGCTCGTGAAGATCGTGCGCGTCAATGAACAGGACTATGAAGAACACGCGTTCGGCGATGTGAGATTCGTTCCGCTTGTTGGCGGCGATGGCTGGCCCGAGGGTGAGCGTTGGGAATGGTGAAAGGGGGCGTTGGGCGATGTAGCGGACGGCACTGGATTGCGCCGTCGTCCCGCGGGCGCCGATCTCCGCGTTGATCCCGGAGTCGCCGCCTGCGTCATACGCTTAAATTCCGCTCAGAAGCCGAACACGCGCAGCGCATTGTCGCCGCGGATCGCGTCGCATTGATCCTTCGGCAGACGCGCGGTGTTCGCGAACGCGCTGCGAATGTCGTATACCTGATGCGGCCAGTCGGTGCCGAACATCACGCGATCCGCGCCGACGACCGACACCAGGAATTCGAGCGACGCCGGGCTATACGTGATGCAGTCGTAGTAGATATGGCGCAGATAGTCGATCGGCTTCTTCTTCATCTGATGGCGCTGCGCGATCTCGACCTCGTTGCCTTTCTCGAAGCGGCCGGCCAGATAGGGCAGCGCGCCGCCCGCATGCGACGCGATGAGCTTCAGATCCGGATACTGATCGAAGAAGCCCTCGAAGATCATCCGCGTGATCGCGAGCGTCGTGTCGAACATGAAGCCGACGGCCCAGCTCAGATCGAACTTCGTCATGTCCATCAGTTCGACGCCGGGCGGATCGGTCGGATGCACCAGCACCGGCAGCGCGCGGCGATCGATCTCGGCCCAGATCGGCGCGAACATCGGATCGGTGAGGCTGCGCCCCGCGATGTTGGCGAGCACCATCACGCCGCTCGCGCCGTTTCCGCAGGTGCGCTCGAGTTCCGCGAGCGCCGCCTTCGGGTACTCCCACGGCAGCGACGTGAACCAGCGGATGCGCTCGGGATACCTGGCCTGCGCGTCGGCGATCGTGTCGTTCGATTCGCGCGCGGCGACGCAGCTCGTTTCCCGGTCGCCCCAGTACACGTTCGGGCAGGTCAGCGACACGACCGAGATGTCGATGCCCGATTCGTCCATCTGACGGATGCGCATGTCGAAATCGAAATGGCCTTTTTGCGGAATCACGACCGGCGTGTTGCCGCGAAACACTTCCTGCTGACCATCGGGGCGCGTCTGGATGTTGTAGGCGCCGCCGCGCCGCCGCAGCAGTTCGAGCCATTTGCGCGCGATCTGCCGCAAGGATTCGGCGCTCGCGAAAAAGCGCCGCGTAAGCTGGAAGGATGCGCTGCAATATCCGTGGGTCGGCATCCGATCGACGAGCGGCATTCGCAAGCTGATCGACGAAACGCTGTTCACCCTCGGCATGCGCAAGGCGGTGGAGTACGAAGTGTCCTACATGACGACCGGCCTTTCGATGGTGCAGGCGGGTCTCGGCATCGCGATCTTTCCGGGCATTCTGCTCGGCTCGTTTCCGCATCGCGATCTGGTGGCGCGCAGGCTCGAAGCGCCCGTCGTCACGCGCGACGTCAATCTGATCCGGCGGGCCGAGCATTCGCTGTCGCCGGCGGCCGAGTCGTTTATCGAGCTCTGGTACAAGCGCATCGGCAAGCCGTCCGACGCGTAGCGGGGCGGCTTCGTTTGCGCGCTGGAATACTGTATGAATATACAGTATTATCGAAGACAGGCCGCGCATGCTGGCGGCGCGCGGATCGGAACGGAGAACAGCGAAGGAACGAGGCAGGATGCCTGAACAACTGTGGCTGCCGGGGCTCGAGGCGCCGCCCCCGCCGACCGACGGGCTTTTTTTTGCGGTCTTTCCGGACGCGAACACGGCGGCCGGTATCGCAAAGTTCGCGCAACGGCTTTGCGTGGAGGCACGCGTGCGCGGCAAACCGCTTGCGGCGAACCGTTTGCACGTGACGCTGCGGCATCTCGGCAATTTCGCGGGCGGTTTGCCGGAAGAATATGTCGACGCGGCGAAGCGGGCAGCCGCATCGATCAGCATGGCGCCGTTTACGGTCGAGTTCGACGCGGTTTCCAGCTTCGCGAAACGGCCGAGGCTGGGGCCGGCGGTGATGGTGGGAGACGACGGCGTGCTCGGTCTGCATGCGCTTCACGATGCGCTCGAGGCCGCTCTGAAAAACGCCGGTTTCGGGCCCGGCTCGCAGTTTACGCCGCACGTGACGCTGGCCTATGGGATGCCTTGGGTCGAGCGCCGTCCCGCTGAACCGGCATGCTGGAATGTGCGCGAATTTGCGCTGGTTCACAGTCTGCTGGGGCGCACGAAGCATAACGTGCTGGCGCGCTGGCCATTGGCGCGCGAGCGTTGAGCGGCGGCGAATGTGCGTGATGGTGAGTGACGGCGAGCACGAGGTCTTGCTGACACTGGAACGATTCCGCTAAAACCGCACGCTTGTCCCGCATCCGCCGGCAAAGCCGTTGTTTCCGTCCACGCCGCCGCAAAACACGCCGCAGCCGGACAGCAGCGCCGAGACGGCCAGCGCCGCCAGCACCGCACGCATGCCGGGCATGCCGGCGCGCCATGCGCGCGGGCCGCGCCGAACGTAATACGCCGCGAAAACCGGACGGGGAGTCGAAGCAGGAGAGGCACGGCGTCGGCCGATGGTTCTGAGTGGCATCGCGTCACGAACTTCGATGAGGGCAAACAGGAGCGTGGCAGCACGTCATCGCCACGCGTGGATGCAACCTGATGATTCACTCTAAGTCGATGCCGAGGGCGCGTCAAACAGGAAAAATCAGCCGCCCGGCGGGGGTTTGAGGGCGGCGAGGCAGACTGAAACGCGACCGAAACGCGACTGAAACGCTCGTGCGCTCCCTGATAGAATGCTCGGGCCGCAACGTAGTGGATTGCAGATGAAATTGCTTGATGCGCTTGTCGAACAGCGTATTGCCGCCGCAGCCGCGCGCGGGGAGTTCGACGACTTGCCGGGTGCGGGTGCGCCGCTGCCCCTCGACGACGATGCTCTGGTGCCGGAGGAGGTGCGCATCGCCAACCGGATTCTGAAAAACGCGGGTTTCGTGCCGCCCGCCGTCGAGCAGCTTCGCGCGTTGCGCGATCTGCAAACGGAACTCAATGCCGTGAGCGATCAGGCGACCCGTTGCCGTCTCCAGGCGCGCATGCTCGCGCTCGATATGGCGCTTGAATCGCTGCGCGGCGGCCCGCTGGTCCTGCCGCGCGAATACTGTCGCCGGATCGCTGAACGTCTGTCGGAGCGCGTCGGCAATGTCGATGCGGCCGGCGCGGGTTCGCCGTGAGCGAGCCGTTCATTCATGCCGCGGCGGCGGAGGCTGCGGGGCAGAGCGAGACCAGAGCCGGAGCCGGTTCCGCCGGCCTTGGAGCAGTCGATGCAGCTCCCGCGCCGTCGACTGATGCCGGCGCGATTGTCTCCGCGACACCCACCGCCGCCATTCCACCAGAACCACCTGTCGTCCCGGAACGCGATTTCCGTTTCATGGCGCTCGCCCAGGCCGTCGCCGAACAAGCGCGCGCAGCCGGCGAAGTGCCGGTCGGCGCGGTACTCGTGCGCGGCGACGAAGTCATCGCGACAGGCTTCAACCATCCGATCGGCGCGCACGACCCGTCCGCGCACGCGGAAATGGTTGCACTGCGCGCCGCCGCGCAGGCGCTCGAAAATTACCGTCTGCCGGGCTGCGAACTCTACGTGACGCTCGAGCCGTGCATGATGTGCGCCGGCGCGATCATGCACGCGCGCATCGCCCGCGTCGTGTTCGGTGCGCGCGATCCGAAAACCGGCGCGTGCGGCAGTGTCGTCGATGCCTTTGCGAATCCGCGGCTGAATCATCACACGACGGTGAGCGGCGGCGTGCTCGAAGCCGAATGCGGCGCCGCGCTCAAATCGTTCTTCGCGGAGCGCCGCCGCGCGCACCGCGAAGCGCGCACGGCGGCGCGCGGCGATAGCACGCGCGACGGAACCACCGCCGAACCCGACAGCGAACCGCCCCCCACCGCGCCGCTCTGAAAAACGACACCATCCCACGGGCCTCGCCATGACCGCTCATCGCACCATCGAACTAATCGCGCCGTCCGGGTATCCGCATGATCCGGAGGTGCTGCATCGCGCGCTGCATCGTCTGCGGGCGCAGGGGCATCGCGTCGACGGCGAGGCGGCGGCGAAGCGCCGCTATCAGCGCTTTGCCGGCACCGATGGCGAACGCGCCGCCGATCTGAACCGGCTCGCCGATCCGTCACGTGATCTGCCCGACGTCGTGCTTGCCGTGCGCGGCGGCTACGGCGCGGTGCGCATTCTGCACGGCCTCGATTACGAAGGGCTGCAGCGGCGTCTCGCCGACCAGCCGATCGTGCTCGTCGGCCATAGCGACTTCACCGCGATCCAGCTCGCGCTGCTCGCGCGCGCCGGCGTGAAGACCTTCGGCGGCCCGATGCTGATGAGCGATTTCGGCGCCGAGGAACTGAGCGAATTCACGATGCAGCATTTCTGGTCGGCCGTCACGAAGCCGGCGATGACGGTGACCGGCAACGCGCCGCAAGCGCAGACGGTCGACGTCTCCGGCATGCTGTGGGGCGGCAATCTGGCGGTGCTGGCGTCGCTGGTCGGCACGCCGTACATGCCGCCGGTGCAAGGCGGGATCCTGTTTCTCGAGGACGTCAACGAGCAGCCGTTCCGGATCGAGCGGATGATCTATCAGTTGCATCTGGCCGGCATCCTCGCGCAGCAGCAGGCGCTCGTGCTCGGCGACTTCTCCGGCGGCAAGCCTTACGAGTACGACAACGGCTACGACCTGCACGCGATGATCGAGCAGGTGCGCGCGCTGATCGGCATTCCGGTCGTCACCGGGCTGCAGTTCGGGCACATCCATAACATGCTGACGCTGCCGGTCGGCGCGGACGCGCATCTCGTCGCCAATGCGCATGAGTTCAGGCTGACGTTGTCGGGCTATCCCTGTCTCGCCTGAGCGGGGCGACGGGCAGGGCGGTAGCGGGCGCAGGCCCGCTTTTTTAATGCGTCATGGCGCAACTAACCGTCTTCATTTCAACCCCCCGACCTTCCACACCGACCGTCGATGTTTTCATTTTTTGTTGACAAAAACCGGCCCACAACAAACGGACCGGCGATGCCCGGTCACGGTAAAATCCCCACCAGTCGGGCCTTGCGGCCTGATTTTACGAGCCAACT
The DNA here is from genome assembly GCF_047605525.1 of Paraburkholderia sp. Taxonomy (GTDB): domain Bacteria; phylum Pseudomonadota; class Gammaproteobacteria; order Burkholderiales; family Burkholderiaceae; genus Paraburkholderia. The sequence goes on along the minus strand of NZ_JASGFN010000010.1, from coordinate 77,822 downwards.
GATAACAAGCCTCAATAAAATTGTCGAAAAATGACGCAAAAATTGTTGACAATATTTGTGTCCATCCTATGATGACCAACATACCGAGACACACATCATGTCCGATACCGATTCCGCCGCGAACAGTTCGAAACCCGAAGCGATCGCCGAGCGTATCCGCGCCGCGATTCTCGAGCATCGGCTGGCACCGGGAGCGAAGCTGACCGAAGCCCAGCTATGCGAAGTATTCGGCGTGAAGCGCGGACCGATCCGTCAGGCGCTGTCGCAACTGGCTGGCGAGCGCCTCGTCGATCTCGAGCCGAATCGCGGCGCGTTCGTCGCGAGTCCGTCGCTGCAGGAGGTGCACGAGGTGTTCGAAATGCGCCGCATCATCGAGCTGGCCGTCGTCGAGAAGATCTGTAACGGACACGGCATGCGGCGTTTGAAAAACATCAGCGGCATGATCGGCCGCGAGCGCAAGGCGTTCGAAACGCGGGATTTTCCGGCGTGGATCCGTTTGTCGGGCGAGTTTCATACCGAACTCGCGAATCTCACCGGCAACACGGTGCTGTGCGATTGCCTGAACGGACTGGTCGCGCGCTCCACGCTGATTTCCGCGCTGTACGAGTCACTGGGACGCAGCCCGTGCTCGTTCGAGGACCATGAAGCGATCATCGCCGCGCTCGACGCCGGCGATGCGAAGGAGGCCGCGGCGTTGATGTCGCGCCATCTGCAAAGCGTCGAGTTGAAGATGCTGGAGCGCCCCGCGCGCGGGGCGGCGGATCTGCACGAAGTATTCGGCGCGCTGGCGCCACGAGAAATATCGACGGAGACAGCCAAAGCCGGTTCCAACGAAGGCTGAGGCGACAAGCCGGACCGCTGGCAGGCAGCAGGCAAAGCGGCGGGCAAGCGGCGGATGCGCCCGTTCGTGGTGCGCGCCGCACTGAATTGAATTGAACCAAAGACGCATGGCAAGGCAGCGCTCCCGTGAGCGCCGCCGGCCTGAACACGCACGTCCGTCGCGAGGCGCCGGACTTCGGGCAGTGACGCATCGCCGGGAATCCGCGGCGGCCGGCGAGGCGATAACCACAAGTACTTCAGTACGGAGACATCCGCGGCACGGCTGGCGACCAGAGCGCCGACTTTCCCGACCCGCGCAGGGCGGCAGGCGAGCGACTGGCATGGCCGATGCAATGTCCTTCGATTTTCAATCGACGGTCCCTATCCCAAGGAGGAATCATGGCTCAGTTCAGTGCAGCGCCAGACAGTCACTCAATGCCCACCTACGAGGACGGCACCACGCCAGCCGATGCATCGATGCCGGCCCGCTACAGCGAGCGGCTCTACAACGAAGATCTCGCGCCGCTGCGCGCGCAGAGCTGGACCGCATACAACATCTTCGCGTTCTGGATGTCCGACGTGCACAGCGTCGGCGGCTACGTATTCGCGGGCAGCCTGTTCGCGCTCGGCCTGACGAGCTGGCAGGTGCTGGTCGCGCTGCTCGTCGGCATCACGATCGTCAACGTGCTGTGCAACCTGATCGCCAAGCCGAGCCAGGCGAACGGCGTGCCGTATCCGGTGGCGTGCCGCGCGACCTTCGGCGTGCTCGGCGCGAATGTTCCCGCGGTGATTCGCGGCCTGATCGCGGTGGCGTGGTACGGCATCCAGACCTATCTGGCGTCGAGCGCGCTCGTGATCGTCGTGCTGAAGTTCGTGCCGCAACTGCTGCCGTATGCGGACGTGCATCGGCATGGCCTGCTCGGCCTGTCGACGCTCGGCTGGGCCGGCTTCATGCTGCTGTGGGTGCTGCAGGCGCTGGTGTTCTGGCACGGCATGGAGACGATCAAGAAGTTCATCGACTTCGCCGGGCCGGCCGTCTATGTCGTGATGTTCATCCTCGCCGGCTACATGGTGTATCGCGCGGGCTGGCGCAACATCGGCATCAACCTCGGCGGCGTCAAATATCACGGCATGGAAGTGGTGCCGGTGATGATCACCGCGATCTCGCTGGTGGTGTCGTACTTCTCCGGACCGATGCTCAATTTCGGCGACTTCTCGCGCTACGGCAAGAGCTTTCGCAGCATCAAACGCGGCAACTTCTGGGGCCTGCCGGTCAACTTCCTCGCGTTCTCGCTCGTCACGGTGATCACGACCGCGGCCACGCTGCCGGTGTTCGGCGAACTGATCACCGATCCGGTGGAAACGGTGGGCCGCATCGACTATCCGCTCGCGGTCATTCTCGGCGCGCTGACCTTCACGATCGCCACGATCGGCATCAACATCGTCGCGAACTTCGTGTCGCCGGCCTTCGACTTCTCCAACGTCGCGCCGCGGCTGATCAGCTGGCGCGCGGGCGGCATGCTCGCGGCGGTCGCCTCGGTGTTCATCACGCCGTGGAACCTGTTCAACAATCCGGCCGTGATCCACTACACGCTCGACGTGCTCGGCAGCTTCATCGGACCGTTGTACGGCGTGCTGGTCGTCGACTACTACCTCGTCAAGCGCCAGAAGATCGTGCTCGACGATCTGTACACGGTCGAGCCCAGCGGCACCTACTGGTATCGCAATGGCGTGAACCACCGCGCGGTGGCGGCGCTGTTGCCGGCCGCGCTGATCGCAGTGCTCTGCGTGATGGTGCCGGGGCTCGACGGCTGGGCGAATTTCTCGTGGTTCATCGGCGCGGGGCTCGGCGCGCTGTTCTATCGCGTGCTCGCACGCTGAGCGTCGCCGGGCTTTCGCCACCGCAACAGGACATCGAACAACTGGAGTCATCATGCGCATCAAACTGATCAATCCGAACACGACCCGGCGCATGACCGAGGCGATGGGGCGCTGCGCGCGCGAAGTCGCCGCGCCCGGCACCGAGGTTGTCGCCGTCAATCCGACGATGGGGCCGCCGTCGATCGAAGGCTATTACGACGAGGCGCTCGCCACGCCCGGTCTGCTCGCCGAAGTCGCGGCGGGCGAGCGGGAGGGCTGCGACGGCTACGTGATCGCCTGCTTCGGCGACCCCGGCCTGTATGCGGCGCGGGAGCTGGCGAAGGGTCCCGTGATCGGCATCGCCGAGGCGGCGATGCACGCGGCGAGCGTGCTCGCGCCGGGCTTCTCGGTCGTGACCACACTCGCGCGCACCTGCGGCATGGCCTGGCATCTGGCCGAGCGCTACGGCATGAAGCGCTTCTGCCGCAACGTGCGCGCCACCGACGTCGCGGTGCTCGATCTCGACAGGCCGGGCTCGGCCGCGCGCCGCGTCATCCTCGACGAATGCCGGCGCGCGCTCGCCGAGGACGGGTCGGATGCGATCGTGCTCGGCTGCGCGGGCATGGCCGAGCTATGCGCGGAGATCGAGGACGCGCTCGGCGCGCCGGTGATCGAAGGCGTGACGGCGGCCGTGAAATGGACCGAGGCGCTGGTCGCGCTGCGGCTGTCGACGGCCAAGCGCGGCGACTACGCGCGGCCGCTCGCGAAGCGCTACGACGGCGCGCTGGCATCGTTCAGTCCCGGCGCGGACGAATCGGCCGCCACCGACGAGATCACCGGGCAAACCGCGCGCGATCCGGCCGGCATCGGCGCGGCGCTCGCACAGGACGATGCCGGCGCAACGCGGGTAAACGCGTAAAACTGCGGCCACGCACATACATTCCGTGTAACACGCACTATCTGCCCGGCTGTATGGGCGCACCGGGACCTTTTCGCTACACTGGCTCAACTCGGCGCGGCGGCGCACATCCGAACCCGCGCGCCGTCCGCGCCTTACGCGATTTTTTGGCCCCGTCACGTCACTACGCATCCGTCAAACCATGCCATTCGACCCGAACTACCCACGCGATCTGATCGGCTACGGCCGCCACCCGGTGCAGGCGAACTGGCCGGGCCGGGCACGTGTCGCGGTGCAATTCGTCCTGAACTACGAGGAGGGCGGCGAGAACTGCGTGCTGCACGGCGATCCCGCCTCGGAGCAGTTCCTGTCGGAGATCGTCGGCGCGGCCGCGTATCCGGCGCGCCATATGAGCATGGAGTCGATTTACGAATACGGCTCGCGCGTGGGCGTGTGGCGCATCCTGCGCGAATTCGAAAAACGCGGTCTGCCGCTCACGGTGTTCGGCGTCGGCATGGCGATCGAACGGCATCCGGAAGTGGCGCGCGCGTTCGTCGAGCTCGGCCATGAGATCGCGTGCCACGGCTATCGCTGGATTCACTATCAGGACATGTCGCCGGAGAAAGAGGCGGAGCATATGCGTCTCGGCATGGACGCGATCGAACGCGTGACGGGCAAGCTTCCGCTCGGCTGGTACACCGGCCGCGACAGCCCGAACACGCATCGTCTGGTCGCCGAACACGGCGGCTTCCTGTACGACTCGGATTACTACGGCGACGACCTGCCGTTCTGGATGGACGTCGAAGTGACGGGCGGTAAAACGGTGCCGCAACTGATCGTGCCGTACACGCTCGACACGAACGACATGCGCTTCGCGACGCCGCAAGGCTTCAATACCGCGGATCACTTCTTCACCTATCTGCGCGACGCATTCGACGTGCTCTACGAAGAGGGCGACGAAGTGCCGAAGATGCTGTCGATCGGCATGCACTGCCGGCTGCTCGGCCGGCCGGGACGTTTTCGCGCGCTGCAGCGTTTTCTCGATCACATCGAACGGTATGACCGCGTGTGGGTCACGCGGCGCGTCGATATCGCGCGGCACTGGCACGAAACTCATCCTTACCAACAAGACAACCGCGAGGCGGCGGCATGAAGGCGATGCACTACACCCTGGACCAACTCAATCGCATCTCGGCCGACGCATTCGTCGCGGCGCTGTCGGGCATCTTCGAGCACTCGCCGTGGGTCGCGGAAATCGCCGCGCAACAACGGCCGTTTGCGAGCGTCGACGAACTGCATCGCAAGATGTCGGCGATCGTCGAAACGGCCGGCGACGAGAAGCAGCTCGCGCTGATCAACGCGCACCCGGAACTCGCCGGCAAGGCCGCGGTGCGCGGCGAGCTGACCGCCGAATCGACGCGCGAGCAAAGCGGCGCGGGCCTCGCGCAATGCACGCGGGAAGAGTTCGACAAGCTGCTTGCATTGAACCACGCGTATCGCGAGAAATTCGGCTTTCCGTTCATTCTCGCGGTGCGCGGCTATGACCGTCACGGCATCATCGCGAACTTCGAAGCGCGCGTGAACAATAGCCGCGCCGACGAATTGCGCGCGAGCCTCGACCAGATCTATCGCATTGCACGTTTCCGGCTCGACGAGCTGATCGACGCTTGACGCGTTCGGCGTCACGCGCCGGACCGTGGCGCGAACCGTGACGTTTTTCCGGCGTTTTTTCGCCTCAACCGATATCAAGGACGACAAAGATGGCACTTCCGATTCTCGACCCCAACGCACCGGAATTCACGCGCCGTTACGTGAATCTGGCGGATCCGCGTCTGGGCGCGCAGGCGCTCGAGGCCAGCGACGAATTCTTCGCGCCGAAGGACCGCATGCTGAATCCGGAGGCCGCCGTCTTCATTCCGGGCAAGTACGACGACAACGGCAAGTGGATGGACGGCTGGGAAACGCGCCGCAAGCGCACGACCGGCTACGACTGGTGCGTCGTCAAGCTCGCGCGCCCGGGCGTCATCAAGGGGCTCGACCTCGATACGAGCCACTTCACCGGCAATTTCCCGCCGGCGGCGTCGGTGGAAGCGGCGCGCGTCGTCGACGGCACGCCGAACCAGTCGACGCAATGGACCGAGATCGTGCCGTCGACCACGTTGCAGGGCAATAGCCACCACTATCTCGAAGTCGGCGACACGAACGCATACACGCATCTGCGCGTGAACATCTATCCGGACGGCGGTATCGCGCGTCTGCGCGTGTACGGCCAGCCGCAGGTCGACTGGGCCGGCGCGAGCCGCACCGAGCAGTTCGATCTCGCCGCGATGGAAAACGGTGCCTATCTGGTCGGCGCGAACAACCAGCACTTCGGCGCGGCCTCGACGCTGCTGATGCCGGGCCGCGGCGTGAACATGGGCGACGGCTGGGAAACGCGCCGCCGCCGCGAGCCGGGCAACGACTGGGCGATCATCGCGCTCGCGCAGCCGGGCGTGATCCGCAAGATCGAAGTCGACACCGCGTACTTCAAGGGCAACTATCCGGACCGCTGCTCGATCCAGGCCGCGTACGTGAAGGGCGGCACCGACAGCTCGCTCGTCACGCAGGCGATGTTCTGGCCGGTGCTGCTCGGCGAACAGAAGCTGCAGATGGACAAGCAGCATTTCTTCGAAAGCGAGATCGCCGCGCTCGGGCCGGTCACGCACGTGCGTTTCAACATCTATCCGGACGGCGGGGTCTCGCGTCTGCGTCTGTGGGGTACGCTCGAATGAAAACGCTCGCCATCGAACCGCTGACGAAGGAAGCATTCGCCGCATTCGGCGACGTGATCGAACTCGAAGGCGCGAAGCAGATCCCGATCAACCTCGGCACGACGATCCGCTTTCACGATCTCGCGAACGTGGATGTCACCGACGAGAACGGCCGCACGCTCGTGAACCTGTTTCGCGGCCAGCCGCGTAAGCTGCCGTTCGAGGTGAAGATGCTCGAGCGGCATCCGCTCGGCAGCCAGGCATTCGTGCCGCTGAACGACAAGCCGTATCTGGTCGTCGTCGCGCCGGCGGGCGAGCTCGACGCCGGCAGGATCCGCGCGTTCGTGACGAGCGGCTGGCAGGGCGTCAACTATGCGAAGGGCGTGTGGCACCATCCGCTGATCGCGTTGGGCGAGGTGAGCGACTTTATCGTCGTCGATCGCGGCGGCGATGGGCTCAATCTCAATGAGCAGGATCTGGCGGAATCGCTGTGGCTCACGGAAGATGCGTTGAGCGCGGTGGCGGTTTGATGGTGGATGTCGCGGGTTAGTCCGCGGCGCTGGTGGCGTTGGTTAGCAAAAAGGCCCACGGTGTATGCCGTGGGCCTTTTTGCATCCATGAGTGCTGGTGAGGCGGAAGATCGAGGTCAACCCCGGCGCGCGCTTACTTCCGCTTGCCGAGAAGCGGCGAATGCCCGATTACTTCCCGCGCCCGCTCAGGCGGCTCGGGCGCCGAAAACCCCGCCGCTTCGATCGCCGGTTTGAGGCCCTTGAATTGCAGGCTTTTCTTCGGCGAGCGCAGCGACGCCATGCCGTCGTCCCACGCGTGCAGCATCTGTTTCGCGACCGCGCGCCACCGCGGTTCGTTGCGCGCCGCTTCGATCAACTCGTGACCGACGGCGACGGCCGAGTCGCACAGCGCTTCGACCATCTGCGCATAGTGGCGCGGCGCGATACCCATGCGCGTGTTGAAAAAGCGCTCCAGTGTTTTGCCGGCCGCCCAGGTCTTGCGGCCGTCGACGGCCAGGCCTGGCGGATTGGCCGCGAAGCGCGGGTAGGCCTGCGTCGTCACGACGTCGTAGACCGGCGTGAACGCGACGTCGTCGACCGACGTATAGAACAGCGCGACGTTCTTGGTGTGGCAGTCCGCGTTGCGCACGACGTAATTCGTCAGCAGATGCCAGCCGAGCTGCTGGAGTTGCGCGCGCATCGTGTCGCGATCGAGCAGATAGGCGCGCGCGGCGTTGAGCATTTTTTCGCTCGTGGCATTGTATTTTTCGTGCGGCGGCAAACCCAGCAGACCGCACATGTCTTCGACGCCGTACAACGGGAGTCCCTGTGCGTCGACATCGAAGCGCTCGACGATCAGCGCGCGGCCATCGTCCGACATCTGCGTGCGCGCGACCGGCGCGACGCCCAGCCGCTCCAGCACGCGCATCGAATAGAACTCGTTGAAGCCGAGAAAGGGCGTGTTGTCGTCCGAACCCTTGACGATGTGGCGGCTCGTGCGGATCGTGGGCTTGCCGAGCTGCAACGGTGCCGACGCGGCGGACTGCGCTTGCGGCGCGATGAACTTCGGCACGACGCCCGAGATGGCCGCGCGCGCATATTCGCGCACGAGCTGCGCGAAATGTTCGGCGGAGTTGTCGCCGTGCAGGATGTGCTGGACGTCGAGCGCCTGCAACTCGGTGCCTGGCGCCACGCCTTCCGGCGTCACGGTGACGCGGCCAATGCCCATCGCGCCCACTACGGCGAGCAATGACAGATCGGTGCCGTCGAGCAACGGCCCGAACTGCTCGCGGATCAGATTCAGCAGATAGCCCTCGGGCAGGTTCTGGCGGAAAAACGGATGCAGGTCGCGCGGCCAGCGCCATGCTTCTTCGCGCACCGGCATCGTCAGGCTGACGAAGTCGGCGGGGTTCGCGTCGCGGTTGTATTTGAGGACATAGTCGTCGCGCTCCCGAAACAGCGTGGCGACGTTTTTACCGAGCACCTGGACGTCGAGTTTCATGGCGTCGCGTCCGGGTTGCGCTGTTCAGCGAGGATGTCCTCGAGCGTGCGCCCGTGTCCGTGCGCGACGAACTTCAGATCGTAGCCGGCCGCCTCGAGCAGGCGCACGAGCACGGATACGCTCATATCGTTTCTGGCGAGGGTTTCCATGCGCGCGACGGTGGTGCGGGCGACGCCCGCGCGGCGCGCCAGTTCCTCCTGCGACAGTCTGGTGTCGTGCCGGACGGCTTTGAGCATGTCCGCGACGTCTGCGAGATTGGTCATGTGTAGCCCCAAGGCGTCAATCTGGACGCTTTATCGGCATATTGTAGCCCAAAGAGCACAAAAAAATATCTGATTTTGTGCCTGAAAGGCTACATCTTTGGTCATTGTTGCAGAATTTGTAGCCTTGAGGCGACAAAATGCCGGTCTGCCTGTTTGTCTGCCTCTTTGTTTGTCTGGCAGGCCGGTTCCGCGTTTTTTCCGGCCGAAAAAAACGGGCCTGCCGCTTTCGCGACAAGCCCGTTTCACTTTCCTGCCTTACCTCGCTCTATCGATCCCGGCGGCGGACTTCACCCGCGGTCCGCACGCCCGTTTCGCCACATCGATCGGTTACGCGATCCTCATTTCGCGGCGCCGCCTTCGAACCATGCGGCGATCTTCATCCGTTCCTCGTCGGTCATGTGCGTGACGTTGCCGAGCGGCATCGCCTTCAGCGTGACCGCCTGCTGATAGATCCGTTGCGCGTTCTGCGAGATTTCGTCCGGCGTATCCATCAGCACGCCCGCCGGCGCGCTGCCCATCATCGTCGGATGCGCGGAGTGGCAGGCGACGCAGCGCTGTTGCAGCACCGGCGCGATGTCGGCGACCTTGAGCGTCGGCGCGTTGGCGGCCTGCGCCTGCTGCACCACCGGCCGCGGCATCGTCCAGACGAGCGCCGTGCACATCAGCGCGACGCCGACGAGCGGCAGATACCACAGCACCTGGCCGCGATGGCGCATCACGAAGAACTGCCGGATCAGCGCGCCCGCGAGCATGATGACCACGAGCACGGCCCAGTTGTACGGATGCGTGTAGGTCATCGCGTAGTGGTTCGACAGCATCGCGAACACGACCGGCAGCGTGAAATAGGTGTTGTGCACCGAGCGCTGCTTGCCGCGCTTGCCGTAGATCGGGTTCGGCGTGTTGCCCTTGAGCATCGCGTCGACCATCTTGCGCTGGCCCGGAATGATCACGAAGAACACGTTGGCCGACATGATCGTCGCGAGCATCGCACCCATGATCAGGTACGCGGCGCGGCCGGAGAAGATATGGCACGCGAGCCATGCCGCGATCAGCACGTACAGGCCCACGCAGACGCCGAGCACCTTGTCGCGATTGCCGAGAATCCGACACAGCGAGTCGTAGACGATCCAGCCGGCGGCGAGAAAGCCGATCGCGGAGGCAACCGCGACCACCGGGCCCATGTCGAGCACGTTCTTGTCGATCAGGTACGTACTGGGCGAGAACAGATACAGCACGGTGAACAGACCGAAGCCCGACAGCCACGTCGTGTATGACGGCCACTTCGACCAGTGCAGGTCTTCCGGCATTTCGGGCGGCGCGACCGTGTACTTCTGCATGTTGTAGAAGCCGCCGCCGTGCACGTGCCACAGCTCGCCGAACACGCCACGGCGGCGCTGGTTCGGGTCTTTCGGCGGCGTCAGGCTGTTGTCGAGCGCGACGAAATAGAACGATTCGCCGATCCATGCAATCGCGGCGATGACGTGGAACCAGCGGATCGCCAGGTTCAGCCAGTCGGTAATAAAGCCTTCCATGAAACTCCTCCACTTCTGATTCGTTGTGCGCGCGTTGACGTTCGGTATGCCGGTGCGCCTGAGTTACGGGCTTCCGGCGTGATATCGCGTCGTTCGTCGCGCCGTCCGCGGGGTCAGGGACGCAGGGTGCCCGGTTCGCCGGACACGGTTTTTATGGATTCGGGGTTCGGGTTCGCGCGGGTTTCACGCACGCCTCACGCGGTTCTCAAACAGGGAATGCGGCCACGGGTCATGTGCCGGGTTGCTCTAGCTGCCCCGATACGTGCTGTACGCCCACGGCGACACCAGCAGCGGCACGTGATAGTGCGCGCCGGCGTCGGCCACGCCGAAGCGCAGCACCACGCGATCGACGAAGCGCGGCTGCGGCACCTGCGTGCCGAGCGACGCGAAATAGTCGCCCGCGCCGAACACGAGTTCGTATTCGCCGGCGACGAGCGCGTCGCCTTCGAGCAGCGGTTCGTCACAGCGGCCGTCGCTATTGGTCACGGTAGTTTTGAGCGCGCGGCGCGTGTCGCCCGCGAGCGCGAAGAGTTCGACCTTGATGCCCGCGCCGGGACGGCCGTTCGCGGTGTCGAGCACGTGGGTAGTGAGCTTGCCCATTCGCAATTGTCCTTGTGTGAATGCGAGGTGTCGGCGGCGGCCCGATCCATTTACGTTTGCGGCGGATCGAGGCTCCACGTCAGTGGCTACATACCCGTCGGCGAACTGAAGCGAGCGCCGTGAGAGCCATTGTAAAAAGGATGGCCCATCCGGCGCGCGAGCGATAGGAAAGATAATGACTGACGCATGATGGACAGCCGCATGAAAGCCGCCGCGCATCGCGCCGCGCGTTCGACGCCGCGCGCGGACCCGTCGGACGATCGTACCGGCGCCAAAAAAGGACCACTATATCGGCGGCGTGAAGTCGGGTATCTCGATGGCGCGAGTTGCCAGCGGGATTTTGGCCGCCGAAGGTGGGGGCTGTGCGGTGCGGCTCGTGCGAATCCGAGGCGGCTCGGGCGCGGCGCACTCCCCGAAGACGGCGCAACCACGCTGGGTAACCGAGCCCTTGGCGTTCGACGGAACGCGGCGGCACGGTCGGCGTGCCGCCGCATCGCGTTCGAACGGCTTTGCATGCAGGCAATCTGGCGGAGAAGACGAATGACGATGAACGAAGCAGCGCAGAAACCCGGCAAAACGATGCTCGTGAAGCACGCGGACGTGCTGGTCACGATGGACGGCGAGCGGCGCGAGTTGCGCGACGGCGCGCTCTATATCGAGGACAACCGCATCGCCGCGGTCGGCCCCACGGCGCAGTTGCCGCCCACCGCCGCCGAAGTGCTCGATCTGCGCGGCCACCTCGTGATTCCGGGGCTCGTCAACACGCATCACCACATGTATCAGAGCCTCACGCGCGCGATTCCCGCCGCGCAGAACGCCGAGCTGTTCGGCTGGCTCACGAATCTCTACAAGGTGTGGGCGAACCTCACGCCGGAGATGATCGAAGTGTCGACGCTGACCGCGATGGCCGAGCTGCTGCTGTCCGGCTGCACGACCTCGAGCGACCATCTGTATATCTATCCGAACGGCAGCCGGCTCGACGACAGCATCGCCGCGGCGCGCCGCATCGGCATGCGGTTTCACGCGGCGCGCGGCAGCATGAGCGTGGGCCGCAAGGACGGCGGCTTGCCGCCCGATTCGGTGGTCGAGCGTGAAGCGGACATCCTGACGGACACGCAGCGTCTGATCGAGACGTATCACGACGAAGGACGTTACGCGATGCTGCGCGTCGTCGTCGCGCCGTGCTCGCCGTTTTCGGTGAGCCGCGACCTGATGCGCGAGTCTGCGCTGATGGCGCGCGAGTTCGGCGTGTCGATGCACACGCATCTCGCGGAGAACCTCAACGACGTCGCGTACAGCCGCGAGAAGTTCGGCATGACGCCCGCGCAGTACGCGCAGGATCTCGGCTGGGTCGGCCGCGACGTATGGCATGCGCACTGCGTGCAACTCGACGACGCGGGCATCGAGCTGTTCGCGCGTACCGGCACCGGCGTCGCGCATTGTCCGTGCTCGAACATGCGGCTCGCGTCGGGCATCGCGCCGGTCAGGCGGATGCGGCTCGCGGGCGTGCCGGTCGGGCTGGGCGTCGACGGTTCGGCGTCGAACGACGGCGCGCAGATGGTCGCCGAGGCGCGGCAGGCGCTGCTGTTGCAGCGCGTCGGTTTCGGACCGGATGCGATGAGCGCGCGCGACGCGCTCGAAATCGCGACGTTGGGCGGCGCGCGCGTGCTCAACCGCGACGACATCGGCGCGCTCGCGCCCGGCATGGCCGCGGATTTCGTCGCGTTCGATCTGAGTCAGCCGCTCTTTGCGGGCGCGCTGCACGACCCGGTCGCGGCGCTGGTGTTCTGCGCGCCGTCGCAGGTGAGCCACAGCGTGATCGACGGCAAGGTGGTCGTGAGGGACGGGCAGTTGACGACGCTCGAGCTCGGGCCGGTGATCGAGCGGCATAACCGGCTGGCGCGGGTGCTTTATGAGGCGGCGGCGTAGGCAGGGAAAAGCGACGCGTGGCGGCCACCCGCGCCGCCAGCGGCCTCACGGCTTGTCGATCAGCGTCCTGGTCGCCTCGGCAACCAGCCCGCGCAGCCAGCGCACTTCGTCGGAGTAATGCACGCGCTCGTGCCACAACTGGTAGTACTGCATCGGCGGAAAATCGAGCGGCGCGGGCACCACGGTGAGCGGCAGGAACTTCGCGTAGTAATCGGCAAAGAGGCGTGTCGTCGTGAAGATCAGATCGGATTTGATCAGCACGTACGGCGCGAGATTGAAGTACGGCAACGTGACGACCACATGGCGCTTCAACCGCTCGCGCGCGAGGTGTACGTCGATCGCGCCGCGCTGGCCGACCGAGTACGGCGTCGGCGCGAGATGCGGCGCGTTCAGGTACTGGTCGAGCGTGAGCCCGCCGCGCTTCGCGAACGGATGCGTGTTGCTCATCAGGCAGACGATCTGATCGACGAACAGGTTCGACAGATGCAACTGCTCGGGCGGCTCCGGCCAGTTGCCGACCACGATGTCGAGCTTGCCGTCCTCGAGCGCGAGTTCGTAGTCGAACGCGGGGCCGAGCGAATGAAATTCGAGCGTCGCGTTCGGCGCGGCCTGGCGAAAGCGTTCGACGACCGTCGGCACGAACAGCACGTTCAGGTAATCGGGGCAGCCGATCCGGTAGCAGCGGATCGACGTGGCCGGATCGAAGTTGTGCTGCTGGAACTTGATGCGCTCGATCTCGCGCAGCGCGTTCTGCACCGGCTCGAGCAGGCGCAGGCCGTACTCGGTCGGCACCATGCCGGACTTGCCGCGCACCAGCAGCGGGTCGCCGGTGATGTCGCGCAGACGGCGCAGCGCCGCGCTGATCGCGGGTTGGGACTGGTTCAGTTTGACGGCCGCGCGCGTGACGCTGCGCTCCATCAATAGCGTGTGCAACACGCGCAGCAGGTACGTGTCGATCGCCTCGCGTTGCTGGCTCATGGACTCTCCGAAATATATGTGCTGGCTGATCGAACGAACGTGGGGGTATATGCGTTTTAATATGGACGAAAAACGACGTCAAGGGTGGCATACCCGCAGAGCTTGCTGTGGCGCGGGTTTGCGGGAATTTTGTCGGCTCGACTGAGTGGGTCGAATTAGGTATTGTCATCCGGTTGTGGTGACGGATCGTTCGCCGGTCGGGCGGAACGGATCTCCGGCAACCGCGCGACAACGAGCTGGCAACCAGGCGGCAACCAGGCGGAAAAGCGGCGTCACGAACGCACTACGGAATCTCATGAGCGACTCTCCACATAGCGACGGCGCGCAAACGACCGGCGAGGCGGTACCCCGGCTCGCGCTCACCGGCATCACCAAACAATATCCGGCCGTGCGGGCCAACGACGACGTCACGCTCGTCGTCGCGCCCGGCGAAATCCATGCGGTGCTCGGCGAGAACGGCGCGGGCAAGAGCACGCTGATGAAGATCATCTACGGCGCGGTGCGGCCCGACGCCGGCGAGATCCGCTGGGAAGGCGAGACGGCCGAGATCGCGAGTCCGGCGGCCGCGCGCAAGCTCGGCATCGGCATGGTGTTCCAGCACTTCTCGCTATTCGAGACGCTGACGGTCGGCGAAAACATCGCGCTCGCGCTCGACGAGCCGTTCGACCTGAAGGCGCTGTCCAGACGCATTCGCGAGGTGTCGGCCGACTACGGCCTCGACATCGATCCGCAGCGCCACGTGCATAGCCTGACCGTGGGTGAGCGGCAGCGCGTCGAAATCGTGCGCTGCCTGCTGCAGAATCCGCGTCTGCTGATCATGGACGAACCGACCTCGGTGCTGACGCCGCAGGCGGTGAGAAAGCTCTTCGCGACGCTGCGCCGGCTCGCGGCCGAAGGCTGCAGCATTCTCTACATCAGCCACAAGCTCGACGAAATCCAGGAACTGTGCGACACCGCGACCGTGATGCGCGGCGGCCGCGTAACCGGCCACGTGAAGCCGAAGGGCGAGACCCACGCATCGCTCGCGCAGTTGATGGTCGGCCATTCGCTGCCCGACTACACGCGGCGCGAGCACAAGCCGGGGGAGGTGCTGCTCGACGTGAAGCAGCTGTCGGTGGCGAGCGACGATCCGTTCGGCACGTCGTTGCGCGACGTGTCGTTCAGCGTGCACGCGGGCGAGATCTTCGGCATTGCCGGGGTGTCGGGCAACGGGCAGGCGGAATTGCTGGCCGCGCTATCGGGTGAAAAGCGGGCTGAAAAACGCAGCCTGCCTGCCGATGCGATCACGATCCGCGGCAAGCCGGCCGCGCGTCTCGGTGCCGGTGGCCGGCGCGCGCTCGGCTTCGGCTTCGTGCCGGAGGAGCGTCTCGGCCGCGGCGCGGTGCCGGCGATGAGTCTCGCCGACAACGCGCTGCTCACCGCGCATCGGCACAGCATGGTGAAGTCGGGCTGGATCCGGGCGGGCGCGATGCGCGCGTTCGCGCAGCGCTGCATCGACGCGTTCGACGTGCGCTGCGGCGGCCCGGATGCGCTCGCGCAAAGCCTGTCGGGCGGCAATCTGCAGAAGTACATCATGGGCCGCGAGATCCTGCAGGCGCCGAAGGTGCTCGTCGTCGCGCAGCCCACCTGGGGCGTCGACGTCGGCGCCGCGGCGTTCATCCGTCAGCAGTTGCTCGATCTGTCCGCGCGCGGCGTCGCGATTCTGGTGATCTCGGAGGAGCTCGAAGAACTGTTCGATATCTGCGATCGCATCGCGGTGCTCGCGGGCGGGCGGCTTTCGCCGGTGCGGGCGACCGGCGCGACCAATGCCGAGGAAATCGGCCGCTGGATGGCGGGGCTGTTCGGCGACCGCGAGGGCGCGGCGCCCGCGGCGGACCAGCCCGCGCATGCGTAACGCGCGTTTTGAAGCGCGCGGTGAGCAGGTGTGACGCGCGCATCCCCGGACCCTGAACAACAGAATACGAACCATCCCAGACCACCCATGACGCTTCCTTATCGACTCGAAGCCCGCACGGCGCCTTCACGCGCGATGCAGCTCGCGGTGCCGCTGATCGCCGCGCTGCTCACGCTCGCGATCGGCTTCCTGATCTTCGGCCTCGTCGGCCGCGACCCGTTGCAGGCGATGCATGCGTTCTTCATCGAGCCGCTGTCCAGCATCAACGGCTGGTCCGAACTGTTGCTGAAGGCGTCGCCGCTGTGCCTGATCGGTTTGGGTCTCGCGATCGGCTATCGCGCGAACGTGTGGAACATCGGCGCCGAAGGGCAGATGCTGCTCGGCGGCATCGCGGCGAGCGGCGTCGCGATCTGTTTCGATCAGGCGAGCGGCTGGTGGATCCTGCCGACGATGATGGCGGCCGGCGTGGCGGGCGGGATGGCGTGGGCCGCGATCCCCGCGTTCCTGAAGAGCCGCTTCAACACCAACGAAATTCTCGTGAGCCTGATGCTCACGTACGTCGCGACGCAACTGCTGATCTACCTCGTGAGCGGACCGTGGCGCGATCCGCAGGGGATGAACTTCCCGCTGTCGGAAATGTTCAGCGGCGACGCGCTCTATCCGACGCTGTACGGCGACTGGCACTGGAAATGGCTGCGCGGCACGCGCCTGAACGCATCGATATTCCTGACGCTGATCGCGATTCCGCTGGTGTGGCTGTTCATGCGCAAGAGTTTCGCGGGCTACCGGATGAACGTCGGCGGACTCGCGCCGCTCGCCGCGCGCTATGCCGGGTTCTCCGACAAGAAAACCATCTGGACTTCGCTCCTGATCAGCGGCGGCCTCGCGGGCCTCGCCGGCATGGGCGAGATCGCCGGTCCGATCGGCCAGTTGCAGGCGACGTGGTCGCCGGGCTACGGCTTCACCGCGATCATCGTCGTGTTCGTCGGCCGGCTGCATCCGCTCGGCATCGTGCTCGCGAGCCTGCTGATGGCGTTGCTGTATCTCGGCGGCGAAGCGGTGCAAACCTCGATGCAATTGCCGCAGGCGCTCTCCGGCGTGTTCCAGGGCTTGCTGCTGTTCTGCCTGCTCGGCGCCGACCTGTTCGTGAACTACCGCGTGCGGCGCCGTTCGGCGGCCGCGGTGGTTCGTTAAGCCCGCCCATCCGCTCACCGGCTACTTATGGATATCCAGCAAGCCAGCGCGCTCACGTCGAGCGCCATTACCGCGTCGATCCCGCTGATGTTCGCGGGCGCCGGCGAACTCGTCGCCGAGAAGTCGGGCGTGCTCAACCTCGGCGTGGAAGGAATGATGCTGATGGGCGCCGTGAGCGGCTACGCGGTCACGGCGATCACCGGCAGCCCGTGGCTCGGCGTGCTCGCCGCGATCGGCGCCGGGCTCGCGATGTCGCTGCTGTTCGCGTTCCTCACGCTGACGATGCTCGCCAACCAGGTCGCGACGGGACTCTCGCTGACGATCTTCGGCATCGGGCTGTCCGCGTATGTCGGCAAGCCGTACACGTCGGCCGCGGTGCGCGCGACGATCGACACGTGGACCATTCCGGGCCTGTCGAAGATTCCGGTGCTCGGCCCGGCGCTCTTCACCCTCACGCCGCTCGACTACCTCGCGTTCCTGATGTTCGCCGCGATCGGCTGGTTCCTGTATCGCACGCGCGCGGGGCTGGTGCTGCGCTCGGTCGGCGAATCGCCGCAGGTCGCGCATTCGGTCGGCTTTCCGGTGGTCGGCGTGCGCTACGGCGCGGTCGCCTTCGGCGGCGGCATGGCGGGGCTCGCGGGCGGCTACTATTCGATCGTCAATCTGCATCTGTGGCAGGAAAACCTGACCTCGGGCCGCGGCTGGATCGCGCTCGCGCTCGTCGTGTTCGCGACGTGGCGCCCCGGGCGTCTGCTGATCGGCTCGCTGCTGTTCGGCGCGGTCACGGGATTGCAGTTCTACGCGCAGGCGATCGGCGTGCCGGTGCCGACGCAGTTCCTCGCGATGCTGCCGTACGTCGCGACGATCGTCGTGCTCGCGCTGATCTCGCGCAATCCGAACACGATCCGTCTGAACGCGCCCGCATCGCTCGGCAAGCCGTTTTTCTCGGCGGGCTGAGCGGCGCCATGTTTTCGCTGCTTCCACTCACACGATTCGCTTATCACCATCCGCTCAACACCATCTGATCAACACGACAGGGGAACGACATGAAGAGAAGAAATCTGCTGACCGCTTTCGCGTGGGGCGCGGCCTCGCTCGCGCTCGCCGCGCCGCTCGCGCAAACCGCGCGGGCCGCCGACGCGCCGGGCGTCGCGTTCGTCTATCTCGGCAATCCGGGCGATGCCGGCTGGACCTTCGCGCACGACCAGGGTTCGAAGGAAGCCGAGGCGAAGTTCGGCAACAGGATCAAGATCACGCGCGTCGAGAACGTGCCGGAATCGGCGGACTCCGAGCGCGTGTTCCGCGATCTCGCGAACAAGGGCAACAAGATCATCTTCGGCACGAGCTTCGGCTTCCAGGATTTCCAGTTGAAGGTTGCGAAGGACTTTCCGGACACCGTGTTCCTGCACGCGACCGGCTACAAGAAGGCGCCGAACTTCGGCACCTACGACGTGCGCATGTACCAGGGCGCGTATCTGGCCGGCGTCGCCGCGGGCTACGTGACGAAGAGCAATACGCTCGGCTTCGTCGCGTCGGTGCCGATTCCCGAGGTCGTGCGCAACATCAACGCGTTCACGCTCGGCGCGCGCTCGGTGAATCCGAAGGTGCACACGAAGGTGATCTGGATCAATAGCTGGTTCGATCCGGGCAAGGAAAAGCAGGCCGCCGAAACGCTGATCGGCCAGGGCGCCGACGTGCTGCTGCAGAACACCGATTCGAGCGCGACGCTCGCGACCGCGTCGGAGAAGCACGTGCATGCGTTCGGCTGGGATTCGGACATGAAGAAGTTCGGTCCCGACGCGCACCTCGGCTCGGTGGTCGCGCACTGGGGCGTGTACTACAGCGCGGTGATCCAGCAGGTGCTCGACGGCAAGTGGAAGAACGATCCGGTGTGGTGGGGCATTCCGCAGAAGGCGGTCAACCTCGAGGATCTGAATACGTCGGTGATTCCGGCGGACGGGCAGAAGCAGGTCGCGGCGCAGCGCGACGAACTCGCGAGCGGCAAGCGTGACGTGTTCACCGGGCCGATCAAGGATCAGTCGGGCGCGGTCAAGGTGCCGGCCGGCAAGACGCTGACGGATCCGGAGCTGCAACGCCTGAACTGGTATGTCGAGGGGGTGGACGGGTCGTTGCCGAAGTAACAGCCGCGAAGTAAGAGCCGCGAAGTAAGAGCCGGTTTACGAACCCGCTTCGGCGTAGCCTCCGCCGTCGTGGTCCGCCTGCTTTTGAAAAAAGCTGCGTCCAGCCTGGATTGGACGCAGCTTTTTTTCGGCCGCCGGTTCGCGTTGAGTCCGCAATGTCGCGACGCGGCAAGGCCGCCGCTCAATCTTCCGCTTAATCCTCGATCCGCAGACCGACCTTGAGGGTCACCTGCCAGTACGCGACCTTGCCGTCCTCGATCTGGCCGCGCGTTTCCGTGACTTCGAACCAGTGCAGATTGCGCAGCGTCGCCGACGCTTTGGCAATCGCGGTGCTGATCGCGTCGTCGATCGATTTCGTCGATGAGCCGGTCAGTTCGATCTTCTTGTAAACGTGGTCTGACATGAATGTTCTCCTTGGTCTGCACCGCTGGTCGAAAAAAACGCCGTTTGGAAAGCACGGGTGAAAAGCGCGCTTTCAGGAAAAGTATAGGCAACGGTTCGCGCCGGTAAGCACCGTATCCGCCGCACGTAACACGTGGCTGCCCGTATGCGTGATCCCGCACATCGCATGCCCGGGGTTTCGCGGCGGCGCGCGGCCGTTATCATGTCCGCGCGATGTATTGCGCCAGTCAATCCGATAGCGACGAGGTTTTAACGTGGAAATTGGTTTTTGTGGCCCCGGTCTGATGGGGGCGCCGATGATCCGGCATCTGCTGCGCGCGGGGCATACCGTGCATGTCTGGAATCGCACGCGGGCCAAGGCCGAGGCGTTGCAGGTCGACGGCGCGCACATCGTCGATACGCCGCGCGAGCTGGCCGCGCGCTGCGAGGCGGTGCTGTTGTGCGTCGCGGACGCGGCGGCGGTCGAGCAGACCGTGTTCGGCGCGGCGGGGCTGCTCGACGGCGACCCGGCGGCGCCGCGCCAGGTGCGCTGGATCGTCGATCATTCGAGCATTCCGCCGGCGGCCACGCGTGCGTTGGCGCGGCGGGTGGCGTTGTATGGCGGGCGGGGTGACGCGGCCGATCCCGCTCCCATCGGCTGGATCGATGCGCCCGTATCGGGCGGCGTAGCCGGCGCGCAGGCCGGCACGCTCGCGATCATGGCCGGCGGCGCGGCCGCCGACCTCGCCGCGGTACGTCCCTTGCTCGACGCCTACGCGGCGCGCGTCACCCATATGGGCGAGGTGGGCGCCGGGCAGACCGCGAAGCTTTGCAACCAGGCGATCGTCACCGCGACCGTCGCGGCGATCGCCGAGGCGGTGAGCCTCGCGCAGCGCAGCGGCATCGACGCCGCGAGGCTCACCGACGCGCTCGCCGGCGGCTGGGCCGATTCCGTGCTGCTGCAAACGTTCGTGCCGCGCATGACGCAAGCCGGCCTCGCGCCCATCGGCGCGTTCCGCACGTTCCAGAAGGACGTCGACACGGTCGCCGCCACCGCCCATGAGACCGGCACGCCGATGCCGGTTGCGTCGACGGTCCAGCAGTTGCTGCGGCTCGGTGCCGCGATGGGCCTCGCCGACGCCGATCTGTCGGCCTTCATCGACGTTTTGCAGACGCCGCGCGGCGCGGCGGGCAGGTAGCGCGGGCCACGCGGGTTAGTTTCTCTATAACCTGCTAAAATATTGGGTTTTTCGCCGATATCACATTCAAAGGGACGCGCCGTGCTGTCTACTGCCAATATCACCATGCAATTCGGGCCGAAGCCCCTCTTCGAGAACATTTCGGTCAAATTCGGGGAAGGGAACCGCTACGGCCTGATCGGTGCGAACGGCTGCGGTAAATCCACCTTCATGAAAATCCTCGGCGGCGATCTGGAGCCGAGCTCGGGCAACGTGATGCTCGAGCCGAACGTGCGTCTGGGCAAGCTGCGTCAGGACCAGTTCGCATACGAAGACGTGCGCGTGCTCGACGTCGTGATGATGGGCCACACCGAAATGTGGGCCGCGATGACCGAGCGTGACGCGATCTACGCAAACCCCGACGCGACCGACGACGACTACATGCACGCCGCCGAACTCGAAGCGAAGTTCGCCGAGTACGACGGCTACACGGCCGAAGCGCGCGCGGGTGAACTGCTGCTCGGCATCGGCATCGCGATCGAAGACCACAACGGTCCGATGAGCAATGTCGCGCCCGGCTGGAAGCTGCGCGTGCTGCTCGCGCAGGCGCTGTTCTCGAATCCGGACGTGCTGCTGCTGGATGAGCCGACCAACAACCTGGACATCAACTCGATCCGTTGGCTGGAAGAAATTCTCAACCAGTACAACTCGACGATGATCATCATCTCGCACGACCGGCACTTCCTGAACCAGGTCTGCACGCACATGGCCGACATGGACTACGGCACGCTGAAGGTCTATCCGGGCAACTACGACGACTACATGCTCGCGAGCACGCAGGCACGCGAGCGTCAGCAGGCCGCCAACGCCAAGGCGAAGGAGCGCGTGGCCGACCTGCAGGACTTCGTGCGCCGCTTCTCGGCGAACAAGTCGAAGGCGCGCCAGGCCACCAGCCGTCTGAAGATGATCGACAAGATCAAGATCGAGGAATTCAAGCCGTCGTCGCGGCAGAACCCGTTCATCCGCTTCGAGTTCGACAAGAAGCTGCACAACATCGCGGTGGTCGCCGAGAGCATTTCGAAGAAATACGAGCGTTCGATCTTCAACAACTTCAGCATCAGCGTGCAGCCGGGCGAGCGTATCGCGATCATCGGCGAGAACGGCGCGGGCAAGACCACGCTGCTGCGCTCGCTGCTCGGCAATCTGCAGCTCGATCACGGCACCGTCAAGTGGGCGGAAAACGCGAACGTCGGCTACATGCCGCAGGATACGTACGAGGAGTTTCCAGCCGACGTCACGCTGATGGAGTGGATCGACCAGTACCGCAAGGAAGGCGATGACGAACAGATGGTGCGCGGCACGCTCGGCCGGCTGCTGTTCAACGCGGACGACATCCGCAAGTCGGTCAAGGTGCTGTCGGGCGGCGAGAAGGGCCGCATGATCTGGGGCAAGCTGATGCTCGGCCGCCACAACGTGCTGATGATGGACGAGCCGACCAACCACATGGACATGGAGTCGATCGAATCGCTGCAGATCGCGCTCGACAAGTTCGACGGCACGTTGATTTTCGTGTCGCACGACCGCGAGTTCGTGAGCGGTCTCGCGAACCGGATCATCGAAGTGAAGACCAATGGCACGCTCAATGACTTCGGTGGTAATTACGAGGACTTCCTGAAGAGTCAGGGGGTGGAGTAATTGTCCCACAGCGCCCATTCATGTGACGCCATTGTCCCAGTGGGACAATGGCGCATCGGGACGTACGATTCATTAGCCGCGCCAACCGTCGTCCAGCAGCCCGCCGCAGCGGCTGGCATGACAGCCTTCTAATCAGCCGTAGTGACAGCCGGTGGCGGCACGAGGAGCTTGAAAGCATGCGGCAGGATTCATTTCCCCCCAGAAGAGTCCCATCCCATTTCCCGGAGCAACTGGTCGTGCTCGTCATCGGGGTCAATGGCTTGAACGCAAAGCACAGGTATCTTCTTCATCAGCGGGAATGTCCGTAACACGTGACGCCATGACCGGAATCCCCACTTATGAAGCATCTGCTCAAGATCGTCGGCACCCGATTCGGAAAGGTCTCCGTTAGTCAGCACGGTCTCTACCACCGCGCCGAACTCTTCTTGGCTGAGTTGTTTGGTTGAGAAGGTGAGTTGAATTACCAGTAGCGGCTTGCTGAGAGGCTTTATGTCGCCACGCCAAACCGCAGCTTCTTGCTCAACGTCGAATGTCATGTCCCGTCCCAAGGCTGCGGCCAATGCGCCGCCCGTCGGGCCTTCGGGGAGTTTGAGTGGGATGCGGACTCGTTTCCGCGCCGCGATGATGGATGAGCCGTAATGTGAACCATCAAGCGAATTAATGGCCTTGACAATCGTGCCAGTAGGGCCAGTTTGTATCATGGTCCTCCTCCGTATTCCGCTTGGCAGCTAGGGCGATCTTACTCCAACCTGGAACCCAATTTTGCTGCGATTATTCGCGGGCACTTACGTCGCCCGCTCGCGCCCGCGCTCCCCGTAGGCGAGCCCGCGCGCATCTTTCCAGCCGCAGAGGGTGCCACGGTGCCCGCTCGATGGTCCTGCCCGCGCAGTACGTGCGGTGCGTCGGGATGCGTTTGCGGCTCGCGTACAGCGCGCCGCGCCTACCTCGGACAAGCCAACACATAGCAA
The DNA here is from genome assembly GCF_047605525.1 of Paraburkholderia sp. GTDB lineage: Bacteria > Pseudomonadota > Gammaproteobacteria > Burkholderiales > Burkholderiaceae > Paraburkholderia. The sequence continues at coordinate 54,732 of NZ_JASGFN010000010.1, read as the reverse complement.
GGATCAGCAGCCCGCGTAGCGTCAATCTGTTGCGCGCCTCGTGAGTCGCCGAAGGTATCTGGACGCCCGGACTATCGCCCGCTTTGCGCGATTTCCCGAATGACTTCTCCCAACATTCGCATCGGACTTTCCTTTCCCCGACTTGTGCTCTCCGAAGGCCTGATCGCTCTGGCAGCAGGGTGCCTCGCATGCTTGACCGCGGATGGCGCCAGATGATCTGGCAACGCGCTTTCCGCCTCTCTTCCAAGCGCAACGAACCAGACCGCATGAGGAAACAGGCCGATGAAGTCAGGCAGAATCTGGCCGGTCTCGCGCAATTCGCAGCCAGAGGGGCGGCGATTGCTCTGAGCGTTTCCGGTTATGAACGGATGGAACGGGAATGCATTCCACAGCGCAAATTCCATCGGTCCGAACCCATTGGCTAGCATCGTCCGCCATACGATCGACGCCGTTCTTTCATAAACGCCATATTCCCGGTCCGTGCCTCTGGATAGCTCACCGGGATTGCTGGTGCGGCTTGCCCGACCCGGTAGATAGTCAGGTGGCGGGCTGGCGTCCGAGCTCGCGGCGAGCCGGTTGAGTACCGTATCGTTGCCCAGCAGAATCCGCTCGGAGGTCATGGCAATGCCGGTAAAGCGACCGCCACGACAGCTCAGCGCCTCAGCGATCAGAATCACCCTGGCCTTCGAGCGGCGGGCGTCGATGTAGGCGGCAAGCTGTTGCCGGCGAATCAGCGCTGCATTGGCTCCGGGCCGGTCGCGTTCATCCGCCTGGGACCAAGGGTTGAACACGTCGGCCATGGCGGGCCATTGCGCGAGGCGCTGAGCGAAGTCGTGAGCGGTGGTCATGGCGGCAATATGGGGCGGGGCGTCGTCGCCACTCTATCAGCCGGGCCGGTCGATCCGCTGCCTTCGATGCAGTGAGGTGCGCGCCTTTTCCGGCGTTTCCGGTTAGCCATGCGATCGCCCCCGCGACCCACTGTCACAGTCCCGGCCATCGTCCCCGTCACGTTTGACCCGCGTCAATGCGCAGCGCGTCACGCCGCCCGACAATCCCCGCACGACGTCCATCAATCAAACGGGGAAGCCCATGAAGCACTCGCCCGACAAGCGAATCAAAGCCGCTGTTTTCATCAGCAGCCTGTTATGCGTAACCGCTTTCGCGCCCAGCGCCCACGCCGCAGGGAACGACACCGGCAACGACAACGACACGATGAGCGGCATCCATGCCGGCGACGTGCTCGTGCGTCTGCGCGCGATCAGCATCATGCCCGACGTGCGCACGAACCAGACGCTGTCGGCGCTCAACGTCGGCGTCAACAATGCGATCGTGCCCGAGCTCGATCTGACCTACATGATTCGCGATTATCTCGGCGTCGAGCTGATTCTCGGTACGTCGCGCCATCAACTGACATCGAGCCTCGGCAACCTGGGCGGCGTGAACGTGCTGCCGCCGACGCTGCTGCTCCAATATCATTTCAACCACGCGGGACGCATCCGTCCGTATGTCGGCGCCGGCCTCAACTACACGCTGTTCTACAACAACGGTCTGAGCGCGGGCGGCCAGCCGATTTCGATCACGAACCACAGTTTCGGTCCCGCGTTGCAGGCCGGCGTCGACGTGCAGGTCAGCCGCACGCTTTTCGTCAATGCGGACATCAAGAAAATCTGGATGCATACCGACGCATCGCTCGGTGGCCAGCCGCTCGGACGGCTGAATATCGATCCGCTGATCGTGGGCGTCGGGGTCGGCATGCGCTTCTGAGCGGCCGATGCGAAGGCGCGAGCCAAAAAAATGCCGGGATATCCCGGCATTTCTCATGCTGACAGGCAACGCGCCGCGGAGCCGCGCTGCCTACACCTTGTCGTTCTGAAACCGCATCGCCGTGCCTTCCCGTTCGATACGCGCCCAGATCGCGCGTTTTTCCTCGTCGCTCAGAAACACCCAGTTGGACACTTCGGCGGCGGTGCGGCCGCAGCCTTTGCAGACCTCGTCGAACAGCGTGGAGCAGACGCCGATGCACGGACTGTCGGGAAGATCGTGGAGATTCGAAGTCATCGGAAACCTTGAGGCGAAGAAGCGAAGTTCCGCTATGTTAGCCGATGCGCGGCGCGGGGCACGTCGTCGGCCACCTCCACCCGCCGTCAGCCGCCCGCCCTCACGCGCCCACCGCCAGTTGCCACAACAGCGCGCCATTGAGCACGATGATGAACGCCGCCGACAGCCACGCGAGCGCCAGCGGCGCGCCGCGCACCCGCCAGCCGCGCATCAGCGTCGCATCGGACGCGTAGCGGATCAACGGCACGACCGCGAGCGGCAATTGCAGGCTCAGCACGACCTGGCTTGCCACCAGCAGTTGATTCGAGCCGTGCTGGCCGAACATCGCGACCGCCAGCAGCGCCGGCCCGATCGCGAGCGCGCGCGTGAGCAGCGCGCGCTTCCAGCGCGGCAACCGTAACTGCAGAAAGCCTTCCATCACGGTCTGACCGGCCAGCGTGCCGGTGACGGTCGCGCTCAGCCCGCATGCGAGCAGCGCCGCCGCGAACAGGATGCCGGCCCAGTGGCTGCCGACCAGCGGCGCGATCAGCCGATGCGCGTCGGCGAGGTCGGTCACGTCGCGATGGCCGCTCGCGTAGAACACGGCGGCCGAGACGATCAGCAGCGCCGCGTTGATCACGAATGCAAACGCGAGCGAGCCGAAGGTATCGAGATTGACCACGTGCAGCGCGACCTTGATCTGCGCGTCGCTGCGCTCCGGCGCGTGATGTTTGACGAGCGCCGAATGCAGATAGAGGTTGTGCGGCATCACCGTCGCGCCGACGATGCCCGCCGCGAGCCACAGCATGCCGGCGTTTCTCAGCAGCTCGATGCTGGGCGCGGTGCCGGCCAGCGCGGCGTGCCAGTCGGGCCGCGCGAGCGCGAGCTGGACCACGAAGCACAGGCCGACGAAGCCGATCAGCGCGGCGATCACCGCTTCGAGCTTGCGGCCGCCTTTCTGCTGGAGCGCGAGCAGCGCGAACGTGCAGACCGCCGACATCAGCACGCCGACCGTCAGCGACACGCCGAGCAGCAATTGCAGCGCGACGGCGCTGCCGACCACCTCGGCGACGTCGCAGGCGATGATCGCGACTTCGCTGGTGAGCCACAGGAACAGCGTGCCGCGCCGGCCGGTACGCTCGCGGCACAGTTGCGCGAGATCGCGCCCGGTCACGACCCCGAGCCGCGACGACAGCCATTGCAGCAGCATCGCCATCAGCACGATGCCCAGCAGGCGATAGCCGTAGCCCGCGCCGGCGCCGAGCGCGGTCGCCCAGTTGCCCGGGTCGATATAGCCGACCGCGATCAGGGCGCCGGCGCCGAGGAACGAGAACCAGTGCGCCGGAGGCGCCGGCTCGCCCGGCAGACGGCGGCGGCGACTGGGACGCATCGTGAAGGGATTGGTGTTCATCGGTGCCTGAATTCCGGAATCGCATCCTCGTGCAAGCCGCGTGCCCATTGCAGGCCTGCAATGCGCGCGGAGCGGGCCGCGCGGCGGTGAGCGCGCATTCATCGCGCGACGGTTTCGCTCAGCTATTGTGCACTGTCGGAAACAATACGGCTTGCGCCCGCTGGAGGCCCGCGCCAGCCCCGCGACGGCACGGCCCCCATGCGGCGCGGCATCGCGATCGCGCGCCGCGTGGGCGGCGGCCGGCTACCCGTAAGCGCGAACGGGTCCCGACCTGACAACCAGATAACAACGCGAGCCGGCAACGTCACCGGCAACGGCCCGCAACCCCCGGCGCGGCAGGGTTGCGACGCCGCCGTCCCGCGCGTATTTTTTCGGTGGACACGCGCCGATAACCCGTTAAAATTGCGCCCATTTTGCAGTGCTGCGGCCTGAGCCTGTACCGTTTGCGCGACAGCTCCGCGTTTTTTTTGGAGCGCGCAATAATTGATGGTAGTTTTCGGGGTTTTCAGGGGGCCGCGCGACTTCGCGGCTTGAGTGACGACGGGATCGGAGAACGGGATGAACAAACGGGTAGTGAGACGGGTGGCGGCGCTGATCTTGTGCGCGGCGCCGTGGTTGACGGCCGCTGCGAAAGATACGCAGCTCAACGTGTATAACTGGTCCGACTACATCGCGAAGGACACGATCCCGAACTTCACGAAACAGACCGGCGTGCAGGTCAAGTACGACAACTACGACAGCGACGACACGCTGCAGGCCAAGCTGCTCACCGGCAATTCGGGCTACGACATCGTCGTGCCGACCAGCAACTACGCGGGCAAGCAGATCGCCGCGGGCATCTTCGCGCCGCTCGACAAGTCGAAGCTGCCGAACCTCAAGTACCTCGACCCGTCGCTGATGGCGCTCGTCGCCGGCGCCGATCCGGGCAACAAGTACGTGGTGCCCTGGGCCTACGGCACGACCGGCCTCGGCTACAACGTGACGAAGGTCCAGCAGATCCTCGGCCAGAACACCCCGCTCGACAACTGGGACATCCTGTTCAAGCCGGAAAACCTCTCGAAGCTGAAAGCCTGCGGCGTGTCGGTGCTCGACGCGCCGGACCAGATGTTCGCGGCCGCGCTGCACTACATGGGCAAGGACCCGATGAGCACGAACCCGGCCGACTATCGCGCCGCGCTCGAAATGCTGAAGAAGATCCGTCCGTACATCACGCAGTTCAACTCGTCGGGCTACATCAACGACCTCGTCGGCGGCGATATCTGCTTCGCGTACGGCTGGTCGGGCGACGTCGTGATCGCCAAGCACCGCGCGATCGAGGCGAAGAAGCCGTACAGGATCGAGTACTACATCCCGAAGGGCGGCGCGCCGGTCTGGTTCGACGTGATGGCGATTCCGAAGGACGCGAAGCACAAGGAAGCCGCGCTCGAATGGATCAACTACATCGAGACGCCGCAGGTGCACGCCGCGATCACCAACGCCGTGTACTACCCGAGCGTCAACATGGAAGCGCGCAAGTACGTGGACAAGGACGTGGCAAACGATCCGGCCGTGTACCCGTCGCCCGAGACCATCAAGACGCTGTTCCTGCTGAAGCCGCTGCCGCAGGAAATCCAGCGGCTGCAAACGCGGCTGTGGACCGAGTTCAAGTCCGGCCGCTGATGGCGGCCTGAATCGGGAACAGGCATCGTCATGAAGCCCCCGGTGTTCACCGGGGGCTTTGTTCGTCAAACGCCGGAGTGAAGCAGCATTATGATCAGCAGTGACCAGCCGGGCGCGCCGGCGGGGGCCGGCGCGCCGTCCCCGGGCTTGCACGCCGTTGCGGACGACCCAGCGGACCAGTTCATCCAGATCGTCGACGTCGTGAAGAAATTCGGCGAGACCGTCGCGGTCAAGGGGGTCAACCTGTCGGTGAAGAAGGGCGAGCTGTTCGCGCTGCTCGGCAGTTCGGGTTGCGGCAAGTCGACCTTGCTGCGCATGATGGCCGGGCTCGAAACGGTAACGTCGGGCCGCATCCTGATCGACGGCGAAGACCTCGCGCAACTGCCGCCGTACCGCCGGCCGGTCAACATGATGTTCCAGTCGTACGCGCTCTTTCCGCATATGACGGTCGAGTCGAACGTCGCGTTCGGCCTCAGGCAGGAAGGCGTGCCGAAGGCCGAACTGAAAGAGCGCGTGCGCAATGCGCTCGAACTCGTGCAGATGGGCCGTTTCGCGAAGCGCAAGCCGCATCAGCTATCGGGCGGCCAGCAGCAGCGCGTCGCGCTCGCGCGCTCGCTCGTCAAGCGGCCGAAGCTGCTGCTGCTCGACGAGCCGATGTCGGCGCTCGACAAGCAGATCCGCCAGCGCACCCAGATCGAACTCGTCAACATTCTCGACAAGGTCGGCGTGACCTGCATGATGGTCACGCACGATCAGGAAGAAGCGATGACGATGGCCAACCGGCTCGCGGTGATGAGCGAAGGCCAGATCGTTCAGCTCGGCACGCCGCATGAAGTCTACGAGTATCCGAACAGCCGTTTTTCGGCGGAGTTCATCGGCTCGACCAATCTGTTCGAAGGCCATACGGTCGAGGACGAACCGGATCACGTGTTCATCGAAACACCGGACCTGCCGTGCCGTCTGCACGTCAATCACGGCATCAGCGGACCGCTCGGCATGCCGGTGACGATCTCGGTGCGTCCCGAGCGCATCGCGCTCACGCGCAAGCCGCCCGAGGGCGCGTACAACTGGGGCAAGGGCGTCGTCACGAATATCGCGTACATGGGCGGCTATTCGCTGTATCACGTGAAGCTCGACGGCGGCAAGACGGTGATCGCGAACGTGACGAGCCTCGCGCTCACCGAAATCGATCCGCCCACCTGGGGCGACGAAGTGTACGTGCGCTGGAGCGCGTCGGCCGGCGTGGTGCTGACGTCATGAAAGAGGCGCTTGCTGCATTCTTCGCGTGGCCGGTGCGGCGCCTGAAGCTGACCGGCCGCACCGCGGTGGTGGCGGGGCCGTTCATCTGGCTGCTGCTGTTTTTTCTCGTGCCGTTCCTGCTGGTCGTGAAGATCAGCTTCGCCGATTCGCAGCTCGGCATTCCGCCGTACACGCAGCTCGTCAATTTCGCGGAAGGCGCGCTTCACATCACGCTCGATCTGTCGCATTACGCGTTTCTGCTGACCGACAGCCTCTATTTCGCGACCTATGTGAATTCGGTGGTGGTCGCGGCGATCTCGACCGTGCTGTGTCTGCTGATCGGTTATCCGATGGCGTATTACATCGCGCGCTCGAATCCGGCCACCCGCAATCTGCTGATGATGGCGGTGATGCTGCCGTTCTGGACGTCGTTCCTGATCCGCGTGTATGCATGGATCGGCATTCTGAAGAACAACGGGCTGCTGAATAACTTCCTGATGTCGATCGGGCTGATCCATTCGCCGATCGAGCTGTATCACACGAACACCGCGGTCTATATCGGCATGGTCTATTCGTACCTGCCGTTTCTCGTGATGCCGCTTTACGCGCACCTCGTGAAGATGGACCTGACCTTGCTCGAGGCCGCCTACGACCTCGGCGCGAAGCCGTGGAAGGCGTTCTGGCAGATCACGCTGCCGCTGTCGAAGAACGGCATCATCGCCGGCTGTCTGCTGGTGTTCATCCCGGCGGTCGGCGAGTACGTGATTCCGGAACTGCTCGGCGGCGCGAACACGCTGATGATCGGCCGCGTGATGTGGAATGAGTTCTTCGACAACGCCGACTGGCCGATGGCGTCCGCCGTCACCTGCGCGATGGTGCTGTTGCTGCTGGTGCCGATGGCGCTGTTCCAGCATGCGCAGGCGAAGGCGCTGGAGGAGGGCCGTCAATGAAGCCGAACCGCATGTTGCAACTGATCGCGCTTGGCATCGGCTTCCTGTTTCTGTATATCCCGATCGTCAGCCTCGTCGTGTATTCGTTCAACGAATCGCAGCTTGTCACCGTGTGGACGCGCTTTTCGACGCGCTGGTACGCGGCGCTGCTGCAGGATGACGAACTGATCGCGTCGGCGTGGCTGTCGTTGCGCATCGGCTTGATGACCGCGTTCGCGTCGGTGGTGATCGGCACGTGGGCCGGTTTCGTGCTCGCGCGCATGGGGCGCTTTCGCGGCTTCACGCTGTACACGGGCATGATCAACGCGCCGCTCGTGATTCCGGAAGTGATTCAGGGGATCTCGCTGCTGCTGCTGTTTATCGAAATGGCGCGCCTGATCGGCTGGCCGGCCGAACGCGGCATCTTTACGATCTGGATCGGCCACGTGATGCTGTGTATTTCGTACGTCGCGATCATCGTGCAGTCGCGCGTGCGGGAGCTGCATCCGTCGCTCGAGGAAGCCGCGCTCGACCTCGGCGCGACGCCGCTGCGGGTGTTCTTCTTCGTCACGCTGCCGCTGATTTCGCAGGCGCTCGTGTCGGGATGGCTGCTGTCGTTCACGCTGTCGATCGACGACCTCGTGCTGTCGGCGTTCCTGTCCGGTCCCGGTTCGACGACGCTGCCGCTCGTCGTGTTCTCGCGCGTGCGGCTCGGTTTGAATCCGGAGATGAACGCGCTCGCGACGCTGTTTATCGCGGTCGTCACGGTGGGTGTGGTTGCCGCGAACTTCTTCATGCAGCGCGCGGAGCGCAAGCGCGCGGTGATGGCGGTTTGACGCGGGGCGCGCCTTTCGCCGTCGCTTCAGCGGCTCTGCGTCACATCAGACCTTGCAGGCGATCCTCACCGCGCTCCAATGCCGGTCGCCGACGAACACCGGCGCCGACGCATCCTTCATCACCGTGAACTGTCCGCCGCCCATGAATCGACTTGATACGGGATATCCCGCAGTCGCTATGATGGCCGGAGGAGTCGCAGCAAGCGACCGCTACTTTTTCCGACGCTAACCATGATCGAGTCTCTTCTGCGTGTGCTGGACTGGCAGCCGCTTTTTCGCCTGTGGGAATTGATCGTGATGATCTGCAAGTTTCTGTGGGACCTGTTGCTTCTGTTGGGCGGTGGTGGCGGATGAACGAACGTGCCGGCTCACACGGGCGCGCGGTGTGCCCGTCCGGCCGCTGGTTCCCGCGCGGCGGCCGGCGCGTCCAGAAACGCGCGTAGATCGCTCAGCACGCGCTCGGGCGCTTCCTCCATCGGTATATGGCCGAGCCCCGCATACATGACCGATCGCGCGCCCGGAATGCGGTTCGTGAACTCGGCCGCGTGCGCGGTCGGAATCCACCGATCCTTCGCGCCCCACAGTACGAGCGTGGGCACGTCGAGCGTCTTCAATGTATCGGTGTCGACTTCGCGGAAGTCGAGCGTCGGCACCATTTTGCCGATCGCCACGCGCGTGCCTTCACCGTGGAAGAACTCGACATAGCGGCGCAGCGTGGCCGCGTCGAGTTTGCGCGGATCGCCGTACACGTTGCGCACCGCGCTTTTGATGATCGCCTCGGGCAGCCACCACGGCGAGCTGACGCGCACGAGCGCGTTGTTGAAAAGGCCGATGTAGATCGGCAGCTTCATCGGAAAGCCGGCCGAGTCGATCAGCACGAGCCGCTCGACCGCGCCGCGATGACGCAGCGCGTAATCCCACGAAATCAGCCCGCCGAGCGAATTGCCGATCAGCGTCGCGCGCTCGATGCCGAGCGCCTGCATGAACGTGTCGATAAAGCGGCGATAGGCGGCCAGATTCATCGTTTCGATCGCGCCGCTCGCGGAGCGCAGCGGTCCCGTCACGCCGAACGGCGGCAGATCGAGGCGGATCACGCGATGCCTGCGCTTCAATTCATCGGCGACGCGGTTCCACGTATGCAGCGACGACGCAAAGCCGTGAATCATCACGATCGGGTCGCCCCGGCCTTCGTCGACGTAGTGCACGTCGGCGCCCATGATCCGCACGAACTTCGAGCCGCTTTGCGTGTAGCGCCGCCGCAGGTCGGCGCGCGACACGCTCGTGATACCGAGGCGCGCGGCGAGCGGGCGCCGCGGCAGCGCCCGGGTGGACGCGGATTGGGTCGATTCGATGCCTGTCATGCTTTTCTGTCTCCCATGCAGGATGGTCGCTCTTATTTAAAAGGCCGGCGCGGCGCGCGCAACGCTCACGACATCAACGCGCGAAGCGGTAGTCCTGTGGCCGCACGCGCCGCGTGCGTTTGCGAAAGCTGAACGTGAAGCCGGGCCACAGCGCGGTGATCTTGCCACTGTTCGTCTGATACCAGCTATGACAGCCGCTCGTCCACACGGAATGCCCCATCTCTTTCTGCAGACGCGCGTTGAAATCGCGCTGCACGTCGGCGCGTAACGTCATCGTGCGCGCATTGTTCTCACGCAATACGCGCAGGCAATCGACGATGTATTGCAGTTGCGACTCGATCATGTAGATCATCGAGTTGTGGCCGAGCCCGGTATTCGGGCCGGCGATCATGAAGAAGTTCGGGAAGTTCGCGATGCTGACGCCGAGGTAAGCCTCGGGGCCGTCGCGCAGCCACAGCGCGCTCAGGTCCGCGCCGTCGAGCCCCGTCACCTCGAACGGCGCGCGCACGTCGTTGACCTGAAAACCCGTGCCGCAGATGATCGCGTCCGCGCGACGATGCACGCCGTCTTCGGTCACGATGCCGTCCGCGACGATCTCGCGAATGCCGCTCGTCACCACGTCGACGTTCGGCTGGCAGACGGCCGGATAGTAGTTGCTCGACAGCAGCACGCGCTTGCAGCCGAAGCGGTAGTCCGGCGTGAGCTTCGCGCGCAGCACCGGGTCCTTCACGCGTCGTTCCAGATAGCTGAGGCCGAACTTCATCGGTACGTTCATCAGCTTCGGATTGACGACGAAGGCGATGGCGCGCGACTCGTGCTGCCAGTAGAGCGCGCCGCGCACGAAACGCTGTGTGAACGGCAGCGTGCGGAACAGCCACCGCGCGCGCGGGCCGACCGGTTTGTCGGCCTTCGGCATGATCCACGGCGCGGTGCGCTGGAACAGGTCCAGATGCGCGACGCGCGGCTGGATCTGCGGCACGAACTGGATCGCGCTCGCGCCGGTGCCGATCACCGCGACGCGTTTGCCGTCGAGCGGATACGCATGGTCCCAGCGCGCCGAATGAAACAGCCGGCCTTCGAAACGTTCGATGCCGGTAATGCGCGGCAACGCGGGACGCGACAGCGGACCGCTCGCGGCGATCAGCACGTCGGCCTCGACGGTTTCGCGCGCGCCTTGCGCGCCGCTCGTGTCGATGTCGATGAGCCAGACCTGGCGCGCTTCGTCGAAGCGCGCGGCGCTGACTTTCGCGTTGCAGCGCACGTAACGCTCGACGCCGTACTTGCGCGCGCAATGCTGCAGATAGTCGAGGATTTCCGCCTGGCCGCTGAACGCGCGCGACCACGACGGATTCGCCTCGAACGAAAACGAATAGAGATGCGAGGGGATATCGCAGGCCGCGCCGGGGTAGGTGTTGTCGCGCCATGTTCCGCCGACGCCGCTCGCCGCCTCGTAGATCGTGAACGACGTGATGCCTATCTGTTGCAGACGGATCGCCATGCCGATGCCGGCAAAGCCGCTGCCGACGATCGCAATGCGCGGCGCGGCGGATGAGACGGAAGGGGCAGGCGTCACGGCGGTCTCCGGCATGGGCGAAAGCAGCGGGTGAAACGGTGGACAGCACGGCAAGCTCACGTACGCAAGCCTGGTGCGTCTACATCTGTCTACATGCAGCATAAAGCGCAGCGTAGACAACTGTACACATCGCGTCAAGATCGATTAGAGTGCTGCTATTAGACGCGCATACCGCGCGGTGATTGCAAGCCATGACCACCGTCCCCGAAGCGGCACTCGCCGCCGGCCCGGAATTGCCGCCCGGCAAACGCAAGCTGATCGAAGCCGCGCTGCGCCTGACCGCCGGCGGGCGCAGTTTCGCGAGCCTGGGCTTGCGCGAGCTCGCGCGCGAGGCCGGGCTCAATCCGAACACGTTCTATCGTCACTTCGGCGCGCTCGACGAGCTCGCGCGCGAAGCCGTCGAGTCGGTGAGCCGGCGTCTGCGGCCGATGCTGCGGCGCGAGCGCTGGCTCGCCGCGCACGACGAACCGCATAGCGTGCCGCGGCGCGCGTGCGTTGCATTCTTTGCGTTCGCGCTGGAGAACCGCGAGGCGTTCCTGAGCGCGCTCGCCGAATACCACGGCACGTCGCCTGCGTTGCGCGAGGCGGTGCGCGCGAATCTGCACGAGATATCCGCGGAAATGGCGGACGACGTCGTGCAGCTCGCGTTGATGCCACAGCTCGCGCGCGAGACCGTCGACGAAATCTGCACGCAGATCGTGCTGCAACTGTTTCATCTGTCCGCCGAGTTCATCGACGCGGACGCCGTGCGCCGCGATGCGTTGATCGATTACGCGGAACGGTTCATCGTGCGGCTGTTCGCCGGGGCGGTGGTGTTGGCGCAGCACGAGGCGGCGAGGGCGGAGGCGCCGGGGCGGGTCTGATGGGCACGTGATTGGGCCGCAAAACCGGCATGCAAAGCCGGCGCGAAAAAAACAGGCTCCGCGAAGGAGCCTGTTTTTCGTGTGATGCGTCGCGCTACCTGAACACTGACCGGCGCGGGTCGATCAGGTATCGGTCCAGCCGCCCGAATCGTCGTTGCTGCCCATGTCGATGTCGCCGCCGCCGTTGTCGTTCCAGTCGTTCGAGCCCTGACCGAAATCGAGACCGCCGCCGTTGCCGCCGTCGTTGGCGCGGCGGCGCAGTTCGTCGTCGTCGACGATCACGTCGCGTTCGACGACACGATCACGCCCGTGATTCAGCGCTTCGCCGAGCAGCACGCCGGTCAGGAGACCGCCCATGCCGCCACCCATCCCGCCGCCTTGCTGCACGATGACCTGCGGCTGCTGTTGATACGGCGCCTGCTGCGGATAAGGCGGCTGTGGGTTGCCGAAGCGCTCGGCTTCCTGCGCATACGCCGATTGCTGGCCGGCGCCCACGGAAGCGGCGGTCGGGTCAGGCCGGCCGTCGGCGCGCGCGCGCAGGCTCGCGATGCGTTGCTCGAATTCGTCGAGCTGATACGGCGGCAGCGGATTCTTGCCGTTCGACAGCGTTTCGACGGCGCCGCGCAACTGCTCCTCGGTCGCTTCGACGTCTTTCTCGAGCGCTTCATGGCCCGGCGCGGTGGAGAGCTTCACGTCGAGCTTGAGCGAACGCACGGCGGTCAGCATATCCGTCGCGCGCTTCAGTTGCGCGCGGCGATCCTCGTCGGCACGGGTATCTTCCTGCGTGCGGGCGCGGCGCAAGGTCCAGCGCAGCACGAACGCGATGACGGCGATCAGAACGATGATACCGATCCACATACCTACCCCCGGACCATGCGATTGTTGCGCTTGCGACATCATCGCCGACTGTTGCTGCACAGCAGGCGCATTCTGCTGCGCGAACGGATTCGCGGCGTGACGGGTAACGTTGCCGCCCGCGCTTTGCGCGTCGCGGCGCAGGCGCGCTTCGGTTTGCGCGAAGCGGCCCGGGTCGGTAAAGCGGATCTGCGGATCGAGCGTTTTTGCCTGCTGCACCTGGTCGAGCGCTTCGCTGTAGCGGCCTTCGCGATCGAGCACCTGCGCGTACAGATAGTGCGCGCGGGCGTTGTTCGGATGCGCTTGCAGCACCTCGCTGAGACCGGCGTCGGCCTGCTGCCAGTTGCCCTGCGACATCGCCGATTCGATCTGCTGAACCGTCGGCACCGCGAACGCCGCGGCCGACACCAGCAGCAGCGAAGCGAAAGCGGTTGCGAGAAATTTTTTCATATCCGGACCGGGCGCGGCGCGCCCGTCTCCATCAGTCGATTGCGGTGGCCGCGTGTGGCGGCCGGTATGCCGGGGCGTGCGCCCCGGCATGTACTGCCATGCCTGCATGGACGTTCAATGCGGCACTCGCTGCGCGCTGACCGCGCGCGTACTTACTGCGCCGGCGTATTGAGCTGCTTCTTCAACGCTTCGAGACGTTCGTCGACGGACGGCCCGTGGTTCAGATCCGCGAGCTTGTCGTCGAGCGCCTTGCCGCTTTTTACGTCCGCGGAATTCAGGCGCGCGTCGGAACGCGCGTTCGACAGCGCGACCTTGTCTTCGAGCTTCTGGAAATCCTCGGACAGGTTCTTGCCGCCGATGCCGCCCAGCGCGGTGGCCGCGACGTCCTTCGCTTCGGCGATCTGCTGCTTCGCCTGCAGGATGTTCGAGCGGGCGTTCAGGTCGTTGCGGCGGCTGCGCATGTCTTCGATCTGGCTCTTCAACTGCGCGACCGACGGCTCCAGCGAGGTCAGTTCTTTCGTCAGCGCATCGCGTTCGGCTTCGGCGGTGGCCTGCGCGCCGAGCGCCTCGCGCGCGAGCGCTTCGTCGCCGGACTGCAGCGCACGCTTCGCGCCGTCTTCGTACTTCTTCGCCTTGTCCGCGGCAACATCGCGCTTGCTCTGCTGAGTGGCGACCTGCGCCTGAATCTCGATCAGCGAGTTTTCGGCACGGCCGATGCTGTCGTCGAGTTCGCGCACGATCTGGCGCGAATCGCGCGACGGATCCTGCACCGAGTCGGCCGCGTCGTTCAGAAGACCTTTGAGCGTGCGCGAAATGCTGTCAAAAAGCGACATGAAAACCTCCAGAGAATGTAAGCGGCGCCGACGATGTCCGCGCGCCGAGACTGCCTTGAACTGCTACTTTACGCCGCTGCGCGCGAAGCTGCGCAACGTTCGGACCGGAGTTCGGGGCGCGCCGGCCAATTGCAATAGCGCGGCCTCGAATTGTCCGGACGCGATACCGGATTTGACGATGTGTCGTGAATCAGAAACCGCCAGGGAGATGAACTTGACGGCGGATATTACACCATCGGCTTTCTCTTGAAATGACGGCCGCGAGGCGGGTGCGCGGGATTTTGCAGCGCTGGAAAAGCGCTGTTTCGACGGCATGTCCGGCCATATCGAAAGGCGCGCTCGCGCGCCGCACGCCGATGTAACGATATGCAACAGGCACCGCTCATCCGTGCGTTTGCGCGTGGTGGCGCACGTTCACACGTTGCGTCACGCGACGCAGTTTTTTGTCACGCGAAGCGTCCGCCTTCGGTGCTCGGGTCGCCGTGCGATTCGTCGTCGTCGGGGGTTTTGTCGATACGCGGGCGTTTCAGCGAATTGCGCGGACGCGCCGGCGTGCCGGCCTGTTGCTGCTGCGCCGGATCGTCGGCCTCCGCGGCTCTGGCAGCCGTGAGGCGCGCGACGGCTTCGGCCGTTGCCGCGGCCTGTTCGTCCTGCTCGGCCGCTAGCGCGGCCGCGACGCCCGCCGGCAGCAGCGGCGCGGGTTCAGGCGCGGAATTGCTCGCCCCGCCCGTCGCCGCCGGTTCCGCGGCATCGCTCGCCGCCGCGCGCTCCACGGCCGCATCGGTAGCGCCGGCCTCGCGTCCCTCTAACGACGCCGGCAATGCCGCGCGGGCATGGCGCGTGCCGCGCGCGACGCGCTGTAGCGCGACGTTCAGCGCATCGGGCGCGCGCGGCGCGCGCAGCCGGTCGACGATGCTCGCCGCCTTCACCTGTTCGCTCGTTGCGCCGAAGCTCAGCACCGCGCGCCGCATCAGTTCGCTCACGCTGATGCCCAGATCCTCCGCGGTCGTGGTGATCGCGCGTTTTTGCGCGGTCGTGACGAATACGACGATGCGCTCGCTGGGCTTGGTCATGATCGGCTCGCAGGCTGGATAGTATCGGCAGGTCAGGGCGGTATCCGGACATGGCGCCGGAATCGCCGGGTTTCATCATATGACGAGTTGCCTCGCCGCGAAACGGGCGCGGTGTGAAAATCCCATGACTTCAACGAGTTGTAGCGTTTCCGGACGGTTTGTCCACAGGCCTTTCAACATTTTCTGTGTATAACCTCGCATAATCCGCGCATCGCGCCGGGGCCGCATCGCGGGCTGCGCGAAATTACAGACCCTTACTACAGAATCGCGTCGCGCGAAGGGAATTCTTACAAAAAAACTGCGTTGGACCTCGTTCGATTTCTTTAAAATGCGCTGTTACGTTGCGCCGGGCAGCGTTTCAGCAGGATTCGGGGCGTGCCGCGCGGCCGGCCGGGGGCAAGGTCCGCGCGGGAGCGTACGTCCCGGCCAGGATGCTCGATCACGAGCGTGCCCGCGCCGAAAATCGCAGGCAGAAAGGCGTGCCGTTGCACGTCCACTATTCCAGTCATGCCAATCATCAAACGACCGCATTCCTCCCAATCTCCGGCCGGCCAGGACCGGGACTCCCACCAACGCACTCCAGGACGCAATGCCGCTTCGCGCGAGCCCGAACGCGGCCGCCGCTCGATCGGTGCGTCGCTCGTGCTGTGGTTCTTCGGCCTGATCGCGACCGTCGTCGTGGTGGGCGCGCTGATCGTCGGCTATGCGCTCGTCGTGATGGGGCCGCAACTGCCGTCGCTCGACGCGCTGACCGACTATCGCCCGAAAGTGCCGCTGCGCGTCTATACCGCGGACCACGTGCTGATCGGCGAATTCGGCGAGGAGCGGCGCAGCCTCGTGCGCTTCCAGGACATTCCGGACCAGATGAAAAAAGCGGTGCTCGCGATCGAGGACTATCGCTTCTACGAGCACGGCGGCGTCGACTTCGTCGGCATTCTGCGCGCCGGTTTCGCCGACCTCGCGCATGGCGGGGCGTCGCAGGGCGCGAGCACGATCACGATGCAGGTCGCGCGCAACTTCTTTCTCTCCAGCGAGAAGACCTACACGCGCAAGATCTACGAGATGCTGCTCGCGTACAAGATCGAGCGCGCGCTGACGAAAGACCAGATCCTCGAGCTTTACATGAACCAGATCTATCTGGGCGAGCGCGCGTACGGCTTCGCCGCGGCCGCGCGCGTGTACTTCGGCAAGGACCTGAAGGACATCACGCTGGCCGAGGCCGCGATGCTCGCCGGTCTGCCGAAGGCGCCGTCCGCGTATAACCCGGTCGTCAATCCGAAGCGCGCGAAGATCCGCCAGGAGTACATCCTGCGGCGCATGCTCGAGCTCAGGTACATCACGCAGGATCAGTACGACCAGGCGGTCAAGGAAGAGATTCACACGAAGAATCCGGGCAACGAGTACAGCGTGCACGCCGAGTACGTCGCCGAAATGGTGCGGCAGATGATGTACGCGCAGTACCGGGACGAAACCTATACGCGCGGCCTGAACGTGACCACGACGATCGATTCGGCCGATCAGGACGCCGCGTATCGCGCGGTGCGCAAGGGCGTGATGGACTACGAGCGGCGCCACGGCTATCGCGGACCGGAAGGCTTCGTGCAACTGCCGGCGCCGGGCGACGATCGCGACCAGACGATCGACGACGCGCTCACCGATCATCCGGACAACGGCGAGATCATCGCCGGCGTCGTGACCGCGGCGAGTCCGAAGCAGGTGGTCGCGCAACTGGTCGACGGCACCCAGGTGACGGTGGCGGGCGACGGCCTGCGCTTCGTCGCCGCCGCGCTGAGCCCGCGCGCGAGCGCGGCGCTGCATATCCGGCCGGGCTCGATCGTGCGCCTCGTCGCCGACGACAAGGGCAACTGGCAGATCACGCAGTTGCCGCAGGTCGAAGGCGCACTCGTGTCGCTGACGCCGCAGGATGGCGCGATCCGCGCGCTGATCGGCGGCTTCGACTTCAACAAGAACAAGTTCAACCACGTGACGCAGGCCTGGCGTCAGCCGGGTTCGAGCTTCAAGCCGTTCATCTATTCGGCCGCGCTCGACAAGGGGCTCGCACCGGCGACGATCATCAACGACGCGCCGCTGTACTTCCCGCCGAGCACGCCGGGCGGCGACGCGTGGGAACCGAAGGACGACGATCAGCCCGACGGTCCGATGTCGATGCGCGTCGCGCTGCAGAAGTCGAAGAACCTCGTGTCGATCCGCATCCTGTCGTTCATCGGCACGAAGTACGCGCAGGACTTCGTTACGCAGCGCTTCGGCTTCGACCCCGACAAGACCCCGCCGTATCTGCCGATGGCGCTCGGCGCGGGCCTCGTCACGCCGCTGCAGTCGGCGGGCGCGTACGCGGTGTTCGCGAACGGCGGCTACCGGATCAATCCGTATCTGATCAGCGAAGTGACCGACGCGCGCGGCGTGCCGATCTCGCGCGCGCAGCCGCTCGTGGCGGGCCGCGACGCGCCGCGCACGCTCGAGCCGCGTAACGCGTACATCATGAACAGCCTGCTGCATTCGGTCGCGACCGCGGGCACGGGCGCCGGCACCAACGTGCTGCATCGCTCGGACCTGCAGGGCAAGACCGGTACCACCAACGACGCGAAGGACGGCTGGTTCGCCGGCTATCAGCAGTCGCTGGTGGCGGTTGCGTGGATGGGCTACGACCAGCCGAAGAGCCTCGGCAGCCGCGAATTCGGCGCGCAGCTCGCGCTGCCGATCTGGGTCGAGTTCATGCAGCGCGCGCTGCGCGGCGTGCCGCAGTCCGAGCCGCAGCAGCCGGACGGCGTGACGGTGATGAATGGCGAGCTGTTCTATAGCGACATGCTGCCGGGAAGCGGTTTCGTCGCGAGCATCGGCCTCGATTCGGGCAACCCGATGGCGGGCGCGAGCGATGCGGTCGGCGGCGTGGGGCCGGCCGGCATGACGCCGCCGGTGGTGCCGCCGCCGAGCGTGTCGACGAGCGAGAAGAAGCAGATCATGGATCTGTTCGAATCGAACAAGCCGTAATCCGCAAGCCTCGTACGAAGGGACTCATCAGGGTGCGCCACGAAAAACTGTTCGTGGTGTGCTCAGACGAGTCCTTTTTTTCTTCCAGCGTCTGTGTACACCGATGTCGGCGCGGCGGGACGTGCTGATCGAACCGGCGACCTCTATCCGCTCGCGAAGCCTAGTTGGAGGCGGCGGGGGTCGTCGTCCCAGCAGGAGTAGATGCGGAAGCGGAGGCCGTGGCCTCATCGACCGGCGGATTTCCCATCGCCTGAAACAGTGCCGCCGTATCGGTCAGACGCGCGCTCGTATAGCGGATCTCGTCGAGCTGCGCGTTGCGCCACTGCTGTTCGCTCGAACGCGTCGACGCAACCGGCAGCGCGCCGAGCCGGTAGCGCGCCGACGTGTCGTTGAACACGCCCTGCGCCGAGCGCGCGGCGACATTCGCGGCATCGAGCGACTGCGCGTCGTGTTCGAGCGCGGCAAGCGTGTCGGCGACGTTCTGGAACGCGGCGAGCACGGTCTGCTTGTACTGCGACACGGTCGCGTCGTACGTGTCCTGTGCCGCGCGCCGCTGCGCGACGAGCGCGCCGCCATGAAAGAGCGGCTGCGACAGCGACGCGCCGATGCTCCAGATCGCGCCCGCGCCGGACAGCGCGACCGGCCAGCTAAAGCC
This sequence comes from Paraburkholderia sp., assembly GCF_047605525.1. GTDB lineage: Bacteria > Pseudomonadota > Gammaproteobacteria > Burkholderiales > Burkholderiaceae > Paraburkholderia. The sequence goes on along the minus strand of NZ_JASGFN010000010.1, from coordinate 35,949 downwards.
GCCTTGTCCCATCGACGCGGACAGCGACAGGCTCGGGAACATCTGCGCGGTCGCGACGCCGACGTCGGCCGCCGCCGCTTTCAGCGCGGCGTCGGCGGCCTGGATGTCGGGCCGCGAGCGCAGCAGCTCCGACGGCACCACGACCGGTACCTGCCCGGGCACGTGCAGTTGCGCGAGATCGATGTCGTCGGGCGCGGCGTCCGGCGTGCGGCCGAGCAGCACCGCGAGCGCGTGGCGCGTGGTCAGCCACTGCTGCTTCAACGCCGGCAGGCTCGCCGATACGCTCGCCGCGTTTTGCTGCGCGCTCAGCAGATCGGCATGCGATACCGCGCCGAGCTCATAGCGCCGCGCGGTATCGCGCGCCTGATCGTTGGCAAGCGTCACGAGCCGTTCGGTCGTGTCGATCTGCGCATGCAGCGCCGCGCTCGTGATCGTCGCGCTCACGATGTTCGCGGCGAGCGCGCGGCGCGCCGCGTCGAACTGGTAGACCTGTACGTTCACGCGCGCGGCGAGCGCGGCGTTCGCGAGACGCGCGGCGCCGAACAGATCGAACGTGTAGTGCGCCTGCAACTGGCCGACGAATACGTTGTACAGAAACGTGTTCGGGCCGGCCTCGGGAATCGTGAGCGCGCGATTGCGGGTGGCCTGACCACCCGCGTCGATCGTCGGCAGCAGCGAACTGCCGACCTGCGCGCGCAACTGCTCGCGCGCGGCGGCGAGACTGCGGTCGGTCGCGGCGAGCGTCGGACTGTTGCGCAGGCCTTCGTCGACCAGCGCGTCCAGCGCGTCCGAACGGTACAGCTTCCACCATTCGGGCACCGGCTTCGCGCCGACCACGAATTGCTGCGTGACGCCTTGCGCGGGCACGGTCTGCGTCGGCAGCGCCTCGGCGCCGTAGTGCGCGGGCTGCGGCATCGCGGGCGCGTCGCCGTTCGGCCCGAACGAGCAGGCGGCCAGCGCGCCCGCGATGCTCGCGGCGAGCGTGGCGCGGGCCAGCGCGTCGAAACGCGGTGCGCGGGACGGACCGCGGAGACCGGACGAACCGGACGAACCGGACGAACCGGACAAACGGAACAGTGCGGAAGTACCCATGCTCTTGCTCATGCTCGGTTGCCCCTCAATTTCCTGTATGCGCGACGCCGGAGCCGGCCGGCGCCGGCGGCTCGCGCTCGTCGGTCCGCACGCGGAACGACGTGGCGTACAGCGCGGGCAGATAGAACAGCGTGAGGATCGTCGCGCTCGTGATGCCGCCCATCAGCGCGGTCGCCATCGGCCCGAAGAAATTCGAGCGCAGCAGCGGAATCAGCGCGAGCACGGCGGCCGCGGCGGTCAGCGTGATCGGCCGGAAGCGCCGCACGGTCGCGCCGACGATCGCATCGAAACGCTTGTGGCCCGCCGCGATGTCCTGCTCGATCTGATCGACCAGAATCACCGAGTTGCGCATGATGATGCCGAACATCGCGATCACGCCGAGCATCGCGACGAAGCCGAACGGCTGACCGAACAGCAACAGCGTGAGCACCACGCCGATCAGCCCGAGCGGTGCGGTCAGCACGACCATCAGCACGCGCGCGAAGCTTTGTAGCTGGATCATCAGCAGTGTCAGCACCGCGATCACCATGATCGGAATCTGCGCGTTGATCGACGTCTGGCCCTTGCCGCTTTCCTCGACCGAGCCACCGATTTCGATCCGGTAGCCGACCGGCAGCGTCGCGCGGATCGGGCCGAGCGCACGGTCCACCACGTGCGTGACGTCGATGCCCTGCGCGCCGGGCGCGACGTCGGACTGCACGGTGATGGTCGGCTGACGGTCGCGTTCCCAGATCACGCCGTATTCGAGCTCGTTGCGCAGATGGCCGAGCGTGCCGAGCGGCACGGGCCCGTTCGGTGTCGGCATCGCGAGCGCGGTGAGCTGCGACGGGTCGACGCGTTCCGCGCGCGGCGCGCGCAGGTCGACGCTGATCAGCTTGTCGCGTTCGCGGTACTGCGTGACCGTGTAGCCGGATAGCGTCATCGCGAGGAAGCTCGAAATGTCTTCGGAGGTGACGCCGAGTTCGCGCGCGCGTTTCTGGTCGATCTCGAAGCGCACCGAGCGCTCGGCCGGTTCATCCCAATCGAACTGCACGTTGCGGGTGCCGCGATCCGCGCGCATCGTCGCAGCGACGCGTTCGGCGATCGAGCGTACGGTCGCGATGTCGTCGCCGCTCACGCGGAACTGCACCGGATAGCCGACCGGCGGCCCGTTCTCGAGGCGCGACAGGCGCGTGCGGATCGCGGGGAAGTTGTTGAGCAACTCCGGTTCGAGCCACTGCGCAAGCTTCTCTCGGTCCTTCACCGACTTCGCGGTAATCACGAACTGCGCGAAGTTGGGCTGCGGCAATTGCTGATCGAGCGGCAGATAGAAGCGTGGCGCGCCGGTGCCGACGAAGCTCACCGAATGATCGATCTCCGGGCGTCCCTTCAGCACCTGTTCGAGGCGCTGCGCCTGGCGCAGCGTGGCGTCGAACGACGCGCCTTCGGGCAGCCGCACGTCGACCAGCAGCTCGGGCCGGTCCGAGCTCGGGAAGAACTGCTGCGGCACGAGCGTGAAGCCGGCCATCGCGAGCACGAAGAGCGCAACCGTGATCGCGAGCACGACGAAGCGCCGCTCGATGCACCAGCCGATCCAGCCGCGCAGACGCGTATAGAAACGCGTGTCGTAGATATCGTGCTCGTGATCGTCGGGCTCGTGCGCGTGGCGCTTGCGCTCCGGCAGCATGTGATAGCCGAGCAGCGGAATCAGCACGACGGCCGCGAGCCACGATGCGATCAGCGCGATCGCCGACACCTCGAAGATCGAGCGCGTGTATTCGCCGGTGCTCGATTTCGCGAGCGCGATCGGCAGAAAACCGGAGACGGTGACGAGCGTGCCGGTCAGCATCGGGAACGCGGTGCTGGTGTACGCGAAGGCCGCCGCGCGCGCGCGGTTCCAGCCCTGCTCGAGCTTCACCGACATCATCTCGACCGCGATGATCGCATCGTCGACGAGCAGGCCGAGCGCGAGCACCAGCGTGCCGAGCGACACCTTGTGCAGGCCGATGTCGAACAGATACATGCACAGCGCGGTGACCGCGAGCACGACCGGAATCGAGATCACGACGACCATGCCGGTGCGCACGCCGAGCGATACGAGGCTCACGATCAGCACGATCGCGACCGCTTCGGCGACCGCCTCGAGGAAGTCGTCGACCGAGCGCGCGACCGCGTGCGGCATGCTCGACACTTCGACGAGCTTCAGGCCCGCGGGCAGCGCCGCGCGCAATTGTGTCATCTGCTGGTCGAGCGCTTTACCGAGGCGGATCACGTCGCCGCCCGGCTGCATCGTCACGCCGATGCCGAGCACCGGCTGGCCGTTAAAGCGCATCTGCGTGACGATCGGATCGTCGTAGCCGCGCTTGATCGTCGCGATGTCGCCGAGACGGAACGTGCGGTTGTTGATGCGGATCAGTGTGTCGGCGAGTGCGTTGACGTCGTTGAACTGGCCGCTCGGGCGCACGAACACGCGGTCGTCATGGGTGGTCAGCGTGCCCGCGGGTGCAATTGCGTTCTGCGAGTTGATCGCCTGGCCGAGCTGCTGCGGCGAAATGCCGAGCCGGGTGAGCTGCGTGTTGGCGATCTCGATGTAGATGTGCTGATCGGGGTCGCCGAAATAATCGACCTTGCCGACGCCCGGCACGCGCAGCAGCACCGAGCGCAACTGGTCCGCGTAGTCGTGCAGTTGCGCGGCCGAAAAGCCGTCGCCTTCGAGCGTGTAGATGTTCGTGTAGACGTCGCCGAATTCGTCGTTGAAGAACGGGCCCTGAATGCCCTGCGGCAAGGTCGTCGCGATGTCGCCGACTTTCTTGCGCACCTGATACCAGGTCTCGGGCACCTGGCTCACCGGCGCCGAGTCTTTCATCGTAAAGAAGATCAGCGATTCGCCGGGGCGCGAGTAGCTGCGCACGAAATCGATATACGGCGTTTCCTGCAGCTTGCGGCCGATGCGGTCGGTTACCTGCTCCTGCACCTGGCGCGCGGTGGCGCCCGGCCAGAACGTGCGGATCACCATCACGCGGAACGTGAAGGGCGGGTCTTCGGACTGCGCGAGCCGCGTGTACGCGAGGATGCCGAACGCGGTGGCGAGCGCGATCAGGAAGACGACCAGCGCCTGATGACGCAGTGCCCAGGCGGACAGGTTGAAGCGTCCTTCTTCGTGCGGCGTGCTCATGAAGCGAAGTCCTCGGGATGCAGCGGCGCGATCGCGCGGACTTTCTCGCCGGCGCTCACCGTATGCACGCCTTGCAGCACGACGCTTTCGCCGTCCTTCAGGCCTTCGCTGACGACGATCGTGCGCTCGTCGTAGCGCGTGACCGTCACGCGGCGCAGTTCGAGGGTGTTGTCCGCGGCGCGCACGACCCATACGGCCGGCTGGCGGCCTTCATGGAACAGCGCGGTGACGGGCAGCGTGAACACGCCGTGCTGTGCCGACGCGGTGAGCGGCACGGCCGGCGTGACGTCGGCGGTCATCCCGAGGCGCACGTCGGGGCCGGGATTGTCGAGCGTCAGACGCGCGCGCCAGGTGCGGCTTTGCGGATCGGCGGCCGGCGACAGCTCGCGCACGCGCGCGTTGAACTTGCGGTTCGGCAGCGCGGCGAGCGTCACGCTGGCGTTCTGGCCGACCGCGAAGCCAGCGAGCGCGCTTTCGGGCACATCGCACAGCACGTCGAGGTCGCCGCTCCACGCGAGGTTGTAGACGGCCTGACCGGCGGACACGTTCTGCCCGGTGTCGGCCTGTTCGGCGGTGATGACGCCCGCATGACCGGCGACGAGCGTCGTGTACTGCAACTGGTTTTTCGCGAGCGCCAACTGCTGCTGCGCCTGATCGCGCTGCGCGAGCGCGGACGCGTATGCATTGGTGGTCTGTTCGAGTTGCGCCAGCGCAATCAGGTTTTCTTTCGCTTGGGCCTTGTCGCGCTCGAGCTGCTGTTGCGCATAGACAAGGCCGTGCTGCGCGGCATCCAGTTGTGCCTGCGCGCTCGCGGCGTTTTTCTGCGCATCGGCCGGATCGAGCAGCGCGACGACTTCGCCGCTCTTCACCGTGTCGCCGAGCCGCACGCGCCGCTCGATGATCTTGCCGCCGACGCGAAACGACAGCGGCGTCGAATAGCGCGACTGCACTTCGCCGGGCAGCGCCGCTGCCTGCAGCGCGTGACCGTCCGCGTGCACGGCGACGGCCACCACCGGACGCGGCGCGGGCGCCGCGGCTTCCTTCTTCGAACAGGCTGCGAGCGCGAGGACGCCGGCCAGCGCGATGGCGCGGGTGAGACTGGAGAGACCGCGTTGCGGATGAGGGGGAGACTGCTGGCGCATCGCTGACGATGCGGGAGAACCGGGACGCTTCACAATTACCCCAACTGGAGACAGCGAACGAACACGGCAAGCCGCAGCGGCCCGCCAATAAGTAACTGCACGCCGCGTCATGCAAATGGCATACAGAAATGGCTTTGAATGATGTGATGCATTCTAATACACTGATGTATTTGAATGTGCAGATGAATTGGAATTCTTTTCGATGCTAGACTTGCGCCCATGAAACGGCAAAGACTGACAAGAGAGCAAAGCAAGGACCAGACGCGCGCGCGCCTGCTCGATGCCGCGCAGGCGACTTTCATGAAGAAGGGTTTCGTCGCGGCGAGCGTCGAGGACATCGCGGAGGCGGCGGGCTATACGCGCGGCGCGTTCTATTCGAACTTCCGTAGCAAGAGCGAACTGTTTCTGGAACTGTTGCGGCGCGATCACGAAACGATGCAGGCGGGCCTGCACGCGATCTTCGACAGCGCGGCGTCGCGCGAGGAGATGGAAGCGCGCGTGCTGCGCTACTACAGCACGCTTCATCGCGAGAACAAATGTTTTCTGCTATGGGTCGAGGCGAAGCTGCTCGCGGTTCGCGACGGCCGTTTCCGCGTGCGCTTCAACGCGTTCATGCATGAAAAGGTCGAACAGTTGAGCGCGTATGTTCGCGAGTTTTCGGCGCGCGTCGGTACGCCGATGTCGATGCCGCCGGAGCAACTGGCGATCGGTCTGATGGGATTGTGCGACGGCGTGCAGTTCTTCTACACGGTCGATCCGCAGAATGTGCCGACGGAGATGGCCGAGATGGTGCTGGCGGGATTTTTCTCGCGCGTGGTGTTCGGGCGCGATGCGTGAGCGTCAGGCGGGACGCGTGAAGAGGGATGCGCGAACACGCAAACGCCCGATCCGGCGGGATCGTGCGTCATGTACGGCAAAAATATAAAAATCAGTCGGCCGGCAATTGCGCGCAGACGTCGGCGGCCGGCGTGGTGCAGGCGAATGCGTATTGGCCGCTGTAGCTGAGGATTTTCTCCCCGTCGTGCAGCGCGACCTTGATGTCCGGGCAGCGCTCATAAGCGATGTAAGCCGAGCTGGCCGCGGCGGACCAGCAAACCAGCGAGAACGCGATTTTTTCCAGAAGCTGAAAACGATGTGGCATAGCGGTAATTTCCTTTGGCCGCTATGTTACCAGTTAATCAGGGTTTATACCTAGCTAATAGCCATAATAGACGTTGAAATAGTGGTGCGGCAGCCACGCCGCGCCAAACCTGACCGGAATGTCATGTCCGGGTCAGGGTTGGGACATGATCGGATCGATACAATCGATTCGTTGGGCAAACCCGCGCGCGTCAAGGCCGCACGGGTCGACACAGGCGGCACGGTCGCGCCGGCCCGGCTTTACCGAGGCAGGAGTCGTCCCATGAATCAACTACAATCGATGCGCGTGTTCGTCAAGGTGGCGGACCTCGGCAGTTTCGTCGGCGCGGCGGGCGCGCTGGATCTGTCCACCGCGGTGGTCACGCGCCACGTGGCGGATCTGGAAGCGCGGCTCGGCACGCGTCTGTTGAATCGCACCACGCGCCGCCTTTCGCTGACCGAGTCCGGCGCGACCTATCTGGAGCGCGTGCGCCACATCCTCGCCGATCTCGAAGGCGTCGAGCAGATGGTGGTCGCGCGCAATCACGAGCCGGTCGGCACGCTGCGCATCGTCGCGCCGGTGGTGTTCGGGTTGCACAGCCTCGCACCGGTCGTGCAGTCGTATGCGGCGCGCTATCCGGAGGTCCGGCCGGATGTCACGCTGGCCGACCGTCAGGTCGATCTCGTCGAGGAAGGCTTCGACGTCGGCATCCTGGTCGCGCGGCATATGCGCAGCGCGAGCATCGTCACGCGGCGGCTGACGACCGGCTACATGACGGTCTGCGCGACGCCCGCCTATCTGGCGCAGCACGGCACGCCGACGCGCCCCGAAGATCTTCTCAAGCATTCGTGTCTGAGCCGGCCGGCGGAGCAGGGCGGCGGCGAGGAGCGCGTATTCGCGGGACCGGAGGGCGAAGTGCGGGTGCGGCCCGTCAACGCGATTGCGGCGAACAATACCGAGATGCTGCGGCAGTTCGCGCTGCTGGGCATGGGCGTCGCGATCTTGCCGAGCTACCTGATCGGGCGCGATCTGGCATCGGGGCGGCTCGTGCGTCTGCTCGACGACTACCGTCTGCCGCCGATCGAAATCACCATTGCCTACCCAAGCCGGCTGCATCTGCCGGCGAAGGTGCGCACGTTCATCGACCATCTGGTCGAGTATTTCCAGCCCGGTAGCGAGTCCGCGCAGGATGCGCGTCGTGTGGCGCAGGCGCTCGCGCGGACGGCCGGGCCGGATGAGGCAGCCGCGCCCGACGTGGCCGATGATGCGCTCGAGGCAGGCGGAACGACGCGCCGTCTGCCGCGCGTGCCGCACACGCGGATCGCGACGGCGTCGCAATTTTGAGTCGCGGTGCCGGCGCGCGGTCCTCTGACCGCCCAGGCCTGCGCCTAGATCCCGAGCCCCGGACTGTAGTTGCCGCCAATCAGCCGCGTGACCGACGCGATATCGACGTAGTCCTGTTCCGGCATGCCGTCGAGCATCGCCAATACCTCGTTGCTCGCGCCGGCTTCGCGCGCGGCGTCGACGAGCGCGTCCTTGTTGGTCGGGAACTGGACTTCGCCGAGAAGGTCGGCGATCTGCAGATCGATCGGTTCGCCGGGGATGGCCGAAGCAGTCATGCGCGTGCTCCTGTTGCTTGCTGTTGTTATTGCCGTTGCGGAATCCAACCATCACGACACCCGGCCGCGAACCGCGGCCGCACATCCACGCCTCCACGCCACCCATTTATCGCTCGCCGTCAGGTCGTCAAATGCTCGTTCTGCCCGGTCAGGCTGCGTTCAAGATGACGCGACTTCGGCAGCGCAATGTGCTCCCATTGCTGCGGACGATTGTCGTCGGCGCCCGGGACATCCGGGGCCGGCGGCGCGACCGGCGCGGCATTCGCGCGTTGGGCGAGTGTGGTGGAATCCGTGCTGTCCGGCGCGGTACGGATCGGCGCGGCAAAGCACGAAGCGGACAGCGTCACCATGATCAACAGTGTCGAGGTTTTCATCGCCCGACCCTCCTAAGCTCATGCGGCGCTGACAGTTGAGCAAACCCTGTGCCGTCCCCGCGTCGAAAGGAAGGCGCAAGCTACAGGCGGTGCGGTGCCGCGCGGGCCCGCGCCTCTTTACCATGGTAGATGGCAAATCCTGCAACGCGCGCGCATTTGCGGCAAAACCGTATTGTAGATTTCAGATAATGGCACGAATGAGGCAGGGCCAGGTAGCGCCGGGCAGGCGTCTCACCGGCCAACCGGCGGCAACTGCTACCGCAGCGCGTCGAAGCGCGTCCATGGCCACGACGGCCGGTCGCGCATATAGCCGTTCAGCCAGTTCCACTGCGGATGCCGCTTCATGAACGCCTGCGCGTCGAACGGCCGTCCGCACGGATGACCCCAGCGCGCGGTGAACGCCATCTCGCGCGCCATTTCGCTGTCGGCGACCTTGCCGTCGTTGGCGCCCCACGGATTGAACGGCCCGTGATCGGTGCCGCCGAAACGCGCATCGTCGAGTTCGAGATGTCCGCAGATCGTGCGCGAACACGGGTTGTCGTTGCGATCGAGATAGACGTCGTGATGATCGGCGATCATCTCTTTCGCGAGCTCCACGTCGATCCTGCCGCGATGCATTTCCTCGAGCTGCATGAAGCGCAGGCGCCGCGCGCCGTTCTTGCGCACGTCGGTATAGTCCTCGCCTTCGCCGATGCATTCCTGGTTGCGGATCTTCAGATCCGTCGCGGTGTTGTAGCCGCTGTAGAAACCGTCTTTGGTGGTTTCGAAGCCGGAATAGTGCAGTCCCAGTTCATAGCGCGCGATCTCGCCGGTCTTTGTGTCGCCGAGCAGCCAGCTGTTCGCGTAGCCGCCGTTGTTCGCGAGCGAAAACATTTCGCACCATTCGCCGATACTGTTCGCATACTGCGACGCGCGCCGCGAGCGATAGAACTCGGGCGCGCCCGCTGCGTTGTAGCCGGCGAAGTTCGAGATCGTCGTTTCGGTCACCATCAGGCCGGCCGCCGTGATCCAGAAGTCGGTGAGGCTCGAGATGCAGCCCGGCAGACCCTGCATCAGGATGCGGTTGCCGCGGTCCGGCACGATGTCGAACACGACGTTGAACGCGTCGCCCGCCGCGTAGCGGTCCCACGAGTTGTGCGCCATCACGATGCGGCCGCCGCGCGTCGCGCTGCCGGTCGCGATGAACGCGCTGCAATGGTGGCCGCGCCGGCCGCGCCACGGCTTCACGCCGAGCTGCGGCCGCTGCTGCGCGGTGTGCGTCGGCCACCAGCTTTGCAGCAGATCCATGTAGCCGTTCCACGCGAGCACTTCCGCGAACGGCAGCTTCGCGCCATCGGCGATGCCCTGGATTTCGTCGGCGAATTCGGTGTCGAGTTTGCTTGCGAACTGGCTCGTCGCGGCATCGACGAAGGTGTCGAAGTCCTCGCCGGTATCCCACTTCGCAAGGTAGCGGGCAGTGCGGATCGCGTTTCTGATTTCGGCGGCGAGCAACTGGCCGTGCTGCTCGCCGCGATCGTACGGCTCGCCTTCGATATGCACGAAAATCCAGCCGGCCTGATCGCGGCGCACGGCCTCGGGGGACGATTCGCTCATCTTCGCTCCGTTCGGATGGCGGGCGTTCTCGGTACGCTCTTGCTGACGTCGCGCGCGCATCGTTGATATGCGCCGCGGCGGTGTGTTCATTGTAGAAAATCTGCGGCGCTTTGCATCGCGCCGGGCGAGCCGCGATGAGCGTGCACGGGCCCTAGCGCGACGGATTCATGCGGAAGTAAGCGTCGAGCAGCGAGGTCTTGTAGACCACGCCCGCCAGCTTCGGATGCGCGGTGCTTTCGATCACCGGCAGGCGCTCGCCCTGAAATGCCATGAAGTGCTGCAGCGCGGCGCCGAGTGACATGTCGGGCGTCAGCACGTCGAAATGCGGTTGCAGATAATCGGCCGCGGTCTTCGCCGACGTGTCGCGTTTGTCGAGCAGATCGGAGGTGATGTCCTTCAGCGCGACCACGCCGAGAAACGCGTCCGATTCATTCGCGACGTACAGGTACTTGACCGGATATTCGAGGAACACGCGCGTCATGTCGTGCACGGTCGCGTTCGGCGGCACGACCGTCTGCGCGGGGCGGATCAGCTCGCGCATCTGCGTTGCGCGCAGGCGCGAGCGCTCCTGTTCCTCGCGATTGCGCCGCAGCGTGATCTCGTACATCGAGGTCTTGCCGATCGCGCGCGCGACGAAATACGCGACCACGCACGACAGCATCAACGGCAGCACGACCTGATAGCTCAGCGTCATCTCGAAGATCATCAGGATCGCCATCAGCGGAGCCTGGGTCGCGCCCGCAAGGAACGCGCCCATGCCGACCATCGCATACGCGTACGCCGCGGACGTCGCATGCGGCCATAGCGCGTTCATGCCCTGGCCGAACAGCGAGCCGACCGCCGCGCCGACGAACAGCGTCGGCGTGAAGACCCCGCCGACCGCGCCGGAGCCGGCCGTCGCCGCGGTCGCGACGAGCTTGCACACCAGCACGAGCACGAGCGCATACCACGTCCACGGCGAATGCAGGATCGAGTTCACGACGCTGTAGCCGTTGCCCCACACCTCGGGCTCCCAGATCGAAATGATGCCGACGACGAGGCCGCCGAGCGCGAGCCGCAGCGGCAGCGGCGCGGGCAGCTTGCGAAAGGCTTTCTTCGCCGCGTCGAGCAGGTGCAGGAACTGCGGCGCGGCCACGCCGCACAGCGCGCCGAGCGCGACGAACAGCAGCACTTCGAGGCCGGTCACGGTCGGGAACACCGGCATCTCGTACGGCGGCTTGTAGCCGGCAAATTCGCGCATCGTGATGTTGGCGACGACCGCCGCGACCAGTACCGGACCGAAGCTTTCCATCGCGATCGAGCCCAGCACGATCTCGGTCACGAAGAACGCGCCCGCGATCGGCGCGCTATACGCGGACGTGATACCGGCCGCCGCGCCGCACGCGACGAGCAGGCGCAGCCGCGGCGGATCGAAGTGGACCCAGCGGCCGATCAGCGACGCGCCCAACGCCGCGAGCTGCACCATCGGACCTTCGCGGCCGATCGAGCCGCCGCTCGCGATCGTGAACAGCGACGACACGCTGCGCCACAGGCTCAGCCGCACCGGCACGACGCCGTCGCCGATCGCGACCGCTTCCATGTAGTCGGTGTGGGCGCTTTTGTCGGCGTGACGCCGCGCGATCAGCAGAAACACGCCGGCGATCAGACCCCCCGCGGCCGGCAGCCAGATGCGCGTCGTCCACGGCAGGCTGCGCGCCATTTCGACGAAGCTGCCGGCGCGGCCCGCCATCGCCAGTTGCAGCAGTTCGATGCCCTTGCGAAACAGGATGGTCGCGAACGCGCCGGCGATGCCGACCACGACCGACCAGACCAGCATCGTGTGGGCTTCGGAGAGGCGAAAAATGCGTTGGGCGCGGGTGCGCAGCTTCAGCAGGAATGAAAGCACGTCAGTGGTACGAGGCGTGAGAGAGGGTTGAAAAACGCGCGGCCCGACAACGGCGCGCCCGCCTCGGATGGCGGGCGCGCCGCGGCGGGTGAGCGGGCGGTGTCGGCGCGGCGCGGATCAAGTCGCCGCCTTGTCGAGTTCCGGGTAGTGCCGGAAGATGCAGGTCTCGTTGTGGCCGATGCGCCGGTTCGACTTCAGATACGCGGCGATGTTGGGCCTTTCGATCACCCTGTCGTGCAGCGCGGCGAGCCGCGGATAGTGCTCGCCGAAGCGCTTCAGCGCGCGCGGAAACGCATACAGCAGACCGTCGATCAACTGGAACATCGACAGGTCGACGTAAGTGAGCGCGTCGCCGACCATGAAGGTGTCGCCGGCCGGGTTCTGCTTCAGCACGCGCTCGAAGTACGCCATGAACTTCGGAATCCGGTGGTCGATGAAATCATGCGCCCGCAGCTTCGCGGCGTCTTTCTGGTCCTCGTAGTAAAGGCCGCTCGCAAGCGGATGGTGGGTGTCGTGCGCTTCGGTGACGACGTCGGCGATCGTCAGTTGCAGGCCGTTCGCGATATAGCGCAGGCTTTCGACCGCGGGCGCGAGACCCAGCCGCGGCCCGAGATAGAACAGGATGTTGGCGGTCTGCGAGATCACCAGATCGCCGTCTTTCAGAAACGGCGGCGCGAACGGCGGATAGGGTTCGTCGGGGCTGTCCATCACCGCCATCATCGCCGCGGTGCCGAGGCCCTTCGAAGGTTTGCCGCGCGCGACTTCCACATAGTCGGCGCCGGCTTCCTCAAGGGCGAGCCGCACGAATTCGCCGCGGCCTTGCAGGCCGTCCCAGTAGTACAGTTCCAGGCTCATCGATCGATCCTTCCTCATTCCGGTTGCCCGGGCGCGTTGCGTGAATCCGGCCATGCGCGCGGCAACGGACGTCGCGACAGGCGTGGCATGCGCATACCCCCCGGGCGGGTTGCGGGAGTAAAGTTCGCAGCAACGAGTATGCCGTGTGAGCGGCCCGGATGGGGCGCCAGAATGCGCAAAACCCCGCGCGCGGCGGGGTGTCGACGAAGGCGGGGGCGGCCTAGCGGAACAGGTACTCGACGGCCCATGTGATTCCCAGTCCGCCCGCAACCAGCCACACGTACAGGATCAGGCCGGTGGTCAGCGCTCGCGGTCCGGCTTCGCGAATCTGCGCGATCCGTGTTTCGATGCCGAGGGCGGTCATCGCCATCGTCAGCGCGAAGGTGTCGAGCAGGTTCAGCGTGGAGGTCGCGCCTTGCGGCAGCACGTGCAGCGAGTTGATCACGACGCAGCCGAGGAAGCCGAGCGCGAACCAGGGGATCGCGAGCTTGCGCGGGGCGTTGCCGGCGGCGCCATCGCTGCCGTCCTTCGCGCCGCGCGCCGCGCGATTCACCCACACACCGACCACCAGCAGCACCGGCACCAGCAGCATCACGCGGGTCATCTTGACAATCGTCGCGATGTGCGTCGCTTCCGGGCTCACGTTGCTCGCCGCGCCGACCACCTGCGCGACCTCGTGGATCGTGCCGCCGAAGAAGAGGCCGGCGCCGACCGTATCGAGATGCAGCCAGCCCGCGTTGAACAGCACCGGGTAGAGGAACATCGACAGCGTGCCGAACAGCACGACGCTGCCGACGGCCATCGCGCTCTTGTGCGGCTTCGATTGCAGCGTCGATTCGAACGCGAGCACGGCAGCGGCGCCGCAGATCGCGCTGCCGGCGGCCGTCAGCAGGGCCGTGTCGCGATCGAGCTTCATGATCTTCATGCCGGCCCAGGTGCCGATCACCAGCGTGCTGACGACGATCAGCACCGACTGCGCGAGGCCGGGCAGGCCGACGTGGGCGATTTCCTGCAGACTCACGCGCAATCCGAAGAACGCGACCGCGATACGCAGCAGCTTGCGCGCCGAGAAGTTGACGCCGGCCGCCCAGCTGGCCGGCATGCCGTCGCGCAGCGCGTTGCCGTAGATCGCCCCCGCGACGATGCCGACGATCAGCGGGCTCAAGCCCAGCCCGGCGATCGCCGGAATTGCCGCGATCCGCGTGACGGCGGCGGCGAACAGCGCGACGAACAGCACGCCATTGAGCTGGCCGCGCGTGGAGAGCGCCGGCGATGCGGCGGACGTGACGGTAAGCGGTGTGGTGGGTGTGGACATGATGGGGTGCCTGGCTGACTGACTGGCTTGAGTGGCTTCAACGGGGCTAATCCTAAATTAGATATAACGTTATGAGAAATCATGATTTAGAATGTAAAGTATCAGTTCAGCAGATATTTCAACGAGATGACCCCGGATCAACTTATAACGTTCGCCGCCGTCGCCGAGCATCGCAACATCAGCCGGGCGGCGGTGGCGCTGTATCTGTCGCAGCCGGCGGTGTCGGGCCAGTTGCGGCAGTTGCAGGATGAATTCGGCGAGCCGCTGTATCAGCGCGATGGCCGCGGCGTGCGTCTGACGCCGGCCGGCGAGCAACTGGCGAGCTATGCGGCTCGGTTGCGCGACACCTGGCGGCAGGCGCATGCGTACCGCGACGCGCTGCGCGGCCTCGAGCAGGGCACGTTGCGGATCGGCGCGAGCACGACGCCGGCGAGTTATCTGCTGCCATATCTGATCGCCGAATTCCATCGCCGCTATCCGCACGTGACCGTGCATACCGCCGACGGCAACACGACCGAGATCGTCGGCGCGCTCGGCGCGGTCGATATCGCAATGGTCGAGGGGCCGCCCGGCGACGATCTGCCGCCGGACACCGCGGTGCATGCGTGGCGCGAGGACGAAATCGTCGCGATCATGCCGCGCGCGCATCCGCTCGCGCAGCAGGCCGGCGACGGGCGCATCGGCCTCGCGGCCTTCGGCGCGTATCCGCTGGTGCTGCGCGAGGAGGGCTCGGGCGTGCGGCAGACCGTCGAGCGCGAGTTCGCGCGCGCCGGCGTGCCGATGCGCGTGGCGCTGGAGATCGCCGGCGTCGAAGGGGTGAAGGAAGCTGTGCGGGCCGGCATGGGCGTGGGCTTCGTGTCGGCGATGTCGATGCGGCATGAGAACGGCGCGTTGCGTTTGCTGTCGCTGAGCCCGGCGCCGCTGACGCGCCGGCTGTCGATTCTCGTGCCGCACGCGAGCGCGCCGTCGCGGGTGGTCGAGCAGTTTGTCGCGCTGTGTCTGGCGCAAGAGGGCGAGTAAGTCGCGTTTGTGCTCGCATGCCTGCTTTGCCTGGGGATTTCCTCTATGGCGCGCGGCGGCGCCCCCGCGCACTATTCGCGCATCGGAAGCGCCTCGGCGCTTTTTTTCGAAACGCTTTTGGAACCGGTTCCAAAAGCGAATTTCACAGCTGAAATGGGCGGATTCGACATGGTTGATGCAGTGGAGATCGCAATCGTCGCCAGCGCGTTCGGGATGGACGCGGTACGCGCGGACGGTCATCTGAAGTGGGCGCAAGCGGCGAAGCGGGCCGGCGCGGCGGGTTTCGAAGTGCGCCGCGAGCTGTTCGCGAGCGACGCGGACGCCGGCCTGCAACGGCTGCGTTCGCTGGGCGCGGCGCTGGCCGATCTCGGGCTGTGGTCGGTGTTCTCGACCCCGGCGGCGCTGTACACCCCGCAAGGCCGGCTCGATAGCGACGCGCTGCGTCTCGCGCTCGGCGAAGCGGCTGCGCTGGGCGCGCGCTTCGTCAAGCTGCAGTTGGGCGGCTTCGCCAGGAATGCCGAGGGTGCCGCGCTTGCCGCGCAGTTGGCAGAAGGGACGCGCGGCGCGCATCCCCGGCTCGTCGTCGAAAACGGGCAACTGGCCGAGGGCGGCTCGCCCGCGCAGTTCGTCGGTCTGTTCGACGCGCTCGCGCGCGAAGGCCACGCCGGCGTGCTCGGGATGACCTTCGACATCGGCAACTGGGCATGGCTCGACGTGGCGCCGCTCGAGGCGGCCGCGCGGCTCGCGCCGCACGTCGAATACATCCACTGCAAGACGGCCGCGGGCGAGGGCGCGCGGCGCTTCCCCGTCGCGCCGGCCGAGGATGACGCATCCTTTCGCGCGGTGCTCGAGCGCCTGCCGCGCGATGTGCCGCGCGGCATCGAGTTTCCGTTCGACGCGAGCCGGATCGACGCGGATGCCGCGCATTACGTCCACTGGCTCGCACGGATTCAGGCGGCGGCGAGCCGTGCGTGAATCGCCGGTCCGGCACACGAAACAACCCGCAGCCCCCGCACCAGAAGCACGACCCGAAGCGCCACCCAGGAGCCCCCACATGACTCACCCGCACCCAGCCCTCGACGTCATCACCTACGGCGAAGCGATGGCGATGTTCGTCGCCGCCGAAGCCGGCCCGCTCGCGGGCGTCGGGCACTTCACGAAGCGCGTCGCCGGCGCCGATCTGAACGTCGCGATCGGCCTGTCCCGACTCGGCTTCAGGGTGGGCTGGATGAGCCGCGTCGGCGACGATTCGTTCGGCCGGTACGTGCGCGACACGCTGACGAAAGAGGGCATCGACCAGCGCTGCGTGAGCACCGACACCCGCTATCCGACCGGCTTCCAGTTGAAGTCGAAAAACGACGACGGCAGCGATCCGGCGGTCGAATATTTTCGCAAGGGCTCGGCGGCGAGCCATCTGTCGCTCGACGATTACGTCGCCGATTACGTGCTGTCCGCGCGTCATCTGCATCTGACCGGCGTCGCGCCGGCGATTTCGGCGAGCTCGCGCGAACTGGCGTTCCATCTGGCGCGCGAAATGCATGCAGCGGGCAAGACGATCTCGTTCGACCCGAATCTGCGCCCGACGCTATGGCCGTCGCGCGCGGCGATGGTCGAAGGATTGAACGCACTCGCCGCGCTGGCCGACTGGGTGCTGCCCGGCATCGGCGAGGGCGAGATCCTGACCGGCTATACGCAGCCGGAGGACATCGCGAAGTTTTATCTGGAGCGCGGCGCGCGCGGCGTGATCGTCAAGCTCGGCGCGCAGGGCGCGTACTACCGCACCGCGGCCGATGCCGCCGTGATCGCCGGCCAGCCGGTCGCGAACGTGGTCGATACGGTGGGCGCGGGCGATGGCTTCGCGGTCGGCGTCATCAGCGCGCTGCTCGAAGGCCGCACGCTCGCGCAAGCCGTCGCGCGCGGCAACCGGATCGGCGCGCTCGCGATCCAGGTGATCGGCGATTCGGAGGGATTGCCGAGCCGCGCCGAACTCGATGCGCTCGAACTGGCCGAGGTGCCGGGCGTCGCGAGCGCGGCCTCGGCGTGACGTGA
Organism: Paraburkholderia sp.; assembly: GCF_047605525.1. Lineage (GTDB taxonomy): Bacteria > Pseudomonadota > Gammaproteobacteria > Burkholderiales > Burkholderiaceae > Paraburkholderia. Next base: position 18,731 of record NZ_JASGFN010000010.1, on the reverse strand, counting down.
GTCGAGCCGAAGTTGAGCCGAAGTTGAGTTTGAGTTGAATCCACACCGGATGTGGCCCGAACGGAGCGACGAACGCGTCGCAAGCGCAACGACTGCCACTCCGCCGGCCGCATCGGCAGCAGCCATCGACAACAACAGGAGCGCCCGCAGCGCGCCCACCCTTTTTCATCATTGTTTCGGGACGCCGTAAAAGGAGACACCCATGACCTCATCGCTTGCGATTCGCCGCTGGTGGACGATCATGCCGATCGTGTTCATCACCTACAGCCTCGCGTATCTGGATCGCGCGAACTTCGGCTTTGCGTCGGCAGCCGGCATCAACCAGGACCTCGGCATCAGCAAGGGGCTCGCGTCGCTGATCGGGGCGCTGTTTTTCCTCGGCTATTTCTTCTTCCAGATTCCGGGCGCGATCTACGCCGAGCGCCGCAGCGTGAAGAAGCTCGTGTTCTGGAGCCTGATCCTGTGGGGCGGCTGCGCCGCGCTCACCGGCATGGTCAGCAATATCCCGTCGCTGATGGTGATCCGCTTCGTGCTCGGCGTCGTCGAAGCCGCGGTGATGCCGGCGATGCTGATCTTCATCAGCAACTGGTTCACGAAGCGCGAGCGTTCGCGTGCGAACACGTTCCTGATTCTCGGCAATCCGGTCACGGTGCTGTGGATGTCGGTCGTGTCCGGCTATCTCGTGCATTCGTTCGGCTGGCGCGAGATGTTCATCGCCGAGGGCGCGCCCGCGATCATCTGGGCGATCTGCTGGTGGTTCCTCGTCAAGGACAAGCCCGAGCAGGTGTCGTGGCTCACGCAGCAGGAAAAGGACGACCTCGCGCAGACGCTGCGCGCCGAGCAGGCCGCGATCAAGCCGGTGCGCAATTACGGCGAGGCCTTCCGCACGCCGGCCGTCGTCAAGCTGAGCGCGCAGTATTTCTGCTGGAGCATCGGCGTGTACGGCTTCGTGCTGTGGCTGCCGTCGATCCTGAAGAACGGCTCGTCGCTCGGCATGGTCGAGACCGGCTGGCTGTCGGCGCTGCCGTATCTGGCCGCGACGATCGCGATGCTTGCAGCTTCGTGGGCATCGGATAAACTCAACCGCCGCAAGGTGTTCGTGTGGCCGTTCCTGCTGATCGGCGCGGTCGCGTTCGCGGCGTCGTACGCGCTCGGCTCGTCGCACTTCTGGTTCTCGTATGCGCTGCTCGTGATCGCGGGCGCCGCGATGTACGCGCCGTATGGCCCGTTTTTCGCGATCGTGCCGGAGCTGCTGCCGAAGAACGTCGCGGGCGGCGCGATGGCGCTGATCAACAGCATGGGCGCGTTGGGTTCGTTCGTCGGCTCGTACGTGGTCGGCTATCTGAACGGCGCAACCGGATCGCCGGCGGCATCGTATGCATTCATGAGCGTGGCGCTCGTCGCCGCGGTGATCCTGACGCTCGCCGTCAAGCCGGCCGCCGCCGAACGACGTGACCCCGCTCGCTCCCCCGTCGCAAGGAAAATAAGCTGATGAAGAAGATCGTCGCCTGGAAGTCGCTGCCCGAGGATGTGCTCGCGTATCTGCAACAGCATGTGCAGGTCGTGCAGGTCGATCCCGCGCGGCACGATACGTTCGTCGCCGCGCTGCGCGATGCCGATGGCGGCATCGGCGCGAGCGTGAAGATCACGCCGGCGATGCTCGAAGGCGTGAGCCGGCTCAAGGCGTTGTCGACGATCTCGGTCGGCTACGACCAGTTCGACGTCGACGACCTCACGCGCCGCGGCATCGTGCTCGCGCATACGCCGGACGTGCTGACCGAATCGACCGCCGACACCGTGTTCTCGCTGATCCTCGCGTCCGCGCGCCGCGTGGTCGAGCTGGCCGAGTGGGTCAAGGCGGGACGGTGGCGCGCGAGCATCGGGCCCGCGCAATTCGGGCTCGACGTGCAGGGCAAGACGCTCGGCATCGTCGGGCTGGGGCGAATCGGCGGCGCGGTCGCGCGGCGCGCGGCGCTCGGTTTCAACATGAAGGTGCTGTACACGAACCGTCATGCCAATCCGCACGCTGAACAGGCCTATCGCGCGCGGCGCGTCGAGTTGCCCGAACTGCTGGCGAGCGCGGACTTCGTCTGTCTGCAAGTGCCGCTCACGCCGCAGACGAAGCATATGATCGGCGCGGCCGAGCTGCGCGCGATGAAGAAGAGCGCGATCCTGATCAACGCGTCGCGCGGCGCGACCGTCGACGAGCCGGCGCTGATCGAGGCGCTGCAAAACGGCACGATTCATGGCGCGGGCCTCGACGTGTTCGACACCGAACCGCTGCCGGCCGACTCGCCTCTCTTGAAAATGCCGAACGTGGTCGCGCTGCCGCATATCGGTTCGGCCACGCATGAGACCCGTCATGCGATGGCACGCAATGCGGCGGAGAATCTGGTCGCCGCGCTCGACGGCACGCTGACGACCAACATCGTCAATCGTGACGTTCTGAAAAAGTGACGCGGCACGAGGCGCTGGCATGAGCGATGAGCCGATGAGCACGACGCCACCAGGCACGCCACCCGCCGCGCCGCGCCGCGCGACGATCACCGATGTCGCGCGCGAAGCCGGCACCGGCAAGACCAGCATCTCGCGCTATCTGAACGGCGAGATGAGCGTGCTGTCGCCCGAGCTGCGCGCGCGCATCGAGGCCGCGATCGCGCGGCTCGACTATCAGCCGAACCAGATGGCGCGCGGCCTGAAGCGCGGCCGTAACCGGCTGATCGGCATGCTGGTCGCCGATCTGACCAATCCGTATTCGGTCGAAGTGCTGCAAGGCGTCGAGGCCGCGTGTCACGCGCTCGGCCTGATGCCGCTGATCTGCCATGCGGCGAACGAAGTGGAGATGGAGCGGCGCTATCTGCAACTGCTGACGACGTACCGCGTGGAAGGCGTGATCGTCAACGCGCTCGGCGTGCGCGAGGAAACGCTGCGGCCGGTCGGCGGCGGCGGGATTCCGGCGGTGCTCGTCGATCGGCAGGTCGAAGGGCTCGTCGCCGATATGGTCGGGCTCGACAATCGCGCCGCCGCCGGACTCGGCACGCGGCATCTGCTCGAGCAGGGCTTCGAGCATATCTGGTTCGTCGTTCAGCCGTTCGAGCGGGTCAGCTCGCGGCAACTGCGGGTGCAGGCGTTCGATCACGCGATGCGCGCGCATCGCGGCGTGAGCGGTCACGCGCGCGGCCATACGCTGGTGCTGAATCTCGCGGATGCGGCCGACGTCGAGCGCAGCCTCGCCGGGCTGGACCGCGCGATCGATGCGGTAAGCAGCGGCGCTAGCGATGGCTCCGGCGGTCGTGGTGAACGCGGCGCGGACACGCCCGGCGCCCCCGCCCGCGTCGCGCTATTCGCGGCCAATGCGCCGGTCGCGCTGTGTCTCGCGCTGCATCTGAAAGCGCGTTATGGCGCGCACTGGCAAACCCGCGTCGCGCTGCTTTCCATCGACGACCCCGACTGGGCCGAACTCGCCGGCATCACGACGATCCGTCAGCCGACTTACGAGATCGGCTATCGCGCGGTCGAATTCCTGTACGAGCGCATCGAGGGCGCGCAGACGGACGCGCGCGACTGCCTGCTGGCTGGCGAACTGATCGTGCGTGCATCGACTTCGCGCTGATCCGCGTTCAATCTGCGATCATTCGGGGCTGCGGCGCGCAGCGGTTGCGCGCCGGTGATCGCCGGAAAACCCGGCAAGGAAACTCATGCTCGTCGCACCACTTACGCTTGCGAGCCTCGTGCTCGCCACGCTCGTCGTCGCCGCTTTACCGTTCCTGATCTATCGCCAGTTACGTCAGCCGCTCGCGCTCAGGCCGCGCGACGCGATCGCCGGCGTCGCGGTGTTCGCGCTGTTCGCGATGGTGATCGAGCGCGCGCTGCACGACTACCTGCTGCGCGGCAACGACGCGACGGCAGCGTTCCTGTCGCATCCGCTCGCGTTCGTCGTCTACGGCGCGCTGGCCGCGGGCGTCTGCGAGGAAGTGGGGCGGTTCCTCGGCATGCGGTTGCTCATAAAGCGGGCGATGGCGCGCCCGGCGGCGAACCGGGGCGCGAGGGCCAGCGTCAAGCCGGAGGCCGGCGCTGACGCCGGCACGAGCGGCACGCGCGCCTACGCCGATGCGCGTACCGCCGCGTTGCGCGCCGACGATGGTGCCGCGCTCGGTTACGGTCTCGGCCACGGTGGCGCGGAAGCATGGATGGTCGGCGTGCTCGTGCAGCTCCAGTGGATCGTGTTCGCGATCCTCGAAAACCGCGGCCGGCTCGACGATTACCTCGGCAACCTGCCGGGCGAATCGGTGATGCGCGTGCATCTGATTCTCGCGAGCCTGACGCCGCAACTGGCCGGCATCTTCGCGCTCGAGCGCGTGGCGGCGCTGGTGTTCCAGATCGGTTTGTCGGTGCTGATGTGGCGCGGCGTGCGGGCCGGCTCGCGCGGCATCCTGCCGCTCGCGATCGTGCTGCACGCGTTGATCGACGTGCCCGCCGCGATGTCGCAGGCACGGCTTCTGCCGCTCGAGGCGGTCGATACGATATATGCGGTGGCGGCGGTGTTCGTCGCGGGATGGCTGATGCGGACTTACAGGCGGCCGGCCGCGGCGTGAGGTAGGCATCGGGCGCGGAGCGGGTCCGTGTCGGGTCCGGACCGGGCTCACCTGCCTCGCTATCCCGCAAGCCTTTCTCTAAAATGCGCCTACGTTTCAGGACCCCCTTCAGGATCCCCATTTTCCGGCGGCCTTCATGGAAGCATACCAATACGACTGCGCGCACCCTGAGTTCGACGAGCTCGCGCGCGTCATCAGCGATCTGTTTCCCGAGCAGACGCAGTTCACCGAGCGCGCGGCCGAAGACGGCACACCCGCGCTGACGATTCACTGGGTCGCGATGCGCTTCGGCTCGACCGCGCGCCGCATCGTGATGACGGTCGCGATCGCGCCGGCGGCGCTCGCGCGCTATCGCGCATTGCCGGCCCGGTTGCGCGGACGCAGCTTCGCGGTGTTGCGCGCGTATGTCGAAGCGAGCCTCGGCTCGCTCGAGGAAATGTATGCGAACGGCGAAGCGGTGCCGCGCGAGGTCACGGTCGATCTCGGCGACGAGTTCGCCTGATGCCTGTATGGCGGACTTAAATGGCTTGAAGCGGACCGAGGCCCCTCAGTCCGCGCGCCGGTAGACCTTCGCGAAGCGCGCGGCCTGCACGACGCCGTAGTCGCCCGGCGCGTATTGCATGACCCAGTCTCCGGCCGCGCCGTGCAGCACGTCGCCGCCGTCCGCGGAGCGCGCGAGCGAGAACGCTTCGTTCATCTGGCGAGCGAGCACGACGGCCGGGCGATTACGATAGGTGCCCGGTTCGCCGTGAGCGACGGCGGCGTTGGCGGGCACGTATTTGGCGTCGAAGCGCCCACGCGACACGACCCAGCGCTCGCCGGTCGAACCGGTGATCAGCGCGTCGCCGTGCACGTAGCGGTTCGGGCCTTCGAGGCTCATCAACTGGCCTTCGGCGGCGGCGAATTCGACGCTTACCGTTTCGTCCTTGACGACGCGTTGCGCGTGCGGATCGTCACGCAGATCGAGATTCCTGAGTTCGGTCATGAAGCGGGAGGGTGGTTGGAGGGGGGCGTGGCGTTGCTGTAGATCCATTGTGCGTCCGCGCCCCGAATCATGCCAGACGAATGGGCCGAGCGGGGGCCCGACATACACGCCCGGCACGCGCGAGCACCGCACTGCGCCCGCGCGCGCATACCGCCTTCCAGCCCGCAACACCCGACACCGAAGCAGCCACGCCCGCAACGCGGCAACCCGCGCCGCGGGCGCGCTTTCGTTACGGCTTCACGGTTGCGTCGCTAGCCGGCTCGGCTGCCGGCTTGCTGCTCTTGCCCTTGCCGTGATGGCCGCGATGGTGGTGGGGGCCTTCGGGGCCGCCCCGATGGAACGTCGCATCGGCGAGCTTCTTCTGCTCCGGCGACAGGCTGCCATACAGCGGATCGAATGCATCGACCAGCTTCTTCATGCCGTCTGCATGCGCCTGCGCGATCTCCGCGTACTGCTTCATGTCGTCGAGCGCGGTCACGTTGGTGGCCGCCTTGCGCTGCTGGAACAACTGGCCCATCGTTTCGCCGTTGCTGCGCATCACGTCGGCGAAGGTCTTCCATTGCGCTTCCTGGGCCGGAGTGATCTTCAGTTGCGCGTGCAGATAGGCGATGCGGTCTTCGACGTTGCGCTCATAGCCGGCCTTGGCCGCAGGGGCCGAAGCGGTATTTTCCGGCGCCGCCGCGGGCGTGGAAGCCTGAGCAAACGCGCCGCCCATCGAAACGGCGGTAGCCAGCATAACCAGTGCTTTTTTCATCGAAACTCCTGATGTCTGTTCGTATTGGGACAAGGCGCGCACGGACGGTCCCCACGCGCCGAGAGCGAATAGCGGCGCACGGCGAGCCGCTGCCGTATTCGCCCGTCGCCGCTATTAGTAACACGATATTCCTACAATATGGTTCCAGCGCGACAAACGCTTACAACCGAAACGAAAGGGAAACGGGCCGCCGGCCCGCCGATGCGCTCCGCTTGCGGCAACTTATGGCCACTCCACGATGTGCCGCCTGACTGTCATCAACTGTCGCGACAGCGCGCCGCCGCGCGCGAAGTCGCGCGATAATCCGCGACATCTTCAGCCAACCTTGTTTCCCTTCGATGAGACCTCCGCGCCTCGATCAGCTCGACGACCTCGACCGCAACCTCGTTGCGCTGCTGCAAGCCAACGCCCGCGAAAGCGTCGCCAATCTCGCGCGCCAGTTGGGCGTCGCGCGCACCACGGTGATCGCGCGCATCGCGCGGCTCGAGCGCAGCAACGTGATCGCCGGCTATAGCGTGCGGCTCGGCCAGGACGTGCTCGATTCGAGCATCGTCGCGTACGTCGGCATCATCATCGCGCCGAAGTACGGGCCGGCCGTGCAGAAGCGCCTCGCGAAAATGCCCGAGGTGCAACTGCTGTGCGCGGTGAGCGGCGAGTTCGACTATGTGGCGTGGCTGCGCGCCGATTCGCCGGACCGGCTCAACGACCTGCTCGATCAGATCGGCGGTCTCGAAGGCGTCGAGCGCACCACGACGTCGATCATTCTCGCGCGCAAGATCGATCGCGGCACGGTGTGAGATCGCGCCCGACCCGTCCGCCCCGGCACATTCGTTAACACCTTTTTTACGATATTTCGACGAAACGTTCGGCGCATTCGTCATAACGTCGAAGTTCATGGTCATATCGCAGCATTTTGCGCGTATGAACCGTTTTTACTTCTCCCTAAACTGTTGCTCAGGGGTTCGGCCCGCGGGCGCCGCGCGGTACGCGCGGCGCCCTTCTGAAGCTCGACACAGGCACACGGATAACAAGGAGAAGCACATGAAAGTAGCGATCGTTGGCGCAGGTTTGATCGGTCACACCATTGCTCATATGCTGCGCGAGACGGGCGACTACGAGGTCGTCGCGTTCGACCGCGATCAGCACGCGCTCGACAAGCTCGCCGCCCAGGGCATTCCGACGCGCCGCGTCGATTCCGCCGACGCCGCCGTGCTGCGCGCCGCGATTCAGGGCTTCGACGTGCTGGTCAACGCGCTGCCGTACTACCTCGCGGTGAACGTCGCGTCGGCCGCGAAGGGCGCGGGCGTGCATTACTTCGATCTGACCGAGGACGTGCGCGCCACCCACGCGATCCGCGCGATCGCCGATGACGCCGACCACGCGTTCATGCCGCAGTGCGGTCTGGCGCCGGGCTTCATCGGCATTGCCGCGCACGAGCTCGCGAACCGCTTCACGGAAATCCGCGACGTGAAGATGCGCGTCGGCGCGCTGCCCGAGTTCCCGACCAATGCGCTGAAGTACAACCTGACGTGGAGCGTCGACGGTCTGATCAACGAGTACTGCCAGCCGTGCGAAGCAATCCGCGACGGCCGCACGCAGTGGGTGCAGCCGCTCGAAGGCCTCGAGCATTTCTCGCTCGACGGCACGGAATACGAGGCGTTCAATACGTCGGGCGGGCTCGGCACGCTGTGCGAAACACTGTCGGGCCGCGTCGAATCGCTCGACTACAAGTCGGTGCGCTATCCGGGGCATCGCAACCTGATGCAGTTCCTGCTCGAAGACCTGCGCCTGTCGAGCGATCGCGATACGCTGAAGACGATCATGCGCCGCTCGGTGCCGTCGACCGCGCAGGACGTCGTGCTGGTGTTCATCACGGTGAGCGGCATGCGCGACGGTCAGCTCGTGCAGGAAGTGTTCACCCGCAAGATCTTCGCGAAGACCGTCTGCGGCGTGCCGATGAGCGCAATCCAGATCACCACCGCCGGCGCGATGTGCGCGGTGCTCGATCTGTTTCGCGAGCGCAAGCTGCCGCAAAAGGGTTTCGTGCGTCAGGAGCAGGTGTCGCTCGGCGATTTCCTCGCGAACCGCTTCGGCAAGCTGTACGAAGGGCAGTCGCTGGAAGCGGCGGCGACGGTTTGAATGGCTCGACGCTGTAGTGGAAATGCCCCGCCTGGCGGGGCATTTTTTTGCGCGTCGTTCGGTCATCAGCCGACGATTCGCGCGACCAGCGCATCGTAATCCGCGGCCGTCGGCGCGGTATTGTCGAACATCAGCAGACCGTCGCGGACCGCGCCGTCCGGCACGAAGCGGCGCTGCCGGTATTCGTCCCAGTGCGCGAGCTTGTAGGCGTCGTTCGGATTCGCGCGCGCGACGATCCGCTGCCGCGCGGTCTCTTCCGACGTATGAACCCACACGACGCGCGGCGTCACGTCCGTCGACACGCCGAGCCATCGATGATCGAAGAGCTTCCTGTCGCGCACTTCGCGCGACAGCGGTCCGACCACGAGCGCGCTCACGCCGAGTTCGAGATTGTCGCGCGCGGTGTCGATGAGACCGCGATATTCGGGGTCGCGCAGATGCTGCAGGAACAGCGGGCTGTCGCGGTCGCCGGGGTCGCCGGTCAGCATCGCCATCGCGGCGGCGCTGTAGCCGCCGTACAGCGTGTCCTTGTCGAGCAGGCAGAAGGGGGTGCCGGCCGCTTTCATCAACGGGCCGATCAACTGTTTCGCGAGGGTGGTCTTGCCGGTTCCCGCGTGACCGCAAAAGAAAACCAGCAAGGTCACGAAGACTTGTCCTCAGCCACGGGCGCGGGGGAGGCGGGGGCAGCGGGGTGTTGCGGATCGCGCGCGAACTTGCCGTTGGTCTCGAGCCACATCACGTTGATGATGCCGAAGCCCAAGGCCACGCCCACGCCGAGAATCCAGGTGAAGTACCACATCGCAAGTCTCCTTGAGCGCGCGTGCGGCAGCGCGGGTCGAAATGCTGGCGGACGAACGCGGCGCGCCGCCGGCGCGGCCCCGTTTCCAGCGATCATGAAGAAGAACGCCGCGCCATGCAAGAGGCGCGGCGTTCGCCCGAGCGATCCGGCGGGCAACCGGTGCGGCGCCTGGCTGAACTACCTGGCTGGCGGAACGCGCGCGCGTTGCTATCATGCATGGCAGTCAAGCGGACGATCGCGCCACAACACCGGAGAACCAGCATGCCGATGCGCCTGTCTCGCCGCGGCCGGGCCACCCGGATTTCCGCGTTCGCCTCCGCCGCCCCCTCCGTTGGCACCCCGGTTGACACCCTGGTCAGCGTCCTGGCCGCCACCTTGACTGCCGCATTCACCGCGTTCGCGATACTCACGCTCGCCGGCTGCGCGTCGGCGCCGGCCGAGCCGGTCCCGTTCAAGCCGGTGCCGGCCGGGCGCATCGTCAAAGCCGGCTATACGCAAGCGGGCCCAGGACTCGTCGCGGTCGACGTGCGGCGCGAGCGTTCACGCGACGTGATCGTGCGTTTTCGCGATGCGCTCGTTTATATCGACGGCGAGCGCGTGACCGACCTGATGAACGGCGAGCACGTGGTCTTCTATCTGCCGCCCGGCGCGCATCGCATTGGCGTGTCGACGCAGTTCGACCCGGTCGTCGAGCTGAACTTCATGGTGACGGCCGATCCGCGCTACACGAATCGCGCGTCGGTGACGTTCAACGACGATCACCGCATCGGCCTGCACCGGGTCGCGCAATAGCATGCCGTTCGCGCACGTCGTTCACATCGGGTGTTCACACGGGATGCTCATAATTAACAATTCGATACGCGCAGTGCGCCCGCGGCGCCTTAACATGGCGGCTCATACAACCGGTGCCGACGCGCGCTTATCCGTTAAATGCAGGCCGGATGCCCGACTTATGCAACGCTTACGCAACCATTGCATAACGCTTGCGCATGAGCGCGGCCCTGTCTGTTCTGCTTGCAAGGTAACTCGAACATGCTGATCAATTGCGCCGCCTACCAGGACGGCCGGAAGCTCGCTGACATCGATATCGACAGCATCAGCGACTACGTCGCGCGCCCTGAGTGCTTCGTCTGGGTTGCGCTGAAGGATCCGAGCCCCGAAGAGCTCGCGGGGATGAAAGACGAGTTCAACCTGCACGAACTCGCGATCGAGGACGCGCAATACGGCCATCAGCGGCCGAAGATCGAGGAATACGGCGATTCACTGTTCACCGTGATGCATACGGTCGAGATGGACGACAACGGCGAACTGACGATCGGCGAGATCGACGTGTTCGTCGGCGCCAACTATGTGCTGTCGGTGCGCCGCGGCACGCGCACCGGCTTCCAGAACGTGCGCGCGCGCTGCGAGCGCGAGCCGCATCTGCTGAAGGAGGGCTCGGCGTTCGTTTTGTATGCGCTGATCGACGACGTGGTCGACCGTTATTTCCCGGTCATCGAGGCGATGAGCACCGAGCTCGAAGCGCTCGAGGACCGCATTTTCGAAAAGAACGATTCGGCGGCCTCGCGCGCGATCGTGCAGGATCTGTACTCGATGAAGCGCCGGCTCGTGATCCTGCAGCACCATATCGTGCCGCTGCAGGAAGCAGTCGGCAAGCTGACGGGCGGCCGCATTCCGAGCGTCTGCGCGGGGATGCAGGCGTATTTCCGCGACGTCTACGACCACCTCGAGCGGATCGTCCGGACCATCGAGGGCCGGCGCGAAATCGTCGTGACCGCGGTGCAGGTGAATCTCGGCATGATCTCGCTCGCCGAGAGCGAGATCACCAAGCGGCTCGGCTCGTTCGCGGCGCTGTTTGCCGTGCCGACGATGATCGCCGGCATCTACGGGATGAACTTCGAGCGGATCCCCGAACTGCATTTCAAGTACGGCTATCCGGTCGTTCTGCTGGTCATGGTGGTGATCGATCTCGTGTTGTACGGGCGCTTTCGCAAGGCCGGCTGGCTGTAGTTTGCAACGGGCGGCAACCTCGCCACGCACGGACTGAGCGAGGGGGACCCGGTGCAGTGCAACACCGCGAGTCGTTGACATTCCAGAAGGCTTGCGTCGAGAATAGGCCTCGCAAACGTTTGCGCGTCAAAAAAATACGGCTCGCCCGCGAGCCTGACAACCTTGGAGATACGCATGAGCCATTGGATCCGTCGCCGCATGCTTGCCGTCGCAGTTCTCGCCACCGCCTCCGCCGTCCTGCCTTTTTCCGCCGCGTACGCTCAGAACGCGCCGGCTCATAAACCCAAGGTCGCGCTCGTGATGAAGTCGCTCGCCAACGAGTTTTTCCTGACCATGGAAAACGGCGCGAAGGACTATCAGAAACACAACCCCGGCCAGTTCGACCTGATCACGAACGGCATCAAGGACGAAACCGATACCGCGAACCAGATCCGCATCGTCGAGCAGATGATCGTCTCGAAGGTCGATGCGATCGTGCTCGCGCCGGCCGATTCGAAAGCGCTCGTGCCGGTCGTGAAGAAGGCGGTCGACGCGGGCATCATCGTCGTCAACATCGACAACCGGCTCGATCAGGACGTGCTGAAGTCGAAGGACCTGAACGTGCCGTTCGTCGGTCCGGATAACGCCAAGGGCGCGCAGAAGGTCGGCGACTACCTCGCGAAGCGGCTGAAGTCGGGCGACGAGGTCGGCATCATCGAAGGCGTGTCAACCACCACCAACGCGCAGCAGCGCACCGCGGGCTTCAAGGCGGCGATGCAGACGGTCGGCGCGAAGGTCGTATCGGTGCAATCGGGCGAATGGGAAATCGACAAGGGCAACGCGGTCGCGTCGGCGATGCTCAACGAGTATCCGAACCTGAAGGCGCTGCTCGCCGGCAACGACAACATGGCGATCGGCGCGGTCTCGGCCGTGCGCGCGGCCGGCAAGCAGGGCAAGGTGCTGGTGGTCGGCTATGACAACATCAACGCGATCCATCCGATGCTGAAGGACGGCCGCGTGCTCGCCACCGCCGACCAGTACGCGGCGAAGCAGGCCGTGTTCGGCATCGATACCGCGCTGAAGGCATTGAGCGAAAACAAGAAGCAGTCGCAGTTGTCGGGCGTGGTCGAAACGCCGGTCGACCTCGTGACGAAGGACACGCTCAAGTAAGCGGACAAGTGGGCGCGGCGCGCCCGGCGTGCACCGCGGGCCGGGCCAAAAACCCGTCGCGGCAGCGGCGCGGCAACCCGCCGATCCGTATTTATTCAACAAACGCTCAAGAAACCCGCCGCGCCGCCGTTAATGTCAGAGATAAACGTCATGACGGCGGCCGCGCGGTGAGAGGAAGCGCGGCGATGAGCGCCCGCGCATTCCGCGCGCATTTCGCGCATTGAGCCGGCATGACTCGTGGCCGCCAGGCGGGTTCGCTGGGCAAATTCGTTGGGCAAGCCCGACGAACCGCGAGAGCGCCACGGAACCAGGATCGCAATGGATTCAACCGATCACGACGCGTTGCCCGTCGTACTGTCCGTCAGCGGCATCGGCAAGACCTATGCCGAGCCGGTGCTCGCCGACGTCTCGCTGTCGCTGCGCGCCGGCGAGGTGTTGGCGCTGACCGGCGAGAACGGCGCGGGCAAGAGCACGCTGTCGAAGATCATCGGCGGGCTGGTCGAGCCGAGCACCGGTACGATGCGTCTCGCCGACGCGCCGTACGTGCCGGCGAGCCGCACCGAAGCCGAAGCGCTCGGCGTGCGCATGGTGATGCAGGAGCTCAATCTGCTGCCGACCCTGTCGGTGGCCGAGAATCTGTTCCTGAACCGGCTGCCGCGCGCGGGCGCGTTCAGCCTCGGCTGGATCGACCGGCGCCGGCTGCGCGAGAACGCGCGCGAGGCGATGGCGCAGGTCGGGCTCGATGCGATCGATCCGGACACGCTGGTCGGCGAACTCGGCATCGGTCATCAGCAGATGGTCGAGATCGCCCGCAACCTGATCGGCGACTGCCGCGTGCTGATCCTCGACGAGCCGACCGCGATGCTGACCGCACGCGAGGTCGATCTGCTGTTCGAGCAGATCGAACGGCTGAAGGCGCGCGGCGTCGCGCTCGTCTATATCTCGCACCGGCTCGAGGAGCTGGCGCGGGTCGCTGAACAGGTCGCGGTGCTGCGCGACGGGCGTCTCGTGCACGTCGATGCGATGGCGAACCTGACGAGCGACCAGATCGTCACGTGGATGGTCGGGCGCGAACTCGGCGAGCACATCGATCTCGGCGAGCGCAACATCGGCGCGCCGCTGCTGAAGGTCGACCGGCTCTCGCGCGGCAAGGTCGTGCGCGACGTGTCGTTCGAGGTGCGCGCGGGCGAGATTTTCGGCGTGAGCGGCCTGATCGGCGCGGGCCGCACCGAGCTGATGCGGCTGATTTACGGCGCCGACCGGAAGGACGGCGGCAGCGTGTCGCTCGCCGCGACGCCGGGCGCGCCGCCCACGCCGGTACGGATCGACACGCCGGCCGACGCGGTGCGCGCGGGCATCGCGCTGATCACCGAGGACCGCAAGGGCGAAGGCCTGTTGCTGCCGCAGCCGATCGCGGCCAACGTGTCGCTCGGCAATCTCGGCAGCGTCGCGCGGCGCGGCCTCGTCGACGCGCGGCGCGAGAACGCGCTCGCGCAGCGGCAGATCGACGCGATGCGGATTCGCAGCTCGGGGCCGGGACAGATCGTCGGTGAGCTGTCGGGCGGCAACCAGCAGAAGGTCGTGATCGGCCGCTGGCTCGCGCGCGAATGCCGCGTGCTGTTGTTCGACGAACCGACGCGCGGCATCGACGTCGGCGCGAAGTTCGATATTTACGGCCTGATGGGCGCGCTCGCCCGCGACGGATGCGCGCTCGTGATGGTGTCGAGCGATCTGCGCGAGCTGATGCTGATCTGCGACCGGATCGGCGTGATGTCCGCGGGCAGCATGACGGGCGTGTTCGAGCGCGCGAGCTGGACCCAGGATGCGCTGCTCGCGGCCGCGTTCGCCGGCTATCGCAACCGCGACGCGCTGCTGCATACGCACAGCGCCAACGAAGCAGGGAGTCTGTCATGACCGATCGATCGTGGCGCGAAACGGCGGGCGGGGAGCCGGGCGGCCAGCAAGGTGGAGCGCAAGCCGCGCCGCCCGCCGACCCGTCGGCGCCGCTCGCGAGCGGCAAGCCGGCCGGCACGCGGCTCGGCTTTTCGAACTACCTGGGCCTCGCCGGCGCGCTGCTCGCGATGATCGTGCTGTTCTCGCTGCTGAGTTCGCACTTTCTGACCTACGACACGTTCAGCACGATCGCGAACCAGATTCCGGACCTCGTCGTGATGTCGGTCGGGATGACCTTCGTGCTGATCATCGCGGGGATCGACCTGTCGGTGGGCTCGGTGCTGGCGCTGGGGGCGTCGGTGGTCAGCGTGGCCGCGCTGAAATGGGGCTGGGGGCCGTTGCCGTCGGCGCTGTGCGGCGTCGCGGTCGCGGCGCTGACCGGCACCGTGACCGGCGCGGTGACGGTGGGCTGGCGGATTCCGTCGTTCATCGTGTCGCTCGGCGTACTCGAAGCGGCGCGCGGCCTCGCGTATCAGATGACCAATTCGCGCACCGCCTACATCGGCGACGCGTTCGACTTCCTGTCGAACCCGATCGCGCTCGGCATCTCGCCGGCCTTCCTGATCGCGGTCGCGGTGATGGTGATCGCGCAACTGGTGCTGACGCGCACGGTGTTTGGCCGCTACCTCGTCGGCATCGGCACGAACGAGGAGGCGGTGCGGCTCGCGGGCGTCAATCCGCGGCCTTACAAGGTGATCGTGTTCGCGCTGATGGGCGCGCTGTCGGGGCTCGCGGCGCTGTTCCAGATCTCGCGGCTCGAGGCGGCCGACCCGAACGCGGGCGTCGGCATGGAGCTGCAGGTGATCGCGGCGGTCGTGATCGGCGGCACCAGCCTGATGGGCGGCAGAGGGTCGGTGATCAGCACGTTTTTCGGCGTGTTGATCATCTCGGTGCTGGCGGCGGGACTCGCGCAGATCGGCGCGAACGAGCCGACCAAGCGGATGATTACCGGCGCGGTGATCGTGGTGGCAGTGGTGCTCGATACGTACCGCAGCCGCCGCAAGCGCGCGTGATGGAATGGTGTGGCGCGGGTGTGGCCCTGGCGCCGCGGCCGGCGGGAAAAACAGGCCGCAACGGTTTTTGCATGGGATAACAGGTTATGGCGACGATCAAGGATGTAGCAGCCGTGGCAGGCGTGTCGTTCACGACGGTATCGCACGTGGTGAACAACTCGCGGCCGGTGTCGGCCGATGTGCGCGCGAAAGTCGAGCACGCGATCCGTCAACTGCACTATGTGCCGTCGGCGGTCGCGCGCTCGCTGAAGGCGCGCGCGACCGCGACGATCGGACTCGTGGTGCCGAACAGCACGAATCCGTATTTCGCCGAGCTCGCGCGCGGCATCGAGGACGGCTGCGCGCGCAACGGTTACTGCGTGTTCTTCTGCAACTCCGACGATGACCCCGCGAAGCAGCGCAACTATCTGCGCGTGCTGCAGGAAAAGCGCATCGACGGGCTGATCGTCGCGTCCGCCGGCGACGACGCGGTGCTCGCGCAGACGCTCGCCGACGCGCACGAACCGCTCGTCGTGGTGGACCGCAATATCGAGGGGCTCAACGCGGACCTCGTGCAGATCGATCACGAAAAGGGCGCGTATCTCGCGACCCGCCATCTGCTCGAGCTCGGACACGTGCGCATCGGCTGCATCACCGGGCCGGTGCAGACCGCGGTCAGCGCGATGCGCGTGCACGGCTTCATTCGCGCGATGGCCGAGCGCGGCATCGAGATTCCGGCCGAGGCGATCGTCGAAAGCGATTTTTCGGGGATGGGCGGGCATCGCGCGGCCGCGCAACTGTTCGACACAGTCAAGCCATCGGCGATTTTCGCGGGCAACGACATGATGGGCATCGGCGCGCTGCGCGCGGCGGCGGAGCGCAATATCAGCGTGCCGCGCGACTGCTCGATCATCGGTTTCGACGACATCGAGCTCGGGCGCTTCACGTTCCCGTCGCTGTCGACGGTCGGTCAGTCGGTGCGCGCGCTCGGCGACATGGCCGCGCAGACCTTGATCGAGCGCATTGCCGCGGCCTCGGCGGCCAACAGCGTGCGCGCGCCGGCGCGCCGGCGCGTCGTGTCGCCGCGGCTGATCGTGCGCGAATCGACCGCGACCTGGGCCGGCGAAGGGCGGCGGAATCTGGCCGCGTGATGGGCATGCGTGGGCTGCCGTTGATCGTTGTTCCAGCAACGTCGTAATCATCCACCGCAACAGCATGCATGGAGGACCGTCGTGCGAAAGAGTGTCGGTCGACACTTCGCTGCTGCCATCGTTGCGGCGCTGCTGGTCTCGAATCTTCTGCCCCGGGTGACTGCGGCGACGGCCGCGACCGAACCGGAGGATGTTCCCGCCGGCGATATGTGCGGGCATGTTCAGAACCGCGCCGTTCATGCGTTGATTGCATTGCCCGGGGACGGAACCTTCTCGGTCGATTCCGTCCGCGACGAGCCCGGCAAGCTCACCTGCGTCTGGTCGGCGCTGAAGACCGGCGCGCCAGCCAACTCGGCGCCCGATGCGACGCTGACGATCGATCTCTACCATTTTTCGAACGTTGCCCGGGCGCGGACCGAACTTCGCGGCTTCGGGGTCACGCCGCACGCGCCGCAGCGCGTCCAGACCGACAGCGCGGACGACGAAATCATCCAGATTTCGCCGGGCACGAAGGCGGCGCGTCACGGCGTGGAAATCGCGGTGGCCCGTGCAACGGTGCCGCAGTCCGTTTCGAGTCTTCCCGACTGGGATGCGCGCTTCGAGGCGTTGACCCTGGCCGGCAGCGGCGCCCATGTGCCGGCGCCGCCGGAGCCGGCCAAAGCCGTCCACGATGCGCCGTCGCCGGCCGTCGCGCCCGATGCCTGGCATCCCCCGGAACGTCTTCTGCCGGCCCGCAGCGCGATGTTCGTGCCAATCGTGCACGTGATGTGGTGGCTGACGCACTGGCGTTTCGAATTCGTGCCGGTCGCGATATTGTCCTCGTTACTCATCGGCATGATCGCGATCCGCCAGCGCCGCTTCGTGATCCTGTGGCTTGCAGTCGTCATCGCCGGTTACGCGCTGGTGAACGTGATCATCGGCCCGGATTGGGTCGTGGCGCTCATCTATCACTTCGGCAGTCAGGCTCAGGCGACCGTCACCGGTACGTTTCCGACCAACGACGTCTATAACAATCAGAATGTCGTCGGCTATCACATTTTGATTCGCCCCTCCGGCGGCGCCGTCATCGAAGCCACGTTCAGAAGCGACGACTTCAACGTTTATCCGTCGCGAAATGCCACCCGCTACCCCGATCGCGGCGATGTCTTCACCGTCCGGTATCTGCGCGGCTATCCGGAGGATTTCGTGATCGTCCGCAACGACGGGAGTCCGTGGAGCAACAGGCTGCGCTGCGAAGACCTGGCAATCAAGGCTGATCGGGCCGACCAGGAGGCGAGCTTTGCGCCGGAGAATCCGGCCTTCCGGCAGGCGACTCAAGCCGCACATGCCGCGTTGCAATCGGCTGGATGTCAGGTCGACAATGACTCGAACTGACGCCCCGTCGCAAGGCGACTTGCTCATGTCTGGACTGGATGCGCGACCGACGCGTCACGGGGCGCGCATGGGCGGCAAGCGGGGATGGCCGGAAAGCGCGTGAAACAGCAATCTCTACCCCCGCATGCAATGGAGGACAGGTAAGTGGCAAACAACGAAACGCGCTCGCGCGTGACGGTGGTCGGCAGTCTGAACATGGACCTCGTGGTGCGCGCGCCGCGTCTGCCGCAGCCGGGCGAGACGCTGGCCGGCCGCACGTTCGCGCAGGTCGCGGGCGGCAAGGGCGGCAACCAGGCGGTCGCGGCCGCGCGGCTCGGCGCGTGGGTGTCGATGCTCGGCTGCGTCGGCGCCGACGCGAACGGCGCGCAGTTGCGCGCGGACCTCGAAGCGGAAGGCATCGACTGCGCGGCGCTGGAGACCGGCACACAGCCGAGCGGCGTCGCGCTGATCGTGGTCGACGATGCGAGCCAGAACACGATCGTGATCGTCGCGGGCAGCAACGGCGAAGTGACGCCCGAGACGATCGCGCGTCACGAGGCGGCGCTCGCCGCCGCGGACGTCGTGATCTGCCAGCTCGAAACGCCGCCGGCGTCGGTACGCGCGGCGCTCACCGCGGCGCGGCGGCTCGGCAAGACCGTGATCCTCAATCCCGCGCCCGCCACCGGGCCTTTGCCGGCCGACTGGCTGCCGCTGATCGACTATCTGATTCCCAACGAACTCGAAGCCGCCGCGCTGAGCGGCCTGCCGGTCGATTCGCCCGACGACGCGGCGAAGGCCGCCGCGGCGCTGCGCGCGCAACAGGCCTCTTATCGTTCATTTCGCGCTTTGCC